>NZ_JBITHT010000001.1:252680-1365299 GCF_044458265.1 Nonomuraea sp. NPDC050478 | reverse complement strand
CCCCACTGAACCGCCGCCTGGTCCCCAGCCCCGGTGGCACTCCCCCACAGCCGTCCCAGCGAACCGGCCCTCTCCTGTGAAGGCTCGCGCGGGGCAGCGGGTGGTAGGACGCCTCCGCCCACGTCGGTGCCCGCACGATCCGCGGCGCCCTCCTGCGCACGCACGAGTCCGCTCGCTGCCTCACCTTCGTGCCAGCTCATGGCAGCAGGTAGAAGAACACCTCCGCCTAGGTTGGTGACCTCACGGTTCACGGCAGAGCTTTCCTGCACCTGGCTCGCATATCCATCCGCCAGAGAACTTGCTGAACGCCCGCGCATTACGGCGAGTGGGAGAACAGTCCCGCCTCTACCTGCGCTTACGTCCACGCCCCCACCCGCCTCGGCCGTGCCCTCCTGCGCCCTCACGGATCCACCCGCCGGAGAACCGGCCGTCTCCGGTGGAAGTTCGTGCAGTGCGGCGGGGAGGAGAACACCCCAGCCCACTGCGCCCAGGTCGGCGGCTACCCCGCGCGTATGCATAGGGATGGCGTTTCCTGGGGTGAGCGTGCCGTCATCACGGGGCGATACCTCGGAGGTGTCCCATCCTTCGGTGGCCGTGTCTGTCGCGCTCTGAGGGAGCCGGGAGGCGGCATGCCTTTCCGCCGCCACCCACTGGACCGCGCCGGGCTTTCCCGGGACGGTCCATGGGGTTTCCGCGATCGGGCTCGTCTGGGGGACGAGGGTGACGCCCGGAGGCAGCTCGATGGCGGCGTAGATGTCCCGGGTCGGCGCATTGCCGATGTTGCGGACGCGCATGGCCACGATGCCGTCCTCGCCCCGTACCAGGGAGCCCATCGCCGCTACGGAGGCGCGCAGGCGGGCCGTCCTGCGCTCACTGGACGCCCCCACCCGCTCGCGCTCCGGACGGCTGGCGCGTTCCCCTCCAGCCTCGTCCGAGGAGGACCGGGCGCGGTCCCTCCTCGGCTCACCGGACGAGGAGCCATCGCGATCCCGACCGGACGAGGAACCACCGCGATCCCTTCTGGCCTCACCAGGCGAGGAGCCGGCACGCTCCCGATCAGGCGTGCGTGACGAGGACCCGGCGCGATCCCTTCTCGGGTCACGGGACGAGGAACCACCGCGATCCCGGTCAGGCATGCGTGACGAGGAACCAACGCGGTCCTCTCCCGGGTCACCGGACGAGGAACCGGCACGCCCTCGATCAGGCCCACCGGGTGAGAAACCACCGCGCTCCCTTCTCCGGTCGGACGAGGAATCACCGCGATCCCGGTCAGGCTTGCCGGACGAGGAACCGGCACGCTCCCGAGCAGGTCGGCCGGGTGCGGAACCGTCGCGGTCGGCGCTGGCCCCGCTGGACGAGGAACCCGCGTGCTCTCGGTCAGGCGGGCCCGTACGGTCGCGGCTCGCCTCGCCGGGGGAGGCACCGGTGCGGTCCCCGCTGGCATGGTCGGGCGGGGAGCCTGTGTGGTTCCCGTCGGGGTCGTGGTGTGGGACGAGGGCGGGTGGGCGGCCCGAGGGGACGCCTGCGCGGGACGGGCCGTGCGGGCCCATCGCTGACGGCCGGTCAGCGGTGCCTGCCTCGCCGTGCAAGCCCGAGGCCTTGGAGTCCGACGGCGAGGCGGCGGCTGGGGTCCCCGAGCCTTGCGTGCTCGTGTCCTGGGGGGCCGCGTCCGACGGGCCGGCGGACTTCGAGCCTTGGGAACCCGTACCGCTGGAGGACCGCGCTTGCGCACCAGAGCCGTTCGCGTCGGAGCCGCCTGGGCCGGATCCGTCTTCACCCGAGCCATCCGAGCCTGGGCCGTCCGCGCCTGACCTGTCGCCGCCGGAGCCGTCTGAGCCCGAGCCACCCCCAGTGGAGCCGTCCGAACCCGAACCGCCCGTACCGCCCGCACCCGTATGGGAGAGGTTCTCGCCGTACGGGCCGACGTGGTCGTACTGGTCGGCGGCGGAGCGGGGGTGGGTGCCGGGGCGGGCTCCCACGTCCTGGCCCGACACCACGGCGAAGGCCGCCGCCACCGCCATCACCGTGGCCGCCCCGCCCGCCACCGCGACGTGCGTCCGCCGCATCCGGCCCAGCGTCCGCCGGGGAGCGGGGGCGGGCCGGGACAGAGCCTCCAGATAGCCGGCGGCCACGTCGCCCAGCACCAGGGGCCCGATGACCGTGCGCAGCCCCCGGTTGACGTCGGTGAGCTCCCGCAGGACGGTGTGACAGTTGGGGCAGTCGCGCACGTGCTCGTCGACCGACCGCGAGTCGCGCCGGGTCAGCCCGCCGCGCACGTACGCGCCCAGCTTGCCGATCACCGCCTTGCACTCGGGCGGCGGCGACCCCGTCAGGTAGAGCTGCAGGTACGCCTGCCGCAGCCCCTCACGAGCCCGGTAGGCCAGCGCCGAGACCCCGTTGGCCGACAGCCCGAGCAGCGGCGCCACGTCGGCGGACCGGGCGTTCTCCACCTCGGTGTGCCACAGCACCGCCCGCCACCGCTCCGTCAGCGACAGGTAGGCCTGGGCGATCAGCGACCCCTCCAGGCGGGCCGACGCCGGGTCGGCGGGCATGGCGGTGTCGGACAGCTCGATCTCGCCCGTCACGCGGGTGCGGTCGTGGACGGTGCGCCGGACCACGATCAGCAGGTAGGTGCGGAAGGCCGACGCCGGCCCGCCGCCACGGCCCACGTGGTCGAGCACCCTGGTGAACGACTCGGCGACGACGTCCTCGATCTCCGCCTCGCCGTACACGAGCTGCCCGGCCAGGGCGCGTGCGGCGGCCACGTGACGCTCGTAGAGCTGCCCGTACGCGGTGGCATCACCCCCTCTGACGGCATGCAGCAGGTATGCGTCGCTCTGCGGTGTTTCCACACTCATGGTGACCTCGCGGTTACGAACCGTTGCCCGTTCAGTCATTCCGCACTCACGCCCATGGCTAAACCGAGCGCGTCTCTTTGCCGTCGAGGACCGGCTCTAAGCTGAACCCATGAGCGACCGTGACAGACTGCTGGCCGAGATCGAGAAGAAGGCCGTCGTGCACGGCCGGGTGGTGCTCTCCTCAGGGCAGGAGGCCGACTTCTACCTCGACCTGCGCCGCATCACGCTCGACGCCGCGGCGGCCCCGCTGGTCGGCGGCGTGCTCCTCGACCTGACGGCCGACCTCGACTACGACGCGGTGGGCGGGCTCACGCTGGGCGCCGACCCGGTGGCGACGGCCATGCTGCACGCCGCGGCGGCGCGCGGGCGTTCGCTGGACGCGTTCGTGGTGCGCAAGGCGCAGAAGGCCCACGGGATGCAGCGCCGGATCGAGGGCCCCGAGGTGAAGGGCCGCCGGGTCCTCGTGGTCGAGGACACCTCGACGACCGGCTCGTCCCCGCTGACGGCGGTGGAGGCGCTGCGCGAGGAGGGCGCCGAGGTGGTCGCGGTGGCCACGATCGTCGACCGGGGCGCCGCGGCCAGGATGGCCGAGGAGGGCCTCGACTACCGTTCCGCCTTCACTCTGGCGGACCTCCGACTGTGAACGCCTCCCGCTCCCCCTGCTCGCCCCGCGGCCGGAGGGTGCCGTTCTCGGTGACGCGGACGGTGCCGGCGTCGGAGATCACCACGTCCAGCTCGGGCTCGAAGTAGCTGACCTCCTCGCCCTCGGTCATCTCTCGGTGCTGCAGCACGTCGCCGCCGGGGACCCGTACGGTGACGAGCGGGCAGGTGGCGGCCACGCACTCGATGCGCACGGTCGGCACCGGAGCGGTGACCGTGGGCGTGGCGGACGTCCGCTCGGGCGCGGCGTCCTCTGTGTCGAGCGAGTCGAACAACGCCCGCCCGCCGATGACCAGCAGCACCACGAGGGCCGCTGCCGCCAGGACGGCGAGCGCCAGTCGGGCGAGGCCCATCGGATCTGACCTGTGGCGTCCCACGCGCCGAGACTATCCAATGGTAAGACGGCTTTCCCGATGTGTTTCGAATGCCGACGGCCGACACCGAGACCGGGACGGTCAGCTTCTCGGCCGTGAACGACCGAGCTTGCGGCTCCTCACCGTCCATGGCTTCGACGGTTCAGCCGCTTCAGCAACCGCTTAGCCGATGTGGTCTGCTTGGCCTGCAGGCGGCGGCGCAGCCGCCCTCCCAAGCTGCCGTTTCCTCCCGGACGTGAACGCCCGCGGGGTTCCATGCCGGATTATGCTGAACAGCGCGAAGCCGTTACTTCTAGGGAGATGACTCATGCCCATCGCGACTCCTGAGGTCTATGCGGAGATGCTCGATCGAGCGAAGGCAGGCGGGTTCGCCTATCCGGCGATCAACGTGACCTCTTCCCAGACGCTGAACGCCGCTCTTCGCGGCTTCGCCGAAGCGGAGAGCGACGGCATCATCCAGGTGTCCACGGGCGGCGCCGAATACCTGTCCGGTCCGACGGTCAAGGACATGGTGACCGGTGCGACGGCGCTCGCCGAGTACGCCCGGGTGGTGGCCGCGAAGTATCCCGTCACGGTGGCGCTGCACACCGACCACTGCCCCAAGAACAAGCTCGACGGTTTCATGCGCCCGCTCGTCGACATCTCGCTGGAGCGGGTGTCGAAGGGTCTCGACCCGCTGTTCCAGTCCCACATGTGGGACGGCTCGGCCGTGCCGCTGGAGGAGAACCTGGAGATCGCCAAGGAGCTCCTCGACAAGTGCGCCCGCGCCCGGATCATCATGGAGATGGAGATCGGCGTCGTCGGCGGCGAGGAGGACGGCGTCGTCGGCGAGATGAACGAGAAGCTCTACACCACGACCGGTGACGCGCTGGCCACGGCGGAGGCCGTCGGCCTGGGCGAGCAGGGCCGCTACATGCTCGCCGCCACGTTCGGCAACGTCCACGGGGTCTACAAGCCGGGCCACGTCAAGCTGCGGCCGAGCGTGCTGAAGGAGATCCAGGAGGCGGTGGGCGGCAAGTTCGGCAAGGAGAAGCCGTTCGACCTGGTCTTCCACGGCGGCTCCGGCTCGGCGCTGGAGGAGATCCACGAGGCGATCTCGTACGGGGTCGTCAAGATGAACGTCGACACCGACACCCAGTACGCCTTCACCCGGCCGGTGGCCGACCACATGTTCCGCAACTACGACGGCGTGCTGAAGGTCGACGGCGACGTCGGCCAGAAGAAGACGTACGACCCGCGTTCGTGGGGCAAGTCGGCCGAGACGGGCATGGCCGCCCGCGTCACCGAGGCGTGCGAGCACCTCAAGAGCAGTGGGACGAAGCTCTCCTAGCCACGAAGACGGCCCGGCGGGTATGACTTGTCCTATGGATAACCTTCTCGCCGGGCCGCCCCCGACGCAGCTGCCGGACACGCCCGAGGCCAGGGAGGCCCTCGATTCCGGCGTCAAGGCCTCCGACGTGGCCGCCCGTTTCCCCGCCTACCCGGCGGCCTGGGCGGCGCTCGCGGAGGAGTACTTCGCCCAGGGCCACGCCGTCACCTCCTACGCCTTCGCCCGCACCGGCTACCACCGCGGGCTCGATCATCTGCGCCGCAGCGGGTGGAAGGGGCATGGGCCGATCCCATGGGAGCACGAGCCCAACCGCGGGTTCCTGCGCTGCCTGTACGCGCTGAGCCGGGCCGCCCAGGCGATCGGCGAGAAGGACGAGGCCGAACGGTGCCTGCAGTTCCTCAAGGACAGCAGCGAGAGCGGCTATGACGCGCTGACCAAGGGGTAGCTCTTGGGACGATAAGCCCCACTCGGGTAGTCTCTCCACGCAAGAGCCCCTGTCGCGCTTGCGCCAGGGGTTTCGTTTTGTGTTCGGGAGACTTCACCATGCCGGCTGCCGTTCTCGTGGGTGCCCAATGGGGCGATGAGGGCAAGGGCAAGGCCACCGACCTGCTCGGTGGCGACGTCGACTACGTCGTCCGTTATCAGGGTGGCAACAACGCGGGCCACACCGTGGTCATCGGCGACCAGAAATACGCGCTGCACCTGCTGCCCACGGGCATCCTGTCGCCACACGTGGTGCCGGTGATCGGCAACGGTGTCGTGATCGACCCAGGGGTGCTGCTGGGCGAGATCGACGGCCTGGCCAAGCGGGGCATCTCCGCCGAGCGGCTGCTCATCTCGGCCAACGCGCACCTGATCATGCCTCACCACAAGGCGCTCGACAAGGTGACCGAGCGCTACCTGGGCAAGGCCAAGATCGGTACGACCGGCCGCGGCATCGGCCCGGCCTACGGCGACAAGATCTACCGGGTCGGGGTGCGGGTGCAGGACCTGCTCGACCCCGGCATCCTGGCCAAGAAGATCGAGGTTGCGCTGGGCGAGAAGAACCAGGTGCTCACCAAGGTTTACAACCGGCGCGGCATCGAGGCCGACGCGGTCGTCGAGGAGTATCTCGGCTACGCCGAGCGGCTCAAGCCGCACATCGCCGATACCTCCCTGGTGCTGAGCAAGGCGCTGGACGAGGACAAGTTCGTGCTGCTGGAGGGCGGTCAGGGCACGCTCCTCGACATCGACCACGGCACCTACCCGTTCGTCACCTCCTCCTCGCCCACCTCGGGCGGCGCCTGCGCCGGCGCGGGCATCCCGCCGAACCGGCTCACGAAGGTGATCGGCATCCTCAAGGCCTACACCACCCGTGTCGGCTCCGGTCCGTTCCCGACGGAGCTGGAGGACGAGATGGGCGAGTGGCTGCGCCGGACGGGCGGCGAGTACGGCGTCACGACCGGCAGGAACCGGCGCTGTGGCTGGTTCGACGCGGTGATCGCCCGCTACGCCACCCGGATCAACGGCGTCACGGACTTCTTCCTCACCAAGCTGGACGTGCTGTCCGGCCTGGAGCGGATCCCGGTGTGCGTGGCGTACGACGTCGACGGGACGCGGCACGACGAGATCCCGATGACGCAGACGGAGTTCCACCACGCCAAGCCGATCTACGAGGAGCTGCCGGGCTGGCAGGAGGACATCACGGGCGCCAAGACGTTCGAGGACCTGCCGCCGAACGCCCAGGCGTACGTGCGCGCGCTGGAGGAGATGAGCGGCGCGCCCATCTCCGCGATCGGCGTGGGCCCGGGCCGCGACCAGACCCTGGTGATCCGTTCCCTGGTCTGACCAGCGGTCAGCCGGTGAAGACCGCCGCCGTCATGGGTGAGCGGAGCCGCCAGCCGAGGCTCTCGTAGAGCTTCCTGCCCTCCGGGGTGGCCACCAGGACACCTGTGGTGGCGCCCCGGGAGACGGCGGTGGCGGCGAGCGTCTTCATGACGACGACGCCCAGGCCGCGGCGGCGGTGGTTCTCGGCGGTCTCGACCCGGTCCACCACGGCCGCCCAGCCGGCCGTGGCGAGCTGGCCGCGGGCCGCTATCTCGCCCGCGTCGGTCAGCAGGCGGGCGACGGTGACGCCGGCCCGGGTGGTCACGGCCAGCGTGTAGCCGGGCGGCGCCGCCGCGTGCTCGCGGGTGAGCGTGCCGGTCATCAGATACTCGGGCGGGTCGATGGCCCAGCCCGGAGGCAGCCAGGGGGCGATCAGCTCGGCCGGGGCGCAGAGCTTCAGCCAGGTGCCTGGCACCTTGATCGCGGACGTCAGCCGCTGGATGAGGGCGGGCGTCGGGTCGGGGACGACGTGGCGGGCGACGTGGCCGGGCAGGCCGGTGTCCACCCGCAGCCCCCAGGGCTCGGTCACGGGCGGCGGGGTGCCGCGCGAGACCGTCCACCCGTCCACCCAGGCCCGTACGGTGTCGAGCCGGGTGGATTCGAGAGCCTTGGTCATAGTTGCTCAGCTTATTGCAATATTGTTGTATTTTTTGCCAAAAAACTGGGTGCACAGTGGGGTAACGCCTGCTTAACCTCCTCCCATGGACATCCGTCGCGTCACCCGGTCCGAGGCCGTCGAGGAGGCCGGTCACCTCTTCGACGCGGCTCCCCAGAGGTTCGCGGACGAGGGCTGCCATCTCCTCGTCGCCTACGTGGACGGGTTCCCCGCGGGGATGGTGACCGGGGTGGAGATGACGCACCCCGGCAAGGGCACCGAGATGTTCCTGTACGAGCTCTCCGTGGACGACCGCTTCCGCGGCCGCGGCATCGGCCGGTCACTGGTCACCGCGCTCGCCCGGCTGGCCCGCGAGCGGGGCTGCCAGGGGCTGTGGACGGCCACCGGCGAGGACGACAGACCGGCCGATGACGAGGACCAGGCCGTCCACACCTGGGAATTCGGCCGGCCGTAGCTCCGGTCGGGCGTGGCACTGCCTGAACACGGCCCGCGCCAGATAGGGTCCCGGTGTGCGCGTTGAGATACATGGTCATCGGGGGGCGAGGGGCCTCTGGCCCGAGAACACGCTGCCCGGAATGAGCCGGACGATGGAGCTCGGGGTGCACGCTCTGGAGCTCGACGTCGCGCTCACCGCCGATCGCCGGCTCGTGCTCACGCACGACCTGACGGTCTCCGCCGTCACGAGCGCCGACACGCGACCGGTCACGCCGGACGACCCGGCTTTCCCGTACGTCGGAAAACCGATCAACTCGCTCACCCTCGCGCAGCTCCGCACCCTCGACGTGGGGGTGCGCTTCCCGCGCCATCCGCAGGACCCGTTCGCGCTGACCCAGGTGGCGATGCCCGAGACCCGCATGCCCACGCTCGGGGCCGTGCTCGGGCTGGTCAACGCCTACCAGGCGGCGGGCGTACGGCTGCACATCGAGCTGAAGTCCGACCCGACGCGGCCCGCGCTGTCGGCCGCCCCCGAGGAGTTCGCCGAGCTGGTGCTCGACGAGCTCGACCGGCACGGCAGGCTGCACAACGCGGCGATCCTGAGCTTCGACTGGCGGATCATCTCGCGGGTGGCCGAGCTGGCGCCCGACGTCCGGCGCTTCGCGCTGGTCGAGCTCGACACCCTCGGCTGGAACGGCCCGCTCGGCGACGACGTCCCCGCCGCCGCCCGCGCCGCCGGCGCCACCACGCTCTCGCCCGAGCACGTGATGGTCGACGAGCGGCTCATGGCCCAGGCCGCCGCGGCGGGGCTCGACGTCGCCGTCTGGACCGTCAACGACACCGCGCTCGGCGCCCGCATGCTCGACCTCGGCGTCTCCGGGATCGTCACCGACTATCCCGACCGGATGCGCGAGCTGTGGCGGGAGCGCGGGCTTGAGCTGCCCGAGCCGGTCGGGCCGCTCAAGCCGGTCGGCGTCTGACTAGAGCCAGCCGTTGCGGCGGAAGCCGCGGTGCAGCAGCACGCACACCGTGACCATCACGGCCAGCACCGCGGGATAGCCCCACACCTGGCGGGTCTCGGGCATGAAGTCGAAGTTCATGCCGTAGATCCCGGCGATCATCGTCGGCACCGCCAGGATGGCCACCCAGGACGAGATCTTGCGCATGTCCTCGTTGGCCAGCGCGTTCGAGCGGGCCAGCGCGGCCTGCAGGATCGAGCTGCACAGCTCGTTGGACGACTCCACCTGCTCGCACACCCGCGCCAGGTGGTCGCCGACGTCGCGGAAGTATTCACGCATGTCGGAGGGGATCACCCGGCGCTGCGGCAGCGCGGCCAGCGGCGCCTGCAGCGGGGTGACCGCCCGCTTCAGGTCGAGCATCTCGCGCTTGAGCTGGTAGATCCGGTTGATGTCGCGGGAGCTGACGTCGGCGAACACCGTGGCCTCGACGTCCTCCAGCTCCAGCTGCATGAGGTCGGCGACCTGGAGGTAGCGGTCGACGACGTGGTCGGCGATCGCGTGCAGCACCCCGGCCGGGCCGCGGGCCAGCAGGTCGGGACCGTCCTCGATGCGCTCGCGCACCTCCGTCAGCGGGCAGTGCTCGCCGTGGCGCACGGTGACCACGAAGTCGGGGCCCAGGAAGATCATGATCTCGCCGGTGGCGATGATCTCACCGGCGGGCTCGGCGCTGTCGAGGTACGCGATCGTCTTCAGCACCATGAACATCGAGTCGCCGTAGCGCTCGACCTTGGGGCGCTGGTGCGCCTTGACGGCGTCCTCGACGGCGAGCGGGTGCAGCCCGAAGACCTCGGCCAGCCACTCGACCTCCGGCGCCGCCGGCTCGTGCAGGCCCACCCAGACGAACGCCTTGGCGCCCTCGGTGATCCTGTTGTGCCGGCGGACCAGCTCCAATGACTCGACGATGCCCGCGGCCCGGGTCTTCTCTCCCTCGATGTACGCGGCGTACTCCACGATGGAGTCGACAGGTGGCACGCACGCCTCGGTCACGGTCTGGAGGCGCGGACGCGGCTGGTGCCGCTGAACGGGGTGACGGTTGATGCGACGGAAAAGCGTGGACGAGCGCATGGCAGTCCCTTTCCGCCCGACCTGGCACGCTCCACGCGCGTGATGCGACATCACCTCTTAAAAGCGGGAATGCGTGGAGGCACGATCAGGCTGCCGGATTGGAGTGGTCGGGGGTATTCGAGATGTACGTGAACGAGCACGTACTGCTGGGATCACCAGGATTCATCCCGGACCACCTCCAATCACACGAGAAGCCATAAAGCCGCCCCAATTTACCACGGGGCGGGGAACGCACCTGACTGTACTAGCCTGACGGCCGCCGGATCCGGTAGAAGCTGCCGAAGAAGCCGGGACCCTTCTGGCATGTCCCGGCAGCTTGCTTCTGCCCCCGCCGCAGCCTTCCAATCCAGCCCCGAGGGGCTGAGGGGGGCGCGGGGCGCCGGGGCTGCGAGAATGGGCGGGTGCGCGTACTCGTTATTGGTTCCGGAGGGCGGGAGCACGCCCTCTGCCGTTCGCTCAGGCTGGATCCGCAGGTCACCGAGGTGCACTGCGCGCCCGGCAACCCGGGCATCGGGCAAGTCGCCGAGCTGCACGCCGTCGATCCCGTCGCCCCGGAGGCGGTCGCCGGGCTGGCGAAGCGGCTGGGCGTGGATCTGGTGGTCGTGGGCCCGGAGGCGCCGCTGGTCGCCGGGGTCGCCGACGCCGTGCGGGAGGCCGGCATCGCCTGCTTCGGCCCGTCCAGGCAGGCGGCGATGATCGAGGGCTCCAAGGCCTTCGCCAAGGAGGTCATGCTGGCCGCCGGGGTGCCGACGGCCGAGGCGCGGGTGTGCGACAACCCCGACGAGGCCGCGGCGGCGTGCGCCGAGTTCGGCGCCCCGTACGTGGTCAAGGACGACGGCCTGGCCGCCGGCAAGGGCGTCGTGGTCACCGGCGACCTGGAGGAGGCGCTGCGCCACGGGCGGGCGTGCGGGCGGGTGGTGATCGAGGAGTTCCTCGACGGGCCCGAGGTGTCGCTCTTCGCGCTCTGCGACGGGAGCACGGCGGTGCCGTTCCAGCCGGCCCAGGACTTCAAGCGCGCCTACGACGGCGACGCGGGCCCCAACACGGGCGGCATGGGCGCCTACACGCCGCTGCCGTGGCTCCCCGAAGGGCTCACCGAGCAGGTGATGCGCGAGGTCGTGCACCCGACGATCGCGGAGCTGGGCCGGCGCGGGCTGCCCTACCAGGGGGTGCTCTACGTGGGGCTGGCGCTGACCGCCAAGGGCCCGAAGGTGGTGGAGTTCAACGCCCGGTTCGGCGACCCGGAGACGCAGGTCCTGCTCGACCGGCTGGAGACGCCGCTGGGCGGGCTGCTGATGGCGTGCGCGACCGGCGAGCTGGGGCTCGACCCGGTGTTCAGTCCGGGCGCGGCGGTGACCGTGGTGCTCGCGGCCGAGGGCTATCCGGCCGCCCCGGTCAAGGGCGACGCGATCACCGGGCTGGAGCCGACGGACGACGCGTACGTGATCCACGCCGGCACGGCGCTGAAGGACGGCGAGCTGGTCTCGGCGGGCGGCCGGGTGCTCAACGTCGTCGGCACGGGCCCCGACCAGGAGACCGCCCGCCGCAACGCCTACGAGCTGGTCGAGCGGATCCGCATGCGCGGCGCCCACTACCGGACGGACATCGCCGGATGAGACACCTCCACTCCGGCAAGGTCCGCGACCTCTACGAGACCGGCGAGGGGACGCTGCTGATGGTCGCCTCCGACCGGATCTCGGCCTTCGACCACGTGCTGGAGTCCGAGATCCCCGGCAAGGGCGCCATCCTCACCCATCTGTCGCTGTGGTGGTTCGACCAGTTGCGTGACGTGGTGCCCAACCATGTGGTGTCCGCGGGGCCCGACACGCGCAGCGTGCTGGTGAAGCCGCTCAAGATGGTGCAGATCGAGTGCGTGGCCAGGGGCTACCTGACGGGTGGCGGGCTGGGCGAATACCGCGCCACCGGCGCGGTGTCGGGCATCCCGCTGCCGCCGGGCCTCGAAGACGGGTCGCGGCTGCCCGAGCCGATCTTCACGCCGTCCACGAAGGCGCCCGCGGGTCAGCACGACGAGCCGATCCCGTACGAGCGGGTGGTCGCGGAGGTGGGCGAGGAGACCGCGGCGGAGCTGCGCCGCATCACGCTCGCGGTCTACGCGCGGGGGGCGGAGATCGCCCTCGAGCGCGGCATCATCGTCGCCGACACCAAGATCGAGCTGGGCTACGACGCCGACGGCGTGCTGACGCTGGGCGACGAGGTGCTGACGCCCGACTCGTCGCGGTTCTGGCCGGCCGACCAGTGGAAGCCGGGCCGGTCGCAACCGTCCTATGACAAGCAATATGTCCGCGATTGGCTTACTTCGCCGGAATCGGGATGGGACAAAGATTCCGGAACTCCACCACCGCGGCTGCCCGATGTCGTGGTCGAACGCACCCGCGATCGATACCGAGAAGCGTATGAGCGCATCACCGGGGTTGCCTTTACAGGATGATTCGGCCGGGTCAAGTGGTGTTACCGGCTACTGTTGGCCGGGCCTAGCCTCACGCTGAACTCTCAAGGAGCCGCCCGAATGGTCCGTTACCGCGTGCGCGGTGGCAACCCCCTGCGTGGAACCGCTTTCATCCAGGGCGCCAAGAACGCCGTGCTGCCGATGATCGGTGCGGCTCTGCTCACGGCCGAAGGCCGCACCGTCCTGCGCAACGTACCGATCATCGAGGACGTGCGCCGCGCCGTCGAGCTGGCCGAGGCCGTGGGCGCGTACGTCGAGCTGCACGAGTCCGAGCGCACGCTCGTCATCGACGCCTCCCGGCTGACCAGCCCGGTGCTGCCCGCCGAGATCGCCCGCCGGTTCCGCGGCTCGGTGCTCTTCACCCCCGCCCTGCTCCACCGGCTGGGCGAGGCGATCGTGGAAGGCGTCGGCGGCTGCAACCTCGGCAGCCGCAACCTCGACTTCCACTACCTGGGTTACAAGCGCCTGGGCGCGGTGGTCGACGAGGGCGAGACGGTGATCCACGTCAAGGCGTCCGGGCTGACCGGCGCCACGCTCTACCTCGACACCCCCTCCCATACCGGCACCGAGAACCTCATCATGGCCGCCGCCCTGGCCAAGGGCACCACGGTCATCGAGAACGCGGCGCTGGAGCCCGAGGTCCTCGACGTGATCGACATGCTCACCAAGATGGGCGCGCGGATCAGCGGCGGCGGCACCGGCTTCATCACCGTCGAGGGCGTCGAGGAGCTGCACGCCGTCGAGCACACGGTGATGCCCGACCGGCTCGACGCGGGCGTGTTCGCCATGGCCGCGGCCATCACGCAGGGCGAGGTGAGCCTCGTCGGCACCGGCCTCGACCTGGGGGTGGTGCGCTACAAGCTGGAGCAGATGGGCGTCGACTTCGCCCGCCAGGGCGCGGTGCTGCAGGTGCGGTGCGACGGGCCGCTGCGGCCGATCAACATCATCACCGACACCTATCCCGGCTTCGCCACCGACCTCCAGTCGCCGATGATGACGGTGGCCGCGCTGGCCGGCGGCACCAGCTACATCCACGAGCGCATCTTCGACGGCCGCTTCGCGCTGGCGGGCGAGCTCAACAAGATGGGCGCCAACGTGGAGGTCGACGGCAGCCGGGCGATCGTGCGCGGCGCGACCCCGCTCACCGGAGCCGGCGTAACCGCTCACGATCTGCGTTCGGGTATAGCGCTGGTGCTCGCCGGACTGGCCGCCAATGGCGAGACCGTCATCGACTCCGGATACCTCATCGATCGCGGTCACGCACATCTCGCGCCCCGAATGCGAGCTCTCGGCGCGGACATTACACGAGAGATTTCTGAGCGTTGATAACGGCTGGAAAAACCCCGTTGAGCTGCTGATACATCTTCTCGGGCGGTCAACCAGAACGTCTTTCCGGAAAAGTCGGGCGTGACATTACGGCCCCCGCGAGCGATCGTTCCAAAAGAGAGCACTGCAACGGATCGCAGGATGGGACGAACATTGGTCGAGAGGGCGGAAGAAACTTCCCGAGTGTCACGCCCGGGCGCTATGACACCGGATCTCACCATTGGCGTGGTCGGACCTCATGACCTGGTGGAGCGGGTCATGTTGATGGGTCACGCCGCAGCGCCGCTTCCCTGCCGCCTGGTGGCCGCCGCCTATCGCGACGAGCAGGAAGCGCCCGACAAGGTGACACGGCTCGGTCCCGGCGTCGACGCCTGTCTGTTCGCCAGCCCGGTGCCCTACGACCTGGCAAGGCGTTCCGGCGTGCTGACGATGCCCGCCACGTACGTGCAGGTCGGCGGGGCGGCGTTGATCGCGGCACTGGCGAAGGCGGCGCTGGACACGCGGGTCGACCCGCAGCGGGTGAGCGTCGACGTGGTCAGCCGGGCCGATGTCGAGGAGGCGTACACCGACCTCGGCATCCCGGCGGCGGACGTGCACAGCCGCGACGAGCCGGGCGCCACCGGCACGATCGCCGCCTTCCACGAGCGGCTGTCCCGCCAGGGCACGACCACGGGGGCGCTGACGTGCCTTCCCGCCGTGGCCGAACGCCTGCAGGCGGCGGGGGTGCCGGTCATCAGGATCAGGCCGACGTCGGCGGCCATCCGCACGGCGCTGCACACCGCGGCGCTGCTCGGCGCGCACCACCGGCTGGAGGAGTCACAGCTCACGGTCGTGCTGGTGGAGGTGCCGACGCTGCGTGAGCCGGTGCGCCGGGCGGCGCCCCGCTACTGGCGCGACGAGCTGCGGCTGTCGCTGCACCGGCTGCTGGTCCAGGAGGCCAACCGGATCAACGCCACCGTCTGGCCGATCGACGACCACAGCTATCTGGTGACCGCCACCAGAGGATCGGTCGCGACGGCCACCGACGGGTTCAGGGTGCTGCCGTTCGCCGCCAGGATCCGCGACGAGCTGGGGCTGGCGGTCGAGGTGGGTGTGGGCATGGGTCGCACCACCCACGACGCCGAGTCGCACGCACGGGCCGCGCTGGCGCGCACGCAGGCGGGCAAGCAGGCGCAGGGGTTCGCGGTCGACCGGGAGGGCCGGGCGCTCATCCCGGCCCCGCGGATGCCGCCGACCGGCGCGGCCGCGCTCAAGCCCAAGGGTGTGGAGGTGCTGTCGCGGCTGGCCGCCAAGCTGGAGGGCGGCGACACCGTGGTGGACGCGGAGGGCGCGGGCAAGATGCTGGGGGTGACGCCGCGTACGGCGCGGCGGCTGCTGCGCACGCTGGTTGACGAGGGACTCGCGTGGCCGTTGCCGCCCAACCGCACGCCGCAGCCGGGCCGGCCGCGCCAGCTCTACCGTCTCATCGTGGAGAAGCTGGGGCCCCGCTGACGTCCATGGGCCGGGCCCGCCGCCCTTCCTTCCCCCCTCCGGCGGCGGACCGGTTCATGGACTGTCTACTTCTGGTTGATTCGCGGTTGGGGCGTGGAGAGACGGGTATGAATTTCGTCGCCCCCGATCGATGGGATTCGGACGGGGGCGCCAACCGTTCTGGGGGCGCCCCGCCGACCATCACCCCGTCCGGGCCGAAGCCCGGGGGTCCACACATCTCAACGTCTGATACCCGCATGCGCTCTGTCGGCGGCGAGGACTATCGTCATGAGTCATGACAGCTGACACACCTGACCGGCGGGTCTCGCTCGCCGTGTGGACGGCGCTGGGCATCGTCTACGTGGTCTGGGGTTCCACCTACCTCGGCATCGCCATCGTCATCGAGACGATGCCGCCCATGTTCAGCGGCGCCATGCGCTTCCTCTCCGCGGCGCTGTTGCTGGGCGCGTTCCTGGCGATCAGGAAGGGCCCCGCCGTCTTCCGGATGACGCGCCGCCAGTTCGGCAGCGCGGCGCTGGTCGGGCTCCTGCTGCTGACGGGCGGCAACGGCATGGTGGCCGTCGCCGAGCAGCACATCTCCAGCGGCCTCGCCGCGCTGCTCGTGGCGTCCGTGCCGCTCTGGCTGGTCGTGTTCAGGATCGCGGTACGCGACAGGCCGATGGTGCTCACGCTGGCCGGGGTGCTGGTCGGGTTCGCCGGGGTGGCGGCCGTGTCGCTCAGCGGCGGCGGGGCGAGCGGCAGCGCCACCGGGATCGCGGTCATCCTGCTCGCCTCCGCGTCCTGGTCCGTCGGCTCGTTCCTGTCGGGACGGATCGCGATGCCGGCCAACACGTTCGCGGCCAGCACCGTCGAGATGGTCGCCGGAGGCCTCGGCATGGTCGCCGTCGGCGCCGTGGCGGGCGAGCGGCTCGACCCCGCGCTCGTCTCCGGCCGTTCCTGGGCCGCGCTCGCGTATCTGATCGTGATCGGCTCGCTGGTCGGGTTCACCGCCTACACGTGGCTGCTGGGCAACGCGCCGATCTCGCTGGTGTCGACGTACGCGTACGTGAACCCGATCGTGGCGGTGATCCTTGGCGTGCTGGTGCTGCAGGAGCAGGTGACCGTGCAGATCCTGCTGGGCGGGCTGGTGATCCTGGTGGGCGTCGCCCTGGTCGTGTCGACGGAGCGGCGACGCCCCAAGAAGGCCCCCGAGCCGGCCGCGGCGGTGTCTACGCCTTCATGAAGGCGGCCGCGGCGGTCAGGAAGGCGTCGTTGGCCTCCGGGTCGCCGATGGAGACCCGGGCGCCCTCCCCCGCGAACGGCCGCACCGCGACGCCCTCGGCGGCGCAGGCCGCGGCGAAGTCCATGGTGCGCTCGCCCAGCCGCAGCCAGACGAAGTTGGCCTCCGTCGGCGGCACCTCCCAGCCCTGGGCGATGAGCGCCTCGCGGACGCGGGTGCGCTCCTTGACCACCCGCTCCACCCGCTCGAGCAGCTCGTCCTCCGCCGCCAGCGACGCGATGGCCGCCACCTGGGCGAGTTGGTTGACCGCGAACGGGATGATCGTCTTGCGCACGGCGGCCGCGACCGGCTCCTGCCCGACCACGTAGCCGACGCGCAGCCCCGCGAGCCCGTACGCCTTGGAGAACGTGCGCAGCACGCAGACGTTCGGCCGGTCGCGGTAGAGGGTGAGGCCGTCGGGCACCGACTCGTCGCGGACGTACTCACGGTAGGCCTCGTCGAGCACCACCAGCACGTGCTCCGGCACCCGGTCCAGGAACGCCACCAGCTCACGCTCGCGGATCGAGGTGCCGGTCGGGTTGTTCGGGTTGCACACGAACACCATGCGCGTCCGGTCGTTGATCGCCTCGGCCATGGCGTCCAGGTCGTGGTCCTCCCCGGCCAGCGGCACCCGTACGGACGTCACCCCGGCCAGGTCGGCGAGGAGCGGATAGGCCTCGAACGACCGCCACGCGTAGACCACCTCGGCGCCCGGGTCGCCGACGCTCTCGAACAGCTGCTGCGCCACCGTCACGGACCCCGCGCCCAGCGCGATGTGCTCCGCCGGCACCCCGAACCGCTCCGCGATCGCCTCGGTCAGCTTGACCGCCCCCGGATCGGGATAGCGGTGGATCAGCCGCGCCCCCTCGGCGATGGCCTCCACGACGGACGGCAACGGCTCGTAGGGCGACTCGTTGGACGACAGCTTGTAGGACCGGCCGTCGGGCGTCATGACGGCCTTGCCCGGCTTGTAGGCCGGCATGGTGTCGAGGATCGGGCGGAAACGAGGCATGTCCATACGATAGGCCAGCCCTCGCCAGGGCATCACCGGCCCTGGTCATTCCTTGAGCGAGCGGAGCATCGGGGGGTGCAGGAGCTCGGCGGGGCCGCGGCGGTAGAGCTTGGCGGGGCGGCCGCCGTCGCGGGTCGTGGTGGCGCCCGTCTCCACGAGGAAGCCCTCCGCCTTGGTGACCTTGCGGTGGAAGTTGCGCGGGTCGAGCGTGCGGCCCCAGACGATCTCGTACACCCTCCGCAGGTCGGCCACCGTGAACTCCGGCGGGCAGAAGGCGGCCCCCAGCGAGGTGTATTCGAGCTTGGCCCTGGCCCGCTCGACCCCGTCGAGCATGATGCGGCGGTGGTCGAAGGCCATGACGGCGAGGGATTCGACGGGCTGCCAGCTCATGTGGGCCTTCTCCGAGGCCGGCAGGTCGGGGGCGATGCCGAGGTAGGCGACGCTGAGCACGCGCTGGCGGGGGTCGCGGTCAGGGTAGCCGTAGGTCTGGAGCTGCTCCAGGTGGACGGGGGCGCCGGGGAGGCCGGCGCGCTCCGACAGGATGCGCTGGGCGGCCGCCGGAAGGTCCTCGTCGAGCTGGATGAACCCGCCGGAGAGCGACCAGCGGCGCAGGAAGGGCGGGTTGTCGCGACGCCAGGTGAGCGCGCTGAGCGCGTGGTTACGGACCGTGAGCACGACCAGGTCGACGCTGACCGGAATGCGCGGGACCATGCAGGCACGTTACACGCTGCCGCACGACCTGGTGACCGTCAGGTGTCGATGCGGACGTGCAGAGGCTCGCTGGTCGACTGCCCGGAAGGAATCTTGACCTTGACGCGGACCCACTCCCCGGACGGCACCCGGCTCCAGTCGAAGGGCACCCAGGCCGTCTGCATGTGCTCGGGCAGCTCGTCCAGAGGGTCCTCGTCCAGCCAGCCCACCTCGGAGACGACCAGGTCGGCCGTGCCGCCCGACCACTCGACGGTGACGGTGCCGTCCTTCAGGTTGTAGCCGCGCACCTCCATCCCGTCCTCGGGGGCACGGGCGCGGCGGATGGCGTCGACCGCGATCGGCCGCTGCCAGTCGCGCATGATCTCCGACTCCACCGACGGCGACCCGCAGGTCATGAAGTCGCTCCACATGTAGGAGACGATCTTCTGGACGTAGCGGCCCGCCATGGCGACGGCCTGGTCGAGCCGTTTCTTGTCGGTCTTGCCGCGGGTGCCGTGCGCCGCGCAGGGCTCGTCGCCCGACGGCTCGAAGGCTTCTACGTTGGCCCAGAGCTGCACGTCGTGGCCGCCCTCGATCATCTCCTCGCGGGCCGCCGCCATCTCGCGGTAGTAGTCGCGGGTGGACCCGTGGTAGGCGGTCTTGTAGGTGGTCTCGCCGACGACGGGGCGCAGCCGCTCGTCCACCTCGTCGCCGCGCTCGTCGGGCCAGTAGAGGCCGACCTTGCCGGTGCCGCGGCTGTCCTGCGGGGCGATGATGCCGACGCCGGTCCGCGCCAGCGCCTTGAAGCCCTCGGCGACCTGCGCGGGGGTCTGGCCGAAGGCGACGCGCTTGCGGGCGTCGAGGTAGGGGCTGATCAGGATGGGCTTGCCCGGCAGCTCCTGGCGGACGATGCGGTGCTGGTCGGCGTACACCTCAAGGGTGGGGTTGTCGGCCAGCGTGTCGGCCATCTGCACCTCGAACGGCTGATAGACGCCGCCGAGCGACTGCCGCTCGGCGAAGCGCGCGCCGTAGTCCTGAAGGATGCGGCGGGTGACCGTGGTGAGGGTGCCGATGTGCTTGCGGTTGGCCCTGATCGGGCTGGCGGGGTCGCGCGGCGCCAGCGGCAGCGCGGGGAAGACCTGCACGCCGAATTGGTCGCCGAGGTCGAGCAGCTTGGTCAGGCTGTCTTCCGGCGAGCCGGCGATGAGGATCAGATCGTACGTGGAGCCCTTGGAGAAGTCGCAGGTCGGGTCGTCGGAGCCGTCCGGCGGGGCGATGAGGCGGAAGTAGGTGCGCTTGCCGCCGTCGATCGAGCGTTCCATGGGCCGGCACCTGAACAGGCCGTCGCCGAACGACTCGTCGGTGCGGTAGACGTACACGCGCCCGATGCGGTTGTCGGGGTGCGCCTCCTTCAGGTCCCGCTCGGCGGACTCGTAGCAGGTGACGCCGTCCTCCTCGCACGCCTTGTAGAGGGAGTCGACCTCGCCGTCGCGGGTCTTGACGCGTCCCTTGCGGTCGACGGTGCGGAACTGCAGGCCGTAGCCGATTCTGATGACCGTGTCGCCGCCGACGCGGTGGATCTCCTGGAGCTGGCTGCGCCAGGTGCACGGGTTGGACGTGGGGGTGATCCAGTAGCCGGTGACGGCGTAGGGCGCCTTCTCCTGGGTCTCGAACGTTCCACAGGGGTCGGTGAACTCGCTGACCATCGGCGTCGGCTGGACGCGCGTCGGCGAGGCCTCGGCCTGCGGGGTGGCGGACTGGAGGGGTTCGTCGTCGCCGACAGGCAGGACGACGATCACCGCCGCGACCGCGGCCAGGATCGCTGCCCCCAGGAGAACGAAGAGCCAGCGCACGTTGGGAACCCTACCGCCGCTTCACCCCGGCCCAAGCTTCGAGCTGGGCGACGAATCGCTTGGCCGAGTTGGGCCAGTGGTGGTTGGCGCGGGCGGCCGCGTAGCCGCGCGCGCCCTGGGCGCGGCGCTCGCGCACGTCGTCCCTGAGGGTCAGCACGGCCTGGGCCACCGCCTTCGGGTCCTCCCAGGGCACCACGACGCCGCTCTCGTAGCGGTCGACCAGCTCGACGGCGCGGGGTGAGGGGGTGGTGATGACGGGGATGCCGTGCGCCATGTACTCGATGATCTTGGTGGGCATGGAGTGGCGGTAGTTCGGCTCGTCGTGCAGCAGCGACAGGCCGGCCAGCGCGCCGTCGAGCCGCTTGAGCGCCTCGTCGTTCGGCATGAAGTCGCGCCACTCCAGCACGCCGTCGTGCACGGCCTTGTTGAGCACCAGACGGCTCTGCGGGTCGGCGTAGCCGATCAGCTCGACGGCCACCCGGTACGGCTGGAGCAGCCGGGCCACCTCGATCGCCTCGAACACGCCGCGGGCCCTGGACAGCCAGCCCAGGTAGACGATCCGGTCGTCGCCCGGCGGGGTGACCGAGTCGGGCACCCAGGTCTCGTTGGGCACGATCAGGTGGGCGTGCTTGAACCGGCCCGCGTACGCGGTCTCGGCCAGCAGCAGGTGCAGGTTGCGCTCGGCGATGCTCTCCAGCATCCGGGCGAGGAACCGTACGGGCGGGCGCAGCAGAGACGGCAGCCACGGCTTGAGCGAGAGCGTGGCCGGGGTGTCCTCGTGCACGTCCCACACGACCGGCGGCCGGTTGCGCATCCCCCAGACGGCGAACAGCAGCTCGGGGTCGTGGATGAGGGCCAGGTCGACCTTGTCGCGCATGCGCTTGAACAGCCTGCGCGCGGCCCACATGGCGGAGATCCGCTTACGCTGCACCGCTCTGGGCAGGTCGACGCCGGTCACCCAGGGACGGGGAACGACTCCGTGGGCGGTGTAGGAGGCGGCGTACGTGACCTCATGACCGGCATCCACCAGGGCGCGGATCTGCCGGTGCAGGATCCTCGCGTCCTCGGGGTTATGCACCACCGTCATGACGAGCACGTGCACGCGCGTTGCCTCCGGTCGCTACAGCCGCTCGACGCGTTCACCCTCGGTGAGCACACCGCGGGTGTCGAGCACGAGCCTGGCCTTCGCCTCGACCATCCCCAGGTCGAACGCGGCGTGCTGTTGCAGCAGCACCGTCACGTCGGCATCGGCGACGGCCTCGGCCAGATCTTCCTCACGCCGCACGGGCGTGCCGTCCACTGACCACTCCTTGACGTGCGGGTCGGCGAACGTGAGATCGGCGCCCAGCTCCAGCAGCGCACGCGCCACGGGCAGGGCCGGGGTCTCGCGTTCGTCGGCGATGTCCGGCTTGTAGGTGACGCCGAGCATAACGACTCTGGCGCCGTTCACCGCCTTTTTGTGTCTGTTGAGCAGACGTTGCACACGGGCCACCACGTAGGACGGCATCCGCTCGTTGATCTCCTGGGCCAGTTCGACGAACCTGAACGGGTAGCCGAGCTTGCGGACCGTGTAAGAGAGGTACGAGGGATCGACCGGTATGCAGTGGCCGCCGACGCCGGGGCCGGGCAGGAACTTGTGGAACCCGAACGGCTTGGTGGCGGCCGCCTCGATGGCCTCCCAGAGGTCCACGCCGAGCTCGTCGCAGAAGATCGCCATCTCGTTGACGAGAGCGATGTTGACGTGCCGGTAGGTGTTCTCCAGCAGCTTGGCCATCTCCGCCTCGCGGGTGCTGCTGACCGGCACGACCTGCTCGACGAAGCGTCCGTAGAAGGCGGTGGCCCGGTCGCGGCAGGCGGACGTGTAGCCGCCGACGACCTTGGGGGTGTTGCGCAGGCCGTACTTGGGGTTGCCCGGGTCGATGCGCTCCGGCGAGAAGGCCAGGTGGAAGTCGACGCCGGCGGTCAGCCCCGAGGATTCGAGCAGCGGGCGGACCAGCTCGTCGGTGGTGCCCGGCCAGGTCGTCGACTCGAGCACGACGAGCGTGTCCTTGCCCATGTTGCGGGCCACGGTCTTGCTGGCGCCCTCGACCGCGGACAGGTCGGGCCTGTGGTCCTCGTCCAGCGGCGTGGGCACGCAGATGACGATCGTGCTGCACTCGGCCAGGACCGTCTCGTCCAGCGTGGCGGTGAACCCGTTGGCCAGCATGTGGTCGAGATCGGCGTCGGTCAGGTCATCGATGTAGGACTGCCCGGCCTTCAGAGCGTCGACCTTGCGGGGGTCGACGTCGAGGCCGACGACCTTCAGCCCGGCGGCCACCGCCTCTTTGGCGAGGGGCATGCCGACGTAGCCGAGGCCGATGACAGCCAAGTCGATTTCTGTCACAGCTGTGCCTTAGAGAGCCGGATACAACACTTCATGGTCGCAAAGGTTATCTCAAGTCCACCTAGCTCACGCCTAATGCGACGGAACCCGTCAGAACAGACAGCCCAAGAGAAGGTCATCTTTCCGCAAGGCTCCTGTACAGGGCTTGATAAGTCTCGGCAACGCGGCTCCACGTGCGCTTCGCGGCCACTTCCGCACGACCCGCCTCGCCCATCTCGGCCCGCTTGGCGGGATCGTCGGCGAGCGCGCCCAGCGCCTTGGCGAACTCGCCCGGGTCGCCGGCGGGCACGAGCATGCCCGCGCCGTCGCTGCCGACCAGCTCCGACAGAGCGGGCAGGTCGCTCAGCACGACCGGCTTGCCCAGCGCCATCGCCTCGACCGGCTTGAGCGGCGTGACGAGCCTGGTCACCCGCAGGTCCTCGCGCGGGCAGACGAAGATGTCGATGGCGTCCTGCGCCTGCAGGGCCTCCTCCGGCCCCACCCGGCCGGGCAGGATCGCGTCGGACAGCCCCAGCTCGGTCACGAGCTCCAGCAGGTTCTCGCGCTCGGCGCCGTCGCCGACGATGAGCACCCGCACCGGGTTGCCCTGGTCACGCAGGAGCGCCGCGGCCCGCAGCAGGGTGGCGAAGCCCTCGTACGCCACGATGCTGGAGACCGAGCCGACCACGATCTCGCGATCCTCGATGCCCATCTCGCGGCGGAACGAGGCCCCGTCGTACTGGGCGGTGAGCAGCGAGTCGTCGACCGCGTTGGGCGCCAGGTGGATCCTCTCGCGGGGGACGCCGCGCTCGACGATCTCGGTGGCCATGGTCTCGGCCAGCGTGACGACCGCGTCGGCCTCCCGCATCAGGAACGCCTCGCGCTCGCGCTGGAGCACGTGACGCTGGCTGCCCACCCGTTTCGGGTCGCGCGAGGCCCAGGTCTCCTCCAGGAACCCGCGTACCTCGTACACGAACGGGGTGCCCGTGCGGTCGCGCACGGCGTGCGCGACCGAGCCGTTGCGGTGGTCGGTGGCGGCGTGCAGCACCTGCGGGCGGAGCTGGGTGACGAGCTTGGTGACCGCGTCGGCGCCCTTGATCATGCGGCCGCGCATCTCGAACGGCACCTCGCCGCGCCCGTCGGGCAGCATCCGGTAGTAGGGGACGCCGTCCAGCTCCTCGTACGGCGCCGCGTCCGCGTGGCCCTGGAGCATGGGGAAGCCCCAGCTGGTGACCACGTGCGGGTCGAGCCCCGCGGCCTTCTGGGAGGTGACGATGCGGTGGGTCCTGACCGTGTAGCCGGCCTGGGTGTACGGGAGCGAGTTCGTGATCAGGTGGACCACGCGGCCGGCGACCCGCTCCAGGATGGCCACCTTGGGGCCCGGCGGGATCGGGTCGGGGCTGATCGCCTCCAGCTCGCCGCGGTAGTAGGCGGCCCTGCGCTTGACGAACGGGTATTTGGTGAAGGGTTCGAGCACCTCGGCGGCCATGCTGACGCGGCCGGAGTCCCAGTGTTCCTTGGCTTCGTCCCACGGCGCCCTGATCATGCGCATGCCCAGCTTGCGTACGACGCGGCGGGCGCGGCGCGCGGCGGGCCAGGCCACCTTGCCGATGACGGGCCGCAGGCGCGGCGGCATCGCGTCGGCGGCCGCCTGGGCGGCCCGGACCGGGTCGGCCCTGACCTTGGTCACGACCACGCGGGAGACGATGATCGGATGCTGGATGAAGCCCTTCAGAAGCCCACCGACGCCGGCACGGGCGGACTTCGCGGACACCCCAGCGGAACTTTTCGAGGAGTCTTGAGGACTGGCGTCGGATGCCACGCGGTGACCGTACCATAGGCAGCGTTTTTTCCCTTCCGCTATGAAAGGCGAGGTCATGGGGGACAACGTCCTGGTGCTGCACGTTCTGGGAGCCCGGCCCAACTTCGTGAAGGCGGCCCCGGTGGTGCGCGCGCTCGGCGAACTCGGCGTGCGGCAGGGCATCATCCACACCGGCCAGCACTACGACGCGCTGATGTCGGACGTGTTCTTCGCGGACCTCGGCCTGCCCGACCCGGTGGCGAACCTGGGGGTGGGCTCCGGCAGCCACGCCAGGCAGACGGCGGCCCTGCTCGTCGGCCTGGAGGACACCTTCCAGGAGCACGACCCGGACCTGGTGGTCGTCTACGGCGACGTGAACTCGACGCTGGCCGCGATCCTCGTCTGCGCCAAGCTCGGCATCAAGACCGCGCACGTGGAGGCCGGGCTGCGCTCGTTCGACCGGTCCATGCCGGAGGAGGTCAACCGGGTCGTCACCGACTCGCTGTCCGACCTGCTCTTCGCCACCTCGCCCGACGCGCTCTCCCACCTGGCGGCCGAGGGCGTGCCCGCCTCCAAGGTGCACCTGGTGGGCAACCCGATGATCGACAGCCTGTTCTCCGCGCTGCCGTCGCTCGACCCGGCCCCGGTGGTGGAGCGGCTGGGCCTGCCGGAGCGGTACGCGGTCGCGACGCTGCACCGCCCGGCCAACGTGGACACCCGGGAGGCGGCGCGCGAGCTGGTCTCGGCGGTGCTCGACGTGGCCCGCCAGATCCCGCTCGTGGTGCCGATCCACCCGCGTGGCCGCACCCGCCTGGCCGAGGCCGGGCTGGTCGACGGCCCCTCGGTGCGCGTGGTCGACCCGCTGGGCTATGTGGACTTCCTCTCACTCGTCCGGGGCGCCGCGCTGGTCGTCACCGACTCCGGGGGCGTGCAGGAGGAGACCACCATGCTGGGCGTGCCCTGCCTGACCGTGCGGCCCAACACCGAGCGCCCGGTCACGATCACCCACGGCACGAACCGGCTGGTCACGCCCGCCCTGCTGCCCGCGGCGGCGGAGAAGGCGCTGGCCGACGGGGCGGTCACGCCCTCCGGTGAGCTGCCCCCGCTGTGGGACGGCGCCGCCGGGCCGCGCATCGCCCGGGTGATCTCCGCGTGGCTGAAGGGGGACAACCTCTCCCCCGCCGCCCAGGGGGCGCGTTCCGAGTAACCCCACTTTTCGTACGGATCTCGCCGTACTATGACATACCCCGCACCAGCGTTAGGCGATGCCCCATGGCCGAAACCCCTGAAGAGCCCACGTTCCAGCGCCTCGGACCGGTGAACTGGCTGCCCGAGGAGCGCAAGGTCGTCGAGCGCCACGAGGCGGAGATCAGGGAGCTGCGCCGCCGGCTGGAGATCGCGGAGGCCAAGGCCGCCTACGCCGCCTGGAAGCTGGAGGCCACCCAGGCCAAGCGGACCTTCAAGCTGGGCGAGGCCATCGGGTCCAGGAGCCCCGGCAAGATGCTGGAGGCCGTCAGGTCCAGGGACCGCGCGCCGAAGGCGCCGATGCCGGTCAACGAGGCCATCGAGCTCGCGAACCACAGGGCGCCCGAGGTCAAGGTGCCGGCGGTCAAGTGGCCGGCGGGGCCGGTGAACCGTCCCGACCTGAAGGTGGCGGTCATCCTGGACGACTTCTCCAGGATGGCCTTCCGCTACGAGTGGGACCAGATCGAGTTCGGGCTCAAGGACTGGCCGGAGATCTTCGCGGAGAAGCGGCCCGACCTGCTGTTCTGCGAGTCGGCCTGGCACGGCAACCAGGGCCGCTGGCGCTACCAGATGACCGGCACCAACGCGCCCAAGGAGCCGCTGCGCGACCTGGTCTCCTGGTGCAGGGCGGCGGGCATCCCGACGGTCTTCTGGAACAAGGAGGACCCGCCGAACTTCGACTTCTTCATCGACACGGCCAAGCTGTTCGACTACGTGTTCACCTGCGACGGTGACATGTTGCCGAAATATCGCGAAATTCTGGGCCACGACCGGGTGGACGTGCTCCAGTTCGCCGCCCAGCCGCGCGTGCACAACCCGGTCCAGCAGCGGGAGGGCCGGCTGCACGACGTGGTCTTCGCCGGCATGTACTTCCGCGACAAGCACCCCGAGCGCCGCGAGCAGATGGAGACCGTGCTGGACCCGGTGCGCGAGCTGGGCCTGCACATCTTCGCCCGCAACGGCGAGGTGGACGAGAAGTACGCCTGGCCGGAGAAGTACCGCCCGCACATCGTGGGCGAGCTGCCCTACGACCAGATGCTCGCCGCGTACCGGATGTACAAGGTCTTCCTGAACGTCAACTCGGTGCTCGACTCGCCGACCATGTGCGCCCGCCGCGTGTTCGAGCTGTCGGCCTGCGCCACCCCGGTGGTGTCGGGCTGGTCGCGGGCCGTCGAGGAGACGTTCGGCGACCTGATCCCGATCGCCCGCGAGCCGATCGAGTCGTACAACCAGGTGCTGCACCTGATCAACAGCCCTGAGCTGCGCGCCCGGCAGGGGCATCTGGCGATGCGCGAGGTGTTCGACAAGCACCTGTTCACCCATCGCGTGGACCAGATACTCCAGCTGCTCGGCCGCCCGGCGACGCCGCGGTCACGGTCGATCTCGGTGGTGCTGCCGACCAACCGCGCCGCCCAGATCGAGCACGCGATCTCGTCGGTGGCCAAGCAGATCCACCGGCCGGTGCAGCTGGTCATGGTGCTGCACGGCCTGGACATCGACCCGGTCGTGGTGGCCGACAAGGCTCGCATGGCGGGCATCACGGACGTGACCGTGCTCCCGGCCGACCCTGGGCTGTCGCTGGGCGCCTGCATGAACCTGGGCATCGACGCCGCCGAGGGCGAGCTGATCGCCAAGATGGACGACGACAACCTCTACGGCGAGCACTACCTGTCGGACCTGCAGCGCGCCTTCGACTACACCGAGGCGGAGCTGGTCGGCAAGGGCGCCCACTACTCGTTCTTCGAGGGCTCCAACACCACCATGCTGCGCCTGCCGGGCCTGGAGCACCGCTACTCGTTCCTGGTGCAAGGCGGGACGTTCCTCGGCAAGGCGGACATGTTCCGCACCTACCGCTTCCCCGACCTGACCCGGGGCGAGGACACCCACCTGGTCCGCCGCCTCAAGGAGGACGGGGTCAAGATCTACTCGGCGGACCGGTTCAACTTCGTCTACTGGCGCAGCGCCGACTCGGCGATGCACACCTGGCAGGCCGACCACATCAAGCTGACCAGGAACGCCCAGTTCTCCTTCGTCGGCCGTCCCGACGACCACGTGCTGATCTGACGGCGTGTTGCGGGCGCCGTGCCGTGCACCCGGCGGGGAGCCGTGCCTATGGTGGCGCGATGAGGGACGATTGCGGCCTGGTGACGATCAGCGGTCACGAGGCGTTCGACAAGACGGTCGACGACGTGTGCGCGGCGGTGACCGCGGCCGGCTACCACGTGTTCGCGCGGGTGGACCACACGGAGAACGCGGTGCGGGCCGGCAGGGAGCTGCCTCCGACCACGCTGGTGCTCTTCGGCGAGCCCACCGTCGGCACCGATCTGATCGCGGAACGCCGCACCGCGGCCATCGACCTGCCGTCCAAGATCCTCGTGTGGCAGGACGGGGACGCCGTGCGGCTGACGTACAACACCGCCGACTGGCTGGTGCGCCGCCACGGCGTTGAGCGGGAGGGCGCCGCCGCCGCGCGGACCCTGGAGGAGGCGACCGAGCAGATCTGCCGGCGGACGGCGGCCTCCGCGCGCGCGTAGGCGGCGGCTGGGTCTCCGCGGCTCAGACGGCGGCCCGCGAGAGGTTCTGGTCGGCGAGCTTGCCGAGCTCCATCAGGCCGGCTCGTTTCACCTCGCGGCCGACGACCATGAGGCTCATGACGAGGGTGCCGCGCCTGATCGTGACCGTGCCGATCTGGGCCTGCCGGTCGCCGCCCGACGCGGTGGTGAGGTAGGCGCGCGACTCGTCGCCCTGCTTCGGCATCTTCAGGTCGCGGGTGCGGTAGACCACGTCGATGCCGCGCACGTGGGCGTGGTACGCGTCGCACTCGCTGGGCAGCGGGCCGGGGAACACCCCGGCGGGCAGCGAGACCACGGCCTGGGTGATCGACCCCTTCGGCGAGGCGAACCCGACGACGGCGGCCGGGGCCTTGGCGACCTCCGGCTGGGCCACGTCGAGCAGGGCCGCGCCCGCGCACTCGGGGTGGTCCAGCTTGGCCTGGCGGACCGACTCCAGGCCCTGTCTGGTGGACCGGAGCGTGCTGTAGGTGCCGACCTCCGGGCCGTACGCGACCTGCATGCCCTTGGGCGCCGGCAGCAGCGCGGCGCGGAGCTTGGCCGCCTCGGCGGGCTTCGGGGCGGACGCGGGCGGCGGGGTGGACGCGGCGGGCGCCGCGGCCTTCTCCGAAGAGCAGCCCGCTATGACCGTCATGCTTAGAAATGCGGCGGAAAATGCCTTAAGCATGAGTTCTCCATTTCACTTCAACGGCATCGGGTAGACGCTAAAGGAAACGCGGGCCGCGCGAACTGGCAACGGCGCTATCCACCGGATTCAACGCATTCGACAAGACCGCCCAACCCACCTTCTAGCAGCGACTACGGCCCGCGATCGGCGAATCGGACGGCATTTACCCAACGGCATTCACCGTCACAAGTAGCGCAAAGACTCAGCCACCCGCAGCGCGGCGCCATTGGCCTTTTCCGACGAGTCCCGATGATCGGCCCCATGGGGGACATCGGCCGTTCGGCGGCGGGACGCGAACTGGGCATGGGGCGCGCCATCTCGCGCCGCGACTTCTTCGAC
This sequence comes from Nonomuraea sp. NPDC050478, assembly GCF_044458265.1. Classification (NCBI taxonomy): domain Bacteria; kingdom Bacillati; phylum Actinomycetota; class Actinomycetes; order Streptosporangiales; family Streptosporangiaceae; genus Nonomuraea; species Nonomuraea sp. NPDC050478. The sequence continues at coordinate 1,335,995 of NZ_JBITHT010000001.1, read as the reverse complement.
GGGGTGGCCGTGACGGCGGGCGCCGCGGCCCTGGGCGCCTCGGGAGGAGCCGGAACGGCCTATGCCGCCTCGTCGGCCCCGGCGGCGCCGGCGTTCCGCGGCAACACCTCCCAGGCGCTCGGCGTGCTCCACGCGCTGCGCGACGGCCGGTTCTGGCAGCAGGCGGACCCGCCCGTGCCGACGGGGGAGGCCTACGACCTCGTGGTGGTGGGGGCCGGGCTGAGCGGGGTGAGCGCCGCCCACGAGTGGCTGCGCCGCCATCCCGGGGCGCGCGTACTGATCCTGGACAACCACGACACGATCGGCGGCCACGCCCAGCGTCCCGGCTCGGGTTCGGTGGCGGCGCCCGTGTCCTGGACGCCGGAGTTCCGCGAGCTGCTCGACCGGCTGGGCGTCGTGGCCGCCCCCTGCCAGGAGTGCGGCGCCGACGACAGCGTGATGTGCGACCGCGAGACGTTCCCCGTCGAGACGCTGGTGTCCACCGGCGCGAGCGCCGCCGGGTGGATCGGCCGCCTGCCCGTCGCCGACGCCGCCAGGCAGGACCTGATCCGCCTGCACACCGACCCGCCCGACCCGTTCCCCGGGCTCGGGCCGGAGGCCAAGCAGGAGCGCCTGGCCGACCTCACCTACTCCCGCTACCTGCTGGACTCGCTGCGGGTGCACCCGGACGCCGAGCGGTTCCACCGGACCCTGCCCAGCGCCTCCTGGGGGTACGACACGCGTGTCCTGGGCGCGGTGGACGCCTGGGGGCTCGGCTACCCGGGGTTCGGCGGGCTCGGGCTGGACGAGGGCAAGCCGTCGCGGTTCAGCGCGCCCACGATCGCCAAGGAGTGGGGAGTGACCGGCCGGGTGGCGCACCTGCCCGGCGGGGTGCACGGGCTCGTCCGGGCGATGCTGGACGCGATGGGCGGCAGGGCCAGGTTCCGGCTGTCGAGCCCCGTCGTGTCCGTGCGCAACGACGGCCCGCCCGAGACCGCGACCACCGCCACCGTCGGCTACTTCGACGGCCACGAGGTCAGGTCCGTCGGCGCCGGGGCGGTGATCCTCGCCTGCTGGCACTCCGTCGTCCCGTACCTCGTCCCCGACCTGCCGGGCGCGCAGCGCACGGCGCTCCGCGCGGCGGTGAAGACGCCGCTGGTGGAGGCCGTGGTGCGGCTGCGCAGCGCGGACGCCTGGCGGCGGCTCGGCGTCTCGCGCACCCGCTGGACCGGCGCGTACTGGTGCATGAGCGAGCTGACCCACGACTCCGGCGACGGCGTCACGGCGCGGCTGGTGGCCGCGCCCTCCCGTTCGGAGCTGGGTCCCGCCGAGGGGGCGGCCGCCGGGCGGCAGGCGCTGCTGCGCACCCCGTACGCGATGCTGGAGTTCGGGGCGCGCGACCAGCTCGCGCGGCTGCTCGGCGCCGGCGGGTTCGATCCGGGCAGGGACGTCGAGGCGGTGGCAGTCTACCGGTGGGGTCATGGCTACTCGCCCGAATACTGCCGTCCGTGGCACGGGTTCCATCCCGACGGGCCGTCGCCGGCCGAGGCGGCGCGCAGGCGGTTCGGCCGGATCGGGCTGGCCGGATCGGACGCGGCTCCCTCTGCCAGGGCGGACGCCGCCGTCACCGCCGCCCATCGGGCCGTCGGGGAGCTCTCAGGGTGAGACGGAGAGGTAATACCCTCGTGTCCTACTCGGTACCTTCCTGGGGTCCGCTTCGGTAATCGCAGAAAACATCCCTGTTCCTCCCACTGCGGCGGGTGCTTAATCGGTGCTAGTCTCCTGTGCGATCTTCCGGAGGTGTATTTACACAGAAGTTGTGGAAATGCCCTCGACTCCGAGGTTGGGACATGGGCTCGCAAAACCGGTCAATTCGGTTCAAGATCTTTATATTGCTGCTGTTACCCCTCCTGTCCTTGAGCGCGCTCTGGGGCTTCGTGCTCAACCTCACTGTGAGCGACGGATGGTCGTTGCTGCGCGGCGACTCCCTTCACCAGACGGTCGGCGTCACCTCCACTGAGCTGGGCGTCGAGCTCCAGGCCGAGCGGGAGCGCTCACTTCTCAAGCTCACGGACGGTGAGCCCAGCGCCGAGCTCGGCGAGCAGCGCGCCCGCACCGACACCGCGGTCGACGCCTTCCGCGAAGCCGTCATACGGGCCGAGGACGACCTCGCCGACGACATGCGCGCGCCGCTCAACACCGTGCAGGCCGAGCTGTCGCGGCTGCACGCCATCCGCTCGGGCATCGACGGCGGCTTCAGCACCAGGATGCTCGGACTCAACGAGTACAACCGGCTGCTCGACGCCATGTTCCGGTTCTACGACCACCTCGCCCCCGCCCCCGAGCTGACCATCTACCAGCAGGTCACCGCGCTGCAGACGATGAGCAACGCGCACGAGTTCCTGCTCAGGGAGCACGCCCTCGTCCGGGCCGCCCAGCTCGACGGCCGGCTGATCGAGCCCGAGGCGGCCGCCTTCACCGAGTACGCCTCCTCCAGGAAGTTCCTGCACGCGCGCGGCCTCGCGGGTCTCGACGTCGAGCTGCGCCAGCCGTACGAGGAGCTCTTCAAGAGCCAGACCTTCCTGACCTTCGCCACCATGGAGGCCCGGGTCATCAGGTCCGGCGCGCCGCCGCCCGACGGCGGGAGCTGGAACGACAACACCGGCAAGGTGATCACCGAGCTGGAGAGGATCAACGGCCTGGCGGCCGAGGAGCTGGGCGGCAGGGCCGCCGGCGCGGTCACCGCCACCAGGGTCCAGATCGGCGTCGCCGGCGGCGTCGGCCTGGTCGCCGTGCTGGCCTCGATCATCATCTCGGTGCGTTTCGGCCGCCGGCTCGGCGCCGAGCTGGCCGGGCTGCGCTCGGCCGCCGTCGAGCTGTCCGAGCAGCGCCTGCCCGACCTGGTCAGGCGGCTCAGCAGGGGCGAGGAGGTCGACGTCGCCCAGGCGGCCAGACCGATCCAGGTCAGCGGCTCGGCCGAGATCAGCGACGTGGCCGGCGCGTTCGGCGCGGTCCAGGCCACCGCGGTGCGCGCCGCCGTCGGCCAGGCCGCGCTGCGCCGCGGGCTCGGCCAGGTCTTCCTGAACCTGGCCCGGCGTAAGCAGGGCCTGCTGCACCGCCAGCTGTCGGTGCTCGACGGCATGCAGCGGCGCACCCACGACCCGGACCAGTTGGAGGAGCTCTTCCGGCTCGACCACCTGACCACCCGCATGCGGCGGCACGCGGAGAGCCTGATCATCCTCTCGGGCTCCGCCCCCGGACGGGCCTGGCGCAAGCCGGTGCCGGTGATCGACGTCGTCCGGGCGGCCATCGCCGAGGTGGAGGACTACACCCGGGTCGACGTGGCCGGCATGCACGGCAGCGCGGTGGACGGCTCGGCCGCGGCCGACCTCACCCACCTGATCGCCGAGCTGGTGGAGAACGCCACGATCTACTCACCGCCCGACACCACGGTCCACGTCCGCGGCGACCGGGTCAGCAACGGCTACTCGGTCGAGGTGGAGGATCGCGGGCTCGGGCTGCAGCCGGAGGAGTACGACGCCTACAACCGCGTCCTGACGGAACCTCCGGAGTTCGACCTGGCCGACAGCGACAGGCTCGGCCTGTTCGTGGTCGCCAAGCTGGCCCAGCGGCACGCCATCAAGGTGCTGCTGAGGCGATCACCGTTCGGCGGCACCACCGCCATCGTGTTCGTGCCGGACAGGCTCGTCACCGACCAGCAGGAACTGCCCCCCGCCAAGAACGACGGGCTGCCCTCGCTGCCGGGCCGGACCAGGAAGAAGGCCCTGGCGGTGGTCAGCGGCACGCACGCGGGCTTGCCAAGGCGGGTCCGGCAGGCCACATTGTCATCCCGGCTCAAGGACGGCCAGCCGCCCGAGCCGGAGCCCGAGCGGAAGAACGAACGCTCTCCCGACGAGGTACGCGACCTGTTCTCCGCGTTCCAGCGGGGAACCCAGCGCGCCCGAGAAGAAGCTGATGAGGAGGGGGAGGCATGAGTGTGCCGACGACCAACACCGGTGAGCTGAACTGGCTCCTTGACGACCTGACGACCAGGGTGGGCGCGGTCAGGCAAGCGGTCATCCTGTCGACCGACGGCCTGGCCGTCGGTTATTCCAAGGGTCTGACCCGCGAGGACGCCGAGCATCTGTCCGCCGTGGCCGCCGGTTTCCAGAGCCTGGCCCGGGGCACCGGCCGCCATTTCGGCGGCGGTGACGTACGCCAGACCATCGTGGAGATGGAGTCCGCGTTCCTGTTCGTGACGGCGGCGGGCCAGGGCACGTGCCTCGCGGTGCTCGCCGACGCCAACGTCGACGTGGGCCACATCGCCTACGAGATGGCGATGCTGGTCAAGCGGGTGGGCCAGCACATCACGACCAACCCGCGAGCCATGCCATGAGCGATACCCCGCAGTGGTTGGACGAGGACGCGGGGCCGATCGTGCGGCCCTACGCCCTCATCCGAGGTCGTACGAGGTCGTCGGGGGACAATCTCGACCTCGTCGCGACCGTCCGCGCCGTGGGGGAAGCTCCGGGCAGCCTCTCCCCCGAGCAGTCGCTCATTCTCCGGGCGGCTCGCAACCCGATCTCGGTGGCCGACGTGGCCGTCGAGCTCGATCTGCCTGTCGGCGTCGTCCGGGTGCTGCTGGGCGACCTGCGTGACCAAGGCCTCATCTCGGTGTCGGCCCCCTCAGCGGCGGGATCGCGCCCGAGTGAGGGCATTCTCAAGGAAGTGATCAATGGACTCCGTGCTCTCTGAGGACCCCGTCGCGCTCAAGATCCTCATTGCCGGGGGCTTCGGCGTGGGGAAGACCACCCTGGTGGGGTCGATCAGTGAGATCAGGCCGCTGCGCACGGAAGAGGTGCTGTCCGACCGCGGGGTCGGCGTCGACGACCTCGACGGCGTCGAGGCCAAGACCACCACGACCGTGGCGATGGACTTCGGCCGCATCACGATCCGCGAGGGCCTGGTCGTCTACCTGTTCGGCACCCCCGGCCAGGAGCGGTTCTGGTTCATGTGGGACGAGCTGTCCTACGGCGCGCTGGGCGCGGTCGTGATCGCCGACACCCGGCGGCTGACCGACTGCTTCCCCTCCGTCGACTACTTCGAGCAGCGCGGCACGCCGTTCGTGGTGGCCGTCAACTGCTTCGACGACGCCGAGCAGCACAGCGTGGAGGACGTGCGCATCGCGCTCGACCTGGACCCGGACGTCCCCGTGATGCTGTGCGACGTGCGGCGGCGCAACTCGGCCAAGGAAGTCATGATCACCCTTGTCGAGCACTCGCTGCGCACGCTGACCACGACAGGTTAGAGCGCGCGCAGCCCGTTGATCACTTCACGCAGGAGGCTCTCCGTAGGCGTCGCGGCCTTCGACCGCGGCGCCTTCACCACGACCAGGCCGTAGTCGATCAGGTCGCCGATCAGCACCCTGACCACCGCCACCGGCAGGTCGAGCTCCCCCGCGATCTCGGCGACCGGCCTGGCGTGCTGGACCACGCAGTTCAGCAGCCGCCGGTGCTGGGCCCCCAGCTCCGCGTTCGCCGGAGCGGGCTGCCCGGTGAGCGACACGGTGGCCAGCATGTCGAGCACGGTGGACAGCGCCTTGGCCGCGGGCCTGGTGCGTCCGCGGGTCACCGCGTACGGGCGCACGACAGGCCCGGCCTCCTCGTCGACCCACTCACGCTCGCGACTCACGATGGCGTCCCCCCGTCCTGGTCACTGTCCTGACGTCCGCGCTGCCAGCCCGACTGGAGAGACGAGAGCAGGGCCCTGGTCTCCTCGGGCGAGCGCTCCTGCGCCGGCTCCCGCGGCTCCTCCGCGACCGGCGCGCTCTGCTGCTTGAGCCGCTCCGGCAGGTTGGCCTGGCGGACCCGGCGGGGCAGCCCTGATCCCCCCGACGACTCGGCGTTGCGCTTGGCGGTACGGACCCGGCGCGGCAGCTCGCTCGGCCCCGGGCCCGCGGGAGGCCGGTTGTCCTGCGGAGCGCTCTGCGTCTCCGTGCCCTCCCTGCCCTCCCTGCCCTCTCTGCTCTCCCTGCCGACCACCGACACCGTGACGGACTCCAGCTCGGGCGGCTCCGGCGTCCGGATCGACGGCATCTGCTGGACCAGCTGCACGGGCACCAGCACGATCGCCGTGGTCCCCCCGTACGGCGAGGGCTTGAGCGTGACGCTCACCCCGTGCCTGGCCGCCAGCATGCCGACCACCGCGAAGCCGAGCTGCTCGGTCCGCGCAGGGTCGAACTCGGGCGGGCTGGCCAGCCGCCGGTTGACGGCCTCCCTGGCCTCGTCCGTCATGCCCAGCCCGCGGTCCTCGACCTCGACCGCGAAGCCCTTGCCGACCAGCTCGCCGCGGACCGACACCTCGCTGCCTGGCGCGGAGAAGGTGGCCGCGTTCTCGATCAGCTCGGCGAACAGGTGCATGAGGTCGGCCACCGCCTCACCCGGGATGCCGCACTCCGGCATCGGGTAGACGCGCACCCGGGTGTACTCCTCGACCTGGCCCGCGGCCCCGTTCAGCATGTCCTCGACGCCGATGACGCCGCGCCAGCGCCGGCCGGCCGCGCCGCCGGACAGCAGCACCAGGCCCTCGGCGTGCCGGCGCATGCGGGTCGTCAGGTGGTCGAGCTTGAACAGGCTCTCCAGCGCCTCCGGCTCCTCGGTCTGCCGCTGCATCTCGTCCAGCAGCTTGAGCTGGCGCTGGACCAGCGACTGGCTGCGCCTGGCCAGGTTGCGCAGCGCCTCGGCCACGCCCTCGCGCAGCCTGGCCTGCTCCAGCGCGGCGTCGACCGCGGTGTGCCGGACGCTGTCGAACGAGGCCGCCAGGTCGGTCACCTCGCTGGTGGCGCCCGCCTCCACCTCGATCGGCGGAACCTCGGCGGCCTGGTCCACCGGCTCGCCGCGGCGCAGCTTGGCGACCACGCCGGGCAGGCGCACCTCGGCCAGCTCCTGCGCGGAGCCGCGCAGCGCCGCCAGCTCGCGCGAGAGCCGCCGGCCGACCCGTACGGAGACGACGACGGAGAAGACGACCGCGATGAGCCCGAGCGCGCCCGCGACGGCGGCGCGCACGATGATGACCATGCCGGCGGGCTCCATCCGGGCCAGCAGGATGTCACCGGCCGTGTAGAGGCCCTGGGTGTACTCCTCCAGCACCGGCTCGACCTGACCCCGCCACACCTGCAGGTCCACCGGCTGGCCGGAGACGTACGAGTGCAGCAGCCGCTCCACGGAGCCGTAGTTCCCGGTGGCGGCCATCCTCTCCAGCGGGGCCCGCATCTCGGGGTCCAGGTTGGCCATGACCTTGGGGAAGAGGTACGTGCGCGCGCCGTCGATGCCGGCCAGCAGGTGGATCTCGGCCATCGTCCACCCGTCGCCGCCGGGGACGGCGTTGCCCGCGACGATCAGGGCGTGCTCGCGGCTGAGGAGCTCGCGCACCTGCGCGGCCATGATCAGGGCCTGCGACTGCCGGGACAGCTCGACGTCGGTGCTGACGGTGAAGGCCGCGTACAGGCGGTCGATGGCGTCCGGGATGGTGGCGTACTCGGTGATCAGGGCGTGCGGGGTCAGCGTCCGGCTGTCGACCTTGCTCCTGATCTCCGTCAGCCGGTCGACGGCCTTGAAGACGTCGGCGAGCTGCGTCTTCATGTCGTCGTCGAGCGCCGCCTGGGTGTCCTCGGACAGCGCGCCGTCGGTCAGGTTCTTCCTGACCCGGTCCACCGTGGCACGGGCGTCGGCCAGCTTCTTGGCGTTGACGGGAGCGCCGGACAGCAGCTCGGCGGAGGCCAGGCGCTCGGCCTGGAGGTTGACCACGAGGAAGTCGGCGTGATCGATGATCCCGGTCCAGAAGGTCTCGACCTTGAGGAGGTTCAGCGCCTCCCTCGACGTCGTGCTCGCGGCGAATCCCCAGAGCGCGACCAGGGAGACCAGCGGGATGACGAGCAGCGTCGAGATCTTGAATCGGATGGATCTGCCCGATGCCATGACACCTGCTCCCGGTTAGAAGATCGCGGGAGAGAATAGCACTCATCGAGGCCGAGATAAGATCAACTAGCGATAAATCTGTGATATGTCGTGATTTTGACTGTGGTACTGACCCAGACCACGCGCACCAACCATGCTGCCAGCACGGCCAGCAACGCCACCTCCGCGCCCAGCAGCGCCCGCTCCACCAACCCGATCATGACCCGCTCCCCGGGCAGCGCCACGTACGTGATCGCCAGCACCCCGAGCCCGCCCGCCAGGGCCAGCCACTCGACGACCCTGGCCACCGGCCGCCACACGGGGTCGCGGGCCAGCCTGGGCACCAGCAGCGCCCCCGCCGCCGGCAGGCTGACGAACGCCGCGATCGACACGTACTGGTGAACCTGCGCGGCGAACGTCGGGTCGGCGCCGAACGGTGTGGTCGGGACGGCCGCCGCCACCAGCAGCGCGCCCGACCACACCAGGAGCAGCCTCTCCGGCATCCCCCTCACCGGAGCCCCCACAGACCGCAACCCCGCCAGCAGCGCCAGCGAGCCCAGGGCCACCACCGCCATCGCGACCTCCGTAACGCCCCCGCGGTCGGCCACGGCGTACTCGCTCACGGTCACGTGCAGCGGGTTCAGATCGGAGTCGAGTTGCGCGAACCCGATCCCGGCCACGCCGGACACGATCGCGGCGAGCGCGACGAGCGGGTAGGCCCGGGAACCGGCGGGGAGTCCGCCCGCCGGCCGCCCCGCCACGCCCCCGCGCGGCCGGGACCCCTCCACGTCGGCATCGGCCTCGGTGGCGGGCAGTTCCTCGGTGACTCCGGTCATGGCAGAGAGTCTTCCGGGAGGACGGCGCCGCGACATCCGGCGTCGTCCCTTACCTCACCCTGACCGATCCCTGAGTTGCCGGGCCGCGCTGTCGAGGAGCATGTCCAGGGCCGCCGGGTAGCCGCTGTCGTTCATCCTGGCCACCAGGAGGGGCGCCGTGGCGGCGATGTGGGGGTGGGTCTCGGCCGGGAGGCGGGCGTAGGTCTCGCGCCAGACCTCCTGGTCGGCCTGCCGTGCCGCCTCGGGCAGCGCCAGGGAGGCGGCGTCGAGCACGGCGAAGGCCAGGCTCTGGTCGATGAAGGCGTGGTAGACCCGCACGGCGTCGGGGTCGGGGAAGCCCTCGGTGCGCAGGATGCCGAGGATCGTCTCGTCCACCGCCACCTCGTGCGGGCGGCCCGCCACCCGGCTCGCGGTGAGCACGGCCGCCTGCGGGTGCGACAGGTAGGCCCGGTAGATGCTCAGCCCCAGCGCCCGCAGGTCGGCCCGCCAGTCGCCGGTCGCGCGCCAGCTCTCCAGCGCCGCGGCGAACAGCGCGTCGGCGATGGCCAGGGTCAGGTCGTCCATGCCCCGGAAGTAGCGGTAGATCGTGCTGGCGTCGGCGCCCAGCGCCAGCCCCAGCCGCCTGGCCGTCAGGCCCGCCGCGCCGTGCTCCTTGAGCATGCGCAGGGCGGTGGCGATGATCAGCTCGTGGCTGAGCACCCGGCCCTGCCGGGTGGGCCGGCGCCGCCGTCGTGCCGCCTCGGGCACTACGCGCTTCGGCATACCTCTCCTTATGCCAACACCATTGACGTTGATGAGCGTACTCGTCTTTCCTTGAAGGGCACCCCCCGCAACCAGGAGAGATCATGCGTATTCTTCTTGTGGGCGCCGGCGGTGTGGGCACCGCCATCACCCGCATCGCCACCCGCCGCGAGTTCTTCGACCATATGGTGGTCGCCGACTACGACATTTCCCGGGCTCAGGCGGCCGTCGCCGCGCTCGGCCCCGGCGAGACCCGCTTCACCGCGGCCGCGGTCGACGCCTCCGACACCTCGGCGGTCGTCGGCCTGCTTCTCGGCCACCGGTGCGACGTCCTGCTCAACGCCACCGACCCCCGCTTCGTGATGCCGCTGTTCGAGGCGGCGCTCGCGGGCGGGGCGCACTATCTCGACATGGCGATGTCCATGTCCAGGCCGCACCCCGAGCACCCGTACGAGCAGGTCGGGGTGAAGCTCGGCGACGAGCAGTTCGCCCGCGACGGCGACTGGCGGCGGGCCGGCCGGCTGGCGCTGGTCGGCATGGGCGTCGAGCCGGGGCTGTCCGACGTGTTCGCCCGCTACGCCGCCGACGAGCTGTTCGACGAGATCGAGGAGATCGGCGTACGCGACGGCGGCAACCTCACCGTCGACGGCTACGAGTTCGCCCCGTCGTTCTCCATCTGGACCACGATCGAGGAGTGCCTCAACCCGCCGCTCGTCTACGAGCGCGACCGGGGGTGGTTCACCACCGAGCCGTTCAGCGAGCCGGAGGTGTTCGACTTCCCCGAGGGCATCGGCCCGATCGAGTGCGTGAACGTCGAGCACGAGGAGGTGCTGCTGGTCCCCCGCTGGGTGGACGCCGGGCGGGTCACCTTCAAGTACGGGCTCGGCGAGGACTTCATCTCCAGGCTCAAGACCCTGCACGAGCTGGGCCTGGACGGCACCCGGCCGGTCACCGTGCGGACCGACCGCGGCCCCGCCCGGGTCTCGCCGCGCGACGTGGTGGCCGCCGTGCTGCCCGACCCGGCCGAGCTGGGCGACCGCATGCACGGCAAGACCTGCGCCGGCACCTGGGTGAAGGGCGTCAAGGACGGCCGGCCGCGCGAGGTGTACCTCTACCACGTGGTCGACAATCAGTGGTCGATGCGCGAGTACGGCTCGCAGGCCGTGGTCTGGCAGACCGCCGTCAACCCGGTCGCCGCGCTGGAACTGGTCGCCGGCGGCACGTGGCGGGGCGAGGGCGTGCTCGGCCCCGAGGCGTTCCCGCCGCGCCCGTTCCTGGACCTGCTGGAGGAGTACGGGTCGCCGTGGGGCCTGCGCGAGCAGGAGCCCGCCGGAGTGGGGTCAGAGGCCTGACGGGTCGCGGCCCACGCTGATCTCCTCGGCGATGCGCCGGATGTCGGCGCCGGTGAAGCCGGGGGCCTGGGGCAACTGCCGCAACAGCGCGTCGATCACCACGGGCACCGGCTGGCCGGCGAACCGGCCCGCGATGCCGTGAACCGTGCGGAACAGCGCCTCTTCGTCGTGCATCCCCGTCTCCTCATACGACTACCCGGGACACGGTACGACGGGGCGCCGACAGTTTCCGGCTATCGCTTCAGCGTGTCCCGTACCGTGGCGCAGATCTCATGCAGGCTGCCGGCCTGCTCGGGCGTGAGCACGTCGAACAGGACGCGGCGCACCTCCTCGACGTGACCGGGCGCGGCGGACTCCAGCGCCGCGAAGCCCGCGTCGGTGAGCACGGCGACGTTGCCGCGCCGGTCCTCGGGGCAGCGGTCGCGGCGGACCCAGCCGCGCTCCTCCAGCCGGGCCACCGCGTGCGAGAGCCGGCTCTGCGAGCTCTGCGCCTTCGCGGCCAGCTCGCTCATCCGCAGCGCGCGCCCCGGCGCCTCCGACAGCGCCACCAGGATCATGTAGTACGCGTGCGGCATCCCGGCGTCGCGCTGCAACTGCCGGTCGAGCGCCTCATGCACGAGCTGGGTCGCCGCCATGAAGCTCCGCCAGGTGCGCTGCTCTTCGTCGTCCAGCCATCGGGTCACATCTGACAATTTACTTGAACTCTCATATACTTGGGAACGAATCCGGCCAAAGGAGATCATCATGCCCGTCCAGCGGCTCAATCATGCGGTCCTCTACGTTCGGGACGTCGAGCGCAGCGTCGCCTTCTACCGCGAGGCCCTCGGCTTCGAGCCGGTCATGGAGATGCCCGGCGCCGCGTTCCTCCAGGCGGCCGGCTCGTCCAACGACCACGACCTGGGGCTGTTCCAGATCGGCGCGCAGGCCGGGCCGTCGCCCGCCGGGCGCACCGCCGTCGGGCTCTACCACCTGGCGTGGGAGGTCGACACGCTCGACGAGCTGGAGCGCGTCGCCGCCAAGCTGAGCGAGCTCGGCGCGCTGGTGGGCGCCTCCGACCACGCCACCACCAAGGCGCTCTACGCGCACGACCCTGACGGGCTGGAGTTCGAGGTGTCCTGGCTGGTGCCGGCCGACATGATCGACGACGAGCTGCTCTCCGCCAGGACCCGCGTCCTGCCGCTCGACCTGGCCGCCGCCAAGGAACGGTTCGGCGCACACACGCGCGGCGGCGTCGGAGTGTCGATCCCGGTCTGACGTGATCGGGCGGGTACGGGTTACCGTGGTGTTAATCCGATTCCCCTCCTGGAGAACGTCATGCCGAGGGATCCAGACCACGTGCTCGACGCCATCGACGGCGTCGTCGACGAGTGGGAGACGCTGAGCGCCGACGCCATGCGCTGGGCGCCGCCCGAGGACAAGAGCGACGACCTGCTGCGCGAGGTGAGCGAGATCTTCGGGCCGCTGGCCAACGCGCTCACCCAGGCGTTCCGCCCGCTGGGCGACGCGGTGAACCGCGTCCTGGACGACCTGCTCCCCGACGACGAGGGGCCCGCCTACGACCAGGACGACGACGAACGCTAGCCCGTCCGGCGCCGGCGGGTCCGGCGCGGGTAGGCCTTGGCGGTCTCGGCCAGTCTCGCGGCGTGCTCGGCCTGCTTGCGCCAGTGGCCGTAGGCGTCGCCGCGCTGAGCCAGCCGGTCGAGCTCACGCACCGTGGCCAGGGGGATGAACGCGGGCTCGGCGTCGCGCCACGGAGTGCCCGGCAGCGGCATGAAGGTGTGGGTGTGGATGCGCGCCCCCAGGTCGGCCAGATCGGCGGCCAGCCTGAGCGAGGCCTCCTGGTCGTCCTCCTGCTCGCCCGGCATGCCGAAGATGAAGTCGACGTTCGGCCGGAAGCCGTGCTCCACCGCGATCCGCACCGCGTCGCGTACGGGTGAGGTGTCGTGGCCGCGCCCCGAGGCCGCGAGCACGCGGTCGGAGCCCGACTGAGCGCCGATGATCAGGTTGTCGTTGGCGACGTAGCGCTTGAGCAGCCGCATGGCCTCGGGCGTCACGTGCTCGGGCCGCACCTCGGAGGGGAAGCTGCCGAAGAACACCCGGCCGTGCGGCGGCAGCTCCTCCTTGACCCCGGCCAGCAGCTCCTCCACGGCGTCCAGGTCGGGGCCCGGCCCCGGCGACCCGTACGAGAGCGAGGTCGGCGTGATGAACCGGACGTCGCGCAGCCCGTGCCCGGCCATCTCCCGCACGTGTTCGCGCACGCTCGCCACCGATCGGTGGCGGAACTGGCCGCCGAACATGAAGGGCGTCTGGCAGAAGCGACAGGTGTAACGGCACCCTCTGGTGATCTCGATCGGCCCGAACCGCCCGCGCCGGGCCGGGAAGGACGGGAACGCGTCCAGCGGGAGCTGCGGCGCCGGGCGGGTGCGCAGCGCGACCCCGTCGGCGTCCCTGAGCGCGAGCCCGGGGACGCCCGTGAGCGGGTCGCCGCCGCGCAACGCCTCGACGAGCGCGACGATCGTCGACTCGCCCTCGCCGACGCCGGCCAGGTCCCATCCGGCGTCGATGACCTGCTGCGGCTCGGCGGTGGCGTGCACGCCGCCCGCGATGTGCAGGACGCCGTCCCGATCTGCCAGCGCCCGCACCGCCGCCAACTCGGCGGCCATCGCGTCGGCGTCGGGCGAGTAGAACGACCACAGGACCAGCACCCGGTCGGCCCGGCTGGCGGCGATCTGCGCCGCCGTCTCCTCGACGGTGGTGCCGAGGCGCAGCCCGTGCTCGACCCCCGCGGTCTCCAGCGCGGCGAGCAGGGCGTGCACGCCGTAGGTCACGGCCTTGCGATATCGGACCACCACGTCAACAGCGAGCGCCACGCCGTGCAGCGTAGCCGACGACCACCCGGATGTGCGGCGCGCGCCGTTCACCCGGGATCGTCGTGGGGTCCTTACCGACGGCCGGATGCGCGACGCGCCCGGTCAACGGCCCTTATCGGGCGAACCGCTCGACCGCCGCCTTCAGGGCGTCGCGCATGCCCGGCTGACCGCCGCTGTGGCCCGCCTCCTCGACGATCACCAGCTCGCAGCCCGGCCACGCTCTCGACAGCTCCCACGCCGTCCGCAGCGGGCTGCTCAGGTCGATCCGGCCGTGTACCAGGACGCCGGGCACGTCGCCCAGCTTCTCCACCCCGGCCAGGATCTCGCCGTCCTCCAGCCAGGCGTGGTTGCTCCAGTAGTGGGTGACCAGCCGCGCGAACCGCATCCGGAACCGGGGGTCGGCGTAGCGCGGGTCGGGCTCCTGGTCGGCGCGCACCCGTACGTGGGAGTCCTCCCAGTCGCACCAGTCGCGGGCCGCCTTCTCCCGGACGGCCGGGTCGGGGTCGGCGAGCAGCCGGGCGTAGGCGTCGACGAGCCGCCCGCCACCCGGGGCGCCGTCGCGGAACCGCTCCCATTCCCGGGGGAAGTAGTGGCCGACGCCCTCGGTGATCCACTCCACCTCCCACCGGGTGGTGGTGGCGACGCCGGACATGACGATCTCGCTGACCCTGTCGGGGTGGCGGATCGCGTAGGCCAGGCCGAGCGTGGTCCCCCACGAGCCGCCGAACAGCATCCACCGGTCGATGCCCAGGTGCTCGCGGAGCAGCTCCATGTCGGCGATCAGATGGTGGGTGGTGTTCACGGACAGGTCCGTGTCATGGTCGGCCGCGTCAGGCGTGCTCCTTCCGCAGCCGCGCTGGTCGAACAGCACGACCCGGTACTTCTCCAGGTCGAAGAACCGCAGCCAGCCGGGACTCGCCCCCGACCCGGGTCCGCCATGGACCACCACGGCGGGTTTCCCACCGGGCGCGCCGTGGACCTCCCAATGCACGTGGTTGCCGTCACCCACGTCAAGCATGCCGCTCTCATTGATCATGACCCCATCCTCACCCCTTCTGAACGGAAACCGCCTCACACGCAGGGTCCAGGGGCGAACAGTCCGCTCCCTGCTCGACGGGAACGGCCTCACACACGGGGTCCGGGGGCGGGGGTCGATATCGCGCCGTCCCCTTCCTGTTTGACGGAGGCCGCCTCACACCAGGTCCAGGGGCTAACCGTCCGCTCCCGGCTTTGACGGAAACCGCCTCACACACGGGGTCCGGGGGCGGGGGTCGATATCGCGCCGTCCCCTTCCTGTTTGACGGAGGCCGCCTCACACCAGGTCCGGAGGCGAACCGTCCGCCCCCTTCTGAACGGAAACCGCCTCACACACGGGGTCCGGGGGCGGGAGCCCCTGGCAAGGGGGTGTGGGGGAGCTTGGCTCCCCCACAGAGCGCGGCCCGAGTCGGGTTCGCGCGCAGCGCGCTGCCTTGCGAGGACCTTGCTGTCGGCGTGGGCATGGAAAACCGCCTGATCTTGTCGGTGGCGGCTGCCATAGTGAGGGAGTGTTCCACACCTCCTCCCTAGTCCCCTGCCATGTCCGTCACCTGCCCGGCGGCGCCATCGAGCTGATGCCGATCGTGCTGCCGATGACCCTCACGGCCGCCCAGCGCCGCAGCCTGGCCGCCGTCCTCCTGGAGGGTCTCGACGACGACACCGCCCCCGCCGGCGCGGACCTCTGCCTGGCCTAGCCCAGCCTGGCCCGGTAGACCTGCCGCGCGCGGTCGTAGAGCGCCACGTGGTCGTCGTACTGGTCCTTGGTCGCGAAGACGCCCGACTCTCGCAGCACCTCCTCCAGCCGGTCCAGCCAGTCCAGGCACCACCGCACGTCCTCGGGCCGCGCCACGCGCGTGCCCGCCACGTTCAGATAGACCGGGCTCGTGTGCGCGTACGCGCCGCTTCCGTGGAAGGCCCGCGGGTGCGGCCCTCCCGTGGCGACCGCGACCACGTACGTGGGCTCGCCCGCGGTCAGCGTGGCCGTGAGGCGGCCGGGCGGCCCCTGGGCCACCACCCCGTCGGCGGTGCGGATCTCCAGGGTCTCGACCTCGGGCCCGACCGAGGTGACGGTGATCTCGACGTGCTCCCCTGGCGCCAGGTCCAGCGTGTCGCCGGGGCCGTGGCCGTTCACGGTGAGGTCGAGCCACGGGCCGGTGGTGGCGAACGTGCGGCCCATGAGGATCGCCTCGGCGAACGACTCGGCGGTGAGCGGGCCGTCCACCCGCGCGTACACCCGCTCCCACCCGGGCGGGCCCGACGAGGTGCCGCGGTGGCAGAACGACAGCACCGCGTCGGTGCCGGCGGTCACCGTCAGCCGGTTGCCGGCCCCGATCAGGCGCCGGTAGACCGCGGCCGTGGCGCTGATCGACGAATGGTTGAGCACGTCCAGCGTGTCGATCAGGCCGAGCGCCGCGTCGGCGACGATCTCCCTGGCCGAGCAGTTGCGCCCGCGCGCCACCGCCGCCTCCGGCGGGTCGGTGTCGGAGACCGGCAGGTGGAACGGGTGCCCGTAGCCGAGCACCGCGCCCATCTCGTGCAGTTCCTCGCAGGCGACCGCGTTCGGGGGCCAGTCGGCGTCGCCGGAGAAGCCCGTGTGGAAGCGCTCGGGCAGCCCGCGCAGCCCGAAGGCGCCGACGTGGCCGACCAGGTCGTTGCGGTACTCCACGCCGATCCTGGCCAGGTGGCGCCCGTCGGACCACGGCAGGTCGCGGCCCAGCCAGTGTTCGAGCGCCTCCCGGTCGTAGACCCGCGCGCTCGCCACGTTCCCGGCCACCAGGTTGAGCACGTGCAGGTCCTCGCCGTGCTGGGCGGCCGCGGCCAGCTCGGGTGCGGCCGGTTCCTCGCCCATCCAGTTGAGGTGGACGTGCATGTCGCCGCCGTACCAGCCGTGCGCCGCCGCGTCGTACAGCCGCTCGGGGGTCAGCTCGACCAGCGTCTCCCCGCCCGCGGCCGGGGTCAGCGCGACCTCGGACTCGGCGTACTCCATGCCCCTGGTGACCGTCACCGTGATCGGCTCGGCGGGCACGGCCACCACCAGGTCGTCGCCGTGGAAGTACGGTCTGCCGTGCCCGTCGACCTTGGGCGGGGCACCTTCGGGATACCAGCCCTGCCCGCCGGCCGACGTCACGCTCCACCGGCACGGGAACCCGGCGCGCAGCCGCACCGCCGCCGCCTCCGCCCGCCTGGTCAGCGGCGCCAGATCGACCGGCGCCCCGTCGGCGACGACCTCCCGCCGCACGCCGACGATCTTCGCTCCGCGTGGCGGGATCTCGTACGCGTCGCCGTCCACGAGCACCGTGACCGGCTCGTCCCGGCTCGAGTCCAGCAGCAACCACGTACGGCCTGGCTCGTCACCGAGCACCACCCGCGCGCGGGCCTCCAGCGTGACCGCGCCGGGCCGGAGCCGCAGCGCGGGCAGTGAGGTGAGCACTTCGCCGCCGAGCGCGTCGCGGACCACCCGGTCGACGTCCACCTCGCCCATCCGGTCGTCGATCTCGTCCTCGGACGCCCCGGGCAGGCGCTCGGCGAGCTGCCGCATCCCGGTGGCCCAGTAGTCGTGGCTCCGGTCGAGGAAGACGGTGGCCCATGCCTGGACCACGTACGACAGCGGCTCCTCGCCCCAGCACACGCCGTGCTGATCGCGGAGGTCCCGGTAATCGGTCAGCGCGCGGGCGACAGTCTCGGGAAGCAGCGGATCGTCACACATCGGACACTCCTCGAAGTCACCGACATCGTGTCACGAAACGCTGGACCCGTCAGGTACTTACCACCCACCGCCCGACTGCACGGCCGAGACGACCACGGCGAGCCCACTCATCCCGACCATCCCGATGATGACCATAAGGGCGACGATGCGACGGTTCACATGGCGGATGCTACCCGGCGTCCAGGGAGAAGACGGCCAGGCCAGGAGGAGGTGTGCCGGAAATAATGGGACCCGGGCACCGGTTACCTTTTGGTACCCGCTCAAGGAAAGGTACGTCCCATGCCCCTGCCTCTCTCCATTCTCGATCTCGCGTACATCGGCAAGGGAGAGACCGCCGCCGACAGTTTCGCCGCCAGCGTGGAGCTGGCGCGGCGTGCCGAGCAGTGGGGATACCGGCGCATCTGGTATGCCGAGCACCACAACATGCCCTCGATCGCATCCTCGGCCACCAGCGTGCTGATCGCGCACGTGGCCGCGCGGACGAGCACCATCCGTCTCGGCGCCGGCGGCGTCATGCTGCCCAACCACTCCCCGCTGACCATCGCCGAGCAGTACGGCACGCTCGCCACGCTGCACCCCGGCCGGATCGACCTGGGGCTCGGGCGGGCGCCCGGCAGCGACCAGAAGACCATGCGGGCGCTGCGCCGCACGCCCTCCTCGGCGGACAGCTTCCCGCAGGACGTGCTGGAGCTGCAGGGCTACCTGACCGGCGACTCCCGCATCCCGGGCGTGGACGCGACACCGGGCAAGGGCACCGACGTGCCGCTGTACATCCTCGGGTCCTCGCTGTTCGGCGCGCAGCTCGCGGCCATGCTCGGGCTGCCGTACGCGTTCGCCTCGCACTTCGCCCCCGCCGCGCTGGAGGAGGCGGTCGCGCTCTACCGGCGCGAGTTCAAGCCGTCCGCGCAGCTCGCCGAGCCGTACGTGATCGCCGGCGTGAACGTGATCACCGCCGACACCAGGGAGAAGGCGGAGGAGCAGTTCCTGGCCGCCAAGCGCAACCGGGTGAGCCTCCTGCTGGGCCGCGAGCGCGAGTTCACCGCCGAAGAGGCGGACATGATTTTGGAGTCGCCCGCTGGCCAGCAGATCCTCCAGATGACCAAGTACTCGGCCGTCGGCACGCCCGGCGAGGTCAAGGAGTATCTGGGCCGGTTCGCCGAGCATGTCGGGGCCGACGAGCTCATCACGGTGTCGGCGGCCCCCGACCGGGAGGCCTGGCTACGCTCCTTCGAGCTTCTCGCCGAGGTCCAGGGCCTCGTCCCCGCCTGACGGCTCCAGGATCACCAGCGGGATGTCCCGGTCCGTTCTGGACTGGTACGTGTCGTACGTCGGGAACACGGTGGCCATGCCCGGCCACAGCTCCTTCTTCTCCTGCTCGGTGGCGGTGCGGGCGCGGGCGGCGAACCTGTCGGCCCGCACCTGCACGGTGACATCCGGATCAGCGATCAGGTTGAGATACCAGGCGGGGTGCTGCGCGGAGCCGCCGTTGGAGGCGACGAGCAGGTAGCGGTCGCCGTCCTGCCCGTAGATCAGCGCCGTGCGGCGCAGTTGCCCCGACTTCCTGCCCCGGGTCGTGAGCAGCAGCGTGGGCAGCCCCTGGAACAGGTGCCCGCTCTCTCCGTCCGTCTCCACGTAGCGGCGGATGTGCTCGGCCACCCAGCCCGTCGGGCTGTCGATTACCTCGTCCATGCGATCAAGTGTGGAACTTCGACCGGGGTTGAGGTCAAGTCGCCCAGCCCATGACATTCGTCAGGTCTGCGCCCGGAGTCCCCCGGTTAGGGTGATCGGCATGAAGGGCCGGCTCTGGACCTCCGTCTACCTCGCCGTCCTGGTATGGCCGCTCCCCGGCTTCCTGTCCCGCTCGCCGTCCGCCGCCGAGGTGGCGCTCGTGGCAGCGGGGCTGGTCTGCTTCGCCGCGCTCTACCTCCGGGTCGTGTGGACGGCCCTGGACCGCCCGCACGGGAACGCGACCCCGTACACGCTCGTCCTCCTGTACGCGGCCGCGGCCGGACTGGCGCCGGCGCTGGGCGAGCTGTGGGTGTTCGCCGCCTCCTTCTTCCTGATCACGGCGCTGGCCGCAGCCCTGCCCGAGCGGGCCATGCCGGCCGGGGCCGCGCTGACCGTCGGAGGCGTCGCGCTGGCGCTGCCGCTGCTGGGCGCGCCGCTCGCGGACAGCTGGTGGATCCCGCTGCAGGCGGCGGTGTTCGCCGGGGCGATGCGCGCCTTCCTCGCGCTGACCGCCGCGAACCGTGCCCTGTCCCGGGCGAACGCCGAGGTGGAGCGGCTGGCCGTGGACAACGAGCGGCTGCGCTTCGCCCGCGACATGCACGACATCCTCGGCCACAGCCTGGCGGTGATGACGTTGAAGAGCCAGCTCGCGGGCAAACTCCTCACGGCGGACCCTTCACGGGCGGCTGCGGAGATCGGGGACGTCGAGGACCTGTCCCGTCAGGCGCTGTCTGACGTGCGCGACGCGATCGCCGGCTACCGGGAGCTGTCGCTGCCGGACGAACTCGACGGGGCGCGGCGGGCGCTCGCCGCCGCCGGCGTGCCCGTGGAGGTGTCCGCCGAGCCGGTCCCCGCGGAGGTGGAGCCGGTGCTGGCGTGGGTGGTGCGGGAGGGCGCGACGAACGTGGTCCGGCACAGCCGCGCCCGCCGGTGCCGCATCGGGCTGGGGACCGCCGGCGACGAGGCGTACGTCGAGGTCACCGACGACGGCCGCGGCTCCGCCCCCGGCGACGGCGGCACCGGGCTGCGCGGGCTCGCCGAACGGGTCGAGCTCGCGGGCGGCACCCTGCACGGCGGACCGGCCGAGCACGGCGGCTTCCGCCTGCATGCCCGTGTCCCTCTGCCGGCCCGCCCGCCCCGGGAAGACGCCGTTCCCCGGGCCCGGCCGCCTGCGAAAGGAAGCCCATGATCCGCGTCCTGCTCGCCGACGACCAGCATCTCGTACGGGAGGCGCTGGCGGCGTTGCTCGGCCTGGAGCCCGGCATCGAGGTCGCCGGCCAGGTGGGCCGCGGGGACGAGGTGACGGCGGCGGTCGCCGCGACGCGGCCCGACGTCGTCCTGCTCGACATCGAGATGCCGGGCGGCGACGGCCTCACCGTCGCGGCCGGGCTCACCGGCGTACGGGTGATCATCCTGACGACGTTCGGGCGGCCCGGTTACCTGCGGCGCGCCATGGACGCCGGCGTCGCGGGTTACGTGGTCAAGGACGCCAGGGCCGGGGAGCTGGCCGACGCGATCCGCCGGGTGCACGCCGGTGAGCGGGTGTTCGACAGGAAGCTGGCCGCCGCCAGCCTCTCCGAAGGCGCCAACCCCCTCACCGGCCGGGAACGCGACGTGCTGCGCGCCGCCACCGAAGGCGGCACGATCGCCGACATCGCCCGCCGTCTCTACCTGTCGGACGGCACCGTACGCAACTACCTGTCGTCGGCCATCGGCAAGCTCGGCGCCCGCAACCGGGCCGAGGCGGCACGCGCCGCGGAGGCCAAGGGCTGGCTCTGACGAACGTCACTACCGGCCGCCCGCCGCTCTCGCGACGCTGGTGACATGGGGAAACGCATCGCGCCCGCGCTCGGGCTCTTCTTCCTGTCGCCGCTCATCGGCGAGTTCCTGCTGGGCAACCTGCCCGTCACCATGCTGGTCGCGCTGATCACCCTGGCCCCGCTGTACGGGGGCGGCGCGCTGCTCGTCCGCGAGCTGGCCAGGCGCCGGGGCGTGGGCTGGCCGGGCATCGTGCTGCTCGCCGTCGCGTACGGCCTGATCGAGGAAGGGCTGGTCACCCGATCCCTGTTCAACCCCGGCTTCGCGGGGATGGACCTGCGGTCGTACGCCTGGATCCCCGGCGTGGAGGTGAGCGCCTGGTGGACGGTGTTCGTGCTGGGCGTCCACGTGGTGGGCAGCATCTGCGTGCCGATCGCCGTCATGGAGTCGCTGGTGCCCGCCCGGGCCTCGGAGCCGTGGCTGCGCCGGCCGGGCCTGGTGGTGGCGGGGGTGCTGCTCGTCCTGGGGGCGGCGGCCTCGGCGGTGTTCGCGACGGATCCGTACGATCCCGGGTTCGGGCGGCTCGCGGGCGTGGCCCTGCTGGCGGGCCTGCTGGTGTTCCTCGCCCTGCGCCGCCGCTCCCCCGCCACGCCGGGCACCATCCGGTCCGGACGGGGGCCCGGGGGCTGGGCGGTGCTCGCGTTCTCGCTGGCGGCCGGGGCCGCGTTCTGGCTGCCGGTGATGAACGTGGACGCGCTCGGCGCCTGGCTGGTCACGGCCATCCACCTGGCTCTGTACGCCACCGTCTGCCTGCTGGTCGTGCGCTGGTCCGGGCAGCCGGGGTGGGGTGTGTGGCAGCGGTTCGGGCTGGCGGCGGGCGGTGTGCTCACCTATGCGTGGCACGGGTTCCCGCAACCTCCGGCCGTCCCCACCGATCCGATGGCCGACCTCATCGGGAACCTGGTCTTCGCGGTCGCGGCGGTCGCCCTGCTCCTCACCGCCGCCACGAGAATCCGCTCCCACGCCGCGGGCCGCTACGTCGAGCGGGTGGCGTAGTAGCGGCGGGACTTGTCGCGGCTGCCGCACGTCGTCATGCTGCACCAGCGCCGCCGCCGGTTCCTGCTCGTGTCCAGGAACAGCCACACGCATGACGGGCAGGCGCCGAGCCGGTCCAACGGCCCGTGGGTGAGCAGCTCGACCGCCGATTCGGCGACCTCCCACAGCAGCACGCGCACCGTACGGGGATCCTCCCACCGCAGCCGGTAGGTGTCGCCGTCCTCGTCGAGCCGGGCGTGGCCGGATCCCTCGGCGTAGGCGGCCATCAGCGCGGCGAGGTCCTCCCGGGGCGGCTGCCCGCCGTGGGCGAGCGCCCAGAACACCCGGAAGACGGCCTCCCGCAGCTCCCGCGCCTCGGGCAGAGCGTCCGCCAGCCCGGCCGGATCCTCGACGGCCAGGCCGACGGCGCCTGCCCAGGTCAGGGCCTCCTCGGGCGTCGCCAGCCAGTCCCGCTCGGCGACGGGGCGGGCGTTGACGGTGTTGGCGAAGTCCAGACAGAGCGCGTTCCCGACCAGTTCCACTGCGGTCATGCCTCCAGTATCTCACCAATCAATCCCGATTGACAGGTGAGACCGCGCAGTCTTACCGTTCAACCTACTTTGAAAGGTGAGATCTATGCGCATCCTTCCCGCGTCACTCGGCCGGTCGTTCAACGGCCTGTGGTTCGGCACCGGCGCCGCGAACCTCGGTGACGGCATGGCCCTGTTCGCGCTGCCCCTGCTGGCCCTCGCCGTCGGCGCCTCGCCCGGCGGGGTGGCGGCCGTGACGACCGCGCTCACCCTGGCCTGGCCGTTGTTCGGGCTGCACGCGGGCTGGATCGTCGACCGCGT
Organism: Nonomuraea sp. NPDC050478; assembly: GCF_044458265.1. Taxonomy (NCBI): domain Bacteria; kingdom Bacillati; phylum Actinomycetota; class Actinomycetes; order Streptosporangiales; family Streptosporangiaceae; genus Nonomuraea; species Nonomuraea sp. NPDC050478. The sequence goes on along the minus strand of NZ_JBITHT010000001.1, from coordinate 1,313,148 downwards.
CGACCGGCGCGCCCTCCTCACCGGGGTCAACCTGGCCCGCGCCGCCCTCCTGGCCGGCCTGACCGCCGCCCACCTCGCGGGAGTCCTCTCACTCCCGCTGATCATCGCCGCGGCCGTCCTGCTCGGCGTCGCGGAAACCCTCGTCGACACGGCGCTGACCTCGACCATCCCGCGAGTCGTGCCCCCCACCGCGCGCGGTCGTGCCAACGCCCGCGTCGAAGCCACCATCAACGTCACGAACCAGCTCGCCGGCCCGCCCCTCGCCGGCCTCCTGGCCGCGACCACCCTCGCCCTGGCCACCGGCGCCAGCGCCGTCCTCTACGTCCTGGCGGTCGCGGGCATCCTCGTCATGACGCTCTCCCCCGTACCGGCCGGCGCCGGCACACCCCACCCCGACCGGCCCCGTGACGGCCTGGTCGCGGGCCTGCGCTACCTCTGGCGCCAGCCCGTGGTGCGCACCCTCACCCTCTACACCGCCGTGATGAACGTCGTCTGGGCCGCCGCCACCGCCCTGCTCGTCGTGTACGCGGTCGCCCCGGGCCCGCTCGGGCTCACCACCACCCAGTACGGGCTCCTGCTCACCGCCATGGCGGTCGGCGGCCTGGTCGCGTCGGCCGTGGTGGAACCGCTGCGCCGCCGCTTCGGGGTGACCACCCTGCTCATCGCCGACGCCGCGGGCACCGTGCTCCTGGTCCTGCCCGTCGCCGTGGACGCCCCCGCCTGGGCGGTCGCCGCCGGCGCGGTGGTGGCGGGCGCCGGGTCGAGCATCTGGCGCATCCTCGTGGCCACCATCCGCCAGAACCTCTCCCCGCCCGAGCTGCTGGGCCGGGTGTACGCGGCCTCACGCGTCCTCAGCTGGGGCGTCCTTCCCCCCGGCGCGGCCCTGGCCGGAGTGATAGCGGAGCTGTGGGGGGTGCGCGCGGCGTTCGTCCTCGCCACGGTGCTCGCCCTGGCGGTGATGGCGGCCTTCATCCGCTACGCACTCCGCACCGACCTGTCAGCGGCCGTCGAAGCCCCCGACGAAACCGTCAAGGCCCACTGATGACCGACGAAACCGGTCGCAAGGTGGCGATCGTGATGTTGAGTGTCATTGCGGCACCCGGGGACGGGTCACCATATAGTCGGACGCCGATCGAGCGTGATGGGGTCGTATGGAGATCGAGGGGTCGTTCTGGCGGGCGATCGCGGTCTACCGCGTCGCCTCCCTGGTCTACGCTGCGCTGCTGCTGGCGACCGCCGGCGGTTACCAGCGTCCGCTCGCGGGCTGGCTCGTCCTCGGTGTGATGGCGGTCTGGACGGTGGTCACCACCGTCGCGTACTCCACCGTGAGAAGCCGCAGGCTCCTCACGGTGGACGTCCTCGTCACCCTCGGCTGCCTGCTGGCCTCGCCCTACGTCCAGGGAGCCCAGGCCGGGCAGGCGGGTCTGATGCCGGTCACAGCGACCTGGGTCGGCGCGCCCGTGCTCGCCTGGGCCGTCTACGGCGGGCGGCGGGCGGGCGCGGTCGCGGCCGTCGTCCTGTCGCTCGCCGACCTGTGGCTGCGCGGGCTGCACGAGTTCAACCTCTCCGTCCCGGTCAACGGAGCCGTCCTGCTCATCCTCGCCGGGGCCGTCGTCGGGCACGTGGCGCGGCTGACCAAGCAGGCGGAAGAGCGTCTTCAGCAGGCCGCCGAGCTGGAGGCGGCCAACCGGGAACGCGAGCGGCTGGCCCGCGGGATCCACGACTCGGTCCTCCAGGTCCTGGCGCTGATGCAGCGCCGCGGGCAGGAGATCGGCGGGGAGGCCGCCGAGCTGGGACGGCTCGCCGGAGAGCAGGAAGCGGCGGTACGGGAGCTGATCCGCAGCGGCCCGGCCCCGGCGGCACAGGACAGCGCGGGCCTGGTCGACGTGGGCGCCCGCTTACGCCGGTTCACCACACCGGCGGTCACCGTCTCGGCGCCGGCCACCCCCGTGCCGCTCCCCGCCCGTCAGGCCGACGAGGTGGTCGCCGCCGTCGGCGCGGCGCTCGACAACGTCCGGCGGCACTGCGGCGAGGACGCCAGGGCCTGGGTCTTCGCCGAGCACGACGGCGACACGGTGACCATCACCGTGCGCGACGAGGGCCCCGGCATCCCCGCCGGACGGCTGGAGGAGGCCGAGACGGAGGGCAGGCTCGGCATCGCGCAGTCCATCAAGGGCCGGATCGCCGGCGTCGGCGGCACCGTCGGCTTCACGTCCGTGCCCGGCCAGGGGACCGAGGTCGAATTCGTCATCCCCGTCCACACGTAGACCCGGGTCTACAGTTACGGCATGACCAGCGCACTGCGGGTGATGGTGGTGGACGACCATCCGATGTGGCGGGACGCGGTCGCCCGCGACCTGGAGCACGCCGGATACCAGGTGGTGGCGACCACCGGCGAGGGCCGCCAGGCGCTCCGCGTCGCCGGCGCCGTACGCCCCGAGGTGGTCGTCCTCGACCTGAGGCTGCCCGACCTGCCCGGCGCGGAAGTGGCCAGAGGGCTGGCCGCGTCCGAGCATCCGCCCCGCGTCCTGATGCTGTCGGCGAGCGGCGAGCACGAGGACGTGCTCGAAGCCGTCAAGGCCGGCGCCTCCGGCTACCTGGTCAAGTCGGCGAGCCGGGAGGAGTTCCTCGACGCCGTCAAACGCACGGCCGAAGGGGAGCCGGTCTTCACCCCCGGCCTGGCCGGCCTGGTGCTCGGCGAGTATCGCCGCCTCGCCACCCAGCGACCTTCCGACGACGGCCCCCGCCTCACCGACCGCGAGACCGAGGTGCTCCGCCTGGTCGCCAAGGGCCTGTCGTACAGGCAGATAGCCGAACGGCTCGTCCTCAGCCACCGGACCGTGCAGAACCACGTACAGAACACCTTGAACAAGCTCCAGCTCCACAACCGCGTCGAACTCGTCCGATACGCGATCGAACGCGGACTCGACGGGGCGTAGACCGGCTCAGAGATTGTCGACCTTGAACGGGTCGTGCTCGGAGAGCAGCTTGTCCAGGCGCGCCTGGTCGACCCGGCTGGCCGTGTTCGCCGCCTCCTGCCGATCGCGCACGCACTTGGCCAGACCGAACGCCGACGTCACCGTGTAGAGCACGGCGACCGCCAGGAACGCGCGGACCCAGGGGTTGACCGGCAGGAAGACGATGCCGATCCCCACGCTGCCGAGTGCGACCGCGAAGGAGATGACACATTGCGCGTAGTAAGCGGCCGTCATGGTGGGCTGGACTGGTTTGGTCATGCCACCCAGCGTCCGGCACGGACCGGGCGCCCGCCTGAGTACGCGTACCCAATCCCGCCTGAGTAGCAGGCACTGCCGTGACGATGACGGCCACGTTACGATCGCCTTGGAAGCATTGCCGTAGCGAGGACATATGCCGGTGAGACGATGGACCGCCCTGGCGACCGCCGCACTGATCGCGTCCGTACCGTTCGCCACGAGTCCCGCCGCCGCCCAGGCAGGCGCGCCGGATCCGGCGCGCGCTCTCAAGCGGCAGCTCGTGAACAAGCATGGCGTCCGGATCTCCGAGACCAGCCGCTACTTCTTCGGCGGGAAGTCGACGGTCTCCGGGAACGGGACCCGGATCAAGGGCCGCCTCCGGCTCGCCCCGTCGGGCCCGGCGGCCGCGGACTACACATGGTGGGACCTGCCCTCGGCGAAGACGAAGAAGAAGCCGGAGCTCCACCGCGTGATCCGCGTCGGTGCGGACGTGTACGTCGACGCCGGCCAGTATCCCGGGCCGACCCCTGAGGGCAAGGAGTGGATCCGATACCCCTCGAAGCACAGGGGGAGCATGGGCCGGGACATGGATCGGGACGTGAGCCTACAGCCGATCAGCGTGTACGACCCGTCCACGCTGAAGGCCGTGCTGAAGCGCTCGGCGAGCAAGCCCGTCTCCGGCGGATTCCTCTACTGGGGCGCCATGAGCTACAAGGACCTGCGCACGATCTCCAAGGGCGCCGCCATCAGCTGGACCTCCGGGCGGCCGATCAGCGGGAAGAACAAGGGGAAGATCGCCTGGCGCCTCTGGACCGGGCGTGACGGCCTCCTCAAGCGCCTGACCACCACCGACACCGCAGGGTCGGGGAAGAAGCCGCCGGTCAAGCGGACCGACACGCGCTACACCGGCTGGGGGTCCCGCGTCGTCGTCACCGCCCCGCCCGCCGATGAGGTCATCGACGAGCGTGACCTGCTGGAGTACGTCCGCGAGCAGAACGCGCACATCCCGGAGGACGAGAAGAACTCCTGAAGCGGGCGTGTCACCTGAGCGGGATGGACCGGCCCAGCTCGTCGGCCGGGCGCGAGCCGGAGATGCGCCGTTGCTCCTCGGTGATGGCCACGTCGTTGATGCTGGCCTCCCGCCGCCGCATCAGCCCTTCCGCGTCGAACTCCCAGAGCTCGTTGCCGTAGCTGCGCCACCACTGTCCGTCGGCGTCGTGCCATTCGTACTGGAACCGGACAGCGATCCGATCGTCGGTGAAGGCCCAGAGCTCCTTGCGGAGCACGTAGTCGAGCTCTTTCTCCCACTTACGGGTCAGGAAGGCGATGATCTCGTCCCGGCCGGTGATGAACTCGTCGCGGTTGCGCCAGACCGAGTCGGGAGTGTAGGCGAGGGCCACGCGGCGCGGGTCGCGGGTGTTCCAGGCGTTCTCGGCCGCCTGGACCTTGGCCCGGGCGGTCTCGGCCGTGAAAGGCGGGACGGGTGGCGGGGTCATGCGTACTCCTTGGTGGTCAATGTGCGGTGGCGGAAGAAGCCGGCGCCTCTTCCATTCCTTCCGGGTTGAAGCGGGAGTATTCGCCGAAAGCCCAGCGCTGCCCCATACCGCCGGAAATCTGGACCACCCGCTCGACGGAGAAGTCGACGAGCCGCTTGGCGCCGGGGACCGTCGCGGCCCTGTCAGGGTCCCAGTCGACGCGGGCGCGGCCGGTCAGGTGCAGCGTGTCCCCGTTCTCCCAGTCGAGGAACAGCAGCCCGCAGCGGGGTTCGAGTTCGAGGTTGCCCAACGTCATGTACATGGCGTTGCCCGTGTAGTCGGGCCAGGTCAGCCGCCGGTCTCCGGTCACGGTGACGAAGCCGGGGTTGCCGCCCCGATGCGACGCGTCCGCGCCCTGGCCGGGCGCGTAGGTGCCGATGAAGAACGTGTCGGCGCCGGCGATCCACCGCTGCTGCCCGGCGGTCAGCTCGCCGCCGGCGACCGCGTCCCCCCGTACCGTCTCGTTGGCGTACGTACGAGTCTGGATGTATTTGGGGCAGTTGGAATACACCTGTGCTGTACGCACCAGCAGCCGGTCACCATCTCTGCCGGCTCGCCCGTTGACGCGCATCCGTTTGCGGCTGCCGGGCTCGATCATGAGTATGCCGATGTCCCGCTCGGCGTCGAACAGGCCCGCGAGCGGATCCCCCGCAGCGGGGAGCCGCCCGACGACGAGCGTGCGGTCGTCGGGCGCGGCGACGAACCCGGGCGGACCGGTGATCACGCCGGTCCAGGCCGCGCCGGCGTCGTCGGCGGCCGCGATCACCACCAGCCGCTGCCGGCCGGCGAAGTCCGCGGCCACCAGCGGGACGGTCGCGCCGACGCGGGCCGACCCCCATCTGTCGCGGGTCAGACCGGCGCGGCGCTGCACCGTGTGTTCACCTTGGTGGAGCATGGTCAGTTCCTTCCGCGCGGTATCAGAAGAAACCGCAGGTCGGCGCGCCCTGCGTCGGCGCGGGCGCGGTGTCGGCGCCGGTCGGCGCGTAGATCTCCAGGCGGATGCCGTCCGGGTCGGTGAAGAACACGCCGCCGGAGGAGGCGCCCTCCCCGTGCGGCACCACGCCGTCGTAGACGAGCGGCACGCCGAGGTCGCGCAAAGTGGCCTCGGCAAGGCGCACCGCCTCGATGTCGGGCACCTGGAACGCCAGATGGTGCAGCCCGGGCCGGTCGGCGGCGAAGCCGCCGTCGCTCTGCTGCCACAGCGTCACCATCAGCCCGCCGTCCCGGCCGAGGAACGCGAACCTGCGATCCCCCTCGGCCTGCTCGCCGAGGACGTCGAAGCCGAAGACCTGGCGGTAGAAGGCGATGGAACGGGTGAGATCAGTCACGTTCAGGCCGACGTGCCCGGTCTTCAGGACCGGAGCGTTCATGCTGGACCTCCCATGCAGGCGACCGATCTAACGGCCGCATCAGTCATCATCCATTAGAATGGTTGCGGAGGTTTCTTACGGTGTCAAGCGGAAGAGAGCATTAGAAAGTGGACGTGGCACAGCTCCCCGGCGGCGGTGCTCCCCTTCTCGGCGAGCCACCTCCGCTCGAACTCGCCAACACCGCCTACGCGGTCCGCGGCCGCCTCCAGGACGGACTCCTGACCGTCGAGCACCTGACCGCGTGGCTGCGCGACCTGCGCCCGCGCCTCGCCGTCCCCGTCACGGACGCCGACCTCCAGGACGTGGGCGAAGGCGACCTCCACCTCGCCAGGGAGCTCCGGGACGTCATCCGGGCCCTGGCGGCTGCCGCCGTGGCGGACCACGACCCCGATCCGGACACCGTCACGACCCTCAACCGTCATGCCGGCCTGGCCCCGCGATGGCGGGAGCTGCGCACCGCCCCCGAGCCGCACACGACGGTCCGCAGCACCGGCCGCCCGGTCACGGCGGCCCTCGCCGCCCTGGCCGAGGAGGCCGTCGTCCTCTTCGCCGGGCCGGCCCGCCACGAGGTGCACGCCTGCCACGGCCCCGGCTGCGTGCTCTACTTCCTCCGCGACACCCCCCGGCGCGAATGGTGCTCAGCCGGCTGCGGCAACCGGGCCCGAGCCGCGCGCCACTACGCCAAGAAGAAGACCGCCGAATAGGACCCGTGTCACCCTGCGGCCAGGCGTTGCCGTTCCTCCCTGACGATCTGCTCGGCCAGGGTCTCCTCCGAGATGTCGATGGCGTCCGGCGTCGACTCGGCGAGATGGCTGCGCCTGGCGTAGGCGTCGAACAGCGTGGCCTTGGCGTTCATGATCTCCAGCAGCCGCTCGTCCATGCTGTCGGGCGTGAGAAGGCGGTGCACCTGCACGCGCCGCACCTGGCCCATGCGGTACGCGCGGGCCACGGCCTGGCTCTCCATGGTCGGTTTGACCTGGGGCTCGCAAATGATCACGACGGATGCCGCCTGGAGGTTGAGCCCCACCCCGCCCGTCTGGATCTGCGCGAGCAGCACCGCGTGACCCCGGGCCGCGGTGAAGGCGTCGATCACCCCCTGACGGCGTTCCGGCGCCAGCTCGCCGCTGAGCGGCCCGTGGACCGGAGAGCCGAGGGCCTGGCCGACGGCGGCGAGCACGTCGCGGAAGTAGGAGAACACCACGACCTTGAGCTCCGCCTCGGCCGCCTCGTCGACCAGTTCGCGCAGCCGTTCCAGCTTGGCGGACTTCTCCGGCACCGCGTAGGCCGCGCGGCGCATCGTCATGAACCTGCCCGACGCCACCGCGTCCCGGTAAGCCTCGGCGTCGGCCGCGCTGAACTCCTCCCACTCGTCCATGTGCACCAGATCGGGCAGCTCCGTGACCACGTCCTGCTGGTTGCGGCGCAGGTAGACGGGCGCGACGGCGCGCCGGAACGCCTGCGCGCTGTCATTCGCCTCGACCGTGCCGAACAACCCCGGCTGGAGGTAGTCCACGAGGGAGCGGAACTCCTCGATCCGGTTCTCCATCGGCGTGCCGGTCATGAACAGGACCCTGCCGACCCTGTCGCACCACCCGGCCACGGCCTTGGAGCGGCGGGCCTGCCGATTCTTCACGTAGTGCGCCTCGTCGACGACGAGCACCCCCACCCGCGGCTCGATCTCCAGCGTGTGCAGCCCGGCGTACGTCGTGACCGCGACCCCGCCGCGTTCGAGCCACGCGGCGTGAGCCAGGCGGCGATCGTCGCCATGGAGCCGATAGGTCTTGAGCGAACTGCGGGTCTCGATCTCGCGCAGCCAGTTGACCAGCACGCTCGCCGGGCAGACCACCAGGGAATGCGTCGTGCCCCGCGCGTGCAGGTGAGCCATGACGGCGATCGCCTGGATCGTCTTGCCCAGCCCCATGTCGTCTCCGAGGATCACCCGGCGCTGGGCGAGCGCGAACCGGGCGCCGAACGCCTGATAGCCGCGGAGCGAGACCCGCCGCAGGGTGTCGTCGAGCTCCTGTTCCCTGACCCGCTCGGCCAGATCGCCGGGCAGGAAGCCCTCGGCGGCGGCCCGGTCCGACGGCGCCAGGGCCGAGAGCTCCGCCAGCAGGTTGTAGTAGTCGGCCGCGTGGATCTCGAAGTCGATCCACGCCAGGGCCCCGTCCGGCGGCGGGCGCAGCAGGTCCGTGGTCGCCTGGGCGATGAGCAGCCTGGTCTCGGTCTCGTCGGCCAGCAGGGCGGCGATCCGCTCCACGGCCCGCGCGGCGCGGGCGCGGCGGCGGCTTCCCGACAGCAGCCTGCGCAGCCAGTTGCCGATGGGGCGAGCCTGGGGAATCAGCTCTCTCAGCCTTCCCCCGACCGCCTCGGCCGTACGACGGGCGCGGGGCAGCTCGGGACCGACGGCGACCAGCCGGTGCAGCGCCAGGAGCAGCCGGGTGGTCTCGGCGTCCCGGTCGTCGACGTCGATGTGGACGGTGCGGGACCGCCTCGTGGCGAGCGCGATGCCCTCGGCCGCCTTCTGCGCCTGCTTGCGGGTCTGCGGCCCGACTCCCGGCAGCTTCTGCAGTTCGTACGGCATCGCTCGCAGAACGCTCCGTACGGTGGTGTAGCCGGCTTCCTCCAGCGCCCCGATCCGCAGCCGGCCGCTGGTGACGTCCTTCAGCCGGGACACCGGCATGGCGTCGAGTTCCGCCTCGGCCTGCCGGTCGCGGAGCGGTCCGAGAGCATCGCGGACCTCGGCGACCGCTCGTTCGTGCTCGACCACCAGGTCTCGCGCGTCGCCCAGCAGCCGCCGCGCGCGCCGTAACAGGTCTCGAACATCCCCGGCAGAGGGTGGTTCCATAGGTCAGAACGTATCTTCCCCAGTCCGAGATCGTGTCCCGCTGCTTGGGCGGGTGCCGACCGGGTAGTTTGACCAGGTTTCGACGCATCTGACCGAAGGGATGCCATCATCGGCAGCGACGCTTTCTCTCCGTGGGAGGACCGGCCGAGGCCGGCGCGCCGCCGCGTCACAGAAGCGGCGATCCTGAGCACTCGTGACCACACCCGGGCCGACGTCGCCCAGTGGACCTGCCCGCACGACCGGCACGCCGGGCACGGCTGCGTCACCTGCTACCACGCCTCGGCCGACGCCGACCCGGCCCTCCCCCTGTGGGAGGTCGCGGCCTGGTTCACCACCGAGCGGCCGATCCCGATCAGGGCACTGCAGGACGTGCACCGCCACGACCGCGCCCTCACCCTCACCCAGCCGTCGACCCCCCTCGTCTACCTCCTGACCGCGCAGGTGAGAGCCACCTTGGCCGCGGAGGCGGTGGCGGGCGTCGTGGGCTTCCTGGTGCAGAACCGGCACATCGTCGACGCGTTCACCGTGACGGAGATCCGCGCCACCCACTCCTAAAACCTTTCCAAGCCCCGGCCGCGACGAGTTCCGGCCGGGTCGCGGGTCTGTTCTCATGACCGCCATGGCGTCGTACGACGCCGCCCGTCACGAGGACCACGGAGGACACCATGACACTGCCCGGCCGCCCGCCCGTCGTCGACCTCGCCACCTGGCAGGCCGCCCGTGACAAGCTCCTGGTCCGCGAGAAGGCCCACACCCACGAGGGCGACGCCATCGCCGCCGCCCGCCGCCGGCTGCCGATGGTGGAGTTCGACGGTACGGTCGAGGTCGTCGGAGCCGACGGCCCCGTCCCGTTCCTGGACCTGTTCCAGGGCCGCGACGAGCTCGTGGTCTACAAGCACATGTGGCACGACGGCGCGCCGCACCAGGGGCAGTGCGAAGGCTGCACCGTCACGGCCTGGCACCTGAAGGACGCCGTCTACCTCAACGCCCGGGGCGTCTCGTTCGCCATCCTGACCACGGGCGTCTGGGACGAGGTGGCCCCCTTCGTCGACTTCATGGGCTACACCCAGCCCTGGTACTCGGTGCGCGACGTGGACGAGCCGGTGGGTGGAGAAATGGGGCACATCACCTGCTACCTGCGCGACGGCGACCGCGTGTTCCTCACCTACACCACGACGGGTCGTGGCATCGAATCCGCCGACGGGTCCTTCGGCCTGCTCGACATGACGCCTTACGGCCGCGGCGAGGCGTGGGAGGACAAGCCGGAGGGCTGGCCCGAGGGGCGCCACGCCTGCTGGTACTGGCGCTCGGACGCGGACGGCAACGCCACCTGGGGCCCCACCTCCCGCCCCGCACCACAGTGGACCCGCCCCGGCGCGACCCCGGTGGACACCCTCGGCCGCCAAGGCGACCACTGACCGGCTGGATGGCCTTTCCTGCCCGTACAGTGATCGAACGGCGGCCACCCCGACCTGCATTCCTTGCAGGCCGGTCAGCGTGGAGACCGCCGGCGAGGAGCGGCACCGGACATGAGCGACACGCCTGCCACCGACGGCCGCAGGACGGTCGGCGTGTTCCTCGTCCTCGCCACCGCGTTGACGATCGTCTGGGCGACGGGTTCATGGCTCGGCAAGATGTTCGACTGGACGCACCAGGGCTTCGCGTCGGCTGGGCGCCGGGCTCACCACCTTCGCCCTGACGTTATGGTCGCGTGGCGACGCCCCGGTCACGACCTGGCCGCACTGGCTCCTGCTCGGCGTGATGGTGCAGGGGACGCTCGCCGGACTCGCCGGGCTCGGCCACTGCGCCTATCTCGCCCGAAAATCACGGAAGGCGGATCGACAGCCACCTGCGCGAGAAGATCGATCTGCTTGAGGCCGGCCGCAAGCAGATCGCGCAACTCACCGCCGCAGGTCGTCTCCTATCTCGATCGACTCCGGGAGATCGGGGCGTCAGAGCGGGTGGTGGAGACTGAGCTCAAGTGCCCCGCGTTCCAGGACCCGGCATCGCGACCGAGCGCCAACGTGGCTGAGATGGACATTGCATCCCCGGCCCGATGAGCCATGGGCCGCTTCCTGCGGCAGTGCTGAGCGCCGCAGCCTCTGAGGATGCGGCGCTCTACTGCGTGGCTAGCTGTCCCCGCTCCGTACGGTGACGAACTGGGCGTTCAGCGCCGAACTGGTGGCGTCGTCACCCGACCAGATGAAGTTGTAAATGTAGATGCCCTCCTGATCGGGGCGATCGCGGAATCGGAACGACCCGCCCTTGGAGACACGAACCGTACCGAGTTCCGTGCTCACGCCGTCCGGACTCGCACGTATCACCGTCAGCGACGGTCGTGCGGTGGGCGCCTTGTCACCGAACTTCAACTTGCCCGCGATGGGGAGTCGCTTCCCGATGACCCAGTCCACAGGACCCTTCAGGCTAATCGACGCGGACTGATGGACGACCTGGACGGACACCGATGCCGTGCTGCCCCGAACGTCGGCTGAGCCGCCCCAGGTCACGTCGTAGCCGACAGTCCCGGCGACTGGCGGGGTGTCGGTGATGATGAACGTACCGTCTGCTGCTGTTCGCGCGCTGCGGAGTGTCTCGCTGGTCCCGTCCGGCAGCCGGCGGGTCACTTCGAGCTGTTGCCTCCCCGCGGTCACGCCTTCGGGCATGGTGACCCGACCGGCCAGGGACAACGGCTCCAGCGCCGTCGCCTCTTCCGGAGCCGTCAGCGTCATGGTCGAGGGCAGCAGGGTGACGTCTTCCAGCCGCCACAGGCGAATCGTGTTGGCGGTGCCGGAGGTCCACAGTACGGCGAAGACGTCGTCACCGACGATGGTGAGACTTCCGCCGAGGACCTTGGGAGTCGGCCACCCGCTGGGGACCATCTTCGTGTACGTGGTCGCCCCGGTGGCCGCGTCGTAGAGCTCGATGCCTCGATCGTCCGACCACCACCCGCCCGCGATGTGGGCGCCATCCGAGCTGACCGCTACGCCTACCGCCTGCTCCAGTGCCGATGAACTGCGACCGTACTCTTGGATCTTGGTCAGGCTCGTCGTGTCCCAGGTCTCGTATCCACTTGAGAACGCCAGCACGGCCGCCGAACCGTCTGGTGTGACGACAAGGTCTCGCAGGTCGTGCCGACCGTGGGACTCATGGTCGATCTCACCGCGGAGTGCGAAAGAACTGGCGCTCACGTCGTACACCAGGATGTCCGTCAGAACCTCTCGAGGTTCAGCGAGCACCAACGTGTTCCCCGCGACATCGAAGAGAGGTGCGGCAGGCTGTCTGGTCACGACCGGGATCGGTTGCGGGGCCGAGGCCGACACATCGAGCCGGGCTAGACCGCCGGTGTCCCGTTCGCACCCATAAGCTGCCCACAGCAACCCGTCAGACATCACCAGGCGGGTAGGGCAGGGGTACGCCGCAAAGTCGATTCGCCGAATGATTGCGAGGGTGGCGGTGTCGATCTCGATGACTTCATGAGAGTCATGCAATGCCGCGTACACATGCATGCCATCCGGTGCCGCAGCGAGGCCTGCCACATCCACGAGATCGGTGATGGCACCGACCAGCACACCATCGGCGTCCGTGACCACGATGCGATCCCCGGCGGACACGAAGACCTTTCCTCCGCCCGCTGCCACATCACTGTGCGAAGAGAGGTCGACGGACACACCGAGGTCTGTTATCGAGTCGGCGGCCGAAGCCGCAGGCGCCACGACAACGAGGGCCACCGTCATGATCATGGTGCCGAGGATGGCGACTAAGAGCTCCTAACGCAATGAGGTCAGGCGTCGCCAGCAGATGAGTGCGCAGGCCAGCTTGAGGAAGGCCTCATGGATGTCGGCGCGGACTTCCCAGCGGATACGCAGGCGTCGGAAGGCGTGCAGCAGGGCGAAGGTCTGCTCGACAACCCAGCGTTGTTTGCCCAGGCCGGAGCCGTGTTCGGTACCGCGTCGGGCGATCAGCGGGCGGATCTGCAGCTCGCGTACCAGGTTGCGGTACTTGTCGTGGTCGTAGCCGCGGTCGGCGAGCACGACGTCGGGACGCTGGCGGGGTCGGCCGCGCTTGCCGCGCACCTTCGGGATGGCGTCCAGCAGCGGGCGTAGTTGCGTGACGTCGTTGCGATTGGCGCCGGTCAAGATGACGGCGAGGGGGATGCCGGTGGCCTCGGTGATCAGGTGGTGCTTGCTGCCGGCGCGTCCGCGGTCGACCGGGGACGGGCCGGTCTGCGCCCCCCTTTTAACGCTCTGATCTGCGAGGAGTCCACTGCAGCCCGGGAGAAGTCGAGGGCGTCGGCGGCCCGTAGCCGATCGAGCAGGACCTCGTGCAGCCGCTGCCAGACGCCGGCCTTGTTCCACTCGGCCAGCCGCCGCCAGCACGTCATGCCCGAGCCGTAGCCGAGTTCCTGCGGCAGGTGCTCCCAAGCGATCCCGGTGTGCAGCACGAACAAGATGCCCTGCAACGCAAGCCGGTCATCCAGCCGCTTACGTCCCGGATGCCGGAACCTGCGCTGATGCTCGGGCAACAGTGGCTTGATCACCGCCCACAGCTCGTCGCTGACCTCCCATGGCTTCAGCTTGGTCACCCGCGCTCCTCTCGCTCGGCTACAGCGAGAGATCAAAGCACAACAGAGATCATTCTGTTAGGCGTTCTAATCGGTGGATGGGCCGGACGATGTCCAACCATTTCGCGAGTGCGGAGCGCACGTGTACTTCACTCCAAGCAAAGAGCCGAGGACGAATGAGGACGTCACGATCAAGCCAGAGAAGCGAAGGTGAGGTCAAGATCCGGAATTCGTCACCGTTCGATCACGAACAAGCACTCCGGATCTCCCCAGCTCGCGGCTGGGCACCTCACACACTTGCACGGCCACCATCTGCGCCCGCTGGTGCGAAGGGGGTCGAGCACCGGCACGGGGGTACCGGTGCTGCCTGGACTGAACAGGCGCTGAAGGTCCACCGACCGTCCTGTACAGCAGCTCAGCTCAAGGTCAAAAATCCAATGCCGGAGAAGCCGCTGTACGCGAATCTGTGGACATGAACGACGATGTCCACTCGGGTCATCACTGGCGTTCCCTGTACGAGAGCGTCCTTGGCCACGAGGGCGACGGGTCGGGTGACATGCTGCTGCGGTGGTTGGATGAGCATCCGGCGCACGTGGCGGAGGTGCGGGAGGCGGGACGGCCCGGAAGCCACCTGGTCCCCCTGGGGAAGTCCACCGGGAGGGGCTACAGCCCGCTGGAGCGGTTGTATGCCGTGAACCGCATCCTTGACCTGCTCATCCTGAACTACCAGGACATCGCGAACGATGCCTATCCCCCGGTCGGCGTCTATCCCGCCTTCTGTGAGGCGCTGGGCGCGGACCGGATCGGCAGGCGGGCGTTTCACCCGTTCTTCCACGAGGTCGTCGAGGTGCGGCAGGCCGACGATCCTGACGAGCCGCCCTCGATCGTCGAGGAGCGCTGGCCCGGCTACATGATGGGGTCGATGCTGCTGACGCGAGCCGGGGTGATCGTCACCGCCGGGGCGCGGCATCTGGTCGCGGGGGTCGCCGATCGGTCAACCTTGTACTGGACCTTCTGGCGCCGGTCACGGCCCTACCAGGACCTCTCGCACGGTTGGGGGAGCAACTCGCAGTGGGGAACCAGTTTCCGCCGCGACTACCTGGTCGACGGCCGATTGCACTACAACGTGGACGAGTTCCTGGATCCGGCTGACTCTCGGGGAGGCGACGAGGGTGACCTCGACCCGGCCTCGACGATCGAGATCGTCCGCTACCGGTGCAGCACCGTCGTCGATCACGGTGGCGAACTCTTCCCCTACAACGACCATCATGTCGAGCCGGCCCCTGCGGACTGACTCGACGCAGGCCGGCTCAGCGGTAGGTCCGGGACGCCCCCAGGTGCGCGTGCTCGTTGTACGACAGCAGGCTCAGCCCTGAGGAGCCCGCCAGCACGGCGGTGATGGACGCGTTCACCATGACGCGGTTGAGTGCGACGACGCCGGTGGCCGGGACCCCCAGGAGCGAGCCTGCCGTGGCGGCGATGACGCCGGCGGAGGTCACCACGACAGCGTCCTGACCAGGCGCGAGACGGCCGGGGATGGCGTGCAGCGCCTCGACCGCGGAGCCGGCGAAGGTGTCCCATCCTCCCGGGCGGCCTTGCTCGATCCACTGCTTGAGTGCCTGGTCGAGGTGGGTCTGGAACTGGCGGCTGTCGCCGGTGGTCTGCGAAGTGCCATCGTCCAGGTACCGGCGGACGAGCCCGAGGTGGTCGTACTCGTTCCAGCGCGGATCCTCGACGGGGACGGCGGCCGGCAGGCCGAGCAGCGCGGCGGTGTCCTTCTGCCGGCGCAGCGACCCGGAAACGAGCAGCGGCTCGCGCGCCCGGCCCAAGAGCTCCTGCCCGACGAGCCGGGCCTGGTGACGGCCGAGCTCGCTCAGGGCGTCGTAGTCCGCCGCGCCGAACGACGCCTGCCCGTGCCTGACGAGATAGATCACAGCCATCGCAACTCCACCTATGACACCGACGTGCTGCGGGCACGCACCGTCCACACGTGCCACGCACCGGCCACGAGTCCGACCGCGGCCAGTATCACCATGCCAGGGAGCAGCCCTCCGGGCGGCGCCGCCTGCTCCAGCAGCACGAACGCCCCCATCACCAGCACGAACCAGCCGAAGACGCTCCGCAGCCGGGCTTCGGGGATCCGTCCGGCGAGCCAGCCGCCGAGCACGCTGCCGAGGATGGCGGCCGCGGTGACGCCGATGGCGAGGTCCCAGGCGATGGAGACGCTGGTCAGGTAGCCGGCGAGGCCGGCGAAGGACTTCATCGCGATCACGATCAGCGAGGTGCCGACCGCGGCGGCCATCGGCAGCCCGCCGAGCAGCGCGAGGGCGGGGACGACGAGGAACCCTCCCCCGGCGCCGACCAGTCCGGTCACCAGGCCGACCACCACGCCGTCGATCAGGGCGCGGACCACGGCCACGTCGCCGCGGGCGTGCGCCGGTTCGGTACGCCGGGCGCGGAGCATCGCGATGGAGGTGGCGACCATCATCAGCGCGAAGCCGATCAGCAGGAGCCGCCCGGGTACGTAGCCGCCGAGTATGCCTCCGCCGAAGGCGCCGACCATCCCGCCGGCGCCGAAGAGCACCCCCGTGCGCCACCGGATCCGGCCCGCACGGGCGTGGGTGACCGCCCCGGCGACCGAGGTCGCGGCCACGACCAGCAGGGAGGTGGCGATCGCCTGCTTCGGCTCCAGCCCCGCGACGTAGACCAGAATCGGCACCGTCAGGATCGAGCCACCACCCCCCAGAGCGCCGAGCGCGACGCCGACCAGTAACGAGAGCGCCAGCACGCCGGCGAGGGTCATGCCCCTCCGCTCGTCACCGTGAGGCCGGCGCCCGCCGCCTCGCCGAAGTGGTCGTCGACCGCCACCACGTCCCGGCCCGCCGCGGCGAGCAGCGACGCCGCCACCGAGGCGCGGTAGCCGCTCTGGCAGTGGATCCACAGCTCCCCGCCGGGCAGCTCCGATGACCGCAGCTCGTGCAGCGGCGCGTTCACCGCGCCCTCGATGTGCCCGGCCTCGAACTCGTCGGTCCGCCGTACGTCCAGGACCACGACCGGCCGCTCCCGCAGCACCTCGGCGAGGCGGCGGAAGTCGGCCTGACAGAAGGTGGCCGGCTCCCGGTCGCTCCACTGCTCGGGACCTCCGGTGGCCGCAGCCGCCGGACGGTCGATGCCGATCCGTACCAGCTCGCGCTGCGCCTGTGAGACGTGTTCGGGCAGCTCGCCCAGCAGGGTGATCGGGGTTCCCCAGTCGAACAACCAGCCCAGGTTGGTCGCGAACGAGCCGTCCAGCCCGAAGTTGAAGCTGCCCGGCACGTGGCCGGCCGCGAAGGCCGTCCTGTTCCGCAGGTCGACCACCCACTCCCCCGCGTCGACGCGGCGCCGGATCTCCTCCGGCGTCGCCTCGCGCGGGAACGTCAGATCGGGCCGTTCAGGGCCGGCGCTGTTCAGCGACGCCATGTGGACGTAGTACGCCGGCCAGTCGCCCAGCCCTTCCAGCAGCTGCCGGACGTAGGTGTCCTCGTCGTGCAGCAGCACGGGGTTGCTGGAACGCTCCATGCCGATGGTGGACTGCGCGGCGTCGGACTGCGTGGCCGAGCAGAACGAGCCGAACCCGTGGGTCGGGTAGAGCAGCGCGTCGTCCGGCAGCAGCTCGCGCAGCCGCCGCGCGGAGCCGTGCTGCAAGCGGGCCAGCCGGTCGGTGTGCTCCTCGCCCAGCAGGTCCGGCCGCCCGGTCGAGCCGTAGAGCAGCGACCCTCCGGAGAAGACCGCCAGCCCCTGCCCCGAGTGCCGGTCGTGCAGCACGTAGGAGAGGTGGTTGAAGGTGTGCCCCGGCGTGGCCACGACCTCCACCCGGATCCGGTCCCCGATCCCGAGCGACTGCCCGTCGTGGAGCGGCTCCCGGTCGAAGGCGACCTCGTCGCTGCCGTTGAGCAGGTACGCCGCGCCGGTCTCCCTGGCCAGCGCGAGCCCGCCGGTGACGTAGTCGTTGTGGACGTGGGTCTCGAACACGTGCGTCAGCGACAGGCCCACGCGGTCCAGCACCTCCAGCACCCGGTCGATGTCGCGCTGCGGGTCCACCACGAACGCCACCGATCCGTCGTGCACCAGGTAGCTGCGGTCACCCAGGCTCGGGGTGTCGATCGACACGATCGACAGCGTCCGTTGCGGGGTGACGCCGGTGGGGGTCATGCCCGGCCCCCTTCGTCGACGCACTTCAGCACGCGTTCGGCGAGCATCGGCAGGGTGGTGGGCCTGGCGCCCACGGCGTCCTCGACCGCGCTGGCGATCGTGGCCGCGCACGGCCCGATCGGCGGCTCCCCGATGCCCCGCGCGTTGAACGGCCCCACGCCCTCACCGGACTCCAGGACCTTCACCTCGATCTCCGGGCAGTCGGCGGCCGTCGGGATGGCGTACTGGTAGAAGGCGCCAGTGAGGTTGACGGCCTCGTCGTACACGATCCGCTCGGACAGGGCGTATCCCAGGCCCTGCACGACCGCGCCCTCGATCTGGCCGCGCACGCTGAGCGGGTTGATCGCCCGGCCCACGTCGTGGGCGGCGACGTAGCGCAGTGGCCGCACCTCACCGGTCCGGGTGTCGACCTCGATGTACGCCGCGTGGGCCCCGAAGGTGAAGTCCGGGACGATCCGCTCGGAGTCGATCAGCTGGGTAACCGGCTTCGCGGTGGGCGCGAAGTACGTCTTCATCGCGTTGATCGCCACGCCGTTCGCCAGGCACATCGCCACGACCTCGGCCAGCGGCACCACCCCCTCAGGCGTGAGCACGCCGCCCTCGGCGAGCGTCAGGTCGTGCTCGGCACAGCCGGTCGCCTTCGCCACGCCCGCCACCAGCTGGGCGCGGAGCTCGCGGGCCGCCGACAGCACGGCGTTGCCGGACATGTAGAGCTGCCGGGTCGCCGTGGTCCGTCCCGCCAGCGGGGTGCGCGCGCTGTCGCCGAAGTGGACCGTGACGTTCTCGATCGGCACGCCCAGCACCTCGGCGGCGATCTGCGCCAGCGACGACACCTGGCCGCCGCCCACGTCGGGCACGCCGCAGCGCACCACGACGCCGCCGTCGCGCTCGCAGCCCACCCATGCGGACGCGGAGTCGTTCATCCACGCCACCCGCCCGTACGGCTGCACGTTGCACGCCAGTCCCAGACCCACCCGGTGCTCGGGTGAGGACGGCTCGGGCCGAGGGCCGATCGCCTCCATCACCGCGTCGATGCACTGCGGCAGCCACACGGCGGTCTCGATGGGCTGTCCGGCGGGGATCCGGTCGCCCGTCTTGAAGGCGTTGCGCTTGCGGACCTCCACGCGGTCCCGGCCGGCCGCGTCGGCGACCTTGTCGATCTGCGCCTCGTAGCCCAGCACCGGCTGCATCCCGCCGAACCCGCGGAACGCCGAACCCGGCGTGTTGTTCGTGTAGGCCGCACGCGAGCGCACCCGTACGTTGTCGCACCGGTACGGCCCGGCCGCGTTCAGGGTGATGTACAGCAGCACGAAACCGCTCAGCAGCGGGTAGGCGCCCGCGTCCGAGACGATGTCGATGTCGTGGGCCAGCAGCTGCCCGTCCTCGGTCGCCGCGGTCCGGTAGCTCATCCGCACCGGGTGCCGCTTGGCCCGCGCGGTCAGCGACTCCTGCCGGCTCCAGGTCATCTTCACCGGCCGGCCGGTCCGCTGCACCGCCAGCGCGATGTACGGCTCGACGGTCATGTCCTCCTTGCCGCCGAAGCCGCCGCCGAGGTAGGGCGCCTGGACGCGCACCTTGGAGTCCGGCAGCCCGACGACGTGCGCGATGCGCCGGTAGTGCTCGATCTCCTGCGTGGAGACCTTGATGTTGATGACGCCTTCGTCGTCCAGCCACCCGATGCCGGTCTCCGGCTCCAGGTAGGCATGGTCGACGACCTGCGCCTCGTAGCGGCCCTCCACCACGATCGGCGCCTCGGCGAACACCTTGTCGACGTCGCCGCGGTCGATGTTCCACTCGCTGAGCAGGTTGCCGCCCTCGTGCACCCGCGCCGAGCCGGACTCCAGGGCCGACTCCGGGTCCGAGACCACAGGGAGCGCGTCGTACTCGATCTCCACCAGCGCCTCGGCGGCGGCCAGCGCCCGCGTGTTCTCGGCCACCACCAGCGCGACCGGTTCGCCGTGGTAGCGCACCCGCTCGGTGGCCAGCACCCAAGACGGCGGCAGCGGCCGCCCCTTGATCCCGGCGGTGTTGGTCGGGATCTCGTTGTTGGGCACGTCCTCGCCGAAGAGCACGGCGACGACCCCGGGCACCGCCAGCGCGGCGGTCGCGTCCTTGGCCACGATCCGCGCCGAGGGCAGCGGCGAACGGACCAGGCGGGCGTAGAGCTGGCCGACGACGTCGAAGTCACCGGCGTAGCGGGTCTTGCCGAGCAGCTTCTCGCGCGAGTCCTGCCGCTTCACCTCGGTGTTGACCACGCGGGTCGTCTCCCGGGCGCGGCTCGGGACCGTCTCCGTCATCGGGTCGCCCCCTCCTCCGCCGCCTTGACCACGGCGTCCACGATCGCCTGGTAGCCGGTGCACCGGCAGAGGTTGCCGTGCAGGTGCTCGCGCACCTTGGCGGGCGTGACCTCGTCGCCGGAGCGGAGCAGCTCGACGGCCGACATCAGCATCCCCTGCGTGCAGAAGCCGCACTGGGAAGCGCCGGTCTCCCAGAACTTCGCCTGCAGCGGGCTCAGCTCCTCGCCTTCGGCCAGGGACGCGCTGGTCTCCACCCGCGCGCCGTCGACCTGGACCGCCAGGGTGGTGCAGCCGGTCGCCGACCGGCCGTCGACGAGCACCGTACAGGTCCCGCAGGTGCCCTCGTTGCAGCCCTCCTTGACCTCGTAGGCGTGGGCCTGCTCGCGCAGCCAGCGCACCAGCGTGGTGTCGGCGGGCGCGTGACCGGTGACCTCCTTGCCGTTGAGCGTCATCCGGGTCTCGACGTGGCTCATGCCTGTTCCCTCCTCGCGTCGGCGCAGGCGTCCCTGACCGCCCGCACCGCCATCGCCTCGATCAGCCGGGCCCGGTCCGCACCCTTGGTGTACGGGTCGTCGGCGACGTCGAGAGCCGCGGCCAGGCCCGACATCACCCGCTCCGCCTCCGCGACGGTGACACCGGTGAGCCGTCGCTCGACCGCTTCCAGCCGGAGCGGCCGGTCGGCGGCGCCGGTCACGGCGACGGCCGCGCTCCTGATCCGGTCGCCGTCCAGCGCGACGCCCGCGGCTGCGGAGGCCAGGGCGAAGTCGCCGGCGCGGCGTGAGTACTCGTGGAAGCCCCACCCGTGGCGCGGGCGCAGCGGTATCCGGACCGCCGTCACCAGCTCCCCCGAGCGGAGGTCGGTCTGGTAGTAGCCCAGCGAGAACTCCCGCGCCGGGCGCCACTCCTGGCGGCCCAGGCTCTCGACCCGGTAGTCGGCCTCCAGTACGTGGCAGCTCACCGGCAGCTCGGCCGCCGCGTCCCCGTGGGAGACCGAGCCGCCGATGGTGCCGCGGTTGCGGATCCGCTGGCTGCCGATGTGGGCGGCGGCCATCGCGAGCAGCGGCGCGTGCTCGGCGATCAGCGGGTCGGTGGTCAGTTCGGCGTGGGTGACCGCCGCGCCGACGACGAGGTGGCCGCCGTCGACGCCGATCGTGCGCAGCGCGGGGATGCCCGACACGTCGACCAGGAACGCGGGCGCGGCCAGGCCGAGGTTCATCATCGGCACCAGGCTCTGGCCTCCCGAGATCGGGCGGGTGTCCTCGCCTCCCTCGGCGAGCAGGGTGAGCGCCTCGGGGACGCTGCGGGCCCGCTCGTAGGCCATCGTGGTGAGTACGTCCGACATCAGCGGGTCTCCCTCCTCCCGACGCTCCGGCCGAGGAGGAAGGCGAGGACCAGCGCCACCAGGCCCGCGGCCGCGCCGGCGAGCTGCTTCTTGGGCACCAGCGAGCCGTCGAGCAGGTTGATCGGCTCGGCCTCGACGGCCGGGGCGACCGGGCTGCCGGCGGCCGGGGCGGGCTCGTCGATCCTGGTGGCGAGGCTGTCGGCGAACTGGCGCATCAGCTTCGAGCTCACGTCCTTGATCGGCCCCTGCCCGAGTTGGGCGACTCGGCCGGTGAGGCCCAGGTCGGTCGCCAGGGTCACCTGCGTACCGCCGGGGACCTCGGTCAGGCCGGCCTTGATCTTGGCCTTCACCGTGCCGCCGCCGCGGCCGTCGCGGCCGCCGACCTCGATGGTGGCCACCTTGTTCACCTCGTCCTTGACGAGGAACCTGGCCTCACCCGTATAGGTCATGTTCATCGGGCCGATACGCAGCGCCACCCGGCCGGTGAGCGCCTCGCCCTCGACGGACTCCACGGTGGCGCCGGGCACGCAGGGGGCGACCCGGCCCAGGTCGGTGAGGAACTCCCACGCCCGCTCCGGGGTCGCGGGCACGATGAACTGGTTGTCGATGCGCACGGTGACTCCTCCCTTACTTACTGCCGGGTTCGCGGGCCACGGCGATCGCCTGGACCTCCAGGCGCCACGCGGGGTTGAGGAACCCGGAGACCTCCACGACGGTGCTGGTGGGCCGGTGGTCGCCGAAGAACCGGGCGCGGACCGCCGAGACCTCGGGGCCGTCGGCGACGTCGCGCAGGTAGGTCGTGATCGACACCACGTCGGACATCGCCAGGCCCTCGTCGGCCAGGCAGCCCTCCAGGTTGGCGAAGACCTGCTCGGCCTGGGCGACCAGGTCGTCGGCGGGCAGGGTGTCGCCGTTGCGGTCGACCGGCACCTGCCCGGAGACGAAGCACAGGCCGGCCGCTGTCATGGTCTGGACGTAGGCGCCGAGCGGCGTCGGGCCCTTTCGCTGGTTCATCCGTGCCTCTGGATCGGGTTGTCGGCGTGCTGGGACCATTCGGACCACGAGCCGTCGTAGAGGGCGAGGTCGCTGAAGCCGGCGTCGCGCAGGGCGATGAGCACGGCGGCCGCGGAGACGCCGCCGCCGCAGTAGAGGACCGCGGGGCGGTCCTTGTCCACGCCGGCGTCGGCGGCCAGCCGGGCGACGTCCTCGCCGCGCCTGAAGCGGCCGTCCTCCCCGATCAGGCTCGGGGAGGGGAGCCGGTTGGCGCCGGGGATCCGCCCCTCGGAGGCCGCGAAGGTCTCCTCCATCCGGCAGTCGACCAGCGTCACGTCGTCGCGGCCGAGCAGCGCGCGGACCTCGTCCATCTCCCGGCGCATCCCCTGCGGGGCGCCGGGGCGGTAGTCGCGCGGCTCCGGGCGGCCGTCGGCCTGGTCCGTGGAGACCTCGAGGCCGGCCGCCTGCCAGGCGGGGAAGCCGCCGTCGAGGATCGCGACCCGCTGGTGGCCGTGGCGCAGCAGCGCCCAGGCCAGCCGGGAGGCGGTGAACAGGGAGTTGTCGTCGTAGGCGACCACGAGGGTGTCGTTGCCGACGCCCAGGCGCGCCATGGCCTTGGCGAACTCCTCGGGCTCAGGAAGCATCCCCTCGACGCCGTCGACGGTGGTGCCCCAGTCCTCGATCCAGTCGGCGTGCACCGCGCCGGGGACGTGGCCGGCGGCCCACATGTCCCGGCCGCCGGGTCCGTCCGCGAGCGAGGCGCGGGTGTCGACGACCCGCACGTCCGGCCGGCCGAGCATCTCGGCCAGGGCCGCGGGCTCAAGGTAGATCTGGTTCATCCTCATGCTCCTAGGTAGATCGCTTGCACCCTCGACGAGCGGGCGAGGTCGGCGGCGGCGCCTTCCTCGACGATCCGCCCGGTTTCGAGGACGTAGGCGTGGTCTGCCAGTTCGAGCGCCAGGTTGGCGTTCTGCTCGGAGAGCAGGATCGTGTAGCCCTGCGCGCGCAGCGCGACCAGCGCCTCGTAGATGCGGTTGACCAGCACCGGGCTGAGCCCCATCGACGGCTCGTCGAGGACGAGCATCTCGGGCCGGGCCATCATCGCCCGCCCCATCGCGAGCATCTGCTGCTGGCCGCCGGAGAGCAGACCGGCCTTGCTGTCAGTGCGCTCCCTCAGCTCGGGGAAGAGGTCGAAGACCTCGCCGAGCTTCTCGGCGTCCCGCCAGCCGCCGGGACGCCGCACCGCGCCCATCCGGAGGTTCTCGAGCACCGTCAGGTCGGCGAAGACCCGGCGGCCCTCCGGCACGAGCGCGATGCCGTGCCGTGCGATGGCGTGGGTGGGCAGCCCGGCCAGGGACTCGCCCCGGAAGGTGACCTTCCTCGACCCGCTGGGCTGGAGCCCGAGTATGCCGCGGATGGTGGTCGTCTTGCCGGCGCCGTTGTTCCCGACCAGGCAGGTGACCTGGCCCGGCAGCGCACGGAAGCTGACGCCGTGGACGACCTCGACGCGGCCGTAGCGGACCGTGAGGCCCTCCACGACGAGGCCCTGGGTCTGGTCGTGCTCCCCGGCCCGCTCGTGGACGCCCGCCCGGGTGTTGGTGTCCATGCTGCTCATAGCGTGAGTTCCTCGCTCTTCGCGTGGCCGGGGCCCAGGTACGCCTCGATCACCCTCGGGTCCTTCTGGACCTCGGCCGGCGACCCCTCGGTCAGCACCCGTCCCTGGTCGAGGACGACGACGTGCTCGGAGATGCTCATCACCAGCTTCATGTTGTGCTCGATGAGCAGCACCCCGATGCCCTCCTGGGCCATCCCGGCGATGGTCTCGGCCAGCGGCATGGCACTGGCCGGGGGCAGCCCGGCGGCGGGCTCGTCGAGGACGACCACCTCCGGCTCCATCGCCAGCACGCGGACCATCTCGACGAGCTTCGCCTCGCCGAAGGGCAGGGACTCCACCAGGGAGTCGGCCCGGTGCTCCAGCCCGAACTTGCGCAGCAGAGCCCGTGCCGACTCCTCGGCCTCCCGCTCGTTGCGCCGGGTACGGGGTCCACGGATCAGGTCGCCCAGGTGGCTGCCCCTCTGCCGGGAGTACGCTCCCATCGCGACGTTGTGCAGCACCGTCATGCCGGTGAAGACCTCCAGGTTCTGGAAGGTCCGCCCCAGGCGGTGGCCCGCGCGGGCGACCGCCTTGCCGGCCGGCAGTTCGGCGCCGTTGACGAAGACCTGGCCGGCGTCCTGCGTGACGAAGCCGGAGATGACGTTGGCCAGCGTGCTCTTGCCGGCGCCGTTCGGCCCGATCACCGCGGTGATCGATCCCGCCGGCGCCCGCAGCGTCACGTCCTTCAGCACCTGCAGGCCGCCGTATGCCTTGGACACGCCGGTGACCCGCAGGCCCTGGCGCTCGCTCGTACTCATGCCCGCACCACCTCCTGGTCCGGCTTGGCCTGTTCGGCCGCCTCGCGCTTGGCCCGCTCGCGGCGGTCCTCGCGGCGGGCGGCCAGTTCGCCCGCGAGGCCACGGGGGAAGAGCTGGATGGCGATCAGGAAGATCACGCCCATGATCAGCGGCTCGTAGTCGGCGTAGTCGGCGGCGAACACCTCGATGCCCGTGAGCAGCAGCGCTCCGAGGATCGGGCCGATCATCCGTCCCGCCCCCGAGAGCACGAGGGCGACGACCAGGAGGACGGCCATCATGAAGTCGAAGGTCGAAGGGCTGATGAAACGGGAGTCGAAGGCCTCCAGCGCCCCCGCGACGCCGGCGTAGAAGCCGCTCATGCCGAACGCGAGCAGGCGCAGCTTGAACGGGCTGGCGCCGGCGGCCAGGGCCGCGGGCTCCGAGGCGCCGTAGGCCCGCAACGCCCGGCCGGTGCGCGACACCAGCAGGTTGTGGGCCACGATCGCGCCGATGATGGCGAGCAGCGCGACGAAGCCGTACTTCACGATCGGCTCGGTGAACTCGAAGCCGAACAGCGAGAACGGCGGGATGCCGACCAGGCCGTTGGGCCCGCCGGTGAGCTCGACCATCCGCCCGAAGAGGAGGAAGAGCACGAACCCGGCGCCCAGGGTCGCCATCTTGAAGTAGATCTCCTTCAGGCGCATCGACATCATGCCCACCAGCAGCGCCGCCAGGGTCACCACCACCGGCGCGATGACCAGCGCGAGGACGGGCGGCACGTCGAAGCGCACCGCCGCGATGCCGGCGGCGTAGGCGCCGAGGCCGAAGAATCCGGCCTGGGCCAGGGAGATCATCCCGGCCATGCCGTTGATGAAGTTCAGGCCGGTCAGCAGGATCACGTAGATCGCCATCCGGGTCCAGATGTGCAGCGCGTAGTCGGTCGCCATCAGCATCGGGAGCAGGAGCAGGAGGCCGATCGTGATCCACAGCTCCCAGGAGTTCGTCCTGCCCAGGGAGCGTGGCAAGGCGGTGAGGCGACTGCTCATGTGCGCACCGCCCGTGCCGTGCCGAACATGCCGGTGGGCTTGAAGGTCAGGATCGCGAGCAGCACCACGAAGGCGACCACGTCCGCGTACGCCGACGTCCCGTACCCCGCCACGACCGCCTCGGCGACGCCGAGCAGCAGGCCGCCCGCCAGCGCGCCCTGCGGGTTGCCGAGGCCGCCGAGCATCGCCGCGGCGAAGCCCTTGAGACCGAGCAGGGTGCCGGAGTCGAACGACATCACGGTCAGCGGGGCCAGGCCCGCGCCGGCCACGGCGCCGAGGGCCGCCGCGATGACGAACGCCCAGCGGGCGGTGGTGCGGTAGGAGACGCCGAACGTCTGCAGCGTCTCGGAGTCTCCCGCGGCGGCGCGCAGGGTGGTGCCGAGCTTGGTCCGCCGGAAGAACAGCGTCAGCGCGACCACGACCAGTACGGCGAGGACGAGGTTGAGAATCGTCTGCCGGCTGGTCGAGGCGCCCAGGATCCGCAGCGACTCCGAGCCGAGCACCGAGGGCAGCGCATAGGTGTCGCGGACCGAGATCAGCATCGCCGCGCCCTTGACGATCACCGCGATGGCGATCGTGGCGATCGTGATGGCGGCCGGCGTCCGGAGGCGGCCGAAGCCGAGCAGCCCCATCTCCGTCAGCAGCCCGAGCACGGTGGTCACCGCGATCGCGACCAGGATCGCGACGAAGATCGGGACGTCCCACGCCTCGTAGAGCATGGCGGCGCTGAGTCCGCCGACCATGACGTACTCACCCTGGACGAAGTTGATGGCTCCGGTGGCGTTGAAGATGACGCCGAAGCCCAGGGCGACGATCGCGTAGATCGCGCCCACGCTGAGCCCCGAGAGCAGGACCTGGATGAAAAGATCCATGGCTCACTCCGCCGGGACGAATCGCGAACCGTCCCACTGGACGACGGCGACGTCGTCGGCGGTCAGCCCGCTGTGGTCGTCCGGGGTGAACTTGAAGACGCCGGTAACACCCACGTGGGACCCGAGGCCCTCGATCGCCTTGGCGACCTTCTCGCCGTCGGGGTCGCCGCCGGTCGCGCGCAGCGCCTCGACCGCCACCATCATCGCGTCGTAGGCCTGGCCCGCGTAGACGTTCGGCTGCTCCCCGGCGTACTTCTCGGCGTAGCTGGTGGCGAAGTCCTCCATCGCCGCCTTCTGCTGGTCGCTGTCCTCGGTCTTGTCCCAGATCGGCAGCTTCGGCGAGACCAGGATCGTGCCCTCGGCCGCCGCGCCGGCCTGCTGCATGTAGCGGTCGTCGACGAAGCCGAAGCCGTGCATCACCATGACGTCACGGTCGGCGAGCACGCTGCGCACGTTCTTGAGGAACGTCACGCCGGAGGGCTGGATGGTCCAGGCCAGGTAGGCCTGCGGGTCGTTCCCGGCGAGCCGCTTGACCTGGGGGGTGAGGTCGTTGGCGGCCGGGTCGAAGGCCGCGGTGAACACCTTGATGCCGGCCTCGGGGGCGAGCCGCTCGAGCTCCTCCTGGGCCGACTGCCCGAAGCTGGAGGTGTCCGGCATGAACGCGACCCTGGTCACGTCCTTCGCCTTCCAGTACTCGATCAGCTTCTCGATCATCACCGTGTCGTTGAACGTGGTCTTGAAGGTCAGCCGGTGGTCCGCCGCCGGCTCGACGATCTGACGGGCGCCTTCGGTGGCGATGAAGGTGATGCCCTTGCCGCTGGTGATGGGGTCCATCGCCAGCGCGATGCCCGACGAGCCGCCGCCGCCGACGACGAGTTCCACGCCGTCGCTGTCGAGCATGCGGTTGGTCTGCTGCACGGCGGTGGAGGTGTCGCCGGCGGGGTCGTAGAAGACCCACTTGATCTTCTTGCCGTCGATGCCGCCCTGGCTGTTGACCTGCTCCACGGCCAGCTCGGCACCCTTGCGCATCTTGTCGCCCAGCTTCGCGCCAGCCCCCGAGACGGAGAACAGGGTCCCGATCGTGATAGTGTCGTCACCGCCGCCGGCCCCGGAGCTGCCCAGACCGCAGGCAGACGAGGCGAGGAGGGCCGAACCGGCCAGCAACGCGAGGATCTTCTTCCTCATCGGATCTCCTTGATCCGGGAGCCGCTCCACGGCTCCCGATGGGTGGCTAAAGGCGGATCACTCGGGGAGGGTCCCGATGCGACCCATGTCGAACGCCTCGCTCATGTGGAGCGGCAGCACGTTGTCGCCGCCGATCTCCTTGATGCGGACCATCTGGTCGTAGGCCTCGAACAGGTCGGTGTGTCCGCCGGGGGGGATCACCTTGAAGTGCTCCGACTCCTCTTCCGAGGGGTAGAAGTTCTCCTTGAGCACGCACATCCCGGCGATGACGTAGGTGCCTTCGGAGGTCTTGACGATCGCCGACTGGCCGCCTTGGGTGTGGCCAGGGGTGAGGATGAGGTCGAAGCCCTCGGCGATCTGGTGGTCGCCGTCGAGCTTGGTCAGGCCCATGTCCTCGATGCGCTGGTAGTGCTCGGCCGGGGCGAACGACGTCGCGAACATCTCGTGAGAAGGGGTGTTGTCCCACTCGGCGCGCTGGACGTAGATCTCGCTGTCGCGGAACGGCTCCATGGTCATGCAGTGGTCCCAGTCCAGGTGCGTCAGGACCGTGACGTCGATGTCGGAGGGCTTCATCCCGCGCTCGCGCAGGTGGGACTCGATCGGCTTGACGTCGACGACGTCGGCGAAGACCTGGCCGACGTGCACGAGCTCCCTGTCGACCGGGCGGATGTGCTGGTTGTAGTCGTCCGCGCTGCAGCCGACGTCGATGAGGGCGGCGAAACCGGGCTTGCGGATCAGCCAGGCGACGTAGGGGACGTCGATCGCGACACCCGCGTTGTGCATGTAGGTGAAGCGACTCTTCTCTCGGTGCGGACCGTAAGCCACGACCAGCGGCTCAATGGTGAACAACTCGATCCTCCTCAGGGGGCCGTGCAGGCATCTGCTCGGGTGAGACGACCGTCGTCCTGGAACTGAACACTCAACCAGCCCGTAGTGGAACTGAACGATCAAATAGCAGCGAAAAACGTTTGGGGGGCTCGCCTCCGCGTCTGTGCGCTGGACACTAGCCGAGAAATTCCGATTGCGGTAGTACTAACTGTATGCGCAAATAGTTTTCGCCCGAAACAAGCCCGGCGACGCTCGTGAGCCTTAGGCTGGGCGGCACAAGGTCCCCCGTAACCGCCGAGGGCGCGACGGGCACCTCACGGGGAAGCACACGACCACGAGGACAGGGATGAAGACGACACGGCAGACGCCGGTGGCGGGGCCACCTGCGAAGCGTGCCCGGAAGGTCCGCGACGCCGAGCGGTCACGGATCGCGATCCTCGACGCCGCGGAGCAACTCTTCGCCGACTTAGGCTTCCAGGGCGCCTCGCTGGCGGCGATCGCCGAACGGGCCTATGTCTCGGTCGGGCTGCCGGGCTACTTCTTCGGCTCCAAGGAGGACCTCTACCACGAGGTGCTGCAGCGGGTCTTCGAGCGGCGCGACGCGGCGCTCGAGTTGGTGGCGACCGAAGCCGAGCAGCTCCTGGAGGCGTCGCCCGGCGACGGGGAGGCGGCGCTGCGCCGGCTGATCGGCGGCTATGTCGACTTCCTGCTCGACAACCCGACCTTCGTCTCTCTGCTCACGCGCGACGCGCTCGAACGCGTCGGCCGACGCGAGGGGCAGCCGCGGCACTCCCAGCGATTCGCCGACCGGATGATCAGGATCATGGCCCAGGCCGGCGTGGTGGAGGCGGACGAAGCCCCCGAGCAGCTCTTCCTGAGCCTGATCGGGATGTGCTACTTCCCTCTTGAGCACGACGCGACCATCGTGGCCGGGATGGGACAGCGGGCCTGGGCGCAGGCGTTCCAGGAGAAGCGGGTGGCCCACATCGTGCGGCTGCTCCGCCCGTCCGCCTAGCTCTCTCCGGGGGGCCGGTCCCGGTACGCACCGGGCCGCCCTGTATACCTAACACCGACCGAACGATCACTCAGTCTCCATCGCAGACCGGGGAGGTAGCGGGATGAACGAGAGACGCTGGACGGCGCTCTACCCACAGGCGGTGACGGACGCCCGGCCCGTCAGCCACACCTCGCTCGCCGAGGCGTGGCGCGAGCGGGTGCGACGGGAGCCGGACGCCCGCGCGCTCGCGTACTTCGACGGCGCCATGACCGTCCGGGAGGCCGACGAGGCCAGTGACGCCCTCGCGGCCGCGTACCGCTCCCTCGGCACCCGGCACGGCGACCGGGTGGGGATCTACTTGCAGAACATCCCGCAGTTCGCCCTCTCGTTCCTCGCCCTGTGGAAGCTCGGGGCGACGGCGCTGGTGCTCAACCCGATGTACCGCGGCCAGGAGCTGCGGCGCCTGATCGACGACTCCGGCGCGGTCGGGATCGTCTGCGCCGACGCCGACGTGCCGCAGGTCTCCGAGACCCTGTCCGGCAGCTCGGTGCGCTGGACGGTGAGCACCTCTCCGCTCGCCTTCCAGACCCGCGACGACCCCCGGGTGTTCGGTGAAACCGAACGGAAGGCGCCCGCCTCGCACGGTGACCTGGAGGAGCTGATCGAGCGGTTCCGGGGCGACGTCGTGGAGTCGCCGGAGCTGACACCGGACGACGTCGCGCTTCTGACGTACACCTCCGGCACGACCGGGCCGCCCAAGGGCGCGATGAACACGCACGGCAACGTGCTCTCCGTCGCCGCCGGCTTCGCCACGTGGGTCGGCCTCCGGCCCGGCGACGCGGTGTACGCGATGGCGCCGCTGTTCCACATCACCGGCTCGGTCATCAACGCGGTCATCGCGATGATGCACGACGCCGTGCTCGTCCTGACCGGCCGGTTCCGTCCCGAGGTGGCGATCGACGCCTTCGTCGAGCACCAGGTGACCTTCACCATCGGGTCGATCACCGCGTTCAACGCGATCTACCAACTGCCGCACGCCTCGCGGGAGCATTTCGCGTCGATGAAGTCGGTCTACAGCGGCGGCGCCCCTATCCCGCCGTCGACCATCGAGCGGTTCCGGGAGCGGTTCGGCGTCTACATCCACAACGTCTACGGGATGACCGAGACGTCCTCGGGGGTGATCGCCGTGCCGCTGGGCGTGGAGGCGCCGGTGGACGAGGCGAGCGGGACGCTCTCCATCGGCGTGCCGCTGCCCGGCCTGGACGCGCGGGTCGTGAACGCCGCCGACGAGCCGGTCGGACCGGGCGAGCAGGGCGAGCTGGCGCTGCGCGGGCCGCAGGTGGTGCCCGGCTACTGGCGCAAGCCCGAGGCGACCGCCTCGACGATGCCCGGCGGATGGCTGCACACCGGCGACGGGGCGATCATGGACGCGGCGGGCTGGGTCTACCTGGTCGACCGGCTCAAGGACCAGATCAACACCTCCGGCTACAAGGTCTGGCCGCGCGAGGTCGAGGACGCGCTCTACGCCCACCCGGCGGTGCACGAGGTAGCGGTCGTCGGACGGCCGGATGACTATCGAGGGGAGACCGTCGTGGCATACGTGTCACTCAAGGCCGGCGAGTCGGCCGAGGAGAAGGAGCTGATCGCTTTCACCCGGGGGCGGCTGGCGGCCTACAAGTGCCCGCGCGAGATCCACCTCGTACCCGACCTGCCCAAGACGCAGACGGGGAAGATCCGGCGCAACGTCCTGCGGGACGGCGACGGGCCGGGGGCCGGCCAGTGACCGGGTCTCCGCGCCTGGCGGGGCGCGTCGCGATCGTGACCGGGGCCAGCCGGGGGATCGGCCTGGCCATCGCCGAACGGCTCGTCGCCGAGGGCGCCCGGGTGTGCGTCACGGCCCGGAAGCCGGAGCCGCTGGAGGAGGCGGCGGCGTCCTTCCCGGAAGGCTCGGTGCTGCCCGTGGCCGGCCGGGCCGACGACCCGGAGCACCGGTCCGAGGTGTTCTCGCGCGTGCTGGCCGCGTGGGGCCGGCTCGACGTCCTGGTCAACAACGCGGGCATCAACCCGGCGTACGGTCCGCTCACGGACCTCGACCTGGACGTCGCCCGCAAGATCATGGAGGTCAACGTCCTCGGCACCCTCGCCTGGACCCAGGAGGCCGTCCCCCACGGCGTGGGCTGCGTGGTCAACGTGACCTCGGTGACCGGGGACGTGCCGTCGGAGGGGATCGGGATGTACGGCATCTCCAAGGCCGCCGTCTCCCACCTCACCCGGACCCTCGCCGCCGAGCTCGGGCCGGACGTACGCGTCAACGCCGTCTCGCCGGCGGTGATCAAGACACGGTTCTCCCGTGCGCTGTACGAAGGCAAGGAGGCGGAGACCGTCGCGCGGTACCCGATGAAGCGGCTCGGCGCCCCTGAGGACGTCGCCGGCGCCGTCGCGTACCTGGTGTCCGACGACGCCGCCTGGGTGACCGGCCAGATCCTCACCCTCGACGGCGGTCTGCTGGTCGCCGGAGGGACCGCCTGAGCGGCGCGGCGGGGTCAGCCGGCCCGCAGCAGCGCGACCGCGTAGTCGGCGTACCGCCGGGCCACCTGCTCCGCCGACAGCGGGCCGTCGGGGCGGAACCACGACGGCAGCGAGGTGCACATGGTCGCGACGGCGCGGGTCGCGGTCCGCACGTCCGCCGGTGCCCCGCCGTCCACGGCTACCGCCCTCCGCGCCTGCTCGTCGAGGAGGTGCTGCACCTCGTCGCGGAGCGCGGTGATCCGGGCGCGCTCCGCCGGGGCGAGGCTGCGCATCTCGCTCGCGCCGAGAAAGGCCAGGTCGGCGCGGAGCGCGTGGAACAGCGCCAGCGCCTCGACCATCCGCGCGAACCGCCCGAGCTCGCCCCCTTCCCCGTCGGCCGTCTCGTCGCGCGCGGCGATCAGCCGCCACCGGATGTCGGCCATGGTCAGGTCGAGCAGTCGCACCAGCATGTCCTGCTTGCTCGTGTAGTGGTGGTAGACGCCGGCCACGCTCAGCCCGGCCTCGGCGGCCACCTCGCGCATCGTGGCCGCGTGGTATCCACGGGCGACGAAGACCCGCAGCGCCGCGGCCAGCGCCGGGTCGAGCCCCAACGCCCCGAAGGCCCGCCAGTCGTCTCCCCCGGGGCCGGCCGCGGCGGGCTCCGGCACCCGCACCGGGTCACCGCCCAGCAGCCTCGCCGCCGGAACGTCCAGGACCTGGGCCACCTCGCCCAGCCGGTCGACCGTCAGCGGGGTGCGCCCGGTCTCGAGAGCGCTCATCGTCGCCGGGCTGACGCCGACGCGCGCCGCCAGCGCACGCAGGCTCAGCCCACGCGCGAGGCGCGCGGCCCGGATGGCGGCGCCTGGTGTGTGTTCAGCCATACCGAACACACTACTCCACCACGCCCGCCGATTGCGCTGGTTAAGGGTGTTCGCTTACTGAGGGACCCCGCCTTTGGCGACTGAACGCACGTTCGGTACCATGCGCTCATGAGCAGCATCGACCCCGCCGCCCTGACCGGTCTCGACCGGCTCGCGCCGGCCCTGGCCGAGGCCACCGAGGACGACCGCTGGCGCTCCTGCACCGCAGAGCTGATCATCGGCGGGAAGAGCAATCTGACCTTCACCCTGCGCAGCGACGCCGGCGAGCTCGTCCTGCGCCGGCCGCCGACAGGACACCTGCTGCCGAGCGCCCACGACATGGCCCGGGAGGCCAGGGTCCAGCGCGGGCTCGCCGAGACGGACGTGCCGGTGCCCCGCATCGTGCTGGTCGACGAGGGCGACCTGATCGGCGTCCAGTTCTACGTGATGGAGAAGGTCCCCGGACACGTCGTCCGCGACCGGACGCCCGACGGCTGGGCGGAGACGCCCGAGGAGCGGCGGGCGATGTCGTTCGCCCTCGCCGACACGCTGGCCGCCCTGCACGCCGTCGACTACGACGCGGTCGGCCTCGGCGACTACGGCCGCCCCGAGGGTTTCATGGCGCGTCAGGTCCGCCGCTGGTCCGGCCAGTGGGACAAGAGCCACACCCACGAGGTCCCCGAGATGGAAGAGCTGGCCCGGCGCCTGGCCGCCGACGTGCCGCAGCAGCAGCGCGCCACGATCGTCCACGGCGACTTCCGCACCGACAACGTCGTGTACGACGCCGGCGACCCGGCGCGGATCAACGCCGTCCTCGACTGGGAGCTCTCGACGCTCGGCGACCCCATGAGCGACGTCGCCCTGCTGATGCTCTACTGGCGTGAAGCCGGCGACGACGGCCTCAGCCTGGTCCCGGGCGTCTCGCACCTGCCGGGCTTCCCCACCCGCGCCGAGATGCTCGACCGCTACGCCACCGCGGCGGGCGTCGACCTCGCCGACCTGACGTGGTACCAGGCGTTCGCCCACTTCAAGTTCGCCGTCATCGTCCAGGGCGTCGCCGCGCGCTCCAAGGCCGGCGCGATGGGCGGCCAGGACTTCGGCGACCTCGACGACCTCGTCCTCCGGCTGGGCGCCGAAGGGCTCGACCACCTGAAGGAGCACTGACATGGACTTCGCTCTCTCTTCCAAGGCTCAGCGGACCTGCGACGAGATGTGGGACTTCATGCGGTCCCACGTGTTCCCGGCCGAGCCCGTGTGGGCGGCGTACCTCGCCGAGCACGGGCCGCACGAGCACCCGCCGGTGATGGAGGACCTCAAGGCGGAGGCGCGGCGCCGCGGCCTGTGGAACCTCTTCCTGCCCAAGCTCTCCGGGCTCTCCAACGTGGAGTACGCCGCCGTCGCCGAGATCTCCGGCTGGTCTCCGGTGCTCGCCCCCGAGGCGATCAACTGCCAGGCGCCCGACACCGGCAACATGGAGACCCTCGAACTGTTCGCCACCCCCGAACAGCGTGAGCGGTGGCTCGAACCACTCCTGGAAGGGCGGATCCGCTCGGCGTTCGCGATGACCGAGCCCGACGTCGCCAGCTCCGACGCCACCAACATCCAGACCCGGATCGTCCGCGACGGCGACGAATACGTCATCAACGGCCGCAAGTGGTTCATCACCGGCGTGGCCGACGCCCGCTGCGAGATCTTCATCGTGATGGGCAAGACCGACCCCGACGCGGAGACGTACCGCCAGCAGTCGATGGTGCTGGTCCCCCGCGACACCCCCGGCCTCACCATCGAACGGCACCTGCCGCTCTTCGGCTACCAGGACCAGCACGGCCACTCCGAGATCGTCTTCCGCGACGTCCGCGTCCCGGCGGCCAACCTGCTCTCGGGCGAGGGCGACGGCTTCATGATCTCCCAGGCCCGTCTGGGGCCGGGCCGCATCCACCACGCCATGCGCGCCATCGGCATGGCCGAGCGGGCCCTCGCCCTCATGGCCGACCGGGCCAAGAGCCGGGTCGCGTTCGGCAAGCACCTCGCCGACCACGCCAACGTGCAGGACGCCATCGCCCAGTCCCGCATCGACATCGACCAGGCCCGGCTGCTCGTCTACGACGCCGCCTGGAAGATCGACCAGCACGGCGCCAAGGGCGCCCGCAAGGAGATCGCCGCCATCAAGGTTGCCGCCCCCGCCATGGCCTGCGCCGTCATCGACCGCGCCATCGAGCTGTTCGGCGGCGCGGGCATCTCCGACGACACCCCTCTGGCGTACTTCTACGCCTGGGCCAGGGCTCTGCGCATCGTCGACGGCCCCGACGCCGTCCACCGCCGCACCATCGCCCGCATGGAGCTCAAGCGCACCCCGCCGTACGTGGGGTGAGCGGCTGACTTCCCGGTGACCATCCAGCCCCGGCTGCCGCTCGTGACAGCCGGGGCATACCCGCTGCATACCGCGTGCGAGGTACGGAAGATCGCCCCGCTGATTGCCGAAACCCGCCAGCGAGAAAATCCGCCGGATCGTTAGAATTCCGGATCTCCGCTGACGACGGGAGCTTCGCTTGAGGCTGGAGATCAGGTTGCTCGGCCCGCTGGAGGTCGAGGCCGACGGCGACACGGTCAAGATCGTCGGAGAGCGACGGATCGGCGTGCTGGTCCGGCTCGCCCTGAACGCGGGACAGGCCGTACCCGCCGAGTCGCTTCTCTCCGACGTGTGGGCGAGCAGCTCCGCCGCCACCGCCGCCAAGCAGTTGCACATCGTGGTCTCGAAGCTGCGCGAGGCGTTCGCCGCCCACGGCGGCGCGGAGGCCATCGAGACCGTTCCCGGTGGCTACCGGCTCGCGGTCGAGCGGGATCAGGTGGACGTCCACGTCTTCGCCCGCCTGTCCAGGCAGGCCCGCGCCGCCCGTGCGGAGACCGCGGACGCGTTGTTCCGCGGCGCGTTGGAACTGTGGCGAGGGCCGGCGCTGGCCGAGGTGGACGCTCCCTGGGCGGGGATCGAGGCGGAGCGGCTGGAGGCGGAGCGGCTGACCGTGCTGGAGGACCATGCCGAGCTGCGCCTGGCCGCGGGTGACCACCGAGCCCTGGCCGGCGACCTCGCCGGGCACGTCCGGGCGCACCCACTTCGGGAGCGTCCCGCCGCCCAGCTCATGCTCGCTTTGTACCGCGACGGGCGGGCACCCGAGGCGCTCGACGTCTACCAGCGCCTGCGTCGTGTCATGGTCGGTGAGCTGGGCGTCGAGCCCGGCGCCGAAGCACGCCGGCTGCACCAGGCCATCCTCGTCAAGGATCCCGTGCTTGACCTGCCTGAGGTGCGGCAGATCATGCCGACCGCTCCGGCGGGGCTCCCTGCCGACATCCAGGAGTTCACGGCGCGGACGGCCGAAGTGGAGCGACTGCGCGCCGACCTGGCGAGCGACGCCGCGGTCATCGTGATCGACGGGCCCGGCGGCATCGGCAAGTCGGCGCTCGCCGTACATGTCGCTCATATCGTCGCCGAGCGCTTCACCGATGGCGTCATCTACGTCGACCTGCGTGGTTCCACCGCCGGGCTCGCCCCCCTGGCCCCGATCGAAGCGCTCCGCCACCTGCTGCGTTCCCTGGGGCTGGACGGCGCCGCCGTACCCGCCGGCACCGAGGAGGCCGCCGCCCGCTACCGCTCGCTCACCGCCACGGGCGACCTGCTGGTGATCCTCGACAACGCGCACGACGTACGCCAGGTCCGCCCGCTCATCCCGGCCGGGCGGGGCTGTCGCGTCCTGATCACCAGCCGGGATCCGCTGGCCACCCTGAACAACGCCCGGCACCTGCACCTCGGCAGACTCGACGAGCGTAGGAGGTCGCTGTGCCAAGGGTCCGGCGGGAACTCGCCTTCACGGCGACCGTGAACCGGAGCTCATACCCGCCTTCCGCAGGATGTCTGCCCGTCGCATGATGCCCACTCACGTGGGGTGATTCGTAACGGCACGAGGGACGGGTATGCCGGGAGTATGTACCGCCGTGATCGTTTTTCACCACCTGCCAGGCCTGATAGAGGCCATGCCGCCGTTTCCTACTCCGCCGCCGCGCAAAGACCTACGACCCGGACCATTCTCGCCGCGGCGGCCCTGGGCGTCTCGACGGTGTGCCTTCCGCATCCGGCCACGGCGGGCTCCCCCGGCCTGAGCGCCTACGACGCGCTGGTGCTCTCGCACCGCCCGGTCGCCTACTGGCGACTGTCGCACCCCTCAGACGGTACGGAGAGCGACCGCACCGGCAACGGCCACAAGGGGACCTTCCACGGCGTCACCAGCACGGTCCGCCTGCCCAACCAGGACGGCGCCGCCGTCTTCGACGGCTCGTCAGGATATTTCGAGGTTCCCACCGCCAAGCCGTTCCACATCTCCACCACGGGCGCGTTCACCATGGAGGCGTGGATCAGGCCGCACACTCTCCAGTTCGCCGACGAAAACCACACCGGCTACGTCCACTTCATGGGCAAGGGCACGAAGTCGGGCAGCGGCGGCAATCGCGAGTGGGCGGGTCGCATGTACTCGAAGGTGAACAAGGAGAACCGGCCCAACCGCATCTCCGGCTACGCGTGGAACCTCGACGGCGGCTTCGGCGCCGGGGCGTTCGTCCAGCAGCCGGTCAAGGTCAACGAGTGGATCCACTACGCCGTCACGTTCGACACCTCGGAGGGCGCGTACGGCAAGGTCCGGATCTACCGCGACGGCGTGCCGGCGGGCACGGACAACCTGGTCTACCGCCCCGGCACGGACGACGAGGTCGTCATCAGGCCCAAACCCGGTCCGGCGCCCGTCCGGGTCGGCACCCGCGACGGAGGGTCCTCCTTCAAGGGGGCGATCGGAAAGGTCGCGCTCTACGACCGCGAACTCTCGGCAGCGGAACTGCGCTCGCACTACGCCGCGATGACCGGACCGGCCACGCCGGACCTCGACTCTGACGGCGTGGGCGACGTCTTCTCCGCCGCCACCCGGACGCCGACCGTCTGGACCGGCAGGGGCGGCAACAGGGTCGGCGCCGGCCGGGCACCCTATCTCTGAGGAAAGCCGCCGGACCGTCGCGAGACATACCGGCGATATACCGCGCTCTCGTACGCTCCTTCCCTGATGACACTGGAGATCGGGTTCCTCGGGCCCTGGCAGATCAAGGTGGACGGGCAGCCCGTACGGCTGGCGGGCCGCCGCCGCGTCGCCGTGCTGACGCGCCTGGCGCTCGACGCCGGCAGGCCCGTCACCACGCGTCAGCTCGTCGCCGACGTCTGGGGGCAGACCCCGCCCACCACGGCCGGCAAGCAGCTCCACATCGTGGTGTCGAAGCTGCGTGACGTGCTCACCCCCGGCGCCATCGTGACCGTGCCCGGCGGCTACCTGCTGGACCTGCCCCGCGCGCGGATCGACGCACACCACTTCACGCTGCTGGCCGGCCAGGCACGGACGGCCCGCGATCGGGGCGAGACGGGCACAGCCGACGGGCGGTTCCGGCAGGCGCTGGCCCTGTGGCGGGGGCGCGCCCTGGCCGAGCTGGACGACCCGTGGGCGCGGGCCGAGTCGAGGCGGCTGGAGGAGGAACGCCTGGCCGTCTTCGAGGACCACATCGATCTGCGGCTGGCCGCGGGCGACCATCACGCGGTGGTGGCCGACCTCGCTCCGCACGTGCGGGCCCACCCGCTGCGGGAGGGACCGCGCGCCCAGCTCATGCTGGCGCTCTACCGGGCGGCCCGGCCGGCCGAAGCGCTCGCGGTCTACCAGGAGGGGCACACCGCCCTGGTCGAGGAGCTCGGCCTCGAACCGGGCGCGCGGCTGCGCCGGCTGCAGGGCGCCATCCTCACCAGGGACCCCGCACTCGACCTCGCCGCACCGGCGCGGTCCGGCACGATCATCCCCGCCGAGCTGCCCGCCGACACCCGGTCGTTCACCGCCAGGCAGGAGGAGGTGAAGTGGCTGCGTGAGGCGCTGCTGCACGCGGACGTGGCCGTCATCGACGGGCCCGGCGGCGTGGGCAAGTCGGCCCTCGCCGTTCACGTCGCGCACACGATGTCCGGACGGTTCCGCGACGGCGTCATCTACGTCGACCTGAACGGCGCCACCCCCGGACTGCACCCCCTGCCCGTGCTCGACGGCCTGGGCCACCTGTTGCGGTCGCTGGGGCTGGACGGCTCCGCCGTACCGGCCGACGTGGAGGGCGCGGTCGCCCGCTACCGGTCGCTCACGGCGGCGGGCGAGCTGCTCGTCATCCTCGACAACGCGCTCGACGCCCACCAGGTACGGCCGCTCGTCCCGGCGGGCGCGCGCTGCCGGACCGTCATCACCAGCCGCGCCGCCCTGACCACGCTCGACGACGTCCATCACCCGCACCCGACCGGGCTCGGCGACGTGCGTCATCTGCACCTGGCCGGGCTCGCCGACCGGGATGCCGTCACGCTGCTCTCCCGGATCGCCGGTCCCGACCGCGTCCAGCGCGAGCCGGAGGCCGCCGCGGAGATCGCCGGGCTGTGCGGCGGCTTCCCCCTGGCCGTCCAGGTCGCCGCCGCCCGCTTGGCGGCACGGCCCGACTGGCGGCTGGCCGACCTCGCCGACCGCCTGGCCGACGCCACCCGGCGCCTGGACACCCTGCAGTACGACGACCTGGCCGTACGCGCCAGCATCGCGGTCAGCCACCGGCACCTGCGCGAGGAGCCCAGCGGCCACGACGCCGCGTACGTTCTCCCGCTCCTGGGCCTGCTCGACACGCCGACCCACACCCCGGCCGCCACCGCCGCCCTGGCCGGCTGGCCCGAGCCACGGGCGGAGGCGGCACTCCGACAACTCCACGGCACCCGTCTCCTGGAAGCCGTGAGCCGCGACCGGTACCGTTTCCACGACCTCATCCGCCTGTACGCCCGAGAACAGGCCGCCGGCGAGCTGTCCGAGACGGACCGCGCGGTCGCGCTCCACCGCGGGTTCCACCACTACCTGGCCACGGTCAACACCGCCACACAGCTCGTGCACCCCCAGGTGCAGAATCCTTATTACGGGGCGGAGCAGCCCGGCGTCGCGCTCGCCGACGCGCGGGAGGCCGGCGAATGGACCGAGGCGGAGCGGGACAACCTCCTCGCCGTGACCCATCAGGCGATCGAGTCCGCCGACCCGCCCGTCGCCCTCGGACTGGCCCTGGGACTGCACATGCCGTTCAACTACCGCGGCTGGGTCACGCACCTGGCCGACGTCCACCTGCACGCGATCGAGGTGGCCGCCCGGTGCGGCGACTGGGCCGGTCAGGGGCAGGCGGGCAACTACCTGGGCTGGGTCTACCGCGACCAGGGACGCCACGAGCAGGCGATCGAGCAGCTGGAACGGGCCGCGGTGTGCTGGGAAAAGGCCGCCCTGCCGCACCGGAGAGCCGGATCCTTCAACAACCTGGGCATCATCAACACCATGCTGGGACGGCTCGACCTCGCCCACACCAACCTGTCACGGGCCCTGGCCATCGCCGAGGAGATCGGCGACGGCTACGCGCGCGGGGCCATCCTCAACAACCGCGCGCACGTGTTCTACCGGCAGGGCCGGTTCGATGACGCCATAGCCCAGGCGAAGGAGGCCACCGCGGTGTGGACCGGCACCCTGTACGGGGAGGGCCTGTCCCGCGCGACCCTGGCCCGCGCCTACATGCACGCCGGGCGCCTGGAGGAGGCGGCCGACACCTACCGGGTGGCGCTGACGCTCCTGCGCGAAGGCGGATACCGCATCGGCTACGCCGTGGCCTCCTGGTGGTCCGGCCAGACCCTGCACACCCTGGGCCGGCCCGCCATGGCGTGGAGGGACTGGCACGGCTGCTTCACCGCACTGCTGGAGTCCCGCCTGCTGACCCGCTCGGAGGTGGACGAGCTGCTCGATCAGCCTGTTCCGGACATGCCGCGGCCGATCAGGAACATGCTGTAGGACCACTCACCCGGTTTCGCGCAGTCCCGCCACCGCCATGGCCGCGACTCGGCGGTAATCCTGGAGGGCCGGCCGTTTGAACTCCACCCACCAGTTGTCGACGTGGCCAGGGTCCGGCAGCTGCCATCCGGTGCGGGGGATCGCGCGCCAGCCGGCGGTGTCGGGTCGTGACTCTGGTTCCAGATAGGCATCGCCTGTGAGCTCGGCGGCCAGCAGTTCATCGAGCTTGCAGAACTGCGCGAATCTGGGCGAGGCGGCCGGATGCTTCTCACTGATCACCAGGTACGAGGTTTCAGGCGCATCCGAGAGTTCGTCGCCAGGCTCTCGGCGAGATCTGCGAGGGCTCACTGTGCTGTGGAAT
The DNA here is from genome assembly GCF_044458265.1 of Nonomuraea sp. NPDC050478. NCBI lineage: Bacteria > Bacillati > Actinomycetota > Actinomycetes > Streptosporangiales > Streptosporangiaceae > Nonomuraea > Nonomuraea sp. NPDC050478. The sequence continues at coordinate 1,271,841 of NZ_JBITHT010000001.1, read as the reverse complement.
CGAGTGCGTCCAACGGGTCGGCCAGGACGCGGGAGAAAGCGAGTTCCACAGCGCCGACCAATGAGGCGTCATAACGCAGCATCGAGGTGCGCAGCCCCACCCGTCGGGAGACGGGCAGGACACTGGCCGCCACCCTCGCGCGGACCTGGGGTGCCGCACCCTGGTAGATGTCGCCGAGTGTGCCGCTGAAGACGACGACTCCGGGATTTCCCGCCGGTGCGTCCGGACGCCTCCAGCAGCGCCGCCTCTCCCACTTCCGCCTCCAGGCAGCCGTGCGAGCCGCAGTTGCAGGAACGGCCGCCGAAGGGATTAACGATCATGTGCCCGAGTTCGGCGCCGTAACCGTCGTCCCCGCCCAGCAACCTGCCGCCCACGATGATGCCACCACCCACCCCGGCATCCCCATGCAGGTAGACCAGATTCTGGTGGCCGATGCCCGCTCCGCGTTCAAGCTCGGCCAGCGCACTCAGGTGGGCTTCGTTGCCGACAGCCACGGGCAGCCCCAGCCCCAGCCGATGGCTGAGCGCGGGCCCGAAATCCAGGTTGGTCCAGCCCACGTTGGGAGCCAGGAGCACCATCCCGTCGGCGGCCCTGACCAGACCGCAGTACGACGTGCCGACCCCGAGGCACCTCGCGCTCCGGGGCGCCGCGTCCACGAGCTCGCGGCCGAACCCGGCCAGCACACCGACCACCTCGTCGAGATCGGCATGCCTGCGCCGCCGGGGCGCCTCCCTGCGCTCCAGCACCAGACCGCCGAGCCCGACCCTGGCGGCGACCAGCCGATCCACCGCCACATCGAAGGCCAGCACATACCACCGGCCGCTCTCAGGCCGCACCACCAGCGACGGCCGACCCACCCGGCCCGTCGTACCCGAAGCCTCCTCGCGCACCAGACCCGCAGCCGTGAGCTGTGTGGCCAGCGCCAGGATCGTGCTGCGGTTCAGCCCCAGCCGGTTCGCCAGCGCCGCACGCGAGATCGCCCCTGCCAGATGCACCTGCCGCAGCACCGCCCCAAGATGGTGTCTGCGAATTTCCTCCTGCGGAGTGTCGCCCCTCACGACACTGATAGTGCCATATACCAAGAACGCGCACGAGGCACCGGGAATCGGTTGTCGGCGTATCCTTTTTTCTAGTAGAGGCGAGCTCGCGCAAACCTATCTACGACCTGCCTGCGCGATACTGGAGAAAACAATTCCGCAAAAATTCAAGCGTCGGATGCGATGGGTCTTGCACGTGATTTCAAGTTGTACGACTTGCCTTAGCCCTCACGACAGGCCCGATCGGCTGCGGGTTTGCTTTTCAGGAGGAGCTCTTACCTCGTGAGCTTCACGGCGAACACAGGGAACGAGTACTCGACCTGCTCATCCGGGCCGGCCACCTCCTCAGCGGAGACTTCCCGCAGATCAGCCCACGGCACCACACCCGGATGTACATCAGCAGCCATCAGGGCAAGCACAGGAGCGGGATCGTCCACGCAGCGGAACCGCCCTCCGAACGGCAGGTCATCCGGCTCGACCGAAGCCACCGAACACCGCAACCGACCAGCCTGCTCGTCATACCAGGCATAAACCGTCACCGGCCCGACAGCATTGACGAACCGTGCGCCGAGCCGCTCACCAACCGCGACAAGAGCCCGCTCAACGGGCCGCACGTCGAAACCCTCCGCGTCGACGGCGAACGCCACCAGATTGCTGCGCGCCGCCGCATTCACATTCCCTCGGTTGAGGATCAACTCCTCGTCCACGAAGGACAACACGGACTGCGCGAGACCGTCCGACACTCACTATCTCCGCTCACCGACACGTTCTTGGACGAGTGCGACTGTCCCACGGGTCAGACCACCGGGGCCATCCGTCGCTCTTCCCGATCCTCATCAAGCGACGTTCGGTCAACGACCAGGATTGTGCCTGGACACGCGCGAGGAAGGTTCCCAGCGTAAAATGAATCCAGCCAGGCCACCCCGTATTGGGGAGACGGCTATGCAATCAGCTTCGCCGGCGAAATACGGGTTAATCGGATGGGTGGGTTGCCGTGGGTTATCGGCGCAGGCCTGCAGGTCGTTGGGTGCTCCTGCTCCTCATTGCCGCAATCGTCACACTTCTGCTATGGGTGGGCCTGACCGTCTTCAACAACGGAATGGATGCGGGCAACCATGTCGCGGGAATCGCTTCCGCGATCTTCGCAGCGACGGCCTTGTACCTCCAGGTTCGATCGTCGCAGTCGCAGTCGCAGTCGCAGTCCCAGACACGTCCGGACGCGACCGACACGGATATACGGGTCGAGTCCACGGCCCGTGTTCTGGCCCTGCGCGTGCAGGAAATCAGCCAACAAGAGGAACGCAACTGGCGCATCGGCGATCCATGGGCGCTGCGGGTGCGATGGCGCACCGCCTCTGATGACGTGGTCGACCACTGGGAGAATATCCAAGCCTTCACGGCCGACGGCGGTGACAGACCTCTGCCGCTGACTGGCGATCTCCCCGGCGTTCACAGCCTCTACCAGAGTGTCCCCACCGGCCGCCTGGTCATCATCGGCCGGGCCGGGGCGGGGAAGACCGTACTCGCCCACCGGCTGATCCTGGAGTGTTTCAACCACCCTGGCGATTCGCTCCGCGTACCGGTGTTGTTCAGCCTCGGCAGCTGGGACCCGAGCCGCACCGGCCTGCACGACTGGCTGGCCGACCGGCTCATCGGCGACTACGCCTTTCTGGAAGGTGTCGACTCCACCGGGACCCCGTTGGCCAGAGTGCTGCTGGAAAGCGGACGGATCCTGCCGGTGCTGGACGGCTTCGACGAGATCCAGCAGCATCACCACGGTGCGGCCATCAGCGAACTCAGCCGTTTCGACGGGCCGCTGATCCTCACCACCCGGCCTGACGAATACGCGGCCGCGGTCAGTGCCACCAGAGCGCTCAGCAGAGCTGCCGCCATCGAACTCGAAGACCTCGCCCTCGACGATGTCCAGCGCTACCTGCAGGCCGTCAGCGGCAAGACCCGCACCGCCCAATGGGAGTCGGTCTTCTCGCACGTACGCACCCGTCCCGACGACGTCGTCAGCCGGAATCTCGCCGCGGCCCTGAGCACACCGCTTCTGGTCATGCTCACCCGTACCATCTACAACGAAACACCACACCAAAACCCCACGGACCTACTCGACGGCGGCCGGTTTCCCACCCAGGACGCGCTCGAAGAACACCTCTTCAGCGCTTACCTCACCGCCCTCTACGACCCACGCCGCACCGTCCGGTCCGGCGCCGGAAAGGCGACCTGGACCGACCACCAGGCCCGGCACTGGCTCGGCCACCTCGCCGACCACCTCGCTCGGCTCAACACACAGGACCTCACCTGGTGGCGACTCGACGCCACCCTCCGCCGCCGGACTCGCGTCCTCGTCACCGGCCTCGTGGCCATGCTGGTGGGCGGGATCGTGGGCGTTCTGAGCTACGTCGTCGCCAATCAACTGTCTGGGGCGCCGGTCGGAGGGGCCCAGTTCCGTGAAGGACTGCTGGAAATGGGAACCGGCCTCGTCGCGGGCCTCGCCGCCGGACTCCTGAACGAGACCAGGACCAGGCGCGGAGGCACTGGCCGGAACCCCGAACGGTTGCGCCTGGGTCCTTCCCGGCACCCCCTTCCCGCACGGTCGCGGGTTCTGCGCGGGATCGGCGTCGAACTCGTCATCGGGCTCTCGGCCGCTCTCCTGTTCTCGCTCGCCTCCTGGCTTATCTGGGGCGTCGCGGACGACGACCCCTCGAACTCTTCCGCCAGAAATTTCGTGTGGGCCTTCGCGCCGTGGCTTCACATCACAGGCACAGCCATCTACGTGGCGGCCGGTCTCATCCTCGGCTTCCTGGTCGGAATCTCGTACGCGTTCGTGAACGCGGTCGTGTACGTGTTCAGCGGGCCGAACGACCGGAATTCCGCGGTGAGTCCCTGGGACTTACTGTCCATGGACCGTGGGGTGACGCTTTTTCGCGTCGGCATGGTCGGATTCGCGGTCTTGCTGATGAACTTCGTCCTGGTGGGCAATCAGTACGGCGACTTCCCGAGTGCAGCGTTCCTGAGGCAGGGCCTCCTCTACGGCCTGCTGTACGGATCCTTCGCCGCGCTGACCCGGCTCGTCCTCTCGGCGTGGGGAGGCTGGCTGCTCTTCGCACGCTTGTGGCTCCCGCTCTGCGGCCGGCTGCCATGGCGGCCGAAGCTCTTCCTCGATGACGCTTACGACCGAGGCGTACTGCGGCAGTCCGGCGCCGTGTACCAGTTCCGCCACGTCAGGCTCCGCGACCATCTTGTCGACCAGCACCGCACCGAAGGCCGCGGCGTCCCGGAAGAGCCGGCGGCTCCACGTACGGCAAACGACCACGTGGCTGAGCAGGAAGCGCCGGAACAGGTCTGACGTGCGAAACGCATGGGTTGTCGAGCAGTGCGATATGAATCACGGACGCTCACTGGCGATCGGTCGGTCACCGAATAACGAGATCTTCGAAACCCAGCTTCAGCCAGCTCTGCCCCACGACAACATGAAGCTCACTGCCTCTACCCAGCACAGTCGCCGTCCTGGGCACCGGTCGCCCGTTGGGCATCACCAGCCATGCGGGACGATCCACCGAAAAGGCTTCTCCTCGAATGCTCCCAGCGACCAGCCGGCACCGGTTCCCGCCATAGCCGCCGACGAAAACGACTCGATCATCGGCGACTACAAGCGCCTGAGCGCCGCGCACCTCCGTGAACCAGCCGGCGATCGCCGCAGCTCGGATTCGCACGATGGGGAAATTGGTGTAGTAGTAGGCCCAGGCATCCTCCCCCGCCACATTCAACGCGTAGCAGTCGAAGATCCCACCGAACTCTCGGTCGTACGGAAAACGCCACGCGATGTCCAGGTCAGACCGAAAGCGAATCAGTCCAGCGGAGCCGATAGGTGCAGGGCTGTCCGCCTCTCCCCATCCGCGGCTGCCGCACACCCCTTCGTCGAAGTAGCTCACCCATATCTCACCGGAAGGCGTCGTCTGCACGTCTTCAATTCCGTCTCCCAGCACACCCTCTCGCCGGCGCTGCCCGTCGGCATCGTAGACGGCGGCGTTGCACTCGGCAGCCCCGTTACGCCAGCGGCACCGCGCACCCACCAAGAGCACGCCCCCGTCCGGCAGCGGCTGGGCAATGAGGTACGCGAGTGACTGCCCGGCGATGGGCACCATCGTCACCAGGTGAGAACCGTATGTGGCGACATGCACCGAGACGGGCGCGGCCGTACGTGAATCGGGGAAAGACGCCCCACTTGGTTCGACAGTCCGAGCGGTCAGCGCTTCGGCGTTCTCCCGCGACGCCCACACGACGACAAGTTCTCCCTCGGGACCCGCCGCCGCACTCACCAGCTCCGCACCCTTGAATGGTGCGACCAAGTCCGCATGGTGCCGCAGCCTCGCAACGCCCGCCTTCCGGCTTCTCCCGCTTCGGCCTCGCATGGGGGACACATTATTGATGGCTTGGCTGGATCGTGACTGGCCGCCGATCTCGAAGCTGATTGTCGGTACGGCCTGCCACCATGTCCCGCATGACGACATCCGACCCCTTGGCCCAGTTCCAGTGGCTCAACGTGTCCGAGAGCTCGGGCGGCGCACTGGGCGTGATCTTCAGCGTGGCCTTCTTCCGCGGGCTCGATCCGGCGGAGGTGGTGCGCCGCTTCAGCCGCGGTGAGAGCTCCGGCCAGGAGTCGGACTTCGGCGAGCTCAGCGACAAGGCCTACGAGTTCGTCGACAAGACAGACGGTGGGTATGGCGGCGGCTACGTGGGCGTCCTCAAGGCCGGCGAGTGGTGCGTGGCCATCGAGCCCCACGGTTGGATGGTCACGCTCCACGAGGTGGTGACCGAGCTGTCGCGGGGTTGTGAGGTGCTGGCGGTCACCCGGCACGACTACGCCGCCGAGCACAGTTTCGAGTACGCGATCGACGGCACGGTTGTCACCGGTTACCGACTACGACACCCGCACGAGCGCTACGGCTCCGACCCTGACCGGCTCAACGGCTTTATGCGGGAGCTGGGCATGGGGCTGGACAAGCCGGAGGACGAGGCCGCGTGGGACGCCGCTTGGGAGGACAACTACGACACCGCTGTGCCAAGGGGCTTCGCCCTGGCGGCGAAGGTCACGGGGGTGCCGTTCGGGCCGGACATGCTCGACCGCCCGATGCTCGTGGGGCCTATTTTTGAACAATGATCGTTTCGTGCCATCCTGCAGCACTCTCTGCTCGGAGTACCACCTGACCGCCCTGGCGGTGCCAGGGGGTTGCCTCCCACGAAGGTGTGGGAGGCGGTCAGGGGCGGGGTCTAGCCGTACTCGGTCGGCTACCAGTTCGCCGGGCGCCGGTTGACCGTCCGCATCGACGGCGCCGTGCTGCTTCTGAGCGATGGGCACACGCTGCTGCGCACCCTGCCCAACCCCCTCACCAGCAACGAAAAGGCCCGCCTGCGCGACGCCCGGCCGTCGAACCCGTCCGCGTGCAGCGGCGCGTGCGCAGCCAGCTTTCGGCCGTGGGCCAGCGCATTCGTGTGGGCATCGGCCACGCCGAAACGATCGTGACCATCGAGGACACCGACGGCACCTTCCGCATCACCACGCGTGCCGACCAGGTCATCGCCGAGGTTGCCCGCACCACCACCAAGCCGATCGCCCGGTTCAAAGCCCGCAAGCCCCAACACCAACGGAAGGTCACCTCGAGCGGGTAGAACTGCGTCCATGGACGTGATCAAGCTGCAGCAGGCGTTAGAGGACCTCTTCGACCAGGCCCTGCTGCGGCACGGCTTCGTGGATCACCTGCGCGACTACCAGCTCGTGATCCTGCCGATGCCCGATCCCCGGACCGGGACCACACCGGCGACGCGGCGTTACCTGTTCCGGTACTGCGTGCAGGCCACCTGCACCACCGCGCTGCCGGCCCACACCTGGCGGGTCTCGCTCGATGACCGGCTCACCACCTACGAAACCGGCGTCGAGCTCGACGGATACGTCTGGGGTGTCAACTGGCAGGCGCTTTATCCCGGCGCCACGCTCATCACCGACTCACCCACCGCCCGCAGCTGGGCCCGCAGCCATCGGCATCGATTTCCATGAAGTCCGGATCGAGACCAACGTGCACGACCTCACCCTGGTCTTCTCCGACCTGACCATCGAAGAACTTCCGCCCCCGTCACCGGGACACCGCCACGGATGCCCGGTTCAATAGGCACCAAGAGAACGAAAGATCATCTAGCCGGAGTGTCACACAGGTCCTGAGACCTGACAGGCTGTCCGTAGCTGTGTCTGTTGCCCTGGCCGTGTCCGCCGCCCGCAGATGCCGGAACCAGTTGCCTGCTGCCTATGACTGTCCAGCGGTGTCCTATTCGTACTGAACAGTGTCACCAGGTCGTGTAGCGGAACTGACGCCTCGCCACCTGCCGCCGAATGACGAGGCGTCGTGGTGTCAGGACTCCGGCCCGCGGACCTCCACCTCGGCGGCGGGCAGAACCTCCATCTCGCCATCGGCGCGCTCCACCACGAAAACGGCGGTGCCCTCGGCGAGGTCCAACTGTTCCCGCTCCCGGTCGGTGGCCTCGCGGTAGATCCCCCGGCTCCCCGGTTCCATGACGACGACGGCGCCGGTACCGCGCACGACCGTTCCCCAGTTGCGGACCGTATAGACGATGCCCGAGTTACGCAGGAGCCCGATCGCCTTCAATACGGTGTTCCGTGCGACGCCGTACTCATGTTCCAGGGCGACCACGGACGGGAGACGACGGCGCGGCGGGTACTCGCCCGCCTCGATACGCCTGCGTAGATCAGCGGCCACCTGCACGTACACCGGCTGTGCGCCATCAGGATCGATCACACTTCTACAGTAGGGATATGCCCTGGTGCGGGCTGATTGCGCTCATCACCTATAACGGTTCCTGCGTCACCCTTAGGGTAAGTCCTGCGATACCTATGGCCTACTCACAAGTAGAGATCTACTCTGTGCCCATGGGCCTTCCCAATGCTTCCAAGGTGCGCCGCCGAACCGGCGCCCCATCAGCAGCCGGCGCAGGGCCCCAGCCAACCAAGCAAGCGCGGGTCGAACCCATCGTGGCCGAGGTCATGCGGCAGTCGATCAGCAGGCGCGCGAAGGGTCTTGAACCTGAGTGGGCAGCCGCGCCCATGGCCACCCTCGGCGGATAGGTGGACGCAACTGTGAACATGCAGCAAACAACGGGCTACGACCTCAGCGCCCTCCGCGCTTCGTTTCCCGGCTGGGCCTTCTTCCGCAGCGACACCGGCGCGTTCTACGCGACGCGACGTGGCGTCCAACTCAACGACGCCGAACTCGGCGCGGGCCTCCAGCAGACCGTGAGCGCCGATGACGCGGACACCTTCGTGGCGCTGCTGCACGAGCAACGCCTGAGGGGGCGGAGCTGTGGCCACGCCAACGCCTGATCCAGAGCCGTGCGGCAACCAGCATGCGGCCCCGCCACTGCCCGAAGCGGAAGCGATCGACTGGGAGCCGAGTCATCCCCGCGCGAACCGAATACGAATCCGCGCGCACACCTGCTCCTGCACGTCGCCGTACTTCGAGCTGTGCACAGCAGGCGGGCTCTGGTTCGTCAGGCGCTACACCAAGGGGAACCCCACCGTCGCCGCCGAAAGTCCCTGGCTGTTGGCGACTGCCGCTCAAGACCTGTGGACACGGCTCCTGACCGGTCAGGCCCGGTAACCGGACACCACCACTCGTCGACGGTCCCGACAGCCGTCCCAGAAGTCACGATGACATTGTCCGGGCAGACCGACTGGATGCCGGGCAGCCATCGAGAGTGCGCGTCGTCTGAGTCTGGTAGCCGTCCGGGACGGCGCCCTGCCGCCCTTGGTCAAGGGCTGCTGGTGTCGTGAAACTGACCGCACAGTGGCGTTGCTGCATAACGCTGCTGTACGGCCACGAAAAAGGCCCCCCGGGATCATCCCGAAGGGCCTTTCGTATGTGCGCGGCCGAGAGGACTCGAACCCCTAACCTTCTGATCCGTAGCAGGATTCGGGGTGTCCGGAGGCTTCCACTGATGACAAGGTTGCCCTGTTCAGAGGGGGTGTTCGGCCTCGCAAACTCCGTAGTAGTCCGTGGTTGTCCAGGACTGTATCAACAGGTCAGGGAGGACCTCTGGCTCCACCTGCACACAGTCATTGACAGTCAATCGATGGGTGGCTTGATGAACCACTCCGGGTCTGATGAAAGCTCGATTCCTTGAGAGAATCGAGCCATGGCACGTCCGTCCCCTTACCTCCCGAGCTTCGTACATAACGTAACCCCACATTCACAACTCTCTAGGCGCGCCTGTGTAATGATGCGAATACCAACTCAGTGAAAGCCGGCGACTTGGGGGCTGGAGGAGGACCGTGGAAGTACTAGCGCTACTCCTGGTCATCGGATTGGTCATCTGGGCTTTGGACAACTCGGGCAGTGGCTCCGGCAGCAGCTCCGGCAGTCGCTCGGTCGGCAGCACCCGTAGCGCCGACAGGTACGCGAGGCGGGTCCAGCGGAAGCGCGAACGGGAAATTGAGAGCCTTTTGAGGAAGTATCGCCAGTCCGGCTATTCCGACGGCGGCGCCGGCTACGGCGGGGGCCGGGGTGGGGGAGGCTTCGGTGGGGATGGTGGCGACGGCGGCGACTGACCGCTCTGCACCAGCTGTCCCGTCTCGTTCAATCTGAGGCATGAGGCGACAGAGGAATCGCCAAGACCTGTGGATCAAGATCTTTTAGACGGCTATCGATGGGTCCTCCATAGCCGGTGATTCCTCGGGCCGCTCGACGAGCTTGCCCATGACAAATGTCCCCTGGCGCGGACCAGGGCGAGGAGATGAGGCGCGTTGACCGCGCGCCAGCGCTTCTACGCCGACTCGATCAGCTTGAAGGCCATGGCGAGCCCTGTCACGTGGGAGCCAGGACCCTTGGCCGCCCAGTCGTCCACCGTATTGTGCGAGTCGACGACCAGCACGACACCACCGGAACGGTCGACGGACTCCCCATACGAAGCGTTTCTCGACCCCCGGAAGGGACGATGCCATCTACGAAGATCCCGGAATTACCAGGACCGTCGACCATCGAGGCGGTCAGGCCGGCGAGGACCTGCCAGCCGACACTGCTGTACAGCCACGAAAAAGGCCCCCCGGGATCATCCCGAAGGGCCTTCTACCAGGTGCGCGGCCGAGAGGACTCGAACCCCTAACCTCCTGATCCGTAGTAGGCCGAAGGTCATCCATTGGAGTCCCCCGGCTGCAATCAGTCCAGCTGGGTGGCCTTGTTAGGTTGGTCGTCTTCTATTGCTGTCCACGGGCGTCCACGGAAGGTGTTAGCACTTCCGTTAGTAAGATCGCGTTTTACGTGGGCTGAGTCGGGATGCTGTCAGGGTGGCAAAACGATCGGGATCGACGCCAGCATGCCCAGACCGAAGGAGGCCGGACAGCCTGGCGCCTCGCATCCGCCAACGCAGGGACCGGCTGGAAGGGGCCCCGGGCGAGACCGTTCGCGGCGTAGCGGTATTCAAGAAAACTGCGAATCACACCGCTGTATAGCCGCTCACCTGGGCCTACGCTCCCAACTGCCGCCCAGCGATAGAAGATCATCCCGCACGTATCCCGCACAGCCTGGGTCGATCGCCCTAGCTAGTCGTCCTCGCCGAAGCCGTACTGGATGTTCTCCTGCTTGCAGGACGGGCAGACGATGAAGGCGTGCGAGTTGCTGCCATCTTCGTAGGGAAGGTAGCTCGTTCCACCCGAGAGCGCCGACTGACACCACTGACAGGTGCGTCCTCCGCCGCTCTTGCCACGGTTCGGCGGGTCAACGAGCATGCCGCCTTCATGGAAGTAGACCCGCCACCCAGTGCAACTGTCGTTGCGGCATTCGTACCGGCCTGAAAGCTCTCCTGAGTCGGCCCACAAGTCTTCCCGACAGTTGGGACACGACCGCCCCGAGCCGCCGCCGATGCTGCTCAGCAACTTGCCGAAGAAGCCCATGGTTGCCCCCAAAACGAGTAAGTCCTAAGTCGCTTTGATGCGGACTGTGGGAAAGGCGTAGATGATTTGTGACGACAGACATCAACACCCTTTGCACCGCACTGTACGTCAAGATCGATAACTGGCTGGGGCGTCCGGGGATCGGACGCCCGCCCAAGCTCGCCGCCGAACTGCTCACCCTAGCCATCGCTCGAGCTCTGCTCGGCATCCGCTCCAAAGCCCGATGGCCGCGCTTCCTGCCCAACCACCTGCCAGGGGCTTTCCCCTCCCTGTCCATCCCCTGAAAGCGTGGAGACTCGGTTATGCGGCGATGGTCTCCTGAGACCTCGCCTTGGTGGCTGCTCGCGGGCCAGCCGGTCCATCTGCACCCAGTTGGCCAGCGTGCCCGCATTGATGCCCAGGTCTTTGGCGACCTGCGCGACGGCGTCATGAAGCGCGGCACTACCTGGTCCTACGTGATCAGAGTCCGAGACCCCGAAACCGGCGAGAGCAAGCCGAAGTGGGTAGGCGGCTTCCTCACCGAGGACGATGCCAAGGCGGCTCGTGACGAAGCACGGGTGAAGGCTCGGCGCGGTGAGTACGTGGACCGCAACACGATCAACGTCCGGGAGTACCTCGACGAGTGGATCGAGGCGCACGCCGTCGAGATCAAGCCCAAGACTCTCGCCGACTACCGGCATATCATCGAGCGATACATCAAGCCCAACATCGGCACTCTGCGGATGCAGGCCGTTCGGGCTTCCGCGATCACCAAGCTGTACCGGGACCTGCGGGCCGGCGGCGGCAAGAACGGGCGGCCACTCTCCTCCCGCACGGGCGACTACGTCCACGCGGTGCTTCGGAAGGCGTTCCGCGACGCCGTACACGTCGACGAGATCCTGTCTTCCAGCCCGGTCGAGAAAGCCAAGCGTCCTCGACGGGAGATCAGCGAGCCCGGCACGGTATGGACTACAGAGCAGCTCAAGACGTTCCTTCCTGCTGCTCGCGATCATCGGCTCTGGCCCTTCTTCCACGTCGCCGCCTACACGGGCGCGCGGCGCGGTGAACTGCTCCACCTGCGCTGGTCCGACGTAGATCTTGAGGGGAAGCAGATGACCATTCGAGGGTCGGCCTCGTTCATCAGCGGCGAGCGCGTCGAGGGCACCACCAAGAGCGGCCGTAAGCGCGTCATGAGCCTCGATGCGCGGACCGTCCAGGTCTTCCGCGCACAGCGCTCTCAGCAGGCTGCAGACAAGCTCCAGCTCGGCCCGGAATGGCGGGGTGCTGACGACTACGTGTTCACGACGGGATGGGGTGAGCCCGTGCACCCCGACACGCTCAGCTCGCTCTTCCCGATCCTGATCAAGCGGTACAACCAGGCGAACCGGCGCACGCCGCTACCGCACGCTCGCCTTCACGACCTCCGGCACATCCACGCCACGACCCTGCTCCTGGTCGGCGTCCCCGTCCATGTCGTCGCGGCCCGTCTGGGTCATGCCGACCCCTCGATCACTCTCCGCGTGTACGCACACGTGATCCGCGCCGCCGAAGCCTCGGCAGCCGACATCTTCGCCGAGTCGGTCGGCGAGGGGAAGAGGGCGCTTGTTAGCAGAGGTGTTAGCAAGATTCCAAGATTGTCCTGACAAACACGAAGGCCCACTCCCAGGAATCCCTGGTAGCGGGCCTTGATGCTGTGCGCGGCCGAGAGGACTCGAACCCCTAACCTTCTGATCCGTAGTCAGATGCTCTATCCATTGAGCTACGGCCGCTCGCTGCGTAAGCAAGCATAGCGGGTTCTGAGCGATGCCTCGAACCAGTTACGGCTTTCATGACCCCGCCGGTTCCTCCTTCTTGGGCCACAGTGTGTAGCTGACCGGCCAGATCAGGGCGATCAGCGGGACCTTGGCCGCCTGGCCGAGGAACATGTACAGCTCCCCCATGCTCCCCGGCTTCCCCACGAGCCAGCCCATGACCAGCACGACCGCCCAGGCGATCCCGTACGCGAGGACGATCCGCAGCCAGAAGATCCACTCGGAGCGGGTTCTGGCTGAGCCGGCCTCGGGCGGACGGGGCGGTGGGGGGCCGCCGGCGTAGCGGTGGTGGAATTTGGCGTCGGCCCACTTGAGGGTGCTGTGGCCGAACACGATCGAATAGGCCAGATACGCGGCCGCGAGGCCGTGTTTGAAGTCCACCGGGGCGCCGCCGCGCATGTCGATGACCGCCGCCGCGAGCAGGATCACGTCCAGCAGGGGGACGCTGATCAGCAGGATGTTGCTGAGGGTGCGGCGGTTCCACAGGTAGCGGCAGGCGAGGCCGAGACCGAGCAGGATCCAGAAGCCGATCTCGCAGGCGATGATGACGGCGACAATCACGATGTCCAGTCTTCCGGCTCGTACAGGGAAAACATCCTCTTGGGGAACGGGCTGTGGATACATCGAAGTGTGTATCCACAGGCCGTCCCGCGAAGGATCGAATTCGCCGCGCGACGTGGTGGGATGTGGGCATGAACCGCGTGGCGCTGGGTGCGGGCCTGGCCTTTCTCGTGGGCCTGGCGCTGATCGAGTCCGGGGCCCGCATCGACCGCGGCGTGCCCGATTGGGTGCTCGCCATCCCGCTGGCGATCACGTGTCTGGCCGTGCTGCTGCGTTACCGGTCGCCGCTGGGCTCGCTCGGGCTGGGCACGGTGGGAGTCGTCCTCGACCTGTTCGTGGGGCCGTCGCTGGGCACGGTGCTCGTCTACACCGACAATCTGTACGCGGCCGCGCTCTACGGGCCGGCCCGGTTCTCCCGCTGGCTGCTGGTGATCACGACGGTGGCGGCGGTGGGGACCGGGGCGGTGACGGGGTTTCTCTGGGCCGACTGGCGGGCGCTCGCGCTCACCGTGGTCCAGCTGGGGCTGATCTTGGTCACGCCGGTGACCACCGCCCACATCCTGCGCCAGCACCGCGACCAGGCGGCGGCCGAGCGGGCCAGGGCCGAGCAGGTGGCGCGGCTGGCGGAGCTCGACCGGCAGGCGGCCATCACGTCCGAGCGGACGCGGATGGCGCGCGAGCTGCACGACATGATCGCTAACCATTTCAGCGCCATCGCCATCCAGTCCACCGCGGTGCTGTCGCGCAAGGACCTCGATGCGGCCACCGTGCGGACGATCATGGAGTCCGTACGGGAGAACAGTGTTCAGGGCCTGGCCGAGATGCGTTCCATGATCGGGCTGCTGCGGCAGGAGGGCGACGAGGGCGAGGCCCTGAGACCTCGGCTGCGCGACGCCGAGGGCCTGGTGGAGCGGTCACGCCAGTCCGGGCTGGCCACCGAGCTGAGCGTCGACGGCCCGGCCCGCGATCTGCCCGCCCCCATCGACCTGGCGGCCTACCGGATCCTCCAGGAGGCGCTGACCAACGCGCTCAAACACGGCGACTCCCCGGCCAGGGTTCATCTGGTGTACGAGCCGGACCAGGTGTCGATCACCGTCGACAACGCGGCGAGCAGCCGGGACGACCGGCTGCCAGGGGCCGGTGCGGGCCTCGTGGGGATGAAGGAGCGGGCCGGTCTCGTGGGCGGGACGTTCGAGGCCGGGCCGCACGCGGACGGCTGGCGTGTCTCGGCGACGCTTCCGGCGCCGGGCCGGGAGGCGACGTGAAGTCCTCCAGGGCGGATGAAGGGCACTGTCGCCTGGACGGACGGTGGCGACGCGGCATACGTCAAGGGGATCGCTGGGCGAGCTCGCAGCCCGGCACACGTCGGTGAGACCGGTGGACGAGGTTGCAGGGCGGCATACGTCGAAGGGGCCGGTGGGGAGATTGCAGCGTGGCATACGCCGGTGGGTGAGCTGGTGAAAGGCGAGGTGGGCCGAGTGGGCATCAAGGTGCTGGTGGCTGACGATCATGCCGCCGTGCGGGCCGGGATCGTGCTGATCCTGGATGGCGACGAGGACATCGAGGTGGTCGGGGAGGCGGCCGACGGCGTGGAGGCGGTCGCCATGGCCAAGGAGCTGCGGCCCGACGTGGTGCTGATGGACATCCGCATGCCCAGGATGGACGGCATCTCGGCCACGGCGGAGCTGGCGGGCATCACCGATGTGCTGATCCTGACGACGTTCGACGTGGACGAGTACGTGTTCGGCGCGTTGCGGGCGGGGGCCGCCGGGTTCCTGTTGAAGAACACGGACGCGGACGCGCTGGTCGACGCGGTGCGCTTGGTGGCCGGTGGTGACGGGCTGATCTCGCCTGGGGTGACGCGCAGGCTGATCAAGGCGTTCGGGGAGCAGGCGCCGGCGCGGCGGGAGCCGGTGGATCCGAAGACGCTGACGCCTCGGGAGCGGGAGGTGCTGGCGTGCATCGGGCGGGGGCTGTCCAACGCGGAGATCGCCGAAGAGCTCGCCATGGCCGAGGCGACGACGAAGACGCACGTCAGCCGGGTGCTCCACAAGCTGGGCCTGAAGAGCAGGGTGCAGGCGGCCATCTACTACTCAGAAGGGGAGATAGGGCCGTAATGTGGGCGTCGTGTCCATGCCGCCGCCTCAGCAGCCACAGCAGCCCCGGTCCACCGGCGTGGTCGTGGGGCTCGCGGTGGTCGGGCTCTTCGCCTACATCGTGGTCAACGTCTTCGTGGGGGTCGTCGCCGTGTCGATGGCCACGAACGTGGTGCTGGCACTGGCGGCCGGTTTCCTGGCCGTCGGCGCGCTCGGGGGCGGGGTGGTGTTGCTGTCGCTGCGCAGGCCGTGGTCCAAAGGGCTGGGCCTGGGGTTGATGATCGGCTGGGGGTTGGTGTCGATCGTGTCGGCCGGCTGGTGCACGGGGCTCAATCCGGGGTTGTACGCCTGAAAGCGGACGTCAACCGGCGGGTTCCATCCTGTTCGTCGGCCAAGAGGGAGAGGGATGACGACACCACCGCCGGACGATCCCGGCAAGCACGATCCGGGCCAGGAGGGGCCGACCCGAAACTTCCGTGACGGGCTACCAGGACAGGTTCCGCCGCCACCGCCGCAGGGAGCGCCGTGGCAAGCGCCGCCCCCGGAGGGTCCTCCCTGGCAGGGCCCGCCGCAAGGCCACGCGCAGGAGCCGCCGCAGGGTCCTCCCTGGCAGGGCTCACCGCACGGCCCACCGCAAAGCCCGCCGCACGGTCCGCCCCATGGCCCGCCGCCCGGGCCCCCGTACGGTCCCGGGATGGGCGGTTGGGCGCCGCCCCCTCCCCCGCCGTCCACCGGCGACAAGGTCGGGATCACCATCGGGATGGCATTCGTAGGCTTGACCGTCTACAGCGTCATCAACGCGATCCTCGGCTTCTTCGTCTTCCTCGGCGCCATCAGCACTCCCGAACACAGCCGGCCCATGCTCATCGCCGGCACCGCGACGCTGGTGGGCCTCGGGCTGGTCGCGGGCCTCGTCCTGGTGCTGATCCGCAGACCCTGGACGCGCGGGATCGGGATGGGGCTGATGATCGGCTGGGCGCTCTGGTCGATCTGCACGGCAGGGCTGTGCACGGGGCTGAACCCTGCACTGTACGGCGCGTGACATGCCGCTGCACGAGATCTTCGTCGGCCTCGGCGTCGCGGTCGCCTCGGTGGTGTTCTTCTACGAGGCCCGCAGCAGGGGCGCGCTCAACGAGCAGTCGCTGGTGGCCGTCACCGGCGCGCTGGTCGGCGGCGCCATCGGCATGCGCCTGGCCGGCTGGCTGGAGACGCTGGACCTGCAGCAGCTGTGGCTGTACGGCTCACGCAGCGTCCTCGGCGGGCTGGCGGGCGCGTACGTCGGAGTCCTGGTCGCCAAGCGGATCATCGGCTACAAGGAGCGCACCGGTGACCTGTTCGCGCCGGCGGTGGCGCTGGGCATGGCGGTCGGCCGGATCGGCTGCCACCTGACCGAGGCCCCGGGCCGGCCGACCGGCCTGCCGTGGGGCGTCCACGCCCCCGCGAGCACGCCCGACTGCCCCGGCTGCCTGACGGGGCAGGCGATGCATCCGTCGTTCCTGTACGAGATCGTCTTCCACCTGGCCGCGTTCGCCGCCCTGCTGTGGGCGCGCAAGCGGCTGACCCGGCCCGGTGAGCTGTTCACGTTGTATGTCGCGGCGTACGGGTTCTTCCGGTTCTGTGTGGAGTTCACCCGGGCCAACGACATCCTGTGGCTGGAGCTGACGGGCCCGCAGTGGTTCCTCCTGCCGGGGATGCTGCTGCTCGGGCTGAGGCTCGCGTACGGGTGGCGACGCGGCTACTACGCTGCCCTCTTCAAGCGAAAGGTCATGACATGAGCACGGGGATGGGTCTCCGAGGCGACCGCATCGTCCGCTACGTGAACGCGTTCTGCCCCCACTGCCACGGCCGCGACCTCGACCGGATCGAGCGGCTGAGCGGCTACCTGGCGGTGCGCGACGGCAAGGTGTGGCTGGAGCGGGGCTGCCGGGAGCACGGGCTGGTGCGCACGCTCTACGACGAGGACCCGGAGATCCTCGCCTACCTGGAGGAGTGGACCGCTCCAACCAAGCAGCACGTGCCGGATCTCGCGGGCAACTTCGATCCGGTGCCGGCGGCGTACCTCAAGGGGCTGCCCGAGCTGCAGACGCAGCACACCTGCATCCTGCTGGAGGACATCGCGGAGGCGTGCAACCTGCGCTGCCCCACGTGCTTCGCCGACAGCTCGCCCGAGCTCAACGGCGTGGTGCCGGTCGCCGAGGTGCTGGCGAACGTCGACCAGCGGCTGGCCAGGGAGAACGGCAAGCTCGACGTGCTCATGCTGAGCGGCGGCGAGCCGACCCTGCACCCCGAGTTGAAGACGCTGCTGCACGAGCTGGCCGCACGCCCGATCACCCGCATCTTGATCAACACCAACGGCGTGCTGATCGCCCGCGACGACGCCCTGCTCGACCTGCTCACCGAGCACCGCGAGCGGGTGGAGGTCTACCTGCAGTACGACGGCTCCTCGGCGGAGGCGTCGAGACACCACCGCGGCGGCGACCTGCGCAGGCTGAAGCGGCAGGCCGTGGCGCGGCTCTCGGAGCGGGAGATCTTCACCACGCTGGTGATGACGGCGGCGCTCGGCGTGAACGACGGCGAGATCGGCGACGTCGTCAAGGTGGCGCTCGACACCCCGTTCGTGGGCGGCGTGTCGCTGCAGCCGCAGTTCGGCTCGGGCAGGTCGGGGACGATCGACCCGATGGACCGGCTGACCCACACGGGCGTGCTCAAGCGGCTCGGCCCGCAGACCGGCGGGCTGGTGACGTGGCGTGACCTGACCGCGCTGCCGTGCTCCCACCCGCACTGCTGCTCGGTCGGCTACCTCATCCGCGACGACTCGCAGCGGTGGCGCTCGCTGGTGGCGCTGATCGGCCACGACCGGCTCAAGGAGAACCTGGGCCTGGTCGCCAACCGCATCGCCGACTCCGAGATCCCCCGCGAGCTGCGCCTGGCGGTGCAGGAGTCGCTGCTCGACCTGCTGTCGGAGCAGTCGTCGCTGTCGCATCCGCAGATCGGCGAGCTGTGGCGCAACATCTGCGAGAACTGCGACCTCGGCGTCTCCACGCTGCTCACGCTGGCCTCGTCGGCGCTGCCGGGCCGGCGCAAGAAGCTGCGCCGGATGATGGGCGAGCGGGTGGTCCGGATCACGATCAAGCCGTTCATGGACATCTCGACCATGATCGAGGAACGGCTCACGCAGTGCTGCGTGCACGTCGGCACACGGTCGGCCCAGGACCAGTGCGCGCCGTTCTGCGCCGTGCAGGCGTGGCCGCAGCTGTCGGCGCAGCGACTGTCGGCGGTGGCGTCCGAACCGCGGCTGCGGCTCCCGCTGGAGGTGCTCCCGTGACGACTCCACCAAGCACGCCGTACGATCCGCTCCGGTTGTGCGTGTACGCGACGATCGCGCTCCTGGCTTGGGTGTTCGGGCCGTGGGCGCTGCTGGCCTTCGCCGGGCTGGGGTTCGCGGGTTACTGGAAGGCGCGGCGGGCCGGGCTGACCCGGAGCAAGTGCCTGCTCCGGGACACCCGGCTGGTCCTCGCCTACCTGGGCGTGCTCGCGCTGGCGGCGGTGACGGCGATCGTGCTGTCCTTCACATGACGGCGAGCAGGTTCACCACGGTCAGGTTCGAGCCTTCCCGCCAGGAGAAGACCGTGGGGACGCCGCCGCCGAACTCGGCCTCGTCAAGGCCCACGACCTCTTCGGTGGTGAGGTCGTACAACGCCTGGATGACCGGCCCGGAGGACAGCCGGCCGAGCACGAACCGGTCGGCGGGCAGGCCTTCGAACACCAGAGGGCGCAGGTCGGCGGGGATCGGCCGGCGGTCCGATCCGTCGGGCCGCTGGCGGAAGGGGCCGCCGTCGAGCACGCCCGCGCACCACTGGATGCCGCAGATCAGACCGCGGGCTCCGCTCGGCACCGAGACGTCGGCCGACCGGCCGGTTTCCAGGTTGACCGTGCGGTTCTGGTTCCGCTCGTGCGACTCGCCCGCGGTGTAGCCGGCGGCCAGCGGCCATGACCTGAGATGGAGGCCGTCGGTGCCCTTGATCTTCTCCGGCTTGCCACCGGTCAGCGGGAGCCGGTAGACGCCGCCCCGCTCGACGGAGAACACGATGTGGTCGCCGGTGATGTCGACGGCGTCCACCTGGGCCAGCTCTCCGGTCAGCTTGGCGACGTGCCCGGACTCGCCGCCGGCTCGCGGCACGTACCAGAAGTCGGCCCATGCGCCTTCGCCGGCGTGAGGCGTCTCGCCCCACCAGACGATGTGATTGTCCCTCGCCTTGACGTCGCGGAAGCGGTAGCCCGGCACGTTGGGCTTCGGCATGCTGGTGACCGTCCGGAACTGCCTGATTCCGGTGTCGAACACCTCCAGGCGATCCGGCTTCACGCCGGGTGCCACGGCGCTCACCAGCACCTCGGCCGGGCTGATCGCGGCCATCGGCTGGTATTCCCGGCCGTCGACGGCCGTGCCCGGCACCGTGAACATCGCCTCGGGCCAGACCTCGGCGGCCTGCTCGACGCCCCGGGTGACCTCGGCCGCCGGTCGCGCCCGCCCGCCGCCGTCGGACAGGACCACCGTCGTGCCTCCCGCCACCAGCACCACCGCGGCGGCGGCCAGCGCCGTCCGCGCCCACCCCTCACGCCGGCGCGACCTGCGGCGGGCGGCCACCGAGGCCGCCAGCGTGGGCTCCGGCTCGGCGTGCCCGGCGGCGGTGTGCAGGGTGCGGATCAGGTCCTCTTCGCTTCTCATCGCGCCTCCTCCAGCGCATGCGTGATCCGGAGCTTGCCCAGGGCGCGCGCGGCCTGGCTGCGCACGGTGCCGCGGGAGACGCCGAGGATCTCCGCGATCTCGTCGTCGGGGAGATCCTCGTAGTAGCGCAGCACGAGCACGGCGCGCATCCGGCGGGGCAGCCTGCCCAGCTCGGCCCAGAGGTCGGCGTCGTCGTACCGGTCGAAGTCGCCGCGCTCGGGCACGGCCGCGACGAGGTCCTCGCGGTGGCGGCGCCGCCAGGCGTTGATGTGCAGCCGCACCATGGTGGTGCGCACGTAGCCTTCGGGGCTGTCCTTCTTGCGCACCCGCGACCACGCGTTGCCCAGCCTGGCCAGCGCCTCCTGGACGAGGTCGGCCGCGTCCTCGGTGTTTCCGGTCAGTACGTAGCCGTACCGGAGGAGAGCGTCACCCCTGGCTCGGACGAACTCGTCGAACGATTGGTCCACGGATCCAAGGACCGTGAGAGGGGCGCTTCTGTTGCATCACTCGGCGGGCACGTGCAGGGAGAGGGTCTCGGCGACGCAGGCGGGGCGGCGCTCGCCCTCGACCTCGATGGTCATCTTGAGCGCCGACAGGTAGCCCGCCGGGGTGCCCTTGACGCTGGTCAGCTCGGCGACGGCGCGGACGCGCGAGCCGACCGGGACGGGGCGGGGGAAGCGGACCTTGTTCAGGCCGAAGTTGACGCCCATCTGGATGCCCTCGACGCGGATCAGCTCGAACATGAACGACGGCAGCAGCGACAGGCTCAGGTAGCCGTGGGCGATCGTGCCGCCGAACGGGCCCTCCTTGGCCCGCTCGGCGTCGACGTGGATCCACTGGTGGTCGTCGGTGGCGTCGGCGAACAGGTTGACCCTGTCCTGGGTGATCGTGCGCCACTCGGTGGGGCCGAACGTCTCGCCGACGCCGTCCTTGAGCTCCTGGATGTTCGCGAAGGTCCGCATGGGCCGAACGCTATTGGGCAGGTGGGACGGCTGCCAAGTTGAGCACCCGGAACTCGTCCGGCTTGTCCCCCTTGGTCGCTCCCCAGTAGAGGATCGTGCTGGGCTCGGACGAGGTGCCGGTGCCGTACCAGTCGGTCGGCTCGTCGAGGCGGCCCAGCTTGTCCGTGGCGAGGTCGTACACGTCGCTGTCGACCAGGAAGCGCTCCAGCGCGGGATAGGCGTGCATCCTGACGCCGCGGACCTGACGCGACCGCGGCGTGCCGGTGCCGTCGGCGCGCTGGATCAGCAGGCCGTCGTCCCTCTGGCCGTGGCACCAGACGGGGCCGCACCTCCAGCCGGTCACGCCCGGCGGCGCGGCCGTGGTCCGGGTCGTGCCGTCGGCGAGGTTCACCAGCCGGGTCTGGTTGTGCTCGAAGCCCTCGGGGCCCTTGGCGACGTCGGCGGCCCAGGGCCACGCGATCAGGTGGAGGCCGTCGCCGCCGGGGACGCGCTCCGGGTCGCCGCCCGCGAGCGGGACGCGCCACACGCCGCCGTCGGTCTCGGACCAGACCACGTGGCCGCCGCCGATGGAGATCCCGTCGAGGTCGGCGTCCTCGCCGGTGCGGGTGGCGAGGAGCCTCGCCGCGCCGCCGGCCAGGGGGGCGGTCCAGATCTCGCGTACGGGGGTGCCGTCAGCCCGTTCGCCGGATCCGGACCAGGCGATGTCGGCGGGGCCCACGGTCGCGGACTGGGGGAAGTACCTCTTCAGGCCCCTGCCTCTCGGCACCTGGGTGACCACCCTGGCCGTCCCGGTCCCGGTGTCGTAGATCTCGAACGTGCCGGCCTTCTCGAACGAGGACTCGGCGGCGAGCAGCACCTGAGTGGCGCTGAGCGCGGTGACCGGGCGGTAGCGCCAGCCGTCGGCGTTGGTCGCCGGCATCGTGAACAGCGCCTGCGGCCACAGCTCCGTCACCGTCGCCGCGACGGGGGCCACGGTGACCATCGCGGTGGCCGCCGGCCGGGAACCCTCTCCTTCCCCCGGGCCGAGACCCCTGACCACCGCCGTGCCCGTACCCGCCACCGCGATCACCGCCGCCGCGGCGAGCACCTGGACCCGCCGCATGGTGCGCCTTCGGCGGAGCCGTGCGACGCCTGCCAGCAGATCCGTGTCGGGCGCGCCCGCCGCGCCTTCGCGCAGGGCCCTGACCAGCTCTTCCTCGGTCCTCACGAATGCCTCCCCTCGAAGACGGCCGGCCGTACCCGGAGCGTGTTGAGCGCACGGAAGGCCAGGCTCCGAACCGTTCCGCGTGAGATGCCGAGGATGTCGGCGATCTCCTGGTCCGACAGGTCCTCGTAGTAGCGCAGCACCAGCACGACACGCTGCCTGCCCGGCAGCGTGGCCAGTTCCCTCCACAACTCACCGGTGGAGTGGGCGTCGGTGTACGAGCCATCGGGGACGTCGTCCGTGATCCGCTCGCGCCGCCGCCTGCGCCACCAGCTCACGTGCTGCCTGGCCATGGTGATGCGCACGTACGCCTCGGGGTTGTCCTTGTTGCGCACCCGCCGCCAGGAGTCGCCCAGCTTGAGCAGCGCTTCCTGTACGAGGTCGGCGGCGTCGTCGGGGTTGCCCGTGAGCACATACCCGTAGCGCAGCAGGGCCGGCCCGCGGGCGCGGACGAAATCCTCGAACTCCACACTTCCATGACGCACGGGGGCGCGGAGCTGTTGCGAAGATCTTTACCTGAAATCATCGCGCACCTGTTCGAGTCCGCGCTACAGTCGTACCAGCGCGAATCGAACAGAGGTTCGGCCTGGTGAGAGGGGGTGTGTCCGGTGACGGTGCTCGCGATGCCCCCTGCTCGGACACGCCATCACACTTTCTTCCCGAATCTAAGACGCCCGCTATATGGCGCAATAAAGTCGGAGAGCGTGGACCCCGTGCGCAATCCTTACGCCCCCGGAGCCGGGCAGCGTCCGCCGGAGCTCGCCGGGCGCGACCGTGAGCTTCAGCAGTTCGAGGTCGTGCTGGAGCGGGTGGCCCGCGGGCGGCCCGAGCGCAGCATGGTCATCACCGGCCTGCGCGGCGTCGGCAAGACCGTGCTGCTCAACACGTTCCGCTCGATGGCCATCCAGCGGCTGTGGGGCACCGGCAAGATCGAGGCCAGGCCCGACCAGTCGATCCGCAGGCCCGTCGCCGCCGCCCTCCACATGGCGATCCGCGAGCTGGCGCCGCGCCACCGCGCGCCGGAGCGCATCGAGGAGTTCCTCGGCGTGCTGAAGGCGTTCGCGATGCGCGACCCGTCCGCCGCCAAGGGCACCTCCCACTGGTCGCCCGGCATCGAGGTGCCGGCCACGCGTGGCCGCGCCGACTCCGGCGACCTGGAGATCGACCTCACCGAGCTGTTCGTCGACGCCGCGGGCGTCGCGACCGACCTGGGCGTGGGCATCGCGCTGTTCATCGACGAGATGCAGGACGTCCAGTCCGCCGACATCTCGGCCCTGTGCGCCGCCTGCCACGAGCTGTCGCAAACCGGCGGCCCGCTGATCGTGGTCGGGGCAGGGCTGCCGCACCTGCCGAGCGTGCTGTCGGCCAGCAAGAGCTACTCCGAGCGGCTCTTCCGCTACGCCCGCATCGACAAGCTCGACCGAGAGGCCGCCGACCTGGCGCTCATGCTGCCCGCGCGCGAGGAAGACGTCGAGTTCACCCAGGAGGCGCTCGACGCCCTCTACGACGCGGCCGACGGCTACCCCTACTTCGTGCAGGCCTACGGCAAGGTCGCCTGGGATCTCGCGCCGCGCAGCCCGATCACGCTCGACGACGTCCGGGTGTCGGCGCCGGAGGCCGAGGAGGAGCTGGCCGTGGGCTTCTTCGGCAGCCGCTACGAACGCGCGACCCCGGCCGAGCGCGACTACATGCGAGCCATGGCCGAGATCGGCGACGAGCCGGTGGCGACCGCCGACGTGGCGGAGTCCCTGGGCCGCAAGCCGTCGAGCCTGTCCCCCGCCCGCGACAGCCTGATCAAGAAGGGTCTGATCTACAGTGCCGAGCGCGGGCTGATCGCGTTCACCGTGCCGCATTTCGGGAGGTTCCTGCGTGCCCAACCGATCTAGACGGCACCCCTAGACCTCTATTGGGTTGTCTAGAGGGGAAGCTAGATAGCCCAATAGAGTTAAATCGTCATGCCCGTCGAAGGGAATCTAGCCCTCTCTAGCGTCAGGCCGATACTGGCGTATACGAGGGCAGAGACTCGCTGTCCGCCTCGACCACCGCCACCCTGACGGCCGGTCGGCGGCCGGCCATGAAGACGGCGAACACCACGTCGTCCTGCTGGTGGTTCTTGAACGCGAAGAACCGCCAGCACAGCTCGCGCCAGCTGTCGTAGGGCTCGGCCGTGGTCAGCTCCGCCCGGTGGGCCCGCCACGTGCCGCTCGACCGCAGCCGCGCCAGCATGATCCCCTCGGCGGGCCCGCGGCGCTGCTCACACGGCGCCCGGTGGCGGGCCCGCTCGATCAGCTCGTCGATCTCGGGCGAGAGCACGGCCAGCACCAGCAGCCCGGCCAGCGCGAACTCCCATGACGGCTGGGCGAAAGCCACCCAGCCGGGCACCGGCGCCCACACCGTCACCACGGCCATGCCGGTCAACGCCATGGTCCTGGCGATCGACCGTACCCCGACCGGAGCCGAGCTGACCTCGCCGAAGCACCCGCAGCCCGCGTCGGGCCGGCGCCTGCGCAGCTCCAGGAGCACGTACGTGGACATGGCGAAGAACGCGACCGTCGCGAAACGGAAGATCGGGTGCGTGGTGAGCAGCAGCCCGGCGGCCAGCACCAGCTCCGCCGCCCCGCACGCCAGCAGAGCCGGGGCCCGGAAGCGGCCGGGCACCAGCACGGCGGGGCCGAGCCTGGCCAGCGCGTTCGGCTCCCTGCCGGACCGTATGACGGCCACCTTCGCCGCCGTGCCGAGGCACAGCAGGACGATCAGGACCGGCAGCTGCGATGCCAGCATGTACCTCACCCCAAGCCGATCTGCGCGTTGAAACACCCTTTGACCAGGTCGCCGCCGAGTTCGACGTACGAGAGGGGCGACAGCTCGGCGATCCGCCCGCGCGGCGAGGTGTCGCACTCGACGCAGCGGTCGCAGAAGCGCCCGGCCAGGCAGCCGCACGCGACGATCGGCACGTTCACCGAGCGGCCGTCGCACACATTGTGCACCTGCAGCAGCGAGCCGATCGCGAGGTAGGGCAGCCCGGCGCAGGACACCCCGGCGTCCGGGCAGCCCGCGTCGGAGCGCTCCACCATGGGGTAGGCCGCGCCCCGCTCGTCCTCGTCGAAGGCGTCGGCCCAGGTGACGGTGCCGGAGATGCGGGAGGTCATGCCGCCGTAGGCGGGCGGCGGCGCCGGCACCGACCGCGCCGGGTAGGCGGGCTGGGAGGTGGCGGGCAGCATGGCCAGCGCCGTGCCGTCCTTCCTGATGCCGATCGCGTCGAACAGGTAGCCCGGCTCGAACTGGGGATGGCGCACCCGCAGCCTGCCGGTCGCGCGGTACGGGATGAGAATGGTCCGGCGGCCCCGGTGCGGCCCGCAGTCAAGCTCGACCGTGACGTCCTTGCGGCCTTCGACGGACATGATCGTGCCGGTGATGCGGATCGTGTCGGCCCAGATGCGCTCGACCACGCGGCCCTCGCGCGTACGCATGACGACCCTGGCCCCGACGGGCAGGTCGGCGGGCGTGACGTCGGCGCCGTGCCAGGCCTTGGCCCACGGCGCGATGACCAGCCGCTCGCTCCCGCCCTCGGGGGTCTCGACGAGGATGAGGTGCGGGCTGACGTCGCGGATCTGCCCGGTGACCGCGCGTAGCGGCTCCCCCTCCGGGCCCGGGCCCGGAACTCCCGGCTCGCGGCCCAGCACCGCGGCGGCCAGCACCCGCCTGCGGTCAACGCTCGGATACGCCATGCGTTCTAGGGTCACACGGCCGGAAGAGAGGTCGCGCCGTACGCCGCAGACAAGAGCAAAATACGCATCCCCCAGTGAAGGAGATGACATCCGGCGTCGAACAATCTGCCACCGACCTTGACGGACCTTTGTCGTCGGCGGGCCGAATCCTGGATTGCGGGTCAGCCTGATCAGGGCTCTGGGCTGCGATTCTGGCCACGATGCAGACGGCCAGGGTGGAAGAAGAGTTCCGCGAGTACGTACGAGCGCGCGGTCCGGCGCTGCTGCGTGCCGCGAACCAGCTCACCGGGCACCCGCTGGACGCCGAGGATCTGCTGCAGAACGCGCTCACCAAGACCTATCTGGCCTGGGACCGCATCCAGGACAGGGCCGCGCTCGACGGGTACGTGCGGCGGGCCATGGTCAACATCAACATCTCGCAGTGGCGGCGCCGGAAGCTGGAGGAGTACCCGTCGGACGAGCTGCCCGAGACGGTCATCGTCACGGACAGTGCCGGCGGCGAGGTGCACGAGCGGCTGGAGCAGGCGTTGCAGGGGCTGCCCGCGCGCATGCGGGCGGCGGTCGTGCTGCGGTACTACGAGGACATGACCGAACCGGAGATCGCCAGGAGACTCGGCATCAGCGTGGGCACGGTGAAGAGCACCGTGTCGCGGGCGATGGCCAAGCTCAGGACTGAGCTGTCACCTCTACAGCCCCCGCCGTAGCGCAGGGCCGCACGACGCTCCGGATCTTGCGGAGCGCGGCCAGGAACCCGTCCAGCTCCTCCCCGCTGAGCAAGCCCGTGAGGAGCTCGTCGACGTCGGCCAGGTGCTGGGGCAGCACCTCCTCCAGCTTCTCCCGGCCGGCCGGGGTGAGCGTGGCGTACGAGGCGCGGCGGTCGGTGGCGCACGCCTCGCGGATGACCAGGCCGTCACGTTCCAAACGATCGACCACGCGGGTCACCCCGCTCGTGGACAGGCCGGTCTGCGCCGCCAGGTCGGTCATGCGCAGCGCCTGCCGGGGCGAGCGGCCGAGCCTGATCAGCGTCTCGAAGTCGATCTCCGACAGGCCCGCGGCGTTGAACACCGGCTGCAATCTGGCCGTCAGCCCTGCGTAAACCTCCGTCAGCAGCCCGATGGCTGTCAGCCGAGGGTCGTTCATGTTGGTCACATCCATACTGTAGACGACGTTAGTTGACGGAGGGAATATTCCTCGTGTAGATGTTTGTTGTCGCAACTGTCCGCACAACAAGCACACTCCTGAAGGACTTCTTCTCATGACCACTCGCACCTGGAACGGCCTGACCATCCCCGTCGCGGGCACCTACGCTCTCGACGTCGCCCACACCCGCATCGGCTTCGTCGTCAAGCACATGATGGTCAGCAAGGTCCGCGGCAACTTCTCCGAGTTCTCCGGCAGCATCACGATCGCCGAGGACCTCCTCCAGTCGACCGCCGAGCTCACGATCAAGACCGAGAGCATCAGCACGGGCGTCGGCGACCGCGACGGCCACCTGCGCAGCGACGACTTCCTCTCCGTCGAGAAGTTCCCCGAGATCACCTTCCGGAGCAAGCGCGTCGTCGCCGACGGCGGCGACGAGTTCAAGGTCGTCGGCGACCTCACGATCCGCGACGTCACCAAGGAAGTCGAGCTCGACGTCGAGTACGGCGGCGTCGGCACCAACCCGTGGGGCCAGCCGGTGTGGGGCTTCTCGATCAGCACCGAGGTGGACCGCGAGGAGTTCGGCCTGACCTGGAACCAGGCCCTGGAGACCGGCGGCGTCCTGGTCGGCAAGAAGGTCAAGATCGAGATCGAGGGCGAGGCCAACCCGGCCGCCTGAGTCCTGGGTTATCCACAGGCTTGAGCCCGCCCTCGACCAGGGGCGGGCTCTTTTCCACAGCCCGTTACCCACAGGCTGTGGATGACTCGCCCCCATGGTGGACGGGTTACCGCTTTGCTGCCTGGGCCGAAGGCCGGTACTCTAACTCTGGCCACACGGCTCCCGAGGAGGATTCGCCTAGTCAGGTCTATGGCGCCGCACTGCTAATGCGGTTTGGGTTTACCGCCCATCCGGGGTTCAAATCCCCGATCCTCCGCTCTTCGAAGGCCCTCTTCCCCTGGACGGGGAGAGGGCCTTTTCGATCTCTGTTGCGGACATCGAAAGCTAGCCAGCCTCGATTCCCGGCAATCGGTCATACCCACGCCCCTGATGGACGGCGGCCATCACCACGCAGCCATCGGCGCGGTCCGCAGCGCAGCCGAACACCTCACCGAGCCCACCCCCGACGATCTGTCGATCTACGGATTTCTGCTGCTCCGCAGAGCCACACCTCCCGCGCCTTCCTCATGTCGAACCGGCACGACAAGGCCCTGCGCATCCTGCGCGCCGCACCCCACAGGAAACCGCCCGCCGCCCCGCTGCCCTCCGGCTGGTACGTGACATCCTGGCAACAGCCCCGATCAGTGTCCGCCGCGAAGCCCACGACTACGCGGCAACCCTGGGAGTCATCGCGTGACCCGACCCGGCCAAGTCCTGTACATCATCGTCTGCGCCGCAGGACCAGCCCCAGACGTCGGGCGCCTCGTCACCCTCGCCCAAGCCGCCGGCTGGACCGTCCAGATCATCGCCACCCCGTCGGCACTCGACTTCATCGACGTTGCCGAACTGGAGAAGCAGACCGGCCGCCCCGTCCGGAGCCAGTACCGCAAGCCGCACGAGCCCAAGTCACCGCGCGCCGACGCCATCATCGTCGCCCCGGCCACCTACAACACGATCAACAAGTTCGCCCAGGGCATCGCCGACACCTACGCACTCGGTGTCCTGTCCGAAGCCCCAGGGCTTGGCATCCCCGTCGTCGTCCTGCCCTTCGTCAACACCGCCCTGGCCACACGCGTCCCCTTCCAGCGCAGCGTCGACCAGCTCCGTACCGAAGGCATACGCGTACTGCTCGGCCCCGGCCAGTTCGAGCCACACCCGCCAAGCTCCGGAGCAGAACGCATCGAGGACTATCCGTGGTCACTGACCTTGGAGAACTTGCCGCATTAATCTCTTATGGATCAAATGGCGGCGCGGCGCACCACCGTACCCCCGGCCCTCCGCCCGCCGGCCGGGCGTGCGACCTGGGGGCCAGTCCCGGACGACGGCGGGACACCGGGCCGGGCAGCGCATGCCGCCCTCCGCCGTACCGACCGAACGCACCGGGTGGGGGTTGCCGCGCCGCAGCCGCACAAATGCAGCCCAAAAGGGCTTAGTTCTCTCAGCCCCGGCCCACCGGATGACGTGGAACTCTCCGTGCTGTCTAGATGATCAATTCCAAGGGGTGCCTGCGGAGGGTGTGGGGGTGGGCGGTCAGGCGTCGGGGTCGACTTCCGGGCGCGTGAACCGCACGGACTTGCCCAAAGACCGGGCGTAGGCGATTTCGGCTCGGGCGCTGTCTCCGATGTAGTCGCCGACTACGAGCACCTCATCAGCGAGCCGGATCTTCGCTCGGTGCAGATCGTCGAGTCGAACCTTCAGCGCCTCGGCCTCGGCAGGATCCGACCAAAGATCGTGCGGCGACTTCATGTCGAAACCCGGCTTGACGACAATCTTCCCGGCCTTGATCTCCCGCAGATCGGCCTCGGTCATCTCGGTCATGAAACGGGTGGAGCCGCAGATCACGACGATACGCGGGAGGCTCAGCTGCTTTTTCGCGTCGGCGAGTTTCTCCTCGGGGGTGAGCGGTTGCCGGCCTGACACTGGTTCCTCCTGGTGGTGCGGTCCAAGGGGTGCCCGCGGACACGAGAACGAGGGTGTCCAATCCTGTCCAGTGCACATCGCAGACGGGCGCCGGCCCCGCCGTACCGACCGAACGCCCCGATCAATGCCCGGTCGCTGGGTCAGCGGTGTCGCCCGTACTGCAGATAGACGATCCCGTTGCTAGAGGCGGTGCTGGAGACCAGGTCGAGCTGGTAGGACTTCGGGACACCGTCGAACAGCCGGGTGCCCTCGCCCGCGACGTAAGGGAACATGCTCACCTGGAACTCGTCGATCAGGTCGAGCCGCATGAGCGACTGCCAGAGGCTGACGCCGCCCCAGACCACGATGTGGCCGTCACCGCCCAGCCTCAGCTTGTCGATCTCTTCTGCCGTGTCACCGGCGGCGACGGTGGTGTTGGCCCAGTCGGCCGTCTTCATGGTCCTGGAGAAGACGACCTTGCGCCCGGCGTTCAGAATGTCGGCGAACGGGTGGTCGGTGGTCGTCATGGCCCGGGCCATGCCTTCGTACGCGGTGCGGCCCATGAGGTGCGCGTGGGCGCTCTGGAGAAAGTCGAGATGCGCCGGGTCGTCGGGCTCGCGGTTCTCGGGCAGGCCGAAGCAGAACTCGAAAAACTCGGTGCCCTCGTCGGCGAGGAAGCCGTCGAGGGAGTAGTTGAACACTGTCGCTATCAGCTTCCGCATGATCAGAACTCCGTGGTCTCGGGTCGTCTAAGACCCACGGGCCGCAACTCTCGCGGGGGCGCGGCGTCCGTGGCCTGTCGCTGATGCTGTAGACGACGCCGCCGCCCGGAATTCATCGGTGCCACGGAATGTCAGGTGGCGGCGGGCGGTGCCGGCTGCGACGGGGTGCGTGGGCTTTGCTGTGCCGGGGCGAACCACGTTTTCGCCGGAGGAAGCAGGAGGAGAGTCACGATGAGCGCGGACCAGGGTGCGGTGAGGACCCACCCGAGGGTGTCTGAAATCAGGAAGTCGATGAAGTCGAGCAAGGGGATGGTGAGCTGAACTGCGATGGTGGCGTGACGGACCCACGGGCGACGGGTGTGCCACTGGTTCGCCAACCAAGCGGCGGCGAGTGGTGGAAGGTAGAAGGGGGCATAGGACAGTCCTTCCACGGATTCACCGGGTTCTAAGACCAGGCCCATAATGAGCAGGACAATGCCGAGCAGGGTGATTGTCGCCTGGAACCAGATCAGGTTCCGCGCGACTTTTACAGACAGGGGCATGCTGGGGTCCTCTTTCAGAGAGTGTTTCGGTGGTTCCGTGCTCCGTGTCCCCTTGACCGTCCCGCGCTTGGCGTCGTTTCGCCGGATGACACTGACCGGAGTGGAAGGCCCAGATCTCGGAGAGAAGCACTGGCCAGCTTAATGACATGCGGCTGTGATCATCGCCGGGCAGGATGGCCACTCATGAAACTTGTGATCACTTTCGTGGCCGGCGCGGCCCTGTTCCTCGCGCCGTTACCCGCACAGGCCGAGTCCGCCGCCAAGAATCCCGTGTCCGCGCTCAAGGCACAGCTCAAGGCCGGGAAGGGCGTCCGGTTCACCGACGCGAGCGCGTTCGTCGGCAGCATCAACAAGGACCCGCTGGTACGCCGTAAGGGTGTCGTCCAGTTCGGCAAGAAGGGCATCGTCGCCTCCGACGTGCGGGGCACGTTCGCCTCGCCGTTGTTCGAGGGGCACACCACCAAGCCCGAGCGGACGATCATCATAGGCAAGGACGCCTGGCGGTCGGGCGGGAGCCTGGCCGAACGCCTCCCGAAGGGCAAGACCTGGTACAAGACCTTCAGCCTGTTCAACATGGGGACCGTCAGCAGCCTGTTCGGCCAGGTGGTGAGCCCGCTCGAACCCGCCACGCTGGCGGAGCTGGTGAAGCGCGGCAAGCGCAGCGGCTCCTCCTACACAGGGACGATCACCTTCGAACGGCTCTCCAACATCTCCCCCTGGTTCAGGGAGACGATTGGGCTGACGCGGTCGACCGAGGCCACCGTCGCCTACACCCTCACCGTGGACCGCAGGGGCCTGCCGAGCAAGCTGAAGACCTCCTGGGTGGCCACCGACCTCGCCGCCATCCCCTCATGGGAGGAGAAGACGGTCGTGACCGAGACCCGCTACACCGGCTGGGGCGCCAAGGTCTCGATCAAGCAGCCGCCCAAGAGTCAGGTCACCAGCAAGCTCGAGGACTGATGCACAGGCCCTCACCCCCCGTCGCGGGGAGAGGGCCTTATCAGTCGCAGTTGGTGCGCGTCTTCTTCACGGTCGTCGAGCCGATGGTCCCTTGCCAGCTCATGCAGGAGCCCATGGCGTACATGTACACCGCTCCGGATCATGATGCGTCCCCGGCTTCCAGAGCGGCTTCTGTGGCTCTGGTCAGCGGATGCTCCGCTCCGAGCTTGCCCCGTTGTAGACGCAGCACCTCGCGGAACTCGACATCGGCGGCCTCAAGGCTGCCTGACGACCTCAACACAGCCGCCAGACTGCGCCGAATGATCAGCGTGTTCGGATGGTCTTCGCCATAGACTCTGGTCGCCATGGTGACCAGGTCACGCAGTTCCGCCTCGGCTTGAGCGAAGTCTCCTTGGTGACGCATGGTTTCCGCGAGTTCGAATCGGATGTCCAGCGTGGTGAGGTCGTCTGCGGCGTGGGCTTGCCGCCAGTCAGACAGGACCTGGCGGTAGACGGCTTCGGCCTCCGCGAAGCGGTCCTGCAACCGGAGGCAGACCCCCAGATTGAGTGCCGTGGCTATCGTGTCGGAATGCTGTTCGCCGAGCACCCGACGGCTGTCGTCCAGCAGGGCTCGCAGTTCCGCCTCCGCACCGGCCACGTCGCCGCTTTCCCGAAGCGTGCGGCCAAGGTTCAGCCGGATGCCGAGGACCGTCGGGTGGTCACTGCCTAGCGCGCCCAAGGCGGCGGCCAGAAGCTCGCGGAGCATGGCTCTCGCTCGTGCGTTGTCGCCGCCGTCTCGTATGGCCCGCGCGCGGTTGTTGCCGATCGACAGAGCTTCGGCGCTGGCTGGGCCGATGGCCTTCTCGGCGACATCAAGGAGTAGTGCGTAGTCGATGGATGCCTGCAGGTAGTGACCGGCCATGTATCTGTACCAAGCCGCCCTCTCCGCCGCCGGCAGGAAGGTGCTGACGAGGCCGGCATCGCGAATCTCCAGTTGCGCCATCAGTTCGAGGGGGGCGGTGCAGTGGCTTGCCAGGAGAGACCACCTGGGCCAATGGTGGGCGTTGTCCGGGACGATCGTGGCCGTCACCTTGTCCAGCGCCACGGCGAGAACCGCCAGGTAGTCCACCAGCACGCCCTGACGCTGCAAGTTCTGTCGCGTGACAGTGCGTACGAGCGGATGCATGGTCAACCGTGATTCCCAGGGATCCGCATTCTCTCTGTGGACTTGCGTTCGCGGTGCGAGATCCAGCGAGATCAATCCCAGGCCGTCGAGCGCTCGCAAGGCGCTCCCTATCCTGTGTGCCGTCGGCCGGGGGAACAAGGTGGTGTCCGCCAGCACTTCCGGCCTGATGACGGCTCGGTAGGGAACAGGTGACACACCACAGCACGAAAGCAGCCGGAGCAGCGGCCGGGCGAGGTCATGACCTTGACGCTCGAGCAGGTCAAGCGAGATCTCCCATGTCGTCGTCAATGCGCGTCTGGCCGACTCCCCCGAGCTTCCTGCTGGCATGTCCACATGTCCCAGTCGTGTGTCGAAGTTGATCCGGTAGGCGTTGAACGATGTGTGGGTGTCTTCACCGGGGAAGGGATCCGTCGCCGCTGCCGCCAGGTAGCGGCCTGCGAGTTCCAGGGCCAGAGGCACTCCTCCCAAGGCGCCGGACAGAGCCACCGCTTCCTGTTCGTCACCTGCGCGGGGAGCGAGATCGGCAAGGACCCGGGCCCCGGCCTCCGAGGTAAGGGGAGGGACGTGGCACATGCGAATCCATGAGGCCCAGCGTTCCGGCCTGCCGTTACGACTGGAAATGATCACGCCGTTCCTGTGCGAAGCGGGCGGTCGCAACCACTGGGTTCCTTCTTGGACACCGCCGCTGGAGCTTCCGAGAGCGGCCGGATCGTCGGCGTTGTCTATGACGAGCAGCCAGGCGTGATCCAGGGAGTTGAGGTATCGCCACAGGACGTCAGAGGGGTGCGCGTGATCGAAATCCTCGTCTCGCGCGCCGAGGGAGAACGCGAGCGCATAGAGCGCGGACCGCATGCTTTCCACGTCGTCCGCGGGAACCCACCAGACCTGGTGGTTGGCCCGGATCGCGCGGTGAGCGAGTTCCAGCGCCAGAGTGGTCTTGCCGACGCCACCAAGACCGTAGAGAACCATGACCCGCGGCTCGGAGGCGACTCCGGGGCGCGGCATGCCGATGAAGTCACCCGCGTGTTCCAGGAGTTCGGCGCGGCCGCGCAGAGCCTGCGAGGCGATCTTCAATTGTGGAACCACGATCGGTGGTGCCGTGGCGGCGACAGAGCGGGCCTGATCCGCGCCGATGAAGATGTTGTACTGGATACCCGATTGCTGCGCGGCCTGCTGGGCCTGATTCAGCGCGTGTGAGGACTGCACGACATGCGGCGACGCCGGTCCACTCTGTGGACTTCCGCCGCGATCACCGTCGGCCCGCATCTTCTGAATTCACTGCCTGTGGGAGTTGTTGGTCTTTTCTGATATTCGGCTGATAGAATTCAAGTATATTGAGCTTTGCATCATGGGCACCGATTTTTCCATGAGCTCGTCGGTCACCGCCGCGTACGCATGAACCAGTTCAGCGTCTTCCACAAGGCGCGCCTCACGCAAGGACGCAGAACGCTTATCATAAATCAACGCAATCACGCGTTCGCGGTCGAACAGCACGAAATCAGAAATGCCCGTCTCATCCAAGAGCGGACGCACGTCGACAGCCTCTACCAGGCGGATTTCCTCACCACACTCGATGTCCGCGAGATAGGCCGCGAACTCGTAATGTTCAAGATAAGGGCTCAGAGGTAGCTCGCACACACGTATGCGAGTCATGGCGATGCCATGTTCGACGGCGTGACCATAGAGCTCTCGCTGACCCAAGACCATCTCACGCACACGCCTCGCCGCCTCATCGTAGTCACCATTCCTGAAGGCATCGTACGCGGAAAAGCCCGACTCGTCGTATTCCTGCAGACATTCGACCTTTACCCAGCTTCTTCGCAGATCCCGAAAGAAGGCCATGAAATCATCCACGCCGCCGGCTGTGGTAGCCAATCGGCGATATTTAGTGGGCGGATATAGCGCCATATATGCTGCCCCTCCCGATCGCAAGCCATACGCGGACGCGCTGGCTGATACGCCGCCAGCGCACTTCACTGTATCGATGCGGGTGCGCTGGCATCGCGCACTTGAGACGCAAAAGCAGCGCTTATTCCTGCGGAATGTTCTCGCGTGCTTTTATCAGGACATGCCGGGGCAGCACTACGATTCCTTCGCCGGGGTCGAGAAACGCGTCGGATGGCAGGTGCGGACGTAACTGCGCGGTCCGCTCCATCCCGATGACCGCGAAGTCACCCGATTCGAGCTCCCAGATGTCGGGACAACTGTTGGCCGCGGCGCTTCCATTACCGCCACCTTCATGTGGAGGCGGGCCGATACGTCTTTTGAACATGGATCCTCCAGACTGCGGTCACGTGAATGCGAGTCTTTTTCATATTAACATCAATCCATTGTCCACGAAAGCCACAGATGGCTTACGCGCTTTAGGCTGAGCTGCCAGCACCATTAAGTAAGGCCTCGAAGCCTATATACCGACAGAGGCCACATGTACCGGGGGCACTATTTCGACCACGCCAGGAGGAGAGCGCGGCGGGGTTCATGACTATCTAGGTGCTGCACGAGTGGCCGGTGGCATCGGCTGCCTACTCGCTCGACTTGTGGAAGGTGTTGCTTTGGTACCCATGCCCCTGGACCGCCTGCTGCGCGTTATCAACGGCCGAGGCGATGATCGTGAGCGTTGCGACAGGTGCTGCGGAGTCTCTTGCGACTGCCAGGAAACCCCGAATATCCTGAATCAATGCGGCGTCCTGCCGCATCACCTCGCGGATCAGCACATGCAAAGTCATCTGGAGATCAGCATCGTCAGGCCGGTCAGCCAGATCGCGCACGGGTGCGGGGGCGTCATGCTCGTCCCGCGTTCCAAAAATCCGCTGAAGCATCTTGCGTCCCCATGCGACGCCGGCCTCGGCGCTTTCGTCTTTGGCCTTATCCAGCACCGCCGCGCCATACGCCGCCACGGCCGCTGTGACGTAGGGTGAGATGTCGCCGACCAGCTGCGTTATGTCCTCGGCCATGTCTCTCCCGCGGCTCGACAGGTCGGATGACGCGACTCGGGTCAGCATCAATGTAACCGGCCTTTTGCTATCAGTCACCGTCAGCCGGAAGGCTTCCTACGGATTTCTGGTCCAGGATTCGGCGAATACGTCTCATGTCGATCACGCCGAACCGAGCCGGTGCAGACCAGCGGCAAGCGCTTGGCCCGCGCCCGCAACCTCACGGTGACCAGGCCGAGATCAACAGTCGCGGATGATGGTCGCATGAGGAGCTCATGCGCGCTGCTGGGCGTCGTGTCCCTGTTGCTCACGTCACCGCCGGCAACCGCCGCTCACGCACAGACTCGTGGATCTCCGGCTGCGGCGATATCCGCGTTGCAGGGCGAGTTCGCCCGCAGGAGCGGCGTGGTCTTCTCGCAGAGAATCCGCCGAGGTTCTGGCGAGGGCGCCGTCCTGACAGTGGCGCACGGCAAACGCCGCTTCGTTCCCAAGACAGGCATGTACGCCGTCGATGTCTCGACGTGCTCCACCTTCGCCCGAGGCGGCGACCCGATCCGCTCGCGAACGGTCCAGGTCGGCCGTGACATCTACTCCCAAGGCGACTGGACCGACGTCCCTCAAGGCAAGAAGTGGGTTCACAGGGAGGACACTGATGCCCTCCGCTGGACTCGGCACCTGATCGAGCCCCTGAACCCGGAGTTCCTGCGATTGATCTCCCCGGGCGCCAAGAGAATATCCACCCGGGACCGTTACGACGGCGTACGCACGACCCGCTATGACGGCTCGGTGCAGGTCGACCACCTCAGCTCTTACTGGGCCGGCCACCTCTACGGGACGGGAGCATGGACAGGAGGCCGCATCAGGTGGAAGCTCTGGCTGGGCCCGGACGACCTGCCCAGGCGTTTCCAGGCCGAGATCATCACCGAACCCTACGGCCCTGAGGAGAAAGCGGACGCCGTACGGATGAACGTCCTTTACAAGGGCTGGAGAGCGCCCGTCCGCATTCAGATCCCGCCCGAGAACCAGGTGGCAGAAGCCGAGTAGAACTACCCGTGGGCATCGGTGGACTCGATGCCGTTGAGGATGATCTCGACGGCGTCGAGGAACTCGTCCTCCCCCGTCGGCTGGTCGGCCTCCAGGACGGCCAGCACGCGGGTGAACGCGGAGTCCCCGCCGAACACCCGGAGCCGGGCGGCGAGGAACTGCGTGCTGTGACCGTCCGCGGCCGCCGCGAAGTGCGCGCTCTGCTCCACGTCGCCGCGCGTGTAGGTCCACAGCAGGGTGAGCACGGTGATCGCGCGCGGGCCTGACAGGTGCAGGTCGCCGAGGCACTCCAGCCCCGTTTCGAGTCTGCGTACGTACGAGGGCAGCAGCGGTTCGGTGGCGACCGGCACCGCCGTCAGCCAGGGGTGGTCCTGGTAGACCCGGCGCAGGTCGAGCACCCAGGCGCGGAGCCGCTCGCGCCAGGTGGCGCCGTCCGGCCGGGGTGGGGTGCCGAGCGCGTGGTCGGCGGCGAGGACGACGAGGTCTTCTCTCGACTCGACGTAGCGGTACAGCGACATCGTGCCGCTGCCGAGCTCTTTCGCGAGGCCGCTCATGGAGATCGCGTCGATCCCGCTGCGGTCGCCGAGTCTGACGGCGGCGTCGAGCAGTTGCGCGAGCGTCCATCGGGGTTTCGGGCCCTTGGTCGTGGCCGGCGCGAGGTTCCAGGCCAGCAGGACCGCTTTCGGGACCCCGCGGAGTTCCGGCACGTCGTCGTGCGCGCTTCCCATGCGGCCATATTACTGCGTAACCCTTGCGCAGCTATACTGCGTAAGCATTACGCTGTACGTATGACAGCACCGCATGCGATATCGGTCCACGACATCCACAAGCGCTACGGGGATCGCGACGTGCTCCGCGGCGTCAGCTTCGACGTCCCCCGAGGTCAGGTGTTCGCCCTGCTGGGGCCCAACGGGGCGGGGAAGACCACGCTCATCCGCATCCTCACGACCCTGATCCGCGCCGACTCCGGCACCGCCCACGTCCTCGGGCACGACCTCGCCCGCGAGGCGCCCCGGGTACGCGAGCTCATCAGTGTGACGGGTCAGTACGCGTCCGTCGACGAGGAGCTGACCGGTATGGAGAACCTGGTCATGATCGGCTGGTTGCTCGGCCGTACCAAGAGCGCGGCGAGCGAGCGCGCCGGGGAGCTGCTCGCGGAGTTCGGGCTGACCGACGCCGCGTCACGTCGCGTCGGCCACTACTCGGGCGGCATGCGGCGGCGGCTGGACCTGGCCGCCGGTCTCATCGACTCGCCGCCGGTGATCTTCCTGGACGAGCCGACCACCGGCATGGACACCCGCAGCCGGGGCGCGCTCTGGGACGTCGTCACCCGACTCGCCGGGCAGGGCAAGACCGTCTTCCTCACCACCCAGTATCTGGAGGAGGCCGACGTCCTGGCCGACCGCGTCGCCGTGCTCGACGCCGGCGCCATCGTCGCCTCGGGCACCGCCGCCGACCTCAAGCGCCAGGTGGGCAGCGAATCGATCGAGCTGGTCCTGGACGACGGGACGACCGTCCGCGAGGTCACCGACGGCGACCCCGAACGCGTCAGGGAAGTGCTCAACCGCCTCCACCACCGGGGCCGGGTCGTCCGGACGTTCTCCGTCCAGGCTCCCACCCTGGACGACGCGTTCCTGGCCCTGACCGGACACACCACCACCGATCGGAAACTCCCCTGATGAGCACCGCGGAACTGGTCTTCACCAAGCGCAGCGTCATCCACTCGCTGCGGAACCTCGACAGCCTCGTCACCGCGATCGTCGCGCCTGTCGCCATCATGCTGCTGTTCGTCACGGTCTTCGGCACCGCGCTCGGCGGCGCCGTCGGCGGTGCGTACGCCGACTACGTCACGCCGGGCGTCATGCTGCTGTGCGCCGGGTTCGGCGCCGCGCTCACCGCGACCTCCGTCCACACCGACGTCTCCAAGGGGTTCGTCGAACGGCTGCGCACCATGCCCATCCGGGCGTCCGGGGTGATCTTCGGGCATGTCCTCGCCAGTGTCCTGCGCAACCTCGTGTCCACCGCCATCGTCATGCTCGTCGCGGTGGCGCTCGGGTTCCGCCCCACGGCCTCGCCGGTCGGGTGGCTCGGCATCGCGGCCCTGCTCGCCGCCTACATCCTGGTCTTCACGCTCATCGCGGCGGCGTGGGGGCTGGCGGCCAGGTCCGTCGACTCGGCCGGCATGTTCAGCTTCGTCGCGCTCTTCCTGCCGTACCTCTCGACCGCGTTCATCCCGGCCGGGAGCCTCCCAGGCTTTCTCCAGGGGTTCGCGGCCCACCAGCCGGTCACCCTCGTCACCGAGTCCCTGCGCGGGCTGGCCACCGGTGCTCCCGTCGCGGAAACGCTGCTGTGGTCGGGTCTCTGGCTCGCCGCCCTGGGCGGCGGCGCGGCGTTCCTCGCCGCGGCGCTGTTCCGGCGCGCGGCGGGGGGGGGGGGGGGGGGGCGGGGCCCCCCCGCCCCCCCCCCCCGGGGGGCGGCCGGCGGGGCTGGGGGGCCCGCCCCGCCGGCCGGACGCACAACCCCCCGGGGGGGGGGCCCCGCGGGGGGGGGGGGGGGGGGGGGCCGGGCGGGGGGGGGGGGCGGGGGGGGGGGGGGGGGGGGGCGCGGGGCCGGCCCCCCCGCCGCGCCGAGGTCAGCGGGCCAGGCCGCCGAGGATGGCGGCCACGTCCGCCGGCCTGAACACGAATCCCGCGTGTGACGTGTCAAGGGTGTGCACGTCGTACGGGTTGCCGGGGGTCAGCGCGTCCGCCTCGGCGATCAGCCTGTCCTGCATGGCCAGGGGAATCGACCGGTCGCCGGTGAGCCGGATGTAGGAGCGGGCGATCGTGCCCCAGGTACCGGCCTGGACGCGGGCGTCGGCCGTCATCACCGCGATCGACTCGTCCGGCTGCAGGATGTTGAGGAAGGCCAGAAACTGCTCGTCGGTGACGTCCGCCAGGGTCGCGGCCTTGAGGTCGGCGAGCAGCTTCGGGTCGGCGGTGCGGTAGTTGGCCCGGCCGGCGCCCACCTCGGCCGGGTCGCCGACGTTGAACGCGGCGAGAGGCGCCATCAGGTTGTCCGCGAACTCGGGCTCCCCCATGTACGCGACGGGGTTGGCCAGGCGGACGCACGACCAGGCGGAGATGTAGACGAGCCGGTCCACCAGCTCGGGGATCGCGTTGCCCACGCCCGAGATGGTGACGCCGCCGAGGCTGGCGCCGACCAGCACCACCGGCCCGTGCTGGGCGGCGCGGCGCACCACGTCGGTGACCAGGTCGACGTTGTCCTGAAGCGTGACGCCCGCCAGTGTCGACGGCTCGGCCGCCCACGCGTCGAGGTCCTGCGGGGCCTGGTAGGCGACGGGGTACTGCGCGTCGAGGCCGTGGCCGGGCAGGTCGACGGCGAGGCTGCGGTGGCCGAGCAGCGCGAGCTCGCGCTGGATGGAGGTCCACATGAACGAGTTGGAGCCGGAGCCGTGGACCAGCACGAAGGTGTTCGATGACATGTTCAGTCCGTTCGCGTTGAGCTGAGGCGGACGCGCGCTGCCGTACGGGCGCGCCGAGCCGCCGATGATCACGGTGGCGGCGCTGAGAGCGCGGCGACCACCGGGTGTGAGAAGCCGACGGGACGGGCGACGGGCGGCTCGCGAAACGCGACGCCACCATCAGATCGCCTCGATGGGGAAACCCGTCTCAGGCAGTGCGCGAACGGATGAACTTCTCAAGCATGATCCTGACCCTATACGAGGAAGCCCCGCCGATCCGGGGCGGGGCTTCTGCTCGTTCACTCCGTGCGCAACGTCTTCCAGTGCGACGGGGTGCCCTCGTACATCACGTCGTTGCAGTCGCAGCTTCCGCAGCCGGGGGTCATCGCGATGCTCCTCCTCGCCCTAAGAGATGGGGCCTTCGTACCCGCAGTGACGATCCCGGACGCTTACGTGACGGTGACGGTCACCGGACCACGGGCCGCCGGGGAATGCTGGAGGCATGGATTCCGAGACGGCACGGCGGATGTTCGCGGGCGCGCGGGTCGCCCGGCTGGCGACGGTGGGCGCCGAGGGCAGGCCGCGCCTCGTCCCCGTAACGTTCGCCGTCCTCGGCGACCGGGTGGTGACGGCCGTCGACCACAAGCCGAAGCGGACCACCGACCTGCGGAGGCTCCGCGACATCGGCGACAACCCGAATGTCGCGCTGCTGGCCGACCATTACGAGGACGACTGGACGCGCCTGTGGTGGGTGCGGGCGGACGGCCGCGCCGCCGTCGCGCCGGACGGCCCGGAGCGGGCCGCCGCGCTGGACGCGCTCGTGGCCAAGTACGACCAGTACCGCGAGCGTCGGCCGGCGGGGCCCGTGATCCTCGTGGACGTCAACCGCTGGTCGGGATGGCGGTACTCCGGGGGGTGAAAGCGCTCAGCCTCGCTCGCCCGGGCGGTCGACGATCACCGACGACAGCAGGGCCGTGCGCCACACCGCGCCCTTGGGCAGGCGGGAGTCGCGCAGCCAGACCGTCGCGGTGCCCAGGTAGCGGTAGGTGTCCGGGTCGAGGATGTCGTACCGGCGGACGTCGCCGCCTCCTTCCCGCCAGATGCCCAGGCCGGCGCGGCCCGCGGCGTCGGTCACGCCGTGTTCGATCCGGACGCCGGGGATGAGGGCCAGGGCCTGGAACATGGCCGCCTCCAGCCGCGGCGGCATCGTGCCGTACCTGCTCAGGTAGAGCGTGATCACGCGGTAGGCGCGGGCATCGGGTGGTTCGGCGTTCCGCGGGACGCCCTTCTCCTGCGGGAAGTCGATCCAGTGGCGGTCGCCCGTGACCTTGGCCAGCAGTTTCCTCGGGTCGGTCGGCAGCCCGCGGAGCTTGGCGTCGTACTGCCCCGGCGCCAGGTCGTCGTCGCCCGGGTCCGGAGGGACGTCGGTGACCACCAGGTCGCCGTTCTCGCCGAAGCCGGCGGTCTGCTTGCCGTCGTAGCGGATCCACCTCTCGTAGGTCTGGGCCGTGTCCGAGGTCGGCTGCTTGTCCATGGACCTGGTGTAGTGCCACTGGGTCGGCGCCGGCCGGGGGGCGTCGCCGCGCTCGCTCGCCACCTTCGCGGCCTGGGCCAGCACCAGGCCGGGGTCCAGCCGCACGGCCGACGACGGGGTGACGGCCGGTTCCGTGACGGAGGGCTCGGACGGCAGGGCGACCACGGCGAGCACGGCCACGGCCGCGCCGGCCGCCCCGACGGTGATCAGGCGGTGCGCCCACGTCCACCTGCGCCGCCGGATCCGGGTCAGGAGCCGCCGCCGCTGCGGGATGGACCACTCCTGGTCCGGCTCGGGCACCTCGGCCCGCCACTCGCGCAGCGATCGCAGGTCATCCATCCAAAGACTCCTCTCGCGTCACGGTGGGGTCGGCTCCGCCGAGCGCCTGGCGCGTCCGGGCTCTGGCCCGGTGCAGGCGGGACCGGACCGTGCCGATGGGGATGCCCAGCGCGCGGGCCACGTCCTCGTAGGACATGTCGGCCCACGCCATGAGTAACAGCACCTCCCGGTCGCCGGGCGACAGCTCGGAGAGGGCCGCCGCCAGCCCGGCCTGCTGCGCCGAGACCCGGTTGTCGACGCGGTCGGCGTACGGCTCGGTGATCTCGTCGACACCGGTGCGGACCAGCGCGCGGTAGAACCGGATCTCCACCCGGCGTTGCCGGCTGACGAGCCGGGCGGCGATGCCGTACAGCCACGGGCGCGCGTCAGGGTGGCTCGTGTCGTAGCGGTGGCGGCGCCGGAAGGCGGTGAGGAAGACGTCGGAGACGATGTCGTCGGCCAGGGACGGGCCGAGTCGCCGGGCGACGTAACGCCGCAGTGCGGGGGCATGCCGGTCGAAGAGTCCGGCGAAGACCTCCGGGTCGTGCCGCGAGCGCCGTATGAGGTCGGCGTCGGCCGTGCCAGACTCTTCGGCGATCACCCGGTGCTCCCGTTCGCTGCGCAGTGCATTCGACGGCTTTCGCCCGTACGACCACCGCGAGTTCGCGAAAAGGAGTGTGAACTACGTCACATACTTGGCTCAGATGCTCAGCGGCACGTGGTGGATCTCGTCGGCCGGATGGCCGGCGCGTTCGTGGATGCGCAGGACCGCGTCCGCCGTGGGCGCCTCCGAGAGGCAGTAGATGACTCCTTCCTCCGGGTCCGCCCAGGCGTGCTCGAAGGTCACTCCCTCCTCGTCCTGGATCTCGACGTCGGCGGAGTGTGCCCGTTTGAGCTGGTCACCGGTGATGCCCGCCATGCCGCGGTGCATGTCGAGGAACTTCGCCATCACTGCCTCCCCACAGGCAAGCTGTCTCCTCCAGCGTAGGTTCGCCCCCGCAGCGGGCACACCAAGTGGGACCCAAGAGGGCGTATCGGGCCACTCGTACAAAACAGCGTGCCCGGCGACGTGGGCCGGGCACGCTGGGTTCGGGTGGGAGATCAGCCGGTTCTCAAGGTGAGGCCGTACGCCGACAGGATCTCGTTGACGGGCTGGTGGTACGTGGTCCCGCCGATGCTGCAGTTGCCGGAGCCGCCGGAGGTGACGCCCTGGGCCTGGCTGCCGGAGATGAACGAGCCGCCGGAGTCGCCCGGCTGGGCGCACGCGCTGGTGCGGGTCAGGCCGGAGACGGTGCCCTGCGCGTAGCGGACGCTGGCGTTGTGCTGCTGGATGGTGCCGCAGCGCCAGCCGGTGGTGGAGCCGGAGCGGCAGATGGACGCGCCGACCGACGCCTGCGTGGAGCCGCGGACGGTCACGAGCGCGCCGCCGGAGCCGCGCACGTACGGGGTGGCGTTGTGGCCGGGAGCGGCGACCCAGGCGTAGTCGTTGCCGGGGAAGGACGAGCCCTGGAAGGTGCCGGTCGGGTTCGTGGTGCGCGAGCCGGCGCGGCCGCAGTGGCCGGCGGTGACGAAGCCGGGGGTGCTGCCGCGGGTGACGGAGAAGCCGACGCTGCACCGGCTGGAGCCGATGTAGAACGCGGAGCCGCCGATGATGTCCATGAACGGCTGCGGGCTCTCGGTGGAGACGGCGACCTTGACCACGCCCTTGTCGACGCCGGCCGCGGCGGCGAGCGCCTCGCCGGCTTCCTGGGTGGCGGCCAGGATGACGACGCTGTTGGTGGTCACGTCGACGTACCAGAGGGAGGCGCCGGTCTTGCCCTTCTGGGCGGCCAGG
Organism: Nonomuraea sp. NPDC050478; assembly: GCF_044458265.1. Classification (NCBI taxonomy): domain Bacteria; kingdom Bacillati; phylum Actinomycetota; class Actinomycetes; order Streptosporangiales; family Streptosporangiaceae; genus Nonomuraea; species Nonomuraea sp. NPDC050478. The sequence continues at coordinate 1,227,561 of NZ_JBITHT010000001.1, read as the reverse complement.
TCGAGCTGGTCCTTCACGGAGGTCAGCTGGGCCAGGGTGCGGCCGACGACGACCGGCTGGGCGCCCTTGGCCTCGATGGCCGGGGCCTCGGCGGCGTCGGTGGTGGCGACCATGAGCTTGGAGGCGTCGGCGTTCAGCCAGGAGCCGCCGTAGGAGTCGCCTAACGAGGCGGTGAGGGTGGCCTCGGTGGCGGCGGCGCGCTGCTCGTTGGCCAGCCGGGTGACGACCTGCCGCTCGGTGAGCCCGAGGTCGCGTTCGAGCGCGTCGATCACCGACGGCGGGGTTGCCGGGTCCGCCATGGGGGCCGGGTCGGCCATGGCGGGGACGGCGAGGGGGAATGCCAGGCAGGCCACGATGGTGGCTCCTGCCAGCGCACTGCGTTTACCCAACATGCGCACTCCTTGGTGGGGGGTGCTGTCAAGTTATCGGCTGGCGCTGGCAACGACACGTCCTCAAAAAGGCCGTATTTCGGTCTTATGGTTCATGTCCTGAAATATCTAGACACACGGTGAACATTGCGGTCAGCCGGTCCACGTCCGCCGGAGTGGGCGGCTCCGGGCCGAGCGCGCGGCGGACCCTGGTGATGCCGGTGAGGAGCGCCGCCGCGGTGCGCGCCCTGGCCATCGCGTCGGGGTCGTCGCCCAGGAACTCCGCGAGCGGGGTGATGATGGCCGTCCGCAGGCGCTCCCGTACGAGCTCCTGGATCTCCGGGTCGTCGGCGGAGTGGGCCAGGGCGCGCAGGATGCGGCTCTTCGGGTCGGCGTGCATGCGGCGGGCGGCGAACTCCGCGAGCCGGCGCGGCAGCCCCGCCCGGTCGCCTTCGAGGACGACCCGGATCGTCGGCTCGTCCCGCAGGACCTCGCCGAACAGGCCCGCCTTCGACCCGAAGTAACGCCCCACCAGAGCGATGTTGGCGTCCGCCGCCGAGGCGATCATGCGTACGGTCACGCGCTCGTACCCATACTCGGCGAACAGCGCCCTGGCGGCGTCGAGCAGCCGCAGACGGGTGGCCGCACGGTCCCGGGGGCGGGCCTCAGCTCTCATGCCCGGGAATATATCGGCTTGCCGAAACACTAGTAAACAGGCGTATACTTCCATGCGGAATACGAGGGGATGTGGTGACTTGGCGGGCCAAGCGGCGGCCGCAAGCCCCCAGAAGCAGTACACCCACCGCGAGGTCCTCGAGGTCATGGCCGGGCTCATGCTCGCCATGCTCACCTCGATGCTGTCGACGTCCGTGGTGGGCACGGCGCTGCCGACGATCGTGGGGGAGCTCGGCGGCCAGGACCAGTACTCGTGGGTGGCCTCGGCGACCATCCTGACGATGACGGTGTCCACACCGCTGTGGGGCAAGCTGTCCGACGTGTTCGGCCGCAAGCGGCTCTTCCAGGTGGCGCTGGCGGTGTTCGTCGGCGCGTCGCTCGCCGCGGGGCTCTCGCAGAACATGGGCCAGCTCATCGCCGGGCGCGCCCTGCAGGGCGTGGGCGCGGGCGGCCTGGGCGCGCTGGCCCAGGTCATCCTGGGCGACATCGTCTCCCCCCGCGAGCGCGGCCGCTACTCCGGCTACATGGGCGCCGTCTTCGGCGTCTCCACCGTCGCCGGGCCGCTGCTCGGCGGGTTCCTGGTCGACGCCGAGATGCTCGGCTGGCGCTGGTGCTTCTACGTGGGCGTGCCGCTCGCCGTGGTCGCCGCGGTCGTCGTGCAAAAGGTGCTCAAGCTGCCGCACGTCAAGCGCGACACCCGCATCGACATCTGGGGCGCCACCACCATCACGGCCGGCGCGACCTCGCTGATGCTGCTGCTCACCCTGGGCGGCACCGAGTTCGCGTGGAACTCGCCGTGGACCTACGCCCTGGCCGCCGTCAGCCTCGTCTCGCTGGCCCTCGCCGTGCTCGCCGAGCGCACCGCGGGCAACCCGATCCTGCCGCCCCGGCTGTTCCGCAACCGCACGTTCATCCTGACCAGCCTCGGATCGCTCTTCGTCGGCGTGGCGATGTTCGGCGCGATGATCTACCTGCCGCAGTACCTGCAGGTCGTCCAGGGCATGAGCCCGACGGACTCCGGCCTGATGACGCTGCCCATGGTGATCACACTGTTCCTGTCCGGCGTCATCTCCGGCAAGACCGTCACGCGGACCGGCAGGTGGAAGATCTTCCCGGTCGTCGGCATGCTGCTCGTGACCATCGGGCTGTTCCTGCTGTCGCGGCTGCACGTCGACTCCAGCCCGTGGGTCATCGGCCTCGACATGGCGGTGCTCGGCACCGGGCTCGGCCTGACCATGCAGATGCTGATCCTGGCCGCGCAGAACGGCGCCGAGGTCCGCGACATGGCCTCCACGACCTCCGGCGTCTCGTTCTTCCGCTCGCTCGGCGGCGCCATCGGCGTGGCGGGGTTCGGCGCGATCCTGACCAACCGGCTCTACGCCGAGATGCCCGCGGGGAGCGCCAGGCCGTCGCTCGGCAGCCCCGACGAGATCCAGGCGCTGCCCGAGCCGGTCAAGCACCTCGTGCTGGAGGCGTTCACCCGCGGCCTGGAGACCGTCTTCCTCGTGGGCGTCCCGATCGCCCTGCTCGGCTTCCTCGCCGTGGTCTTCCTGAAGGAGCTGCCGCTGCGCGGCGGCGCCACTCCCCCGCCCGCCGCCCCGCCACCCAGCAGGGACGACCTGGTGCTGGCCGGCCTGCTGCTCGAACTCGTCGCCCAGCGCGTCGAGCGCGTGAACGGCCGGCCGTCGGCGCTGCTCACGGCCGTGGCCAAGATGGCGCCGCCGGACGACCGTACCGAGAAGGAACGCGCCAGGGCCGTGGCGCGTGACGTGCTGCGCCCCACCTCGCGCGCGCTCATCGCGCAGGCGGCGCCGCCGGCGCCCGCGAAAGATCTCGTGACAGGAGGGATCCCGCAGTGATCCGCAAGTTCGTCGGCGCCGTGCTGGCCGCGCTGGCGGCCATGGCCGGGTTCTGGCTGATGGTCGCGCCGTTCGCGCTCGGCACCCAGCCCGAGGGCGCGGCCTGGAACTCCGCCACCACGTCGGAGTTCTTCACCGGCCTCGGCGTCGCCGCCGTCGGCCTCGCGGGCGCCGCCGCCTTCGCCGCCGCCATCCACGCCGAGCTCGCCGCGCGGGGCCTGGTGACGGTACGCGAGCGCCAGCGGGAACCGGAGCCCGCCGCTCCCCAGACCTCGTCCGCCGAACTGGCCGCCCTGCTGGCGCCCCTGGTCGAGGCCCTGCGCGAGGACCTCGACGCGACAGACCGCGAGCGGCGGCAGAACGGATCCACGACCCTGGTCGCGTCGGAGGACCAGCGATGAGGGCCAAGCTGGGCGTGACCGCGCTCGCGCTGCTCTTCCTGGCCGGGCTCTGGCTCGTCGCCGCCCCGTTCGTGGTCGGCTACCAGCCCAGGGGCGCCGCGCTCACCGCCGCTACCGTGAACGACCTGTGGATCGGCGGCGCGCTCGCCGGCGGGTCGTTCCTCAGCCTCGTCTGGTACGCGGCCGACCTGTTGCACGAGCTGACGACCCGGCGCGGCAAGCTGCGTCGTAGCGGCTGACCTGCTGGAACGTGTCGTATCGTGGCGGGATGAAGCGTGCTGCCACCCTGGCGCTCGTGGTGCTCGCCTCCGTGGCGTGCGGCGGGCAGAGCCCGGTCGCGTCCACCGGACCGGTGCCGCCGACGACCTCCGAGACGGAGCCGGCGACCTCGGAGCCGACGCCCACCGCCACCGAGCCGCCCTCGTTCGACGCCGAGGTGAGCCAGGTGACCCGCGACCAGTTGCGGTATTCGTGGCGTGAAGGCTGCCCGGTCCACTACCGCGACCTGCGCCTGATCAGGATGACCTACTGGGGCTTCGACGACAAGCCGCACACCGGTGAGCTGGTCGTGCGCAAGACCGTCACCGACGACATCGTGCAGGTCTTCGAGAAGCTGTACGACTGGCGCTGGCCGATCAGGCGGATGGAGCTGATCGACGTCTACAAGGGCGACGACTACGACTCCATCGACGCCGACAACACCTCGGCCTTCAACTGCCGCCAGGCCACGGGGTCGAGCAGCTGGTCCAAGCACGCCTACGGCGAGGCGCTCGACATCAACCCGCGCGAGAACCCGTACGTGACCGCCGACGGCAGGACGGCCCACTCCAACGCCCGGAAGTACACCAAGCGGCCGATGAAGGGCAAGGGCGTGATCAACCCCGGCGACAAGGTGGTGCGGGCGTTCGCGCAGGTGGGATGGCAGTGGGGCGGCAACTGGTCGGGCACCAAGGACTACCAGCATTTCAGCAAGGGCGGCGGCTGAGAGAATCGAGACATGGCTGACAAGGACGGCGACGGCTGGACCGAGTGCGGGCGAGGACACCGCCACTGGGGGCTGCACGGCGCCTCGGGGCTGCTCGCCGTGCACCACGACGAGCTCGGGGTGCCTCACGTGCTGATGCAGAAGCGTTCGGCGTGGAGCCACCACGGCGGCACGTGGGGGCTGCCCGGCGGGGCGCGCGACAGCCACGAGGACGCGGTGGCCTCCGCGCTGCGCGAGGCCCGCGAGGAGGCGGCGGTGGCCAGCGACCTGCTGCGGGTGCAGGGGGTCTACCGCGACGACCACGGCGGATGGGCGTTCGAGACGGTGATCGCGGAGTCGGCCGAGCGGCTGGCGGCGGTCTGCGCGAACGGCGAGAGCGACGAGCTGCGCTGGCTGCCGCTGGGCGAGGTGGCCGCCAGGGAGCTGCACCCCGGCTTCGCCGAGACGTGGGGCACGGTCAGCGGTGCGATCAGCCCGGAGACCCTGGTGCTCGACGTGGCCAACATCGTCGGCGCGCGGGCCGAGCGCGGCTGGTGGAACGACCGGCTGGGGGCCGCCACCCGGCTGCTGGAGGAGGTGTCGGGGCTGCGGCTGTCGCATTCGGTGCTGGCGCAGTGGTATCCGCGGATGGTGGCGGTGGTCGAGGGCGCGGCCAGGGAGGTGCCCGACATTCCCGGGATGCAGGTGGTCGCGGCGGCCGGCAGCGGCGACGACGCGATCGTGGACGTGGTGCGCCGGGCCAAGCCGTGGGAGCGGGTGCTCGTCGTCACCGCCGACCGGGAGCTGAGGGAGCGGGTCGCCGAGCTGGGGGCAGAGACGGCGGGACCCAAGTGGCTGCTGTCACAGCTGCGCGGGTAACACGTCGTCGAAGACGGCCTTGAGCCCGGTCACCTCCAGCACCCGCTGCAGGACCCCGTGCACGCCGGTGAGCCGGAGCGTGCCGCCGCGCCCGCCGACGGCGCGCTGGTGCTCGACCAGCGCCCACAGGCCGCTGGAGTCGCAGAACTCCAGCCCGGAGGCGTCGATCACCACGTCGAGAGGTCCTTCGGCGGCGAGGGCGTCGAGCCGCTTCTTGAAATCGGGAGCCGTCAGCTTGTCCAGGTCACCCCGCAGGCGCACGGTGGCCGAACGCTCCGCCCGTGCCACCTCGATCTTGAGATCCGCCACCACCTGAACGTACACCGGCGTCACCGCAGCCGCTATCGTGGTGTCGCACTGGAGGGTTCGCATAGTGGACGAGTGCAGCCGCCTTGAAAGCGGCCAGGTCAGCGATGGCCTCGTGGGTTCGAATCCCACACCCTCCGCTTCCCGACGAAACCCGCTCACCGGCCGGTGAGCGGGTTTCGTGCCGTCTACCGGCCGGCTCCGGCGAAACCGTCTCCGATGCTGGCGGCGAGCTGCAGGTAGGCGTCCCTGGTCGCCTCCTGCAGCCGGTCCAGGTCGATCTCCGCGCCCTCCTCCAGATGCGGGTCGTACGGCACGCGCACGACGGCCCGGCACCGGGCGGCGAAGTGGCCCTCCAGCTTGTTGATGTCGACGGCCGACTTCGACCTCGGCCTGACGCTGCACAGCACCACGGTCGCGTCGCGTACGAGATTCTCGTAGTGGTGGGCCTCCAGCCAGTCGAGCGTGGCCGAGGCCGCCCGCGCGCCGTCGACCGACGCGGAGCTGACCAGCACGATCTGGTCGGCGAGGCCGAGCACCCCGCCCATCGCGGAGTGCAGCAGGCCGGTGCCGCAGTCGGTGATGCAGATGGAGTAGAAGTTCTCCAGCACCTGCGAGACGGCCTGGTAGTCGGCGCCGCTGAACGCCTCCGACACCGACGGGTCGCGGTCGGAGGCCAGCACCTCCAGCCGCGACGGCGCCTGAGAGGTGAAGGCCCTGATGTCGACGTACCTCTTGACCTGGTCGGCCTCGTTGAGCAGGTCGCGGACGGTGGCCGAGGTCTCCAGCTTCAGCTTGTCGGAGAGCGTTCCACGGTCGGGGTTGGCGTCGACCGCGATCACGCGGTCGCCGCGGATCTGGGCCAGCGTGGCGCCCAGGCCGACCGTGGTCGTGGTCTTGCCGACACCGCCCTTCAGGCTGAGCACGGCGACGCGGTGGTGGCCGGTGGCGACGGGCGTGCGCGCCCTGGCCATCAGCGCGCGGCGGCGCCTGACCTCCGGCGGCTCGCCGGGCTTGATCCAGCCGCCGGACGCCTTGTAGACGATCCGGCGCCAGCCCTTGGAGGGGGCGTTGCGGCGGCCGCGCAGCAGCGTGTCGGGGTCCAGGCTCTCGGCGGTGGGCCTGCCGGTCGCCGGGGGCCTCGGCGGGGCGTTGAAGACGGGCACCGGGGCCGGGCGGTGGCGCGGCTCGGGCTGCCTCGGGGGCTCCTCGGCTCTCGGGGGCGCCTCCTCCGCCGGGCGCGGCTCCTGGAACCTGAGGTGCTCGTCGAACGTGCGGGCCTCCCGGCCGGCGCGGGGCTCGTCGAAGGCGCGCTGGGACGGCTCGGCGAACGGCGGGCTCGGCTGGTCGAAGGTGCGTTGCGGAGGCTCGGGGAAGGCGTGCTGCGTGGGCTCGGGGAGCGACGGGGGCGGCAGCGACGGGAGGGACGGGAGCGTTTCGTCCGGGGTGTGCTGGGTCGCCTCCTCGCGCGCCAGCTCGGCGGCGGGCTCGGGCGGGGCGGGCGTCTCACTGGCCCAGGCCGGTGGAACGGGCCAGGAGAGGTTCTCCTCGGTCTTCTCCTCCACCTTCTCCGGCTCGGGGAAGGACGCCAGCGCGTAGCTGTCGGTGTCGTCCGGCCGGGGCAGCGGCTTGAGCGGGGCGAGGAACGCGTCGTCGATCGCCGGTTTGGTGTCGGCGCTGTCATCAGCGGGCGGATCGTCCCCCGTGTCGGCCTTTGTGTCGGTCTTGTCGCGCGTGCTCGCCTTGTCCAGCCACTCCCCCGCCTCGCTCTCGGTGGCGGGCACCGCCTCCGACCCGTACACCGAGTCGACCGCCGCGCGGAAGAGCGGCGGGGTCGGCGTGTCGTGCTGCGGCACCGACGCCCACGGGTCCTGGGGGTAGGGCGAGACGACGGCGGTCTCGTCGGCCGGGACGCCCGGGCCGGTCTTGGCGCTCACCTTGACCGGCGCCTCCTCGGACTCCTTGATGGCGTCGAGCCAGGCGAGCTGTTCCTCGAGAGATTCTTCTCGATCGTGTCTTGCCACCGTGTTCCCCCTCGGGCGGGTCTAAAGGGGTGGTAAATATCTTGCAGATTAACGCCAAGCGCTCCGGGGAAGGCCGGCAACCCTCAACTTCTCTGCCCCGTTACCGTGGTGCGCATGCGAGCCATCGAGATCACCCGCAGCGGCGGGCCAGAGGTGCTGGAGTGGCGGGAGGTCCCCGACCCGGAGCCCGGGCGCGGTGACGTGCTCATCGACGTGGCCGCCTCGGCGGTCAACCGGGCGGACGTCCTCCAGCGCCAGGGCAACTACCAACCCCCGCAGGGCGCCTCGCCCTATCCGGGGCTGGAGGTGTCCGGCGTGGTCGCGGCGGTCGGCGCGGACGTCGAGCACTTCAAGGCGGGCGACGAGGTGTGCGCGCTGCTGGCCGGCGGCGGCTACGCCGAGCGGGTGGCCGTGCCGTGGCAGCAGGTGATGCCGGTGCCGCGGGGCGTCCGGCTGGAGGAGGCCGCCGGGCTGCCCGAGGTGGCCTGCACGGTCTGGTCCAACGTGTTCATGCTGGGCCGGCTGCGCAAGGGCGAGACCCTGCTGGTGCACGGCGGCGCGAGCGGCATCGGCACGTTCGCGGTGCAGCTCGCCAAGGCGTTCGGGGCGAACGTCGTGGTCACGGTCGGCTCGTCCGGCAAGGGCGAGCGGGTCAAGGAGCTGGGCGCCGACGCGTACGTGAACTACCGCGAGGAGGACTTCGCCGAGCAGGTCAAGGCCGATGTGATCCTCGACATCATGGGCGCCAAATACCTGGCCGGCAACGTGCGGGCGCTCAAGACCGGCGGGCGGCTGGTGGTCATCGGCATGCAGGGCGGCCGCAAGGCCGAGCTCGACCTGGGCGTGCTGCTGGCCAAGCGGGCCTCGGTGCACGGCACCACGCTGCGCGCCCGCCCGGTCGAGGAGAAGGGCGCGATCGTCCGGAGCGTCGTGGAGAACGTGTGGCCGCTGATCGACGCCGGGGCGGTGCGGCCGGTGGTGTTCGCCGAGCTGCCGATGTCCGACGCGGCCGAGGCTCACCGTATGGTGGATTCCGGCGACCACGTTGGGAAGATCCTCCTAGTACGGTGAGACTTATGAATGCTGAGGACAACAACTCGCCTCACATCGTGGTGGTGGGCCCCGACTTCCAGGGTCATGACGATAACGGCGAAGACGAGCGCTCGGTGGCCAACCTGGTCGAGCAGCCGGCCAAGGTCATGCGCATCGGCAGCATGATCCGGCAACTCCTCGAAGAGGTGCGGGCCGCTCCGCTCGACGAGGCCAGCCGCAAGCGGCTGAAGGACATCCACCAGTCTTCGATCAAGGAGCTGGAGGACGGCCTGGCGCCCGAGCTGGTGGAGGAGCTGGAGCGGCTGTCGCTGCCCTTCACCGAGGACACCGGCACCGCGCCCAGCGACGCCGAGCTGCGGGTGGCGCACGCCCAGCTGGTGGGCTGGCTCGAAGGGCTGTTCCACGGCATCCAGACGACGCTGTTCGCCCAGCAGATGGCGGCCCGCGCCCAGCTGGAGCAGATGCGCAGGGCGCTGCCCGGCGGACGGCCCGAGGAGCACCCGCGCCCGCCGGGCGGCTCGGGGCCCTACCTGTAGAGCTCCTCGAGCACCAGCGCGACGCCGTCCTCGTCGTTGGCCGCGGTCACGTGATCGACCGCGGCCAGCACGCCGGGGTGCGCGTTGGCGACCGCGTAGGAGGTGCCTGCCCACGTCAGCATGGGCAGGTCGTTCGGCATGTCGCCGAACGCCACGACCTGCGACTGCTCGATGTCGTGCCGCTCGGCGAGCGTGGCCAGGGCCGTGGCCTTGGTGACGCCGATCGCGCTCATCTCGATGAGCCCGCGGCCGCTGGAGTGGGTGGCGGTCACCAGGTGCCCGACCAGCTCGTGCACGGTCGCGTGCAGCTCGTCAGGGCCCAGCTCGGGGTGCAGGGCCAGCAGCTTGACGCAGGCCCGCGAGGTGAGCGACTCGCCGCGCAGGCGCGCCCTGCCCGTGGTGGCGCCGTCCCAGGTGCCGAAGCGGAAGTCCGACTCGTGCGCGTGGCCTCCCTCGTACTCGACCGAGAACGAGAGATCGGGGACGTTCGCTCGAAGCTGAGAGACGACTTCTTCGAGCACCTCCGGGTCGATGAGGTGAGACTTCACCACCCGCTCGGTGTGCATGTCGTAGATCAGCGCCCCGTTGGCGCAGACGGCGAGGCCGCGGTGCCTCACCGCCCCCGCCACGGGGTGCATCCACCGAGGCGGGCGGCCGGTGACGAACACCAGCATGGCCCCTGCGTCCTCGACTCTGGCGAAGGCGGCGGCGGTGCGGGGAGACACGGTTCCGTCCGTACGGAGGGCGGTGCCGTCCAGGTCGGTGGCCACCAGGCGGGGTGCGCGTAGGTTGTGCATAACACGTTCCAGTTTGCCCGCTGATGCGCCCAGCCAGAAATCTTCGTTCGACGGGAACACCAACGCGCCAGAATGGTGTTAGATGTGGAGGCGTTGTATTAGCTATCCCGTAGTGAAAACCAGCATGACATTGTCTGAGCCACCCCGGGTGCTTGCTGTACGACACACCGGGATCCACGAGGTGTGGGTCCCATAGATTCACATCCTGAGGGAGAGCTTTTATGGCTCAGGGAACCGTCAAGTGGTTCAACGCCGAGAAGGGCTTCGGCTTCATCGCCCCGGACGGCGGCGCGCCGGACGTGTTCGTGCACTTCTCCGAGATCGTCGGCAACGGCTACCGCAGCCTTGAAGACGGCCAGCGGGTCGAGTTCGAGATCACGCAGGGCCAGAAGGGGCCGCAGGCCTCCCAGGTCCGCTCCATCTGACCTGTAGCAGCGAGACAGGCCGGGGTTCGCTTCCAGCGGACCCCGGCCTTTCGCGTTTGTTATGGCCTTGACCGGCCGTTGTCACGGGTGTGACTCGATTCACAGGCCAGGCGAACCCCCGCACCTTTCCGCACATCTAGCGATATATGAGGTACGCCTGGTTATGTCACCCCGTAACAGTGACCTCCGTGATCGTCCTGTTACTCAACGATCACATCCTCAAGCACGCCTGGCCCGGGTTCGTCACGGGCAAGCTGAGTGACCTCGCCGGACTCGTCGTCGCACCGCCCCTGGTGGCGCTCCTCCTGCTGCGCCGCGCCGATCTCGCGGCGACCATCCTGACCGGCGCCCTCTTCACGGTCGTGAAAACGACGGAGACGGGCGCTGAGGCCGCCTCCCAGATCTGGACCACCCTGGCGGGCTCCTCGCGCGTCCTGGCCGATCCTGGGGACCTGCTGGCCCTTCCTGCGCTCCTCCTGGCCTGGTGGGTGCGGCAGCGCAGTCGGCGGGCGGTGGCCGCGCGGTGGCGGGTGCTCACCGCCGTCCCCCTGGCCGTCCTCGCCGTGACCGCCACCGCGGGCCACCCCGGCATGCCCGCCGCCGAGGTCGTCGACCTCAGGGACGGCGTCCTCGTGCTCGACTCCCGGTACGCGTCGCACGACGGCGGCGCGACCTGGGAGACGTACGTCGCCTCCGACGCCTACGCGGGACCGGAGCGCGAGTACCTGCCCGGTCAGCGCGCCGCCTGCCTGCGCGAGCACTGCTACCGGCTCGTCCGGCATCACGTGAAGGTGCTGCGCTCCGGCGACGGCGGCCGCACCTGGGAGCCCGAGTGGGAGATCCCTCCAGGCCGGGTCACCATGCTCGAACGCGAGCTGGTCGGCGGGCGGCCCGACGAGGACCCCATCGTCTCCAGGACGCTCGTGGTCCAGGACCGGCCGGGCGGGCACGTCGTGGTCGTCGCCAACGGACGGGACGGCGTCGCCGTGCGCGGCGTCGACGGGACGTGGCGGCGGTTCGGCTTCAGCGCCGACGGCCGTCTGCTGGAGTCGGCCGCGATCCCGCTCGACCGGCCCGCCGACGACGACGCGGAGATGCTGGTCGCCGGGCTGGCCGCCGCCTGGGCGACCCTGCTCGGCCTGGCCGTTCAGTCGGTGCGGGCACGCCGCACACGCCCCTGGCTCGTCGTCGTGCTGGGCGGCCTCGGGGCGCTGCTGATCGCGCCGTTGCCGTACGAGCGAGTGTTCGGACCGCACCAGAACGTCATGACGGACTGGAGCCCGCTGCCCCCGCTCCTCGCGGCGCTGGGCGCGGCCCTCCTGATCTGCGTGGTCGTCGTGGCCTGCTCGCTGGTTTCGGACGGCGGCGTCGGGTCGCGGGGCGCGGTGGACGCGCTGGCGCTCGGCGTGGCGGTCGGGCTCTGCGTGGCGGGACCGTTCAAGGCGTGGAGCACGGGCTGGATCGACCACGGCGCGGCGCTGGCCGTCGCCGTGGTCGCCGCGCCGCTCGTGTGTCTCCTCGGGGCGCTGGCGCTGCGCCCCCGCGGCTACTTGACCGGCTCCAGCACGTCGAGCCCCACGTAGGGGCGGAGCGCCTGGGGGACCACCACGGAGCCGTCGGCCTGCTGGTGGTTCTCCAGGATGGCGACGATCCACCGGGTGGTGGCCAGCGTGCCGTTGAGCGTGGCGGCGTACTGCGGCCTGCCGTCCTTGTCGCGGAAGCGCACGCCCAGCCGACGGGCCTGGAACTCGGTGCAGTTGGAGGTCGAGGTCAGCTCGCGGTAGCGGCCCTGGGTCGGGATCCACGCCTCGCAGTCGAACTTGCGGGCCGCCGACATGCCGAGGTCGCCCGCCGCCGTGTCGATCACGCGGTAGGGCACCTCGATCTTGGCCATCATCCGCCGTTCGTACTCCAGCAGCCGCTGGTGCTCGGCCGCCGCGTCCTCTGGCCGGACGAAGGAGAACATCTCCACCTTGTCGAACTGGTGGACCCTGATGATGCCCCGGGTGTCCTTGCCGTAGGAGCCCGCCTCGCGGCGGAAGCACGACGACCAGCCCGCGTAGCGCAGCGGGAGCTGGTCGGCGGGCAGGATCTCCTGCGCGTGGTAGCCGGCCAGCGACACCTCGGAGGTGCCGACCAGGTAGAGGTCGTCCTCGGGCAGGCGGTAGATCTCCTTGTCGTGCGCCACGTGGAAGCCGGTGCCCTGCATGGTCTCCGGCTTGACCAGGACCGGGGTGATCATGGGCACGAAGCCTGTCTCGATGGCCTGCTGCATGGCCATGTTGAGCAGGCCGAGCTGCAGCCGGGCGCCCTGGCCCTTGAGGAAGAAGAACCGCGAGCCGGACACCTTGGCGCCGCGCTCCATGTCGATCGCGTCGAGCCGCTCGCCCAGCTCCAGGTGGTCCTTCGGCTCGAAGTCGAACGTGCGCGGCTCGCCGTGGGACTCGAGCACGACGTAGTCGTCCTCGCCGCCGGCGGGCGCGTCGGCCTCGACGATGTTGGGCACCGTCTGGAGCAGCCCGTCGAGCTCGGCGGCGAGCTTCTCCGCCTCCGCCTCGGCGGACCGCACCTGGGCGGCGAGGTCCTTGGCCCGCTGGAGCAGCGCGGCCTTCTCCTCGCCCTGCGCCCTGGAGACCTGCTTGCCGAGGCTCTTCTGCTCGGCGCGCGAGGACTCGAACGAGGTCAGCGCGGAGCGGCGGCGCTCGTCCAGGTCGAGCAGCGAGTCGACGACCGAGTCGTCCTCGCCGCGGGCACGCTGCGACGCCCGCAGCCGGTCGGGGTCCTCACGAAGGGTACGCAGGTCGATCACAAGGAAAGGCTACCGGCGCGCGGTGAGCACCCGCTCCCCGATTATCAGACCTGACCGGCGCGGATCCTGGCGAGCCACTCCTTCGCCCCGGCGAACTCGGGGTCGCCCGTGCCGCGCTTGATCTGCGGAGCCACCCCGTCGGCGCGCGGATAGCTGCCCAGGAAGCGCACCTCGCCGCAGATGCGGTGGAGGCCCGCGACGGCCTCGCCCACCCGCGCGTCGGCCACGTGGCCCTCGAAGTCGAAGTGGAAGAAGTAGCGGCCGATGCCCTGGCCGGTGGGCCGCGACTCGATGCGGCTCAGGTTGACGCCGCGCACCGAGAACTCGGTCAGCATCTCCAGCAGCGCGCCCGGGTGGTCGTCGGCCAGGAACACGACCAGGGTGGTGCGGTCGCTGCCGGTCGGCTCGGGCAGCGGGCCCGGCCTGGTCACGCGTACGAACCTCGTCACGGTGTCGGACCGGTCGCCGATGTCGCCCCGCAGCTCGACCAGGCCGTAGTGCTCGCCCGCGATGCGGGCGGCGATCGCGGCGTCGTACGGCGAGCCGGGCAGCGACACCTCCTGCGCCGCCGCCGCCGTCGACGGGGCGGACACCACGACCGCGTCGGCCAGCTCGCGATTGAGGAACCCGCGGCATTGCGTGATCGCGGCCGGGTGGGTGTAGACCCGCTTGACGTGCACGATCTCGGTGTCGGGCCGGGCCAGCAGCGAGAACCGCACCGGGAGCAGCAGCTCGGCGGTGATCAGCAGCGGCTCGCCCCAGGCGAACTCGTCCAGCGTCGTCGTGATGCCGCCCTCGAGCGAGTTCTCCAGCGGGACCACCGCGGCGTCGGCCTCGCCGGCGCGCACGGCGTTGAGCGCGGCGGTGACCGTCGCGCAGGGCAGCCGCTCGGCTTCGGGCTCCAGGAGCGTCAGGGCCTCTTCGGTGAAGGTGCCCTCAGGGCCGAGGTACGCGGTTCTGGACATGATTACAGGGTATCCGCAGGTTGACGTGCTAGGTGGGGCATTCGGGACTCCTCGGCACGTCGCCCCGGCAGCCAGTGCGCCAGCAGCCAGACGAGGAAGATCGCGCCGAGGCCGAAGCCGTTCTGCACGATCTTGCCGAGCACCGGGCTGACCACCGGGATCTCCGCCGCCTTGATCGCCACGCCCCACCAGGGAACCGGCACCACGTAGTACAGCCACACCCCGGCGGCCACCCGCAGCCGCACCGGGTCGCGCCCGTCGCCCACGATCGCCCCCAGCACCACGACCACCCAGGCCAGATGGTGGATCCAGGCCACCGGCGACAGCAGCACCGCCATCAGCCCCACCAGCGCCACCGCCGTCAGCGTGTCGCCGCGCCGGTACGCGTCGCGCGCGCCGCGGAACCCGTACCAGCCGACCGCCGCGACCGCCGCCAGCCAGATCGCGGTCGTCAGCAGGTCGGGCAGGTAGAGGCGGATGAGCATGCCGCGCATCGACTGGTTGGTGGTGGCGGCGTTGGCGCCCAGCCGCTCGGAGTCCAGCAGCGCGCCGAACCAGAAGTCCACCGCGTCCTGCGGGATCACCGCGAACGGCAGCAGCGTCAGCAGCGCCGTCACCAGCGAGGCCATGAACAGCGTCCGCCACTGCCGCGTCACCAGCAGGTAGATGAGGAACACCCCGGGCGTCAGCTTGACCGCCGTGGCCAACCCGATCAGGAACCCGCGCGGCCACCACGGCCGCCGCGCCACGCAGTCGGCCAGGCAGAGCGCCACCAGCAGGATGTCCACCTGCCCGAACCGCACCTGGTCGCGGATCGGCATCAGGAACGTGCACGCCACCATCAGGAACGCGAACACCCACGGCGCGTGCCGCCCCAGCGACTCCCTGAACGCGAACCCCACCGCCACACCCAGCGCCGCGAAGATCCCCGCCGTCCACACCCACTGGGCGGTCACCCACGACATCGCCGCCAGCCCGCTCGCGAACAGCGCCGCGACCGGCGGGTAGGTGAACGGCAGCAGCTGCGGCGCCGGCGTGAAGAACCCGTAGACCGGACGTCCGTCGAGCACCATCTGACCGCCGGTACGGTAGACGTCGAGATCGACGAGACGCTGGTCGCCGGGGTTGGTCAGCCAGTGCTCGACCAGCGGCCACACCCCGGCGGCGACGACCACCGCCGCCAGGGCCCACGCCCACCATCGCCGCCGCATCGGCGTCTCGACACCCGTCACGCTGTGGCAGGCTACCGTGGCGGTTGACCGAAGGGCGCGCCGACTCAGGGGGTTCAGCACGATGCCGCACAGGTTCCGCTCCCTGTTGCGGCTGGTGGTCGTCGGGCTGCTCACGGTCATGGGGGTCGCCGTCCCGGCCTCCGCCGCCGTCCAGGGACGGGTGGCGGTCGTCGGCGTGCCGGGGCTCGAGTGGAGCGACATCGACCAGACGCGTACGCCCAACCTGTGGAAGCTCGCTGGGCAGGGCGGCACTGCCTCCCTGTCCACCCGCGCCGTCCCGCCCCCCGGCCGGGGCATCACCTGCGCCGTCGCCGGCTGGCTGACGGTCTCGGCGGGCCAGCGCGCCGGCACCCCTGGCGAAGGCTGCCCTGAGACCCCGGCGCCGCAACGCGCCGACGACCAGGGCTCCCCCGAGGACCCCGGAACCGCCACTCCGGAAAGCCCTGCTCCCACCGACACCTCGCAAGGCCCGACCCCGCGGCCGACCGGGACCCCGGCCCCGGCGCCCACCGGCGATCCCGGGGCCCCCGGACACCCCGTCACCGTGCCCGGCTGGGCGGAGCTGGTGGCTCACCAGGCCGGCACCGGCTACGACGCCCGGCTCGGCACCCTCGCCCAGACGGTCATCGACGGCGGCGGGAAGGTCGCCGCCGTCGGCCCCGGCGCAGCCCTGGCCGCCGCCGACGAGACCGGCCGCGTCGAGACGTACGCCGACGCCCCGGCCCGGCTCGGCGACCTCTCCTCGTACGCGCTGATCGTCATGGACGTCCCGGACCTCGCCACCGCCTGGGCCGCCCAGCCTCGGGACGAGTACGGAGTCCCCACCGGCATGCCGCAGGACGTCCGGCAGGAAGCGGCGGCGGCGGCCGACCGGCGCGTCGGCGAGTTCCTGGCCGTCCTCCCGAAGGACACCACCGTCCTGGTCGCCGGGATCTCCGACGTCTCTCCCGGGGCCCACCTCCACGTGGCCATGGCCACCGGCGGGCGCTACCCCGCCGGACACCTCACCGCCACCTCGACCAGGCAGGACGCGCTGGTCGCGATCCAGGACCTGACGGCCACCGCCATCCACCTGACCGGCCTCGAACCCCCGCGGCAGGTCGTGGGCCGCCCCTGGCAGCCGGGCGGCGCGACGGGCCCCGCCACGCAGGAGACGGTCGCCGAGCTGGCGGACGCCGACCTGGCCAGCCAGGTGCTGCGCGAGGTCCGCGGCCCCTTCTTCGCCGTCTTCGTCGCGGTCCAGCTCCTCTTCTACGCCTTCGCGGCCCTGGCGCTGCGCCGCCGCAGATCGGCCGCCCCGCCGGACGCGCGTCCCGCCGGAGCCGGCGACACCGCTGTGTCTCCCGGAACCTCCACCGGCCCCACCTCCTCTGAGGCCGGTGGAGCCGGGGGGATCGACGTGGCCGGGGCGTCGCGGTTGCTGGTCACCGTGCAGGTCGTCTCCGTGATGAGCGGCGGCATCGCCGTCGCCACGTTCCTGGCGCAGCTCGTGCCGTGGTGGAGCCTGCCCGCGCCGATGGCCGCGCTCATCGTCACGATCGTCGCCATGGCCGGGCTGATCACCGGCGTGGCCTTCGCCGGTCCGTGGCGCGCGCACGTGCTCGGCCCGCTCACCGTGGTCGCGCTGGTGACCTCCGTGGCGATGCTGGCGGACGTCATGACCGGCTCCCACCTCCAGGTCAACGCCGTCTCCGGGTACGAGCCCGTGACCGGCGGACGGTTCTACGGCTTCAGCAACATCGCCTTCGCCATCTACGCCACCGGCACCGTCCTCGGCCTCGCGGGCATCGCCCAGTGGCTGCGCGGCAAGGGCGCGCCCCGGGCGGCGGTGATGACGGTCTGCGTGCTGTACGGCGGACTGGCGGTGTTCGCGGACGGGTCGCCCGCGTGGGGGGCGGACTTCGGCGGCGTGCCGGCGTTCGTCGCGGGCCTGTCGGTCTTCCTCATCCTCCTCTCCGGCGGTCGGGTGTCGTTCGTGAAGCTCCTGGTCGTCGGCCTGGTGGGGGCCGTGCTCATCGGCGCCATCTCGGTCGCCGACTGGGCGCGCCCGGCCGGGCAGCGCACGCACCTCGGCACGTTCGTGCAGCAGGTCATCGACGGCCAGGCGTGGACCGTCGTGGGCCGGAAGTTCGGCGCGATGGTCGGGGTGACCGTGGGGAACTGGTCGCTCACCCTGCTCTCGCTGGTCGCGCTGGCGTTCTTGTTTCTGGTGCTGGCGCGGCCGTCACGCTGGGGGGCGTCGGCGCTCGGGCAGGCGTACGCGCACGCGCCCGCACTCCGCGCCGGCCTGATCGGCGCGCTGACCTGCGCCTTCATCGGCTTCCTGATGAACGACTCGGGCATCGCCATCCCCGCCATGGCGCTCACGGTGGCGGTGCCCCTGACGCTGGCGTCGTGCGTACGCGCTCTGCAGCTCGCCACGCCCACCACAGCAGGGCCGCCGTCAGCGCCAGCAGCAGCCACGGAACGACCTGACTCCGCACGACGGTCGTGAGCCACCCGAGCTCGGGCGGCTGCCCGGCGACCCGCGCGGGCAGGTAGGCCAGCGACAGCACCAGCAGGTGGGCCACCATGAACCGGTCCAGGGCGGACGCCGCGGCCAGCGCCAGCACCCCGAAGGCGAGCCCGTCGTACCAGGGCAGCACGTACGGCGAGGCGAACAGGTAGGCGACCACCATCACCGCCGCCACGGCCACGGCCGCCTGGCCGCCTTCGCCCTTGACGGCGAACCACCCGCGCCCAGGAGCCGGGGAGGCCGTGAGAAGGGAGCGGGGGATCGCGCGGAAGAGGGCCCAGGCGATGAGGGCGAGCAGGAGCAGGGAGCCCACCTGGATCTCGCTGCGGTAGGCGTGGCCCATGCCGACGACCGACTGGAGCCAGCCCTGGACGAGCTTCCAGAACGAGGCGTTGGAGATGGACTTGCTGGTGCGGGCCACCGGGGCCAGGGCGTCGAGGCCGGCGGCGGCGTAACCGGCGGCCACCACCGCCAGGGCGACCCCTGCCGTCAGCGCCAGGCGGCGGGGGTTTCTGCGCAGCTCCCAGGCGGGGCCGAGAGCGACCAGGCCGGCGTTGAGCTTGATGGCGACCCCGAGCCCGAGCAGGGCGCCTCCGATGACAGGCCGCGACCGGGCCAGGAGGGCGGCGACCATGCAGGCGACCGCCAGGGTGTCCACGTGCATGCCGGCGACGAGCTGGTAGAGCAGCAGCGGGTTGGCCGTCCACAGCAGCGCGCCCCGCAGCCGCGCGGCGGGCTCGCCACGGGCGAAGCGGTCGATCAGGAGGCCGGTGACGATGAACGCCGCGACGTTGACCAGGGCCAGCAGGAAGATCGTCAGGCGGACGGAGTCGCCGGCCAGCCAGCTCGCGGCGGCGTGTGTGGCCGTGGCCACCGGGCCGTAGACCGAGGGCTCCTCGCGCCACGGCGCCTCGACGGCGTCGGTGACGGGATCACCGGGAAGGTCGTCGGCGCCGTGGGTGTAGGGGTCGATGCCGAGCGAGGCGAGGCGGCCGTAGCCGGCGTAGTTGAGATGGTCGCCGGAGCCCGACGGGGGCAGGAACGCGAGCAGCACGGCGGCCAGGCAGCCGAGCAGCACGAGCGTGCGCGGCAGGCGTGCGGGGAAGGACGCGGGCGGCACGGCCAGGGCGCCGAGGAGACCGAGCCCGCCGAGCACCAGGGCGGCCACGGCCAGGGAGATCACCAGATAGGGGTGAGGACCGGCGGCCAGCGAGTAGGGCGGTTGCCAGCCGGGCCCCGACAGGGCCGGGACCATGGCGGACGGGCCGAGCACGCCGATGAGGGCCGTCAGCAGGATCGAGGCGGCGATGCAGGCCAGAGCCGGCCACATGAGCCGGTGGGGGGAGCCGGCCCGCGTCTCGGAAGTCACCCGCAAATTCCAGCACACCCGCCACAGGGCTCCGTCCGCCCGTCCCCAGCCTGTGGACAACCCCGTGAAGGGTCAGCGTCTGGGGCGGAGCTTCGCGAGGTTGTCGGCCACGAGGGGTTCGCGGGTGGCCAGGGCCAGGGCGACGTCGCGGAGCTGCCTGGCCCGGTGGAGCTGGGAGCGCCAGTCGGAACCGGTCGCCCGGTGCGCCATGTCGACCTCGACCTCGACCACGCGGAACCCCTTGCGGATCAGGTCGATGGTCAGGGCGGTCTCCACGCCGAAGCCGTGGGCCAGCGGGCGGGCCGCCTCGAACGCCTCCCTGGTGAGGCAGCGCTGGCCGTTGAGCGGCTGGGTCGCCTCGAAGCCGGTGGCGCGGCGGATGCCGTCTCTCGACAGCCGGACGACGATGCCGTGGCCGGCGAGCTTGACCCGGTTGGTGAAGGCGGCGATGGTCATGTCGGCCTCGCCGGCGCGCACGGGCCCCGCTAACGCGGCCGCGGCCTGGGCGCTGCCGGCCAGGTCGGCGTCCAGGAAGAGCAGATGGCGGGCGTCGCCGTCGAGAAGGCGCACGGCCTCGGCGCCCGTCTCCATGGCGGCCGCCTTGCCGCGGTTGCGGCTGTGGCGGACGACCTTGGCGCCCGCCGCGCGGGCGACCCGGCCCGTCTGGTCGGTCGAGCCGTCGTCGACCACGACGACGAGGTCGACGCCGGGCAGGCCGAGGGCCGAGGCGACGGTGAGGCCGATGCGATCGGCTTCGTTCTTGGCCGGGATGACGACCGCGGTGTCGCCCGCCGTCATGACTTCTCGGAGAGAAGGAACTCCTGCGGCACCTCGTCATGCACGGTGAACACCGAGTCGAGCCCGGTGACCTGCAGGATCTTCTGCACGGCGGGGCGCGGCGAGGCCACTTCGAGAGTGCCGCCCTGCTCCTTCATGCGCTTGAGTGCCGACAGCAGCACGTTCATCCCCGTGGAGTCGCAGAAATCCACGGCGGACATGTCTATGACCACGCGGCCGGGCCCCTCCTGGAGCAGCCGGGTGAACTCCGACTGCAGGTGGGGTGCCGTATAGAGGTCGATTTCACCGGCAATCACGACAAGTGCGTGGCCGGCATGTGATCGAGTCGAGACCTTGAGCTCCACAGAGGCAGGCTAGCGGCGTGAGGGCTCCGGGTCACGTTGTCACGCCGATACGTGAATGACGGCATGGATTCCGGGTGGCGACGAGAGTGGCCATTTGGGCTCCACGAAGACGGAGAGTAGGCGAAACTTGACGGTGCGCCACCATGGCGGCCGGAGAGGGGGCGGGCCTGAGCTCCGGATCCGGTCACCACTTCACAGGAGGAGGCTGGGCGAGCTCACGGGCCCGATGACCTATGAACACAGACCAACCGGAAGATCCTCAGCGTCGGAGAATCCGCGAACAGCTGGAAGCCATTCTCATCCGCAGCGAGAAGGCGACCTCGTGGCACGACGAGGCGGCCCGCCTGCGCGGGCTGGTCAACCACGAGGGTTACGTCCCCGTACGCACCAAGCTGGCCGGGGAGGACCTCGACTTCCTCTCCGGGGCCCGCGACGAGCTGCTGATGTTCTCCGAGCTCGGGTTGCGGCTGCTCGACCTGCATCAGCCGCGTGACGCGGGCGGCATCACCAGCGACGCCGCGCACCCCATCCTGCGGTGCCGGAGCTGCATGTGGAGATGGCCCTGCCCGACATTTCGTGCAATGTCGGAGTCGTTCGGCTCCACCTGCGAGTCCATCCTCCCGGAGACCGCCTGATCCACCCCGTCATCCGAGAGGGAGGCGGATCTCGAACCGGCAGCCCGGCCCCTCGTTCACCACGCCGATCACCCCGTCGTGCGCCTCCACGATGCCCCGGGCGATCGCCAGCCCCAGCCCGGCCCCGCCGTCCGCCGTCGGGGTCCGGGCCGCCTCCCCACGGAAGGCCACCTCGAACACCCGCGACAGCTCCTCCTCCGGGATGCCGCCGCAGCAGTCGCTGACCGACAGGCAGGCCATCCCCGACTCCACCCCGGCCCGCATCACCACCGGCAGGTCCGAGGGCGTGTGCTTGACGGCGTTGACCACGAGGTTGCGCAGGGCCCGCCCGAGCGCGCCCGCGTCGGCCTCGACCGGCACCGACGCCGCCGCCTCAGCGGTGAGCACCACGCCCTTGGCCCTGGCCAGCGGCTCGGCCCCGGCCAGCGTGTCGGCGACCAGGTCGGCGAGCCCGATCCTGGCCCGCGACAACCGCAGCGCCCCGGCGTGGATCCTCGACAGCTCGAACAGGTCGTCCACCATCGCCGACAGCCGGTCCACCTCCAGCTTGATCTGGCGGTGGTAGCGGCCGACCGTCTCGGGGTCGGCCACGACGCCGTCCTCCAGCGCCTCCGCCATGGCGCGCATCCCGGCCAGCGGGGTGCGCAGGTCGTGGCTGACCCAGGCGACGAGCTCGCGCCGGGCGCCTTCGAGTGCGCGTTCGCGCGCGTACGCCTCCTGCAGCGCGTCGGCGATGGCCTGGAGCTCGGCGGGCAGCCCTCGCGGCGCGGTGAACGGCGGCTCGCCGACCGCGGCCACCAGCCGCCTGCTCTCCGCCACGACCCGCCTGGCCACCACGAACGCCACACCGAGCCCGACGAGGCCGCCGACGGCGATCACGCTGAGCACGACGTCCCTGGCGGGGCCCTCGATGATCATCCGCATGGTGATCGCGACCACGCCGGCCAGGGTGGCGGCCACCGCGACGACCACCACGATCGCCATCATCACACCGATGGAGCGGGTGCGCAGCCACCACATGACGGCCAGGCCCGCCGCCGCCACCAGCAGGCCCAGGCCCGCGGTGACCACGACGATCATGCCGAGGCTCACGCGGGGCCCTCCAGCGGTTCGTACCGGTAGCCGACCCCCCAGACCGTGACGATCCTGCGCGGGTCGGTCGGATCGGGCTCGATCTTCTCCCGCAGCCGTCTGACGTGCACGGTCACCGTGGAGGAGTCGCCGAACGACCATCCCCACACCTGGTCGAGCAGCGCCGCCCGGCTGAACGCCTGCCTGGGGTTGCGCATCAGGTAGGCCAGCAGGTCGAACTCACGGGCGGTCAGCATGATCTCCGCCCCGCCCAGCCGTACCTCGTGGGCGCCCACGTCCACCGTCAGGTCGGCGTCGCGGAGCACGCCGGTGCCGCCGGTGACGGCCGCGCCGCGGGCGCGGCGCAGCACCGACCGCACGCGCAGGGCCAGCTCGCGCGGGCTGAACGGCTTGACCACGTAGTCGTCGGCGCCCGTCTCCAGGCCGACCACCCGGTCGATCTCCTCCCCGAGCGCGGTCAGCATGATCACCGGCACCGGCCAGCGCTCCCTGAGCTTCCTGCACACCTGCAGCCCGTCGAGCTGGGGCAGCATCAGGTCGAGCACCATCAGGTCGGGCGGCCTGGCCAGCGCGCGGCGCAGCGCCTCCGCGCCGTCGCCCACGCACTCGACCTCGTGCCCGTCGCGCTCCAGATAGCGTGCGACCACCTCGGACACGTTCGGGTCGTCGTCGACCACCAGGATGCGGGTGTTCACGCCATCACGGTACGGCGCTGCGGCACGGGCGAGGCGATCACGTCATCGCTTCGTAAGCCTCGCACGCGGCACCGGCACGACGTACGGTGGCGTCATGGGTCGAGTCATCATGCTCGTGGCGGGTGCCGCGCTGGCGCTTTTCGTGCTGTTCACCTTCATCATCCCCATGGTTCTGGGGCTGCTGAAGATCGCGCTGATCATCGGAGTGATCGCTCTGCTGGTCTTCGTCGTCGTCACGCTGGTCGGTAAGTCGTCCTCGCCGCAGTGACGGCCTTCCTGTTCGATCCCTGGCTCATCGCCGTCACCATGGTGGCGGTCCTGCTGCTGGTCTCGTGGGCGGCCAGGCTGCTGCCGGCCTGCGGCGGTGAGCCGTCCGGGTTCCCCCTGGTGTACGCGCGGCGCACGGCCTTCCAGCGCCAGCGCGATCCCGACGCGGCCGGGAGACCGAGACCGCGAGCTCCTTCACCGCGCCCCGCTTCCTGTTAGGCGGGGCTCGGACCCGAGCCCTGGAAGTCTCCATGGGAGAAGGGCTCATGATCGATTCGCTTGTCTCGTTCGTCATCGGCGTCTCCGGGGGCCACGCCGCCCTCGGCATCGTGCTGTTCACCCTGGCCGTACGGCTCCTGCTGCTGCCGCTGGGCATCCGCCAGGCGCGCAGCGCCCGCGTCAGGGAACGCCTCGCGCCCAGGCTGCGCGAGCTGCGCAAGAGGTTCGGGCGCGACCCTGAGCGGCTGGCGAAGGAGACGTCCGCGCTGTTCGCCAAGGAGGGCAGCTCGCCGTTCGCGGGGATCCTGCCGGGGCTGGCCCAGTTGCCGTTCATGTGGCTGATGTTCCGGGTGGCGACCCACCCGACCGCGCTGGCGGGCCACGACCTGTTCGGGGCTCCGCTCGGTCAGCAGGTCGCGGCCGTGCTCGCACATTACGGTCTGTTCAGCGGCCCATTTTCGGTCTTCGCTTTGGTGCTCGTGCTGATGGCCGTGGTGGCATGGCTGTCTTCCCGTACGGTGAAGTCGGCGCTCACCGACGACCAGCCGGAGCTCATCCGAAGGGTGACACCGTTGCTGCCGTTCGGCTCGGTGCTGGCCGCGGCGGTGCTCCCCCTGGCCGCCGGGCTCTATCTGCTGGTTTCCACGGCGTGGACCGTGGGAGAGCGCGCCGTGCTCGCTACCCGGCCTCTTTGAGCGCGTGAACCTGCCCGTTCATCTGCTTCTGAGGTGCGGGCAGGATCGCCCACACCGTTGTCGTGTCGCCGTCATGCCGCACGCCCCAGCTCTCCGCCACATACTCGACGATCCCCAGCCCGCGGCCGCCCAGCGAGGACAGGGCCGGCCGGCCCGCCCTCGGCTCGGTCGCCGCTCCCCCGTCGCTGACCGCCACCTCGATGTGACCATCGTTACGCAGCCAGGACACCCTCACCATCCCCGAAGGCAACGGGTGGGCGTGCCGTAGCGCGTTGCTGAGCAGCTCGCTCACCACGAGTACGGCATCGTCGATCGCGGGATCGAAGACCCCGCAGTCCTGAAGATCGTTGCTGAGACGCTGGCGGGCGACGGCGACGCTGGACGGCGCGTACGGCAGTAGCACCACGCTTGACACACCCACCTCCCCGTCTCCCAGTGCCCCCCGCGGAAGCACCCCCGGTACGACCGAAATGCCCCGTTACTCGATCCCAGAAACCGCATCTCGATCACAGCTTGTACACATCGGACGATAGATCAGCGCAACCGTGACCACCTCGTTACCGCACCGGTGTGTCGGATCCGATAGTAGAAGCGGACCTGAGCTGGAGCTTCATCCGGGTGCCGCCACCGGGGCGCGGATGCGCGCTCACCTCGCCGCCCTGCGCCCTGGCCAAGCTCCGCACGATGTAGAGGCCGAGCCCGACGCCGCCGAACCTCCGGCGGTCGCCGGTCTCCACCTGGACGAACCGTTCGAAGATCCGTTCCCGGTCGGCCGGCGCGATCCCCACGCCCTCGTCGTCGACCACCACGACCACCCCGCCGTTCTCGCGCCAGGCGCCGACGCTGATCAGCCCGCCCTGCGGCGAGTACTTGAAGGCGTTCTCCAGGAGCTGGCCGAGCACGATGTCGGTGGCCAGCGGATCGCCCATCACCCACGGCAGGCCCACGGCGATGCCGACCTCGATGCGGTGCCGGTCGGACAGCACCGGCAGGCCGAGCGTGGCCGCGTGCAGCCGCTCGGCCAGGTCGAACGGCTCGTCGCCGACCACCTGCTCCTCCGCCCCCGCTCTGGCGCCGAGCAGCAGGTGGTCCATGAGGCTGCCGAGCGACTTGGCCCGCTCGGCGATCGTGTGCACGGCGGAGCGGCGCTCGGCGTCGCTCAGCTTGTCCCAGCGGGCGTCGAGCGTGCCGGCGAAGCCGCGGACGACCGTGATCGGGGTGCGCAGCTCGTGGCTGGTGGTCGCCAGGAACAGGTCCTTGGCCTCCTCCAGCTCCTTGGCGGCGGTGACGTCGCGGAAGTCGACGACCAGCTCGCCGGTCTCCTCGATGCGCGCGCACACCACGTCCAGCCAGCGCCCGCTCGGCAGCTGGTGGGTGACCTTCTCCCCAGGGCCGGGCAGCGGGAACGGCGGCGGGCCGCCGATGACCTCCTCGGCGCTGACGGCGGTGAGCTCGGCCGCGGCCGGGTTCCACCGCAGCACCCGGCCGTCGCCGTCGAGCACCGCGATGCCGTCGGCGCTGGCGTCGAACACGGCCCGCTCGTGCGCGCGCTGCCGCACCGCCTCCTGGTAGGCGACCGCGTTGCCGACCGCGATCCCGGCGTGCCCGGCCAGCAGCTCCAGCAGCTCCAGCTCCAGGTGGCCGGGCTTGCGCTTGGCGAACAGCGCGTAGAGCGCGCCGTACGGGCGACCCCCGACGGCGGCGAGGCCGAGCGCGATCGTGTGCAGACCCTTCAGCCGCGCCCACACCAGCCGGTCCAGCCCGGCGGACTCCAGCAGCACGGTCCTGCCGGTGCGCAGGAGCGTGCCGACCAGGCTGGTGTCCAGGTCGGTGGTGGCCTCCTTCAGCGAGTCCGGCAGCCGGTAGGTGCTGACCAGGCGCAGCCGGTCGCCCTCGATGAGCACGAACCCGCCCGCGTCGGCCCCGGTCAGCTCGGTGAGGCTGGCCGAGATGCGGTCGAGCACGGCGGGCAGCTCCAGCTCGGCGTTGATGTCGCCGACCACGTCGGTGAGCCTGCGCACCAGCCTCGCGCGGCGCGCCAGGCGGCTCTTGGCCGCGTGGTCGGCCTGCACCAGGTGGTAGACGCAGACGTATCCGGCCGTCGCGCAGCCCACGCGCAGCGCGCTGATGTCGGCCCGCACGTCCAGCACGCCGCCGTCGGCGCGCGCCCGCTTCGTGCGCAGCGACACCTGCCCGCCGGTGCGGACCCGCTCCAGGGCCGCGTGGTGCTCGGCCGCCAGCTCCTCCGGCACGATCGGCGCCCTGCGCCCGAGCACGTCGGCCGCGGGCCAGCCGAAGAGCGCCTCGGCGGCCGCGTTCCAGACCAGGACCGTCTGGTCCCGGTCGATCGCGACGACGGCGTTGGGTGAGCTGTCGAGCACCGCGCGGACCATCTCGTCGTCACTCGCACCCCTTGGGTCCCCCACGACTCCATAGTGCCCGCGGCGTGGCGCTCGCGTCGGGCGATCCGTCCGATACGCTGCGGTCACGGCTTTTTCATGGCGGGTGGAGGTGAAGGCGTGTCGGGCGACCTCGAGGCCCTGCTGCGGGTGACGTCCGACACTTATCGGGGTGACGGCCAGCTCGACGTCGCGCTCGGCACCTACGACGGCGCGGTCGGCAGGCTGGTGCTCGCGGTCACCGCGCGCGGCCTCGTCGCCTGCAGCTACGAGGACGAGCACGTGGTCTTCGAGCGGGTGTCCAACCAGGTGGGCAGCCTCATCGGCACCGACGCCCGGCGGCTCGACCCGGTCCGCCGCGAGCTCGACGCCTACTTCTCCGGCCGGCTCCGCGCCTTCTCCACCCGGGTCGACCTGACCCTCGCCACGCCGTTCGCTCGTACGGTCCTGCAGAAGACGATGGCGGTCCCGTACGGCACGACCACGACGATGGGCCGGATCGGCGAGCTCATCGGCAGGCCGCGCGCGCTGCGCGCGGTCGGCAACGCGCTCGGCGCCAACCCCGTGTGCGTGATCGTGCCGTGTCACCGGGT
Source organism: Nonomuraea sp. NPDC050478 (assembly GCF_044458265.1). Classification (NCBI taxonomy): domain Bacteria; kingdom Bacillati; phylum Actinomycetota; class Actinomycetes; order Streptosporangiales; family Streptosporangiaceae; genus Nonomuraea; species Nonomuraea sp. NPDC050478. The sequence continues at coordinate 1,200,647 of NZ_JBITHT010000001.1, read as the reverse complement.
GGTGCGCGACGACGGCGAGCCCGGCGACTACGCGGGCGGCCCCGCCGCCAAGCGCCATCTGCTCACCGTCGAGCGACGCGGCGCGTGACCAGCCCGATCAGCAGCGTCGCCAGGGCCGCGACGATGGCCGCGCCCAGCGCGCCGTTCATCCACGGCTCCCTGGTGAAGCCGATGACCTCGCGCACCCCGGCCCAGAAGCCGTCCCACGGGGCGACGGTGGGGGTGGAGGTGGTCAGCCAGTACGCCGCGAAGCCGAGCGCCCACGGCACCAGCATCGACCAGCGGGCGGGGGCGTCGGCGTCGGTGTTCCACCGGGCCGCGCCGCCGAGCAGGAAGTAGTCGACGGCCAGCACCGCGAACATCGGCACGAACACCGCGCCGATCACGCCCAGGAACGCGCCGTAGGAGGTCACGTCCACGACCAGCGCGATGGCGACCGTGAGCAGGCCGATGAGGGTGCTGATGATCCGCCGGTCGACGCGCGGCATGAGGTTCTGCAGCGAGACGGTCGTCGAGTAGACGTTCGCGAACGACTGGTCGGCCTCGCGGAGCACCAGGATCGCGAAGAACAGCGCGCCCAGCGGCACCGCCACGAACGGCCCGAACACCGCCGTGCTGTCGGCCGCCACCGCCTCGGCCCCTGCGATCGCGACCGCGTACACGCCCAGGGCCAGGCAGGCGACCTGGGCGAGCGTGTAGCCGCCGACCACGCCGGTGAAGGCCGCCCGGCTGGACCTGGAGTGCCGGGCGAAGTCGGCGGCCAGCGGCACCCACGACACCGACAGCGCGATCACGTAGTCGACGGCCGGGGCGAACGCCTCCCAGGACCCTCCGGTCCGCGGCTGCGCGTCGCCCAGGAACTGCACCGCGAACCAGATCATCGCGATGATCACCAGAACCGTGATGTAGCGCCTGATCAGCCGGACCGCGCCCAGCGGCCAGACGGTCAGCACCGTGGTGATCACCCCGGCGACGATCACCCACACCGCGTACGGGACCGTGTCGCCGAAGATGGCCAGGGCGCCCTGGGCGATCACCCAGAGCTCGAACGCGCCCCAGCCGATCATCTGGATGATGTTGAGCACGGTGGGGAAGTACGACAGCCGCGCCCCGAACAGCCCGCGCAGCAGCACCATCGCGGGCTTGCCGGTCTGCGTGCCGGGGATGGCCGCCAGGCCCACCATGGTGGTGCCGATCAGGCTGCCGACCACGGTCGCGACCAGGGCGGCCGTCACGGTCAGCGGCGCGCCGCCGAGCGGGTCGATCAGGAACAACGCGCCGGAGAAGCCCAGCAGGCTGACCGCCAGGTTGGCCCAGAGCGCGCCCTGGTCGAGCACTCCGAGCGTCTTGGGGGGCTCGCCCTCCAGGGTCAGCGGAACTTCCTCGCCATGGATGGCATGCGACATCGCGCACTCCCTACGCCGGCATTACCCGGACAGGTTCATGCGGTCGGCAGCGGCGTAGCTGCCCTCTCAGCCCGGTTGGCCCCGAGCTCCCGCGGTGGGTCGTCAACAGCCGGAGATCAACTCCGGCTGCCGCCCCCATGATGCACTATTGGTCCCGTTTCGGCCAGTCGGGGTCAGGCGACCATCGGCGGCCGGCCGGTCTCGCTGACCATGGGACGCTTGTCGAGCTCCCAGGCCTGCATGCCGCCGCCGACGTTGACCGCCTCGCGGCCCAGGCGGTTGAGCCAGGCCGCCACCTGCATCGAACGGCCGCCGACGCGGCACACGACGTAGACCGGACAGCCGGAGGGGACCTCGTCGACCCGCGCCTGGATCTGCGTCATCGGGATGTGGACCGCCTCGGGGGCGTGGCCCGCCACCCACTCGTACTCCTCGCGCACGTCGAGCAGGTAGGCGTCGTCGGGCACGTCGCGGACCTCGACCTCGGGAACCGTCATGCGCCCATTCTTACCTGCCGCGCGTCGTGCTCGGCACGCTACTTGAGCAGCTTGGACATGCGGCGGTCGGCCAGCGGCTTGCCGCCGGTCTGGCAGGTGGGACAGTACTGCAGCGAGGAGTCGGCGAAGGACACCTCGCGGATCGTGTCGCCGCAGACGTCGCACGGCTGGCCGGTGCGGTTGTGCACGCGCAGCCCCGACTTCTTCTCCGCCTTGAGGTCCTTGGCCGCCAGGCCGCGCGCCCGCTCGACCGCCTCGCGCAGCGTGGTCACGATGGCGTCGTGCAGGTCGGCGATCTGCGCGTCGGTCAGCGTCGCCGCGACCTTGAACGGGGACATCTTCGCGGCGTGCAGCACCTCGTCGGAGTAGGCGTTGCCGATGCCGGCGACGACCTTCTGGTCGCGCAGCAGGCCCTTGATCTGGGTGCGGTTGCCGCCGACGATGCGTTTGAGCGCGGCGACGTCGAAGGACTCGTCGAGGGGGTCGGGGCCGAGCGCGGCGACACCCGGCACTTCGTCCGGATTTTTCACGACATAGACGGCCAGGCGCTTCTGCGTGCCCGCCTCCGTCAGCTCGAACCCCGGCGCCAGCCCGTCGGCGTCGGGCGCGAGCCGCACCCGTACGGCGAGCGGGCCCTTGCCCGGACGGACCGGCCTGGCGCCCGACAGGTCGTCACGCCAGCGCAGCCAGCCCGCCCGGGCCAGGTGGATGACCAGGTGGAGCCCGTCACAGTCGAGGTCGAGGAACTTGCCGTGACGGGACACGCCCGTGACGGTCAGCCCGCCCAGCGCGGTCACCGGCGGGTCGAACGTCTTGAGCGCCTGGAAGGCCACCACGTCGACGCCCGCGATCGTGCGGCCGACCGCCCGCTCGCCCAGGAACGCGGTGAGCGACTCCACCTCGGGAAGTTCAGGCATGCTCTCCAGACTACGCGGCGCTACGGCACGTCCCAGAACGCCAGCTCGTGCGCCATCCCCTCCGTGAACATCGCCTCCGCCCGGTCGGGATCGACGTCCGTCTCGTCGATCATCTGGGCGATCCGCTCGGCCAGCGCGGCGAACCCCGGGTCGGCGTACGTGTCGACCCAGGCCCGGTAGCGCGGCTCGGCGGGCGGGTTCTCCGCCAGGATCCGCCCCAGCGTCGAATATCCCCACATGCACGGATACAGCGCCGCCAGCCCTTCCCCGTACGAGCCCGCGGACTCCAGCAGGAAGTCCGTGTACGCGACGCAGGCCGGCCCCTTCACCGCCCCTTCCAGATCGGCCCCGAACTCGGCCGACAGCGAACGGTGCAGATCCAGCTCCTCGTGATAGGTCGAGTGCGCCAGGTCCACCAGGTCGCCGACGTGCGCGTCAGGAGCCTGCCAGGCCAGCTTGGCGAACACCCGCACGTAGTCGAGCAGGTAGAGGTAGTCCTGCTCCAGCCACGACCGGAACACGGGCTCGGGCAGATCGCCCCGGCCGATCCCGGCAACGGTGGGATGGGCCAGCTGAGCCTCAAGCAGGGGACGGCCGACAGCGTGCAATTTTTCCGAGATGGTCATGCTCGCACGTTAGTGTCAGAGGATGAGCGTGACGATCGCGGAGGAGATCCTCCTTCTCGCCTTCGGCGAGGACGACGGCAGGCAGCTGCTCTCCACCATCCAGCTCGACCCCGCCGTGGCCGGCGCCCTCCTGGCCGAGCTGGCGATCAGCGAGCGCATCACGCTGCGCGACAAGAAGGTGACCGTCCTGGACCCCGCGCCGCTGGGCGACGACGAGCTCGACGCCGCGCTCGCCCGCATCGCCGGCAGCCCGAAGGAGCGCGGGCCCGCCTGGTGGGTGCAGCAGCTGCAGTCGGGCAAGCTCCGCACCCGCCTGCTCACCCGGCTCGCCGCCGCGGGCGTGCTGGCCGAGGAGCGCGGCCGGGTGTTCGGCGTCTTCCGCACCACCCGCTGGCCCGAGCTCGACGGCAGCGTCGAGTCGCGGGTACGCGAGCGGGTCGCGGGCGCGCTGGGCGGCGCCGAGCCCGACCCGCGCACCGCCGTGCTCATCGCGGTCATGCACGCCGCCAAGCTCGACCGCAAGGCGTTCCCCGGCGCCGACAAGGGCCGGGTCAAGGAGATCGCGGCCGGCGCGTGGGAGGCCGAGGCCGTGGCGCAGACGATCGCCGCGATCAACGCGGGCATCTCGATCGCCGTCACCACGGCCGCCATCACCGCGACGGGCTAACCCGCGTCGAGGATCTCCTTCGGCACCGGCTGGTCGGCGGCCAGCGCCTCGAACAGGGCCAGCGCCTTGGCCCTGTCCCACTTGACGGCCTCGCCGCCCGCGACGTTCTCGGTGCCGCCGAAGGGCACCACCGTGGTCACCGGGCTGTCGCCCATGGCCAGGCCCAGCGAGAGCATGTCGAACACGCCGGTGTCCTCGTCGACCGCCACGGCGTCGGTGGCGCTCATCGCCAGCGGGATCGAGGTGAACGGGTTGATCAGGGTGCCGGGGCTGGCCGCCTTCTTCACCACCGCGCTGAGGAACTGGCGCTGCCGCTTGGTGCGCTCGTAGTCGGGCAGCGCCCCGCCCTTGCGGGTGCGGACGTAGCCGAGCGCCTGGGCGCCGGTGAGGGTCTGGGTGCCCTTCTTGAGCTTCAGGCCCGCCTTGGGGTCGTTGACCGCGGCCCGCACGTTGATCTCGACGCCGCCGACGGCGTCGACGATCTCGACGAAGCCGGCGAAGCCGATCTCCATGTAGTTGTCGACGCGGATGCCCGTGACCGTCTCGACGGTGCGGACCAGGAGCTTGGGCCCGCCGATCGCGTAGGCGGCGTTGAGCTTGTTGCGGCCCTGGCCGGGGACGGTGACGGCGGAGTCGCGCGGCAGGCTGACCAGCGTCGGCCGGTCGCTCCCCTCGGGCAGGTGGAGCAGCATCATCGAGTCGGTGCGCTGGCCCTCGCTGTTGCCGGTGGCGAGCTTCTTGCGCTCGCGGGCCGACAGGCCCTTGCGGCTGTCGGAGCCGACCAGGAGCCAGTTGGTGCCGGGGGTGTCGGCCGGGCGGCCCTCGTAGTCGTCCAGGATCCCGGCGGGCAGCCCGCCCAGCCGCCCGTCGATCCAGAAGAGCATGCCGGCGGCGGTCACCACCAGCGCCACCAGGAGCGCGAGAATGATCTTGAGAACGGTGCCGCCCTTGATCCGCCGGCGCGGCGGCCGTTGTCCGGGCGGCGGGGGCGGCCGGTCGGAGGTGCTCCGCATGGGCCTGACGGGACTGCTGCCCGACCGGCGCTTGCCGTACACCCGCGAGCTGGACCGCGGCACGTCGTCGGCGACCGGCTGCTGCGGGGGCTGCGGGAAGTGGTGCGCCGGGGCCCCCGCCGCACGCGGCCCGTCCTTGCTGGAAGGCAGCGGGCGACGCTCGCCCGGCGAGCGCATGGCCCGCGTCCGGTCGTCCTCAGCCACGTGGCTCCTTCTTCCCCTTGCTTGACATAGTCGCCCTGACATAGAAGCTACGTCCAACACTTCGCTCAGTGCAGTCCACCGGCCATTGTTCCGCCACGGAAAAGTACGTAGAACCAGGCAGATAAGACCACCGGAAACACAGAGGCCATCCGCATCGTTAGTTTTATGGACCAGCTCTAAAGAAGGGATGATCGTGTCCACTGCGGACCCATGGAGTAGCCGCCCGTGCACATGCACGGGTTCCCCTGAGAGCTCGCAGCGGTGAGCGCCTATCTGGGCCTGATGGCCCTCTTCCTGCTCACAGCCGCGACGGGCTACTTCGTCGCCCAGGAGTTCGCCTTCGTCGCCGTCGACCGGGCCGTCCTGCGCGAGCAGGCCGCGGCCGGTGACCAGGCCGCCGAGAAGGCACTCCGCGTGACCTCACGCCTCTCGTTCATGCTGTCGGGCGCCCAGCTCGGCATCACCGTCACCGCCCTGCTGGTCGGCTTCCTGGCCGAGCCCGCCATCGCCGTGATCGTGCGGCCCTGGCTGACGGACGCCGGCCTCTCCGACGCCCTCATCACCGGGCTCTCCGTCGCCATCGGCGTGGGCGTGGCCACCGTGGTGCAGATGGTGCTCGGCGAGCTAGCGCCGAAGAACCTCGGCATCGCCAGGCCGGAGCAGGTGGCGAAGTTCCTGGCCGGATCCACCCTCGTCTACCTGGCCGTGGTCGGGCCGGTGATCCGCCTCTTCGACTCGGCGGCGACCGGGCTGCTCAGGAAGGTGGGCATCGAGCCCGTCGAGGAGGTGGAGCACGGCGCCACCCCCGAGGAGCTCTCCCGGATCATCGAGGAGTCCACGGAGGCCGGTGAGCTGCCGCCTCGCCTGTCGGAGCTGCTGGAGCGCGCCCTGGAGTTCGGCGACCACACGGCCGAGGAGATCATGGTGCCGCGGCCCCGGGTGGTGGCGCTGCGCGCCGCCCAGCCGATCTCCGAGCTGCTGGAGACCATGCGGCAGTGCGGCCACAGCCGCTACCCGGTGCTCGGCGACGACGGCGACGTGGCCGGCGTGACCGGCGTGCGCGAGCTGCTCGCCTCCGGGATCGAGGAGGGCGCCGTGCGCGACATCACCCGCCCGGCGCTGCTCGTGCCCGACTCGCTGCCGCTCCCCGCGGTGCTCGACCGCATGCGCGTCGCCAAGGACGACATCGCCTGCGTCATCGACGAGTACGGCGGCCTGGCGGGTGTGATCACCGTCGAGGACCTCGCCGAGGAGCTCGTCGGCGAGCTCGTCGACGAGAACGACCCGGACCCGGTGGGCGCCGTGCGGCAGCCCGGCGGCGTCTGGGAGGTGCCCGGCAGGCTGCGGCTCGACGAGGTCGAGCGGGCCACCGGCATCGCGCTGCCCGAAAGCGACGACTACGACACGCTCGGCGGCCTGATCCTGGCCGAGCTGGGCCGGATGCCCGAGCCCGGGGACACGGTGACGGTGCCGACCGTCGTCGAGGCCGACCCGTTCGAGTACGACGACGGCGGCGACCGCCACGTGGCCGAGCTGACCGTGATCTCGCTCAACCGGCGCGTGCCCGAATGGGTGCGGCTGGCGCCCGCCCAGCAGCCCGCGGAGGCGACCCGATGACGATGATCATGATCAGCGTCGCGCTGCTGGCGTTCAACGCGCTGTTCGTCGCCGCCGAGTTCGCCTTCGTGTCCTCCCGGCGGCACCGCCTGGAGGAGATCGCGGCGGGCGGCAACCGGCTCGTCAGGATCGCGGCCAGGTCGGCCGCGGGCGGCAGCCGCCAGCTCTCCCTGATGCTGGCCGGCGCCCAGCTCGGCATCACGCTGTGCACGCTGGGCCTCGGGTACGTGACCGAGCCGGCCATCGAGCACTACCTCGAACCGGTGTTCGCGGCCATCGGCGTGGCAGAGCCGCTGCGCATGCCGATCGCGCTGACGCTCTCGCTGGCCCTGGTGACGTTCCTGCACATGGTGGTGGGCGAGATGGCGCCCAAGTCGTGGGCGCTGACCCACCCCGAGCAGGCGGCGCTGCTGCTCACCCTGCCGTTCAGGGCCTTCACCTCGGTGATGCGGCCGCTGCTGTCGTCGCTCAACGGCCTGACCAACCTCGGCCTGCGGCTCTTCGGGGTGCAGCCGCGCAACGAGCTGGCCACCACCAGGACGCCGCGCCAGCTCGCCATGCTGGTCGGCGAGTCCGGCCGGATGGGGCTGCTCGACCGGGAGGAGCACGACCTGCTGACCCGGGCGCTGCGGTTCGAGGCCGAGGGCATCGAGCGCCTCATGGTGCCGATCGGCCGGGCGGTCACCGTACCCCCGCGGGCCGGCACGGCCGAGATCCGGCGCGTGGCGGCCGGCAGCGGCCACCTCAGGCTGCTCGTGAGCGACGGCGGCGAGGTGGCGGGTGTCCTGCACGCCCGTGACGCCCTGCTGGAGCCCGGACGTACGGCGAGCGAGCTCGCCAGGCCGGTGCCGAAGCTGCCGAGCCTCACGCAGGTCCCCGAGGCCGTGGCGGCCCTCCAGGAGGCCCGTGCGCACCTGGCGCTGGTCACCGGGGGCGACGGCGCGGTCATCGGCATGGTGAGCCTCACCGACCTGCTGGGCCAGTTGCTGGACACGCGCAAGCTGGCGGCCTGACCTCGGCTTCGCTCTGAGCGAAAACAATGGGCCCCGGCCGGAAGCGGTTTGAAAGCGAGCTGCAACCGGCCGGGCGTACCTTTCGCCCGGCGGTACGGCCAGGAGGCCGCAAGCGGACAGGATGTCGAGGAAAAGATGAAGCCCCGGCTCTTGCGAACCGGGGCTCTTCTTCGCCAGGGTGGGTCTGCCGATTTTCATCGACCCTACCGAGGTGGGCGAGGAGGGATTTGAACCCTCACGTCCTTTCGGACACACGGACCTGAACCGTGCGCGTCTGCCGTTCCGCCACCCGCCCTTGTGGGTGCGGAGAAACACTAGCACGTAACAGCCACTGGTACTGAACCCGGATACGATCGCATAAGACACGGGAGCGGAGGAGCTGGGCGCGAGTGCCTCAGGAGCGCCGGGGGCCGCCGCCTCGTGGTTCGAGCGGAGACCGGGCGCCACGCGCGCCGGGGGGCCGCGATCATATGCACGGAGGAAGGGAGGTACCCGGTGGGAGTCCTTCAGCGCTTCGAGCGACGGCTCGAAGGCTTGGTTGAGGGGGCCTTTGCGCGGGCGTTCAAATCTGACCTTCAGCCGGTCGAGGTCGCCAGCGCGGTGCAGCGGGAGATGGACGAGCGGGCGGCGATCGTCGCCCAGGGCCGTACCCTCGTCCCGAACGACTTCGTGGTGGAGCTGTCCACGACCGACGCCGAGCGGCTAGAGGTCTACGCCGACAGCATCAGCCACGAGCTGGCCAACCTCGCCAGGGAGTACGCCAAGGAACAGGGCTACTCCTTCGTGGGACCGGTCCGGGTCCGATTCGAGACGGCGGGCGACCTGGCGGTGGGCTTGTTCCGCATCAGGTCCGGCGTCATCCGGGGCGCGACGGTTGAGCAGGACGAGATCCGCCAGCCGGCGAGCGACCTGCCCCCGTCACGTCCCAACGCGTTCGGCGGGCGGCCCCGGCTGCTCGTCAGCACCCAGGACGATCCGCAGGGCGACCGCTCCTACGAGCTCACCACGCCGGTGACCTTGCTGGGGCGCGGCACCGACTGCGATCTTCGTCTCGTCGACCCCGGCGTCTCCCGCCACCACGCGGAGCTGCGCGTCGAGGGTCAGCAAGTCGTGCTGGTCGACCTCGGGTCGACCAACGGCACTTTCGTCAACGGCCAGCCGGTACGCAGAATCGAGCTCCAGAACGGCACGCGAGTGACGCTGGGGCGCACGACTCTGGTGTTCCGGCGCGATTAGAGGTAGACAGACGGTCCATGTCCGAGCTCACGCTGCTGCTGATCCGGCTCGCATTCCTGGCGGTGCTGTGGTTTTTCGTCATTGCCGCAGTCGGCGTGATCCGGACTGACTTGTTCGGGTCACGTACGGCTCCCGCCGGCCCGGGCAAAGGGGCCAAACCGGCCAAGCCCGCGCCCAAGCCCAAGAGCAGGAAGGGGGAACCCCGCCAGCTCATCGTGACAGGTGGCCCGCTGCAAGGCACCACCATTAATCTCACGGAGACGCCCATCACCATTGGCCGGGCGAACGACGCCACGCTGGTAGTCAGCGACGACTACGCATCCAGCCGGCACGCCCGGCTCTTTCCCCAGGACGGTCAGTGGATCGTGGAAGATCTCGGCTCTACCAACGGCACGTATCTCGACCGCTCGAAAGTCACCCGCCCGACCCCGGTGCCGCTCGGTGTTCCGATCCGTGTCGGCAAGACAGTCATTGAATTGCGCAAATGACCATCGCACTCCGCTACGCCGCCCGCTCGGACGTCGGCCTCCTCCGCGAAGGAAACGAGGACTCGGCGTACGCCAGCGGCCGCCTGCTCGCCGTCGCCGACGGCATGGGCGGGCACGCACACGGCGAGGTGGCGAGCTCCGTCGCCATCGCCGCGATGGCCTCTCTCGAAGAGGCCCAGCAGGGGGGTGACCTGCTCAACGCCATCGAGGCAGCCGTACGCGACGCCAATCGCAAGCTGCACGAGATGGTGGGACGGGATCCCAGCCTCAAAGGCATGGGCACCACGCTCACCGCCATGCTCTGGAACGGCACCCAGGTCGCGCTGGTGCACGTCGGCGACTCGCGCGCCTACCTGCTCAGACGCGGGGAGCTCTACCAGATCACCCATGACCACACGCTGGTCCAGCAGCTGGTCGACGACGGGCGCATCACGCCCGAGGAGGCCGCGACGCATCCGCAGCGCTCGATCCTGCTGCGGGCGCTCGACGGCAGCGGCGAGGTCGACCCCGACCTGACGCTGCGCGAGGCGCAGGTGGGCGACCGCTACCTCCTCTGCTCCGACGGGCTGTCCGGGGTGGTGAGCGCGGAGACGCTGCACGCCACGCTGACCAACCTCGACGATCCCGAAGAGGCCGTACGCCAGCTCATCGACCTGGCCAACCGCGGCGGCGGGCCCGACAACATCACGTGCGTGATCGCCGACGTGCTGGAGATCACCGACGGCCAGCAGGTGCCCGTCGAGGCCTCCGTCGTCGGCGCCGCGGGCATGACCCGGCTGCACGGCGGCGAGGAGCCGGCGCCGGGGCGAGCGAGCGCGGTGACCGCTCCCCAGCCGGCCATCACCGATGACGACTACGACGAGCCGGTCGCGCGAGCGTCCCGCAAGTCGGGCAAGCGTCGCCGGGTGTGGCCCGTGCTGGTCACCGTGCTGTCCGTGGCCGCCGTCGTCACGGGCGTCGGCGGCTATTTCGGTTGGAAATGGACGCAGGACCAGTTCTACGTCGGGGCCTGGGCCGACGAAGTGGTCGTCTTCCAGGGCATCCAGCAGGAGGTGGGCCCCGTTCAGTTCTTCAAGGTGGCCCAGCACACCGGCAAGGCCCTGTCCCGGCTCTCGCCGCCCGACCAGGCCCTGGTCAAGGACGGCATCGAGGTCGGCGACGTGGCCGAGGGCCTCACCAAGATCAACACGATGAAGTTCGCGGAACCCACCCCCACCGCGAGCGCGTCGCCATCTCCCACTCCCACAAGGACGAAACCTCAATAGATGAGCGAAGTGGCCGCAGCCCCCGTGCCCATGCCCGCCAAGCGACGCATGGCCCAGCTCGTCATGCTCGCGTTCGCGGTCGTGATCACGATGGGCGCCTACGCCAACGTCGGGCTGGCGATGGACGGGGCGATCCCCTCGGGCATGCTGACGTACGGCTTGAGCCTGGGCGGCCTGATGCTGGCCGCCTACCTCGTGCTCGCCAAGTTCGCGCCGTGGGCCGACCCGCTGATCCTGCCGCTGGTCACGCTGGTCAACGGTCTCGGCCTGGTGATGATTTTCCGGCTGTCGGAGACCGACTCCACGCTGCCGTCGGCCACGCTCGCCTCGCCCAACACCCAGCTGCTGTGGACGCTCATCGGCATCGTGCTGTTCAGCGTCACCCTGATCTTCCTGCGTGACCAGCGCGCCCTGCAGCGGCTCACCTACACCGCCGGCGCGCTGGGGCTGCTGCTGCTGGTCTCGCCGCTGATCCCGTTCCTCGGCCAGGAGATCAACGGCGCCCGCATCTGGATCGGCATCTCCGGGCTGGGTCAGATCCAGCCCGCCGAGTTCGCCAAGCTGGCGCTGGTCGTCTTCTTCGCCGGCTACCTCGTGGCCAAGCGCGACGTGCTCGCCCTGGCCGGGCGGCGGCTGCTCTTCATCGACCTGCCGCGCGCCCGCGACCTCGGCCCGGTGCTCATCACCTGGGGCGTCAGCCTGGGCATCCTGGTCCTGCAGAAGGACCTGGGCTCCTCGCTGCTGCTGTTCGGCACGTTCATCGCGATGCTCTACATCGCCACCCAGCGCATCTCCTGGGTGATCATCGGCATCCTGCTCTTCCTGGGCGGCGCGATCCTGGCCGGCATGGTCTTCGACCACGTCCAGCAGCGCTTCGAGGTCTACCTCGACCCCGCCAACGAGGAGCTCTACAGGGCGGTCGGCGGCAGCGAGCAGCTCATGCAGGGCCTGTTCGCCATGGGATCCGGCGGCATCCTCGGCACCGGGCTCGGCCAGGGCCACCCCGAGCTGATCCCGCTGGCCTTCTCCGACTTCATCTTCCCCGCCACCGGCGAGGAGCTGGGCCTGACGGGCCTGATGGCGATCCTCGTGATCTACGCGCTGATCGTGCAGCGCGGTCTGCGCACCTCGCTCGCCGCCCGCGACCCGTTCACCAAGCTGCTGTCCGCCGGCCTGTCGTTCCTGCTGGCCTGGCAGATCTTCATCATCGTCGGCGGTGTCACCAACCTCATCCCCCTGACCGGCCTGGTCACCCCCTTCATGTCCCAGGGTGGCTCGGCGCTGCTGTCCAACTGGATCCTCATCGCGCTGCTCGTGCGCATGTCCGACGCGGCGCGCAGGCCGCCGCCCCAGGCGATCCAGAACGAAGGAATGACGCAGGTGTTCCAGCGATGAACCGGACTATCAAGCGCGCCGCCGTGGCCTGCCTGGCCATGTTCGGCCTCCTGATGATCAACGTGAACGTCCTCCAGGGCGTCCGCGCGCAGAGTCTGAGCGACGACGCCCGCAACACCCGCAACTTCTACGAGCGGTACGCCGTGCAGCGCGGGCGCATCACCGCGGGCGGCAAGGTCATCGTGGCCCAGTCGAAGGAGACCAAGGGCGACTTCCGCTTCCTCAGGCAGTATCCCGAGGGCCGCCTGTACGCGCACGTGACCGGCTTCTTCTCGCCCGAGAGCGAGTCGGCCATCGAGCGCAGCGAGAACGACCTGCTCGACGGCTCCAGCGCCGACCTGCTGCTGCAGCGCGGCATCGACCTGTTCACCGGCGAGCCGACCAGGGGCGCCAACGTCGACCTGACGATCAACCCCGAGGCGCAGAAGGCCGCCTACGACGCGCTGCGCGAGAGCGGCAAGCGCGGCGCCGTGGTGGCGATCGAGCCGAAGACCGGCGGCATCCTCGCCATGGTCTCGCTGCCCACCTACGACCCGGCCGAGCTGTCGGGCACCAACAAGTCCGAGGTGTTCGGCCGCTACGACGAGCTGGCCAAGGACAAGAGCCAGCCGCTGCTCAACCGCACCATCGAGAACACCTACCCGCCGGGCTCGACGTTCAAGGTGGTGACCGCCGCCGCCTTCCTGGAGGACGACTCCAGCCGCGGCGCCGACACCACCGTGGACGCCCCGCAGGTGCTCGACCTGCCCAACACCACCGCCGACCTGCCCAACTACGGCGGCGCGGCGTGCGGCTCGGGCCAGGTCACGCTCCGCTTCGCGCTGGAGAGGTCCTGCAACACGCCGTTCGGCAAGATCGGCATCGACCTCGGCCACGAGGCGATGGGCGAGCAGCTGGAGAAGTTCGGCGCGGGCAAGCCGCTGGCCGTCCCGATGTCGGTGGCCAAGAGCGACTTCGGCCCCAAGGAGGACGCGGCGGCCGTCGCCCAGGCCTCCATCGGCCAGCGCAGCAACCAGATGACGCCGCTCCAGATGGCGATGATCGCGGCCGGCATCGCCAACGAGGGCGTGGTCATGAAGCCGTACCTCGTCAACAAGATCACCGACCCCAACGGCGACACGATCGACGAGGCCGACCCCGAGGAGTTCAGCGAGGCGGTCAGCTCCGAGACGGCGGGCGAGCTCACCGACATGATGATCAGCGTCGTGGCCAACGGCACCGCGAACCGCGCGCAGATTCCCGGCGTCCAAGTAGCTGGGAAGACCGGAACCGCCGAGACCGCTCAGGGCCAGCAGCCGCACGCCTGGTTCATCTCGTTCGCCCCCGCGAACGACCCGAAGATCGCGATCGCGGTGATGGTCGAGTCCGGCGCCGTGCGCGGCGGCGGGGAGGCGACGGGTGGCGGAACGGCCGCGCCCATCGCGAAAGCGGTGATGGAGGCGGTGCTGAAGTAATGGACGGTAACGTGCTGAATCATGCGGCTCGGTAACCGCTATCTCCTGATCTCCCGCATCGCCGCCGGCGGCATGGGGGAGGTTTGGCGTGCCCGCGACGAGCTGCTCGGGCGCGAGGTGGCCGTCAAGGTGCTCCACAGCCACATCCACGCCGACCCCGCGTTCCGCGGCCGGTTCCGCAACGAGGCGCGCATCACCGCCGGCCTCGCCGACCCCGGCATCGCGCAGATCTTCGACTACGGCGAGCAGGCCGACCGGGCCTATCTGGTGATGGAGCTGGTGCACGGCGAGCCGCTGTCGACCATCCTGGTCCGCAACGGCCCGCTCGGCGCCGAGGTCACCCTCGACGTGCTCCACCAGACGGCCAAGGCGCTGCACGCCGCCCACTCCTCCGGCGTGATCCACCGCGACATCAAGCCGGGCAACCTGCTGGTGACGCACGAGGGCACGATCAAGGTGACCGACTTCGGCATCGCCAGGGCCATGGAGGCGGCTCCGGTGACGCAGACCGGCACCGTGCTCGGCACCGCCCAGTACGTCAGCCCGGAGCAGGCCCAGGGTCTGCCGCTCACGCCCTCGACCGACCTCTACTCCCTGGGCGTGGTGGCCTACGAGTGCCTGTCGGGCCGGGCCCCGTTCCACGGCGACAGCGCGGTGGCGATCGCGCTGCGCCACCTCGGCGAGCAGCCGCCGGCGCTGGGCGTCGACGTGCCCGCCCCGGTGCGCGAGCTCGTGGCGGCGCTGCTGGCCAAAGATCCCGCGCATCGGCCCGGCTCCGCGCGGGAGCTGGCCGATCGCGCGTACGTGCTGCGCGAGTCGCTGTCGGCCGGCGGCGCCGACCTCGGCTCGCTGACCGACCCCTCGGGCTTCCCGATCCGTCCCCGCCAGGAAGACCGGACGGCGGACGGGCCCGCGGCCATGGGCGCCGAGCCGGTCACGGAGCTGCAGGAGACGCCGCCGCGGCGCCGGTTCGGGCGGGTGCTGACGACGGCGGCGGCGGCCGGGACCGTCGTGGCCGTGGGTTTCAGCGCGTGGGCGCTCACCCCCGCCCCTCAGACTCCGCCGCTCGTCGTTCCGGAGACGACGACGCCTCCGCTGCCTGCTTCCGACAAGCCCCGGCAGAAGCCCTCACGGACCAAAACCGAGACCCGTCGGCCTCCTGTGGTTACGGTCAAGTCGTCGAGGCCGGTAGCCTCGCCGTCGGCTACGGTAAGCAAGTCGGCTACGCCGACGACGCAGCCGACGCCGAGCCCGACCCCGACCAGGACCCGTACCCCGACCCCCACGCCGACCCCGACCCCCACCACGACGCCGACGACCCCGACACCTTCCGCCTCGCCGGACCCGGGTGACTCGAACCCGCCGAAGGAGGAGACGTGACGCGCCAACGGGTCGATGATGGACACCGGCGGCCGCCCCCCGAGCAGGCCGGCACCAAGATGAACGGTAAGGGACAGTGCAGGAAATGACTCAGCCTCGGCTTCTCGGAGGTCGCTACGAGCTCGACGGTGTCGTCGGGCGCGGCGGCATGGCCGAGGTGTATCGCGCCAGAGACATCCGGCTGGACCGGATCGTCGCGATCAAGACCCTTCGGTCGGACCTGGCCCGTGATCACACCTTCCAGGCCCGTTTCCGCCGTGAGGCCCAGTCTGCGGCGTCGCTGAACCACCCGGCCGTGGTCGCGGTCTACGACACCGGCGAGGACGTCACCGACGGCGCCCCCGTGCCCTACATCGTGATGGAGTACGTCGACGGCAGGACGCTGCGCGACCTGCTCCGCGCCGACCGGCGGCTGATCCCGGAACGCGCGACCGAACTGGTCGACGGCATCCTGCGCGCGCTCGACTACAGCCACCGCGGCGGCATCGTGCACCGCGACATCAAGCCGGCGAACGTGATGATCACCACGGCCGGCGACGTCAAGGTGATGGACTTCGGCATCGCCCGCGCGATGGCCGACTCGGCCGCCACGATGACGCAGACGGCCCAGGTCATCGGCACCGCCCAGTACCTCTCGCCGGAGCAGGCACGCGGTGAGCGCGTCGACGCCCGCAGCGACATCTACTCAACCGGTTGCGTGCTCTACGAGCTGCTCACCGGCCAGCCGCCGTTCACCGGCGACTCCCCCGTCGCGATCGCCTACCAGCACGTCCGCGAGGAGCCGATCCCGCCGTCGCAGATCGACCCGGAGATCCCCCAGTGGGCCGACGCGATCGTGCTCAAGGCCATGGCCAAGGATCCGGCGCACCGCTACCAGAGCGCGGCCGAGATGCGGGCCGACATCCAGCGCGCCATGTCCGGCATGCCGGTCGACGCCCAGACCATGGCGATGAACGGCTACGGTCAGGGCACCCGCATGATGACGGCCACCCAGGCCGCCACCGGCCCGGCCACCCAGCACTCCAGCGCCGTCCCGCCCTACGAGTACGACGAGGGCGGCGGCCGGGGCGGGCGCCGCCGGGCGAACAACGGCGGCGGCAACGCGGTCAAGACCGCCCTGTGGATCATCATCCCGCTGCTGGTCATCGGCGCCTTCATCACCTTGGGCTACGTCATGTTCAGCGGCGGCGGCAGCCCGACGGCCCCGACCACGGTCAAGGTGCCGGGGCTGGAGGCGAAGACGCGTGAATACGCCGAGAGCCAGCTGAAGCAGCTCGGCCTCACGGCGGAGGTCACCGAGGAGTTCAGCGCCGAGTACGACAAGGACACGGTCATCGAGACCGATCCGGCCGAGGGCACCGAGGTGGAGAAGGGCGCCACGGTCAAGGTCGTGGTCTCCAAGGGCGCGGAGAAGGTGAAGGTCCCCGCCGACCTCATCGGCATGACCACCGAAGAGGCCAACGCCAGGCTGACCGAGCTGGGGCTCAGCAGCACGATCAAGACGCGCGCGTCCAGCCAGCCGGAGGGCAAGGTCTTCCGCACCGATCCCAAGGCCGGCGCCTCGGTCGCCAAGGGCGACACGGTGACCCTCTTCATCCCGAAGGAGGCCGTGGCCGTACCGAGCGTCCAGGGCATGACCGAGGAGGAGGCCCGCCGCACCCTGGAGGAAGCGGGCTTCAAGGTCAAGGTCGTCACCCAGCCGAGCGACCAGGCCCAGGGCACGGTCATCCAGCAGAACCCGGGTGAGGGCGCCAAGCTCCAGCCCAACATGACGGTCACGATCGTCGTGTCGCAGGGCCCGGCAGCCCCCACCCCCACCGAGCAGCCGTCGGACGACTTCCCGACCGACGACTTCCCGACGGACGACGTCCCGACCGACGACGGCGACGACGGCTTCCCGAGCCAGGACGAGCCCCCAGGCGACGTAGGCGACGGCCTAGGCTAAGAAAAGGGCCGCCATCCCCAAAAGGGGCTGGCGGCCCTTTTCACGTAAGGACCCCTCCGCCCCACCATTCGAAGGACCGACTCCAGTGCCCGACCTCCGTACAGGGAAGGTCTTGCGAGGAGCGCCGGTGTCTGGACTGAGGAGAGAGGGAGCGCAGCGACCGAACGACGAGGGAAGACACCGGATCTGAGCGACGAGCCGGCGATCCGAAGGATCGCCAATAAAGAACGCCCCCGCCGCTCGGGGGCAACGGCGGGGACGCTCATCTGTCTGTCGCTCTGAGGCTCCGGTTCGTTACAGCGTTTTCTCCAGCCAGTTTCCGAGCAGCCGGTGGCCGTGCTCGGAGAGCACCGACTCGGGGTGGAACTGGACGCCCTCGACGGGCGCGGCGCGGTGGCGCAGGCCCATGATGACACCGTCGCCGGTGCGGGCGGTGACTTCGAGCTCCCCGGGGACGGTCTCGGGGAGCACGGCCAGCGAGTGGTAGCGGGTCATGCGCACGGGCGAGGGCAACGTCGCGAACACCCCCTTGCCGTCGTGGCTGATCGCGCTGGTGCCGCCGTGCACGAGGTCGGGGGCGCGGGCGACGGTGGCGCCGTAGGCGTGCGCGATGGCCTGGTGGCCGAGGCAGACGCCGAGCAGCGGCTGCCCGCGCCGGGCGGCGTGGCGGACGAGCGGGACGCTGACCCCGGCGGCTTCGGGTGTGCCGGGGCCGGGGCTGATCAGGACGCCGTCATAGCCGTCGGCGTCGTCCACCCGCACCTCGTCGCGGGGCCGCACGTCGCAGCTCGCGCCCAGCACCTTCAGGTACTGGACGATGGTGTGCACGAAACTGTCGTGGTTGTCCACGACCAGCACGCGGGTCATCGGCGCACCGTCACCTCGTCGAGCGTCACAGCGGGTTCCAGGAGCGGGAACACCGAGAACCAGAGTACGGCCATCGCCGTGGCGACCAGCAGGGCGGCCCACAGCAGCCGCCGTCCTGGACCGCCGGGGAGCCTGCGCCACAGCCAGCCGTACATCGTCATGCCTTCCTGGGCTCGGTGTCCTTCAGCACCCCGTACACGATCAGCCGTTGCGCCGCCGAGTACTCGGGGTGGCAGGTCGTCAGCGTGATGTACGCCCGGATGGGCCGCAGGCCCGGCATGCCGGGCACCGGGGCGAGCACGTCCACCTCGCCGGGCTCGACGATGTCCTGCGAGGTGACCCGGTAGGTGTAGCGGGCCTCGCGGGCCTCGACCACGAGCTCGTCGCCGCGTTCGAGCTCGTCGACGCGGTTGAACGGGGCCGCGTACGTGGTGCGGTGGCCGGAGACGACGAAGTTGCCGACCTGGCCGGGCATGGCGGTGCCGGGGTAGTGGCCGGGGCCCTTCTTCAGGTGCTCGGCCCGTACGCCCTCGACCACCGCGTAGCGGAAGTCGTGGCCCAGCCTGGGGATGCGCAGCAGCGCCACGGCGTCGCCCAGCTCGACGGCGGGCGGCCGGGCGGCGTTCTCGGCGGCCAGCGCGCGCTGCAGCAACAGCTGCTGGCTCGCCGTGTAGGCGCCGGTGCCCCAGAGCAGATAGGCGCAGAAGAGCGCCAGAACCAGGCCGGCGGTGATGCTCAGCTCCCCCGTGGTCCGCAGCACGATCCGCACCCGACCAGGGTAAGCGGGACGACTCCGGGCGCCGGGGATCGCCATCCCGTGCGCGTGGCGACTATCCTGGGGCTCGCTACCACTACCCTTTACGCAGAGCCTGCGGACGATCCGGAAGCCCAGGCCCTCAGCAGGAGTCATCCAGTGCCCAAGCCCAAGACGCGCAAGAAGGCGGTTTACACCCCGCCGCAGAAGACCCAGCAGATCAAGGTCAGCCCTCGCTGGCTGGCGCCGACGATGGTCGCCTCGTGGATCATCGGCATCCTGTGGATCGCCACCTACTACGTGGCCCCGCGGGCGCCCTTCATCGGCGATCTGCAGAACTGGAACCTGCTGATCGGGTTTGTTTTCATCATCTTCGGTGTGGTTCTTTCCACCCGCTGGCGCTAGTTCTTTTCCACAGCTTTTCCACAGCTGGGGACGTCAGCCCAGGAACGCCATGGTGATCATGGGAATTCTGACGACCACGAGCACGGCGAGCAGCACGACGAACCCCGCGACCGCCGCCACCTGCCACACGGTGCGGTTCTCCCGGGGCGCGTAGGCCAGCGCCGCCGACAGCGCTGCCCCGGTGACCAGGCCGCCGATGTGGCCGGTCCAGCTGATGCCGGGGACGATGAAGGTGATGGCCAGGTTGATCGCGATCAGCACGGCGATGCCGCGCACGTCCAGGTTCAGCCTGCGCCCCACCACGAACACCGCGCCGAACAGGCCGAAGATGGCTCCCGAGGCGCCGACGGTGAGGATGCGCGGGTTGTCCATCCACAGCCCGAGGACCGACCCGCCGAGCGCGCTCACCAGATAGAGCGCGACGAAGCGGACGTGTCCGAACGCCCGCTCCAGGTAGGGCCCGATCACGTAGAGGGCCCAGCTGTTGAACAGGATGTGGAACATCCCGCCGTGCACGAACGCGGCGGTGATCAGCCGGTAGTACTCGTCGCCCAGGGCCACGAAGAGGGAGTTCATGCCCAGGAGGCGCTGGATGTCCGGCACGAAATACTGTGCGACGAAGACGAGCACGTTGGCCGCCAGGATCGTCCACGTCACGTAGGGAGCGCGGACCACCGCGCCGCCGAACGTCGACTTCGCCTGCCGGATCCCCCGATTGCCCTCGGCCACGCACTCGGGACATTGGAACCCCACTGCCGCGTCGCGCATGCAGTCGGGGCAGATGGGCCGGTCGCACCGCTGGCAGCGGACCCACGTCTCCCTGTCGGGGTGCCGGTAGCACGTGGGGACCGTCTCCGCGGGCTGCTCGGGCTGCGAGGGCGGGAGGGGCGGCTGGCTGGTCATGCCCGCAGCCTAAAGCCTGCGGGCCACTCCCGCGTCCGCTGCTCGGACGGGGTGACGCCGCCTCCCGCGCGCCGGGCCGGCGCGGCCCGGCTTCCGGGAAGGGGGGCCTGCAGAGCGCAGGAACCCGGAAGGCCGGACAGGCGGCCGCGCGTCAGGCCGGGACGCGGTCGATGGTGACCGACTCCAGGACGACTTCCTCGACCGGCTTGTCGTTACGCCCGGTCTTGGTCTTGGAGATGGCGTCGACGACGTCCTGCCCCTCGACGACCTCGCCGAAGATCGTGTGGCGGCCGTTGAGGTGCGGCGTGGGCACGGTCGTGATGAAGAACTGCGACCCGTTGGTGCCCTTCCCCATCTTCTTGCCCGCGTTGGCCATGGCCAGCAGGTAGGGACGGTTGAAGTAGAGCTCGGGGTGGATCTCGTCGTCGAACTCGTAGCCCGGCCCGCCGAAGCCCTCACCGAGCGGGTCGCCGCCCTGGATCATGAAGTTCGGGATGACACGGTGGAAGATCGTGCCGTCGTAGTAGCGGTCGTTACTCTTCTCGCCGGAGCCCGGGTGGGTCCACTCGCGGGAGCCTTCGGCCAGCTCCACGAAGTTTCGCACCGTCTTGGGGGCTCTGTTGGGAAAGAGCTCGACCTTGATCATGCCGCGATTGGTCTGCAGATTCGCAATCAGCTTCTCAGCCACGAGACAGCTGCCTTCCTCTATGCACAGGGTGGAATTGTGGTGTTTTGACAACCATGGCCCTAAGGCCTCCGCCGCCATCCTCCCACGGCGGGCCATGATTGAGCCGCTTTGTATCGGGAAGGTCACGCGCGGGGCCCCAACGACAGGGGAGGTAGTCGTGTCCCTGACACTGAGAAGACGACGCCGCGTGGTCATAGAAGTGCCCACCACGTGGCAGGGCCGGATGAAGGCCCAGGCCATGAAAACCGGCGCGCGCATGGCGCCGATGGCCGACCAGGCCAAGCTGGCCGCCAACAGGCGGGTCGACGACGCCCGGATGTGGGCTGCACCCAGGCTGAAGAAGGCCGCCCACCGGGTCGAGGACCAACTCGCACCGGCAGTCAGCTCGATGCTGAACGACGCCGCGATCCGGGTCAGCCCGGTCCGGCGGCAGCAGTCGCGGCGCTGGCCGACGGCCGTCCTGGTGACCGGTCTCGCCATCGGCGCGGCCGGCTTCATGTTCTACCGGCGTAACGCCCAGCAGTGGACCGAGCACATGAAGGACTCCGCGTCCGACGCGTCTCGCTGGGCACACGAGCGGTCCGACAGGGCCGTCCAGTCCACGGGCCCGGCCGGCGCGCCGGTGGCCGAGACGACGGATGAGGCATCTCACCGGATGCCATGATCCGCGATGAAGGCGCGCCCCCGGTTTCGGGGGCGCGCCTTTTCGTCTGCTCGTACGTGACATTCATCACCATATTGGGCCTTATAGGGTCATTCTCATGCTGTACGGCCGAGCCACCGAGATCGCCGCGATCCAGGGTGTGATCGACGCGGCGCCGGCCGGTGCGGGAGAGGCCCTGCTGCTGCGGGGCGAGGCCGGCATCGGCAAGTCGGCCCTGCTCGATCTGGCCGCCACCCTGGCCGGGCCGCGGCTGACCGTCCTGCGCGCGTGGGGCGTCGAGGCCGAGGCCGACCTGGCGTTCGCCGCGCTGCACCAGCTGCTGCGGCCGGTGACCGGGCTGCTCGACGCGCTCCCGGCGCCGCAGCGCCAGGCCGTGGCCGGGGCGCTCGGGCTGGCGGCGCCGGCCGAGGACCGGTTCCTGGTGGCGGCCGGGGTCCTGTCGCTGCTGGCGGAGGCGGCGGAGGACGGCGGCGTGCTCTGCCTGGTGGACGACCTCCAGTGGCTGGACCGGGCGTCGGCCGACGCGCTGCTGTTCGCGGCCCGGCGTGTCCGCACCGAGCGGGTCGGGATGCTGCTGGCGGTCCGGGGTGACGGCGTCCACAAGGGTGTTCCCGAGCTGCGACTGCGCGGGCTGGACGACGAGAGCGCGGCCACGCTGGTGGACTCGCTGGCCCCGTCGGCGCCCCCGGTCCGCGCCCGCCTGGTGTCGCTCACCGGCGGCAACCCTCTCGTCCTCGGCGAGACCCTGGCGTCCCTGAGCCCCGACCAGCTCGCCGGCCGCCTCCCCCTCCCCGACCCCCTGCCGGGCGGCGCCCAACTCTTCGGCGACCAGGTGACCCGCCTCTCGGCCCCGGCCCGCCGCGTCCTCCTCGCGGCATCCCTGGAACCGGACCTCACCCTGACCCTCCGCACCGCGTCCCTCCTGGACTCACCCGTACGGACCCAGCACGAGCAACCACCGACCGAGACGGAGACCCCCGCAGATGCGCCGGCGCGCGCAACCACCCCACCCGAGATGGAAACCGCCGCGAGAGCGCGGCCGAACGAGACCACGCCGTCCGTGGCGGAGACCGACGTACGGGCATGGCCGAACGGGGATGGTCCGTCCAGGGAGGCACCCGCGAGGGCGCGTGTGACGGAAGCGTCGGTGCGGGCACCCGCACGGGAGCTGCCTGCGGCGGTGAGCCTGCGCGAAGAGGTTGCTCTGGCCGGGCTCTATGAGGCGGAGAAGGCAGGGCTCGTGGTGGTGGACGGGGCGGCGGTCCGGTTCCGGCATCCTCTGGTGCGGTCGGCGGTGCACGGGGCGGCGGGCCCGGTGGAGGTACGGCGGGCGCACGCGGTGCTGGCCGAGCTGGTGGAAGGTGACAGGCGGGCCTGGCACCTGGCGGCCGCCGCCATGGGGCGGGACGAGCCGGTGGCCGCCGCGCTGGCCGCCGCGGCCGACGGAGCCCGAGCCAGAGGCGGGTACGGCGACGCGGCGACGGCACTGGGCCGTGCGGCGGAGCTGACCCCCGACCCCTGGACCCGCGCCCGCCGCTACACGGACGCGGCCACCGCAGCCTGGCTCGGCGGCCGTCCAGGCCAGGCCCAGACCTACCTCGCCGAGGCCCACGCCCTCACCCAGAACCACCCCACCCACACCCCCACAGAACCCCTCCACGAGACAACACCCGCACACCAGAAAGAAGGCTCACCCCTCACGCCCCCGAACCACCCAACGCCCCGTCCCGCACCAGAGACCGGCGACGAGAGACCACTCGCTCACGAGCGGGAAAGGGCGCCGGAGACGGAAGCCACATCCCCTTACACAGTGCACCGTCCCTCAGCGGACGCCCGGGACGAGACGACCGCTGGCAGAACGCCCACCCGGGAACAAGAAGGGCCGCCGGCAGCCACCCCCTTGACCCGGTTCCCGACCGGCGGGAGAACACCCGCTCGGGGAGAAGGGCCGTCCGAAGCCGCGCCCTTGACCCGTACCCCGGAGGAGACCCGCGCTGAGACCGCCCGTGGGAGGGCGCCCGTCCAGGAGGGGGAAGGGTCTGCGAAGGCGGAAGCCACATCCCCTCACAGAGCGAACCGTCCCCCAGCAGACGCCCGGGACGAGACGGCTGGAGGGAGGAGCGGTCCCAAGGGGTTCGATGGGTTGCGGCGGGAGATCAGGCAGTTGCGGGGGCGGTTCGAGTTGAACTCCGGGGACGCCGCGGAGGCCGTGCGGATCCTCGCCGGGGGCGACAGCATGGAGATGCTGGCCGACGCCGCCGAGGCGGCGAACTACGTGGGCGACATCCCGGCTCTCGTGGAGATCGGGCGCAGGGCGCTGGCGCATCCGCCGGGGTTCCTGCGGGACGTGGTGGCCGGGATCGGGGCGCGGCTCGACGACGGCGGCGGGGCGGAGCTGCTGCGGGGTGCGCTGGCGAGGACCGGGGAGCTGCGGGAGGCGGCCGAGTTCCTGTGGGCGTCGGCGGCGGCGAGCTATCTGGGCGAGGCGGACGTGTCGGCCGAGCTGGTCGGGCGGGCGGGCCGGGTGGCGCGCGTGTCCGGCATGGTCGGGCAGCTACCGGTGGTGCTGGAGTTCGTGTCCACGGGCGAGCGGCTCAGGGGCAGGCTGGCCGAGAGCGAGGCCGTAGCCGAGGAAGGGCTGGCGCTGGCCAGGGAGGCCGGATACACCAACAGCGAGGCCGCCCATCTGGCGAACCTGGCCGTGGTGGCGGCGCTGCGCGGCCAGGAGGAGTCCTGCCGGGAGCACGCGCGCCGGGCCCTGGCGATCGCGGTGCCGCACCGGGTGGGGCTGCGCGCGGGCGTGGCCTCGTACGCGCTGGCGATGCTCGATCTGGGGCTGGGCAGGTACGACGCGGCGCATGCCCGGTTCACCGCCCTGGCGGCGGCGGGGCATCCGACGGTGGTGTGGCGGACAGCGCCGGACCGGGTGGAGGCGGCCGTGGCCGCGGGTGAGCCGGAGGCGGCCCGCGAGGCCCTGGACGGGCTGGAACGGTGGGCGGCGAACGCCGGCACGCCCGAGTCGCGGGCGTCGCTGCTGCGCTGCCGGGCGCTGGTGGACGGGGACGCGGCGCTGTTCGAGGAGGCGGCGCGGCTGCACGGGGAGCCGTTCGAGGCGGCGCGCACAGCTCTGCTCCACGGCGAGCGGCTGCGCCGTACGCACCGGCCAGGGCAGGCGCGGGGGCGGCTGCGTTCGGCGCTGGAGACGTTCACCCGGTTGCGCGCGGAGCCGTGGGCCCGGCGCGCGAGCGGGGAGCTGCGCGCGGCCGGGGAGGCGGCGGGCGACGTGCCGGAGGCCGACCCTGCGGCGGCCCTGACGCCGCAGGAGCTGCGCATCGCGCGCCTGGTGGCCGAGGGGGCGTCGAGCAAGGACGTGGCGGCGCGGTTGTTCCTCAGCCCGCGCACGGTCGAGTATCACCTGTACAAGATCTATCCCAAGCTCGGCATCACCAGTCGTACTGAACTCGCCCGCCTTCTGTAGTGCCCAGTAGTCCTACGGAAGGCACCGGCGCCGGTCGGGGCCAAGCTTGGAGGCATGACAGAGAACCTGATCAACGTGGACGGCGTCGAGCTCTGGACGGAGGAGTTCGGCGACCCTGATCACCCGCCCGTTCTCCTGGTGATGGGGTCGATGTCGCAGGGCGTGCTGTGGCCGGAGGAGTTCGTCGGCAGGCTGGTGGCCGGCGGGCGCAGGGTCATCCGCTACGACCATCGCGACACCGGCAGATCGGGCACCGTCGACTTCGACGCGAACCCGTACACCTGGCTCGACATCAAGGACGACGTGCTGCGCGTGCTCGACGCGTACGGGCTGGAGAGCGCGCACCTGGTGGGCCACTCGGCGGGCGGGCTGCTCGGGCAGCTGGTGGCGGTGGAGCGGCCGGAGCGGGTACGCACGCTCACCGTGATCGGCTCGTCGCCGCTGGGCGGGCACGAGGGTGAGGTGCTCATGCGGGCGCTCACCGGGCAGCCGCAGCCGGAGGGCAGCCTGCCGCCGCCCACGCCGGAGTTCACGGCGTTCTACACCGAGGCGATCCAGAGCCCGCCGCCGGCCACCCGGGGCGAGCAGATCGACCGGATGATCGCCGAGGCGCGGGTGCTGAACGGGACGGCGCTGCCGTTCGACGAGGACGCCGAGCGGCGGCTGGCCGAGCGGGTCTTCGAGCGGGCCAGGGACCTGGCGGCGGTGGTCAACCACCGGCGGGCGGCCGCCGCGAACCCCGGCTTCGAGCCCGAGGGCGTGCTCGGCCGGGTCGAAGCGCCGACGCTGGTCATCGAGGGCACGCACGAGCCCGCCAAGCCCGGCCACGGCGCGCTCATCGCCGCGGCCATCCCCGGCGCGGAGCTGCTCATGGTGCGGGACATGGGGCACATGCTGCCGGCTCAGGTCCGCGACGAGGTGGCGGACGCGATCCTGCGTCACACGGCCGAGCCCACCGCATGAGACCACCAAGATCCCGGACGACCCTCCACGAACGCGGGCGGCACGGACGGGGGCGGAGTCAGGTGATCCCCAAGCGCGGGACGGGCGGGGTCAGGTGAGTGCGGAGATCGCGGCGAGGGCGTCGACGATCTGGCGGGAGTCGGGAGTGCTGTCCGGGTCGAGCAGCCATTGGATCATCAGCCCGTCGGAGATCGCGATCAGCACCGAGACCAGGACCTCGGGCGCGACCGGCAGCTCGACGCCCATCTCGGCGGAGGCCCGCCGCAGCATGCCGACCCCCGCCTCGCGGGCGTCGCCGTACGCGGCCGCGAGGCGCTCGCGCAGCGCCTGCTCGCGCAGCGCCGCGGGGTAGCCCTCGACGCAGCCCATCAGCGTCGGCCGCATCTCGCCGAACACGTCGACCAGCGCGGCCATGGCGCGTTCGAGCAGCTCGCGGGGCGTGCCGAGGCCGCTGCTGAAGATGGCCTTCTCGACCCGCTCGGTCCACCCCTCGAAGCAGGCGATGATGGCCTCGTTGAGCAGGGCGTCCTTGCCTCCGAAGTGATAACCGATGGAGGCGAGGTTGGTGCCCGACGCCGCGACCAGGTCGCGCGCGGTCGTGCGGGCGTAGCCCTTCTCCTGCAGGCAGCTCACCGCACCGGCGAGCAACCGCTCGCGAACCTCTTTCCGTGACACGGCATCCATGCTATCGATATATACAAGCGTCTATGACATACGTACGTATCGGAGGACCTGTGATGCTCCCACCCGGACCGCGACTGCCCGCAGCCGCCCAGACCGCCTGGATCATGCTCGACCCCGCGGGCGCGTTCGACAGGCTGCACCGCGAGTACGGCCCGATCTTCACGGTGCGCTACTTCGGCTTCCCGCCCGAGGTGTACGTCACCACCGCCGAGCTGGCCGAACAGGTCTACCGCACCGACCAGGGCGGCGGCCTGGCCGGCGCCGCGCGGCGCGACTTCCTGGAGCCGATGGTCGGCGCCCACTCGGTGCTGACGCTGGACGGCGACGGCTGGTCACGCCACCGGAAGGCGCTCACCCCGCCGTTAAGAGCCAGGCAGGTGGCCGGCTACCACGACGAGATCGCGGCCATCGCCGCGGAGAAGATCGCGACCTGGCCGCTCGGCGTGCCGATCGCGCTGCGCGACCGCATGCAGGAGATCACCCTGGAAGTGATCATCAGGCTGGTCTTCGGCATCCGCGACGCGGAGCGCCTCGGCCGGCTGCACGCGCTGCTCCCCCGCCTGATCCGGCTCGGCGGCGCGACGTCGGTCGTCATGCTCCCGGCCCGCCTGCGCGAGCGCGCCAAGGGAGTGCCGTTCCTGCCGTACGCGCGCTTCCTGAAGGCACGCGCGGGCGTCGACGCGATCCTGTACGAGGAGATCGCCCGCAGGCGGAGCGCCGGGGCGGACGGCACGGACGTGCTGAGCAGGCTGCTGGAGTCGGGCTTCGACGACCAGGAGATCCGCGACGAGCTGATCACCCTGCTGATCGCCGGTCACGAGACCACGGCGACCAGTCTGGCCTGGGCGTTCGAGCGGCTGCTCCGGCTGCCGCACGTCCTGGAGCGGCTGCCCGACGACGAGCCGTACCTGGACGCGGTGGTGAAGGAGGTGATGCGGGTCAGGCCCGCGGTCTACGAGGCTCCCCGGCTGCTCGACGCCCCGCTCCGGCTGGGTGAGTACGAAATACCGGCCGGATCGTACGCGGGACCGTTCATCCCGCTCGTGCACCGGGACCCGGCGGCTTTCCCGTCACCGGAGGAGTTCAGGCCGGAACGCTTCCTCGATGGTCAGCAGAGCAGGGCCTGGATGCCGTTCGGCGGCGGCCGGCGCTTCTGCGTCGGCGCTCAGCTGGCCCTGCTGGAGATGCGGGTGATCATCAGGGAGGTGTTGCACCGCCTGGATCTCACGGCGCCGGATCCGGCGCCCGAGACCAGGCGGCTCACCAACGTCACCCTGAGTCCCGCACGACTCACCCGCGTTATTGCGCGCGCCCGGTCTCTTGATCGGACGACGTAGCGGGGTGCATGTCGTCACGTCGTTCGTCGGCGCCCAACTCCTCGCGGAGGCGGTCGTAGTCGATGTGATGGCTGGTGTACTTCAGCTGGCGAGCGACCTTCGTCTGCTTCGCCTTGGCTCTTCCTCGGCCCATGGCTCAACTCCCTAGTCCCCGCTGCCCATGCTATCCGACAACGTTACGACTTGAAGAATTATGCAACTGCGCTGGATTAGTCTGTCACTATGCACGTGGAGGTCAACCAGGCCAAGGCGGATTTGTTCCGGACTCTCGGCCACCCCGCTCGCATCAGAGTGTTGGAGCTACTCCAGGAAGGGCCACTTCCCGTCAGGGATCTCCTGGCCCAGATCGACATCGAGGCGTCGAGCCTCTCACAGCAGCTGGCGGTCCTGCGCAGAGCGGGCATCGTGACCGCCATCCGTGAAGGCAGCACCGTGGTCTACACACTGGCCACACCCGAGCTCGCCGACCTGCTGCGGATCGCCCGCCGCATCCTGACCGACATGCTCGCCGACCAGGGCCAGCTGCTCGCCGAGCTCCGGGCGGAGGTCCCCTGACCGGCCCGTGGGCCGGAGCCGCCACCCGGTAGGCTTCGGCCCATGGTCTCCGAGCTGTTCGATCCCAAGGCGTGGCAGGAAGTCGAGGGGTTCGACTTCACCGACATCACCTACCACAGGGCTGTCGACCAGGGCACGGTGCGCATCGCGTTCAACCGCCCGGAGGTGCGCAACGCCTTCCGCCCGCAGACCGTCGACGAGCTCTATCGCGCGTTCGACCATGCCCGGCAGACCACCGACGTCGGGTGCGTGCTGCTGACCGGCAACGGCCCCTCGCCCAAGGACGGCGGCTGGGCCTTCTGCTCCGGCGGCGACCAGCGCATCCGCGGCAAGGACGGCTACCAGTACGCCGACGGCTCGGCCGCGACCGGGCGGCTGCACATCCTCGAGGTGCAGCGGCTGATCCGGTTCATGCCCAAGGTGGTCATCTGCGTGGTGCCCGGCTGGGCGGCGGGCGGCGGCCACAGCCTGCACGTGGTGGCCGATCTCACACTCGCCAGCGCCGAGCACGCCCGGTTCAAGCAGACCGACGCCGACGTGGCGAGCTTCGACGGCGGCTTCGGCTCCGCCTATCTCGCGCGCCAGGTGGGCCAGAAGTTCGCCCGCGAGATCTTCTTCCTCGGCGACACCTACAGCGCGGCCGACGCCCACCGGATGGGCATGGTCAACGCGGTCGTGCCGCACGAGGAGCTGGAGGCCACGGCGCTCGACTGGGCCCGCAAGATCAACGCCAAGTCGCCGACGGCGCAGCGGATGCTCAAGTTCTCCTTCAACCTGATCGACGACGGGCTGGTGGGCCAGCAGGTGTTCGCCGGTGAGGCGACCAGGCTGGCCTACATGACCGACGAGGCCGCCGAAGGGCGCGACTCGTTCCTGGAGAAGCGCGAACCCGACTGGTCGCCGTACCCCTATCACTACTGACGCCCGCTCCCCGCGCGAGGCCCTGACCTCCCGAAAACCGGTTGCCCGGGCGGCCAGACTGGTGGCATGGAGATCGTGGTGCCGCCGGCGTTGACCGAGTCGCATGTCAAGTGGGAGGGCGAGGCGGGACGGGCCTGGTCGGCCGGGCTGCCCGCGCTGGCCAAGCGTTATCTGGAGGAGTGGGGGCTGCGCCTCGACGGCGCGTCCATGCACGGCGTGGTCTCCCTGGTGCTGCCCGTGGTGCGGGCCGACGGCACGCCCGCCGCGCTGAAGCTGCAGCCCGTCACCGACGAGAACGCGACCGAGCCCGTGGGGCTGCGCGCCTGGGCCGGCGACGGGTCGGTGCTGCTGCTGGAGCACGACCCGGCGACCGGGACGATGCTGCTGGAGCGGCTGGACGAGAGCCGGTCGCTGTCGGCGGTGCCGGACGACATGAAGGCGATGGAGATCCTCGCCGAGCTGCTGGCCCGGCTGGTGGCGCGGCCCGCTCCCGAAGGGCTGCGGCGGCTCGGCGACATCGCCGGGCAGATGGTGGAGGACGTGCCCGCGGCACTGGCGAAGCTGCCCCGGGAGGAGGACCGGGCCTGGCTGCGCCGGTGCGCCGCGGCGGTCGCCGAGCTCGTCCCCGAGCCCGGCGACCGGCTGCTCCACTGGGATCTGCACTACGACAACGTGCTGGCCGCCGAGCGGGAGCCGTGGCTGGCGATCGACCCGAAGCCGCTGGCCGGCGACCCCGGGTTCGACCTGCTGCCCGCGCTGGACAACCGGTGGGGCGAGGTGGTGGCCTCCGGTGACGTGCGCGGGAGCGTGCTGCGGCGCTTCGACCTGCTGGTGGAGGCGCTGGAGCTGGACCCGGCGGGGGCGGCCGGCTGGACGCTGGGACGGGTGCTGCAGAACTCACTGTGGAGCGTCGAGGACGGCGAGGACCGCCTCGACGATGTCCAGCTGGCCATCGCCGAGGCGATGGTTCACCGCTAGTAGGCCCGGCGGCCGGGGGTCAGTCCGACAGGCCGCGCAGGAAGTCGCGGGTGAGGGCCGCGATCTGGGCGAGCCGGGTCTCCAGGGGGAAGTGGCCGGCGTCCAGCAGGTGGATGCGCGCGTCCGGCACGTCCCCGGCGAAGGCGCGCGCGCCGTCCGGGCCGAAGATCTCGTCGTTGCGGCCCCACACGGCCAGCACGGGCGGGCGGTGCGTGCGCAGATACTCCTGCCACTGCGGGTAGAGGGCGACGTTGCCCCCGTAGTCGAGGAAGAGCGCGAGCTGGATGTCGGCGCTGCCCGGCCGGTCCAGCAGCGCCTGGTCGAACAGCGCCTTGTCCGGGTTGACCAGCGTGGTGTCCGGCACGCCGTGCGTGTACTGCCACTGGGTTGCCTCCCAGGTGAAGTACGCCCGCAGCGCCGCCGTGCCGGCCTGCGGGTCTGCCCAGGCCTTCTTGAACGGGTCCCAGAACGGGGTCAGCCCTTCCTCGTACGCGTTGCCGTTCTGGGTGACGATGCCGGTGATCCACTCGGGATGCCGGACGGCGAGCCGGAAGCCGACGGGTGCGCCGTAGTCGTGCACGTAGAGCGCGTAACGCCGCACGCCGAGCGTGTCCAGCAGCCGGTCCACCACGTCGGCGAAGCGGTCGAAGGTGTAGCCGAACTCTCCGGCGGCGGGCGCCGAGCTGTGCCCGAAGCCGGGGTAGTCGGGCGCGATCAGGTGGAACTCGTCCCGCAGCTCGCCCATCAGCTCCTGGTAGGCGATGGACGAGGTCGGGAACCCGTGCAGCAGGACGAGCGTGGGCGCGGACGGGTCACCCGCCTCCCGGTAGAAGACGTCGAGCCCGTCGATCCGGACGGTGCGGTAGCGGATGGTCACGGCGAACCTCTTAACCGTTGAAAGTGTTTTCGGTGGTTAAGTGGTAGCATGATGATCTGCAACCGGTCAAATCGACTTCAGGGGTTAATCACTGTGAGACTGCGTCCGCTCAGGACCGAACCCGTGGGGCTGGACCTGGTCGACACCGTGTGGATCGACAACGCCACACTGGTCGACCAGTTCGACGATCTCGACGGCGTGCGGGCCTGGCTGGCGGATCACGATCTGCCCGGCGGCGACGACCCGGAGCGCGCCCGCGACCCGCTGGTCCAGGCCCGCGACGCGATGCGCGCGCTGCTTGAGCGGGGCGAGGCGGCCCCGCTCAACGCGGTGCTGGCCCACGGCGCCCGCCGCCCCCAGCTGAGCGGCGCCGAGCCGTACGAGGTCGTCGTCCTGGACGATCCGGCCTGGCACGCGGCCTGGGTGGCGGCCGCCGACCTGGCCCGGGTGCTCGGCGAGCGCCCGGAGCGGGTGCGCAAGTGCGCCAACCCGCGCTGCGTGCTCTGGTTCTACGACGTGAGCAAGAACGGCGGCCGCCGCTGGTGCTCGATGGACGTGTGCGGCAACCGGGCCAAGGTGGGCCGGTTCAACCAGCGGCAGCGCGTCCGTTCCTAGGAGACCGTGATGACGATCTTGCCGGCGCCGTGGCGGGTCTCGATCTCGCGGTGCGCGTCCGCCGCACGCTCCAGCGGGTACGTCCTGCGTACCGGGAACTTGAGCCGGCCCTCGGCGTACAAGGCGGCGTAGCGGGCCAGGCGCTCGGCGCTGCGCGTGCCCCGGGTGACCTTGATGCCCAGCTCGGCGGCCTTGTCGTGCTCGACCAGCGTGAGGATGCGGTCGCGGTCCTTGACCAGCTCCAGCGACACCTCCAGCGCGTCGCCGCCCGCGCCGTCGAGCGCGGCGTCCACCCCGCCGGGGGCGAGGGCGCGCACCCGGTCGGCCAGGCCCGCGCCGTAGGCGACCGGGATGGCACCCAGGTCGCGCAGGTAGGCGTGGTTCTCCTCGCGGGCGGTGCCGATCACGGTGGCGCCGCGCATCCCGGCGACCTGGACGGCCACCGTGCCGACCGCGCCCGCGGCGGCGTGCACGAGCAGCGTGTCGCCCTCGGTCACGGCGAGCCCGTCGAGGGCCAGCTCGGCCGTCTGCGCTCCGGCGGTCAGCGAGCCGGCCACCTCCCACGGCATCGAGGCCGGCTTGGGGGTCACGTCGCCCGCGTCGACCACCACGTACTCGGCGTAGCAGCGCAGCAGCGAGAACCCCAGCACCTCGGCGCCCGCCGTCACCCCGGTCACCTCCTCCCCCACCTGGTCCACCACGCCGGCGAACTCGTTGCCCGGGATCCGCGGCAGCCCGCCCGTCACCCCCGGCGGGGTCCAGCCGGCCCGGACGGCCGCGTCGAACGGCTGCACCCCGGCGGTCCTCACCCGTACGCGCACCTGGCCGGGGCCGGCCTGCGGAGCCGGCAGCTCCATCACCCGCAGCACCTCGGGGCCGCCGAACTCGGCGAAGGCCGCGGCCCGCATGATCTCGTCGTTCATGCGGCCAGCCTGCTTCCTCAACCGAGGTTGAGGTCAAGCGGGCTAACCGCGCGCAACATATGCCTAACCATTCGGGAACTTTTCGCTTTACTCGTTCTTTATCTGTATATAGTCCGACATGACGAGCACCGGGGGACGGGGCATCGGGTATTGACTGACTTCTTGCGGGTTGCGCTGAGCTTCCCGACGGCCGTTTTCAGCTTCCTTCTGATCGTGGTCGTCGGGTACTGGATCGTCGTGATCACCGGGATTTCCGACCTTGAGGGCGACGCCCCCTGGCTCGGGTTCGGCGGGGTGCCGACCGGCATCACGATCTCCCTGCTCGTCGCCCTGGCGTGGCTGCTCACGCTGATCGGCAGCCAGTTCGCCGCGGGCCCGCTGCTGTGGGCCGTGCCGGTGCTCGCCCTCGGCGGAGCCTGGCTCGCCACCCGCGTGCTGATCGCCCCCCTGCGGAGGCTGGTGCCGGACGGACCACAGCCCTCACGTGGGGATTTCGTCGGCCAGCGGTGCGTGATCCGCACCGGGCGGGCGACCCCCGACTTCGGCCAGGCCGAGGTCACCGCCGCGGACGGGTCCTCCGCCGTCGTCCAGGTCAGGACGACCGGCCAGGACCGGCTCACCCGCGGCCAGACAGCCCTGATCTTCGAGTACGACGCAGACGGCGAGTTCTTCTGGGTCATGCCTTACGAAAGTGAGCAGTGAATGGATGTGATCTCCACCGGCGTCGGCGTGTTCATCGCCGTCGTCCTTGTGATCCTCATCGGCCTGCTGATTCTCATCAGCCGCCTTTTCCGCAAGGTCGAGCAGGGCAAGGCGCTGATCATCTCGAAGGTCAACAAAGTCGACGTGACCTTCACCGGCGCGGTGGTGCTCCCTGTCGTGCACCGGGCGGAGACGATGGACATCTCGGTGAAGACCATCGAGATCGAACGCACCGGCCGCGAAGGGCTGATCTGCCGCGACAACATCCGGGCCGACATCAAGATCACATTCTTCGTACGGGTGAACAAGACCGCCGAGGACGTCATCAAGGTCGCCCAGGCCATCGGCACCGAGCGGGCCAGCGACGAGAAGACGCTGCAGGAGCTGTTCAACGCGAAGTTCTCCGAGGCGCTCAAGACCGCCGGCAAGCACCTGGACTTCGTGGACCTCTACACCAAGCGCGACGAGTTCCGTGACGAGATCGTCCGGCTCATCGGCACCGACCTCAACGGTTACAGCCTTGAGGACGCGGCCATCGACTACCTGGAGCAGACCGCGCTGCACCAGCTCGACAAGAGCAACATCCTCGACGCGCAGGGCATCCGCAAGATCACCGAGCTGACGGCGATCGAGCACGTCCGGACCAACGAGTTCCAGCGCACCGAGGAGAAGGAGATCACCCGCCAGAACGTGGAGGCCCGCGAGGCCATCCTCGAACTGGAGCGCCGCCAGGCCGACGCCGAGATCAAGCAGAAGCGCGAGATCGAGACGATGAAGGCCCGCGAGGAGGCGGAGACCTACCGGGTGCAGGCGGAGGAGCGGCTGCGCGCCCAGAGCGCCGCGATCAAGACCGACGAGCAGCTCGGCGTGCAGCAGGAGAACCGCAACCGCGAGGTGGCCGTCGCGGAGAAGAACCGCGAGCGCGTGATCGCCATCGAGTCCGAGCGCATCGAGAAGGACCGCCTGCTGGAGGTCATCGCCCGCGAGCGGGAGACCGAGCTGTCGCGCATCGCGAAGGACAAGGAGGTCGAGACCGAGAAGCGGTCGATCGCCGAGGTCATCCGCGAACGCATCGCCGTCGACAAGACGGTGGCCGAGCAGGAGGAGTCGATCAAGCGGCTGCGCGTGGTCGAGGAGGCCGAGCGGACCCGCCAGTCCGTCATCATCGCCGCCGAGGCCGAGGCGCAGGAGAACCTGGTCAAGGACATCAAGGCGGCCGAGGCCGCCGAGGCCGCGTCGAAGTTCAGGGCCCGCGAGGAACTGGTGCTGGCCGAGGCCAGGCAGCAGGCGGCCGAGCTGGACGCCCGGGCCAAGATGCGGCTCGCCGAGGGTCTGCAGGCCGAGGCGGCCGCGTCCGGCCTGGCCGAGGTCCAGGTCAAGGAGCGCGACGCCGAGGCGATCGAGAAGGTCGGCAGGGCCGAGGCGCTGGTGCTGAACGAGCGGCTGCAGGCCGAGGCCGAGGGCGCCAGGGCGATGGCGCTGGTCGAGGGCGAGCGGCTCAAGGCGCAGGCTGCGGGCGAGCAGGCGATGGCGCTGGCCAACGCCGCGGCCGTGGGCGAGAAGCTCAAGGCCGAGGCCGAGGGTCTCACCGAGAAGGCCGCCGCGATGGCCGCGCTGGACGAGGCCAGCCGGGCGCACGAGGAGTACCGCCTGCGCCTGGAGGCCGACACGGAAGTGCGGCTCAAGCAGATCGACGTCACCCGCCAGGTGGCCGAGTCGCAGGCGAGCGTGCTGGCCGCGGGCCTGGCCAAGGCCAACATCGACATCGTCGGCGGCGAGACGATGTTCTTCGACAAGGTGGTGGGTTCGATCACCGCCGCCAAGACGGTCGACGGCTTCATGGAGCACTCCGAGGTGGCGGGTTCGCTCGCGGCTCCGTACCTGAACGGGAGCGCCAGCCTGATCGAGGACCTCAGGGGCGTCGTCGGCGGGGTGAGCACCGAGGACCTGAAGAACCTGACCGTCTCTGCGCTGCTCCTGCGGCTCATCCAGCGGGGCGGGCCGGAGTCGGGGCCGCTCGGCGAGCTGCTGGACACGGCCCGGCGGCTGGGCGTGGCCGACCAGCCGGTGGCCGCGCTGGCAGCGGCGAAGGTCTGACGCGTGACGGAGCAGGTCGACCTGGAGGCGGGCACCTACGAGGTGCTGCGGAACCGCCTCGGCGCCCAGGCCAGGGCGCTGGCCGCGGCCGCCGAGGCGGTCAACGCGGCGCGGCTGGAGGTGTTCGGCGGGGCGGAGCTACGGCTGCTGGGCACCGAGCGGATCCGCACCGAGAACAACTGCGTCCCCAGGGACATCGTGTCCCTGGGTGAGGTGATGCTGTTCGGCTACAACGTCTTCATCGGGCTCAAGCCGGAGACGTCGGTGTCGGACGTGTTCGCGGTGCACCGCTTCGCCCGGGAGGGCGACGGGTTCCGGTTCGAGCAGGGCAAGCTGGAGGCGCTGGACGACCCGGCGTTCAGGAAGGACTTCGCCGAGCTCTACCGCTACTACAAGGAGACCCGGCTGAAGCAGCTCCGGCGGG
The DNA here is from genome assembly GCF_044458265.1 of Nonomuraea sp. NPDC050478. NCBI lineage: Bacteria > Bacillati > Actinomycetota > Actinomycetes > Streptosporangiales > Streptosporangiaceae > Nonomuraea > Nonomuraea sp. NPDC050478. The sequence goes on along the minus strand of NZ_JBITHT010000001.1, from coordinate 1,164,689 downwards.
TCGAGGGCAAGCTGCTGGCGGTGTTCAGGACCGGGCCGGCCGACATCCGGGTGCTGCGCTGGGCAGTCAGCCCCACCGGAGTCACGAAATATCTGGACAACAGGGGGGAGCGCGACCACGTCTTCCCGCCGTCCCACGACTTCGAGTGGACCCCGGCCACCCGCGACGACCACGTGCTCGGCCGGCACCCGCACATCGACATCCAGGGCGAGGTGTTCGTCGAGACGCTCGGCGGCGACCTCACCATCAAGATCGAGAACAACACGGAGACCGGCGAGGGCATCTACGCCGAGCCGGTCGCCGAGCCGCTGCAGAGCCTGGCGGACGCCGACGTCGAGCACGCCCGCGTCGGCCCGCTCATCCTCATGCGGATCAGGCCGTACAAGGAGGACGCCTGGCGGCACCTGGTCTTCAACACCCGCACCAAGGCCGTGACCAGGCTCGACGGCATCGGCCAGGCCTGCCAGCGGCTGCCCGAGGACCAGGGCCTGATCTTCCCGGGCGGCTACTACCTGACCACCGGCGCCAGCAAGACGTTCGACACCGACGTGGCGGACCTGGAGTTCGAGCGGGTCGTGCGCGCGCCCAACGGCGAGGACGCGCTCTACGTCTTCCACGCCAGGGACGACGGCCGCTCGCTGCTGCTGCCGTACAACGTGATCAGGAAGGAGGTGGCCAACCCCATCGTCTGCCACGGGTACTCGCTGTTCGACGACGGCACGATGGTGGTCTTCCGCGCCACCTCCGAGGAGCCGACGCGGGTGCACCCGATGCAGGTGTGGCAGACGCCGTACGTCTCCGACACCTTCGCGGCCGCGCAGCCCGCCGGCACCGGCCCGCTGGAGCGGATCGGCAACGCCGAGCTGGTCCGGGGCATCTCCGACTGCCTGTCGGTCACCCGCATGGTGGAGGAGATGGCGCCGTCGGCCGCCACGTTCGAGGCGCTGATCGCCGCCTGCACGCGCTCCTTCGACAGCTACCACTGGCTGGCCGAGCACGGCCTGAGCGAGCCGCTCGCCGACGTCCGTGCCACCGCCGAGCAGGTGCTCGACGAGTACGAGCACGTCGAGCAGCTCACCGCCCAGGCCGCCGCCACGCTCGCCGAGGCCGACGAGGAGGTCACCCAGCTCGTCAGGCGGGCCGGGGCGGACGCGCCCGGCACCGCCGACGGGTGGGTGAGCCTGCTGGCCACGCTCCGCCGGGCCCAGGGCCACCTGGTGACGCTCCGCGAGGTGCGCTACATCGACACCGGCCGGCTGGACGAGCTGGCCGGGACCTTGGCCGGCGAGCTGGACGAGGCGGGCAGGCGGGCCGTGGCCTTCTTGGAAGGGGAGGACGCGTTCACCGGCTACCACGCGGCCGTCGAGGCGCTGGCCGCCGACGCGGCGGCGATCGCGACCGCCGCCGAGGCCGAGCCCGTCGCCGGCCGGCTCGCCGAGCAGTCCGAGGGCCTGGAAGTGGTGACCGAGGTGGTCGGCTCCCTCGACATCGCCGACGCCACCGTGCGCACCGCCATCCTGGGCCGCATCGCCGAGGTGCTCGGCGGGGTCAACCGGGCGCGGGCGGTGCTCGACGGCCGCCGCCGCGAGCTGCTGAGCAGTGAGGGCAGGGCCGCGTTCGCCGCCGAGTTCGCGCTGCTCGGCCAGGCCATCACCGGCGCGCTGGCGATGGCCGACACCCCCGACAGGTGCGACGAGCAGCTCGGCCGGCTCATGCTGCAGATCGAGAACCTGGAGTCGCGCTTCGGCGAGATCGACGACTTCGCCGAGCAGCTCGGCGGCAAGCGCGACGACGTGTACGAGGCGTTCTCGTCGCGCAAGCAGGCCCAGCTCGACGCCCTCGCCCGGCGCGCGGACCGGCTGTTCGCCTCCGCCGACCGCATCCTGGCCAGCGTCACCCGCAGGATCGCCACGCTCGGCTCCCCCGACGAGATCAACACGTACTTCGCCACCGACCAGATGGTGACCAAGCTCCGCTCGGTGGCGGCCGAGCTGCGCGAGCTCGGCGACTCCGTACGGGCCGAGGAGCTGGACGGGCGGGTCAAGGCGGCGCAGCAGGAGGCCGGGCGGGCGCTGCGCGACCGGCTCGACCTGTTCGCGGACGGCGGCGAGACGATCAGGCTGGGCCGTCACCGGTTCGCGGTGAACACCCAGCCCGTCGACCTCACGCTGGTGCCTCATGACCAGGAGATGCAGCTGGCCATCACCGGCACCGACTTCCGGTCGCCGGCGCCGGCCTCGTTCGCCGACACCCGGCCCTTCTGGGAGCAGCTGCTGGTGTCGGAGACGCCCGAGGTCTACCGGGCCGAGTACCTGGCGGCCTCGCTGCTCGACCGGGTCACGCCGGGCGACGACCTGGACCGCCTGGTCCGGGAGGCCGCCGCGGCCCGCTACGACGAGGGCTACGAGCGGGGCGTGCACGACCACGACGCCGCCGCGATCCTCGGCGCGCTGATCCGGCTGCGCGACGGCGCGGGCCTGCTGCGGTACCCGCCCGAGGCGCGGGCCGCGGCCCAGCTCTTCTGGGCGCACGGCGTGGACGAGGTTTCACGTAAAACATTGGCCACCAGGGCCGTGTCGCTGGTGCGGGCCCGCGAGGTGTTCGGCCCCGGGCCCGCGCTCGCCACGCTCTCCGCCGAGCTGGGCGCGCTGATCGCCGCCTTCCTGGCGACGGCCGGCCTGCCCGACACCGACGCCGCGCTCGCCGGTGAGTATCTGGTGGAGGAGCTGGCCGGCAAGCCTGCCGGGTTCGTCACCGGCAAGGCGGCCCGCGACCTGCTGGAGGGGTTCCACCACACGCTCGGGCCGGTCAGGACACGCGAGTTCGAGTCCGATCTCAAGGCGGTCGCCCTGCCGGAGCAGGTGCAGCTCGCCCGTGCCTGGCTCGGCGCGTACGCGCAGGGGCCCGAGCTGGCCGAAGCCGTCGCCGTGCAGCTGTGCGACCTGCCCAGGCACGACTCCGGCGCCACCGTCACCGCCACCGTGGAGAACCTGCTCGGCTCGCACCCGCGGATCGCCGGCAGGAAGCTGGAGATCCGGCTGGACGAGCTGCTGGCCAGGACCAGGCGGTTCGCGGCCGAGCGGGTGCCGGGCTTTCGCGCGTACCAGAAGCGGCGCACCGAGCTGGTCGCCGCCGAGCGGGAGCGGCTGCGGCTGGAGGAGTACAAGCCCAAGGTGATGAGCGCGTTCGTGCGCAACCGGCTGCTCGACGAGGTGTACCTGCCGCTGATCGGCGACAACCTGGCCAAGCAGCTCGGCTCGACGGGCGAGGGCAAGCGCACCGACCAGATGGGCCTGCTGCTGCTCATCTCGCCGCCCGGCTACGGCAAGACGACGCTGATGGAGTACGTGGCCAGCCGGCTCGGGCTGCTGTTCGTCAAGGTGAACGGGCCCGCGCTGGGGCACGACGTGACCTCGCTGGACCCGGCCGAGGCGCCCAACGCGACCGCCAGGCAGGAGGTGGAGAAGATCTCGTTCGCGCTGGAGGCGGGCAACAACACGCTGCTGTACCTGGACGACATCCAGCACACCTCGCCCGAGCTGCTGCAGAAGTTCATCTCGCTCTGTGACGCGCAGCGGCGCATCGAGGGCGTCTGGAACGGCCGCACCCGCACCTACGACCTGCGCGGCAAGCGGTTCGCCGTGTGCATGGCCGGCAACCCGTACACCGAGTCGGGGCAGCGTTTCCGGATCCCGGACATGCTCGCCAACCGGGCCGACGTGTGGAACCTGGGCGACGTGCTGTCGGGCCGGGACGACCTGTTCGCGCTCAGCTACGTCGACAACGCGCTCACGTCCAACCCGGTGCTCGCGCCGCTGTCGGCCCGCGACCGGTCGGACGTGGAGCTGCTGGTGCGACTGGCCAGGGGCGACGCCTCGGTACGGCCCGACCAGCTGAAGCACCCGTACACCAAGCCCGAGCTGGACCAGCTGCTCAGCGTGCTGCGCAAGCTGGTGCGGGTGCAGGAGGTGGTGCTGGCCAACAACCGGGCCTACATCGCCTCCGCCGCCCAGGCCGACTCCTCGCGCACCGAGCCGCCGTACCGGCTGCAGGGCTCGTACCGGAACATGAACAAGCTGGCCGAGCGGATCGTCCCGGCGATGAACGACGACGAGCTGGAGGCGCTCGTCGACGACCACTACCTGGGCGAGGCGCAGACGCTCACCGCGGACGCGGAGGCGAACCTGCTCAAGCTGGCGGAGCTGCGCGGCCGCCTCAGCCCGGAGCAGGCGGCCCGCTGGGCCGAGATCAAGGCCGCCTACCTGCGGGACAAGGCGCTGGGCGGCGACGCCGACGACCCGATGGGCCGGGCGGTCGGCGCGCTGGGCCTGCTGGCGGACCAGGTCCGTGACGTGGGCTCGGCGATCAGGAACCGCTGACGGGTCAGGTTTCCTGCCGGGTCAGGGCGGCGGTGGCGTCGCGCTGGATCGCCGTGGCCCGGCCGAGGAAGTCGAGGATGAGCTCCAGCTGCTCGTCGGTGTAGCGCTCGTACAGGCCGGCCAGGCCGGTCACCAGCGGCACGAACAGCTCGTCGAAACCGGCCAGCCGCTCCCAGTCGACCTCCACGATGACGCGGCGCCGGTCCTTGGGGTGGCGGGCCCGCCGCGCCAGCCCTTTGGCCTCCAGCCGGTCGATCAGGTTGCTGACGGTGGCGGGGGCCAGGCCGGTGTGCCGGCAGATCTCCCCCGCCGTCAGCGGACCGAGGCGTTGCAGCAGGTCGATGGTCTTCTCTTCGCTCATGCCGAGGCCCAGCCGCTCGCCCATGGCCGTGTGGTACATGACGGCGGCGTTGCTGTTCTCCCGCCCGGCCGTGGTCAGGGCGTCGAGCAATTTCTTTCGGCGATCCGAAACATCTCTGGCCATACGACCTCGCCTCGGCATATATTTCGTTCGGACGAACGAAAGGTTATCACGATGAAGGCTCTCATCACAGGGTGCGGGATCGGCGGCCCCGCCATCGCCATGGCGCTGCGCGAAGTGGGCATCGACGCCGAGATCCACGAGGCGTACGACGCCGGGGCCGAGGGCGTGGGCGCGTTCCTCAACGTCGCCTCCAACGGGATGGCCGCGCTGCGCGTGCTCGGGCTGCACCACGAGGTGGCGCGCGCCGGCATCCCCACCCCCGACATGGTCATGTGGAGCGGCACGGGCAAGCGCCTGGGCCGGGTGCCCAACGGGATGGCGCTGGACGACGGCACGGTGAGCCACACGATCCTGCGCTCGGACCTGTACCGGATCCTGCGGGACGCCGCCGCCGCACGGGGCGTCCCGATCGCCTACGGCAAGCGCATGGTCTCCTTCGACGACACCGGCTCCCAGGTGGTGGCCCGGTACGAGGACGGCACGAGCGCGACCGGCGACCTGCTGATCGCGGCCGACGGCGTGCACTCGCGCACCCGGCGGCTGCTCGACCCCGAGGCGCCCGAACCGCGCTACACCGGCCTGTACAACTGCGGCGGCATCATCAAGGACCCGAACATCACCGGCGAACCCGGCGTTTACCACATGATGTTCGGCAGGCGCGCCTTCTTCGGCTACACGGTGACCGGCGACGGCGAGACGTGGTGGTTCGCGAACCTGCCTCGCGCCCTCGGCGACGAGCCGGCGGACTGGCGGCCGGTGCTGGAGGAGGCGTTCGCGGACGACGCCGGCATCGCCGCCGGTCTGGTCCGGCGCGCCGATCTGGGCCAGGTGCTCCCCATCCACGACCTGCCGCCGGTGCCCGTGTGGCACCGCGGCAGGGTGGTGCTCACCGGCGACGCCGCGCACGCCACCTCGCCCAGTTCGGGGCAGGGCGCGTCGCAGGCCGTCGAGGACGCCGTGGTGCTCGCCCGCTGCCTGCGCGACGCCGCCGGCCACCGGGAGGCGTTCGGCCGGTACGAGAGCGAGCGGCGCGAGCGGGCCGAGCGGGTGGTCGCCTACGCCAGGAGGATCAGCGACAGCAAGGCCGCCGGGCCGGTCGGCCGCATCTTCAGGGACGCGCTGCTGCCGATCATCCTGAGGCGTCAGGCGAACCAGGAGTCACTCGCCTGGATGTACCGTCACCAGGTCAGCCTGTGACACCGACTCCGCGCTCGCGGGAAGCAGCGGCAGCCGCACGTCGGGGGTGGGGATGAGACCGCGGGCGTGCAGCACGCCCTTGATCACCGTCGGGTTCGGCTCGGCGAACAGCGCGGCCGACAGCCGGGCCAGCCGGTGCCCCAGCGCCCTGGCCCTGGTCACGTCGCCCGCATGCCAGGCCGTGACCAGCTCCGCGAAGGCGTCCGTGGCCAGGTGCGCGGAGGCCAGGATGCCGCCGGACGCGCCGAGGGCGAGCAGCGGCGAGATGAACGCGTCGTCCCCGCCCAGCACGTCGAACCCGTCCGGCAGGTCCCCGAGCAGGTCCACCGCGTCCTGGTCGACGCCCCCCGCCGCGTACTTGACGGCGGCCACGCGCGGATGGGCGCCGAGCCGCCGCAGGGTCGCCGCGCTCACGGCCTGCCCGGTCCGGTAGGGGATGTGGTAGATGACCAGCGGCACCGGCGTCTCCTCGGCCAGCGCCTCGAAGTGCGCGATCACCCCGCGCTCCGACGGCCGCAGGAAGTACGGCACGGTGACGAGCGCCGCGTCCACCCCGCCGGGCAGCTCCTTCAGCGCCTGTCCGACCGAGCGGGTGTCGTTGCCGGCGACCCCGACGGTCAGCGGCACGCCGCGCTCCCGGCAGGCGGCCGCGCAGGTCTCGATCACCCGGCTCCGCTCGTCCGGCGTCAGGGCCGCGACCTCTCCCGTCGTGCCCAGCGCGACCAGCCCCGAGGCGCCCTGGCCGAGCACGTGGTCGGCCAGCTTGCCGAGCGCGTCGAACGCCACCTCGCCGTCCGGTCCGTACGGAGTGATCAGCGGTACATGGATGCCTGTCAACATGTCTCCAGCCTGGCCCGGAAGGACACGTAAGGTCCAGCGACGTTTTCTAAGCTGCATCGTAAGATGAGCTGATGCTCGACCCTCGCAAGCTCCACCTCCTGCGCGAACTGTCCCGGCGCGGCACCATCGCGGCCGTCGCCGAGGCCGCCGCTTTCACCCCGTCGGCGGTCTCCCAGCAACTCAGCGCGCTGGAGCGGGAGGCGGGCGTGCCGCTGCTCCAACGCACCGGCCGCACTGTGGCGCTCACCCCGGCGGGCCGCCTGCTCGTCGAGCACGCCCAGGCGGTGCTCGAACAGCTCGAACGCGCCTCCGCCGCCCTGGCCGCCGTCCGGGGCGGACCGTCCGGCCCGCTGCGCGTCGGCGCGTTCCCCACCGCGGCCCGCGTCCTGCTGCCGCCCGCGCTCGCCACGCTCGCCGCCGCCCACCCAGGGCTGGTGCCGATGATCTCCGAGATCGACCCCGCCGACGTCTCCGCCGCCCTGCGCGCCGGGGAGCTCGACGTCGCGCTCGTGCACGAGTACGACTTCGTGCCGCCGGTCACCGACGACGCCCTGGAGACCGAGCCGCTCTTCGCCGAGCCCATGTACCTCACCGACCGGCCCGCCATCGCCGCGGCCGCCGGCGACCCGTGGATCGCCGGCACGCCCGGCACCCTGTGCCACACGATGACGATCAGGGCCTGCCAGGCGGCCGGGTTCGAGCCGGACGTGCGCCACCACATCGACGACTTCGACACCGTGCTGTCGTTCGCGGCGGCCGGGCAGGGCGTGGCGCTGGTGCCCCGCCTCGCGGCCCTCTCCCCGCCGTCCGGGGTGCGGCTCACCCCGCTCCCCCTGCACCGCCGCACGCTGGCGGCCTTCAGACGCGGGTACGGAGAGCATCCGGCGATCCAGGCGGCCATCGCCGCCTTCCACGAGGCCCTCGCCGGCCTCAGTCTCTGAGTACGGCGTCCAGCACGGCCGCGGTGCCGGGCCGGTCGAAGACGTCGTAGTCGCCGGCCGTGACCGCCACCACCAGGTCCCGCGACGGGATCACGAGCAGCCGCTGGCCCCCGTTTCCTGAGGCGCTCACGGCCGGCGTCGCGCCCGTCTCCACGTACCAGTGATAGCCGTAGTGGCGGTCCCCGTCGATCGGCACCCGCGGCCGGAGCGCCTCCCGGAGCCAGCCCTCCGGCACCACGCCGTCGCCCCCGCGCAGCACCATCACGCCGATCGCCGCCAGGTCACGGGGCGTCAGGCGCAGCCCCGCCGCCGCCAGCGGCACCCCGTCCGCCCCCTTCGTCCACTCGAACGCGCCGATGCCCAGCGGCTCGAACAACACCTGCCTCGCGTACTCGTCCAGCGGCCTGCCGGTGCCCCGGGCGATGATCCCGCCCAGCAGCGCCGTCGCCCCGCCGCAGTAGGACCACCGTGTGCCCGGCTCCTCGACGATCGGGCGCTCCAGGACGTAGCGGTAGCGGTCGGGGGCCTCCTCCATCGCGATCTCGCTGTTCGCGGCGCTCGTGTACGGCACGCTCTCGTCCCATTCGAGGCCGAGGGTCATGGTGAGCGCGTGCTCGACGGTGAGAGCAGCCCTGGCCGGGTCGTCCGCCAGGTCCCGATGCGCGGGGAACTGGTCGAGGAGCCGCTCGCCCGGATCCGGCACCAGGCCGCTCTCCAGCGCGATCCCGTACAGCAGCGCCACCACGCTCTTGGTGATGGACCGCACGTCGTGCGGCGTGCCGGCGTCGAACGTGACGTGCCCCAGCGGTCGCCCAGCCGGAAGTCCTGCCCCGCGCCGTACCGCTCCAGCACCTGCTCGCCGCGCTGGACCACCACGATCCCGTGCAGACCGGGCGCCTCCCCGGCGTTCAGTACGGCGTCCAGCCGATCCACCATGCCCGTCATGGCCTCCATCCTGGTCTAATTCCTGACACCGTGTCAGGCTCGATCGCGTGGGTAGCTGGAGAACGCGCGCGGGCGCCAGCACCCAGGGCAGGTGACATGCACAAGACAGACCCCTTTCCCTTCGAACTTTCGGTGACGGTCAGCGAACGGACCCCGGCGGCCATCGAAGCGGCCGCCTATCCCCTGGCGGAACGGTTCTTCGGCAGCGACGCGGAGGTCCACGTCGTCAGCGCCAAGGTCCAACCGGACCCGGACCACCACGACCGCTTCACAGCCACCGTCGTCTTCCGCCGAACCATCACCTAGCGGCGTCCCGTACGCCCTGGGCCGCGGTGCGGTAGAACGCTCACGTACTGTTCGGCAGAACGCCCACAGGAGTACCGGCAGAACGACCACGCACTACTGATGACCTGCACGGCCACCGACGTCTTCGACCAACTGAACGCCTGACGCTGCCCGTACCAAAGGGCTCGCCCAACCAGGCGCTCCGCGCCCCTCGCAAGCTCGGCGTGCTTCCCGGGCCTCCGGCCCTCATTGTGCGGGGGCAAGCCCTCGCGCTGTTGTCCGGGGAAGACGGCGGCAGAGCGCTGTCACAGTCACCGGCAGAACGCTCACCAACCCATCGGCAGACCGACCACGTGACCTCCGGCAGAACGCTCACGCGCGTCGGAGTTGGTCACGATGGTCCAGTTGGATGGGACGCGTACCCCGAACGGCTCACGTGACTCGCGCGTCTTGCCCAATCACCCTCCGTAAGGCATGATGAGGACTGCCGCACCCCCTGGGGTGCGGAAGTGAGGCCGGGCCTCCCGATGGAATCGGGCGTCCGGCCTTTGCGTTTCCCGCTTCATCCGACGCATACCAGGCGTGTCTTCGGCGCGAGCATCTCATAGCAGCCTGTTCGGTCGTCCGGCCACCACGTCGTAGCGCCCACTACGGCGTCTGCCGCCCACAGAAGCGGCTCGCTGACGGATGGCTGCCGTCTGACCACCAAATCGTGGGGAAGGGTTCGCGCGCGACGCATACCCGTCAGGAGGCCCCGATCGAGGTGATCCTGTTCGGCGGAACGAGCTTCGATGACAACCTCGGAGCACCCCGCCAGGCTGACTTCGCCGAGAAGCCGTTCGAGACATCGGCGGCGCGCGCGTTCGGTGCGAACGGCGCGATCGTGGATGTAGATCGTGACGATTCCGTGGATGGGCATCTCTGTGAGCCGCTGGGCTATGGCGAACTGCCGCTTGACGGGCTCGTCACGCCAATGCAGGCGAGGGCTCTTGCCGACCCGGAGCGATTCAAGTGCGACACAGATGTCATCCTGGTCGACGGAATCGATGTCGTCGCCAGGGCGCCGGGGAAGACTCTCATCAACAGCTCACCGAACGCGCCAGTCCTCCTTGCGGGGCGGGTAGGCGAAGGTCTGGGTGTCGGCCCAGTCCTCGCCGACGTTGCGGTAGGCGTGATCAGCCTCGCCGGCCGGGTGCTCGCGGCCGATGTCGACCTCGTCACTGATCGACCAGACACCGTCCACCTGCTGCTCAACGGTGTAGTAGAACTCGTTGAAGCCCGATGAGGACACCGAGGTGTTGACGATGGTGAGCGAGCTCCGCCCGGCGGTCAGCTCCGGTGGCAGCTCGACGACCTGGTCCCGCCACTTGTAGGTGCTCTCGCCGAGCAGCGGCCGCCATTCCGCCGCCGGCCGGCCGTTCACCGTGATGGTGGCGTGCTGCAGGGCGACGCCCACGTCCAGGCGGCGGATCAGCCGTACGGCGGTGTGGGCGGGATCGACGGTCACGGTGAACCGGCTCCACCCGCCGCGGGGGAACGCGCGGCCGTCGTCGGTGACGAGGTGGCCGGGGTCCATGGTGCGGACGGGCAGGTCTTCGGGCACGCCGTGGCGGGACCTGACCGACAGGGCGATGACGGCGCCCGAGACCACGACCGCCACGAGTGCGGCGAGCAGGACGGCCCGCTGCCGGCTTCCTCCGGACCCGCGAACCGTCACCGCCACGGCGGTCCCCTGATCCGCGAGCGGCGCGCCGGCGGGAGGTTCGCGGTCCTCCCCGATGGCCATCCGGGTGATCCGCACCCGCTCCCACGCCCGTTCCCATGCCGGGATCTGCTGCTCGGGCACCCGGCAGGCCCGCAGGAACGCCAGCATCACCGCCTTCTTGGGGAAACGCCGCCCGGCCAGCATGTCGGCGCACGTCGCCCGGGGAAGCCGGGCCCCGCCCGCCCGGTCGGCCCGCGACTCCAGCTCGCGCAGCGACACGTCGGCCCTGGCGAACTGCTCGGCCAGCACCCTCACCAGCTCCGCGTGAGAGCCCACCCGTTCCAGCGCCTGATCGACAGACCGAAGATCTGGGCCCTCTTTGGGGTTCTCGTTCATCGTCGCGCAGAACCTTGCCCTCTCCCGACCAAGGGATGTCCACCAAGTGACTCCAAGTGTAAGAGCAATTACCGAGAGCGTCCGATGCCGACCGCCGGACGTCCCGGCGCGATCGAGTCCGGCCGAATCCGTCCGACGCGCTGTTGGACACCCCCGCCGCCCGGCTTACCTGAGTGCCGAGGCGCCGACCGGCGCCTGACACCACCACACCGGGGAGAACGACGTGACACTCCACACCGAGGAAGACAAGAAGGCGGCGCTGCGGGAGAACCCGGCCGTGACCGAGGTCCTGGCGCAGTTCGGCGACGGCGCCGAAGCCCTGCTGGACGAGCTGGCGGCCGGACTCAGCGCCGAGCAGATCGAGGCGATACCCCCGTCACCCGCCGTACCACGGGACGACGTGGCCATCGCGGCGCTGAACTGCTGGAAGGCCCGGGCCGTGTACGCGGTCTACCAGCTGTTCGGCATGGCGGTCTGCACCATCGTCGGCGGCTACACGGGCGGACTGGCCGCCATCGCGTGCCGCTTGATCAAGGCCGCCGCCGGCAAGGCGATCGACTGGAACCGCCTCTGCTGACGCACCGAGCCCCCGCCCGCACCCGCGCCACGCGGGCGGGGGCCGCGGCGCGATATTGCGGTGCGGACGAGCCGGGATCCGGCCAGACTCAAGCATCATGATGAAGCGCATCAATCCCGACGAACTACATAAGACCCCCGGCTACCACCATGTCACCATCGTGGAAGCCGGCCGAACGGCGTTCCTCGCGGGCCAGTGCCCGCTCGACCAGACCGGCGCCATTGTCGGCCCCGGAGACCTGGACGCCCAGATCGACCAGGTCGCGGCCAACGCCCTCGCCGCCCTCGCCGCGGCCGGCGCGCGGCCTGAGCACGTCGTACGATCCGTGATCTACGTGGTCAGCGGTGACAGCTCCGTGCTCGGCTCCGCCTGGCGGCGTCTCAACGACTCGGTGATCGCACCGGCCTTCACCACCGCCAGCACCCTCCTCGGCGTCGCCCAGCTCGGCTTCTCAGGGCAGCTCGTCGAGGTGGACCTCACGGCGGCGCTGCCCAACTGATCAAGACGGGGAGGCGGTGGAGAGCGGGGCGGCGATGTCTTCGAGGCCGCGCCGTTCCGCCTTCACCCCGAAGATCATCTCCACGATCCCCGCCAGGATCATGAGGATGGCCCCGATGGCGAAGGCCAGCGCCGTGTCCCCCGGCACCCCGCTCGACACCAGCTTGGCGAAGATGAGCGGCCCGGCGATGCCGCCCGCCGCCGTGCCGATGGCGAAGAAGAACGCGATGGCCATCGCCCTGGTCTCCATCGGGAAGATCTCGCTCACCGTCAGATAGGCCGAGCTGGCCCCCGCCGAGGCCACGAAGAGCACCGCCGACCAGCAGGCCGTGAGCGTCACAGCGGTCAGCATCCCCTCGTTGAACAGCCACGCGGTCCCCAGCAGCAGCACCCCCGACCCCACATAGGTCGCCGAGATCATCGGAACCCGGCCGACGGTGTCGAAGAGCCTGCCCAGCAGCAGCGGCCCGAGGAAGTTGCCGACCGCGATGACGGCGAAGTAGTAGCCGGTGTGCGTGTCGATCTCGTAGAACGTCGACAGGATCTGCGCGTACCCGAAGGTGATCGCGTTGTAGAGGAACGCCTGCCCGATGAAGAGCGACAGCCCCAGGACGGTCCGCGTGGGGTAGAGGGCGACCATGGTGTGCGCGATCCGGATGAACCCGATCGACTTGCGCGTGTGGATGGTGATGGCCTGCCGGGGTTCGGGCAGGGCGGCGCCGACCTCCTTCTCGACCTCGCGCTCAACCCCCTGGACGATCTTCTCCGCTTCGTCGCCGCGCCCGTGGATGAAGAGTCAGCGCGGGCTCTCCGGTACGTGCCTGCGCACGAGCAGGATGGCCAGCCCGAGCACCACGCCCAGCCCGAAGGCGACCCGCCAGCCGATGTTGACGGGCAGGTTGTTCAGCAGCGGCACGGTCAGCAGCGCGCCTCCGGCGGCGCCGAGCCAGTAGCTGCCGTTGATGAGGATGTCGATCCGGCCGCGGTGCCTGCTGGGGATGAGCTCGTCGATCGCGGAGTTGATGGCCGCGTACTCGCCCCCGATCCCGAACCCGGTCAGGAAGCGGAACAGGAAGAACCACCACACGCTGAACGAGAACGCGGTGGCCAGCGTGGCCGCCAGGTAGACGAGCAGCGTGATGATGAACAGTTTCTTCCTGCCGAACCTGTCGGTCAGCCATCCGAAGAACAGCGCACCCGAGCAGGCTCCGGCGACGTAGAGCGCGGCGGCGAGGCCGGCGACCTGTTCCTGGGAGATGTCCAGGCCGCTGCCGGGCTTGGCGAGCTGGGCGGACAGGTTGCCGACGATGGTGACTTCGAGCCCGTCGAGGATCCAGACGGTGCCGAGGCCGATGACGATCATCCAGTGCCAGCGGGACCAGGGCAGCCGGTCCAGGCGCGCCGGAACCTTGGTGGTGATCGTGCCGGTCTCGACATCGCTCATGAGCACCTCGGGTTACCCGGCGACCGGCGCTCAAACCTTCAGCGCCTCCACCATGCGGGTCCTCGCCCACGGCCCGCCGTACCAGTACCGCCGGCCCAGGTCGCGGCTGTGCACGTCGCGCGCGCCGAGCCCGCGCAGGACGGCCTCGTACGCGGGCACGTGCCTGACGTCCGCGACGAGCAGCAGCCCGCCGGGGCGCAGCACCCGGTACGCCTCGCGCAGGGCCTGCTCGCGCCCGGCGGCGCCGGGGACGCGGTGCAGGGCGAGCGCGGACACGACGACGTCGAACCGCTCGTCGCCGAACGGCAACTCGTGCAAATCGGCGGTGACCAGGTCGACGCGTTCCGAGACGCCTTCGGCCTCGGCGTTGGCCCTGGTGAGCGGCTCGCCGGTGGAGCGCCACGGGTCCACGCCGGTGGCCCGGCCTGACGACAGCCGCCGGGCGGCGAGCAGGAGCACGGCGCCGCGCCCGCAGCCGAGGTCCAGCACGTCCTCGCCGCCTTCGAGCCGGTCCAGCTCCTCGCCCCACACGGCGAACCTGCCGCGCCGGGTGGTGTAGAGGTGGCTGGCGGCGCTGGCGAGCGTGTAGACGGCACCGCTGGTGAAGACCACACCGGTGACGAGGATCCCGGTGACGAACGAGAAGGCGGCCAGCGCGACCAGCAGGACCGTCCCGAGTATGAGGCCGGTCAACGCCCAGGGTGCGTCCAAACCGTACTTTCCGCGTCCATCACCCACATGGACGTTATAACGCAAAGAATCTCTTGACCCCATGTTTGGTGTTTCGTGTCATCAGGTGAGGTCAATCGGCCGCAAAGCTCATTAGCGTTGGAGAGATCTGCGGACACCAGGGGGTTTGACCAGGCATGAGAGGTAGGAAGCGCGGCTTCGGACTCGGTTCCAGCCTCGGGCTGACCCTGGGGTCCGCTCTGTTGTGGGGCGTCGCTCATTTGGCGACGCAGCGGCATCGCACCGCATTCGTGCTCATGTCGGTGCAGATCGTACTGATCGCCGCGATCCTTACGGTGCTCACCGCGTTCAGCACCCAGTTGCTGTCGCTGGCCGTCCAGCCGGGGTGGATGACCGGGCTGGCGCTCATCCTGGCCGCCGTCGCGATCGCCTGGACGGCCGTGATCATCTGGTCGTACATGCTGGTACGGCCCGCCGCGTCGGGCATGCCGGGCCGCGCCCTGGCCGCCGGCCTGGCCGTCTCCCTGTGCGCGCTGGTGCTGGCCCCGACCGCGTACGCGGCGCGGATGGCGTACGTGTCGCGCGACCTGGTGCACCACCTGTTCGCCGGCAACATGGGCCCGGTCGTGGCCGACGACCCGTGGAGCGGCACGCAGCGGGTGAACTTCCTGCTCATCGGTGCCGACTCGGCGCCGAACCGGCCCGGGGTGCGCACCGACAGCATGACCGTGGCCAGCGTGGACACCGCGACCGGCGCGACCACGCTGCTCGGCCTGCCGCGCAACCTGGAGGAGGTGCCGATGCCCGCGGGCCCGGCCCGCGCCAGGTTCCCCTACGGCTTCACCGGCGACGGCCTGGACTCCCCCGGCCTGCTCAACGAGGTCTTCCAGTACGCCGAGAACCATCCGGAGGTGGTGCCGGGCGTGCCGGACGGGCAGCGCGGCCCGGCCCTGCTGAAGGAGACGGTCGGCGGCGTGCTGGGCATCCCGGTCCGCTACTACGCCATGGTCGACATGAAGGGCTTCGCCGAGATGATCGACGCCGTGGGCGGCGTGCGGATCACCGTCGAGGAGCCGATCGTGTACGGCAAGTACCGCGAGGGCCTGCTACCGGCGGGCACCCGCCGCCTGAGCGGCGAGGAGGCGCTCTGGTACGGCCGCTCCCGCACCGACAGCGACGACTACGTGCGCATGGGCCGCCAGAAGTGCCTGATCAACGCGGTGGCCAGGCAGGCCGACCCGGTCACGCTGCTCAACAGCTTCGACGGCCTGGCCACGGCCACCAAGCGGGCGATCTCCACGGACGTCCCGCAGGACCTGCTCCCCGCCCTGGTCGAGCTGGCGCAGAAGGTCCGCGACAACCCGATCAAGAGTCTCAACTTCGTCCCCCCGCTGATCAACACCGCCTACCCGGACTGGCGGTTCATCAGGCACAAGGTCAACGAGGCGCTCACCCCGGTGGCGCACACGCCCGCGCCCGCCGCCCAGGCGGCCCGCCCGACCGCGTCCCCCGAGGGCCCGGTGACCCTCGACAAGACCTGCGGCTGACGGTCAGGCCAGGGGCGCTCCCGGCGGCGCGCCCGCGCCGGCCGTCTTCGTCTCGCCCGCGGCCGCGCGCGGCACGGGGTAGGCGACGTGCATGCGCAGCAGGGAACGGTCGCCGGACCGTTCGACGACGACCTCGTCGCAGAGCCTGCGGATGATCCAGAGACCATAGCCCCGCGACGCCGCCGGAGGCGGGTCGGCGCCCTGCCGGTAGAGGTCGCCGGCCGTCAGCGTGCCCGCCGAGTCGGCCACGTCGATCCAGATGCCCCGGTCGTCGGCCCAGGCGTCCAGACTGCCGGATCCGCCGCCGTGTTCGAGCACGTTGTCGGCCGCCTCGTTGACGGCGATCACCAGGTCGTCCAGCCGCGAGCCGGACAGCCCCGCCGCGCTCGCGAAGGCGCGCACGTGCTCACGAAGCAGGCCAAGGTCAGCGGTGATGGGGCAGCTCAGCGCTGTCTCCTCGCCCATGCTCAACTCCCGGCATGATTCGGCCCGGCTGCTTGCTGCCCGCTCCTCGTGGACGCATACATCGAGCGATCCTGACCTGGCCTCTTGCGCGTGCGGGCGCGCTCACACCGGGATCCCCCCGGCATCCGGACCACAGCGGAAGTTACACCGTCTGCACCGGCTTTTCCGAGCATTACGCCATATCGCGGTCATATCGACACTCTTTCCGCATGTCACCGCCCCGACATGACGCTCGATCGCCACTCCCGGCGCCGGCTCCTGTGGCATGATGAGGACGCGACAGTGGAAACGGTTTTCATAATCGTGATCAGGAGGGACAAACCGTGAGAGTGGCCTTCGTCGGCAAGGGCGGCAGTGGCAAGACCACGCTGTCGGCGCTGTTCGCGAGATACGTGGCGAGCCGGGGAGCCCCGGTGGTCGCCGTCGACGCCGACATCAACCAGCACCTGGCGCTGGTGCTGGGCCTCGACCGGCCGCCCGAGCCACTGGGCGCCCACCTCGGCGAGATCAAGGATCTGCTGCGCGGCGACAACCCGCGCATCCCGTCGGCCGACGCCATGGTCAAGACCACCCCGCCCGGCCGCGGCTCCCGGCTCCTGCGCTTCCGCGAGCTCGCCGCCTACGAGCACGCGGTCACCACCTCCGAGGGCATCAGGCTCATGGCCACCGGCCCGTTCGAGGAGGACGACCTGGGCGTCGCCTGCTACCACTCCAAGGTCGGCGCGGTGGAGCTGCTGCTCAACCACCTGGTCGACGGTCCCGGCGAGTACGTGGTGGTCGACATGACGGCCGGTTCCGACTCGTTCGCCTCCGGCCTGTTCACCCGCTTCGACCTGACCTTCCTGGTCGCCGAGCCGACCCGCCAGGGCGTGGGCGTCTACCGGCAGTACCGCGACTACGCCGCCGACTACGGCGTGGCCCTGGCCGTCGTCGGCAACAAGGTGCACGGCCCGTCCGACGTCGACTTCCTGCGCGAGCACGTCGGCTCCGGCCTGCTCACCTGGATGGAACACTCCGGGGCCGTGCGCGCGATGGAGCAGGGCCGCGCGTTCGCCCTCGACGACCTGGAGCCGGCCAACTCCGACGCGCTCGCCGTGCTGCTCAAGCACCTCGACGAGCAGGAGAAGGACTGGGCGCGGTTCGGCAGGCAGGCGGCCGAGTTCCACCTGCGCAACGCCAGAGCGTGGGCCAACGCCAAGACCGGCGTCGACCTCACCGGTCAGATCGACCCCGGCTTCGTCTACGGGCCCTGACCACACGACTGTCCCCCTCCAGCCATCTGGAGCGTTTCCAGATGCTCACCTAGCGTCAAAAGGCGATGTTCTTCTGAAAGGAGACAGCATGTCGCTGACCGTTCCGAACGATCTGCTCGACCGGGCCCGTGCGGGCAACGTCGACGACGCGGCCTTCGTGGCCTGCGTGCGCGACTCCCTGCCCTACGCCTGGTCGGTGATCAGCGAGCTGGTCGAGCAGCGAGACAAGACCGGAGCCGAGTTCGCCGACAACCAGGTGCCGCCGCCGGACGAGCAGGCGCGCGGGGAGCTCCTGCGCTGCCTGGCCAGCGATGCCATGCGCGGTGCCCTGGAGCGTCACTTCGGCGTTCGGCTCGCCTTCCAGAACTGCCACCGGGTGGCCGTGTTCGCGCCGTCCGCCGGCGAGGCGCTGCGCGAGTTCGTCACGCCCCGCGCGCAGATCCTCAACCAGAAGCCGGAGCTCGTCGACTGCTAGCTCCGCGCGCCTCCGGTGGGCGACCCGCCTACCGGAGGCGCGGCAGCACCTCCGCGCCCAGCCGCCGGACGTTCTCCACCACCCGCTCCCGGTCTCCCGCGCCCTCCACCATGAGCAGGAACCTCTCGACGCCGGTCGCCTCGGCCGTGCGGGTCAGCCGTTCCACGCAGAGCTCCGGTGAACCGACCGGGTGGATGCGGGTGAGAAGGTCCACGTACGCGCCGACGTCCCTGGGCGGGCGCGGCCGGCCGTCCACCGGCACGTAACCGGCGAGCCCCGGCTCCAGCCAGGCGGGCATCGCCCGCTTCAGCTCCCCGACCGCCTCCGGCGTGCTGTCGGCGACGTGCGCCACCGCCGCCGCCACGTGCCCCGGGCCCGCCGCGGCGTGGCCCGTCCCCTCGGCTCGCCGAGCGTAGTCGCCGACCATGGCGGCCTTCTCCGCGTCCCCGACGTGCATGCCGAGCAGCATCGGCAGGCCCCGGTCGGCCGCCAGCGCGGCCGTCGCCCCGGACGTGCAGGCCACGACGGGCCGCATCCGGGCCGCGGGCACCAGGTTCACCTCACGGAAGGCGAAGAACTCGCCGCCGGCTTTCACCGGCCCGCCCGACAGCGCGGCGGTGAGCAGGTCCAGCGCCTCGGGGAAGCCGCGCTCGAACCGCGCCGGCCCGGTGCCGAACACCTCCAGGTCCACCCACGGCCCGCCCCTGCCGACGCCCAGCGTGAACCGGCCGCCCGACAGGTGGTGGAGCATCGCCGCCTGCTCGGCCAGCGCGATCGGGTGCTGCGTGGACAGCACGCTCACCGCGGTGCCGAGGCCGATGCGCGAGGTCCTGCCGGTCGCCACCGCCGCCAGCGTGGTGGGCGACGGGCAGACGCCGTAGGACATGAAGTGGTGTTCGGCGATCCACGCCTCGTCGAACCCGGCCCGCTCCGCGGCCACGATCAGGTCGACGGTGTCGGCCAGGACCTGCCCTGGCTCGCGGCCGGGGAAGCCGGCCGCGATGAGGAAGATGCCGATGCGCACCTCTCCGATGATGTCAGCCGAAGAGGCTGACCTGCCCCTCCCCCACGGCTGGATCCCGGTGTCGCTTCAGGTGCCGCCACGCGGGCAGGTCGTCGAGGTACGACCAGGAAAGCCGGTGATGCGGTGTCGGCCCGAGCCTGGCCAGCGCCTCCTGGTGGAGCGGCGACGGGTAGCCGGCGCTCTCCGCGAACCCGTACTCCGCGAACCCGATCGCCGCCATGTGGGCGTCCCTGCGGACCTTGGCCAGCACCGACGCGGCGGCCACCGACACGCTGGCCGCGTCGCCCCTGACCTCCAGCCGCACCCGCCAGGGCGGGCCGATGTAGTCGTGCTTGCCGTCGAGGATCACCGCGTCGGGCCTGACCGGCAGCGCCTCCAGCGCCCGCCTGGCCGCCCTGCGCAGCGCCTCGGTCATGCCCAGCTCGTCGATCTCCAGGTGGGACGCCTCGCCGAAGCCGACGCCCGCCGCCCACGGCTCCAGCTCGGCCGCCACCGCCTCGCGCCTGGCCGCGGTGAGCCGCTTGGAGTCGGTCAGCGCGGCCGGCGGCTCCCCGTCGCCCGCGACCACGGCGCAGACGGTGACCGGGCCCGCCCAGGCGCCCCGGCCCACCTCGTCCACGCCCGCGACCGTGCGGATGCTCGGCTGGGACAGCAGCAGGTGCTCGATGTCGTACGAGGGCGGCATGGCCCCAGAGGCTACCGGGCCGCGAGCTGTACGGCGGCGAGGTCGGCGGCGATGAGCCGGGCCGCGACGTGGATCGCGCGCAGCGTGACCGAGACCGAGGGCCGGTTCACGCTGGAGGCGCGGGCGACGGCGAGCACCTCGCGGGCCACCGGGTTGCCGGGGAAGTCGCGCACCGACAGCCCGCGCACCCCGGCGGCCAGCGCCAGCGCGGGCACGGCGGCGATGCCGATGCCCTTGGCCACCAGCGACAGGATCGTGCCGAGGCCCTCGAACTCCCACGGGACCGGCTTGGTGCCGCCCACGTCCATCAGCAGCCGGTCCATCGCCAGCCTGGACGGCTCGCCGTCGGGGGTGGCCATCCACGGCTCGTCGCGCAGTTCGCGCAGGTCGAGCGGCACTTCCGGGTCGGCGAGCCGGTGCTTGCGCGGCACCACGAGCACGAGCGGGTCGGACAGCAGCGGGAAGACGCGCAGGTTGTCGCTGTCGGCGGCTCGCCCGTACCAGTCGTCGACCAGGGCGATGTCCACCTCACCCGATTGCACCTCGCGCATTCCCCGTCCGGACCGGCTCTGCCGCAGGCGGAGCGTGAGTTCGGTGTGGCGGCGGAGGGAGCGGGCGAGCGCCGGGGCGAATGCCACCGCCGCTGTGGGGAAGGCGGTGACCACGACGCGCCCGGCGGGACTCCCCGCGTGGGCCGACAGGTCTGATTCCGCCTCTTCGACCATGGAAAGGATGCGTTCCGCGTGGGCCACGAGCCGCCGTCCGGCGTCGGTGAGTTCAGCGCTTCTGGCCGTCCGGTCGATGAGGGCGGTGCCCGCCTCGCGTTCCAGCGCCGCCAGCTGCTGGGAGACCGCGGAGGGGCTGTAGCCGAGGGATTCGGCGGTCCCGGCGATGCTGCCCCGGCGGGCGAACTCGCAGATCAACATCAAACGCCGCAGATCAAGCATCAGACTTCCTTATGCCTACCCACAACAAGCCTCGCTTGTACTGATGCCTTCATCCAACCACCCTGGGAACGTGACAAACATGGCTGTGACTCTGTCTGCCACCCTGGCGGCGAACGAGGACATCGAGCGAAGACGACGCGCCGGGGAACGCGTGCTGAACCTGGCCTTCGGTGAGGCCGGTCTGCCCGTCCACCCGGCGCTGCGCGAGCAGCTGGCCGCCGCATCCCATCGCAACGGCTACGGGCCGGTCGCGGGGGCGGCCGGACTCCGCGGCGCGGCAGCGGGCTACTGGACTCGACGGGGGCTCATCACCGACCCCGAGCAGGTCGTCTGCGGGCCCGGCAGCAAGTCGCTGCTGTACGGGCTGCTGCTGGCGATCGGCGGTGACGTCGTCCTGACGATGCCCAGCTGGGTCAGCTACGCGGCGCAGGCCGATCTGGTCGGCTCCAGCCCGATCCTGCTGCCCCCGCCGCCGGGCGAGGGCGGCGTGCCGGATCCCGACCTGGTGGCCGAGGCCGTGCGCGGCGCCCGCGCGCGGGGCAGGACCGTACGCTCCGTGCTGGTGACACTGCCGGACAACCCGACGGGGATGCTCGCGCCGAGGCGGACCATCAGCCGGCTGGTGGAGGTCGCCCGCGAGCTGGACCTCTACGTCATCTCCGACGAGATCTACCGCGACCTGCTGCACGATCCCGGCCAGGAGTACACCTCGCCCGCCGACCTCGCGCCCGAGCGCACGCTGATCACCACCGGGCTCAGCAAGAGCCTGGCGCTGGGCGGCTGGCGGATCGGCGTAGCCAGGCTCCCCGACGGCGCCGACGACCTGCGCGGACGGTTGCTCGCCGTGGCCAGCGAGATCTGGTCAGCGCCGGCCGCGCCGGTGCAGGAGGCCGCCGTCTACGCCTTCACCGATCCGCCCGAGCTGACCGAGCGCATCGCGCGCAGCGGGCGCCTGCACGGCACCGTGGCGCACGCCGTCCGCGACCGGTTCCTGGCGATCGGCGCGTCCGTGCCGGCCCCGCAGGGCGGTTTCTACCTCTACCCCGACCTGGGCCACCTGGGCCTCGGCGGCTCGGCGGAGATCACCCGGCTCCTGCTCGACACGCACGGCATCGGCGTGCTGCCCGGCCACGCGTTCGGCGACGACCCGGCCGCCGCGCGGGTCCGCGTCGCGGTCAGCCTCCTGTACGGGGATACGCACGAGGAGCGCATGGCCGCGCTGGAGAGCTCCGACCCGCTCCGGCTGCCGTGGATCAAGGCCAGCCTGGACCATCTGGCCCTGGGCCTGGCGGAGCTGTCGCTGACGCGCCCCGCCCTGGTCTCCTGACCCCCTTCAGACATGCGGAGGCCCCGCCCTGTCCCCCCAGGGCGGGGCCTCCGACGTCTCGGCTGATATGCGCTCCCGATGCGGCCGCCCCCGCGGGCCACACCGTCCTTGTCTGAAGGGTCGCCCGTGGGGCTCAACGGGGAATCAAAGCCGGATCAACGCGAGAATGAAGGAATGGGTTCCTTTCTAGGTGCCGGCTGAGGTTGGATCTATCATTTGGTACCAATTCGTTCCATTGCTGTGGGGACAGGCGGCATGGCTGGTCAGGGAGTCGAGGGCGGGCTGCGGTTCGCCGTGCTGGGTCCCGTCCGTGCCTGGCGCCACGGGCAGGAGCTCGACCTCGGCACCCCGCTGCAGCGCTCCATCCTCGGCATGCTGCTGCTCAAGGAAGGGCGGGCGGTCACCCCCACCGAGATGATCGACGCCATCTGGGGCGAGGAATCACCGCCGCGCGCGCTGGGCGCGCTGCGCACCTATGTCTCCCGGCTGCGTACGGTGCTGGAACCCGACCGGCCCGCCCGCTCGCGCCCGGAGCTGCTGACCTCCGTCGGCAAGGGCTACGCGCTGCGGCTGGCGGCCGACGCCCTGGACCTGACCAGGTTCGAGCGCGGCATCGCGGCGGCCGAGTCCGCCCGCAAGAGCGGCCGCCCGCGCGAGGCCGCCGAGAAGATGAGGGCCGCGCTCGCGCTGTTCGAGGGCGAGCCGCTGGCCGGAGCCGTCGGCCCGTACGCCGAGCACCAGCGCGACCGCCTCGTCGAGCGGCGGCTCGGCGTGGTCGAGGCGCTCATGGACGTGGACCTGGAGCTGGGCGACCACGCGGCGGTGGTGGCCGAGCTGATCGCGCTCACCGCCGACCACCCGCTGCGCGAGCGGCTGCGCGCCCAGCTGATGCTCGCCTACTACCGGTGCGGACGGCAGGGCGACGCGCTCAACGTGTTCACCGAGACGCGCGAGGCGCTGATCGACGAGCTGGGCGTCGAGCCGGGGCCGGAGCTGACCGCCCTGCACCAGCGCATCCTGGCCGCCGACCCGACCCTGGCCGCCCCGGCCGCGCCCGCCCACGGGGCCGCCGCCGAGGCCGGGCAGGACGCGCCCGAGCCCGACGAGGAGCCGGCGCCCGAACTTCCCAGGCCCGCCCAGCTCCCGGCGGCCGTCAACGACTTCACCGGGCGCAAGGAGGTCGCCGGGCGGCTGCGCTCGCTGCTGTCGGCCCAGTCGTCGGCCGAGGGCGTGCCGGTCGTGGCGATCTGCGGGATAGGCGGGGTGGGCAAGACCACGCTGGCGGTGCACGTGGCGCACGCCACCGGCGACCTGTTCCCCGGCGGCCAGCTCTACGCCGACCTGCGCGGCTACACCGACGAGGCGGCCGACCCCACGTCGGTTCTGGGCTCGTTCCTGCGCGCGCTGGGCATCCCGGCCGACGTGATCCCCGAGAGCCCGGCCGACCGGTCGGCGCTCTACCGGTCGATCCTGGCCGACCGGCGCATCCTCGTGCTGCTCGACAACGCCCGCGACGCCTCGCAGGTCAGCCCGCTGCTGCCGGGCTCACCGGGCTGCGCGGCGATCGTGACCAGCCGGTCCAAGCTCGCCGACCTGCCCTCGGCCAGGCTCGTCGACCTGGACGTGATGGAGCCCGACGAGGCGCTGTCGCTGTTCGCCGCGGTGGCCGGGCCCGAGCGGGTCGCGGCCGAGCACGGCGCCGCCATGGACGTGGTCGCCGCCTGCGGGTTCCTGCCGCTGGCGGTGCGGATCGTCGCGGCCAGGCTGGCCGCCCGCCCGTCGTGGACCGTCGCCTCGCTGGTGCCCCGGCTGGCCGACGAGCAGCGCCGGCTGGACGAGATGCGGGTCGGCAACCTGGCCGTGGAGGCCACGTTCGCGCTCGGCTACGGCCAGCTCGACCAGACGCAGCAGCGCGCCTTCCGGCTGCTGTCGCTGCCCAACGGGCCGGACATCTCGATCGGGGCGGCGGCCGCGTTGCTGTCGATGACCGCGATCGAGGCGGAGGACGTGCTGGAGTCGCTGGTCGACGCGAGCCTGGTGGAAGCGCCCGCGCCCGGCCGCTACCGGTTCCACGACCTGCTCAAGCTGTTCGCCCGGCGGGAGCTGGACAGGGCCGAGCGGCAGCAGGCGCGCACGCTCGCGCTGCGCCGCCTGCTCGGCTTCTACCTGGCCTCGACCCAGTCGGCGCACCGGCTGGCCTACGAGGGCAGCATGATCTCCGACAACCTGGTGGTGGTCGGCAGCGGGCGCACGTTCGGCACCGCCGACGAGGCCGTCGCCTGGCTGATCGTCGAGGGCGACGCGCTGTTCGCCACCATCAACCAGGCCGCCGCCTCCGCCCGCGCGGGCGAGCAGCTGCTGCCCGCCGGCGACCTGCTGGTGGCCATGGAGCCGCTGCTGGAGTCCGGCACCCACACCCGCGAGTTCGACCACGGCACCCGCGCCGTGCTGGCCACCGCGCTCCGGCTCGGCGACCGGGGCAGCGAGCTGCGTGCCCGGTACGTGCTCGGCCGGGTGCTGTTCGCCGGCAACCGGCTGCCGGAGGCCGAGGAGCAGTTCACCCGGGTCCACGAGCTGTCGGCGACCCGCGGGGAGAAGATCGTCACCGGCGAGGTGCTCAACGCGCTGGCCGTCGTGGTGGGCCGGCAGCGCCGCCACACCGAGGCGCTGGCCTGGTTCGAGGCGGCGATGCGCTGGTACCGGGAGAACGGCGTGCCTGCGGGCGAGGCGCTGGTGCTCAGCTACTCGGCCCGCGACCATCTCGGCCTGGGCCGGCCCGAGGACGCCATCGCGGCGGCGGAGAAGGGCCTGGCCATCTTCACCGAGATCGGCAGCGGCGCCGGCACCGCCAGGGCCCGCTACCACCTCGGCATCGTGCTGTCCCGGGTGGGCCGGCTGACCGAGGCCGTCCACCACCACGCCGAGTGCCTGGCCTTCTTCCGGGCCGGCAAGCAGCGGGTGTGGGAGCAGCGGGTGTGCTCGCGGCTGGCCGAGACGTTCATCGCCGCCGAACGCTACGAGGACGCGGTGCGCCACGCCGAGCAGGCGCTGGTCGTCTCCCGCGAGATCGGTCATCCGTACGGGGAAGCGCTGTCGCTCACGGTGCTGGGCCGCGCGCTCAAGGGGCTGGGCAGCGCGGCCAGGAGCGCCGAGTGCCTACGTGGGGCCCTCGCCATCTTCACCCGGCTCGGCGCTCCCGAGGCCGGCGACGTCAGGAGCCTGCTCGACAGCGTCCCCGTCGCCGGGAAGGCCGGCGGGAAGGTCGTCGAGTCCTGAGTACAGCTCGTCGTCCAGACGTGTCATCCACACATGGTTAAACAAGGCTGTCCTTTGGGAGTCACGAACCCCCGTGGTCCGTACAGGTGGATCGGCGGCCCGGCCGGCCGCCTGACCACCGCGCGTCGCTAGGGGGCCCGGTCATCCGGATGCTCCGCGCGGCGGCTAGCCGCCTCACAACGGCGACCGGCCGGACCCGACACGGTCCTCGAACCCCCCAGGGCCGCGTCGTGGTCAGAAGTTTCCACGGCGCCGGTCAACAGCCGATCAACGCCGGATCGCAGCCCTCCGGCGAAGCGGTCAGAGGAGGAAGTAGCCCTCGGCGATGAGGGGGCGGATGGCCTCGGTCTGCGGGGCGCCGCCGTCGCCGACCAGTTCGGCGATGACGTTGAGCAGGGGCCCGAGCGCCAGCTCGCCGTCGCACACGCCGGCCAGCGCCGCCTCGACCGTGCCGACCTCGCGGGTGCGGCGCAGCCCGGTGGTCTGGCGCAGCACGATGCGCATCGGGTCCTCCGCGCCGGGCAGCCCGACGCGCTCGTCCAGCAGGCCGTCGGCGGTGCGCAGCCGGACCGACGGCAGGTCGCGCACGCGGTGGGCGGCCGCGATCGCGTCGAGCACGCCGTCCACGTAGTCGCCGACCGGCAGCGCCACCTGGTGGGTGAGCTGCTCGACGCGGACCACCGGGTCGAGGGTGCCGGAGTTGCGCATGCTGATCCAGCCGAAGCCGACCGCCTCGACCTTGTGCTCCTCGAACCAGGCCAGCCACCGGTCGTAGCGCTCGGTGTAACCGGGGGTGCCCTGCTCGGCGGCGTCGCGCAGCCACAGCTCGACGTACTCGGCCGGGTCCTGCACGTCGCGCTGCACCACCCAGGCGTCGCAGCCGCCCTCGCGCAGCCAGCCGCCCACCCGCTCGCGCCAGTCTTCCCCCTCCACGTGCAGCCAGCTGGCCAGGAAGTGGGCCTGGCCGCCGGGGCTGAGATGGCGCGGCGTCTCCCGTACGAGATCGCGGCAGAACGCGTCGCCGCCGGCGCCGGTCTCGCGGTAGGTCAGCGTGCCGCCCGGAGAGATCACGAACGGCGGGTTGGCCACGATCAGGTCGTAGTGCTCGTCCGCGACCGGCTCGAACAGCGAGCCGACGCGGGCGTCCACGCCGGACACGCCCGAGAGCCGCCAGCTGAGCCGGGCCAGCTCGATCGCCCGCGGGTTGACGTCGGTGGCCGTCACGTGAGAGGCCCGGCCGTCGAGCGACACCACCTGCACGCCGCAGCCGGTGCCGAGGTCGAGCGCCCGGTCGGCGGGGCGGCGGGTGACGAGCTGGGCGAGGTTGGCGGACGCGCCGCCCGCGCCGACCACGTGGTCGGGGCGGAGCGCCGGGTCGCCGGGGCGCACCTTGCGGTCGGAGACCACGTAGCCGTCGCTCTCCCAGGGCTGCAGGTGCACGTCGGCGCGGACCGTGTCGCCGTCGGCACTGACCAGCCCGGACTCCAGGACCACCGCCGGCAGGCTCGCGGCCTCGACGGGAACGCCGAGCCACCAGAGCCGGATCAGCGCGCCGAGCGGGTCGCCGTCGGCGGTGGCGCGCAGGGCCGGGACCAGCTCTTCGCGGGCGAGCGCGGAGGCCGCGACGTCGCCCAGCCGGTCGCGCACGCCGTCCACTGTGTAACCGGTCTCCAGGAGATGATCGCGCAGTCGTTCCACGACACCATCCTTTCACCGTGAACCAACACGCATGATCCGATACTGTCAGTGATCATACTGTTACGAGATACCGCAGCATTCTCCAAGCGAGGCACAAGTGTGGCGGGGTATCTCTTGGATGCTCTCCCCCGCCGTTCGAAGAGGAGCGGATCCCGTGCTCATCCCCTGTCTGGCCTGCGAGGCGCGTTTCGTGCCCGACGACTACTTCGCCGCCTGCTCCGACTACAACCGCGGCCTGGACCTGGTGTCGTGGACGTGCCCGCACTGCGGCAACCGCGACGACCTCCGGGTGCTGCCCGGCGAGCTCGGGTTCGGCTACTCGCGCGGCGGGCGCTTCGACGTCCAGGACCGCGTGCGCGTGCCGGGGCTGCGCCGGCAGCGGGGAGAGCTGCGGTTGGACATCTCGCTCGACGCGGCGAGCTGGAGGGTGCGGACGCGGGTGCGGCAGCCCGCCTGACCGCTAGTCCTCGTCGCGCTGGCGCAGGCTGTGCCAGGCGGCCTCGGCCAGGCCCTTGACCTCTTCGTCGGTCGGGGTGTGCGCGCCGGCGAACCACAGCCGGCAGATCTCCTGCGCCGGCCCGAGCCACAGCACGTAGCACATGGTCGGGGAGACGGGCTGGAGCATGCCGTTCCTCATGTGCGGCCGCCACCAGTCGGACACCTGGCGGAAGAACTCGCGCCGGGCCTCGGCCACCTCGGCGCCGCCCGGCTCCTGCTTGCGCGGCGGGCGCTCGCTGACGAGCAGCCTCGCCCGCTCGGGGTGCTCGCCCGACCAGCGCATGTGGAAGGCGACCACGGCCTCCACACCGTCGCGGGCGTCGTCGTGGCGCCTCAGCTCGGCGACGAACTCCTGCTGGTAGGCCCGGAGCGTCTCGGCGTAGAGCACGCCGAAGACGTGCTCCTTGCTCGCGAAGTGGTGGTAGAAGCTGCCTACGCTCACACCACTCTCGTCACGGAGGCTGGCCAGGGTGGTGGCCGACACCCCATCCTGGCTGAATCGGCGGAGGGCCCCCTCGATGATCCGGGTCCGGCCGTCGCGTCCGTTCTTGGCACTCTTCACACTGTCAATGGTGAGCCACCAGAACCTTGTTCCGCAAATATCTGGGCCTCTCGGATCATAGCGGTCACCTCCACCGATCCGGCGGATACTTTCATCTGCGCGCCCGGCCAGATCCTGCGGATCATGCCCAGCACCTTGCGGTTGTCACCGAGCACGTCCATGCCGACGGTGCTGGCCCCGCGCACGGTCGCCCTGGCCAGCAGCGTGTCGATCAGCGCGGGGCCGAGCCCGAACCCCTGCCACTGGTCGGCCACCACCACCGCGATCTCCACGTCGGTCTGGCCGCCCCGGTAGCTCATGGCGTGGCCGACGATCTCTCCCTCCAGCACGGCGACGAGCGCGTCCCTGGTCTCGTTCACCTCGATGAGCGCGCACACCAGACTCGCCGCCGGACGGCTGACGCCGGCGAAGAAGCGCAGGGTCTGCGTGTGCAGGGATAGGCCCGTCAGGAAGCGCCGGACGCGCTCGGCGTCGTCGCTCACGGCCGGACGGATCAGCACGCCGCACGGAGGTTCCCCCTGAGTTCCAGACATGAACTCAGCTTGCTTCAGCAGACCTGAGTCTGTCAATTGAACTCAGGTAGAATGTGCGGCATGAACGTGCCTTTCCGGGTGAACAACTGCTCGATCGAGAGCACCCTGGACGTCGTCGGGGAGAAATGGACCTTCCTCGTGCTGCGTGAGGCGTTCAGCGGCGTGAGACGGTTCGCCGACATGCAGTCCAACACCGGCGCGCCGCGCCAGGTGCTCAGCGCCCGGCTGACGCGCCTGGTCGACGAAGGGCTGCTGCGCAAGGTCCCCTACCGCGAGCCGGGCCAGCGGCAACGCGACGAGTACCGGCTGACCGAGAAGGGGCGCGACCTCTATCCGCTGCTGGTCGCGCTCATGCACTGGGGCGACAAGTACCTCACGGGCGAGGAGGGGCCGCCCGTGCTGCTCTCCCACCGCGACTGCGGCGCCCTCGTCGAGCAGCACTTCCGGTGCGCCGAAGGCCACGAGGTGGCCGGCCCGAGCGAGGTCACCCCGCTGCCGGGAGCTGCGCGGAAGACCGCCTGAGCCGCGTGCGGGACCACCCGCCGCGGTGCCTACCCTTGAAGCGTGTACCGGTTCCTGCTCACACCCCGGTGGATCGCGCTCCACGTCGTCGTGCTGCTCGTGATCCCCGCCTTCGTGCTGCTGGGGCAGTGGCAGTTCGGGCGCTTCGAGGAACGCTCGGCCAACAGCGACCTGGTCACCCGCAACATCGAGAGCGCCCCGGTGCCCCTGGAGACCCTCGTCCAGCCGGGCCGGCCGGCCAAGGAGTCCGACCGGTTCAAGAACGTCACGGTCACCGGCACGTACGACCCCCAGCAGGAGCTCGTCGTGCGCCGGCGGCCGCAGGGCGGGCGGCCGGGCTACTACGTGCTCACTCCCCTGTCCATCGGCGGCGGCCACGCCGTTCTGGTCAACCGGGGCTGGGTCAAGGCGGGCGCCACCGCCGACGAGTATCCCGCGGTGCCGCCGCCGCCCACGGGTGAGGTAACTGTCACCGGGAGGCTACGCCCGAGCGAGACCGAGGCCGGCAGCGGCATCAGAGAGCGGTCCGGGCTGCCGCCCCGGCAGGTGCTGCTCATCAACCCGGCCTCGATCGGCCGGTCCCTGCCGTATCCCCTGCTCGACGGGTACGTCGAGCTGACCGGGCAGGAGCCCGCGGGCGCCGCCGCCCCCGAGCCGGTGACCGAGCCCGACGTGGGCGCGGGCGGCGGGCTCAACCTCGCCTACGGCGTGCAGTGGTGGCTCTTCATCGGCATCGCGATCGGCGGCTGGGTCCTGCTCATCAGGCGCGAGGTGGCTGACAGGAAGGCGCAGGAGTCCGTACCCGAGCCGGAGGAAGTCCGCGCCGATTAAGGTGTTGGACGTGATCCGGCACATCAAATTCGCCAACATCCACAATTTTCGTGACGTTGGCGGATATGCCACCGCCGACGGCCGGTCCGTCCGCTGGCAGCGCCTCTACCGCGCCGACTCCCTCGGCTGGCTGGCCGGCGAGGACCTCGACACGTTCCGGGCGCTGCGCGTGCGCACCGTCATCGACCTGCGCAACCCCTTCGAGGCGGAGAAGTACGGCCGGGTCCCCGAGGAGCACGGGCTGGCCTACCACAACCTGCCCATCGAGGGCCGCCGCTGGGACTTCGCCCTCTACGAAGAGGACCGGGGCGTCGCCCGCTACCTGGCGGACCGCTACCTGGAGGTGACCGAGGACGGGGTCGCCAACCTGCGCACCGCCATGGAGACGATCTGCCGCGCCGACAGCGCGCCCGTCGTCGTCCACTGCGCCGCGGGCAAGGACCGCACCGGCCTCCTCCTGGCGATCGTGCTGTCCCTCCTGGGCGTCGCCGAGGACGACATCGTCACCGACTACGCCCTGACCGGCCTGGCCACCGACCGCTTCATCGCCGACTGGACGGCCCGCCACCCGGACGGAACACTCTGGCCCGGCTTCGGCCTGGCCCCGGCGGAAGCCATGCGCCTGTTCCTCACCGACTTACGCGCCCGCCACAACTCCATAGAGTCATACGCGACGAAAACCCTCCACCTCACCCCCGACGCCCTCACCGAACTCCGCCAACACCTCCTCACCAACTGACGGGCAGTGCCGGTGCCTGGACTGAGGAGGGAGGGAGCCCCGCGAGGAGCGCCGGTGTCTGGACTGAGGAGGGAGGGAGCGAAGCGACCGAGCGACGAGGGAAGACGCCGGGTCTGAGCGACGAGCCGCGATCCGCAGGATCGCCATAAGCACAGCGACTGAGCGACGAGGGAAGACGCCGGGTCTGAGCGACGAGCCGCGATCCGCAGGATCGCCATAAGCACAGCGACTGAGCGACGAGGGAAGGCGCCGGGTCTGAGCGACGAGCCGGCGATCCGAAGGATCGCCAATCAAACACAGCAGATCGCAATTAGAGACCTCGCAGCTTGTTCCACGTTATCCAGCCGTCGTACGGTTACCTGCGTGACTACGCCGCTGCTTCCCGACCCAGAGCCGAGGCGGCGCGACTACGTGATCATTTCCGCCGACGATCATCTGATCGAGCCCCCCGACCTTTTCGAGGACCGGGTGCCGGAGAAATTCGCCGACGTCGCGCCGAAGGTGGTGGAGACCGAGGCCGGTCACCAGGTGTGGCGCTATGGAGGCGCCACCTATCCCTGCGCGGGGCTCGACGTCGGCGCCGGCCTGCCGCGCGAGCAGTGGACGCTCGACCCGGTCAGGTTCGAGAACATGCGCCCCGGCTGCTACGACATCGAGGCCCGCGTCAAGGACATGGACACCGCGGGCGTGTGGGCCGCGCTCTGCTTCCCCGGCATGGTGGCGGGCCAGTCCGGCATGGCCTTCGCCAGGACCCGTGACCAGGAGCTCGGCCTGGCCCTGGTCAAGGCCTACAACGACTGGCACATCGACGTCTGGGCCGGCACCTTCCCCGAGCGCATCATCGGCCTGCAGCTGCCCTGGCTCCCCGACCCCGACGTGGCCGCCAAGGAGATCAGGGCCAACGCGGCGCGCGGTTTCAAGGCCGTGGTGTTCCCCGAGTTCCCGACGCGGCTGCGGCTGCCGTCCATCCACAGCGGCCACTGGGATCCGTTCTTCGCGGCCTGCGAGGAGACCGGCACCGTGGTCGCCCTCCACACCGGCGCGTCGAGCTGGTCGCCGGTGCCGTCGCCCGACACGCCGATCGAGGCGATCACCACGCTGATGCCGACCGGCGCGATGTTCGCGTGCGCCGACTGGCTGTGGTCCGGGCTGCCGCTGCGCTTCCCCAACCTGCGGATCCTCATCGTGGAGGGCGGGGTGGGCTGGCTGCCGATGCTGGCCGATCGGGCCGACTACGCGCTCGACCACCCGGTGACGGGCGGCGAGACGTCGTGGGAGGGCGGGCTGAAGCCCAGCGAGGTGCTGCGCCGCAACTTCTTCTTCGGCACGCTCAACGACCACGCGCTCTCGGGGGTGCGGCTCGCGGTCGGCCTCGACCACGTGCTGCAGGAGAGCGGCTACCCGCACTCCGACTCGACGTGGCCCGACACGCAGAAGGCTGTGGCGCGCAACCTCGGCCCGCTGCCGCCGGCCGACATCGCCAGGGTCGCGTACGGGAACGCGGCGCGGTTGTTCGGCCACCCGCTCCCGTCACGCGCCTGGCTGCGCATGGAGGAGATCTAGCCTTCCTGCGGCCGGGCCTCCACGTGCCCGGTGACGACCTTGCGCTGCTCCCAGTCGACGTAGCGGCCGCTCTCCCCGAGCAGCGACGCCATCAGCCACAGGAACACCCCGAAGTCGTCGGCGACCCCGATCAGGACGAGGAAGTCGGGCACCAGATCGATGGGCGAGATCATGTAGACCACGCCCATCGCCATGAGCCCCAGCTTGCCCTTGCCGAGCCCGTCGTACCGGCCGCGCATCACGTCGCCGATCATGCGCGGGATCGCCCGCACTCTCGTCATGAAGGACGGGGAGCCCGGCTTGCTCACTTCGCGGTACGTCCGATAGACCGCGGCGGCGCGTGCTGGTTTCGGCTTCATGTGATCCCCTTACCCCGGTTTCACGACATAACGTGTTACCCACGGGGATTGGTTCCTAACGATCAGGCTTTCGGCGCGAGGTCCCGGACGGCCTGGGCGATCGGGGTCTCGCCGGGGATGGGCGCCAGCACAGGCGTGTCCAGGCCGTTGTCCACGTACTCCTGGATCCTGGCCCGGCAGGTGGCCGCGTCGCCGTGCACGATGAGCGCGTCGACGACCTCGTCCGGGATGGCCTGGAGCGCGGCCTTGCGGTCGCCGGCGGCCCACGCCTCGTGCAGCGGGCGCAGCTGCTCGCCGCGGCCCAGCCAGTCGTGGAAGGCCGCGTAGGCGGGCACCGTGAGGTAGCTGGCCAGCATCCAGCGCCCGCGCTCGCGTACCGCGTCCGCGTCCTCGCTGACGCAGACGAACAGGCGGGCGATCAGCTCGGTCTCCGGCCGGACCTCCGCGCGGACCTTGCGCACGTCGTCGGGCGAGAGCCAGTTCGTGATCGCGCCGTCGGCCTCCTCGGCGGCCAGCCGGAGCATCCGGGGCCGGAGGGCGGCGAGCACGATCTTCGGCGCGACCTTCGGCGCCCGCTCCAGCTTGAACCCCTTGACCGCGAATGTCTCGTACGTCTCCGACACCTTTTCGCCGGCCAGGGCGGCCCGCAGGAAGCGCAGGGTGTCGCGGGTGCGCGCGTACGGCTTGGTGAACTCCATCGCGTTCCAGCGCTCCACGATGGCCGGCGAGGACGAGCCGATGCCCAGCACGAACCGCTCCGGCGCCAGGTCGGCCAGCGTCGCGGCGGACATCGCCAGCAGGCCGGGGCCGCGCGTGGAGACCGGCACGATCGCGCTGCCGAGCCGCGTTCCCGGGGCCCACTGCGAGGCCAGGGCCAGGGGCGTGAACCCGTCGGCGCCGTTCACCTCCGCGGACCACAGATCGGTGTAACCGAGCGACGGCAGCTCCTCGATCAGCTCCTTCGACGCGGCGAGCGAACGGTCGTAGAAGGGGATGGTCATGCCCCAGTTCTGCGTCATGCACCGCACCATACCAATCGGTATGTGGTACGCCTATGCCCTGAGCTCGTGCATCGCCGCGATGAAGTCCTTGGTGATGCCGCGCAGCCCCGGCAGGTGTGACATCCCCACCAGCCGGTCGACCAGCGGCACGGTCACCTCGATCAGCCGGTACGTGCGCGCGCACCCCGGCGAGGTGTCGTGCACCCAGAACAGCACCATGCCCATCGACAGCAACCAGAGCAGCTCGGGCAGCTCCTCGCGCAGCTCGGCGTCCATGCGGTCGGCCGCGCCCTCGACCACCTGACGGTAGATGGCGATCGACGCCTCCCTGGCCGGGGAGGACTGGGCGCTGAACGGGCTGAGCGGGTTGGCCGGCTCGGCCGCGTGCTTGAAGAACTTGACGGCGAACGCGTGGTACGGCTCCGAGACCCGTACCCACTCCCGCAGCACGCCACTCAGGCGGGCCGCGAAGGCGCGCTCGGTGGCCAGCAACTCCGCGCAGGCCTCCTCGTGCTCGGCCTGGGCGCGGTCGTAGTACGCCTGGACAAGCGCTTCCTTGCTGTCGAAGTAGTAGTAGGCGTTGCCCACCGACACCCCGGCCTCGGCGGCGATGGCCCGCATCGTCGTCGCCTCGAAGCCACGCTCCCGGAACAGCCTGAGGGCCGTCGCGACGATGACCTCCCGGGTGCTCTCCGATCCTCGGTTTCGGGCTTCGGCCACGTTCGTCACTTTACGGCTTGATGCGGGGTTAGGTCATGAACCCGCACGGTGATCGCAGACACAGGGCAAAGATGCCGCTGAGACAGGGGTCATCTCATGTGAACCGTGGGATTGATGATTCCAGCGGAAGGGCTATTCCGCGAAAAGGCACAGACATGTGGATACGTAGGACAGTGCGGCTCTGCGTGGTCGCGCTCTTTGCTATAGAAACTTCCATAATCGCCATGGCCACCGCCGCCTCAGCCACTCCGATCCCTCCCGGTAAGGACCTGGGAGAGGAGCTGGTGCCGATCATTCGCATCGAGGACGCGTTCAAGGCTCCCCGCTGGATCGACTCACTCGAGAACAGAAACGACGGCCTGGACTGGACGTACGGCGGCGCCCGCTCGCTGGCCCCTCGCCACGAGCATGCCGCGCACCGGATCCGCGAAGCCGGACGGCACGTCCGGGACATCGGCTGGTCCGGCTACCGCGCGGGCCCACCGGCCCACAGGACCAGGTGGCACGACTACGAAGCAGGCTGGCGGTCCCGGGCCCACGAGGCGCTGGAGGGCACCGACAGCCGCGGCAAACGGCGCGTGAAGCTGGCCCGGGTCAAGCCCAGGTACGCGACCATGCACCTGTCGCACAGCCACGCCACCCGCTGGCTCAAGCAGGCCGGCCTGCGCTGGACCTCGTCGGGCGGCTGCGCGAACCGGCACGTCCGCCACTGCACCTCGCTCGAATCCGTACGCACCGCGACCGTGCAGCGGATGGTCCAGCTCAAGAAGCGCAGCGGCTGCTCCGTCACCGTCACCGGCGGCACCGAGACCGGGCACGCGCCCGGCCGCTTCAGCCACGGCAGCGGCCACAAGCTCGACATCGGGCACAACAAGTGCATCGACCGCTACATCAAGAAGATCGCCGAACCGGCCGGGGTGCGGGGTGACGGCGCCCGGTTGTACCGTTCGCCGTCAGGCACCGTCTTCGCCGACGAGGGCGACCACTGGGACATCCTCTTCAGGTGACGGGCCCGTACCCCGGCCGCTCGGTCAGAACTCGGCGGCGACCAGCTCCGCGATCTCGGCCGCGTTCAGCGCGGCGCCCTTGCGGAGGTTGTCACCGCAGACGAACAGGTCGAGCGTGTTGGGGAAGTCGACCGCCTGGCGGACCCGGCCGACATAGGTCGGGTCGGTGCCGACGACGTCGGCCGGAGTGGGGAAGACGCCGTTGGCGGGGTCGTCCATCAGGACCACCGTCGGCGCCGCCTCCAGCACCCGGTGCGCGTCGGCCACCGTGATCTCGCGCTCGAAGCGCGCGTGCACCGCCAGCGAGTGGGTGGTGATCACCGGCACCCGGACGCAGGTCGCGGAGACCTTCAGGCCGGGGATGCCGAGGATCTTGCGGGACTCGTTGCGGAGCTTGAGCTCCTCCGAGGCCCAGCCACCGTCCTTGTAGGAGCCCGCCCACGGCACCACGTTGAACGCGACGGGCGCGGGGAACGGCGAGTCGTCAGGCAGCTTGTTGGCCAGCGCCTTGCGCACGTCGCCCGCCGCCTGGCCGATCGACCGGTCGCCGGCCAGCGCCTCGACCTCGTCGTAGAGCCTGGCCGAGCCCGCCACGCCGGCGCCGGACACCGCCTGGTAGGAGGCCACCACGAGCTCCTGGAGGCCGTACTCGGCGTGCAGGGCGCCCATGGCCGCCATCATCGACAGCGTGGTGCAGTTGGGCGTCGAGATGATGTTGCGCGGGCGCCGGCGCGCGTCGTGCGGGTTGACCTCCGGCACCACCAGCGGGACGTCGGGGTCCATCCGGAACGTGCCGGACTTGTCGATCACGATCGCGCCCCGCTCCGCGGCGATCGGCACCCACTCGGCCGACACCTCGTCGGGCACGTCGAAGATGGCGATGTCGATGCCGTCGAACACCTCGGGCGCGAGCGCCCGCACGACGACGTCCTCGCCGCGGACCCGCAGCACCTTGCCCGCCGAGCGCGGGGAGGCGACCAGGCGGACCTCGCCCCAGACGTCGTCACGCGACGAGACGATGTCGCGCATGACGGTGCCCACGGCACCGGTCGCGCCGATCAGGGCCAGATTGGGTCTGCTCATCGTCCGGTACCTCCATACACAACGGCTTCGACCTGGTCGACGTCGAGGTCGAAGGCGTGGTGGGCGGCGGCGACCGCCGAGTCCACGTCGTCCTGCCCGACGACCACGGAAATCCGGATCTCCGAGGTGGAGATCATCTCGATGTTGACCCCCGCGTCCGCGAGAGCCGCGAAGAACGTGGCCGTGACGCCGGGGTGGGAACGCATGCCCGCGCCGATCAGCGAGACCTTGCCGATCTGGTCGTCGAACAGCAGCGACTCGAACCCTATCCGGGCCTGGATCTTCTTCAGCGCCGTGAGCGCCGTCTGGCTGTCGGCCGTCGGCAGCGTGAAGGAGATGTCGGTGCGGCCCGTCGCAGCGGCCGAGACGTTCTGCACGATCATGTCGATGTTGACCTCGGCGTCGGCCAGGGTTTTGAAGATCGCGGCAGCCTCACCGACCTTGTCGGGGACCCCGACAACAGTGATCTTGGCCTCGCTCCGGTCGTGTGCCACGCCGGAGATGATCGGCTGCTCCATCTCGGTTCCTTCGGAGTAGGGGTCGGAGACGACCCACGTGCCTTCCTTGTTGCTGTACGAGCTGCGTACGTGGATCGGCAGGTCGAAACGGCGAGCGTACTCGACGCAGCGCAGGTGGAGGATCTTCGCGCCGCAGGCCGCCATCTCCATCATCTCGTCGTAGGAGATGCGCGGGATCCGGCGGGCGGCCGGCACGATGCGCGGGTCGGCGGTGAAGATGCCGTCGACGTCGGTGTAGATCTCGCACACGTCGGCCTCGAGCGCCGCCGCCAGCGCGACCGCGGTGGTGTCGGAGCCGCCGCGGCCGAGCGTGGTGATGTCCTTGGTGTCCTGCGAGACGCCCTGGAAGCCGGCCACGATCGCGATGTGGCCCTGGTCGATGGCCTCCTGGATGCGGCTCGGCGTCACGTCTATGATGCGCGCCTTGCCGTGGGTGGAATTGGTGATCACACCCGCCTGCGAGCCGGTGAACGAGCGCGCCTCGTGGCCGAGGTTGGCGATCGCCATCGCCAGCAGCGCCATCGAGATGCGCTCGCCCGCGGTCAGGAGCATGTCGAGCTCGCGGCCCTGCGGCAGCGGCGACACCTGCTCGGCCAGGTCGAGCAGCTCGTCGGTGGTGTCACCCATGGCGGAGACGATGACGGCGACGTCGTTGCCGGCTTTTTTCGTCGTGACGATGCGCTGCGCCACCCTTTTGATGGAGGACGCGTCGGCAACGGACGAACCACCGTACTTCTGCACAACGAGTGCCACGAGAGTCTCCCGATCTGGACTGTGAAAGCCCAGTCTACTTGGGACGTCTCATGCCACTGATGTGCCAACCACTATGTGGACACCTACCCGGTCGTGACCTCTTCCGCCACGTCGAGCCGCGAGTGCGCGGCCAGGGCCTGCAGTGCGCGCATGGCCGCGCCCGCGTGGTTGCCCCAGGTGTTGAAGTAGGAGTATTGCCACCACCACAGCGCCTCGTGCGGCCGGCCCGCCTGATAGTGGCGCAGTCCGTGGATGAGATCGGCGGCCACCGCCGTCAGGTCGTCGGACAGACGGTAGGGAGTCACCCCGGTGTCCTTGTACGGGTCGAACACCTCGGCGTAGTCGTCGACCGGGCCGAGCCGCTCGGCCAGGGCCGTGCGCACCCCGTCGATGTCGGGATCCTCGCTCAGCGGCGGTTCGTAGTTGCCCGAGAGGATCACGTCGCGGTTGGCGCCGAGCTTGGCGCCCGCCAGGCTCACCTGGGCGACCTCGACCAGGAGCAGCGACCAGATGGCGTCGCCCCCCTCGCCGCCCGCGACCCTCGCCAGGCCGTCGACGTAGTTCTGCGCGTGACCGGCGATCTCCTCCGCCAGCGCTCCCCACTCGTCAGACATCCAGCAGCCTCCGTCCTTCGAACGCGCGGCCCAAGGTCACCTCGTCGGCGTACTCGAGATCACCGCCCACGGGCAGACCGCTGGCCAGTCGTGTCACTTTCACACCCATCGGCTTGACCAGACGGGCAAGGTAGGTAGCCGTCGCCTCACCCTCGAGATTGGGGTCTGTGGCGAGGATGAGCTCCGTCACCCGGCCGTCGGCCAGCCGGGTCATGAGCTCGCGAATCCGCAGGTCGTCGGGGCCGACACCGTCGATCGGGCTGATGGCACCGCCGAGCACGTGGTAGGTGCCGCGGAACTCGCGCGTCTTCTCGATCGCGACGACGTCCTTCGACTCCTCCACCACGCAGATCACGTGAGTGTCGCGGCGCGGGTCGCGGCAGATGCGGCACTCCTCCTCGGAGGCCACGTTGCCGCACACCCGGCAGAACCGGACCTTCTCCTTGACCTCCAGCAACGCGTGCGCCAGCCGCTTGACGTCGGCCGGGTCGGCCGCCAGCAGGTGGAAGGCGATGCGCTGCGCGCTCTTGGGACCTACGCCGGGCAGCAGGCCCAGCTCGTCGATCAGATTCTGGACGACCCCTTCGTACATCGCTAGAACCCTGGCAGCTGGCCGAGGCCGCCGCCGCCCAGCCCCTGGGCCAGCGGCCCGAGCTTCTCCTGCTGCAGGTCGCCGGCCGCCCTGACGGCGTCGCGCACGGCGGCGATCACCAGGTCGGCGATCGTGTCGGCAGTGTCCTGCGCGTCTCCGGCATCGATGACACTCGGATCGATCTTGAGCTCCAGCAGCTCGCCCGAGCCGTTGACGACGGCGGTGACCATCCCGCCGCCGGCCGAGCCCTCGATCTGCGCGTCGTTGAGCTCCTGCTGGGCGCTCACGAGCTGCTGCTGCATGAGCTGGGCCTGCTCCAGCAGCTGCTGCAGGTTGACATCCCCTGGGTTCACCGTCGTGCGCTCCTCGTGGCTCCGCGTTCTTGACTGCCACGAGCCTACGGTGTTTGGGCCTCGGCATGTACTGGAGGCTTGCAGGTGTTTCGCTCTCGGGCCGTGAATCCGGACATCTTCTTGGCCGGGTCCCGGCCCCCCTCCAGCGTCCGGGACCCGGCCAATCGCGTCGACCGGAGCGGCCGCACCACGCCGACGCGGTACGCCGGAACGCTAGCGGCAGTGACGTTGCACACACGTTGCTATCGTTCAATCACCCTCGGCAATCCCCTGAACTGCTTGCGCGGGCGGCACCCCAACGCGGATGCTCCCCCTAGGGGACGATTACTTGGAGTGGCTGATGAGTTACGCTCACCTTGACGCATACTCCCGCCGTCTGCAGGCCGCGCACGAGGTGGTGACCGCTGCCGCCCCGGTTCCCGCAGGCCCGCGCAAGCTGATCCGCGACTCCTGGCGCCGCTCGCTCGCCGCCGGCATCGACCCCGACGCCCCCGGCGCGCCCGCCGCCCACGACCCCGGGCAGGTGAAGAACGCGTTCGAGACCCACCCCCTGCGGCCCCTGCTCCCGCTCATCAAGCAGACCCTGCGCACGGTCGCGGACGAGGGCGAGCACATCATGGTCCTCACCGACCGCGAGGGCCGCGTCCTGTGGCGCGACGGCCACACCGCCACCATGCGCCGCGCCGACGAGGTCGGCCTCGCCGGCGGCTACCGCTGGGCCGAGGAGGCCGCCGGCACCAACGGCATCGGCACCGCGCTCGCGCTCAGGCGGCCTGTTCACGTCTACTCCGAAGAGCACCTCATGCGCGTGCTGCGCGTCTGGTCCTGCAGCGCCGCCCCCATCACCGACCCGGAGACCGGGCAGCTCCTCGGCTGCGTGGACGTCAGCGGCACCGCGCCCAGCCTCCACCCCGCCACCGTCGCCCTCGTGGCCGCCACCGCGAAGCTGGCCGAGACCCAGCTCGCGCTCCGCATGCGCGACCACGACGATTCCCTGCGCCGCCGCTACGAGTCGCTCCGCGCCCGCCCCGCCGTGCTGCTCTCCGCCGGCGGCCGGGTCATCGCCGGCGACCCCGGCGGCCAGCTCGGGCCGCGCCTCCAGCTTCCCGTCACCGGCGAGCGCATGATCCTGCGCGACGGGCGGATCGCGCTCCTGGAGCCGTTCTCCGACGGCTACCTGCTGCGCGCCACCTCCAACACCGCCTCCACACCCGCCGCGCTCGCCCTCACCTTCCTCGGCGACGGCCCGCCGACGGCCATCGTCGGCGGCCGCAAGGTGCTGCTGTCCCTCCGCCACGCCGAGATCCTCGCCATCCTGGCGCTCCACCCGCGCGGCCTCACGGCCGAGCAGCTCTCCTTCCACCTGTACGGCGACCTCGGCAATCCGGTCACCATCCGCGCCGAGATCCACCGGCTGCGCACCCAGCTGGACGTCCCCATCGACGCCAAGCCCTACCACCTGGCCTGCCCCGTCGAGGCCGACTTCCTGGACCTGCGCCGCCTCCTGGCCGCCGACCACCCCGCCTCCCTGGTGGCCCGCGCCTACCCCGGCCCCCTGCTGGCCCGCTCCGAGTCCCCCGAGATCCGCCGCGAGCGCGACGAACTGGAGGTCCTGGTACGCACCTGCCTCCTCCAACGCGGCGCCCCCGAGGACCTGTGGACATACGCCCAGACGATGAACGGCCGCGAGGACTTCCAGCTCCTCGAACGCCTCACCTCCAGCCTCCCCCAGGCGGACCCCCGCGCCGCCGCCGCCCGCGCCCGCCTGCGCGCCCCATGACTCCTCACACACCGCGGAACCCCTACGGCGCTCACTGAAGTCACATCCCGCCGCCCGCCCCCCGAACACTCCCCGCACGGCCGTCACCCACCTCAGACCTGAGAACCCCCGCGGCACTCACCCCACGACCCCCGCGCGGCCCCATTTGCCGTCTCCGCCCGCACGGCAAGCCCCGCGCCGAATCACAAACACGCCGCGCCCGTACGACCGGGAGTACAAGCATCCAGAAGCCCGACCTGCGGCCATGTGAAAGGTGGGACCGGTTACCGGCTCCGACGTGCCGCCCGTACAGCTACCGACCCTTCCGTACGACCGCGAACGCGAGTATCAGGAAGACGCATCCGAAGCTCGACCGGCGGCCCTCTGGAAGGTCAGATCGGCCACCAGCTCCAACGCTTCGCCCGTACGGCAACCGGTCCCTTTCCGTACGAACGCGAGCATCGGGAAGACGCACCCGAAGCGGCCCTCTTAGGAAGTCCGAGCGGTCCCAACTCCGACGTGCCGCCCGTACGGCAACCGGTCCCTTACGGCCGGGAGTGCGGTATCGGAGGAGGTCGGCCCTCGGGAAGGGCTGGCGGCTCGCTGTCAGGAGTGGTCGATCTCGCCGATGACCTGGGCGCCCAGTTCACGTTGCAGGAGAGCCATCCCGGAGAGCTCGTCCACGTCGGCGTCGGCGTCGTTCAGCGGGTCCACGTCATCCGTGTCGGGAGCGCTGCCTCGCTTGGGGATGGCGCTGGGCCACCCGGCCGAACCGCCTCCCTGCCTGGCGGCCGGAACCCGGGGGCCCGCCTGCGCCGCCGCTCTGGCCGCCGAACGAGCGGCAGCCAGCCCGGTCCCGGTCATCACACCGGCGGGAGCCGCCTGCGACGGATCCGGCCCAGGCGGGGACCCAGGGCCGGGTTCGTCGGGAGCCGACGGCCAGGACTCGTCCGTCGTCGGCCGCTGCTGGGACCCGCCCTGCGCACCGCCCGCCGCCTGAACGCCTCCAGCCTCCGCGAACTGTCCAGACGACACGGCACCCACGGCACCGCCCGGCCCTGAGCCGACGCGACCGTCCGTCCCAGCTCCGGCGCCATGCGCCGCAGAGCCGGCGTGACCATTCGCACCGGTCGCCCCGGAGCCCGCCCGGCCATCCACACCGGTCGCCCCGGAGCCGGCGTGACCATCCACACCGGTTACCCCAGAGCCGGCGCGGCCATCCACACCGGTCATCCCAGAGCCGGCGCGGCCATCCACACCGGTCATCCCAGAGCCCGCGCGGCCATCCACACCGGTCATCCCAGAGCCCACGCGGCCATCCGCAGCGGTCATCCCAGAGCCCGCGCGGCCATCCGCAGCGCCCGCGTGCCCGCCAGCGTCGGGCATCCCGGCACCGGCGCGACCCTCAGCACCGTGCGTCGCGGAGCCCGCGTGGCCATCCGTGCCAGGCGTTCCCGCCCCGGGGCCGCCGGTGGACGGCCGCGTACCGCCGGAGGCATGGGCGCCAGGGGAACCGGCGGCGTCACCCCAAGAATCTTGGGAACCCCCGTACGGCCCAGCGGCTCC
This sequence comes from Nonomuraea sp. NPDC050478, assembly GCF_044458265.1. Lineage (NCBI taxonomy): Bacteria > Bacillati > Actinomycetota > Actinomycetes > Streptosporangiales > Streptosporangiaceae > Nonomuraea > Nonomuraea sp. NPDC050478. Next base: position 1,122,038 of record NZ_JBITHT010000001.1, on the reverse strand, counting down.
TCCCGGAGAGCCCGCAGGCCCCGAACCCCCGGAGTGGGTCCCACGAGACGGCGGAGGCCCGTTGCCGACCACGGCCTCGACCCGCCACGTGCCCCCCAGCACGTCGGCGAGCGCCGTGGCCACGACGGCGTCCTTGCCGCCGCCGGTGAAGTTCTTCATCGCGCCGATCTGGGTGAACCCGAGCGTCACCAGGTTGCCCTCGACGCCGACCACCTGCGCGTTGGTGCTGACGTTCGCCCACACGACGATGCTGCGCTGCTTGAGCGCCGCCAGCACCGCGGGCCACTGCTGCTGCAACGCCGCCGTACCGCCGCCCGACTGCGCAGCCCCCGCCTGTCCGGAAGCCTGGGGACCACCATGAGCCGGACCACCCTGCTCCTGGCCGCCGCTCTGGGATTGCCCACCGTACGCGGGAGCAGCACCCGAGCCGGAGCCCGGCCGAACGGTCTCGGGCCAGTCGTCGGCCACAGGCCCACCGGTCCGGGCCGGGTGAGGCCCGTCCAGCGCCTGACCGCTCGGCGTCGCGACGGTGCCCGGCCCTCCCGCCTGCGAGGCCGCGGGCACACCACCACCGGCATGCCCCGTACCGACGCTCCCGGAAGCACCGTGACCAGACGAGGCCCCCGCAGCCCCGGACGAGGCGTGCCCAGAAGCGGCAGGCCCGGAAGCGGCAGGCCCAGAAGCGCCAGGCCCGTGGGCCGCGGGCCCGGAACCCCCCGGCCCAGAAGCCGCAGGCCCGTAGGCCCCCGGCCCAGAAGCCGCGGGCCCGGACGAAGGGTGCCCCGTGGCGGTGGGCCCGGACGAAGGCGGCCCGGCGGACGGAGACGCGGCCGGGACCGAGCGGGCGGCCATGCCGGCGACGGCGCTGCCGCGTTCGAGGCGCTCCAGGCGGACCAGCAGGGCGGCCTCGCCCTGTTCGGCCGCCGGGAGGAGGACGCGGGCGCACATCAGCTCCAGGAGCAGACGCGGCGAGGTGGCGCCGCGCATCTCCGTGAGACCGGCGTTGAAGATCTCGGCGGCCCTGGTCAGCTCGGCCGGCCCCATCGAGGCCGCCTGCTGGACGAGCCGCTCCAGCTCGTCGGCGGGCCGGTCGAGCAGGCCGTTGGCGGCCGCCTCGGGGACGTTGGCCAGGATGACCAGGTCGCGGAAGCGTTCGAGGAGGTCGGAGGCGAAGCGGCGGGGGTCGTGGCCGCCTTCGACGACCCGGTTGACCGCCTGGAAGACCTGGCCGCCGTCGCGGGCGGCGAACGCGTTGACCACCTCGTCGAGCAGGTCGCCGTCGGTGTAGCCGAGCAGGGAGACGGCGCGGGCGTAGGTGATGCCGTCGTCGCCGGAGCCGGCGAGGAGCTGGTCGAGGATCGACTGCGAGTCGCGGGCGGAACCGGCGCCCGCGCGGACGACGAGCGGCAGCGCGGCGGGCTCGAACGGGACGTTCTCGGCGGTGAGGATCTCTTCCAGCAGCGCGCGCAGCGTCGCCGGCGGGATCAGCCGGAACGGGTAGTGGTGGGTGCGCGACTTGATCGTGCCGATGACCTTTTCCGGCTCGGTCGTCGCGAAGATGAACTTCAGGTGCGGCGGAGGCTCCTCGACGAGCTTGAGCAGCGCGTTGAAACCCTCGCGGGTCACCATGTGCGCCTCGTCGATGATGTAGATCTTGAAGCGCGCCGACACGGGGGCGAAGAACGCCCGCTCACGCAGGTCACGCGCGTCGTCGACGCCGCCGTGGGAGGCCGCGTCGATCTCGATGACGTCGAGGTGACCGGGCCCGGTCGGGGCGAGCGCCACGCACGACTCGCACTCGCCGCAGGGGTCGGGGGTCGGGCCCTTCTCGCAGTTGAGCGAGCGCGCCAGGATGCGCGCGCTGGAGGTCTTGCCGCAGCCGCGGGGCCCGCTGAAGAGGTAGGCGTGGTTGATGCGGCCGGTGCGCAGCGCCTGCCGCAGCGGGTCTGTGACGTGTTCCTGACCCTTGACCTCCGCGAAGGTCCCGGGTCGGTACTTGCGGTAAAGCGCAAGGCTCATGCGACCATCCCGCCTGCGAGGGGCTTCCCAACGAAGGAACCCCTCGCACACCCGCCAGAGCCCGCTTATCCTTGCTGCCTTCCGGCCCTGGGGAGGTTCACAGGATGACGCCGCGCGAGGGGTCCGGGGACAGTCTATCCACATGCGGCAGTGCTCGCTGCCACGAAATGGTGGTCCCGAGACCCTGCCGAGTCCGGTAAGCTCGTCGGCGGAGGATTCGCCTAGTGGCCGAGGGCGCACGCTTGGAAAGCGTGTAAGGGGCAACCCTTCGGGGGTTCAAATCCCCCATCCTCCGCGCCTGGTTGAGGCAGTAAACGCGAAGGGGCCGACCCTATCCAAGTCGGCCCCTTCGCTGTTTTCCGACCTCATCATGCGCGCAGCATGCCGAGGGCGCTGACCCGGCGGCGCGTCAGGTTCGGCGGATCCCGGTGAGCTTGTCGGGGTTGGTCACCGAATAGATGCCGGCGATCCGGTCGCCGTCGGGCGTGAGGTCCACGACGACGACGGCCAGCGGGCTGTCGCCGGAGAAGACGAGCGCGCACGGGTCGCCCGCCACCCGCCGGTAGCGGATGTCCAGCCCGCCGTCGGGCAGCGTCGCGGCGACCGACACGAACAGCGCCGCCACCCGGTCGCGGCCGTGCACGGGACGCAGGCTGGTGGCGGGCCCCTTGCCGCCGCCGTCCGTCCACAGGGTCACGTCCGGCGCCAGCACCTCCAGCAGCGCCCGCAGGTCCCCGCCGAGCGCGGCGGCGGCGAAGCGCTCGGTGACCTGGGCGTGGACGTCCGGCTCGGTCCGGTGGCGGGGGCGGCGCGCGTGCACGTGGCGGCGCGCGCGGGCCGCGAGCTGGCGGACCGCCGCCGGCGTGCGGCCCAGCATGCCCGCGATCTCCGGATGGCCGAAGCCGAACACCTCGTGCAGGACGAACACCGCCCGTTCGAGCGGTGACAGGGTCACACGGCGCCGACCTCCCCGCGACGACGCCGGACGTGGCCACCGCCCTCACCGAGGCGGCGCACGACGCCGGGCTGCGGGTCGTGGCCCACGCGATCACCGCGGCCGAGGTGGGGATCGCGCTCGACGCCGGCGCCGACGGCCTGGCCCACGTGTGGACCGACCTCGCGCCCGGCGACCCGGCTTCCCGGCGGCTGGCCGAGCGGGTACGCGCCCAGGGCGTCTTCGTCGTGACCACGCTCGCGTACTTCGAGGCGATCACCGCGCAGCACGTCGAGACCGCCGACCGCGCGCGTCCCGGCAGCTCGGCCGGGGCCACCGGCGCGCTGCGGGACCTGCACCGGGCCGGGGTGGCCCTGCTCGCGGGGACCGACGCCACCCCGTTCGCGCCCGCCCACGGGGCCGGCCTGCACCGCGAGCTGGAGCTGCTCACCGAGGCCGGGCTCAGCGCCGAGGAGGCGCTCGCCGCCGCGACCGGCCTGCCCGCCCGGCACTTCGGCCTGGACGACCGGGGCCGGATCGCCCCAGGTCTCCGGGCGGACCTGGTGCTGGTCGAAGGCGACCCCACCCGTGACATCACCGCCACCGGCGCCATCGTGGACGTCTGGCGCCGAGGGGTGCGCCAGACCCGTCGGTGACGCACTGTACCTTTCTCCTTATTGCACATGGATTGCAATAAGGAGGCCCTCATGTCCGACACCAGCCCGCCGGTCCGGCGCTCGCTGTTCCTGCACGCGCCGATCCGGCGGGGGCCGCGCATGATGCTGGAGCGGATGCTCGCCCTGGTCGACGACGACACCCCGGCCGACGGCCCCGAAGGCCCCGTCGCGGTGCTGGAGCGGCGGCTGGCCGAGCTGCTCGGCAAGGAGAGCGCGCTGTTCTTCCCCAGCGGCACGATGGCCCAGCAGACCGCGCTGCGCGTGCACGCCGACCGGCGCGGCCGCCGCACGTTCGCCGCGCACCCGAGGTCGCACCTGGACGTGTGGGAGGAGCAGGGCTACAACGCCGTCCACGGCCTGCAGTTCCGCAGGGCCGGCGACCCGCACGAGCTGATGACCGCGGAAGACCTGGCGGCGATCGGCGAACCGCTCGCGGCAGTCGTCTGGGAGCTGCCGCAGCGCGACCTCGGCGGCCTGGTGCCCGGCTGGGACGACCTGCGCGAGCAGGTCGCGCTCGTACGCGCCACCGGCGCCGCCACGCACCTGGACGGCGCCCGGCTGTGGGAGGCCCAGACCTACTACCGGCGGCCGTTCGACGAGATCGCCGCACTGTTCGACACCGTCTACGTCTCCCTCTACAAGAGCCTGCAGGGCGTGCGCGGCGCGGTGCTCGCCTCCGACGCGGCCACCGTGGAGGTGGCGAGGGTGTGGCGGCAACGACTCGGCGGCGGCATCGGCGACGCCTGGCCGCTCGCCCTGGCCGCGCTGGTCCACCTCGACACCCTGGCCGGCGAGATGCCCGCGTACCGCGAGCACGCCATCGCCATCGCGGCCGCGATCAACGCGGACGGCGCCGCCCGCACCTGGCCCGACCCGCCGCAGACGCCGCTGTTCCACATCCACCTGCCCGCCGACCGGCGCGCCGTCGAGCGGGCCGGCGCGGAGATCCTGGCCGAGCGCGGCATCCAGCTCTGGGGCCGGGTACGGTCCGCGTCCGAGCCCGGCCGCTGCGCCTTCGAGGTCAGCGTCGGCGAGAACGCCATGGAGTTCACCCCCGGCGAGGTGGTCGCCCTCATCCGCGACCTGCTCGCCCGCGCCGCCCCTTGAGCGACACGATCAGGAATCGAGAAGCGTCGCCGGGCGCGGCACGCCTAACGTGGCAGCCATGGACATCACCATTCACGCGAGCTTCCTCCCGCACTCCGACCCCGACGCCTCGCTGGCCTTCTACCGCGACGCCCTCGGCTTCGAGGTGCGCAACGACGTCGGCTACGAGGGGATGCGCTGGATCACGGTCGGCCCCGCCGGCCAGCCCGACACCTCCATCGTCCTGCAGCCCCCGACCGGCGACCCCGGCATCACCGACGACGAGCAGCGCACCATCGCCGAAATGATGGCCAAAGGCACCTTCGCCGGTATCGTCCTGTCAACCGACGACCTGGACGGCACCTTCGCCCGGCTCCGCGACAACAGCGCCGAAGTGATCCAGGAGCCGACCGAGCAGGACTACGGCGTGCGCGACTGCGCGGTCCGTGACCCCGCGGGCAACATGATCCGCATCCAGGAACGGCCCTGACCCTCCGGCGTTCACCGCGGTGGCCGCCCAGCTGACGAGCGACCACCACGTACCCATGGAGACACGATGACCACGAGAACGGACACGCGGTCGCCCGAGCCGCACGCCGCCGACACCCACGACCTGATCCGCGTGCACGGCGCGCGGGTGAACAACCTCAAGGACGTCAGCATCGAGATCCCGAAGCGCCGGCTGACGGTGTTCACCGGCGTCTCCGGCTCGGGGAAGAGCTCGCTGGTGTTCAGCACGATCGCCGCCGAGTCGCAACGGCTGATCAACGAGACCTACAGCGCCTTCGTCCAGGGCTTCATGCCGGTGCTGGCCCGCCCCGAGGTCGACGTGCTCGACGGGCTGACCACCGCGATCATCGTCGACCAGCAGCGGATGGGCGCCGACCCCCGCTCCACCGTCGGCACCGCCACCGACGCCAACGCGATGCTGCGCATCCTGTTCAGCCGGCTCGGGGAGCCGCACATCGGCTCGCCGCAGGCCTTCTCCTTCAACGTCGCGACGGTACGGGCGAGCGGCGCGATCACGGTCGAGCGGGGCGCGCGCAAGACCGAGAAGGCGACCTACACCCGCATCGGCGGCATGTGCACGCGCTGCGAGGGCCGCGGCACGGTCTCCGACATCGACCTCACCCAGCTCTACGACGACTCCAAGTCGCTCTCCGAGGGCGCGTTCACCATCCCCGGCTGGAAGTCCGACAGCTTCTGGACGGTGCGGGTCTACGCCGAGTCCGGCTTCGTCGACCCGGACAAGCCGATCCGCGACTACACCAAGAAGGAGCTCCAGGCCTTCCTCTACAAGGAGCCGGTCAAGGTCAAGGTCGACGGCGTCAACCTGACGTACGAGGGCCTGATCCCCAAGATCCAGAAGTCGTTCCTCTCCAAGGACCGGGAGGCGATGCAGCCGCACATCCGCGCGTTCGTGGACCGGGCGGTCACCTTCACCACCTGCCCCGAGTGCGACGGCACCCGGCTCAGCGAGCTGGCCCGCTCCTCGCGCATCCGCGGCGTCAGCATCGCCGACGCCTGCGCGATGCAGATCAGCGACCTCGCCGCGTGGGTCCGCGACCTCGACGAGCCGTCGGTCGCGCCGCTGCTCGCCAAGCTGCTGCACACCCTCGACTCGTTCGTGGAGATCGGGCTGGGCTACCTCTCGCTCGAACGGCCCGCCGGCACGCTGTCGGGCGGCGAGGCGCAGCGCACCAAGATGATCCGCCACCTCGGCTCCGCGCTCACGGACGTGACGTACGTGTTCGACGAGCCGACCATCGGCCTGCACCCGCACGACATCCAGCGGATGAACGACCTGCTGAAGCGGCTGCGCGACAAGGGCAACACCGTCCTGGTCGTCGAGCACAAGCCGGAGACGATCGCGATCGCCGACCACGTCGTGGACCTCGGCCCCGGCGCCGGCACGGCGGGCGGCGCCATCTGCTTCGAGGGCACCGTCGAGGGACTGCGGGCCAGCGGCACCATCACCGGCCGCCACCTCGACGACCGGGCGTCGCTCAAGCCGGAGGTGCGCACCCCCACAGGGAAGCTGGAGATCCGCGGCGCCACCCGGCACAACCTGCGCGACGTCGACGTGGACATTCCGCTCGGGGTGCTCTGCGTGGTCACCGGCGTCGCCGGCTCCGGCAAGAGCTCGCTGATCCACGGGTCGATCCCGGCCTCCGCGGGCGTGGTCGCGGTCGACCAGTCGGCGATCAAGGGCTCACGGCGGAGCAACCCGGCGACGTACACCGGGCTGCTCGACCCGATCCGCAAGGCGTTCGCGAAGACCAACGGCGTGAAGCCGGCGCTGTTCAGCGCCAACTCCGAGGGCGCCTGCCCCGACTGCAACGGCGCCGGCGTCATCTACACCGACCTGGGGATGATGGCGGGCGTCGCCACCACCTGCGAGGAGTGCGGGGGGAAGCGCTACCAGGCGTCGGTGCTGGAGTACCACCTCGGCGGCAAGGACATCAGCGAGGTGCTCGCGATGTCGGTGACCGAGGCCGCCGAGTTCTTCGGCGCCGGAGAGGCGCGCACGCCGGCCGCGCACGCCATCCTCGGCAGGCTCGCCGACGTCGGGCTCGGCTACCTCAGCCTCGGCCAGCCGCTCACCACGCTGTCCGGCGGCGAGCGGCAGCGGCTCAAGCTGGCCACCCACCTGGCCGACAAGGGCGGCGTCTACGTGCTCGACGAGCCGACCACCGGCCTGCACCTGGCCGACGTGGAGCAGTTGCTCGGCCTGCTCGACCGGATCGTGGACTCCGGCAAGTCCGTGATCGTCATCGAGCACCACCAGGCGGTCATGGCGCACGCCGACTGGATCGTGGACCTCGGTCCCGGCGCGGGCCACGACGGCGGACGGGTCGTCTTCGAGGGCACCCCCGCCGACCTGGTCGCCGCCCGCTCCACCCTCACCGGCGAGCACCTGGCGGCCTACGTCGGCGCCTGATGCGCGTTCGTAGCATGATTGACATCCGCGCGCAGGACAATGCCTCATGGCCGAACGAGAGCAGCGCACCGGCGACCCCGAGCTCGACCGCGTCATGGCGGAGTTCCGGGCGAACTCCACGGAGCTCGCCGACGTCATGGGCGCGGTCGGCGAGGTGACCGGCCACGCGGCCACCCCGGACGACAAGATCAAGATACGGGTCTCGGCGTCCGGGCAGCTGGCCGCGCTGCACATCGACCCCCGGGCGATGAGGATGGGCTCGCGCGAGCTGGCCGACACGATCGTGGACCTGTCGCGCCGGGCCGCCGAGGACGCGGCGCGACGGCTGGTGGAGGTGACGCGGCCCTACCTCGGCGAGGGCGACCGGAAAGTCACTTGAGTCGCGGGATCAGGCTCCGCGTGCCGTGGACGATGAACTTCTGGTACATCTCCTCCTCGGTCAGCCCGTGCTCGGTCCCGGGCAGGGGGTTGTCGCCGCGCTGCGCGTCCAGGGACATCGAGTACGCGGTCGAGCCGGCCAGTCTGGGGACGAAGTTGCCGGTGTTGAGTGTCGTCCCGTTCGGCAGGGTCAGGTTGGCGGTGACGGCCCGCAGCCCGGGCACCTTCGCCATCAGCGCCGCCGTGCCGTCGAGGACCCCGTTGAAGGTCATGTTGGCCACGAAGTGCTCGCGGAACGCGGTGAGGTTGTGGCCGAGTGACCTGACGTCGTTGCCGGACAGGTCGGTCTTGATGCCGCCCGCGTAGTTGAGCGCCAGGGGCAGCGCCACCTCGCCGGTCGCGTACGACACGCTGTCGGCCACCCAGTAGGAGAAGGTGGGCAGCAACAGGGTGACGAAGCGGTGCGCGCCCAGTCGGAGCAGGATCGCCTGCCTCTTCATGATCGCTTGCAGGAGCTTCCAGGTGAAGACCTGATAACCGATGGTGTACATCATGTCCACGGTCAGGATCCAGCACAGCACGTGCAGCGCGTGGTTGACCTTTTCCACGACGTCGGCGTAGGCCCGGCAGGCGTTGGCCGCGTTGCGGTGTTTGAGCGAGACCGCGAGAACCGCGGGGCCGTATTCCTCCTGCCAGAACTTCTTGAACGCGTCGACCGCCTCGTCGGAGCTTTTCTTCCATACCGTTTCCGCGGCCGTGTTCGCCTCCCGGAAACGCAGGTCGATCGCGTCGGCGATGTCGTCGAGGACGTCGGCCGCCTGGCGGATCCGTTCGGGGTCGCCTTCGAGATAGGAGATGCCGAACAGCACCTCGGGTGCCAGCGCACCGGCCACGCCGGCGCCGGCCATACCGCCCAGGGCGACCTTGGTCGCGAGGCCGACGGGCATGTCAGGCCCTCTCCACCGGGGTGGTGGGCACGCTGACCTCGTCGTTCTCGCGCTCGGCGAAGGCGACCAGGTCGCGCACGGACGCGTTCCGGTCGACCATGCTCGCCCAGTCGGCCGCCTTGACGTTCTTGCTCATGGCCACGACGGCGGACCCGATGTCCCGGTACGCCTTGCCGAGGTTGTCCACGGCGGTGCTCAGGTCCTCGTAGGCGCTGTCGAAACCGGGGTGACCGTCGGCGCCCCTGCGGAAGATCCGCGCGGCCTCGTCGCTCGCCGGGTTTCCGAAGTAGGGAATGAGCGGCTCCAGTTCGGCGTGGAGCCGGCTGATCTTGCGGGCGAAATCACCATCCTCGCCGTGGATCGCCTTGCCGCTGCTCTCCATACTGGAATGGTCGATATCCAAGGTGGTCGCCTCCTCAGATGGCAATCAGCGGCCAGCCTTCACCTCATGTGTTACTCGTGGATGACTTCTCAGTTTCCGTTTGTGCGCTATCGCGCGGGCAGGACTTCGAGGGCGCCGGAATCGCTACGCAGGGTGATCTTGCGCGGGGCGGCGCCGTCGTGCGCGGCGTCGACGCGCCTGCGGCCCGAGTCGGTGGTGGCGGTGATGTCGTACGGGCCCTCCGGCACGCGTACGACGCTGGAGCCGGAGTCCGAGTTGGTCTCGACCTTGTCCGGCGCCGCGGCGAAGGACAGGGAGATGCCGCCCGAGTCGGTCCCGGCGACGACCTGCTTGCCGGTCAGGTCGGTGGCCTCGATCCGGCCGGAGTCGGAGTTCGTCTCGACCTCGCCGGACAGCCCGCGCAGCGTCACGGCGCCCGAGTCGGTGCCGGCCTTGACGCGCAGCCCGCGGGGGATCTCGACCTTGTAGCCGACGTCGCAGTGGAGCATGCCTCCCCAGCCGGTCGGGCAGGTGTAGGCGAGCACGAGCGTGCCGCCCTTGACCTCGTGGGTGGGCTGGGGAGGCCGGTCGCCGGTCCAGGTGAGCGTCTCGGTGACGTGCACGCCCTGCCTGTCGGACTCGATCACCTCGATGGCGCCCCCGTCGGCCCCGACGTCGAGCGCGGTCACCGTGCCGGTGACGTCGTAGGAGGCGGTTTCCGTGTTCTCGGGACCGCCGATGCCGCAGCCCGCCGTCACCGCCGCCAGCCCGAGCAGGCCGGCGATCATCGCTGTTCGCCTGACGTCCATGGGCTCAAGTGTCGTGGGTCAGGGTCCGGGGGACCTCAGGTGACTCCCTGAGACTTCCCCTGAATCCGGCTAGGCGGTCGTCAGGGCTCTGGACCGGTCGGTCGCCAGATGGACGGCCATGCCGCCGAGCACGGTGCCCATGAAGTAGCGCTGGACCCTTACCCAGACCGGGCGGCGGGCGAGGAAGGCGGCCAGGCCGCCGGCCGAGATGACGATGAGCCCGTTCACCAGCGTGCCGACGGCGATCTGGGCGGAGCCGAGCACGAGGCTCTGCAGCATGATGTGGCCCATCGAGGGGTCGATGAACTGCGGCAGCAGCGACATGTACAGAATGGCGATCTTGGGGTTGAGCAGGCAGGTGAACAGGCCCATGGCGAAGAGCCGGCGGGCCGGCTCGACCGGGAGCTCGCGGGGCTCGAAGGCGGAGGTGCCGCCGGGCTTGATGGCGCTCCAGGCGAGGTAGAGCAGGTAGGCGGCGCCCGCCAGCTTGAGCGCGGTGTAGGCGGCGGGGACGTACGCGAAGATCGCCGTCAGGCCGAGACAGGTGGCGGTCAGGTAGACGCTGAACCCGAGGAAGACGCCGACCAGGGAGATGAGGCCCGCCCGCCGGCCCTGGGTGATCGACCGGGAGACCAGGTAGATCATGTTCGGCCCCGGGGTGAGGACCATGCCCAGGGAGACCAGTGCAATCCCTACTATTCCGCCCGTCATAGGGGAAGACTAACGGAACAACATAGGGATGACCATCTGCCCAGGGGGAAGCAGTGATCCACCCCCACGGAAGGGACACCGGGCAATGGACTTCAGGGACGACGTCAATCTAGACCCCTCACAGGTGGAGGACCGCGGCGGCGGGGGCGGCGGCGGCCGGTTCCCCGGCGGCATGGTCGTCGGCGGCGGCGGGATCGTCAGCCTGATCGCGCTCGTCCTGGTCTTCGTGCTCAACAATGTGGGCGGCGTGGACACCGAGCCCGGTCAGGGGCAGCCGCCCGCCAACCTGGCCGAGGAGTGCCGCACCGGCAAGGACGCCGACCAGGCCGGGAAGTGCCAGGTCGTCGGCGTGGTCAACAGCATCCAGGACTACTGGAAGACCGAGCTCCCGGAGTACCGCCTGGCCAAGACCGTCCTGTACTCCGGTGGCGTGCGCACCGCCTGCGGCGCCGCCGACTCCTCCGTCGGCCCGTTCTACTGCCCCGGCGACCAGCGGGTGTATCTCGATCTGACCTTCTTCGACGACCTGGAGACCCGGTTCGGGGCCAAGGGCGGCCCGTTCGCGCAGGCGTACGTGATCGCCCATGAGTACGGTCACCACGTGCAGAACCTGCTCGGCGCCCTCGACTCCGGCAGCTCGGTGGCCGTCGAGCTGCAGGCCGACTGCTACGCCGGGGTGTGGGCGAAAAAAGCGTACGAGGGCGGCTTCTACGCCGCCGAGTTCACCGCGGCGGAGATCGCCGAGGCGCTCGACGCGGCGGCCGCGGTCGGCGACGACCGGATCCAGCAGCGCAGCGGCGGCCGGGTCGATCCCGAGTCGTTCACCCACGGCAGTTCGAAACAGCGGACGGCGGCGTTCCAGCGCGGTTACGACACCGGAAATCCGGGCCGATGCGAGGGCGCCGAGCTGATGTGAGGAGTGCGGAGAACACGAGCGTGCGAAATCCGGCCTAAAATCGGGGGGGTGATCTTCAAGATGGTCGGCGACGGACGCCCTTATCCCGAACACGGATTGTCCAACCGCGATTGGGCCCAGATACCACCGCGGCAGGTCCGGCTCGATTCGCTGATCACCACCAAGGCCATGCTCGACCTGCACTCGCTGCTCGCCGCCGATTCCACGTTCTACGGTGATCTCTTTCCGCACGTCGTGCAGTGGCAGGGCGAGCTCTATCTGGAAGACGGCCTGCACCGGGCGTTGCGCGCGGCCCTGCACCAGCGGTCCATCCTGCACGCCAGGGTTCTCGAACTTCACAGCTAGGGGAAAGCGCGCTCTTTTCTTCCGGGCCGCGGCGGCCCGGTCATTTCGCGCGGCTGAAAGGCGAAGGGGCCCCCGCTCGACGCGGAGGCCCCTTCGGGTGGCGGTGGTGGTGGGATTTGAACCCACGGATGAGTTGCCCCATCACACGCTTTCGAGGCGTGCGCCCTCGGCCACTAGGCGACACCACCGCCGACGAGCTTACCGGATCCGGCGAGTGCCGAAGAACTTCTTGAGGACGGCCGCGGACTCCTCGGCCAGCACGCCCATGACGACCTCGGGCCGGTGGTTGAGCCTGCGGTCGCGGACGACGTCCCAGAGCGAGCCCACGGCCCCGCCCTTCTCGTCGACGGCTCCGTACACGATCCTGTCGACGCGCGCCAGGACGGCGGCTCCCGCGCACATCGTGCAGGGCTCCAGCGTGACGACGAGCGTGCAGCCGTCGAGCCGCCAGGCGCCCCTGCGGCGGGCGGCGGCGCGGAGCGCGAGGACCTCGGCGTGGCCGGTGGGGTCGGCGGCGGACTCGCGGTCGTTGCCCGCGGCGGCGAGCACCTCGCCCGAAGGGCCGAGCACCACCGCGCCGACGGGCACCTCGCCGCGCTCGCCGGCGGCGGCCGCCTCGGCGAGCGCCTGCCGCATCGCGGCGGTCCAGGTCACCGCAGGCGGTCGAGCTCGTCGGCGAACGACAGCCGCTCGGCCAGCACCGAGACGATGTCGGCCGGGAGCATGTTCTCTTCCATGCTGAGTTCGAGCAGCTCCTCTGAGCTGATGCCGAGGTCGCTCAGCAGCTCGAAGTCGCCGGCCGGGCGCACTCCCAGCTCGTTGCCCTCCTTGTCGGGCGCCACGCCGGCGAACTCGGCGAACAGCTCACCCAGGTGGTCGGACATGATCGCGTGAGCGTCGGAGAGGAACACCCGCGGCTCCTCGTCGCCGCGGTAGCGCACGATCGCGAACCATTCGTCCTCGACCTCGACGCAGAGCAGGGCCAGCTCGTCGCCGACCAGCCCGAGCGCCTCCGTCACGGCGTCGCCGAAGTCGTCGACGATCTCGGTGGCGGACAGGTCGACCTCGGCGCCGCTCCAGCCGTCGGAGGTCCTGACGAAGGCCGCAGAGAAGGTGTTCGCCGCCATGTGCGCTCCAGGGGTCAGTCGAAGACCGATTCGATGGCACGCTCGAACGGCTCGGAGAACCCGAGCCGCGCCGCGATGCTGGACAGGACCTCGTCCGGCAGCAGGTCGACGTCGCCGGAGAGGATGCCGAGCTCCATCTCGTCCAGCCCGAGGTCCGCGAAGATCGACAGGTCGCCGGCCGGGAGCGCGGTGTCCTCGTCCTGGAGGATCTCGTCGAGCTCCTGCTCGTCGGGCACCGGCACGTCGAGGTAGTCGAGCACCTGCCTGGCCAGCGGGAAGTCCCACGAGGCGGCGATGTCGGAAAGGAAGACATCGACCCGCTCACCCAGGACCCGCAGCGCCACGAAGAACTCATCCCCCACGGCCACGAGGCCAATCGTGCCGCTCTCGCTCGGCTGCTGGCGGAGCGCCTTGACGAGCCCCTGCAGATCGGACGTGAGCGCCACGGGGAGCAGCTCGGCGTCCCAGCGCTCGTCCTCTCGATAGACCACGATGGCGAAATCGAGTGCCTCTTCGTCTGTCATCGCGATCCCCCACCCGACCCTGACACCAGAGTCTTCACAGGTTTCCAATCGTTCCAGACCAGGCTGCCCGTCGTGGGCCGCTCCGACCAAATTGTGATCAAAACCAAGACCGGGACGTGCCGGTACGTAACACACAAGATAGCGTTGTCCCTTATGGAAACCCTCGTCGTCGATCATCCGCTCGTGGCCCACAAGCTCACCGCGCTGCGCGATGTCCGCACCGACTCCCCCACCTTCCGCAGGCTGGCGGACGAGCTGGTGACGTTGCTGGCGTACGAGGCGACCCGCGACGTCCGCGTGACCGAGGTGACGGTGCAGACCCCCGTGTCCCCCGCGCGCGGCCTGCGGATGGCCAAGCCCCACCCGCTGGTGGTCCCGATCCTGCGGGCCGGGCTGGGCATGCTCGACGGCATGACCCGGCTGCTGCCCACCGCCGAGGTCGGCTTCCTCGGCATGATCCGCGACGAGGAGACGCTCCAGGCGGAGACGTACGCCACCCGGCTCCCTGACGACCTGTCGGGCCGGCAGTGCTACGTGGTCGACCCGATGCTGGCCACGGGCGGCACGCTCGCGGCGGCGATCAAGTTCCTGTTCGACCGGGGCGCGGTGGACGTGACGGCCATCTGCCTGCTGGCCGCGCCGGAGGGCCTGGCCTACATGGACAAGGTGTTCGCCAACTCCGGCAAGCCGATCCGGGTCGTCACCGCGGCGCTGGACGAGCGGCTCAACGAGTACGGCTACATCGTGCCGGGTCTCGGCGACGCCGGCGACAGGCTCTACGGCGTGGTCTGACCTGCGCCAATCCCCCACCCAGGGTGGCCACTTCGTTACATACTGTGATTGCATGGGTACGTAGAGCCATGAAAGACACTGGGGTGTGGGGGATCACCATGTGCGTTTGTCCGAGCTCCGGAGTGTGCTCGTGAACGGTCACACCGAGTCGGAGCCGAGCCCGTACGCGGAGGTCGAGGCGGCGCTGTGCGACGAGTTCGCCGGCGTCCACTCCGCGGCCACCGTGACGAGATGTGTCGAGGCGGCACATTACGGCGCGCTGGAGGTCACCGGGTTCGCCCACCCCAACCTTGTGGAGCGGATCGCTCGCAAGCATCTCCACGTGCTCGCCCTCGTGGCCAGCGACCGTGGCTAACAAGATCGGAACCAAACCGTCGAGTCACCTTTACCCCGGCATGGGGGTGGGTAATGTATGAGACGGGTGGAGTGGGTAAGTCGGTTCGGAGGCGACAGTGCAGGTCAAAAAGGTCCTCACATACGGCGGCATCGGTTTTGTCGCCTACTACCTGTTCGCACGGCCCGCTGACGCCGCTGACGCGGTCAGAGGGGCGTTCGACACCGTGTTCACCGCGGCCGATTCGCTGGCCCAATTCGTGAACAACCTCGCATGAGACTTGTGACCCACGGGGACTCTGCTCCGTCGTCGGTCAACCGCTACCTTCTCCCCCACGAGCAACAAGTCATCATGGTGCGGCGCCACCCCGCCGTGCTGCTCCGCCCCGTCGCCGAGGTCTTCGGGGGCCTGATCGTCGCCGGACTCCTCAGCCGGTTCTTCAGCGGCGAGGGCAGCGCCGGCACGGCCCTGGTGGTCGTCTGGTGGCTGTGGCTGCTGTTGTTGATCCGTTTTGTCTGGAAAGTGGCTGAGTGGTCGGTTGACTACTTCGTCGTGACTTCCAAACGGATGCTCTTGACCACCGGGCTGATCACGCGCAAGGTCGCGATGATGCCGCTGGGAAAGGTCACCGACATGAGCTTCCAGCGATCTCTGCTGGGGCGCATGCTCGGCTACGGTGAGTTCATCCTGGAGTCCGCCGGCCAGGACCAGGCACTCTCCACCGTGGAGTACATTCCGTATCCGGAGACCCTGTACCTGGAGGTCTGCTCGATGCTTTTCCCGGGCAAGGACGACGGAGACGATTAATCTCCAGGTAGAGAATTCTTCACGCGGGTATACCCCATTCGGCTACTTCATGCAATCATTGCGGGGTGTTGACCCTTCCCCGCCTTGAGAGATGAGATGCCGAGTCAGGGAACCATCGGTGACCGCGTCCGAGGATTGCGGCTTAACAGGCGGATGTCGCAGGCCCAGCTGGCCGGACCCGACCTGTCGGACAGTTACGTCTCGCTCATTGAGTCGGGCAAGCGCACGCCGACTCCCGTCGTCGCCCGGCTTCTGGCCGAGAGACTCGGCTGCACCACCGAGTTCCTCCTCCATGGCATAGAGCCCCGCCAGCGCATCGACACCGAGCTCGGCCTGCGTCATGCGGAGCTGGAGCTGCACCACGGTGATCCCGCCGTAGCGGCCGACCGATTCACGGAGATCGTCAAGGCCGCCGACGAGGAGAACGCCATGCTGACGGCGCAGGCCCGCTTCGGCAGGGCTCGCGCGCTGGAGGCCCAGGGCAGGCTCGGGCAGGCCGTCGAGGCCTTCGAGCGGCTGCGCAGGGAGGCCTCGGCCCACCCTGAGCGGCTGGCCGACCTGCCGATCACGGTCGCGCTCAGCCGCTGCTACCAGCGGGCCGGCGACCGGCTGCGGGCCCGCGACCTGGCGTCGAAGGCGCTGGAGCAGGCCGAGCGGATGTCGATCGTGCAGGGCGAGCTCGCCGTCGACCTGGCCTGCGCGCTGGTGGCGCACGCCGGCCGCGAAGGCGACTCCCCCGAGCTCGTCTACGTCAAGAAGGTGCTCGACGTCGCTGGCTTGTCTGATGTTATGGACCGTTCCGGAGAGGTCCGCGCTCTCTGGCGGGCGAGCGGCGAGGCGGCCGCGGGTGAGGACTCCGCGCTGGCGGTGCGCCTGGCCGACGACGCCATCAGCGCAGGTCGCGACGGCCGGATCGCGCTTCAGCTGGCTCGCCTGGGCATGCACTGGGCGCGGCTGGAGTGGGCTCCGGCGGACGAGGCGGAGCGGTTCGCCGCCGCGGCCGCCCGCACGTTCGCGTCGGCGGGCCTCGGTCACGAACGGGGCGAGGCCCTCATCGTGCTGGCCCGGGTCATGCTGCGCGCGGCCGATCCGGACCGCGCGGCCGAGCTCGCCGCAGAGGCGCTGGGGCTGCTCGGCGGCGGCAGCGCCGTGGCCGAGGCACACCTGGTGAGCGCCACGGTGGCCGTCAGGCGCCAGGCCGACCCGGCCGACCACCTCACCGCCGCCCGCGTCGTCCTCGACGGAGCAGGCCGCCAGCCGTACGGCGCCGACCGGGTCTCCGCCCGGTGCTGGCGTGAGCTGGGCGACCTGTTCGGCCAGGTCGGCGACCGGGCCGAACAGACGGCCGCCTACCGTAAGGCCCTGGAAGCCGCCGGGGTGCGCTCGATGATGGCGGGGCTGACCGTCGACACGACGATCGCCCGCTGACCGCCGAGGGGGGTTCCAGACTCGGGCATTCCCGGGTCTGGAATACACTGGGGTTCCAGTCATTGACTCATAGGATGATTGGTTTCCCCAGAGGAGGCGGACTGTGAGTCTGCGTACGGCGCAGCGGGCTTCGCTCGTCGACCAGGTGATCGATCAGCTCAAGGAGCAGATCACCACAGGGTCGTGGCAGATGAACGGCAAGATCCCGACGGAGACCGTGCTCGCCGAGCAGCTCGGTGTCGGGCGCAACACCGTTCGGGAGGCCGTGCGCGCGCTCACCCATGCCGGCCTGCTGGAGTGCCGCCAGGGCGACGGCACCTACGTGCGCGCCACGAGCGAGCTCTCGGGGGCCATGCTCAGGCGCCTGCGTCAGGCCGAGCAGCTGGAGATCTTCGAGGTCCGCCGCGCGCTGGAGGTCGAGGCCGCCCGGCTGGCCGCCACCCGCCGCACCGACGAGGACATCGCGCTCATCGAGGCGGCGCTGGCCGAGCGCGACCACGCCTGGGAGCAGGACGACCCCGCCCGGTTCGTGGAGACCGACCTGGCCTTCCACATGGCCGTCGCCTACGCCACGCACAACCGGGTGCTCATCGACCTGTACGAAGACTTCTCCGCGGCGCTGCGGGCCAGCATCACCGCGGCCGGCACGTCGCTCAACAAGACCTACATCCCGCATGACGCGATCGCCCGCGCCATCGCCGCCGGCGACGCGTCCGCCGCCGAGCGCGCCGGACACGCGTGCATGGAACACATCCTCATCGCGCTCACCGAGGGCTGACCTGGCAGGGAGGGTCATGCGCCGGAGCCAGCGTAAGAAAGCCGACCCCGATCTGGGCATGCTGAGCGGCCGCACCCTCTTCAGCCTGCAGAAGGAGTTGTTCGCGGCGCTGGCCGAGCAGGGGCACCCGCGGCTGCGGCCGCGCCACGGCGCCGTGCTCGCGTACCTGGACGAGGAGGGCAGCCGGGCCACCGACCTCGCCGCCCGCTCGGGGCAGCACAAACAGGTCATCGGCACGCTCGTGGACGAGCTGGAGGAGCTCGGTTACGTGGAGCGGCGGCCCGACCCGGCCGACCGGCGGGCGAAGCTCATCGTGCCGACCGGCAGGGGCCTGGACCAGATGGCGCGTTCGGAGGAGATCCTGGCCGCCATCGAGGAGCGGCACGCCGAGGCGGCGGGCGCGGCCGACTACGCGACGTTCAAGCGGGTCTTCAGGCTGGTCGCCGAGCGCCAGTCAGGTCAGGCGGAGTGACATCACGAGATAGCGGAAGTCGGGGCCGGCGTCGCCGGGCACGTCCTGGATGAGGGCCGGCCGGGTCGTGGACTCCATGTTGATGCGGGCCAGCTCGGTCTCGATGCCGGTGAGCCCGTCGAGCAGGAACTGCGACTGGAACGCGATCTGGATGTCGTCGCCGCGCAGCTCGCAGTCCACCACCTCGGCGCCGCGGCCGATGTCGCCGCCGCCCGCCTGGATGAGCACCTGGCCCTGGCTGAACGACAGCCGGATCGCGGTGTTGCGCTCGGCCACCAGCGCCACCCGCTTGATGGCCGCCACGAACGGCGCCACCCGCACGTCGGCCCTGATCGACCACTGCGAGGTCAGCCTGCCCCGGTAGTCGATGAACTGCTCGTCGAGCAGCCGCACGGTGGTGCTGCGGCCCACGCTCTCGAACCCGGCCACCCCGTCGCCGAGCGCGACCTGCACCTCGCCGCCGCGCAGCGACCTGGCCACCTCCACCAGCACCCGGGCGGGCACCATGGCGGAGACCGCGGCGTCGGGGCTGACAGGGCGCCAGCCGAACTCGCGGGCGGCGATGCGGTAGCGGTCGGTGGCGGCCATCGTCACCGACTCGCCCTCCACGTCGACCCGGATGCCGGTGAGCATGGGCAGCGTGTCGTCGCGGCTCGCCGAGGGCGCCACCTGGCCGACGGCGGAGGCGAACACGCCACCGCCGATGGCGCCGATGGCGGGCGGCATCGTCGGCATGGTCGGGAAGTCTTCGACCGGCATGGTGATCAGGCCGAACTCGGCGCTGCCGCAGGTCAGCACCGCCTCCTGGCCCTCGGTGAGGATCTCCACGTCGTCTTCGGGCAGGCTCCGGCTGATCTCGGCGAGCAGCCGGCCGGGGATCAGCACGCGGCCGGACTCCGCCACGTCGGCGTCGACGGCGGCCCTGGCCGAGACGTCGTAGTCGAACGCGGACAGGCTCAGCTCCTCGCCCGCCTCCAGCAGCAGGCCGGACAGCACGGGGGTCACCGGGCGGCTGGGCAGAACCCTGGCGGCCCAGGCGACGGCGTCGGCCAGCACGTCACGGTTAACCCGGATCTTCACCTGATCGACCCTTTCTTCTCGGCATGCCCTTAGAAGGTATCCGAGGCCACCGACAAAGCCCGCCTAGCGGTTGTTGAGGTAGGCGAGGACCGCCAGCACCCGGCGGTTGTCGTCGTCGGACGGGGCCAGGCCGAGCTTGCCGAAGATGCCCGCCGTGTGCTTGGCCACGGCGCTCTCGCTCAGGTAGAGCCGCTGGGAGATGGCGGCGTTGGAGCGGCCCTCGGCCATCTGCTCCAGCACCTCGCGCTCGCGCGGGGTGAGCGCGGCCAGCGGCTCGTTCTTGGCGTTGCTGGCCAGCAGCTTGGAGATGACCTCGGGGTCCATCGCGGTGCCGCCCGCCGCGACCCGGCGCACCGCGTCGATGAACTGCTCGGCGTTGAACACCCGGTCCTTCAGCAGGTAGCCGATGCCGCCCGAGCCGTCGGCCAGCAGCTCGCGCGCGTAGAGCTGCTCGACGTGCTGCGACAGCACCAGGATCGGCAGCCCCGGCACCTTCTTGCGCGCCTCCAGCGACGCCTGGAGCCCCTCGTCGGTGAGCGTCGGCGGCAGCCGCACGTCCACCACCGACACGTCGGGACGGAGCTCCAGCAGGCCCTTCAGCAGCTCGGGGCCGCTCTCCACGGCGGCGACCACGTCGAACCCGTGAGCCTGCAGCAGGTGGACCAGCCCGTCTCTGAGCAGGTAAAGGTCTTCGGCGACGAGCACCCTGTTCATCAGCAGAACCCTACGCCCTCAAGCGGGTTGCGGGGCGCCAAGGGGTGGTCCTTGTGGTGGGCCGGGATGGCGACCGCGGTCGCGTACATGGCCGTGCCGAGCAGGATCATGAACGCGATGCAGGGCCACTGCCACGCATCGGGCAGGTGCAGCGCGAGGAACCAGGCCTTCTCGTCGAAGCCGACCAGTTTGAAGATGCCGGCCACGACGCCCTGTGGGAACAGCGGGCACCAGGCCGTCCCGTACAGAGCGATCACGGTGGCCATCTTCCAGCGAGGCAACTTGGCCACGTCTCCGGCCCAGTGCTGGGGCAGCACCTTCGGCAGCTCCAGGGTCACCGTCGTCGGCCCGCCCGCCGGGCTGTGGATCACCATCACGCCGTCGAAGGCCGCCAGCCGGCGCTCGATCCCGGTCAGGCCGCTGCCCTTGGACGGGTCGGCGCCGCCCCAGCCGTCGTCGGTGACCGTGATGCGCAGGTTGGCTCCGCTGGTGCTGATGTCGATCTCCACCGACTCGGCCCCGCCGTGCCGGGCGGCGTTGGACAGCAGCTCGCTGACCGCGAAGTACGCCGCCGCCTCGACCGGCGCCTCGGGCCGGTGCGCCAGCTCCACCTGGACCGACACCTTCAGGGCGCTGTCCATCGCCAGCGCCCGCACCGCGTCGCCGAGGCCGCGCTCGGCCAGCACCGGCGGGTGGATGCCGCGGATCACCCGGCGCAGCTCGGTGAGCGTCTCCGCCGACGCCTCCCTGGCCTTGGCCATCAGTGCCCTGGCCGCCTTCGGGTCGGACTCCATGAGCTGCTCGGCGGCCCCGATCGTCATGCCGAGCGCCACCAGTCTGGCCTGCGTGCCGTCGTGCAGGTCACGCTCGATCCTGCGCATCTCGGCGGCCTGCGTGTCGACGGCGAGGTTGCGTGCCCGGTTGAGACTGCTGAGCTGGCCGGCCATCCGGCTGGACGCGGTCGCGGCCAGCAGCAGCTCGCACCAGAGCCCGTACACGCGCAGCCCTCGGCCCGGCAGCAGGATCAGCAGCGGCAGCAGCACCATCTTGACGCCCGGGTCGAGCAGCAGCCAGAACCCGTCGCGCCAGGTCGCCGGGTCGGTGAGCATCCACTTCCAGCGGTCGTTCCAGGCCGGCATCCGGGGCGTCTTGTAGAGCGTGCGGTGCGACCGGTAGAGCCCGTCGGGCTGCCGCTGCGGAGGCGGCGGCTTCGGCAGGTACGGCGGCTCGATCACGATCCCGGACGAGGAACGCACCAGATAGCGCGCCATCCCGGTCACCCATCTGATCAACCGCACCTGCGGCGGGAACAGGAACACCATGCCCAGGCCGAAGCAGAGGACCAGGCACAGGAACGTCGACACCAGCGTCAGGAGCTGGACGACGACGAGCGCGAGCAGCGCGAGGACGTGACCGATCTTCCGCACCATGACAACCAGTGTGCGCGATGGAGCGGGATGCGCACACTGCACCTAAGTACACCTATGCCCGGCAATCAGCTCGATTCCCCCGCAGAACCGGCGTCCCTAGCGTCGTAGACATGAACGTCATCGAGGTCAAGAACCTCCACAAGCGCTACAAGGACCACGTGGCGGTGGAAGACGTGTCGTTCGAGGTCCGGGCCGGTGAGATCTTCGGCATCCTCGGCCCGAACGGCGCGGGCAAGACCACCACCGTGGAGTGCGTGTCGGGCCTGCGCGTGCCCGACGGCGGCACCCTGCGCGTGGCCGGCATCGACCCCGTCCAGGACAGGGACGGGCTCCGGCGCGTGCTGGGCGTGCAGCTGCAGAGCTCCGCGCTCCCCGAGAAGATCAAGGTGTGGGAGGCGCTCGACCTGTACGCGTCCTTCTACCAGGACCCGGCCGACTGGCCGGAGCTGCTGGAGCGGGTCGGCCTGGGCGCCAAGCGCGACGCCATGTTCGGCAAGCTGTCCGGCGGGCAGCGCCAGCGGCTGTCCGTCGCGCTCGCGCTCGTCGGCAAGCCGCGCATCGCGGTGCTCGACGAGCTGACGACCGGGCTCGACCCGCAGGCCCGCCGCGACACCTGGGAACTGGTCGAGCAGGTGCGCGACTCCGGCGTGACGATCGTGCTCGTCACCCACTTCATGGAGGAGGCCGAGCGGCTCTGCGACCGGATCGCGCTCATCGACTCCGGCCGCGTCGCCGCTATCGACTCGCCCGCCGGGCTCGTCGCCCGGGTCGGCGGGGAGCAGAAGGTGCGGTTCAGGCCGTCCGCGCCCGTGGCCGACTCGGCGCTGACGTCGCTGCCCGAGGTCAAGGAGATCAGCCGCACGGGCGACCAGGTGGTCGTCACCGGCATCGGCAACCTCGCCCCCGCCGTCACGCTCGCGCTCGCCGAGCAGCGGATCGTCCCCAACGACCTGCGGATCGAGCAGGCCACCCTGGACGACGCGTTCCTCGCACTCACCGGAAGGAAGCTGGCATGAAGAAGATCCTGCTCGTCGAGACCAAGCTGCTGGCGCGTGACTGGCTCGGCGTCGCGCTCTCGCTGGCGCTCCCGGTCGGCCTGCTGCTGGTCCTGGGGCAGATCCCGGACCTGCAGAAACCCGACCCGAACCTGGGCGATCAGCGGTTCGTCGACGCCCAGCTGCCGGCCCAGATGATCCTGCTCGCCCTGCTGACGACCGCCTTCACCATCCTGCCCGGCGCCATGGCCACGTATCGGGAACAGGGCGTGCTGCGCCGGATGTCCACCACGCCGACGCACCCGGCGCGGCTGCTCGGCGCGCAGCTCCTGCTCAACCTGATCATCTCGCTGTGCAGCGCCGTGGTGGTGATCGTCGCCGGGTGGCTGGTGTTCGGCTCGCAGCTCCCCGGGCAGCTCTTCGGGTTCCTGCTGGCGTACCTGCTCGGCGCCGCCGCGATGCTGGCGCTCGGCCTGGTGATCGCCGCCGTCGCGCCCAACAGCAAGACCGCGCCCGGCATCGGGTCGGTGGCGATGTTCCCGCTGCTGTTCGTGGCCGGCATGTGGATCCCGCGCGAGATCATGCCCGACACGCTGCGCACGATCAGCGACTTCTCCGTGGTCGGGCCGTTCGTCAACGCCATGCGCGACACGTGGGCGGGCGACTGGCCGCAACTGCCGCACCTGGCCGTCATGGTCGGCGGACTGGCGCTGTTCAGCGGGCTCGCCGTGCGCCTGTTCAAGTGGGAGTAGTTTGTTTCCCATGGTGGCCTTCGCACAGATCAGCGACATCCACATCGGCGGCTCGCCGGCCAGCGAGGAGCGAGCCGCCGCCGTCCTGCGCCATGTCGACTCCCTCGGCCTCGACGCGATCCTGGTCACCGGCGACATCGCCGACCACGCCCTGCCGGAGGAGTACGACACCGCCGCCGCGCTGATGCGCGTCGGCACCCCGCTGATCGTCTGCCCGGGCAACCACGACTCGGTGCCCGAGTTCGACAAGCGGATCGGGCCGGCCAACCAGGTGCTCAGGCTCGACGCGGTGACGTTCGCGCTGGCCGACTCCAGCGTCCCGGGCGAGGCGTACGGGTTCCTCGCCGACGAGACGCTGGCCTGGCTCGACGAGGTGCTGGCCGAGCGGCCGGGGGTGCCGGCCTTCGTGGGCCTGCACCATCCGCCCGTCCCGCTCGGGATTCCGTACGTGGACAGGATCGCCCTGCGTGAGCCGGAGCGGCTCGCCGGCCTGCTGGCCCGCCACCCGCACGTGACGGCGGTGCTGGCCGGGCACGCGCACACCGCCGTCCAGGCCCGGTTCGCCGGGCTGCCGCTCGTCGTCGCGCCCGGCGTCGTCTCGACCTGCCTGACGAGCGTGGAGACCGCCGACACGTTCCCTGTCTCGTACGAGCTACCACCCGCGTTCGCGCTGCACCTGTTCGACGGCGGCAACCTGGTCACCCACTTCAGGCCGGTCGTCCTCAAGTAATGTCGAGGTCGTGACCAAGGTTGCCTGGAACTCCAAGGAACTGACCGTGGGCCAGCTCGCCGAACGCAGCGGCGTCGCCGTCTCGGCCCTGCACTTCTACGAGGCCAAGGGCCTCATCTCCAGCCGGCGCACGGCCGGCAACCAGCGCCGCTACACCCGCGACACCCTGCGCAGGGTCGCGTTCATCCGGCTCTCCCAGCGCCTCGGCATCCCGCTCAAGACCATCAAGGACGCCCTCACCGAGCTGCCCGAGGGCCGCACCCCGACCAGGGGCGACTGGGCCCGGCTGTCGGCCGCCTGGCGCGGCGAGCTCGACGACCGCATCGAGCAGCTCCAGCGGCTCCGCGACGACCTCACCGACTGCATCGGCTGCGGCTGCCTCTCGCTCGACCGCTGTGTGCTCGCCAACCCCCATGACCGGCTCGGCACCGAAGGGCCGGGCGCCCGGCGCATCGACACCCGGATCTGTCCCCCCAGCACCTGCCGCTAGCCCGGCCGGGGACCATTCGGCAGGGGACGGCAAAAAGGTCAAATACCTCCTGTCCGGATTATGGGGTGAGGCCGAGGAGAAAAACCGAGAGGTACCGGCATTCGCGCCCAAGGAGGAGTCATGGCTGATACCCAGACGCAGCCGTCCACAGCCCAGGACAAGAAGGTCACGCTGGACCTGCCCATGATGTCCATCCAGCTCCACAAGCCCGACATGAAGCTGCCGCACGTCCCGATGCCGCACATCAGCAAGCAGGAGATGGGCCACGCGGTCGACGTCGCCAAGTCGATCCTGCCGCCGCCGGAGCGCGTCGCCTACTACGGCGCGCTCGGCGCGCTCGCGGTGTTCGGCGTCGTCGAATGGCCCGTGGCGGCCGCCATCGGCGTGGGCACCGTCATCGCCCAGCGCGCCCGCAGGAACGGCAACGGCAAGCCCACCTCGGCCCGCAAGCCCGAGAAGCCCAAGCAGAACGAGATGGAGTCGAGGCAGAAGACGGCGAGCAAGGCGGCCGAGGCCGCCACCGCGAAGAACAAGGCCGCGGCGGTCAAGAACGCCTTGACCCGGCAGAAGGAAGCGGTCGAACGCACCCGTCCGAGCAAATAGGCCGAACCAGCCGAGAGAACAGGGGGCGGCATGCCGGCGTTCGGCCTGTTCTCCGCTGACACCTTGCTGGACCTCCTTCCTGAGCCGGTACGCGGCCTCGTCCCGCGCCCCCGCCGGGTGCGGGCGTGCCCCGGCGGGACCCGCGTGGAGCTGCGCCACCTGGGCGGGCCGGGAACGGAGGAGCGCGTCCGCGAGCTGGAAGGGCGGCTGCTGGCCCACGGCGCGCGCCGCGCCGAGGTGAACGGGGCGCTCGGCTGCGTGTTCGTCGACTGCCGGCCTGGCGAAGAACTGGACGAGCTCATCGAGCTCATCGAGGAGCACGACACCGGGGACCCGGCCCCCGCGCGCGTGCTCGACGGTGTGGAGCAGCAGGCCAAGGCCGCCGTGAGCCTCGGGCTCAACCTCGTCGGCGCCGCCCTCGCACTGACCGGCCAGGTCGCCCGCGTCCCCCGGCTGTCCGACGCGGTGCCCAGCTTCGCCGCGCTGGCCGACGAGATCCCCCGGGTGCGCCTTGAGCTGGAGCACCGCCTTGGCGCGTCGGCCACCGACGCGGTACTCGGCACGACCAGGATCGTCGCCAACGCGCTGGCCGCGCGACCCGTGACGCTGCTCGTCGACTCCGCCGCCGCCGCGGGCCGGTACGCCGCCGCGCACACCGGCCGCCGCGCCTGGGAACGGCGCGAAACGGCGCTCGCCGGCCACGACGGCTCCTACCGGCACATCAGGACCGAGGAGTCCGAACGGCCAGCCCCGCTGCCCCGCGGCCCGCTCGAACGCTACGCCGACCTCGCGGGCCCCGGCGCGCTGGCCGCGCACGGCGTGACCACGTTCCTCACCCGCGACCACCGGCGCGGGCTTCCCCTGCTCATCTCCGGCACGCCCAAGGCCGGCCGGCTCGCCAGGGACGGCTACGTCAGCGCGATCATGGCCGCTCTGGCCAGGCGCGACGCGATGGTGCTCGACCGCCGGGCGTTGTCCCGCATGGACCGCGTCGACACCGTCGTCTTCGACGCCGCCGTGCTCACCTCCGGCCGGTGGGCGATCGAGAGCGTGCTCCCCCTCGTACCCGACGTGGACCTGGACGAGCTGCACGCCTGCCTCTACACGCTGCTCGACCTCAGCGACCCGGACGCGCGGCGCGAGCAGGACGGCTGGACCGCCGCCCCCGCCGGCCTGGACGTCGCCCGCTCGGAGTGGGTCGACCAGGGCATCCGCCCCGTCACCGTCTCGAAGGACGGCGCGGAGGTCGCGCTGGTCGGGCTGGCCAGGGAGCCGCATCCGATGGCCGAGGCGCTGGTCTCCGCGGCCAGGAGCGCCGGCACCGTGATCATCGCCGGCGACGAGGACGGCCTCGCCCTCCGGCTCGGCGTCGATCCGTCCCCAGGGTCAGAGCCGGCTGAGCTGGTGCGCGAGCTGCAGGCTGACGGGCACGGCGTCGCCGTGGTCTCGCGGCGCGCGCGGCGCGCGCTCCGCGGGGCCGACCTGGGCATCGGCGTGCTGGAACCGTCCAGGCGCTTCCCCTGGGACGCCGACGTGGTGGGCGGGCTGGACGCGGCGCACCTGGTGCTGCGGTCCCTGCCGGTCGCCAGGAAGGTGAGCACCCGAGGCGTGTGGCTCGCCGCCTCCGGCGCGGTCGCGGGCTCGGGGCTGGCGTTCATCGGCCCGGAGGCGTCCGCCCCCCGGCGTGCCAGTTGGGTGCGGGACGCCGTGTCGGCGGTCGCGCTGGTCTTCGGCTACTGGTCGGGCCGCGCCACCGGGCGCGGCACTCCGCCCGTCCAGGCCGACCCCACGCCCTGGCACGCCATGGCCATACCCGACGTGCTCGCCCGGCTCGACACCTCACGCAAGGGACTGACCGAGGAGGAGGCCGCCCGCCGCAGGACCCCGCCCGCCGCGACGGAGGAGGCGCCGGAGTCCCTGGCCGGCGCGGCGGTCCGGGAGCTCGCCAACCCGCTGACACCGGTGCTCGCCGCCGGCGCGGGCGTGTCGGCCGCCGTCGGCTCGGTCCTGGACGCCGGGCTCATCGGCGGCGTGATGCTCATCGACGCCCTCCTGGGCGGCGCCCAGCGGACCGGCGCCGACCGGGCGCTCAACCGCCTCTCCGAGATCACCGCGGTCACCGTGCGCGTGCGCCGGCCCGGCGGCACGGTCGACTGCGACGCCGGCGTCCTCGTCCCGGGAGACGTGATCGAGCTGCGCGCGGGCGACGCCGTGCCGGCGGACGCCAGGTTGATCAAGGCGTCGGGGCTGGAGCTCGACGAGTCCACGCTCACCGGCGAGTCGCAGCTCGTCACCAAGACCATCAGCCCCACGGCTGCGCCCGCCGTCGCCGAGCGCAGCTCGATGGTGTATCTGGGCACCACCGTCGCGGCGGGCAGCGGCCGCGCCGTGGTCGTCGCCACCGGCGAACGCACCGAGGCCGGCCGGACCGCCGCGCTCGCCGCCCTGGAGCCGCCACCGAGCGGCGTGGAGCTGCGGCTGCGCGAGCTGAGCCGCAGGATCCTGCCGGCCGCCGTCGGCTCCGGCGTGGTGCTGATGGGCATCGACCTGCTCCGCGGCTCGCCGCTGGCCACCGCGCTCGGGCCCGCCGTGAGCATGATGGTGGCCGCGGTGCCCGAAGGCCTGCCGTTCGTCGCCACCATCGCCGAACTCGCCTCCGCCAAGCGGCTCTCGCAGCGCAACACGCTGGTACGCAACCCGTCCACGATCGAGGCGCTGGGCAGGGTCGGCGTGCTCTGCTTCGACAAGACCGGCACCCTCACCGAAGGCCACATCAGCCTCGGCCGGGTGTCGGACGGATGGCACCAGAGGTCGCCTGAGGAGCTGACCGGCGAGATGCGGGCCCTCGTCGGCGCGGCGCTGCGCGCGGGGCCCAAATTCGGCGACGACCGCAGGATCGCCCACCCCACCGACCGGGCCGTCATCGAAGGCGCGAACGCGCTCGGCATCACCCTCGACGAGGGCCTGAAGTCCTGGAAACGCGTCGACGAACTGCACTTCGAGCCCGCCCGCGGCTACCACGCCGTGCTCGGCACCTCCGGTCCCGGACACCTGCTCAGCGTCAAGGGCGCCCCCGAGGTCGTGCTCGGCCGCTGCTCCACCGTCCTGCGCGACGGCCACCACGTCCCGCTGGACGACCGGATCAGGCTGGAGCTGGGACAGGAGGTGGAGCGGCTGGCCCGGCAGGGCTACCGCGTGCTCGCCGTCGCCGAGCGGTCCGCCTCCAGCCGCGCCGACCTGGACGAGTCCCGCATCGAACGGCTGTGCTTCCTCGGCTACCTCGGCCTGGCCGACCCCATCAGGCCCACGGCCAAGGCGAGCGTCCGGCAGCTCATCGGCGCGGGCGTCCGGGTCATCATGATCACCGGCGATCACCCCAGCACCGCCGAGGCCATCGCCGCCGAGCTGGACGCGATCAACGGCCGGCGGATCATGACAGGGCCCGAGATCGACGCGCTCGACGACGAGCGGCTCGGCGAGGTGCTCTCCGACGTGGCCGTCTTCGCCAGGACCACCCCGGAGCACAAGGCACGCATCGTGACCGTCCTGCGCGACACCGGCAAGGTCGTCGCCGTGACCGGCGACGGCGCCAACGACGTGCCGGCCATCCGCCTCGCCGACGTGGGCGTCGCGCTCGGCTCCACGGCCACCCCGGCCGCCCGGTCGGCCGCCGACATCGTCGTCCTGGACAACCGCATCGAGACCATCATCGACGCGATCGTCGAGGGCCGCGCCATGTGGGGGTCCGTACGCGACGCGCTGGGGATCCTGCTCGGCGGCAACGTCGGCGAGATCGCCTTCACCCTCGGGTCGAGCCTGCTGACCCGGCGCAGCGCGCTGAACGCCCGCCAGCTGCTGCTGGTCAACCTCCTGACCGACATGCTGCCCGCACTGGCCGTGGCCGTGCGGC
Source organism: Nonomuraea sp. NPDC050478 (assembly GCF_044458265.1). Classification (NCBI taxonomy): domain Bacteria; kingdom Bacillati; phylum Actinomycetota; class Actinomycetes; order Streptosporangiales; family Streptosporangiaceae; genus Nonomuraea; species Nonomuraea sp. NPDC050478. The sequence continues at coordinate 1,092,927 of NZ_JBITHT010000001.1, read as the reverse complement.
CGCCCAGCGCCGCCAGCCCGGAGAAACTGCTGGCCGAGGGGCCGGAGGCCTCGCTCGGCACCGCGCTCACCCGCGAGATCTACCTGCGCGCCGTCACGACCGCGGCGGCGGCCGCCGCCGCGTGGCTGCTGGCCAGGATGGGCGGCACCCGCGGGCGCGCCGACACCGTCGGGCTCATCGGCCTGGTCGCCGCCCAGCTCCTGCAGACCCTGGCGCTCGGCCGGCGGGACCGCCTGGTCGTGGCGGCGTCCGTGTCGTCGCTGGCCGCCCTCTTCGTGGTCGTGTCGGTGCCGGGCCTCAGCCAGGTCTTCGGCTGCCGCCCGGTCGGCCCCATCGGCTGGGGGATCGGGCTCACCAGCGCGGCCGCGGCCACGCTGGCCGCCGTCGCGGTCGAGAGCCTCGGTATCAGATAGACATCGATCGTTCACCTTCCGGTCACTCGGACTACAGCTCTCGGCGTGTTTTGTGGTTAATTATGCGAGGAAAGACACACTCGTCCCCGCGAGGTACCTAATGTCCGAATTCCTGGCGTCCCTGCTGGCCAAGGCGGCGGTCATGCTGCTCGAAGCCCTCATCATGCGCCTCGTCCAGTCGATCGTCACGTCGCTCGTGAGCCCTGCCGGAGTGCGCCTGGCCTAGTGTTGCGCCATGTCGACGAAGCGGCTGTAGTGGCCCTGGAAGGCCACGGTCACGGTCGCCGTCGGCCCGTTACGATGCTTCGCCACGATCAGGTCGGCCTCGCCCGCCCGTGGCGACTCCCTCTCGTAAGCGTCCTCACGGTGCAGCAGGATCACCATGTCGGCGTCCTGCTCGATGGAGTTGTGCAGGCTGATCCCGTTCGCGATGAAGTTGTGCGTGCCCAGCACCGTGGCGTCGAAGACCGGCTGCTCGCCCAACGACTCGACTGAGGCGATCTCATCCCAGAAGACGTCGTTGGTGGCCAGCAGTTCGAGGTCCGAGGCGTCCAGGACTGCGGCGACCCGTCCGAGGCGCTCCCGGCTCGGCGCGTGTTTCCAGAGCGTGGTCCCGCAATAGCTCGTCCCCATGCCGGCGGCGAACTCACGCTGTGACATACCTCGTTCCACCAGCGCTGTGCGGACGCGCATCCAAACCTCCTTCGGCACCGTGTCGATGTTGGTGTTACCGGTGATCAGCCGTAGGCGCCCGGCGCACTGACGCGCAGCCGTCTCGCGCCCGCCGTGGACACCGATCTCGTCGAGGAAACGCAGCTGGTTCTCCGCTCCGTAGACGAACAGCTGGTAAGAAGGGCGGTGATCGCCCTTGCGGGACTCCTTCACCCGAGTCATCACGTTGAACCGCAGCAGGAGCCGCGCCACGTCGTCCACCAGGCGCCTGCTGGTGGACGCGTAGTAGATGCGCGCCTGCCCGGCCTTCTCGTCCCACCACACGCACCCGTCGGTGGCCCACAGATGCCTGAGGAAGAGCGCGGCCTGCCGCTTCGGCAGCGCGAACAGGCCGTCCGGCATGAACTTCTCATGACTGCGCAGACCGAACAGGCCCAGCCCGTCGAGCCAGGCGGCGATGGGATTCCGCTTGCCATGGGTCAGCCGATACGGCGCGGGCAGCCGCAGGGAGGTGCACCGAGCCGCGGCGTGCTCGTCCCGCACGGCGGTGATGTGGAAACGCCGGGCGGCCGCCTCCGTGACGACGGCCAGGTTCGCCTCGTCGGTGCTGCTGTAGCGGATCGGCTGCCCGCGTACGAACGAGCCGTCGCCGATCAAATGGGCGAGCAGGACCAACTCGTCCTCGTCCCAAGACTCGACGTCCAAGGGAGCGGGGACGTGTCGCGGCACGGCCACCCGCGCCCCGGCGGCGAGATCCGCCAGGGGACGCCAGCCGTCGTAGGTGAGGAACGGGTGGCTGGCCGTCGCCTCCACCTCTCTGCCTGACCGGAGCCGGACCCGGTAGACCTCCCTGACCCCGCTCGGGAAGACGTGCGTCATCGTCCGGGGCACGAGCTTCAGCCGGTCGTCGAGGGACCAGACCGGGATGTCGCGCGCACCCGATTCGAGCAGATCTCCCAGCGAGACCTCGGCGCCCGTGTCGGCCCGCATGACGCGGGTGGCGGCGGTCAGGCAACCGGACTCACGCAGGTCGCTCACCTGGGGGCGCTTGTCCGTGCGTTGTTCGGGGCCTCGGTTGAGCTGGGAGATGGCGATGACGGGGACCTCCAGCTCCTTGGCCAGCAGCTTGATGGCACGGGAGATCTCCGACACTTCGTTCTGACGGCTCTCGGTCTTCTTCGGCGAGCTCATCAGCTGCAGATAGTCGATGACCACGAAGCGCAGGTCGTTGCGCTGCTTGAGGCGGCGGCACTTGGCCCGGATCTCCATCATCGACATGTTGGGCGAGTCGTCGATGAACAGCGGCGCCTCCGCCACCTCGCTCATCCGCCGCGCCAGGCGCGTCCAGTCGTCGTCGGTCATCATGCCCGAGCGCATGGCGTGCAGCGCCACCCGCGCCTCGGCCGACAGCAGTCGCATGGTGATCTCGTTGCGCGACATCTCCAGCGAGAAGATGACGGTCGACATGCCGTGCTTGATCGCCGCCGACCGGGCGAAGTCCAGGCCGAGCGTGCTGTTGTGGGTCGGGATCCAGGACCGGCTCGCCAGGTAGAGGTGGTCGGCGTTGTCGACCTGCACGCAGCGTACGGGCCTGGACGGGACGGGGCGCACGTCCACGATGTGGCGGACCGAGGCCGTCAGGTCGGCGCCGCCGCCCTGCCCGACGGCCTTCCCGGGGAGCCGGAAGACCTGGTCAGGCGTGGTGAAGCCGATCACGTAGGTGGATGACGCCTTCATCCGCTCGGTGCGGACGGTCGGCTGGTAACCGAGGCTCAGGATCAGCTCGCGCGCGTCGCGGGCGAGGCGCCGGTCCGTCACGGCGAGCCGGATCCGGCCCGCGGCGTCGACGCGTCCGCCGGAGTCGAGCAGCCCTGCCAGCAGGGCGCGGCGCTGCCGCTCCGACGCGCGCAGGTAGCTCACGGGGATGTGCCTGTCGTCCAGGACGCCGAGGGAGCGCAGGACACCCTGGAGGCTGGGACTCACGCTCGCGCCGCGGCCGTCGCCCAGCCAGACCCCGAGGGCGTAGGGCGGCAGGGGAAGGTCCGCCTCCTCCCCCTGGAGAGCCGCGGCCACCTCGACGGCGTGGTGGGGCTGCTGATCGGCGGGACACCGCAGGGTGGCGGCGATCTCCTCCGTGGTCACGACCGAGCGGACGGCCGCGCGCGTGCCCCCCTCTCCGCCAGGTCGGGAGAGCGATCGGCGGGAGGCGCGGGTCGTGGTGCGCCACTGATGGCCGGCGTCGGCCACGATCACCGTGCCGTCGCTGAACTCCAGCTCGTAGCAGGGCCTGCCGTGCATCACCTCGGTGGCCGCGACGACGCGGGTCGGCCTGCCGTCGGCGCCGATCAGGTGGTCGCCGACCCGGACCTCGCCCATCGTGGTCCAGCCCGTCGGCGTGGGCAGGGGGGTGTCGAGGGCGAGAGCCTTCCCGATGGCCGGTCGGGCGGCGACGACGATCATCTGGCCCGGGTGGAGGCCGTTGGTGAGCTGGTCGAGGTCGGCGAAGCCGGTCGGGACGCCGACCATCTGACCGCCGCGGCTGCCGATGGCCTCCAGCTCGTCGAGGGCGCCGGGCATGATGTCGGCCAGGGCCGCGTAGTCTTCGGACGTGCGGCGCTCGGTGACCTTGTAGATCTCGGCCTGGGCGCGGTCGACGAGGTCGTCGACCTCTTCGTTCTGGCCGCCGTAGCCGTAGGAGACGATGCGGGTGCCGGCCTCGATGAGGCGGCGCAGCACCGCCTGCTCGCGGACGATCTTGGCGTAGAAGTCGGCGTTGGCGGCGGTCGGGACGACGGCCGTGAGGGTGTGGAGGTAGGCGGCGCCGCCCACGCGGGCCATCTCGCCGCGTTTCTGCAGCTCGGCGAAGACCGTGACCGCGTCGGCCGGCTCACCGCGCCCGTAGAGGTCGGTGATGATGTCGAAGACCATCTGGTGGGCGGGGCGGTAGAAGTCGTCGGAGCGGATGATCTCGATGACGTCGGCGATCGCGTCCTTCGACAGCAGCATGCCGCCCAGCACCGACTGCTCCGCCTCGATGTTGTTGGGCGGTGTGCGCTCGAACCCCGGGCCCGCACCGATCTCTTCGTCAATGCTCACCGCGCCCCCTCAACTGCTCGCAGCGGTCGAGCCACCCCCAGTTGTAGCCGACCGGTCTGACAGTTTCGCGGCTCTGCGGCCCATCAGCAACGCGGCCTGTGGACAAGGTTGTGGTCAAGCTGTGTACGCAGCCCGCTCAGGGTGTGAAAGGCCTGTGGACGAGCCTGGGGATAACTGTGGACATCATCATCCACATGCCCTCCGACCTGCGGATACGATGTCCACCGGCTGTGGAGGGAAGAAAGTTGGCAACCTGCGTCCCGTAAGGGGCATAATCGATGAATGCCCATTACGCCCCAGGATAGGGAGATATTGCGGCTGGCCGTGCCCGCATTCGGCGCGCTGGTGGCCGAGCCGCTCTTCCTGCTCTCCGACTACGCGATCGTGGGCCACGGGCTGGGCACCACCGCGGTGGGCGCGCTGGGCGTGGCCGGCACGGTCCTGACGACGCTGGTGAACCTCTGCGTGTTCCTCGCGTACGGCACGACCGCGTCGGTGGCGCGGCAGACCGGGGCGGGCCACCACGAGCGGGCGATGCGCCACGGCGTGGACGGCATCTGGCTGGCGCTCGGCATCGGCGCGGCGCTGATCGCGGTCATGTGGCCGCTCGCGCCGCCGGTGGTGGACCTGTTCGGCGCCGCCCCGGACCAGGCCGAGCAGGCCGTGACGTACCTGCGGATCAGCCTGCTCGGCACCCCGGGCATGCTGGTGGTGCTGGCCGGTACGGGAGTGCTGCGCGGCCTCCAGGACACCGTGACGCCGCTGGTGGTGGCGGTCGGCTCGTTCGCGCTCAACGCGGTGCTGAACGCCTGGTTCGTGCTGGGCCTGGACTGGGGCATCGCCGGGTCGGCGTGGGGCACCGTGCTGGCGCAGACGCTCGGCGCGGCCGTGTACGTGGCGGTCGTGGTCAAGGGCGCGCGGCGGCTGCGCGTCCCCCTGCGGCCGGACCCGGCGGGGGTGCGCCAGGCGGGCACGGCCGGGTTCGCGCTCCTGGTCAGGACCGTGTGCCTGCGGGTGGTGCTGGTGGTCGCCATGGTGATCGCCACCAGGATGGGGCAGGCCGAGCTGGCCGCGTACGCGATCGCCACGCAGGTGTGGACGATGCTGGCGTTCGCGCTGGACGCCATCGCCATCGCGGGGCAGGCGATCACCGGGCGGGCGCTCGGCGCCGGGGACGTCGAGGCCACCCGGCGGGCCACGCGGCGGATGGTGACGTGGGGCGTCTGGTCGGGTGCGGTGCTGGGGCTGCTGGTGCTGGCGGCGCGGCCGCTGCTGCCGGGCCTGTTCGACGCCGACCCGCAGGTGACCGAACAGCTGCTCGCCGTCCTCTGGCCGGTGGCGCTGTTCCAGCCGATCTGCGGGGTGGTGTTCGTGCTCGACGGCGTGCTGATCGGCGCGGGTGACCAGCGTTATCTGGCGTGGGCGGGGGTGTGGACGACGCTGGCGTACCTGCCCGCCGCCGCCCTCGCGTCCGGGATGGACATCGTGGCCCTGTGGTGCGCGCTCGGGGTGTGGATGGTGGCCAGGCTCGTCACCCTGGCCCGTCGCGCCGCCGGCTCCGCCTGGCTGGTGGTCGGGGCTTAGCACCGTGACGCTTCCGTGCTTGCTGTGGCCGGAAGTGGTGAGGCACTGTGGGCGGGTCTCATGAGCGGGGTGTGTCACTTTGTCCGCAATGATGCGACGGCTGCCACCAGCCGAGGCGACCGGCCTCCGCACCGGCGCGCGCCATGCGCTGGCCCAGGTGTACCGGACCTCCGACCTCGTGGTGCTCGGACTCGGCGTGATGATCGGCGCCGGGATCTTCAGCATCGCCGGGCAGATGGCGGCGACGAAGGCCGGTCCCGGCGTCATCCTGTCCTTCATGATCGCGGGCATCGCCTGCCTGCTGGCCTGCCTGTGCTACGCCGAGCTGTCGTCGACGATGCCGACCTCCGGCAGCGCCTACACCTTCACCTACGTCATCTTCGGCGAGATCTGGGCGTGGATCATCGGCTGGGCGCTGATCCTGGAGCTGCAGCTGGCCGCGGCCGTGGTGTCGCGGGCGTGGGCGCAGATCACCGTGGGCGCCATCGGCAACTTCGGCGTGCGGGTCCCCCGGCCCGAGGTGGTCGAGAACGTCCTCGTCCTGGTCATCCTGGTGCTGCTGACCGGGGTCGTGGCGGCAGGCGCGCGGATCGGCCTGCGCGCGCTGTGGGTGATGGTGACGGCGAAGCTGCTGGCCATCGGCGCGGTCATCGTGGTCGGCGCGACGTACGTGGACGTGGCGAACTTCGGCGACTTCCACGCCGAGCCGCAGCCGGTCACCACGCCGACGGCGACCGTGCTGGACCTGTTCGTCGGCCAGGGCCAGACGTTCGGCTGGTCAGGCGTGTTCGCCGCCGCCCCGGTGATCGCGTTCGCCTACATCGGGTTCGACATCGTCGCGACCGCGGCCGAGGAGACGGTGAACCCGCGCACGGTGGTGCCGAAGGGCATGATCCGCAGCCTGGTCGTGGCCACGGTGATCTACATCGCGGTGGCCGCCGTCATGGTGGGGATGGTCCCGTACACGAGCATCGCGGTGGAGGCGCCGCTGGCGAGCGCGTTCCAGGCGGTGGGCGCCGGGTGGATGACGCACGTCATCGACGTGGGCGCGGTGCTCGGGCTGACCACGGTGATCCTGGTGCTGCTCGTGGGGCAGACCCGGGTGCTGTTCTCGATGGCGCGCGACGGGCTCATCCCGCGCCGGTTGGCGGTGATCAGCCGGGCCTACCACACGCCGTCGCGGGTGACGCTGGTGATCGGCGCGGTCGCGATCGTGCTGGCCGAGTTCGTGCCCGTGCTCACGATGCAGGAACTCGTCGTCATGGGGACGCTGTTCGCGTTCATGTTCGTGGCGGCCGGGGTGATCGTGATGCGGCGCAGGATGCCGGAGCTGGAGCGCGGCTTCCGGGTGCCGCTGTCGCCGCTGCTGCCGATCCTGTCGCTGGTCGCCACGTTCTGGCTGATGGTGAACCTCCAGGTGCACACCTGGGCGTGGTTCGCCCTGTGGATGGCCTTCGGGGTGCTGGTCTACCTCGGGTACGGCAGACGCCGCAGCCTGCTGGCCGACCCCGGCCGGGCCGCCGCGGCGACACCCGGACGGGGCAGGCACCGGCGTTAGAAGCGGCCCGACTCCAGCACGCTGCTCAGGAAGGCACGGGTGCGGTCGTGCTCCGGCTCGGTGAAGATCTTCTCCGGCGGGCCCTTCTCCAGCAGCACGCCGCCGTCGAGAAAGCACACGGTGTCGGAGATGTCGCGGCAGAAGGACATCTCGTGCGTCGTCAGGATCATCGTCATGCCCGACTCCTTGAGCTCCCTGATGACGGCGAGCACCTCCACGACCAGCATGGGGTCGAGCGCGGAGGTGACCTCGTCCAGCAGCATCACCCGCGGCTTGGTGGCCAGGGCCCTGATGATGGCCACCCGCTGCTGCTGGCCGCCGGAGAGCCGGTCCGGGTAGGCCCCCGCCTTGTCCGCCAGCCCGAACCTCCGCAGCAGCTCGTGCGCCTCCTCCTCGGCCTGCGCGCGGCCGACCCGGTGGACCTGGCGCGGGGCCAAGGTGATGTTGTCCATCACGGTCATGTGCGGGAACAGGTTGAACGCCTGGAAAACCGTACCCAGGCGCTTGCGCACCGCGTCGACGTCGACCCGCGGGTCGGTGATCTCCTCGCCGTCGAGATGGATGGTGCCGTCGTCGGCCGTCTCCAGCAGGTTGACGCAGCGCAGCAGCGTCGACTTGCCCGAGCCGGACGCGCCGATCAGGCTCACCACCTCGTGCTGCTCGACCTCCAGGTCGATGCCGCGCAGCACGACGTTGCCGCCGAAGCTTTTCCACAGGTTGTGGATGGTCAGCACGCTCATGAGCCCTGCCTCTTACGCGCCTTCGCCGACAGGTGGTCGGTGTACCGGGCCAGCGGAATCGTCAGCAGGATGAACAGCAGCGACGCCACCAGATAAGGGGTGTAGTTGAACGTCTGCGAGGCGATGATCTGGGCCTGCCGGAGCACCTCCACCAGGCCGATCGTGGACACGAGCGCGGTGTCCTTCTGCAGCGAGATGAAGTCGTTCAGCAGCGGCACCACCACCCGGCGCGCGGCCTGCGGCAGCACCACGAACCGCAGGGTCTTGCCGTGGCTCAGGCCCAGCGAGCGCGCCGCCGCCACCTGGCTGGGGTGGATCGACTCGATGCCCGACCTGAACACCTCCGCGACGTACGCACCGTACGAGAGCGTCAGGGCGATGACGCCGAGAGTGACCAGGTCGTTCGGGATGCCTTGCAGCTTCAGGGCGGGGAGCCCGAAGCCGACCATGAGGATGACCAACAGGGTGGGCACACCGCGGAAGGCGTCCACGTAGAACGTGGCCAGTGCCCTGAGCGGGAAGAGCGCGGGGTTCTTGGTGCCGCGGACCAGCGCCACGAGCAGGCCCACGACCAGGATCAACGGCTCGGCGATCAGGAAGATCTTGATGTTGATCAGGAAGCCCTCGGCCACCGCCGGCGCCGACCTGAGGAACATCTCCGGGTCGAAGAACGTCTCCTGCACCCGGGGCCACCCCGGGGAGTTGATGACCACCACGACGACCAGGGCGACGAACAGGATCGTGGAGATCGTCGCGACCGAGGCCGTGCGGCGGCCCTGTGACGCGAGAACCCGCTCGCGTTCGCGCTGGCGTTCGCTCTTGACCCAGACCGGGTCGGCGGTCACTTCAGCTCCGGCGCGCCCGCGGCCTCGCTCAGCCACTGCTGCTCGATCTTGTCCAGGTCACCGTTGGACTTGAGCTTGTCGACGGCCTTGTCGACGCAGGACTTCAGCCCGCTGCCCTTCTCCATGACCAGCCCGAACTCCTCCGGGGTCTCGCCGGTCGAGCCGAACTGGCCGACGATCTTGGAGCCCTCGACCTGCGCCGCCGTCACGTAGAAGGCCGTCGGCAGGTCGAGCACCAGAGCGTCGATCTGCCCGTTCTTCAGCGCGTTGATGGAGTCGATCTGCTCGTTGTAGACGTTCGGCTCCGCGGTGGGCTGGATCACGCTCTTGACCGCGTCCAGCGCGGTGGTGCCGACCTGCACGCCGATCTTGGCGTCCTTGAGCTCTGCCAGCGAGGCGGCGCCGGCGAACTTGCCGTCGCCCAGCGTCACCACGGACTGCTTGACCGTGTAGTAGCCGTTGCTGAAGTCGACGGCCTTGGCCCGGTCGGGCGTGATCGAGACCTGGTTGATGTCGAAGTCGAACCGCTTCTCGCCCGGGGCGAACGCGGTGTCGAACTTGACCGTCTCCCACTGCACCTCGTCGCGGTCGAAGCCCAGCTCCCCCGCGACCGCGTACGCGACGGCGCTCTCGAACCCCTGGCCGTTGGCCGGGTCGTCGTCTTTGAACCACGGTTCGAAGGCGGGCTTGTCGGTGCCGATGGTCAGCTTGCCCTGGTTGACGAGCGTGAGCTGGTCCTTGGTGCACGCCGTGGACGAGGTGGGAGAGGCCGCCGCCGTCGTCGCCGTTTCGTCGACGGGCGCGCAGGCGACGGTCGCGGCCGCCAGCGCACCGAGCGCGATCAGCATCGAAGGACGGGCCATGGGGAGCCTCCAGGGGGAACGCGAGAGGAAGAACGTGAGAATTCTACGCGGCCACGGCGGGGATCAGGTCCCCCACCTGCGCGTACGGGCCGCCAAGCGGCGCCCCGTGAGCACCGGCCCTGGCCGCGGCAAAAGGCAGGCCCCCTTCCCGCGGACGGGAAGGGGGCCGTGAGGCCGGGGCCTGGTGTCAGCCCGCGACGACCTCGACGTCGACGGACGCCGAGACCTCGGGGTGCAGCTTGACGGTGACCTTGTGGGCGCCGGTGCTCTTGATCGGGTTGACGATCTCGATGCGACGGCGGTCGAGGATCGGGCCGCCGGCGGCCTTCACGGCGTCGGCGATGTCGCCCGTGGTGACCGAGCCGAACAGCCGGCCGGACTCGCCGGCGCGGGTGGCCAGGCGCACGCGCAGGGCGCCGAGCTGGCCGGCGACCTCCTTGGCGGTGCCGAGGTCGCGGATCTCGCGGGCGTCGCGCGCCTTCCTGATGGACTCGATCTGGCGCTCGGCGCCACGGGTCCAGCGCATGGCGTAGCCGCGCGGGATGAGGTAGTTACGGCCGTAGCCGTCCTTGACCTCGACGATGTCACCGGGGGTGCCGAGGCCGGAGACCTCGTGGGTGAGGATGAGCTTCATGTCGACAGACCTCCTTAGCGCGCGGTGCTCGTGTAGGGCAGCAGAGCCACCTCACGGGCGTTCTTGATCGCGGTCGCCACGTCGCGCTGGTGCTGGGTGCAGTTGCCCGTCACCCGGCGCGCACGGATCTTGCCGCGGTCGGAGATGAACTTCCGCAGCAGCGCCGTGTCCTTGTAGTCGACGTAGGAGATCTTGTCGTGGCAGAACAGGCAAACCTTCTTCTTGGGCTTGCGCAGTGCCGGCTTGGCCATCGTGGTGCTCCTCTCAGAGCCCCGCTGTCAGAAGCGGGAATGGACTCGGACTGGATTTCTGGTGGGTTAGAAAGGCGGTTCGTCGCTGAAGTCGCCACCGCCGCCGAAGCCGCCGGAGGAGGACCCGCCGCCCTGCTGCTGGCCGCCGCCCTGGTAGCCGCCGCCACCGCCGAAGCCGCCGCCCTGGGGCGGGGCGGGCGTGGCGGACGCCCAGGGGTCGTCGGCCGGGCCGCCGCCGAAGCCGCCGCCGCCACCCTGCCGGGAGGTGCGGTTGACCTTGGCGGTGGCGTTGCGCAGGGACGGGCCGACCTCGTCGACCTCGACCTCGTAGACGGTGCGCTTCTCGCCTTCCTTGGTCTCGTAGGAGCGCTGCTTGAGCCGCCCCTGGACGATGACCCGCATCCCGCGCTGGAGGCTCTCGGCGGCGTTCTCCGCCGCCTGGCGCCACACGTTGCAGGTGAGGAAGAGGCTCTCGCCGTCCTTCCACTCGTTGGTCTGGCGGTCCATAAAGCGCGGAGTGGACGCGATGCGGAACCGGGCCACCGCTTGCCCCGTCGGGGTGAAGCGCAGCTCGGGGTCGTCGACGAGGTTGCCGACGAGGGTGATTACGGTGTCGCCTGCTGCCATGGCTTGCGCTCGCCTTCCTGCACGTCTTCGCTTGGGATTACGGCTCAGACTACGGTCGCGGCCCGACAAAAAGCCGGGCTACGAGCGGCTCCTTCAGTGGTTGTCCGGACGCAGGACCTTGGTGCGCAGAATGCCCTCGTTGAGGTTCATCTGCCGGTCGAGCTCCTTGACCGTGGCCGGCTCGGCGGACAGGTCGATGACGGCGTAGATGCCTTCGGACTTCTTGTCGATGTCGTAGGCGAGACGGCGACGGCCCCAGACGTCGACCTTCTCCACGGTGCCGCCGTCGTTGCGGACCACGGTGAGGAACTGGTCGAGGGACGGTGCCACGGTGCGCTCATCGAGCGAAGGGTCCAGAATGACCATTACTTCGTAACGACGCATGCGGGACTCCTACCTCCTCTGGACTGTTGCGGTCACGACGCTCTGCCGTGACAGGAGGACGCTGACGTCTGACCCGGACGCCCCCTTCGGCGCTCCGGGGTGACGGGTCTCCCATCACAACGCAGCCTGACCAGGTTACCAGCAGCCCGCTGATGGGAAAGCCTGTCAGAAAGCCAAGGAGGTGCTCCGCAGTGCCACACTTCCTCCAGCCCGCCCAGACCGAGCGGTTCCGGCTCACGCTCAACACCGACGGCCGCCGGCATCCGGTGGAGAACACCCTCGCCGTGGCCGCGGTGGTGTGCGGGCTCGTCGCGTTCGCATCCCTGTTCTTCCCTGGCGGGCACGTCGTCGCTTCCTGGGCGGGCACGCTCGGTCTCGGCATCGGCTTCTACTCGCAGTACGTCTCGGTGACCACGCCGCAGCGTTCGCTCAACATCGTCGGCATGGTGTCCGCGTTCGTCGGCGTCGCGCTCGGCATCGCGGGCGGCGGCTACCTTCCGTAAAGCGAACGGCCCGGGCCGGAGCCGGGGCCGTTCGGTGATATCGGTCATCCTCCGATGTGCAGGTCCACGCCGAGCAGGACCAGGAACCAGAGGAAGATGGCGAGCAGCGCCTCGGCGACGTCCCTCAGGATGGCCGGGGTGATGTAGTCGTACACCCACGCCACGTAGATGCCGATGATCACGTAGACGAGCAGGATCAACGACCGCCAGCGCCAGCGGGTCATATCGTCTCCTCGGGTAGGGGGTGCAAGCCGACTGCCCCGCCGCAGGTCAGTCAAACGGATAGGCTCCATGACATGGTGCGCATCGGAGCTCACGTCCACCAGGACGACATCACGGCCCACGCCGAGGCCGTCGGCGCCGAGGTCGTGCAGTTCTTCCTCGGCAACCCCCAGGGCTACAAGAAGCCCGTGCTGCCCGCCCAGCCGGTCGAGGGCGTCGACATCTACATCCACGCCCCCTATCTGGTCAACGTCGCCACGACCAACAACCGGATCAGGATCCCCAGCCGCAAGCTCCTCGCCCAGCACCTGGAGGCGGCGGCGAGCATCGGCGCCAAGGGCCTGATCGTGCACGGCGGCCACCTCGGCAAGGACGAGGACCCGCAGGTCGGCTTCGACAACTGGCGCAAGGTGTTCGAGCGCATGGAGTGCCCGATCCCGGTGCTGATCGAGAACACCGCGGGCGGCGACAACGCGATGGCCCGCAGGCTGGAGAGCATCGCCCGGCTGTGGGACGCGCTCGACGGCTTCGACGTCGGGTTCTGCCTCGACACGTGCCACGCGCACGCGGGCGGCGAGGAGCTGCTCGGGCTGGTCGACCGGGTCAAGGCGATCACCGGCCGGATCGACCTGGTCCACTGCAACGACTCGCGCGACGACTTCGGCTCGGGCGCCGACCGTCACGCCAACATCGGCAACGGGCGGATCGACCCGGAGCTGATCCTGGAGGTGTGCCGGATGGCCGGGGCCCCGGTCGTGGTGGAGACTCCGGCGGAGGGCCAGGCGGACGACATCGCGTTCCTGAGGAAGAATCTGTAGACGATGTACACAACCTGTGGATAACTTCCCTGGATTACCGATGCCGTCTAACGGGTATAGAGATCAGCCCGCCCAGGCGCCTTCCAGGAACCGGGCCGTGTTCAGCACCATCAGCGGCCCCGAGACCAGCGCGTACGCCACGATCACCCACCGTCTCCTGGTGGCGAGCAGGGCCAGCGCCACCCAGAGCGGAAACCACAGCAGCAGCGAGCGCGGCACCGACAGGTAGTACGCCGAGGTCATGAGCGCGGCCGCCTGCAGCCCCGTGTAGACGGCCTCGCTCCACCTGCGCAGCACCAGCAACCAGATCAGCCCGATCACCGCCACCACGGCGCCGGCGATCTCCATCCGGAAGGCCGGCGCCATGTCGCCGCCGCCCATCGCGTTGTTCCAGGTGACCGCCCAGGCGTCCCAGGGCCACACCATCTCGCGCCCCCAGCCGGCCTCCTGCGCGTGCTTCCACGCCAGCCAGTCGCCGGTACGGGTGTAGTGGTAGAAGGAGTAGCCGGCCAGCGGCAGGAACGGCACGGCCAGCCACGGCGCGCGGCGCAGCGGGGCCCCGCTCAGGGCGAACTCCGCGATCAGCGCCGCGGCCAGGAACAGCCCGGTGATGCGTACGCACGAGGCGCCGGCGGCGAGGGCCGCGGCCGCCGGCCAGCGGCCCTGCCGGGCGGCCAGCCAGGCGGGGATCGCGAAGGCCAGGAACAACGACTCGCTGTAGCCGGCGCTCAGGAACACGGCGGCGGGGAAGAGCACCAGCCCCAGCACCGCCATCCAGCCCTGCGCGCCCTCGTGCTCGGCCAGCCTGGCCAGCGCCACCATGGCCACCGCCCCGGCGACGAGCGAGACGATCAGCCCGGCCGCCGACCAGTCGGGCACCACCAGGTGCACCAGGCGCAGCGCCGCCGGCAGGCCAGGGAAGAAGGCGGGCAGCCCGTCGTCGGCCGGCCGGGCCGGGTCGCCGTCGTAGCCGAAGCGCGCAATGGTGACGAACAGGTGCGCGTCCCACCGCTCCCACCGGCCGAGATACTCGTGCAGCGACACGCCCAGCAGCGTCGTCACGAGCAGGCCGATCCGCGAGCCGAACCAGATCAGCAGCGCGTCCCGGCCGGCCGAGCGGGTGATCATCGGAAGGCGAGGCTCCGCAGCGTGAACCGGTCAGGCGCCTCGTCGAAAACCCCGCCGATCTGGTCGTCCACACCTCCCTGGCGCACCAGGTCCTTGTCCGGGCGCAGGATGTCGCGTACCACGAACGCCATCATGATCCCGATGGTGATGACCCGTCCCCACACGGCGGTGAAGTACGTGTCGTCCCCGATGCCCAGGTCGGTCCGGGAGAGCGGCGCCTGGTTGAGCAGGTAGAGCCAGATCGCGAAGAAGTACCAGACCTCGGCCACCTGCCACAGCGCCAGCGGCTTCCAGTTCGGCCTGGCGAGCACCGCGAGCGGCACCAGCCACAGCACGAACTGCGGCGACCACACCTTGTTCGTCATCATGAACGCGGCCAGCGCCAGGAAGCAGATCTGCGCCAGCCGGGGCCGGCGCGGCGAGGTCAGCGTGAGCACCGCGATGCCCAGGCAGAGCAGCGCCAGCGACACCATGCCGAGCGTGCTGACGTCGGTCTCGCCCAGGATCGGCCAGCCCTTGTTGTGGAAGAACAGCCACGGCGATCCCCAGTCGACGCCGCGCTCCTGGGAGAAGACGTAGAACCGGCGCCAGCCGTCCCAGGCGAAGACCATGAAGGGCAGGTTGACCGCGAGCCACACGCCGGCGGCGTAAGCCATGGTGACCAGGAACGGCCGCCATCGCCCCGTACGCCAGGTGAGCAGGAACAACGCCCCCACGAACATCAGCGGGTAGAACTTTGTGGCGATGGCCAGCCCCAGCAGCACGCCGGCCAGCACCTGCCGCTTGCGCGCCCAGGCCAGGAGCATGCCCATGGACAGCGCGCCGGCGACGAGGTCCCAGTTGATGTAGGCGGCCAGCACGACCGCGGGCGCGAGCGCGTACCAGACGGCGTCCCAGCGGCGGGTCGGCCCGGCGGCGGCGGCCATCAGCAGCACGCCGGCCACCAAGGAGAGGCCCATCAGCACGACCGTGATGTCGTAGAAGCGCGCCGCCTGCGCCGCGACGTCCTGCTCCAGCCACCGCACGATCCAGGCGATGACCTGCATCACCTCGCCGAGCACCACGGGGTACTCGACGTGCTTGTCGAACGGGACGTCGGCGAAGTAGGGGTTCTGGGTCGCGAGCTGCCGGTCGAAGTAGAGCGGGTAGATGTCGGTGTAGCAGAAGTTGGTGTACGTGGCAGTCTGGTCGTTCCAGCCGCCGTTGCGACAGGGCAGCCGCATCACGTACGCAAGGGTCGCCCCCAGGACCGCGAACAGCCCCAGGGGGAGATACGGCACGACCCGCGCCATGGACGGGCCGCGCCTCAGTATCGCCGTCACCGTTCCTCGCGCCTGCCCGGCGGGGAGTCCGGCCCGTTCCTGCTACCGCCCATGAAGCCGTCGTCCACGGGGATCTCGTCGTCCTGGTTGGGGTCGACCGACACGTTGCCGTCGTCGTCGGAGCACGGCCCGATGACGCAGTCCTGCTCGGTGCCCTGCTGGTCGTTGTCGAACGGGTCGCCGGTGTCGAGCTCCAGCGAGTCCTCCGTGGGCGTCGGGGTCGGGGTCGGCTTGGGCACGAGGTCCTCGGTGACACCGGTGTCGGCCCGCTCGGGGAACGGCACGACCTTCTGGCCCTTGGTGGCCTCGGTCATGAACGTCTTCCAGATCGACGCCGGGTAGGTGGCGCCCTGGAACGCGGAGCCCAGCGGGATCTCGTACGGCCTGGAGTACGGGTTCTCCATGGTGTACTTCTTGCTCTTGCCGCGGGCCCAGGGGCAGTTGTCGTTCACCGGCTTGACGACCTTGCCGCTGTCGGTACGGCACTGCTGCCTGAACATGCCGACCGCGGTCGACACCTGCGGCGTGAACCCGACGAACCAGGCTTCCTTGTTCTCGTTGTTGGTGCCGGTCTTGCCGGCCACCGGGCGGTCGTAGAGCGCGGCGTTGCGGCCGGTGCCCTGCTTGACCACGGCCTCCAGCGCGATGACGGCGTCGGCGGCGGCCTCCGGCGAGATGACCTGGGCGTAGCTCTTCTTCTCGGTGAGCACGGTGTCGCCGTGCTTGTCCTTCACCTCGATGACGACGTGGTTGTCGTAGTGCCTGCCCTGGTTGGCGAAGATCGAGTAGCCGCCCGCCTGCTCCACCGCCGACACCGTGCCGCTGCCGATGGTGATCAGGTAGTGGTGCTGCTCCATGGCGGCCTCGAGCCGCTTCTTGCTGAGGCCCGACTTGCTCGCGATGTCGATGACCTTGTCGAGGCCGACCTTCTCCCCCATCTTGGCGTAGGCGGTGTTGACGGAGCTGGCCGTGGCGCTCACCACGTCGACGCCCGGGGCCTTGAACGGGTGGTCGTTGTCGATCGGGGTGGTGCCGGGCAGCTTGACCGGGCCCTTGGTGGGCACGTAGCTGCGCAGGCTGTAGCCGGCGTCCAGCCAGGCGGCCAGCACGTACGGCTTGAACGCCGACGCGGCCTGCTTCTGCGACTGGAAGGCGTCGATCCACTGGTCCTTGGCGTAGTCGGCGCCGCCGTAGAAGGCGAGGACCTGCCCGTTGCGCGGGTCGACGGCCGCCAGGGTGGTGTTGATCTCCGGGTCGAGGCTGCCGGTGTGCTTGTCGACCGCGGCCTTGGCGGCGCGCATGAGCTTGAGGTCGAGCGACGACTTGATCCTGTAGCCGCCCTTCTCGACGTCCTCCCTGGGGATGTCCAGCGACTCCAGCTCGTCCAGGACCACCTGGACCATGTAGCCCTTGATGCCGTTGAACGGGTTCTTCGGCTTGTACTTGGTCCGCTTGGGCGCCGTGGGCGACTTGGCCGGGAGTGCGCCGTACGCCTGCGGGTCGAGCTTGGCCATCTGCCCGAGCGCGTAGTCGTAGCGCTCCTCGGTCGGGGCGAGGTTGCCCGCCTTCTCCTCGCGGTCGAAGCGGTCCGGGTTCTGGATGCGGCCGGCGAGGTAGGCGCCCTGCTCGGGTGTGAGCTTCTCCACCTTCTTGCCGAAGAACGCCTCGGCTGCCGCGCCGATGCCGTGGGCGCCGCGGCCGAAGTAGATGGTGTTGAGGTACTGCTCCAGGATCTGCTCCTTGGAGATCTTGTCGCTCAGCTTGACCGCGACGAAGATCTCCTTGACCTTCCGCTGGATCGTGCGCTCCTGGGAGAGGCCGTCGTAGTAGGCGCGGGCCATCTGCTGGGTGATGGTGGACGCGCCCTGCACCTGCTGGCCGCTGACCGTGCTGTAGAGGGAGCGGACCATACCGCTGAAGGAGATGCCGGAGTCATCCCGGAAGGTGTCGTTCTCGGCGGCGATGACCGCGTCCTGCACCGCGCGCGGCACCTGGTCGTAGGTGACCGGGATGCGCTTGGTGCCGAGCCTGGCCAGCTCCGTGCCGTGCCGGTCGACGATGATGCTCTCCTGGTCCTCCACACCGTCCTGGACCTGGTCCTGGGTGGGGACGGGAGTGTTGGCGTACGCGACCGCGATCATGCCGAAGACGCCCGCGGACAGCACCACGAAGCTGGCCACGACGAGCTTCCAGCTCGGCAGGAACTTGCGCCACTTGGGGCGGTCGCCGCCGCCCTTCGGCGGGCCGTCCGGCGGCTCCGACGGGCCGCCGGGACCGCCGCCGCTCCTGCGCGCGCGCCTGGGCGCGTCGCTGACCATCGTCTCCTGGTTGCTGCGGGCCCGGGTCTCCTGCTCGGGAGCCCGGCGGCGGGAACCGGCCGCGCGCCTGCGACCGGGCTGGCCGGGAGCCCCCGGCTGCTGACCGGGCTGACCCGGCTGGGGGCCGGGCTGAGGGCTCGGCTGGCGGCTGGGCTGCTGACCGGGACCGGGCACGCCCGGCTGGGCGGGCGGCGCCGAGCGCGGGTTGGCGCGGGTGGGCGGGTCGTTGTACGGCTGCGCGGCCATCGCGCCGGTCTGCTCGTACGCGGCCTCGGGACGACGGGCGGGCGGCCCGCCCCAGCTGGACTCGCCGGTTTGCGGCGGCGGCTCCTGGGGCACGGAACGAGTTGAGCCGGAGCGGCGGCGCCTCCCCGGGCGGGCCGTCCCTTCGTTGCTGCTGTAACTCACGCGTCCTCGCATCGTCGTCGGATAGCACGGCGGATTGGGGCGTGACTCCTCGCCGTCCTCGGTTCTGTCGTGCGGCCGTTTGCCCTAGCTCCGGCCGACGAGGCCCGGCGGCCCGTTCCCGAGGACGAACGAGACCGTCAGGTGATTCCAGGAACAACCTTGGCAGACCTCGACCACGTACACCCGGAACTCGTCGTAATCATGAGCCATCTCGGTCAGGTCTGAGGTCACCTTTGCCTGACCGGCATGGCGTCCGAGCGAGTCCCCGTACACATAGGTCACGTTGGTGACGTTCTCCCGCTCGCACATCGGGCAGAGGCGATCGGTCGGCTCGCCGAAGTGGCGGGCCGCCCGGAGGAGGTACGGCTGTGCGTCGCAGACGTCGCCGGGCGGAGTCCGCCCCGCGCGCACGGCGTGGACGACCGCCCGCTTGGCGAGCCCGTAGTCCACCACCCTTCGCTGTGACCACATGGGCGCCAGACTACGGCTTTTTTCCGATTGATCCCAACGACTTGGGGAAGTCGTCAATTGCTCGATATAGCGGCGCGACGTATCCTCTGGATGTATCGGCTCGATACATCGACGCGAGAGGAGGGCGGTTCCCATGGCCGGCGGACAACGCAGGGTGCTGGAACTGGCCGTGCTCGGGTCGCTGCACGAGACGCCGCTTCACGGCTACGAGCTGCGCAAACGGCTTAACACGCTACTCGGCATGTTCCGCGCGTTCTCCTACGGGTCGCTGTATCCCTGCCTGCGCTCTCTGCTGGAGCAGGGGCTCATCGCGGAGGAGCAACCGGCCCAGGCCATGATCGTGGGCGGCCGATCGAAGATCGTCTATAAGCTCACGGCGGAGGGCAAGGAGCGACTGCAGGAGCTGCTCACCCAGGCCGGCCCGTCGGCCTGGGAGGACGAGAGCTTCGGCGTCCACTTCGCGTTCTTCCGCCACACCGAGGCCGAAGTCCGCCTGCGCATCCTCGAAGGCCGGCGCAGCCGGCTGGAGGAGCGCCTCGACAGCGTGCGCACCGCCCTGGCCCGCACCAGGGAGCGGCTCGACAGCTACACCCTCGAACTCCAGCGTCACGGGCTCGAGTCCGTCGAGCGCGAGGTGCGCTGGCTCAACGAGCTGATCGCCACGGAAAGACGGGCCTCAGAGCGGGGCCCGGCAACAGACACCACATCAAGTGATGAGTAAGGGAGCGAGTGCGATGGGTTCGGTTCGCGTGGCCATTGTCGGTGTCGGCAACTGCGCGGCGTCACTGGTCCAGGGCGTTCACTACTACAGGGACGCCGACCCGGCCGCGCGCGTGCCGGGCTTGATGCACGTGAAGTTCGGCGACTACCACGTGGGCGACGTCGAGTTCGTCGCGGCCTTCGACGTGGACGCCAAGAAGGTCGGTCGCGACCTGTCGGAGGCGATCGTCGCCAGCGAGAACAACACGATCAAGATCACTGATGTGCCTCCGACGGGGGTGATCGTCCAGCGTGGCCACACCTACGACGGCCTGGGCGAGTTCTACAGCGAGATCATCGAGGAGTCCGACGAGACTCCCGCCGACGTGGTCCAGGTGCTCCGCGACAACCGGGTCGACGTACTCGTCTCCTATCTGCCCGTGGGCTCCGAGGACGCCGCCCGGTTCTACGCGCAGTGCGCCATCGAGGCGGGGGTGGGCTTCGTCAACGCGCTGCCCGTGTTCATCGCCTCCGACCCCGAGTGGGCGGAGAAGTTCACCGAAGCGGGCGTGCCGATCGTCGGCGACGACATCAAGTCGCAGGTCGGCGCCACCATCACGCACCGCGTCATGGCCAAGTTGTTCGAGGACCGCGGGGTCGAGCTGCTGCGCACCTACCAGCTCAACTTCGGCGGCAACATGGACTTCATGAACATGCTGGAGCGCAAGCGCCTCCAGTCGAAGAAGATCTCCAAGACGCAGTCGGTGACCTCGCAGATCCCGCACGAGATGGCCAAGGCCGACGTGCACATCGGGCCGTCCGACCACGTGCCGTGGCTCGACGACCGCAAGTGGGCCTACGTGCGACTCGAAGGCCGCTCGTTCGGCGACACGCCGCTCAACCTGGAGTACAAGCTCGAGGTCTGGGACTCTCCCAACTCGGCCGGCATCATCATCGACGCCGTGCGCGCGGCCAAGATCGCCCTCGACCGCGGCATCGGGGGCCCGATCCTGAGCGCTTCTTCGTACTTCATGAAGTCGCCGCCCGTGCAGTACTCCGACGACGAGGCCCGCGAGCAGGTGGAGAAGTTCATCCGCGGCGAGGTCGAGCGCTGACCCCGGTCTTCGCGGCGCCGCACGGCACGTGCGGCGCCGCGGCGCGTTTCTAGGGGGCGTACGGCTGGCGCGCGGCGGGCGGCAGCTCGTCCTCCGAGGCCGTCGGCCACTGGAGCGGGTCGGGGCCGAGCGCCGACAGCAGCGGCATCTGCTCGCGGCACCACGGCGAGATGGAGATCAGCTCGCTGAGCACGCCCTCGGCGAACTCGGGCCACGGCATCCACCTCGTCTCCCCCACCTCGTCGGGGTTGGGGCTGGCGGAGCCGTCGACCAGCACGCGGTAGACGGGGCACAGCTCGTGCTCGACGATGCCGTTGCCCATGACCGCGCGGTAGGAGAAGCCGGGCAGCACCAGGTCGGCCCGCTCGACGGACAGGCCCAGCTCGAAGGAGAGCCGGCGCAGGACCGCCTGGTCGAGCCGCTCGCCCGGCAGCGGATGGCCGCAGCAGCTGTTGGTCCACACCCCCGGCCAGGTGAGCTTGTGGCCGGCGCGCCTGGTCAGCAGCACGCGGCCGTCGCGGTCGAAGGCGTAGCTGGAGAAGGCCAGGTGCAGCGGAGTCTCCCGGCCGTGCACGGACAGCTTGGGCGCGGTGCCGAGCGCGTGGCCGGAGCCGTCAACGAGTACCACGTGTTCCACAGTCGTCACGCTATGAAGCGTATGTGATCACGTGCTTCCCCTGAACCCGTTCGCCCACCTGATGCGCCAACCTCTTGTGTCCCCGTGCATCACAGGCTCAGGGCTAGGCTGGCGGGGTGTCATTCGTCGCCGATCTGCGCGTGGTCCTCCGAGGCCGGGATTTCCGGCGGCTTTTCGGCACGAGACTGGTCTCCCAGTTCTCCGACGGGATCTTCCAGTTCGGCGTACTCGGGTTCGCCTTCTTCAACCCGGAGAGCCAGACCACCGCCCTGGGCGTCGCGGCCGGTCTGGCGGTGCTGCTGTTGCCTTACAGCGTGCTCGGGCCGTTCGTCGGGGTGTTCATCGACCGGTGGTCGCGACGGCAGATCCTGATGATCGCGCCGATCGTGCGCGGCGCGCTGCTGCTCGGCGCGGCCGCCCTGGTGGCGGCCGACGTGCCCGACCCCGTCTTCTACATGGCGGCGCTCGCCGTGCTGGGCGTCAACCGGTTCTTCCTGGCGGCGCTGGGCGCCTCGCTGCCGCACGTGGTGCCGAGAGACCAGCTGATGGCCGCCAACGCGGTCACCCCGACCTCCGGGACCGTCGTCACCTTCGTCGGCGTGGGCGCCGGGTTCCTGCTGCGCGAGCTGTTCGGCATCGGCGACACGGGGGTGGCGTGGCTCCTGGCGACCTCCGGCGTGGTGTTCGGGCTCAGCGCCCTGATCGCGCGCACGATGGAGCGCTCACTGCTCGGCCCCTCCCACGACCCCGACCGGCCGCAGACGCGCGAGGCGCTGCGCAACGTGGTGGCCGGGCTCGCCGACGGCGCCCGCCACCTGGTCGGACACCGGGTCGCCGCCGCCACGATGGGCGCGATGGCCGCGCACCGGTTCTTCTACGGCATGGCGACCGCGCTGGGCATCATCCTCTACCGCTACTACTTCACCGACGGCGATCCGGAGGCGGCGCTGAACGGGGTCAGCCTCGTGGTGGCCACCTCCGGCGTCGGCTACTTCCTCGCCGTGATCATCACCCCGTACGCGACCGAGTGGTTCACCATCACCCGGTGGGTGCCGATCGCGCTGACGTCCGCGGGCGTGCTCGCGGGCGTGCTCGTGGTGCCCTTCCAGGAGTGGGGGCTCCCGGTGGCCGGGTTCGTGCTCGGCCTGGCTGGGCAGAGCGTCAAGATCTGCGCCGACACGACCGTGCAGCGCGACCTCGACGACGTCTATCTCGGCCGCGCGTTCTCCGTCTACGACATGCTCTTCAACGGCATGTACGTGCTCGCGGCGGCCCTGTCGGCGGCCATCCTGCCGCCCGACGGCAAGTCGTACGCCGCCGTGGTGATCATCACGGCCGGCTACCTGGCGAGCGCGCTGGCCTACCGGATGATCACCCGGACGCGCGAGACGGTCAGCCCGTGACGACGTCGTTGGCCTCGGCCCAGTCGCGCAGCGCGGCCGTGGCCTCCTCCTTGCCCAGCACGCCTTTGTCGAGCCGCAGGTCGAGCAGGAACTTGTAGGCCTTGCCCACCACCGGCCCCGGGCCGACGCCGAGCACCCGCTGGATCTCGTTGCCGTCGAGCTCGGGGCGGATCTTGGCGAGCTCCTCCTCCTCGGCCAGCCGGGAGATGCGCTCCTCCAGCTGGTCGTACGTGCGCGACAGGGCGGCCGCCTTGCGCTTGTTGCGCGTGGTGCAGTCGGCCCTGGTCAGCTTGTGGAGGCGGGTCAGCAGGTGGCCGGCGTCGCGCACGTAGCGGCGCACCGCGCTGTCGGTCCACTCGCCGGTGCCGTAGCCGTGGAAGCGCAGGTGGAGCTCCACCAGCCGCGACACGTCGGCGACGACGTCCTTGGGGAAGCGCAGCTCGGTCATCCGCTTCTTCGTCATCTGCGCGCCCACGACCTCGTGGTGGTGGAACGACACCCGGCCGCCGGGCTCGTGACGCCTGGTCTTGGGCTTGCCGATGTCGTGCAGGAGGGCGGCCCAGCGCAGGATGCGGTCGGGCTGGCCGTCGTCCTCCTGGGCGATCGCCTGGTCGAGCACGGTCAGGCTGTGCTCGTAGACGTCCTTGTGGCGGTGGTGCTCGTCGATCTCCAGGCGCAGCTTGGGCAGCTCGGGCAGCACGTGGGCGGCCAGGCCGGTGTCGACGAGCAGGCGCAGGCCGTCGCGCGGGCGGGCGCCGCAGACCAGCTTGTCGAGCTCGTCGCGGATCCGCTCGGCCGAGACGATCTCGATGCGCCCGGCCATCTCCGTCATCGCGGTCACCGCCGCCTGGTCGACGGTGAAGCCGAGCTGCGAGGCGAACCTGGCGGCGCGGAGCATGCGCAGCGGGTCGTCGCCGAAGGAGCGCTCCGGCGGGCCGGGGGTGCGCAGCCGCTTGGCGGCCAGGTCGGGCAGGCCGCCGTAGGGGTCGACGAACTCGTTGGAGGGCAGCCGTATCGCCATCGCGTTGACGGCGAAGTCGCGGCGCTCCAGGTCGGCGTCCAGGGTGTCGCCGTACATGACCTCGGGTTTGCGCGACTTGGGGTCGTAGCTCTCGCTGCGGTAGGTCGTGATCTCGATCAGCCAGCCGCCTTTGCGCAACCCGACTGTGCCGAAGTCGATGCCGATCGTCCAGACGGAGTCGGCCCAGTCGCGCACGATGTCGAGCACCCGTTCGGGCCGCGCGTCGGTGGTCAGGTCGAGGTCCTTGCCGACACGGCCGAGCAAGAGGTCGCGCACGGGGCCGCCGACCAGGGCCAGCTCGTGGCCGTGCTCGGCGAACACGCGGCCGAGCTCGTCGGCCACGGGGGCGATCTTGCGGAACAGGTCACGCATGGCCCGCTGCTGCGTTTCGGTCAGATTTGAGTCGGACAAGCTGGGTAGGTCCTTCGATTCCGGAACATATCCCCCGAGCCACACCGGGTCCGGGTTACCTTCGGTCAGGGGACCGACGGCGCGATGGAACGAGGCAAGGAGGTCTCATGAAGGACGCCCTCGCGATCCACCGCTGGCTCCTCGCACACCAGGTCCACCATGAGATCGTACGCCTTCCGCGCCCCATCACTTGCGCGGACGAGCTTCCCGAGACGATCTCCGCCGCGCCCGAGAGGTGCGTGACGGTCACGGTGTTCGAGGTCGCTCCGAGGATAGGGCGCGAGTTCGTCGTCGCCGTCGTCCACCCTCTCGCCACTCCCCCGGGACCGGCCGCCGTCGGCGGCCTGCTCGGTGTCCGTACGGTACGCCTCGCGCGCGCGCACGTCGTCAACAGGGCCACGGACTACGCGGCCGGGCTGGTCGGCCCGCTGCTGCTGCCCGAAGAGCTGCCGCTGTTCATCGACGACCGCCTGAGCGCCGACACCGAGCCGGTCTTCTCCGCCACCGGCGAACGCCACGCGGTCCTCAGCATGCGCGCCCTCGACCTGCTCACACTCGTGTCAGGGAAGACCGTCGACCTCCGCGTGCCGCAGCCCCGCGGAAGCCTGGAGGCGGTCGCGCCGGGGCACTGAGCCCGTACCATTGCGGGCGTGTGTCGTAATCCAGCCAGGGCGCAGGCGTGATCCGGAAGGCCACGCTGCTCGCCGTGCTCTCGGCCGCGCTGCTCGTCCCCTCCACGGTGGCGGCGGCGCCGGGCGCGGCTGCCGCGAGCGCCGCCGCGCGGCAGGGCATCGACCTGACCCTCACCTCCGTCACGCCCGATTACGCCACCGAGCGGGCGACCGAGATCAAGATCACCGGCACGGTGCGCAACAGCGGCTCCGTCGCCACGCCGGGCCTGCGGGTCAGGGTGCGCTACTCCTCCCAGCGCTTCGCCGACCGGGCCGCGATGGCCGCCTACGCCGACGACACCACGACGGCCACCCAGCCGCCCAACGTCTCGACCCAGTCGAGCATGGTCATCTCCGAGCTGGCCGCCAGCGCCTCCCAGGACTTCGAGCTGACCATGACGCCCGCGCAGTTCGGGCTGACCTCGTTCGGCGCCTACCCGCTCGCCGTCGAGGTGGTGCAGTGGGACGCCGTGCAGCTCGCCTCCCAGCGCACCTTCCTCACGTACGCGCCCGCGACCGGCCAGCAGCAGCCGGTGCGCAACCGGCTGGCGCTCGTGCTGCCCGTGATCGACCAGCCGCGCCGGTCCGACGACGGCACGTTCGTCGACGACGAGCTGGGCGCCGAGCTCACCGGCAAGGGCCGGCTGGCCGACCTGGCGCGCATCGCCGAGATCGCGCCGCCCAGCGTGACCTGGGTCGTCGACCCGGCGCTCTTCGACGACGTCCAGGCCATGACCAAGCCGTTCCGGGTCAAGACCGGCGACGGCAAGCCCGAGGAGCGGCCCGCCGACGCCGCGGCCTCCCAGTGGCTCGTCGGGATGCGCGCGGCGCTGGCCGACAATCCCGTCATCGCCACCCCGTACGCCGACCCCGACGTGACCGCGCTGGCCCACCGGGGCCTCGACCGGCAGCCGGGGCGCGCGCTGGAGCTGGCCGCGAAGAAGGCCGCGCTCATCAAGAGCGACGTGTCGACCTCGACCTACTGGCCGGTCGGCGGCATGCTCGACGCCGACGCGCTCGACCTGCTCGCCGTCGGCGCGCCCGGCGCCACCCGGGTCGGCAAGGTCCTGCTCGACCCGGCCAGCCTGCCGACCCAGCAGGCCGCCTCCGCGGCGACCGTGCTCCCCGCCGTCACCCCCGACGCCGCCACCACGCTCGACACCGTCATGGGCCCCGTCACCGCGCTGGTGGCCGACGCCGAGCTGAGCCACGTGCTCGAACCCACCCCCGGCACCCGCGGCGCGATCCTGCTGAGCAGGCAGCGGTTCATCGCCGAGACCGCGATGATCTCCGTCGAGCCGGGCCAGACCCGCGCGCGTTCCCTCGTCATGGCCCCGTCCCGGCGCTGGAACCCCAGCCCGACGCTCGTCTCGACGCTGCTGAAGACCGCGGGCAAGCTCCCGTGGCTGTCGCTCACCCCGCTCGACTCGATCAAGGTGCCCCGCGACCGGGTCCCGCGCGCCGGGCTGACCTACTCCGACCGCGACCGCAAGCAGGAGCTCAGCGGCAAGTACCTGGAGCCGGTCCGCGAGGTCGCCGCGCAGGCCCAGCTGGCCGCGGAGGTCACCGGCCAGCAGCAGTCGTCCTTCGACGCCGCGGTGCTCAGGCTCGCCTCCTCCGCCTGGCGCGGCGACACCAAGGCCGGGCGCGCCGTCACCGAGCAGGTGAGCGAGGCGGTCAAGGACCGCATCGGGAAGGTGTCGATCACCGGCGCCGGCCCCGACCAGCCGCGCACCCTCGCGGGCAGCGACGGCGAGGTCCCGATCAGCGTGAAGAACGAGCTGAGCACCCCCGTCTCGCTGTACGTCGACGTCAAGTCCGACGACCCGGGCCTGCTCGAAACCCATCTCCCGCAGCTGGAGCCGCTGCAGATCGACGGCGAGCAGAGCGGCACCGTCCAGATCCCCATGACCGTGACCTCCTCCGGCGGCGGCGACGCCTCGGTGACCGTCCAGCTGCGCACCGCCGACGGCCGGGCCTACGGCGAGCCGGTCAAACTGATCGTGCGCACCACCGGCTACACCGGCATCGCCCTGGTCATCGTGGGCGGCGCGCTGACCGTCATGCTGGCGGCGGTGGTCACCCGGATACTCCGGCGCAGGTCGCAGCGGCGGGTCGCACGGGCGGCCCGGACACGTGAGAGTGAGGCCATATGAGCCGCCTGCTGCGTGCCAGCGCCATCATGGCCGCCGGCACGATGGTTTCGCGCGTCACCGGGTTCGTCCGCACCATGGTGCTGGCCTACGCCATCGGCACGGCCGCGCTGGGCGACGCCTACAACGTCGCCTACGCCATCCCCTACAGCATCCTCGACCTGCTGCTGCTCGGCGTGCTCAGCAGCGTCGTGGTGCCGATGATCGTCAAGGCCCAGCAGCGCGACGCCGACGGCGGCCGCGCCTACGAGCAGCGGTTGCTGACGCTCGCCACCATCGCGCTCATCGTCGTGGCCGCGCTGGCGGTGCTGGCCGCCCCGATGATCATCGACCTCTACACCGACTGGGACCGCGGGGAGCGCCAGTTCGAGGTGGCGGTGCGGCTGGCCCAGTTCATCCTGCCGCAGCTCGCCTTCTTCGGCATCGGCGCGGTGGCCGGGGCGATCCTCAACACCCGTGACCGGTTCGCCGCCCCGATGTGGGCGCCGGTGGTCAACAACCTGGTCGTCATCTGCGTCATGGTCGCCTACGCGATCATCGTCTCCAACGGTTCCGACGTCGACGCCGTCACCAACGGCGAGCTGGCCCTGCTCGGCCTCGGCACCACGGCCGGCATCGTGGCCCAGGCGACGGTGCTGGTGATCGCGCTGAAGCGGGCCGGGTTCCGCTTCGTCGCCCGCTTCGACCTGCGCAACGCCCGCCTCGGCGAGATGGCCAAGATGGGCGTCTGGACCATCGGCTACGTGGTCGTCACGCAGCTCGGGTTCCTGCTCACCACCAACCTCGCCAGCGCGGCCGGCGACGTGGTCAGCGGTCACGGCGTCTCCCCGTACACCCTGGCCTTCCAGCTCTTCCAACTTCCGTACGGGGTCGTCGGCGTCTCGGTGATCACCGCGATGCTGCCCAGGATGAGCCGGGCCGTGGCCGAAGGGCGCTTCGACCAGGTGCGGTCCGAGTTCGGCTCCAGCGTGCGGCTCATCGGGGCGGTGATGGTGCCGGTGTCGCTGCTGCTCATGGTGCTCGGGCCGGCGATCGCCGTGCCGCTCTACGGCCACGGCGCCAACACCGTCGCCAACGCCGTCTACATCGGCAACGTGCTGCAGGTCTACGGCCTCGCGCTGGTGCCGTTCGCGGTCTTCCAGCTGCTGTTGCGGGTCTTCTACAGCTTCGGCGACACCCGCACGCCCGTCTTCGTCGGCGCCGGCACCACCGCCGTCAACGCCGCGCTGATGGTGCTGCTCTACAACCTGCTGCCGGCCCGCTACGCGGTCATGGGGCTGGCCCTGGCCTACGCGATCGCCTACGCGCTCGGCGCGCTGCTGGCCTGGGTGCTGGCCTCCCGCCGGGTCGGGGGGCTGGGCGGCTGGCAGGTCTGCATGTCGATGACCAGGATGTATCTCGCCGCCCTGCCCACGGCGGTGCTGGCCCTGGCCACCGTGTGGAGCATGCAGGAGATCTTCGGGATGCCCGGCTTCCTCGACTCGGTGATCACTTTGGCCGTCGGCGGCGGGCTGGGGATGATCCTTTACCTGTGGGTCGCCCACCGCGCGCGCATTCCCGAGGTCAGCTCGGTCGTTGGGATGGTCGCCGGGCGGGTACGCCGCTAAAGAGCGCGGGGAGCAACCGGCTCGGGCACTAGCATGGTGCCGACACGCGCGAATGGAAGCAGGAGGGGCGTGGGCGGATCCATCCGGCATAGCGTGCCTGCGCAGGACACCGCCAGGCAGGCACGTCGAGCCGTGACCAGGGATGATCGGGCGAGCGAGGTGAGCCAGTGAGCACATCGGCGATCGAGCCCGGCACCCGCCTCTCCGACCGGTTCCGGCTGGAGGACCGGGTCAGCGAATCCGACGGCGCCACCTACTGGAAGGCCATCGACGAGATCCTCGCCCGCCCCGTCGCGGTGCTGACCTTCGCGCCCGACTTCCCGCGCGTGCAGGAGGTCGTCACCGCCGCCCGGGCCGCGAGCAGGCTCACCGACCCCCGACTCACCCAGGTGTTCGACGCCGCCCAGGACGCCGATCGCGCTTACGTCGTCAGCGAGTGGGTGACCGGCGACACCCTCGCCGACCTGCTCTCTTCCGGTCCCCTGGATCCCGAGCGGGCCGCAGGGCTGGTGGCCGAGGCCGCCGAGGCGCTCGCGCACGCCCACGAGGCCGGCCTCTACCACCTGTGCCTGCGCCCCGGCAACCTGGTGTGGACCACCGGAAACACGGTCAAGGTGCTGGGCGTGGCCGTCGACTCGGCGCTCTACGGACTGACCACCGACCAGCCCGGGCTCGACGACGCCGAGGGCCTCGGCCGCCTGTTGTACGCGGGGCTGACCGGCCACTGGCCCGGCGACGAGGAAGAGGGCACGCTCCCGGCCGCGCCGATGACCGACGGCCACTTCTGCACCCCCCGCCAGGTGACCGCCGGCGTGCCCGGTTATCTCGATACGGTCACGATCCGGGCCTGCCTTCCCGAGTCGCGCCGGGGGCAGGGCGCGCTGTCCAGCCCCGCCGAGATCGCCGAGGCGCTCGCCGACGTGGCCAGGCCGATGCCGATCTCGATCCCGTACGGATCCGCGCCGTCGGTGACGACGTCGGCCTCCCCCAGTGAGGGCCTCGACACCGACCGGCGCAGGCTCACGGCGCCGCAGCACCTCCAGCCGGCCGTCCAGACCGGGCCGCAGGGCGGCGGCAACGTGCTCAACCGGGCGCTGATGACCGCGGTCGTGCTGCTGGTGATCGTCGCGGTGGGCGTCGGCGCCTGGACGATCGGCCGGAGCCTCGGCAGCCCCGACGGCCAGGAGGCGCAGCCCACGCCGACCACCGCCACCACGTCGCCGCCCGCCCAGGCGCAGGCGGTCAAGGCCGAGAAGGCGACCGGGTTCGACCCACTCGGCGACCAGGAGGAGAAGGCCGAGCTGGCGGCCCTTACCATCGACGGCAAGCCCAGCACGTTCTGGAAGACCGACAACTACAACAGCGCCGCGCTGGGCAATCTCAAGGACGGGGTGGGCCTGCTCCTCGACATGGGCAAGTCCATGCAGATCAGCGACGTGGTGGCTACGCTGGGCGAGGCCCCCGGCGCGACCGTCGAGCTCAAGGTCGGCGACCAGGCCGACCTGTCGTCGCTCAAGACCGTCGCCCGGGTGAAGGGCGCCTCCGGCAAGACGACCTTCAAGCCGGAGCAGACTGCCAGCGGGCAGTACGTTTTGATCTGGTTTACCCGTCTTCCGGCGGACGCGGGCAAGTTTCATGGCACCATCTATGAAGTAGTCGTGCACTCTCCAGGATCGGCATAACCAGGAATCCCTCTTGTGAACTCCCCACCCGAGACCCCCTCACCAGCGGATCGGCCTGCGGTCAGCGACGCCGATCTGCTGGCCGCGCACATCACCGGGGATCCTCACGCCTTCAGCGAGATCGTCAAGAGGCACCGCGACCGGATGTGGGCCGTCGCGCTGCGCACGCTCGGCGACCCCGACGAGGCCGCCGACGCCGTCCAGGACGCCTTCGTCTCCGCCTACCGCAAGGCCGGCTCGTTCCGCGGCGAGGCCGCCGTCACCACCTGGCTCCACCGCATCGTCGTCAACGCCTGCCTCGACAGGATGCGCCGCAAGTCCGTGCGCCCGGTGGCCGACGACGAGCTGATCGAGGCCGCCGAACGCGACGCCCAGCTGCCCGACCAGACGGTCGAGCGTGAGGTGTCGATGGAGGTCTCGGCCGCGCTCAAACTGCTCCCCGCCGACCAGCGGGCCGCGCTCGTGCTGGTCGACATGATGGGCTACTCCGTCGAAGACGCAGCTCAGGTGCTGCAGGTGCCCAGCGGGACGGTGAAGAGCCGATGCGCCAGGGGCCGCGCGAAACTTGCCCCGATTCTTTCGCATCTGCGGAACCGATCTGACTTGAGTCGCGTCTCATCCGCGAAGGGAGACAGAACTTCGTGACGGGTGAAACGCACTACGATCTGGACGCCCTCGCCGATTTCGCCGAGGGCCTCCTAGACGCCGACACGGCCGGCCTGGTCCGCGACCACCTCGCGGTCTGCCCCCCATGCGGGGAGCTACTGGCCGATCTAGCGGCGGTTCGAGAGGTGCTCGCGGCGACTCCCACGCCGGCCATGCCGATGGGTGTCGCACTGCGCATCGACAAGGCGCTGGCCGCCGAGGCGGAGTCCCAGCGCGGCGGAGTCGGCCTGGCGGATGCGCCGGACTGGGACAAGCTCATGCGCGACGCTCCATGGGAGCGGCAGGAGCCGGAGCCCGTGCGACTCGGGGTGGTCTCCGACGACGGCACGGTCGTCCCGGCCCGCACGCGCACCGCCCGGCGGCGCCGGTGGGCGATGCCCGCGGTGGCAGCGGCCGCCGCGGCCGCGGTGGTGGGCACCGCCGCGGTGTCGGCGAGCCTGCTCGCCTCCGGAGGAAGCGAGCCGACGGTCCAGCCACCACCGGTCGTGGCCCAGAGCCAGCCGGCCCGGGAGGAGATCAAGGCCCGCGCCTACGCGCTCACCGACAGCGGCCACAACTACAGCGACCAGGAGCTGGCCCAGGCGCTCGGCGACTTCCTCGCGCCCGCCCCGATCGTCGGCGGCGAGTCCGGCGGCAACCAGGTCGACCACTGCGTCGGCACGGTGTCCAGCCGGGCCAAGCTCGAGGTCTTCGCCGTCGACCAGGGCCAGTACAACGGCCAGGAGGCCATCATCATGGCGTCCTGGAAGAACAAGGAGACCAAGCGGCTGCGCATCGACGTCGTCGACCCGTTCAACTGCAAGAACCTGCGCAAGCCCGCTCTGGGCCGCTGGTAGTCCCTGACCTGTGAAGAGCCCGCCTCGGCGGGCTCTTTCGCGTGTGCGCCCGAGGGCCGGGAATGGCGACGGCTTAGGATCTGTTGAGGCCAAAGGCAACATCAGACTAGAGAGGCGTGGGAGCGTTGGACGACGTTCGTAACGTGATCATCATCGGATCCGGTCCCGCCGGATACACCGCGGCCGTCTACTCCGCACGCGCCGAACTCCAGCCTCTGGTCTTCGAAGGCTCCGTCACCGCCGGCGGCGCGCTCATGAACACCACCGACGTGGAGAACTTCCCCGGGTTCCCCGACGGCATCATGGGCCCCGACCTCATGGGCAACCTGCGCAAGCAGGCCGAGCGGTTCGGCGCCGAGCTGATCGCCGACGACGTGGTGGAGGTCGACCTCAAGGCCGATCCCAAGGTCGTCAAGACCTACGACCAGACCTACTACGCCAAGTCGGTCATCCTCGCGATGGGCTCCGGCTACCGCGAGCTCGGCCTGGAGAACGAGAAGCGGCTGTCCGGCCGCGGCGTCTCCTGGTGCGCGACCTGTGACGGCTTCTTCTTC
Organism: Nonomuraea sp. NPDC050478; assembly: GCF_044458265.1. Taxonomy (NCBI): domain Bacteria; kingdom Bacillati; phylum Actinomycetota; class Actinomycetes; order Streptosporangiales; family Streptosporangiaceae; genus Nonomuraea; species Nonomuraea sp. NPDC050478. The sequence continues at coordinate 1,060,615 of NZ_JBITHT010000001.1, read as the reverse complement.
CGCAACAAGGACATCGTGGTCGTGGGCGGCGGCGACACCGCCATGGAAGAGGCGACGTTCCTGACCCGCTTCGGCCGCATGGTGACCGTGGTGCACCGCCGCGACCAGCTGCGCGCCAGCAAGATCATGCAGGATCGGGCGTTCGCCAACGACAAGATCCGCTTCATCTGGGACACCGAGGTCGTCGACGTCCTCGGCGACACCAGGGTGGAGTCCGTCAAGCTGCGCAACGTCAAGACGGGCGAGGAGTGCGACCTGGCCACCGACGCGCTGTTCCTGGCGATCGGCCACGACCCGCGCACCGAGCTCGTCAAGGGCCAGGTGGACCTCGACGACGACGGCTACATCAAGGTCGCCCACCCGACCACCGCCACCAACATCGACGGCGTGTTCGCCGCGGGGGACGTCGTCGACCACATCTACCGCCAGGCGATCACCGCGGCGGGCACCGGCTGCTCGGCGTCCCTCGACTCCGAGCGCTGGCTCGCCAACAACGAGAAGTAAGGGAGCGCATCCGTGAAGGCAGTTACCGACGCCACGTTCGAGGCCGAGGTCCTCAAGAGCGAGAAGCCCGTTCTGGTCGACTTCTGGGCCGAGTGGTGCGGCCCGTGCCGTCAGGTCGCGCCCATCCTCCAGGAGATCGCCAACGAGCACGGCGACAAGCTCGAGATCGTCAAGCTCAACATCGACGAGAACCCCGAGGTTCCCCGGCAGGCGGGTGTCCTCCAGATCCCGACGATGAACGTCTACAAGGGCGGCGAGCTCGTCAAGCAGATCATCGGCGCCAAGCCGAAGGCCATGCTGCTCCGCGAGCTCGACGGCATCATCTAGGTCCGTCCGTCCGAGAGCCCTCCGCCGTGCGGCGGAGGGCTCTCGCGTTCACAGCTCGCCTCGATACCAGGCCTCGGCCTCGGCTCTCAGCGCGTGCTCGTCCGGTTCCGGCGGCCGCGCTCCGGCGGCCTTCCCCAGCAGTGCCCGTACGAACCGGTCCGGATCGTACGGAGGAGTGAAGGACGCGACGAGAGGGTCGCCCGCGTCGCAGCGGGCGCACAGGAGCACCTCGCTGATGCCCCGGACCTCGTTCCCCGAGGCGTTCGTCCAGATGTGGGGCAGGCGCAGGACGGCGAGGACGTCGCCGGTGCGGCACCTCGGGCACGCCGGGGTCATGCGAACGCGCCGGCGCCGAGCAGCGCCTTGACGTCGCCGTAGAACGCCGGCTCGGCGGCGACCCGGAACGGGCGGAGGTCCAGCAGCACGGCCCCGACCCGCACGTGCACGGGAGCTCTGCCGGGATGGGTGGTCAGGATGTGCTTGAACTCCCGGACGAGTCGCGGGTTCAGCTGGTTCTCCCTGATCGAGATCACCACGGGCGGCTCGGCGTCCGCCCGGGTGACGTCCAGGACGGCGATCTCCTCGGCGTAGACGCTCGTCGTCTCGTCGCGCACGTTGACCCGTCCGCGTACGGAGATCACCCGGTCCTGCGCCAGCGCCTCCCCGTACAGGATGTAGGTCTTGGGGAAGACGAGGCACTCCACGGAGGCGTCGTGGTCCTCCAGGGTGACGATCGCCCACGGGCTGCCCTGCTTGGTGACCTTGCGCTGCAGGCCGGAGACGATGCCGCTGACCCGGGCCGCGGCGTCCTGCCGTCCGGAGGCCAGCAGGTCGGCGATCGTGGTGTCGCGGTTGGCGTCGAGGATGTGCTCGGCGCCGTCGAGCGGGTGGCTGGAGACGTACAGCCCGAGCATCTCGCGCTCGAAGGTCAGCAGCGTGGCCTGGTCCCACTCGCCTTCGGGGATCACGACGGAGAACCCCTCGCCCTGCTCGGTGTGCTCGCCGAAGAGCGAGTCCTGACCGCGCGCCTCGTTCCGCTTGACGTCGGCGACCAGGTCGACGGCCTGCTCGTGCACCGCGACCAGGGCCTTGCGGTGATGGCCCAGGCTGTCGAAGGCCCCCGCCTTGGCCAGTGACTCGATGACCCGCTTGTTGCAGACCACAGAGGGGACCTTGGCGAGGAAGTCGTTGAAGCAGGCGTAGCGGCCCGCGGTCTCCCTGGTGGTGACGATGGCGTCCACGGCGCCGGCGCCGACGTTGCGGACGGCGCCCAGGCCGAAGCGGATGTCGGAGCCGACGGCGGCGAAGTCCAGCCGGCTGGCGTTGACGTCGGGAGGCAGCACCCTGATGCCCAGGCGACGGCAGTCGGCCAGATAGACGGCCATCTTGTCCTTGTCGTCGCCGACCGAGGTGAGCAGCGCCGCCAGATACTCCTGCGGGTGGTTGGCCTTGAGGTAGGCGGTCCAGTAGGAGACCAGGCCGTATCCGGCGGTGTGCGACTTGTTGAAGCCGTAGCCGCTGAACGGGACCAGCACGTCCCAGACCGCGCCGATCGCCTCGGCGGAGAAGCCGCGCTCGCGCATCCCGGCGGAGAAGCGGTCCCACTCGGCGTCCAGGACCTCCTTCTTCTTCTTGCCCATGGCCCGGCGCAGCATGTCGGCGGCGCCGAGGGAGTAGCCGGCCAGCTGCTGGGCGATGGCCATCACCTGTTCCTGGAAGACGACCAGGTGGTAGGTGTCGCCCAGGATGGGCTCCAGCGCCTGTTCCAGCTCCGGGTGGATGGGCTCGACGGGCTGCCTGCCGGTCTTGCGCAGCGCGTAGTTGGTGTGGGCGTTCATCTCCATCGGGCCGGGCCGGTAGAGCGCGTTCACCGCGGCGATGTCGGTGAACGTGGTGGGCCGCATCAGCCTCAGCAGGACCCGCATGCCGCCGCTGTCGAGCTGGAAGACGCCGAGCGTGTCGCCGCGCGCCAGCAGCTCGTACGTGGTCGGGTCGTCGAGCGGGATGTCCAGGATGTCGAGGTCGACGCCCTTGTTGGCGCGGACGCCCGCGATGGCGTCGCCGATGACGGTGAGGTTGCGCAGGCCGAGGAAGTCCATCTTCAGCAGGCCCATGTCCTCGGCCTGGGTGAACGGGAAACCGGTGATGACCGGGCCGCCGGCCTTGGGCTTGACCAGCGGGAGCACGTCGATCAGGGGCTCGCTGGAGAGGATCACGCCTGCGGCGTGCACGCCGGTGCCCCGGGTCAGGCCCTCGATGCCGGCCGCGGTGTCGATCACCCGCTTGACGTCGGGGTCCCGCTCGTACATCTGGCGCAGCTCGCTCGCCTCGCCGTGCCTGGGGTGGGCGGCGTCGTGGATGGCGGCCAGCGGGATCTCCTTGCCGCCGTCCGCCGCGGGGAACGCCTTGGTGATGCGGTCGCCCAGCGCGTAGGGCAGGCCGAGCACCCGGCAGGAGTCCTTGATGGCGGCCTTGGCCTTGATGGTGCTGAAGGTGACGATCTGGCAGACCCGGTCGTCGCCGTACCTGCGCGTGACGTAGTCGATCATCTCGTCCCGCCGCCGGTCGTCGAAGTCCAGGTCGACGTCCGGCATGGTGACGCGTTCGGGGTTGAGGAAGCGTTCGAAGATGAGCCGGTGCTCGATCGGGTCGAGCTGGGTGATGCCCGTGCAGTAGGCGACCATCGAGCCCGTGGCGGAGCCGCGGCCGGGGCCCAGGCCGATGCCGTTCTCGCGCGCGTACCGGCAGATGTCGGCCACGACCAGGAAGTAGCCGGGGAACCCCATCGCGTCGATGACGGACAGCTCGTAGTCGATGCGGTCGAGCACCTCCCGCGGCGGATCGCCGCCGTAGCGGCGGCGCGCCCCGTCGAGCGTCTCCGCGCGCAGCCAGCTCGACTCGGTCTCGCCCTCGGGTACGGGGAAGCGCGGCGTCAGATCGCGGTGGGCGAACACCTCGTCGTAGTCGCCGACCCGCTCGGCGATCAGCAGCGTGTTGTCGCAGGCGCCGGGCACCTCGGCGTCCCAGAGCGCGCGCATCTGCGCGGGAGACTTGATGAAGTAGCCGCTGCCGGAGAACCGGAAGCGGTCGGCGTCGGCCAGGCGCTTGCCGGTGCCCACGCACAGGAGCGCGTCATGGGCCCTGGCCTGGTCCTCCGTGACGTAGTGGGAGTCGTTGGTGGCCAGGGGCGGCAGCCCGAGCCGCTTGCCGAGGCGCAGCAGGTCGTCCCTGACCCGGCGCTCGATGGCCAGGCCGTGGTCCATCAGCTCCAGGAAGTAGTTGCCGGGGCCGAAGAGGTCGCGGTAGCGCGCGGCGGCCTCGACGGCCTGGTCGTACTGGCCGAGGCGGAGCCTGGTCTGCACCTGGCCGGAGGGGCAGCCAGTGGTGGCGATGATGCCGGGGGCGTGTTCGGCCAGCAGTTCATCATCCATACGCGGATATTTCTGGACATGCCCCTCCAGCCAGGCCCGTGACTGGAGGCGGAACAGGTTACGCAGCCCCTGGGCGCCGGTCGCCCACATGGTCATGTGCGTGTAGAGGCCGCGCCCGGAGACGTCGCCGCCCTCGCCGGTCTCGTCGTCGGACCGGCGCAGCGCGAGGTTGTCGCTGTAGTACACCGGCTTCCGGTGGAGCCGCGACTCCGGGGCGACGTAGGCCTCGATGCCGATGATGGGCTTGACTCCGGCCTTGCGCGCCGTCCGGAAGAACTCGTACGCACCGTGCACGTTGCCGTGGTCGCTCATCGCCACGGCGGGCATCTCCTGGCGGGCGACCTCGTCCATCAGCAGGCCGACCTTGGCTGCGCCGTCGAGCATGCTGTACTCCGTATGCACATGCAGATGGACGAAGGACACCACGTCTCCCAGTTGTAGGCTCGCTCGCGAACCCGAGCATTCGACCCGAGAGGCGGCCCGGTTGTCCAACAATCGACACGCCGATCCCCCACATCCACCGGTTGTGGACCTGGACCTCGGCACGGTCCGGGCCTTCGTCGCCGTCACCGAGGACCACTCCTTCAGCGAGGCCGCCACCCGGCTGGAGATCAGCCAGCAGGCCGTCTCCAAACGGATCGCCAAACTGGAGTCCGACCTCGGCGTGCGGTTGTTCTACCGCTCACGCAACGGGGCCGCCCTCACCGAGGACGGCCGGGCGTTCCTGCACTACGCGCGCAGCCTCGTCGGCCTCGCGGACCAGGCGCTCGGCGTGCTGCGCGGCCGTTTCCGCCCGCTCCGGGTCGACGTCCTGGACACCAGGCTGGCCTCGGTCGAGCTGGTCAGGGCGTTCCACAGTACGGCCGAGGACCTGCACATCGACGTCACCACCTCGAACGGCCTCAGGTCGGCCCGCGGCACGCTCACCAGGGGATCCGTCGACGCCGCCTTCGTCCGCGTCAGCGGGACGCTGGAGGAGGACCTCCGGTACGTGCCGGCCTACTTCGACCCGGTGCACCTGCTGATCAGCCGCGACCACCCGCTGGCCGACCGGCGGGCGGTGGAGGTATCACGGCTCTCGGGATCGACCGTGTGGATGCCCGGCAACGCCCCCGGCAGCGAGTGGGCCGAGTTCTACGGCCTCCTCGGCGCCGCGTTCGACCTCCGGATCGACGCGACGGGGCCGGACTTCGGCTGGGAGCACTTCGTGGCCGACATCGCCTCGGGCGAACGCCTCGGGTTCGTCGGCGAGGGCTGCCGCCTGCCCTGGCACGCCGGTGTCGTGCAGATCCCGGTGGTCGACCCCGTCCCCGTCTACCCGTGCTCGCTGCTCTACCACCGGCAGAACCACCACCCGGTGCTGGCCTCGCTCGTCGACTTCGTGTCCGAGAGGTTCCGGCCGCTCGACCCGCGGCGTCAGTGGGTGCCGGACGCCGATCGCGCCGCCCTGGCCGCCCTGGCCGCAGGAGGGCGCTGACGGGCCCGTACGAGGGCGGGCGGGGGCAGACTGGGGTCAGACCGGGCGAAGGGCGCGTTCGGGGCTCATGGAGCCCAGGAGACGTTCCAGGGCGACCTCGACGTCCTCGCGCCAGGACACGGCGGTTTTCAGCTCCAGCCGTAGCCGCGGAAATCGCAAATGCGGACGAACAGTTTTAAAGCCTACGGAAAGCAAATATTCAGCAGGAACCACACAACTCGGCTCCTCCCATTTGAGGTCCCCGAATACCTCGATCGCCTTGACCCCCCGGCGTGTGAGGTCCTTCGCCACGCCCTGGATGAGCATCCGCCCCAGCCCGCCACCGGAGAACTCCTGCACGATATGGGCCGTCATCAACAGCACGGCGTCGGCGCTGACCGGGGACGTGGGAAAGGCCACCGAACGCGGGCTGTAGAGCGGAGGGCTGTAGAGCACGAACCCCGCGGGCACCCCGTCGACATAGACGATCTTCCCGCAGCTCCCCCATTCGAGGAGCGTGCCGGAGATCCAGGCCTCCTTCTCCAGCCCCGGGTCACCCGACTTCACCGCCCGCTCTCCGCTGACAGGGTCGAGCTCCCAGAAAACACACTGGCGGCAGCGCCTTGGAAGATCTTCCAGATTGTCCAGGGTGATATTGACCAGCCGACGCGACAACTACGGCCCCAATCGTAGACCCGGAAAAGCGCGGAAAACCGCGTCCCCACCTGGCATCGTAGCCCAGTGACGGTCTCGCCAGCGGGCACCACGGCCGTACCGCCCCGTCATGGGCGACATGTCCGGCTGGCGTAACCTGGAGTCTCGGATCGATATACACCTAGGAGGTGGGCCGTGACAGAAGAGCAGGATCACGGTCAGACGCCCGCGACCCAAGGGTCGCGCATCGACGCCTACGTCGACCGGTACGCCGCGCGAGCTACCGGGATGGTCGCCTCCGAGATCCGAGCTCTCTTCGCCGTCGCGTCGAGGCCCGAGGTGGTCTCGCTCGCGGGCGGCATGCCGTACGTCACGGCGCTTCCCCTCGACATGGTCGGCGAGCTGGTCTCGGATCTCGTGACCAGGCGCGGGCCCGTAGCGCTCCAGTACGGCTCCGGCCAGGGCGACCCGCATCTGCGCGAGCAGATCTGCGAGGTCATGGCGCTGGAAGGGATTCAGGCCGGCGGCAACGACGTGGTCGTCACCGTCGGCTCACAGCAGGCACTCGACCTGATCACCCGGATCTTCATCGATCCGGGTGATGTGGTCCTGGCGGAGGGCCCCTCGTACGTGGGCGCCCTCGGAACCTTTGCGGCATACCAGGCCAAAGTGGTGCATATCGCCATGGACGATCAGGGCATCCTGCCCGAATCCCTCGCCCAGACCATCTACGCCCTGGAGACGGCGGGAGCTCCGATCAAGTTCCTGTACACGATCCCGACCTTCCACAACCCCGGCGGCGTCACGCTCAACACCGCGCGGCGCCAGCAGGTGCTCGACATCTGCCAGCGCGCCGGGGTGCTCATCGTCGAGGACAACCCGTACGGGCTGCTCGGTTTCGACGGCGAGCCGATGCGCGCGCTGCGCGCGGACAACCCCGACGGGGTGGTCTACCTCGGGTCGTTCTCCAAGACGCTCGCCCCGGGCTTCCGCGTCGGCTGGGCGCTCGCCCCGCACGCCGTCCGCGACAAGCTCGTGCTCGCCATGGAGTCGGCCGTGCTGTCCCACTCGTCGTTCACCCAGCTGGCCGTCGGCCAGTACCTCGCCACGCAGCCGTGGCGCGAGCAGATCAAGACGTTCAAGGAGCTCTACCGCGAGCGCCGCGACGCCATGCTCGACGCCCTGGAGTCGCTGATGCCTCCGGAGGTCACCTGGACACGGCCCGCGGGCGGGTTCTTCGTCTGGGCGACGCTTCCCGAAGGGCTCGACTCGAAGGCGATCCTGCCCCGCGCGGTGGCCGAGCGGGTGGCGTTCGTCCCGGGCACCGGGTTCTTCTCCGACGGCAGCGGCGCCCGCCACATGCGGCTGTCGTTCTGCTATCCGGAGCCGCACCGCATCCGGGAGGGCGTCCGCCGTCTGGCGGGCGTCATCGAGCAGGAGATGCAGCTGCGCGACACGTTCGGCACCGGCTCCACCCGGGACCACCCCGGCGTGGACACGCCCGGCCCCGACCTGGCCTGACCACCTCACGAACGACCGGCGTCCGCGCGGACGCCGGTCGTTCGCCGTTCCACCCGGCCGGCGTGAACCACGCCCGTCGTACGCCACCGCCCCTTCTCCGCCGGTACGGTTGGACCTCGGGCGATCAGCGAGGAGAAGAGATGAGCGACCTGGGCCACGTGCTCGTGCTGGCCGGCGGCCTTTCCTACGAGCGTGAAGTCTCCCTGCGCTCCGGCCGCCGGGTGAGCGAGGTGCTCAGGGCGGCGGGCATCGACGTGGAGGCCCGCGACACGGACGCGTCGCTGGTGCCGTCGATCCTGGCCGACCCGCCCGACGCCGTGTTCGTGACGCTCCACGGCGGAGCCGGCGAAGACGGCGCGATCCGCTCGGTGCTGGAGCTCCTCAACGTGCCGTACGTGGGAGCCGACCCCGACGCGTGCCGGGTCGCCTTCGACAAGCCCACGGCCAAGGCCGTCGTCCGCTCGGTCGGCCTGCGCACGCCCGCCTCGATCACGCTGCCCAAGGAGACGTTCCACGACCTCGGCGCGACGGCCGTGCTCGGCCGCATCGTCGACCAGCTCGGCCTCCCCCTGTTCGTCAAGCCCGCCCGCGGCGGCTCCGCCCTGGGCGCCTCCATCGTCCGCACCGCCGAGGAGCTCCCGGCCGCGATGGTCGGCTGCTTCGCCTACGGCGACACCGCGCTGATCGAGCGGTACGTCGAGGGCATCGAGGTCGCGGTCTCGGTCGTCGACCTGGGCGAGGGCCCCGTCGCCCTCCCGGCCGTGGAGATCGTCCCCGACGAGGGCGTGTACGACTACGCCGCCCGCTACACAGCCGGCCACACAGAGTTCTTCGCCCCCGCCCGCCTGTCCCCCGCCGCGGCGGCGGCCTGCGCCGAAACCGCCGTAACGGCCCACACGGCGCTCGGCCTGCGCGACATCTCCCGCACCGACCTCATCGTCGACGCCACCGACACCCCCCACTTCCTGGAGGTGAACGTCGCACCCGGCATGACGGAGACCTCCCTCCTGCCGATGGCGGCGGAAGCGGCCGGCCAGGACCTCGGCGACCTCTGCCGCGCCCTCCTCCAGAACGCCGCCTCCCGCCCCCGCCCCAACCTCTCCACCCTCTGACCTCCTTCACCCCGAGGACGCGCCTTTCCTCTGAGGTCGGGAGGACTGTCTCCACCGGCCACGCGAGGTTCTCAGCCGAACTCGGACTCGTCCTGGGGGGTGCAGGAGCGCATCCCGCCGAGGTCGAGAGCAGCGCCTCCCGTCAACCCAGCCACGTCGGAATCCATGGAGCCCTCCCGCAGGGGACTCGCCGTCCGCCGAAGCTGGGAGCCGCCCCGAGGGACGCAGGAGCGTCCCATCGCACACGCCCGCTGAGGTCGAGAGCAGTGCCCTCCGCCGAGGTCCGTGGAAGGGCCTCCCGTCGTACGGGCTACCCGCCGAGGTCGCCACGCCGACGTCCCTGGGACCCTCCCCTCCAATGCGCCACACGCCAAGGTCGAAAGCAGCGCCTCCCGCTGTTCTCCCACGCAGCCTCAGCAAGCATCTCCCTCTCGGGAGTCGCCACTCACCGAAGCCGGTCCTTGCCTCCCGTCGAGAGGCGTAGGAGCGCCTCCTGCGAGGCTCGCGCTCGCCGAGGTCGAGAACAACTCCTGCCCTGCCCTGGCCACGCCGGGTCTCATGGACTCGCCACCCGCCGAAGCGGAGGCTTGCCCGGAGGGTGTCGGAGCGCTTCCCATCGCACACGTCAAGGTCGAGGGAAGCGCCTCCCACGGAACTCGCCGCCCTCTCCGAGAGCCGGGGGCAGCGCCCTCCGCCGAAGTCCGTAGGAATGCCTCCCGCCAGACGCACCACCCGCCAAGGCCGGGAGCAACTCCTAGCGTCGACCCCGCCACACAGGGGCCGTGGGGCTCTCCCGCCCGATGCGCCGCGCCGAGCTGGGACGCCCCGGCTGAAGGGCGTGGTGGCGCCTCGTCATGCGCGCCCAACCACCGGGATTGAGGCGCAGCGCCTCCTACTGGACTCGTCCTCTCCAAGAGCGGGAGCAGCGTCCTCTGCCGAGTCTGTGGGAATGCCTCCCCGTCGTAAGCACCACCGCCTTCTACTGGACTCGCCCTCGCCGAGGTCCAGGTACAGCGCCTGCCACCGACCCGACCGTGGTGGCTCTCCTGCCTGAGACTCGCCTCCTATCGAAGCCGGAACTCGCGTCGAGGGCGTGGGAGTGTGTCCCTTCTGATTTGCTGTCCGCCGAGGTGCTGGGGTCACGCCTGTGGGAATCGCCGGTTGCCGTGGTCCGGGGTAGCGCGTTGGGCGGCTTTCTCGATGTCGCTCAGGTCGCCGGTCGTCGGCGTGCTCGTTCCTGGATGCGGGTGCGGCCATCCTCGATCGGATGCGACGGATCTCGTACGAAGGGGCGTCTCTTTCGTAAGTAGCCTTGGCGTGTGATCGAGCCGACCTACCCGAAGAGCTTCGCCAGCGACAACCACGCCGGCGTCCATCCAGCCATCCTCGAAGCCATGGCCGCCGCCAATCAGGGCGACGCACCCGCATACGGCGGCGACACCTGGACGGGGGCGTTCGAGCAGCGCGTCAAGGACGTGTTCGGCTCTCATGCCGAGGGTTTCGCCGTGCTCAACGGCGCGGGCGCGAACATGGTGGGCCTGGCCCTCATGCTCGGCCGCTATGACGCGATCATCTGTCCCGACACCGCCCACATCGCCACCCACGAGACCGGCGCCACGGAACGCATCCTCGGCGTGAAGCTCATGACCGTCCCGACTCCGGACGGCAAGCTGCGCCCTGGTGACATCACCTCCCGGCTGTCCGTGCTGGGCGACCACCACCAGCCCCAGCCGCGCGTCGTCTCCATCTCCCAGGTCACCGAACTCGGCACCTGCTACTCCCCCGACGAGATCGCCGCCCTGGCCGAGACCGCCCACGCCGCCGGCATGCGCCTGCACGTCGACGGCGCCCGGCTGGCCAACGCGGCGGCCCATCGCGGGTGCGGCCTCGACGCGATCACCACGGCGGTGGGCGTGGACGTCTTCAGCTTCGGCGGCACCAAGAACGGCGCGCTGGCCGCCGAAGCGGTCGTCGTCCTGGATCCGTCCCTCGCCGACTCCGCCCCGTTCCTGCGCCGCCAGTCGCTCCAGCTCGCTTCGAAGATGCGCTTCATCTCGGCTCAGCTCAGCGCGCTTCTCACCGACGACCTGTGGCGGCAGAACGCGGCCCACGCCAACGCCATGGCCCTCCGCCTGGCGAACGGCCTCGCCGACGTCCCCGGTGTCGCCCTGGAGTATCCCGTCGAGTCCAACGCCGTCTTCGCGCGGCTCCCCATCCAGGTCGCCACCGCGCTCAAGCGCCGTTATCTCTTCCACTTCTGGGACGAGACGGCAGGCGTCGTCCGCTGGATGACCGCCTTCGACACGACACCGGAACATGTCGACGACTTCCTCGACGACATCCGCAAGGCAGCCACCGCCTAACGCCCCACCCGTGTTTCACGTGAAACACGTCCCAAGCGCCCTCGCAGGGCGGGGAGAGTCACGAGCCATGGGCAACGACGCTCACCGCCGCCACGAGACAGGCAGTCTCACAGCGCCAGAAACACCAAGCCCTACGTTTCACGTGAAACACGCCCCCGAGCCCTCCCCGGATGGAGAACCACGAGCCATAGGCAAGGACCTTCACCACGACACGAGGAGCGAAGTCCCACAGCGCCGCCAACAAGAAGCCCCGTGTTTCACGTGAAACACGGGGCGTGGGCAGTCGGCGGACGTTTCACGTGAAACCGAGGACTTGAACCGGAACTACTCCCCGGCCTCTCGCATGGCACGGGCCGCCTCAGGCGCCATCGTGCCGATGATGCGCTCAAGGTCGTCGATCGTGGCGAACTCCACCACGATGCGCCCCTTCCGGCGCCCGAGGTCGACCTTCACCTTGGTTTCGAAGTGATCAGAGAGCCGGTCCGCGAGATGGGAGAGGCCCGGGGCGGTGGGCTTGCCGGCCTGGCGTTCACGGACGGGCTTGGCCGGAGCGGCCTGGGCGCTACCAAGGGCGACGATCTCCTCCACCGCGCGCACCGAGAGCAACTCGGCGCTGATGCGCTTGGCGAGCAGGATCATCTCCTCCGGCGTGGACAGGCCGAGCAGAGCGCGCCCGTGACCGGCCGTGATGGAGCCGGCCGCGACCTTGAGCTGAACTTCCGGCGGGAGGTTGAGCAGGCGGAGGGTGTTGGTGATGTGTGAGCGGGAGCGGCCGACCTTCTGGGCGAGCTGGTCGTGGGTCGCATCGAAGTCGTCGAGGAGCTGCTGGTAGGCGGCGGCCTCTTCCAGCGGGTTGAGCTGCTCACGCTGGAGGTTCTCGATCAGGGCGTCGCGGAGGAGGTCGGTGTCACGGGTGTTGCGGACGATCGCCGGAATCTCCTGCAGGCCCGCCATCTTGCAGGCCCGCAGCCGCCGCTCCCCCATGATGAGCTCGTACTGTCCGCCACCCACCGGGCGCACCACCACGGGCTGCAGGAGACCGACCTCGCGGATCGACGCCTCCAGCTCCAGAAGGCGTTCGTCGTCGAACACCTCACGCGGCTGACGCGGGTTCGGCACGATCGCGGAGACGGCGACTTCCTTGAAGTACGCCCCGGCGACGGGTTTCGGTCCGACCTCCGGCGCCGCCGAACCGTTGGCAGGGGGCACCGTCCCCGCGCCGTCAACAATGGGACCGGTCGGAATGAGCGCCCCCAGCCCCTTGCCCAATCCCCGCCGCTGCTGGCTCACTGCGTCTCCTCATCCACCCGAACCGATTCCGGTCACTCCAGGAGAGGTTACCGTTGCCTGCCCCGGCCAGGGCCGCCTCTACACACCGTCCCACCGGATTTACACCACCATGCCCTGAACACACCCGATGCCAGAACCCCAGAGAGGGGGGCACAGCGGGCATGCATGACTCGATCAGCTCAGGCGGCCGACCCTCACCAGGTGCTCGGCGGCTGCTGAGCCGCTGGCCACTGCCGTCGAAAGGGCACCGTCCCGTCGTGACCCAGAGAGATCACACCAACGCGCGGTGGGCGATCTCCCGAGCGGCGTCCATGTAGGCCATCGCACCACTGGAGCCCGGATCGTACGTCATCACCGACTGCCCGTAGCTGGGCGCCTCCGAGAGGCGGACGCTACGCGGGATCAGCGTGTTGAGCACCGTGTCCCCGAAGTGCGCCCGGACCTCCTCCGCCACCTGTGAAGCCAGCCGGGTGCGGCCGTCGTACATGGTGAGGACGATCGTGGACAGGCGGAGCGTCGGGTTGAGGTGGACCTTGATGAGGTCGACGTTCCTGAGGAGCTGCCCGAGACCTTCCAGCGCGTAGTACTCGCACTGGATCGGGATCATCACCTCGTCCGCCGCGACCAGGGCGTTGACCGTGAGCAGGCCGAGCGACGGCGGGCAGTCGATGATGATGTAGTCGAAGTCCATGGAGTCGTACGCGGCCAGCGCCCGGCGCAGCCGCGCCTCCCGAGCCACCAGGGAGACGAGCTCGATCTCCGCGCCGGCCAGGTCGATGGTGGCGGGGGCGCAGTAGAGGTTGGGCATGTCGGGGACCTGCTTGACGATGTCCGCCATCGGCAGGTCGTCGACCAGCACCTGATAGACATCCGGCACGTCACCACGGTGCTCGGTGGCCAGCGCGGTGGACGCGTTGCCCTGGGGGTCCAGGTCGACCACCAGCACGCGCTCGCCCTTCATCGACAGCGCGGCCGCGATGTTCACCGAGGTCGTGGTCTTGCCGACGCCACCCTTCTGGTTCGCCACCGCGATCACCCGGGTCTTCGCCGGCTTGGGCCAGGCGTCACTGTCGCCCAGGGGGAGATCACCCGCCTGGGCGGGCAACTGTGCGGCCGGTGTTTCACGTGAAACCACTGAGTTGAGCGCCTCTCGTACCAACGGCGAATCACCTGGGTTCAGGGGGGTCTGGGTCACGATGGCCATCCTTTCAACCCGTGGCGTATCGGTGACGGGGATTCGCTGTCGGGACACGCCCATTTCGGGCCAGCCAACCCCGGTGGGATTCTCGGACAGAGGCCTGTCCGGCCAGCCCAGACCGCATTGCGCGACTGGCATGCCGTCACCTCCTTCGTCGCCGCCTTTTCTGCTCCGGCGCGCGACCCGCTACGACTCGCACCAGTGTTGCAGGCGGCTCGACCTTACCGTGCCCCACGGTCACAAGCTCGGCCGTGAGGGCGCCGACGGCCTTGAGTCGCGGCTCCGCCTCGGTAAGCTCCTCGGCGGCCCGCTCCCCCTTCATGGCGATGAGCTCGCCGCCCTCGCGGAGCAGCGGCATCGCCCAGGTGAGCAGCCGGTCGAGCGGCGCGACGGCGCGGGCGCTGGCGACGTCGAACTCCCGCTTGCCCTTCAGCTCCTCGGCGCGGCCGCGCAGCACCTCGACGTTGTCGAGCTTGAGCGCCTCGACGCACTCCTCCAGGAACACGGTACGGCGGAGCAGCGGCTCCAGCAGGGTGACCGTGAGATCCGGCCGGACGATCGCCAGCACCAGCCCGGGCAGGCCCGCACCGGAGCCGATGTCGACCAGGCGGGCGTCATGAGGCACGGCCTCCGCGACGACGGCGCAGTTGAGCAGGTGACGGTCCCAGATCCGCGGCACCTCGCGCGGGCCGAGCAGCCCTCGCACCACCCCGGGGCCGGCGAGCAGTCCGGCGAACTCCTGGGCGCGGTCCCAGGCGTCGCCGGTGAACACGTCCCGCGCGATGTCCGGCGGAGGCGGCAGCTCGTCGCTCACTGCTTGGTGGCCCTTTCTCATGGGTGACGGTTTCTAGGCTGGGCAGGCGATCTCACCGAAGACTATCGGCCCTGCCTGAACGGAACCCCAGAGCGCGCCGCGCCGACTTTTCCACAATGCGGAAGCGCAGCTGGGGAGGGGGTCTGTGGATAAGGCTGTGGACAGAACGGATGCTCGCTCGTACCCCTGAAAGCCCTGGAAGAGGCCTGAAAACGCGACGGCCGCCGGCGCCCGAAGGCGGGCCGGCGGCCGGGATGCCAGAGGAGTGGTCAGGCGGGCATGACCACGACGTAGCGGTTGGGCTCCTCGCCCTCGGACTCGCTGCGGAGGCCGGCGGCCGCCACCGCGTCGTGGACGATCTTGCGTTCGAAGGGAGTCATCGGCTCCAGAGCCCTGGGCTCACCGTGGTCCTTGACCTGGTCGGCGACCTCGGTGCCGAGCTTGGTGAGCTCCGCGCGGCGGCGCTCGCGGTAGCCGGCGACGTCGAGCATGAGGCGTGACCGCTCCCCCGTCTGCCTGTGGACGGCCAGCCGGGTGAGCTCCTGCAGCGCTTCCAGCACCTCGCCGTCCGGGCCGACCAGCTCGTTGCTCTTGATGCCGACGACGGAGACCATCGCGCGGTCTCCCTCGACGTCCATGTCGATGTCGCCGTCGATGTCGGCGATGTCGAGAAGGCCTTCGACGTAGTCGGCCGCGATCTCGCCTTCCTGCTCCAGCGCGTTGAGATCAGGAGCTTTCTCCTGCTCGGCCTCGGTCATGACCGGCCTCTCCTTCGTAATCACGACTTCTTGCTGCCGGTGCGCTTGCTGCGGCTCTGGCGGCTGGGCTGGTTCCTGACGATCTTAGGCTCAGGAGGCGGGGCGGGGGCCTCTTCTTCCGGAGTCGTCCCGCGCAGCCGCTGGGACAGGCTCGGCTTGGGCTTGACCGGGATCACGTTGCCCTTGGCGTCGAACTGCGGCATCGGGTTGCGGCTGTAGAACCAGTGCTGCTGGCCGAGCGTCCACACGTTGGTGGTGACCCAGTAGAGGATCAGGCCGAGCGGGAAGTTCAGGCTGAAGAACGCGAACAGCGGCGAGATCCACATGAGGATCTTCTGCTGCTGGGCCATCGGGTTGTCGGGCATCTGCGCCATGGATCGCGTGACGCTCTGCCGGACGGTGAGGAACGTGGTCAGCGAGCTCAGCGCCACGAAGATCGCCATCACGACCCGCGTCTGCACGGGGCTCGCGTCCAGGGCGATCATGTCCGCTTCGGGCATGAAGAAGTAGGCCGGCAGCGGGGCGCCGAAGATGTGCGCCTTGCCGGCGCTGTCGACCAGCTCCTGGGTCATGCCGAACTTCGGCTCGCCGCTGGCCATCGCCTGCAGCACGGTGAACATGCCGATGAAGATCGGGAACTGCGCCAGAACGGGAAGGCACCCGCCCAGCGGGTTCGCGCCCGCGCCCTGGTACAGCGCCATGACCTCTTGGTTCATGCGCTGTTTGTCGTTCTTGTAGCGCTTGCGGATGTCCGCCACCTTGGGGGCGAGCTCCTGCATCTTCTTCGACGAGCGCATCTGCTTGAGGAAGAGCGGGAAGATGCAGATCCGCATCAGCACGGTCAACGTGATGATGGTCAACGCCCACGTCAGGCCACTGTCCGGGTTGAGGAAGGTGGCGTATCCCGTATGGATCCAGGTGATGACGAAGGCTACGGCTTCATAGAGCCAGCTCAGCCAGGACAGCTCCACTGAGCTATCTCCCTTGCAATTCGTGAGACCGAACCGGGCGTGGGGGCACCGGGTCTATACCTCCGGGGTGGAATGGGTGGCACCGCCCGATGCGCCGGACAGTCAACCATGTGCCGCGCAGGGCTCCGTGTACGGACATCGCCTCAAGCCCGTACGCGCTGCACGATGGGTAGAAGCGGCAGCGTGGACCGAGCAGGGGGCTGATGAACGCCCGATAGAACCGGATGGGGACGATCAGCACGCGAGCGGCGAGGCTCGGCGTCCCTTGCGGCTGCTCCGTCATCTCTGCTGCCCATCCATCGCGGACTCGTGCCGCCTGAGCAATCGGTCCAGGGTGGAGTCGAGCTCGGCGGCGAGGTGCTCGTATCGCGCTGACGCGGCCGGGGGGTTGGCGCGTACCACAAGCAGGCTACCTCTCGGAAGCCGGTCGAGACGCTCGCGCATCAGGTGTCGGAGCCGCCGCTTGACCTTGTTGCGCACCACCGCGCCTCCGACGGCCCGGCTCACCACGAAACCCACCAGAGGCGTCTCTTCCCCAGAAACGGCGAGATGTATCACCAAAGTAGGGCGACCGGCGCGATTTCCGCGCTTGATCGCCTTCTGGAAGTCGTCGCCCCGCCGCATGCGGGATGGCCGGGAAAGCATGGGAATACGCCTATCGCCCGCCGGCACAAGTCACCGGCGGGCGGAAAGTCGGGCGCGGGTCGATCAGGCCGACAGCTTCTCGCGGCCCTTGCGGCGGCGAGAGGCGAGGATGGCACGACCGGCCCGGGTGCGCATCCGCAGCCGGAAGCCGTGGGTCTTCGCGCGGCGACGGTTGTTCGGCTGGAAAGTACGCTTGCTCACGAGTGGGCTCCAGGCTTGAGGGTGCGCACGAGGCGCTGAACACACATGGCTGGCCTGTCATTAAGGCGAGGGCACGCGAAATAGCCGACGCGTGACAAGCCGACCGTCGTACGTTACGGGTCAGGAGCGCCCCAGGTCAAACCGGAACCGTCATCCACGGATCCACAGGCGACTTTTCCACCGGCCCGCCGACGTCCACATGTTGTGCACTCAGGTACCACTAGGCTGTGGACAACGCCTTGAACACAGCTGTGCACATAGATACTGTCGGCCCTTCCAGACCCACTAGCAGGGCTGTGCACAACTTGTGGATCTCCTGTGGAGACCCTGGGGGTTCCCACCCGGGCTCGACGCTGTGGACGGCAGGGCTGATCGCGAGGCGGTGGCCCTCTGGGTGTGGATAACACTCGCGGGGGGGCCGCGATAGGAAGGAGGGGGAAACGCCCGATGACCAACGTCGACCTCGGCGCGGTATGGGCCAGGGCTCTGGGCAACTTTCTCAACGAGAACGTGCCCATACAGCAGCGCACCTGGCTCGGGATGGTGCGCCCCATCGCTCTCGCGGACGACACGATCGTGCTCGGCGTCCCCAACGACTTCCTGAAGGACCTCATCGAGGGCAAGCTGCGCCCGCTCGTGGCTCACGCGCTGTCCCAGGAGCTGGGCCGCGCCATGCGGCTGGCCGTGATGATCGACACCACCGCCCCCGAGCCGCCCAAGCAGGATCTTCATCCCCAGCCTGGGGGTAATGGTTATCCCCAGGGGCAGGACCCCCAGCCGCGTTTTCCACAGGGTGCGCCACCCCAGCATTTCCAGGTTTCCGAGCCCCCGCAGTTCTATTCTCCACAGCCGGAATCCGGCCAGCCGTCCACCGAATATCCACAGCCTTCGTTCTCTTTCGACCCGGGCACGTTCGACCAGCCTCCGTCGTACACACCGCCTGTGGAGAAGGCGCCGGAACCGGCGCCGAACCGGTGGGAAGCCAAGAGCAGCAAGCCCAGCGAGCCGGCCCGGCTCAACCAGAAATACACCTTCGAGACCTTCGTCATCGGCGCCAGCAACCGCTTCGCGCACGCCGCGGCCGTGGCCGTCGCCGAATCGCCGGCCAAGGCGTACAACCCGCTGTTCATCTACGGCGACTCGGGGCTGGGGAAAACTCACCTGCTCCACGCGATCGGGCATTACGCGCAGAGCCTGTACGACGGCGCCCGGGTGCGTTACGTGAGCTCCGAGGAGTTCACCAACGACTTCATCAACAGCATCCGCGACCACAAGGCCGACGGTTTCCGGGGCCGCTACCGCGCGATCGACATCCTGCTCGTGGACGACATCCAGTTCCTGGAGGGCAAGGAGCAGACGCAGGAGGAGTTCTTCCACACCTTCAACACGCTCCACAACGCCAACAAGCAGATCGTGATCTCCAGTGACCGGGCGCCGAAGCAGCTGATCACGCTGGAAGACCGGCTGCGCAACCGGTTCGAGTGGGGCCTGATCACCGACGTGCAGCCGCCCGAGCTGGAGACGCGGATCGCGATCCTCAGGAAGAAGGCCATACAGGAGGGCCTGGCGGCGCCGCCGGAGGTGCTGGAGTACATCGCCAGCCGGATCTCCACCAACATCCGCGAGCTGGAGGGGGCGCTGATCAGGGTCACCGCGTTCGCCAGCCTCAACCGGCAGGGTGTGGATCTCCAGCTGGCCGAGGTGGTGCTGAAGGACCTGATCACCTCGGAGTCGGGGCCGGAGATCACCATCGCCACGATCATGGCGAAGACGTCCGAATACTTCGGCATCAGCATCGACGACCTGTGCGGCAGCTCGCGCAGCAGAGCTCTGGTGAACGCGCGGCAGATCGCGATGTATCTGGCGAGGGAGCTGACGGAGCTGTCGCTGCCGAAGATCGGGCAGCAGTTCGGCGGCCGCGACCACACGACCGTGATGCACGCCGAACGCAAGATCCGCTCGCTCATCGCGGAGCGCCGCTCGATGTACAACCAGGTCAACGAGCTGACAATGCGCATCAAACAGACGTCGCGCGGGTCCTAGCCGTCATGCACACCCTGTGGAAAACGCTGTGGATCAGGGGAAACGCGCCAAGCCGCCGTTCGTACGCCCCGCTATGCCCGGAAATTTCCTGCACAGAGGCTGGGGATAACAGTGGGGACATCCTGAGGAGAACCTGGGGACTACCGGTGGATGACTTGGGGACGGCCTGTGAACAGTCTCCGAGGGCGGAACGGAAGACCCGTTTACCCCGTGGACAACCGGTGGAAACCCGGTGGATGACCGGTGGACGAAGGCACCAAGATCTGGGGACGGCCTGTGGGCGACGCGGCTTCATCCCCAGCCGCCGAAGTTACCCCCAGGCGTCACCCACACCCGCAGTGGATGAAAATCGGGCCGTCGAGCTGCGGAGACGCAGGTTTTCCACAGTATCCACCGCCCCTAGTGTGATGACTCCACTTATCTCTTAAGAAGAAACTCAAGACCCATAGAGGGGTTCTCGCTGTTCGCGTCTGCCGGAGGCGAGACACTTGGAATCAACGACGAAGCAGGAGGCTGATCACCGTGATGTTCCGAATCGAGCGAGACGTCCTCGCTGAGGCGGTGGCATGGACGGCACGCAGTCTCCCGGCACGGCCGTCCGTGCCCGTCCTCGCAGGCATGCGCCTGGAGGTCACCGAGGAGCAGCAGTTGAAGCTGTCCGGCTTCGACTACGAGGTCTCGGCGGAGGTGACGCTCGAACTGCACACCGGCGAGCCCGGCATGGTCCTGGTCTCCGGCAAACTGCTGGCCGAGATCACCCGCTCGCTTCCCGCACAGCCTGTGGACTTCGTGGTGGAGGGCGCCAAGGCGGTCGTCACGTGCGGCAGCGCCCGGTTCACCCTCCTCACCATGCCTGTGGAGGACTACCCGACGCTCCCCGCCATGCCGCCCGCGGCCGGCCGGGTGGGCAGCGACGTCTTCGCCTCCGCGGTCAGCCAGGTGGCCGTCGCCGCCGGACGTGACGACACGCTGCCGATGCTGACCGGCGTGCGCATGGAGATCGAGGGCGACACCGTCACCCTCGCCGCGACCGACCGCTACCGTCTGGCCGTGCGCGAGCTGAAGTGGCAGCCTGGCCAGCCCGACTTCTCCGCCATCGCGATGATCCCCGGCAAGACCCTGGCCGACACGGCCAAGGCCCTGGGCGCCACCGGCGCCGAGGTGGAGATCGCGCTCAGCTCCGCCGGCGGCACCGGCGAGGGCATGATCGGCTTCTCCAGCGCGGGCCGGCGCACCACCACGCGCCTGCTCGACCCCGAGTTCCCCAAGTACCGCTCGCTGCTGCCCACCGAGTTCTCCGCGCGCGCCGACCTGTCCACAGGCCCGTTCGTCGAAGCGGTCAAGCGCGTCGCCCTGGTCGCCGAGCGCAACACCCCGGTGCGGCTGGCCTTCAGGAGCGGCGAGGTCGTGCTGGAGGCGGGCAGCGGCGACGAGGCCCAGGCCGTCGAGGCCCTGCCCGTCGAGTACGAGGGCGAGGAGATGAACATCGCCTTCAACCACCAGTTCCTGCTCGAAGGGCTGGGCGCGATCGACTCCGACGTGGCCCGCCTGCAGATGACCACCTCGACCAAGCCCGCCATCCTCACCGGTGGAAAGCCTGTGGACGAGGGCGGCACTCCCGATTACCGCTACCTGATCATGCCGATTCGCCTGTCTAGCTGAATAATCGGTCGGAGATGGTGGAATCCGGACGAGGGGGTAGTGGGGCAACATGCAGATCGGCATGGTTGGACTCGGCAAGATGGGCGGCAACATGGCCGAGCGGTTGCGCCGCGGCGGTCACGACGTGGTCGGTTTCGACCGCGACCCCTCCCTCAGCGACGTGGCGAGCCTGAAGGAGCTGGTCAGTCGGCTGCAGACCCCCCGCACGGTCTGGGTGATGGTGCCGGCGGGCGCGCCCACCCAGCAGACGATCGACGACCTCGGCGAGCTGCTGTCAGCGGGCGACGTGGTCGTCGACGGCGGCAACTCCCACTATGTGGACGACCAGAAGCACGCCGCCGAGCTGGCCGGCAAGGGCGTCGGCTTCGTCGACTGCGGCGTGAGCGGCGGCGTCTGGGGTCTCGACAACGGCTACGCCCTCATGTGCGGCGGCGACCGGCCGCACGTCGAGCGCCTCATGCCGATCTTCGAGACGCTCAAGCCCGAGGGCGAGGACGGTTTCGTGCACGCCGGCGACGTGGGCGCGGGCCACTTCGCGAAGATGGTCCACAACGGCATCGAGTACGGCATGATGCAGTCCTTCGCCGAGGGCTGGGAGCTGCTCGAGGCCTCCGACGTGGTCAAGGACGTGCGGGGCTGCTTCAGCAGCTGGCGCACCGGCACCGTGATCCGCTCCTGGCTGCTCGACCTCATGGTGCGGGCGCTCGACGACGACGAGCACCTGGAGG
The DNA here is from genome assembly GCF_044458265.1 of Nonomuraea sp. NPDC050478. Classification (NCBI taxonomy): domain Bacteria; kingdom Bacillati; phylum Actinomycetota; class Actinomycetes; order Streptosporangiales; family Streptosporangiaceae; genus Nonomuraea; species Nonomuraea sp. NPDC050478. The sequence goes on along the minus strand of NZ_JBITHT010000001.1, from coordinate 1,038,937 downwards.
GCCTGCGCGGCTACGCGCAGGACTCCGGGGAGGGCCGGTGGACCGTGCAGGCCGCCGTCGACCACGAGGTGCCGCTGCCCGTGATCACCGCCGCGCTGTTCGCCAGGTTCGGCTCGCGGCAGGACGACCCTCCGGCGATGAAGGTGGTGGCCGCGCTGCGCAACCAGTTCGGCGGCCACGCGACCACCTCGGCCGAGGGCTCGACGGCCAAGGGCGCCGACGCGCCGGGCGCGGACGTGCCCCCGCTGCCCCGCGACGGCGAGCGGGAGTGAGTTTTCCACAGGGTGTGAGCCGGTGACCGCAGAGGTCGGCGCGGCCGACTAACCTTCGTGGGGTGCATGTCGCCCACCTGTCGCTGACCGATTTCCGGTCCTACACGTCCGTGGAGCTCGGCCTGGAGCCGGGCGTCACGGCCTTCGTGGGGCCCAACGGCCAGGGCAAGACCAACCTCGTCGAGGCGCTGGGCTACGTGGCGACCCATTCCAGCCACCGGGTGGCGAGCGACGCGCCGCTGGTGCGCCACGGCGCCTCGCGGGCGGTCGTCCGCTGCGCCGTCCACAGGGACGACCGGCGCGCCCTCGTGGAGCTGGAGATCAACCCCGGCAGGGCCAACCGCGCCCGGCTCAACCGCTCCCCCGTGTCCCGCGCGCGCGACGTCGTCGGGCTGCTGCGCACGGTCCTGTTCGCCCCCGAGGACCTCGCCATGGTCAAGGGCGACCCGTCCGAGCGCCGCCGCTTCCTCGACGACCTGCTGGTCTCCAGGACTCCGCGGTTCGCCGGCGTACGCGCCGACTACGACCGGGTGCTGAAGCAGCGCGGCGCGCTCCTGCGTACGGCCGCGCAGGCCCGCAGAGGCGCCAGGAGCGGCCGGAAGGCCGAGAGTGAGGCCGGGTTCGCGGCGGCGGGCGCCGGCGACGTCCTGGGCACGCTGGAGGTGTGGGACGCCCATCTCGCGCGCCACGGCGCCGAGCTGTTGCGCGCCCGCCTCGAGCTGATCGAGTCGCTGCGCCCGCTGGTCGCCGGGGCCTACGCCGCGCTGGCCCCCACCAGCGCCCCCGCGACGCTGGCCTATCGCAGCACGTTGTCCACAGGCGACGACGCCTCTGAGGACGAAATCCCCGGTGAGAGGGGATCTTCCGATGCGCCGACGTTATCCACAGACCTGGGGAAAACTCTTGAGGAGCGGCTCAAGGAGCGGCTGCTGGAGGTCCGTCCCGCCGAGCTCGAACGCGGCGTGACGCTCGTCGGCCCCCACCGCGACGACCTGGTTCTCGGCCTCGGCGAGCTGCCCGCCAGGGGTTACGCCAGCCATGGCGAGTCCTGGTCGTTCGCGCTGGCCCTGCGGCTGGCCGCCTACGACCTGCTGCGGGCCGACGGCGGCGACCCGGTGCTGATCCTCGACGACGTGTTCGCCGAGCTCGACGCGCAGCGCAGGCGCCGTCTCGCCGAGATCGTCGCCCCGGCCGAACAGGTCCTCATCACGGCGGCTGTGGACGACGACGTGCCGCCCGAGCTGTCCGGAGCCAGGTTCGAGGTCGCTGAAGGGAGCGTGCGACGTGTCCGCTGACCACGACGCCACGGCCAGGGGCGCCGCCCTGGCCAGGGAGAAGCTCGCCCAGGCCAAGGCCGACGCGGCCAAGCGGGGCCAGCTGCCGCGCAGCGAGCCCCGGCGCAGGGCGGCCGGTCCGCGCCGGGACGCCGGCGACCCGCTGCTGTTCGGCCGGGCCATCGCCGACCTGCTGGCGGCCCGGGGCTGGGAGCAGTCCGCGGCCGTGGGCGGCGTGTTCGGCCGGTGGGCCGACATCGTCGGTCCCGACCTGGCCGCCCACACCAAGCCCGAGTCGTTCGAAGACGGCGAGGTGCTGGTGGCGGCCGACTCGACGGCGTGGGCGACGCAGGTCAGGCTGCTGGCGCGCACCCTCGTCCGCCGCCTCAACGAGGAGCTCGGCGACAACACCGTGACGAAGGTGAAGGTCAGAGGCCCGATGAACGCCCCACGCCCCACGGGCGGATTGCGGGTGACCGGAAGCCGGGGCCCGGGCGACACCTACGGATAGCCGGTCCGCCGGCCGTCCACAGCAGGCCTTTCGCGCCGCCGCGGCCGGCCGCGTTCCAGCAGCGGGCGCTCCCGTGGCTCTGGGCAGGCTGTTGGGCGATCAGAGGGCTCCCAGACGCGCTGACCCCCCGATCGGGAGGGGGGATGCTGATCCGGGGGGAAAACGAGCCAGAGAGCATCACAGGCGCGTTCAATGCCACCTTCGGGCTCCGGACCCGGTAGAATGAAAGCGGATTCCGGACACGTCCGCTTGCGTGTCACCCCGGCAGGCAAGCCGACTCCCCTGGGTGACCGCGCATCGGGGCACTCACGACGGTGACGGGCACGGCAGGGGCAGCTTTTTCGCATTCGAGCGTCCCCGCCGCGTGTCCGCGGCAGGAGGATTACGCAGTTGTCCTACGACGCTAGCTCAATCACCGTACTCGAGGGGCTTGAGGCCGTACGCAAGCGCCCGGGTATGTATATCGGCTCGACCGGCGAGCGCGGCCTGCACCACCTCGTCCAGGAGATCGTCGACAACGCGGTCGACGAGGCGCTCGCGGGCTACGCCGACCGGATCGAGGTCACGCTGCTCGCCGACAACGGCGTGCGTGTGGTCGACAACGGCCGGGGCATCCCCACCGGCATACACCCCGTCGAGAAGCGCTCCGCGGTCGAGGTCGTGCTGACGACCCTGCACGCCGGCGGCAAGTTCGACAGCCAGGCCTACGCCGTCTCCGGCGGCCTCCACGGCGTCGGCTCGGCCGTCGTCAACGCGCTGTCCACGGCCATGGACGTCGAGATCAAGCAGAACGGCCACTACTGGCGCATCTCCTTCGACCACTCCAAGCCGACCGCTCCCCTGGCCAAGGGCGAGGAGACCGACGAGACCGGCACCAGCGTGACGTTCTGGCCCGACGCCAACGTCTTCGAGACCACGACATGGAACTTCGAGACGCTCTCGCGCCGGTTCCAGGAGATGGCCTTCCTCAACAAGGGCCTCGCCATCGTCTTCACCGACGAGCGCCCCGACCACGTCAACGGCGAGCCGCACCGGGTCGAATACCTGTACGAGGGCGGCCTGGCCGACTTCGTCAAGCACCTCAACGACAAGAAGGAGCCGGCCCACGCGTCGATCATCTCCTTCGAGACCGAGGGCGACGGCATAGCGGTCGAGATCGCGATGCAGTGGAACAACTCCTACGCGGAGTCCGTCTACACCTTCGCCAACACGATCAACACCGCCGAAGGCGGCACCCACGAGGAAGGCTTCCGCGCCGCGCTGACGACCATCGTCAACCGCTACGCGCGCGAGCAGAAGTTCCTCAAGGAGGGCAAGGACGACAACCTGTCCGGCGAGGACGTCCGCGAGGGCCTCACCGCGATCATCTCGGTCAAGCTCTCCGACCCGCAGTTCGAGGGTCAGACCAAGACCAAGCTGGGCAACACCGAGGCCAAGTCGTTCGTCCAGAAGGCCTGCAACGACCACCTGCGCGACTGGTTCGAGCGCAACCCGGGCGAGGCCAAGGACATCATCAACAAGTGCCTGCAGGCCTCACGCGCCCGCATGGCCGCCCGCCAGGCCCGCGACCTGACGCGCCGCAAGTCCCTGCTGGAGTCCGGCAGCGGGCTGCCCGGCAAGCTGGCCGACTGCCAGTGGAACGACCCCGAGAAGTGCGAGCTGTTCATCGTCGAGGGCGACTCGGCCGGCGGCTCGGCCAAGGGCGGCCGCGACTCGCGCTTCCAGGCGATCCTCCCCATCCGCGGCAAGATCCTCAACGTGGAGAAGGCGCGGATCGACAAGGTCCTGAAGAACAACGAGGTCCAGGCGCTCATCACCGCACTCGGCACCGGCGTCCACGACGACTTCGACATCGCCAAGCTGCGCTACCACAAGGTCATCCTGATGGCCGACGCCGACGTCGACGGCCAGCACATCAACACCCTGCTGCTGACGCTGCTGTTCAGGTTCATGCGGCCGCTCATCGAGGCCGGTCACGTCTACCTGTCCTGCCCGCCGCTCTACAAGATCAAGTGGGACCGCAAGGGCGAGGACGCCTCCTACGCCTACTCCGACTCCGAGCGCGACGCCGTCATCCAGGCGGGCATCGAGGCCGGCAAGCCCGACCCCCGCCCGCGCGACAACGTCCAGCGGTTCAAGGGTCTGGGCGAGATGAACGCCGCCCAGCTCTGGGAGACCACGATGAACCCGGAGACCCGGCTGCTGCGCCTGGTCACCCTTGACGACGCCGCCCAGGCCGACGACCTGTTCAGCGTGCTCATGGGCGAGGACGTGGAGGCGCGCCGCGACTTCATCATCCGCAACGCGCGCGATGTCCGCTTCCTCGACGTCTGAGCGGCCTAGCCGCATCTCGATAAAGGACCACAACCTGTGACGGAAGTGAACACCACTCCCCCAGCTGACCGCATCGAACCGGTGGACATCCAGTCCGAGATGCAGCGCAGCTACATGGACTACGCGATGTCCGTCATCGTGTCCAGGGCGCTGCCGGACGTGCGCGACGGACTCAAGCCGGTGCACCGCCGGGTGCTGTACGCGATGTACGACGGCGGCTACCGCCCCGACCGCGGCTACTTCAAGTGCGCCCGCGTCGTCGGTGACGTGATGGGCACCTACCACCCCCACGGCGACACCTCGATCTACGACGCGCTCGTCCGCCTCGCGCAGCACTGGTCGCTGCGCTACCCGCTGGTCGACGGGCAGGGCAACTTCGGCTCGCCGGGCAACGACCCGGCGGCGGCGATGCGCTACACCGAGTGCAAGCTCGCGCCCATCGCCATGGAGATGCTGCGCGACATCGACAAGGAGACCGTCGACTTCCGGCCCAACTACGACGGCAAGTCGCAGGAGCCCGACGTCCTCCCCGCGCGGTTCCCGCAGCTGCTGGTCAACGGCTCGGGCGGCATCGCGGTCGGCATGGCCACCAACATCCCGCCGCACAACCTGCGCGAGGTCGCCGCCGCGGTCAAATGGTGCCTGGAAAACCCCGAGGCCGACGACGAGGAGCTGCTCGAAGCAGCGATCAAGCTGGTCAAGGGGCCCGACTTCCCCACCCGCGCGCTGATCGTCGGCCGCCGCGGCATCGAGGACGCCTACCGCACCGGCCGCGGCTCGATCACCATGCGGGCCGTGGTCGAGGTCGAGGAAGACGGCAAGGGCCGCCAGGCGCTCGTCGTCACCGAGCTGCCCTACCAGGTCAACCCCGACAACCTCGCCCTCAAGATCGCCGAGCTGGTCCGCGAGGGCAGGCTGACCGGCATCGCCGACGTCCGCGACGAGAGCTCCTCCCGCGTCGGGCAGCGGCTGGTGATCGTGCTCAAGCGCGACGCGGTCGCCAAGGTCGTGCTCAACAACCTCTACAAGCACACCCAGCTGCAGGACACCTTCGGCGCCAACATGCTGGCGCTGGTCGACGGCGTGCCGCGCACGCTCCGCCTCGACCAGTTCGTCCGCCACTACGTGGCGCACCAGATCGAGGTCATCGTCCGCCGTACGCGCTACCTGCTGCGCAAGGCGGAGGAGCGCGCCCACATCCTGCGCGCGCTGCTCAAGGCGCTCGACCGGCTCGACGAGGTCATCGCGCTCATCCGGGCGTCGGAGTCCGCCTCCCACGCCCAGCAGGGCCTGATGTCGCTGCTGGAGATCGACGAGATCCAGGCGCAGGCCATCCTCGACATGCAGCTGCGCAAGCTCGCCGCCCTGGAGCGCCAGGCGATCCAGGACGAGTACGACCACCTCATGACACAGATCGCCGAGTACAACGCGATCCTGGCCAGCGAGGCCCGTCAGCGGGAGATCATCGGCGAGGAGCTGGGCGAGGTCGTCTCGCGTTACGGCGACGAGCGCCGCACCGAGATCATCGCGCACGACGGCGACATGTCCATCGAGGACCTCATCGCCGAAGAGGACGTCGTCGTCACCATCACCCGCGGCGGCTACGCCAAGCGGACCAGGACCGACCTCTACCGCGCGCAGAAGCGCGGCGGCAAGGGCGTGCGCGGCGCGCAGCTGCGCCAGGACGACATCGTCGACCACTTCTTCGTCACGACGACCCACCACTGGCTGCTGTTCTTCACCAACAAGGGCCGCGTCTACCGGGTCAAGGCGTACGAACTGCCCGACGCGGGGCGCGACGCCCGCGGCATGCACCTGGCCAACCTCCTGGCCATGCAGCCGGACGAGACGGTCATGGAGGTCCTCTACCTGCGCGACTACGAGGTGGCCCCCTACCTCGTGCTCGCCACCCGCAGCGGCCTGGTGAAGAAGACCCGCCTGTCCGAGTACGACTCCCCCAGGTCCGGCGGCCTGATCGCGATCAACCTGCGCGACGACGACGAGGTCATCGGCGCCCGCCTGATCTCCGAGGAGGACGATCTGCTGCTCGTCTCCAGGGGCGCGCAGTCGATCCGGTTCACCGCCTCCGACGAGGCGCTGCGCCCGATGGGCCGCGCCACCAGCGGCGTCATCGGCATGCGTTTCCTCGAAGGTGACGAACTTCTGGCCATGAACCGGATCTCCGACGGGCAGGATGTGCTTATCGCCACAAAGGCTGGGTACGCGAAGCGGACACCCGTTGAGCAGTACCCGGTGCAAGGACGTGGCGGAAAGGGCGTGCTGACTGCAAAAATCGTGAGCTCTCGTGGCAAGCTGGTCGGAGCCGTCATGGTCAACCCGGAGGACGAGGTCTTCGCGATCACGTCCGCAGGCGGGGTGATCCGGACGAGTGCCGGTGAGATCAAGCAGTCCGGCCGGCAGACCATGGGAGTCCGATTGATGAACCTCGCCGAAGGCGACAGCGTGGTGGCCCTCGCCCGGAACGCCGAGTCGATGGAGACTTCGGTGGAGAGTGAAGCAGACGGGGGAGGAGAGTAATAGATGAGCGCCCAGGGTGGCGCCGCCAGGACCCAGGCGGCTCGGGACAACGGCCAGCAGCAGCCTGGCAAGGCCCCTGACAAGGAGCCTCGCCAGGCACAGGAGGAGGAAGGCAACCCGACGAAGCCGGCACTCAAGCCGGACGGACAGCAGCCCCGACCCCAGTCGGGCCCCGCCCCGTCAGCTCCCCCGCGGGCCCCGGCCCCGTCGGAGCGCGACGGCAACGACACCGCGCGCTCGCGCCCGTCACTCGCGACCGAGGCTCCCCCGCCGGCCGTCGAGCTCCCCGGCAAGAAGAAGAAGTCGTCCGGCGGCGGAGGCTCGCGCCTCCCCCGCAAGGCCCACCTGGTGCTGCGCCGCATCGAGCCGTGGTCGGCCATGAAGTTCAGCTTCGTGGTGTCCCTGGTCTGCTTCGTGGTGCTCTTCGTCGCGGTCGCCGTCCTGTACGGGGTGCTGTCGGCCCTGGGCGTGTTCGACTCGATCGTCGACCTGGTCAACCAGCTCAGCCAGGGCGAGCAGGGTGAGGGGTCGCTCCAGATCGACATCGCCTCCTGGTTCGAGCCGGTGCGCATCCTGGGCTACACGGCTCTCATCGGCGCCGTGAACGTCGTTCTCATCACCGCGCTCGCCACCCTCGGCGCGGTCATCTACAACGTCTCCAGCGACCTCGTGGGCGGCGTCGAGGTGACCTTCAGCGAGGCCGAGTAATCCCGTCCCACGCACGCTCGCGCCGCCCCCGCGGCGGCGCGAGCAGCGTGCGGGAGGCGGTAAGCTTTTCCTCAGCCGAACCGGTTCGCCTCCGCGCGGCGGATGCGATACGGTTCCATGTGTTGCGGGGCTATAGCTCAGACGGTTAGAGCGCTTCCCTGATAAGGAAGAGGTCCCAGGTTCAAGTCCTGGTAGCCCCACTCTTGCTGAGCGGGAAAAAGACCGCTATTCGATCTTCGAGTAGCGGTCTTTGTGTCTGGTGGGTGTCTAACTGCGCTACTACCGTCCTGGATTCATCCCAGCCAAGAGCTGGTTAGGGGGGCGCCATATGTCGGAGACGCACCCTGAGCCCTCTGTCCACCAGGTGTTCGTTCACGACAGCGCTGGTGCTTACGAGTCGCTGGTGGTCGATGGCTACGGCGATGACGGCACCGAGGCAATACGTGTCCATCGCGGTGGCACAGACGGCCGGTCAGCCAGTGCGGGTGCTACACCTGATGGCCGCATTTCGGACTACATCGGAGGTAGAGCATCAGGCAAGGAACAGCGTGAACTCCGTACTGCGCAGACCTTGGTGCTGGCCCTCAATCAGTCTGGCGCCAGTTGGGGCGATCCGGAGGTCTTGAGTGTCGGCGCTCACGGCGAACGGGGTGTGGACTGTGTCGCTCACGATAATGCTGGCTTGGTGCTGCAAATCCAAGTCACAACGATCGAGCGACACGCGTGGAGGACCCTAGACCGTCAATCCTCGTACGCTCGTAGTGAGTCCTACGAGGTGGTGGTAGAGGCAATCCGCCTCGCGATAGCGGCGAAGGCCACACGAGCTGATCCCCGCGTGATACTTGCATTGGACGCCACAGACAGTGTGAGAGCAGCCTTGAGATCTGTTGTAGCTAGATTTCGCTCGGAGCATGGCTCCTGGGCGGCCAGCATCGGTTTCGAGCAGATCTGGCTCATCGGTCCCGTGGTAGACCTGACGCAGCGCCTAGACATTCACGTGTAGTGAAGGGAACTTGCCACCCAAGGGCTAGGAGCCTTCACTCGCGGACGACGCCTCGCCCACGCTCAGGCCCTCCAAGGCGACGCCGAAGCCGCAGTCGCCACCGCCCTGGATGTCGCTCCGGATGCCAGGTCACTCAACGCCTACGCCGTGACCAACTCCGACGAACCGTGCACGAGATTGCGTTGGCAGGCGCTCCCGGCGCGTGCCGCCTCCGGCAGCCCTGCCGGAGGCGGCGGGGGCGCGTCACGCTACGGCGGTTCCTTCAAGTTCGACCATCAGGGTGGGGATCGCCAGACGTGTCACCCCGAGCATCGTGGTGGACGGCGCCACCCCGGCGGCGCCCAACCGTGAGGCCAGCACGCCGTAGTGCTCGAAGAGGCGGTCGACGTCGGTGGTGTAGACGTTGAGCCTCACAAGGTTCGCCAGGGACATGCCGGCCTCGCCGAGCACGGCCTCCAGGTTGTCGAGGCTCAGCGCCAGCTGCGCCGCCATGTCATCGGCGTGCTGCGGCTTGCCCTCGCCGCTCATCGCGGTCTGTCCTGAGCAGTACAGGGTCCAGGTGTGTCCGGAGACGACCTCGCCCTGGTTGTAGCCCAGCTCCGTCGACCACGCCCACGGGTTGACCGCCGTTCGTTCCATTGCCACATCAGCTCCGTTCGAATGGGTTGCCACCGTCTTTCCGGTCGCGTCGATGAGCCTCGCAAACAAACCACGACATCCACTGTCATGTATTCCGGTAGCGTTCTTCGTATGCGTGCCGACCGGCTGGTCTCGCTGGTGCTGCTGCTGCGGCAGCACGGCAGGCTGTCCGCGACCGCGCTGGCGCGTGAGCTGGAGGTGTCCACGCGGACCGTGCTGCGCGACATCGAGGCGCTGTCCGCGGCCGGCGTCCCGGTCTACGCCGAACGCGGCCGGCACGGCGGGTTCGCGTTGTTGCCCGGTTTCCGGACCGAGCTCACCGGGCTGAACCCCGACGAGGCCCTCGCCCTGCTGGTCGCCGGGTCGCGGCGCGGCGCGCAGGCGTTCGGGCTCGGGTCGGCGCTCGCCTCGGCGATGCTCAAGGTGGTCGACGCGCTGCCCGAAAGCTATCGGGACACCGCGGCCGGCGCGGCCGAGCGGTTGCTCATCGACCCGGAGACCGACCTCCTCTCACGCCGGCTGGTCGCCGAGGAGGTGCCCGACGCCGTCGCGGCCGAGGTCCTGCGCGCGGTGTTCGCCGGGCACAAGCTGCGCATCCACTACGCGGCCGCGGACCAGGCGCCGGAGTGGCGCACGGTGGACCCGATCGGCCTGGTCACCGTACGAGATCGGGGCTACCTGCTGGCCACGAGGTCCGGCGCGGACCGCACCTACCGCCTGTCCCGGATCCTGGCCGCCCAGGAACTCGCCGAACCCGCACAGCGAGCGGACCGGGTCGATCTGGACCTGGCCTGGCAGGAACGGAGCACGAGGTTCCGGGCCGGTGGCGACCAGGTCACCGTGGTGGTACGGCTGGACCCGGCGCGTCGTGAGGACCTGGTGGGCACCGCGCTGGCCGTCCTCGCCGAGGAAACCGACCCGGACGGCCGGCTGCGGCTGGAGGTGACCTTCCAGGATCGGAGACACGCCGAATGGGCGCTGTGGCAGCTCAGCACGAACGCTGAAGCCCTGGCCCCGCAGTGGTTGCGCGACTCCCTGCGCGCCCGCGCCACCGCGGTCGCCACCCGCTACGGCATGTCATCCTAAGCCTTCCGCGGGCCGCCGACGAAAGTCCCACCCAGGCGTGCCTTCGACAGAGGGGCCGCGGCGGAGGACCAGGGCATGATCCCCGGGGACCCTCGGCGCACAAATACCAGTAATCCCTATTGATTATACCGGAATAATAGGTAATCGTGGGAGGGCACCGAGGACCGAGAGCATGGGAGAGGCGTATGACCACCGGCCAGGCCACGTTCCCCGCCAGGGCGGTGGCCGCGGCGGGAGTCGGGTTGCGCGGGGTAGGCCACACCTACGGCAACGGCCACACCGTGCTGCGCGACCTGGAGCTCGACATCCTCCCCGGCGAGATCGTCGCCATCCTGGGGCCTTCGGGCTGCGGCAAGTCCACCCTGCTCCGCCTCGTGGCCGGGCTGGAGGCGCCCTCGGACGGCGAGATCACGGTCGACGGACGTCCGGTCCGCGGGGTCGACGCCCGATGCGCGGTGGTCTTCCAGGAGCCCCGGCTGCTGCCGTGGCGCGACCTGGCCGGCAACGTCGCCCTCGGCCTGCCAAAAGGCGTCGGCAGGGAGAGCGGCGCGCGCATCGTACGGCACTGGCTCGACGTCGTCGGCCTCGACGGCTTCCACCAGCACCGGCCCCGCCAGGTGTCCGGCGGCATGGCCCAGCGCGCGGCCCTCGCCAGGGCGCTGGCCAGGGAGCCCGGCGTGCTGCTGCTCGACGAGCCGTTCGCCGCGCTGGACGCCCTCACCCGGCTGCGCATGCAGGACCTCCTGGCCGACGTGCAGCGCGGCGCCGGAACCACCGTCCTGCTCGTCACCCACGACGTGGACGAGGCGTTGCACCTGGCCGACCGGGTGGTCCTGCTCGGCGCCGAACCGGAGCGGCCGGGCGCCACGATCGCGACCGTGCTCGACGTCCCCCACCGCCGGCCCCGCGACCGCGCCCATCCCGAACTCGCCGCCCTCCGCGCCGACCTGCTGGAGCGGCTCGGCGTGCCCCGCCCCACCCCCGCCGAGGAGCCCACTCCGTGATCCACCGCCGTTCCCTGCTCACCGCCGCCCTGCTCGTCCCCCTGGTCACCGCCTGCGTGCCAGGTGAGAGCGGCACCGCCACGCCCGCCTCGGGCCGGCTCCGGCTCGACTACGCCTACTACAACCCGCTCAGTCTGGTCATCCGGCAGCAGCGCTGGCTGGAGGACGCGCTCCCGGGCACCGAGGTGACCTGGGTGCTGTCGGCCGGCAGCAACAAGGCCAACGAGAACCTGCGCGGCGAGACCATCGACCTCGGCTCCACCGCGGGCGCCGCCGCCCTCCAGGCCCGCGCCAACGGCACCCCGATCAAGACCGTCGGAATCTACACCCGCCCTGAGTGGGCGGCGCTCGTCGTGGCCAAGGACTCCCCGATCACCGAGGTGAGCGGGCTCAAGGGCAAGAAGGTCGCCGCCACCAAGGGCACCGACCCGTACTTCTTCCTGCTCCAGGCCCTGGAGGAGGCAGGGTTGGACGGCGCCGACGTCGAGGTCGTCAACCTCCAGCACGCCGACGGCAAGACCGCGCTGGAGCGCGGCGACGTGGACGCGTGGTCGGGCCTGGACCCGCTGATGGCGCAGAGCCAGGTGGACTCGGGCACGAAGCTGATCTACCGGAACGCGTCCTTCAACTCCTACGGCTTCCTCAACGCCCGCGAGGAGTTCCTCGCCGAACATCCGGACCTCGCCCAGAAGGTGCTCGACGCGTACGAGAGAGCCCGCGCGTGGATCGTCGAGCACCCCGACGACGCGGTCCGGCTGCTGGCCTCGGAGGCCAAGCTCGCCCCCGAGGTCGCCCGCGTGGTGCTCAAGGAGCGGACCGAGGTCGAGATCAGCCCGGTCCCGGGTCCCGACCAGCGCGCGGTGCTGGAACGCATCCTGCCGACGCTGGTACGGGAGAGCCAGGTGCGCTCCGAGCAGGAGGCGAAGACGGCGCTCGACTCCCTGTTCGTTCCCGAGTTCGCCGAGAAGGCCGGGGCCTCGTGACGACACCCGGCCGGTGGGTGCGCCCGTGGAGCTTCGCCGCGGGCCTGGTGGTGCCGCTGGCGGCGCTCGCCGCCTGGCAGGTCGCCACCGGCGCCGGCTGGTTCACCGCGAGCCAGTTGCCTCCGCCCGCGGCGGTCCTCGCGGCGGTGGGCGAGCTGATCCGGCGCGGCGAGCTGTGGCAGCACGTCGCGATCAGCGGTCAGCGCGTGCTGCTGGGCTTCGCCGGGGGAGCGTCGGCAGGGCTGGTGCTCGGCGCGCTCGTCGGACTGTACGCGCCGGTCCGCACCCTGCTCGCCCCCAGCATCGCCGCGCTGCGCGCGGTGCCGTCGCTGGCGTGGGTGCCGCTGCTGGTGCTCTGGCTCGGCATAGCGGAGGGCCCGAAGATCGTCCTGGTGGCGATCGGCGCCTTCTTCCCCGTCTACACCACCGTGTCCGCGGCGCTCGCGCACGTGGATCCGCACCTGGTCGAGGCCGGGCGGGCGTACGGGCTGCGCGGGGTGGGACTGCTCACCCGCGTCCAACTCCCCCACGCCGCCCCCGCCGTCTTCGCGGGGTTGCGGCTCGGACTGGCCCAAGGCTGGTTGTTCCTGGTCGCGGCCGAGCTGATCGCCTCGTCCATGGGCCTGGGATTCCTGCTGATCGACAGCCAGAACACCGGCCGCACGGACATCCTGCTGCTGTCGATCCTGCTCCTGGCGCTCCTCGGCAAGGCCGCCGACATGCTGCTCGGGCTGGCCGTGAGAGCCGCGCCCTTCGACCCGCGCTGAGACCCTTCGTCACAGGACCCGGAACCAGAGGTTGGTCGCCTGGGGGACCTGCGTCACGCCGAGACGTTCGAGCTTGACGTTCGTGCCGCCCGGGTGGTCGAAGAGGCGGACGCCGTCGCCGAGCATGACCGGGGCGACGCAGACCAGGACCTCGTCGAGCGCGCCCGCCGCCAGGCACTGGCGGGCCACGTCGGCGCCGATGACGTTGACGTACTTGCCGCCCGCCGCGGCCTTCGACGCGGTGATCGCGGTGTCGAGGTCGGTGACGAAGGTGACGCCCGGCACCGGATCGGCCGGGGGGTTGTGGGTGAGCACGAACTGGGGCCCGCTCCACCCTCCGCCGAACGCCTCGCCTTCGTGCTCGGTGTCCTTGTACGGGTCGTCGCCGCCGAAGGAGCGGTTGCCCACGAGGAGGGAGCCGACCTGGGGGAGCAGGTCGTCCACGGTCGGGTTGGGGCCGAGGTGCTCGGCCAGCCAGGACATGTCGCCGCCCGGCCCGGCGATGAAGCCGTCGAGCGACATGGTGACCGAGTAGAGCATTCTCGCCATGGGTTCCTCCCGCGATCGGACCTTACCTCGGTTAAGACCACGCACGGCGGCGGAAGTCATCGTGGTTCCGGCAGTACGCTCTTCTTGACGAGCGCTGCGGGGGCCGCGACGGTACGAGTCCGGAGGCTTGATCGCGCATGCCGTCCATCCCCGTGTACGAGCTGATCGACGAGGCCCAGCGCCGTCCCTCGCCCCTGGCCGGGGAGCGCAAGCTGCCCATCCTGGTGTTCACCGGCGACGCGCTGCCGACCGGCACGGCCGTGGAGACGGCGGAGTGCTTCAAGCTGCGGGCACCGTACGCGGAGGTCAACGCGGACGAGACCGACGTCGCGACGATCGTCGACCGGCTCGCGGGGGAGAAGGGCTCGCTGACACCGTGGGTCAAGGGCACGCTGCTCCCGCCTCCCCGCTTCCCGCTGACCCGGTTCGTCCTCTGGGCCTGGAGCGAGCGCGAGACCGCGGCCGGGGAGCCGAAGGATCCCGTGGGCGTCCGCGGCACCCTGCGGCGGTCGCTGTCCCAGCGCCGGAAGAAGGACGCGTTCACCGGGTCGGCGCTGCGGGTCATGTTCGACTACGTGGGCAGGACCATGACCACGTGGCTTCCGGCCACCGGGCTGGCCACGTTCGGGCTCCAGAAGCTCGTGGACGGCGTCAGCCTGGCGCTCTGGCTGGCCAGCCCGATCGTCGCCGTCATCGGCGCCCTGCTGCACGCCGCGCTGCTGATCCGCGGCTGGCTCTTCTACCGCTGGTTCCGCAAGGCCCCCTATGTCAGGCGCAGGAAGGGCGAGGACATCATCGCCTACGCGATCAGCGTGGGCCGCGCCGACCAGGACGCGGTCGAACGGCTGATGGTGACCGCGCTGCTGGAGGACCTCCGCCAGGCCTACCAGCGTCGTGTCCTTCCGTGGCCCGGCTGGGGGCGCAACACCTATCCCGTGGTAGCGCTCAGGAACGCCGACCCGGGCACGATGGGCCGCCGGTTCATGGAACTCCTGGACGAGGTGCGGGTCCGCGGACAGCGGGGCCCTCTCCTGCTGGTCGCCTCCACCTCGGAACCGCCGGCCGGGCACCGCTTCGACCCGCCCGCCACCGGCGAGCTGGAGCCGGTCAGGCAGTACCGCGCATGGCGGGCGGCGATCCACCGGGCGGAGCCGAGCCCGTACCTCGTGATCAGGTTGACGGAGGCCGGCGCGTCGCGCAGCGACGATCCCGCCCGGCTGCTTCTCGCTCGTCCGCTCGCCTTCTGGGCGGTGGTGCTGGCGCTGCTCGTCGTGCCCGTCATGGCGACCGTGACGGCCACCGCGGGCTGCGGCGCCGAGTTGCGCGAGGTGGACGGGCAGTGCGTGGGCCTGGGCGCGCTCGGCAAGATGGCGCCGCACCCGCTCGTCGCGCCGGTGGCGCGACGGATAGAGGAGCAGAACGCGGCGATCCCGCTCGGTCACAAGGTGTTCACCGTCGCCTATCTGGGCCCGCTGACGACACAGCCGGGCGCGCAGTTCAAGGACGGCCAGATGACGGCGGTGGCCGGCGAGCTGGCCGGGATCGGGGCGTACCAGAAGAGTTACAACACGAGCCGATCCGACTGGAAGATGAAGATCGTGTTCGCCAACACCGGCCAGGACTTCATCAGCGCCGAGCTGGCGGCGACCGGCATCGCGGAACGGGCGCGGGAGGACTCGTCGCTGGCGGCCGCCGTGGGCTTCGCCTGGAGCCGCGAGGAGGTCAAACGGGCGGTGGGGGTGCTGACGAGGGCGAACGTGCCGATGGTCAGCACGGTCACCACGGTCGGCGACATCGCGGAGGTGGGGGACCGGCGGTCGGCGTTCCTGTTCCGGCTGGCCGTCGTGAACAGCCTGCAGATGAAGGCCACGGTCCACTGGCTGGAAACCCTCGGGCTCGCCGAGGGGGTGCGCAAGAAGCCCAAGGTGGCCGTCGTCTGGCAGCGGCAGGACGGCGAGCTTTACAGCCAGGATCTGAAAGACCTGTTCCTGGCGGAGTACCCGGGGGAGAGCGCGGACTTCTCGTTCGGCGATGACGCCTCGCTGGGCGTGGCGATGCGGGAGGCGTGCGGGTCGGGCGCCGAGGTGGTCTACTACACCGGCCGGGCCGACTTCCTGAGCAGCCTCAGGCGGGATTGGGGCGCCTCGTGCGAGCAGCGCGAGATCAGGCTGCTCGCCTCGGACGACGTCACCGGCTCCGTCGCCAAGGACGTGCGGTCGAACCCGGCCGCCCACGACGTGAGCATGTCCTTCGTGTCGCTGACCGACGTCCGCGACACCTCGCTCACCAACCAGAGCCAGCAGACCCTGCGGCGGTGGATAGCGGAGTCCGGCGTCGGCGTCTCCTTCGCGCACGCCGCGTTCGGCTTCGACGCGGCCCAGGCCGTGGCGATCGCGTTCAGCGCCTACCGCACGCAGAGCGAGGCCGACGACATCCTCAGCGGCGTCCACTACAACCTGCGTGGTCAGGCGTTCGACGGCGCGACCGGCAAGGTGTCCTTCTCCGAGCACGCCACCGACCACGACGCCCAGGGCCGGGAGGTGTGGCTCATGACCGTCGAGTCGGGCCGGCCGATCCAGGCGACGTGGGTCTGCCGGCCCACCGCGACGGCGGCCGAGTGCGCGTCGCCGTCCGAGTGATCCGGCCGGGCCCGCCCGGCCGGATCACGGTCTGTTCCGGTCAGCAGCGGTTGATGCGGGAGTTCACCAGGTTGATGTTGCGGATGACGATGTTGGTGCCGCACGGGTTCTCGTTGATAGCCGAGTTCGTCAGCGTCAGGTTCTGCAGCGTGATGTCGGAGGTCACGGGGAACTCGCTGCGGGCCGCGATGCGGATGTCGGAGCCGTTCACGGTGCCGCTCTGGGCGGCGATCGTGACGTTGTAGCAGTTCTCGATGAGGATCGAGTTGCTGCCCGTCTGGGCGATGTCCACCCGGTCGATCACCGCGCCGCCGCTCTCCGACACGCAGAAGACGCCGCGGCCGCCGCCCCGGGCCTTGACGGTGCCGACGCGGATGTTGGTCGGGTACGAGCTGCCGATGCGGCCGTTGCGGTTGGCCATCCGGAAGGCCGCGTAACCGGTGCCGGTGCCCGCGCCCTCGGCGTCGACGGTGCCGATGCTGGCGTTGATCGTGTCGTTGAGCAGCAGGCCGGACTCGCCGGTGTTCCGCGCGGTGACGGTGCCGATCGTGATGCCGTCGACGCCGTACGTCTCGACGCCGTGACTGCCGCCGCCGGAGGCGTACACGCTGTCGATGCGGACGTTCCTGGTGCGGACGTTCCTGTTGGCGTGGTTGTCGATGCGCACGCCCAGCCCGGCCGAGCCGAGCCGCAGGTCGAGCTGGCCAAGGGTGATGTTGGTGCCGTTGCGGACGAACACCGCGAAGTACGGGTTGCCGGTCACGGCGAGCCGGGTGACCTCGACGTCGGTGACGTTCTGGGCGCGCACGGCGGCGTTGTTGGCGCTGATCGTGCCGGTCACGTTGATCGTGCCGCACACTTCGAGGACGGTGTAGCTGGGCAGGTCGAGCGACTGGTTGGCGTTCATGCTGCCGGAGCCGCGGACGACCACCTTCTGCTTGGACGTGCGGCCGGAGGTGAGGCTGCCGACGGCGCGGCGCATGGCCTCGATCATGCTGCTGCCGGTGTAGAGGGTGCTGCCGCCGTTCCTGGCCGTCCAGGTGCTGCCGCTGAGCACGGCCTCGGCGTTGAACGAGCCGCCGCCGCAGTCGGCGGAACCGCTGCCCATCTTGACGAGCTGCCACTGCTGGTTGGCGCCGTTGAGGTCGTCCCACTGGGAGATGCGGGCGCCGTCGGCGGTGGACCACTCCCAGGCTTCGAGGGCCTTGCCGCTGTGGCGGTTGATCAGGCGGACGTGGCCGCCGTCGGAGTCGGCCAGCCGGAACTGCTGGTTCCAGCCGTTGGTGTCGGCCCATTGGACGATCTGGGCGCCGCCGTCGGCGTTCCATTCGTAGACGTCCAGCACTTTGCCGCTGTGGCGGGACTTGAGCCGGTAGTAGCCGTCGCCTGAGCTGACGAACTGCCACTGCTGCTGGTTGCCGTCGTTGCGGGCCCACTGGACGATCGGGGCGCCGTCGTTCGTGGCGAACTCGTACAGGTCGAGCGCCTTGCCGCTGTGCCGGTTCACGAGGACGTACCAGGCGTTCGTGTCGACCGTCGCCGCGCTCGCGGGCGGCGGTTGCGCGACGAGGGCGCCTGCCAGCGCCATGACCAGGGCGGCCAGGACGGTGAGCAGGCACCGCCAGGCTTGGGCAACGGATCTCACTGTCTGCTCCCATCGAAGAAGGAAAGCGCTTTCCCCCAGGACTAGATCAGCGAGGACGCACCGCTTCGTCAAGTGCGGCGAACCCGGCAGAACGCCTGCCTGCCGAAACCCGTTGAAACTTTCATCGGATGTCTTAGGCTGGTCCTCCCCGACATTCCGGCAGAAGGGCGCGCATGCACCTCGTCAGGTCCGCTCAATCGCCCCGCTGGGTGGTCCGCGCCGAGGACGGCGACCGGGCGCTGCCCACCGGTTTCTCCCTCGGCGACGCGCTGTCCGCCGACCTCGCCCACTTCCGCGACCAGCTCGCCCGCGCCACCGAGCCGGTCGACCCGGTCACCCCCGCCGCCCCGGTCGACGCCGGCACCGAGGTGTGGGCGGCCGGCGTCACCTACCGCCGCTCCCGCGAGGCCCGGGTGGAGGAGAGCACCGAACCCGACATCTACCAGCGGGTCTACGACGCCGAACGGCCCGAGCTGTTCTTCAAGTCGGTCGGCTGGCGGGTGCGCGGCCACGGCGAGACCATCGGCGTGCGCGAGGACTCCACCTGGGACGTGCCCGAGCCCGAGCTGGCCGTGGTGATCGCCGCGAGCGGCGAGATCGCCGGCTACACCGTCTGCGACGACGTCAGCAGCCGCTCCATCGAGGGCGACAACCCGCTCTACCTGCCCCAGGCCAAGATGTACGCGGGAGCGACGGCGCTCGGCCCCGGCATCCGCCCCGCCTGGGAGGTGCCCGACCCCTACGACCTGGCGATGGCGGTGACCATCACCCGCGAGGGCCGCGTCGTCTGGTCGGACGAGGCGAGCACGGCCCAGCTCCACCGCCGCGTCGACGAGCTGGCCGGCTACCTGTTCAAGGCCGAGCGCTTCCCCCGGGGCGTGGTGCTGTCGACCGGCACCTGCATGGTCCCCGGTCCGGACTTCACGCTGCTGCCCGGGGACCGGGTGGAGATCGTCATCGACGGCGTCGGCACGCTCGCCAACGACGTGCGCCCCGCCCTGGAGGTCGTCTCACCGGCCTGAGCCGGTCACGGGCCGGTGGTGCTCGGCGAGCAGCCGGCCGTTGTGGCGGACCCGGGCTCGCTCGTACGGGCAGAGCCGGCGGGTCACGAAGGACCGGGCGAGGGCGTCGGCGTCCTGGCGGCCGATGCCCCAGCCGATGGTGTGCCACCGGGTGTCGTCGCCTGTGGTGTCCAGGACGGTGATCTCGAAGAGCTGCGCGGGCGTGCACCTCGTGTGGTCATGTCCGGATGGCGCCTGGTTCATGGCCAGAACGTTCTCCGTCACCGAGAGGAGTAAACCGGCTCATCCGGGGACCGCCTCCACGACGTCGAAGACGCCGCCGCCGGTGACGCCGGCCAGCCGCAGGCCGGCCCGCTCGAACAGCTCCGCGTACTCGCCCGCCGTGCGCTGCCTGGCGCCCTTGGCGATGACCAGCATCTCCAGGTCGATCACGGTGGCGGCGGTCGGCTCGCGCGGCGGGTCCGGGATGACGGCCTCGCAGAGCAGGACGCGACCGCCCTCGTTCATCGCCCGCCGGCAGCTCGCCAGGATCCGGACGGCGTCGTCGTCGCCCCAGTCGTGGACGACGTTGGACAGCAGGTAGGCGTCGCCGCCGGGCGGCACCGACGTGAAGAAGTCGCCGCCCACCAGCTCGCACCGGTCGGCCACGCCCGCCTCCACGAGCGGCCCACCCGCTCCCTCGATGACGTGCGGCAGGTCGAACAGCACGCCGCGCCCCGCCGGATGCGCCGACAGGATGGCCGCGAGCATCGCGCCGTGGCCTCCGCCCACGTCGACGACGGTCCCGTACCGGGTGAAGTCGTGGCCGCGCACCGCCGGCCACACGAACGCGGCGGAGACCGACGTCATCGCGTCGTTCAGCACCTCGCCGTGGTCGGGATGGTCGCGGAAGTGGTCGAAGGCCGGGCCGAAGACGCGCTCGAACGCCGACTCGCCGGTCCGCACGCTGTCGGCGAAACCCGACCACGCCCGCCGGTGCCACGACGAGCCGAGCATCACGGCGAACCCGCGCTGCGACTCCGGGTGGTCCCGCCGCAGCCGTTCGCCCGTCTCGGTCAGTTCGAACACGCGGCCGTCGAACTCGCGCAGCACGCCCAGGTCGGCGAGCGCCCGCAGCAGCCGGTAGAGCGCGCCGGGGTGGGCGCCCACGGCCCGCGCCAGCTGATCGGCGTCGCGCGCGCCACCGGCCAGCGCGTCGGCCACCCCGAGCTCGGCCGCGGCGCAGACCGCCGACGCCACCCAGGCGCCGTCGATGTAACCCAGCAGCCGCTGGGCCGGGTCGGGTGGCATGGAACCCTCCTGCTGGATCGGTTGCCGCGCCGTCATTGTCCATCGGCTCGCCGGGGTTCGCCGTACGCGCGAGGACGCGTGTCGTGACGTACGGCCGGGGCGAGTGAGCAGAAACCGGGCAGAAAGTGGTCTGGTGAACGGCGGGCCGTGACCGCCATCGTGTCCGGTACCCGCACCCTCACGCGGGACGGCCGTCCGGGGGTGGACGGCCGGGTGCGGCGGGGTCCGCCGGGCGCGGGGACTCGCTCGACGGACCCGCCGCGCCGGTCACGGCACGGCGCGGGGGAGCGTGGCCGTCATCACCAGGCCGCCGCCCTCCCGGGGATGGGCCGTCACGTCGCCGCCGTGGGCGCGGGCCACCGACCGGACGATCGACAGGCCCAGGCCCGCGCTCTTGCCCGTGACGGTGCGCTCGCCGTTGAGCCGGCGGAACGGCTTGAACAGCTCCGGCACGTCGTACGGCGGCACGACGGGGCCCGTGTTGGTGACCGTCACCGTGACCCGCCCGCCGGTGGCCGTCCGGCTGGCGATCCGGACCCAGCCGGTGCCGTCGCGCAGGTTGTGCCGGACGCCGTTCTCCACCAGGTTCGTCACCAGCCGTTCGAGCAGCAGCGCGTCACCGGTCGTGGGCGCGGGGAACGCTTCCTCGTACACCGTGACCTTCTCCTGCGCCGCCTCGGGGGCGGTCTGGGCGACCACGTGCGCCACGACGTCGGCGAGGTCGACCGGCGACCGGTCGGTCACCTCGTGCTCGGCCCGCGCGAGCAGCAGCAGCCCGGAGATGAGCCGCTCGTGCCTGACGTTGATCTCCAGCAGGCTCTCCCCGAGCCGCTTGACGTCGGCGGAGGCGGAGCGGCGGTGCATGGCCAGCTCGACCAGGGCGCGGTTGAGCGTCAGCGGGGTGCGCAGCTCGTGCGAGGCGTTGGCGACGAACCTGCGCTGCCCGTCGAAGGACCGGTCGAGCCGCGCCACCATGGCGTCGAAGGTGTCGGCCAGCTCCTTGACCTCGTCGATCGGCCCGTCCAGGTCGATCCGCTCGCGCAGGCCGCGGTCGGCGTCGGGGGCGGCGGCGATGCGGCGCGCGGTCGCGGTCACCTTGTGCAGCGGGGCCAGCACCCGCCCGGCCACCACCCAGCCCAGCGCCGTCGCCAGGCAGGCGACCACGACCACCGCGATCACCCCCTGGGCCAGCAGGGACGTGGTCGCGGCGGCGCGCAGGTCGGCCTCCTGCTCGGCCAGCAGCCGCTGCGACGCCTCGGGGCTGAGCATCACCCCGTCCTTCATGACGGAGATGAACCTGTGCCGGTTCCCGCCGGGGTCGCCGTACTTCTCCTCGAAGATCCGTACCAGCTCCTGGTTGAACAGCAGGTACGTGACGCCGACGAGCACCACGCCGGCCAGCATGAACAGCGCGCCGTACACGACCGTGAGCCGCAGGCGCAGCGACAGCCTCATGGGATGCGGTAGCCCGCGCCGGTCACGGTCAGCACCACCGGCGGGTCGCCCAGCTTGCGCCGCAGCTTGAGCACGGTCAGCCGAACCACGCCGGTGAACGGGTCCGCGTTCTCGTCCCACGCCTTCTCCAGGAGCTGCTCGGAGGAGATCACGGCGCCGCCGGCCCGCAGCAGCTCGGCGAGTACGGCGAACTCCTTGTTCGACAGCGGCACGTACCGCCCGTTCCGGTACACCTCGCGCCGGGCCGGGTCGAGCGTGATCCCGGCGCGGCGCAGCACCGGCGGCAGGGCCGGCCGGGCGCGCCGGCCGAGCGCCTGCACCCGGGCCGACAGCTCGGCGAAGGCGAACGGCTTGGCCAGGTAGTCGTCGGCGCCCAGCGACAGGCCCGTCACCCTGTCGTCGATCTCCCCCGCCGCGGTGAGCATCAGCACCCGCGCCGTCGAATCCGACTCCACGAGGTGCCTGCACACGTCGTCGCCGTGCACGAGCGGCAGGTCCCGGTCCAGGATGACCACGTCGTAGTCGTTGACCGCGATCCGCTCCAGCGCCGACTCGCCGTCGCCGGCGGTGTCCACGGCGTGCGTCTCGTCGCGCAGCCACTCGGCTATCGCGTCGGCCAGGATGCGCTCGTCCTCCACTACCAGCACTCGCATGCCGGGAATCGTGGCGGATCGGCTGTTTACTCCCCGTTAGCGCTCGTGGAAACCGCCGGGAAACCGGCTCGTCGGTTCCATCTCCTCTCAGGCGGCCGGAACGGTTCCGGCCCGACGAGGAGAACGTGATGCGAGTACGGATGCTCGGCGTGACCGCGGCGCTCGCGCTGGCGCTGACCGGATGCGGCGCGGAGGCCCCCGGCGTGGCCTCCGCGGGCGGCGATCCCACCGCGAGCGCCGCGCCGAGTCTGGACCGCGAGGAGCGGGGCCTGAAGTGGGCGCAGTGCATGCGCGAGAACGGCGTCGACGTCCCCGACCCCAAGCCGGGCGAGGGCATACGGATGACGATGGGCCCCGGCACCCAGGAGAAGATGGAGCAGGCCCGAGAGGCGTGCAAGGAGTGGCAGCCCCCCGGCGGCGGGCGTGCCGACGGTGAGAGCAACGACGACCTGCTCAAGATCGCTGCCTGCATGCGTGAGAACGGCGTGGAGAACTTCCCCGACCCCGAGGGCGGCAGGGTCCGCATCACCAAGGACGTCGGCGACGACCCCGACTTCGAGGCCGCGCAGAAGAAGTGCCAGATGGACCGGCCCAAGTGATGGGCACGACCACGATCGACGGGGAAGCGCTGGAGACGGCCCCGCGACGCCGCCGCGGCCGTCGGGCGGCCTGGCTGACCACCGCGACCGTGCTGGCCGGCGCGGTGGCCGCCGCCGGTCTCGGCCTGCTCGACAGGGCCCCGGCCGGGCGGCCCGCCGCCGCGCTGCCGCCGGCCACCGCGACGATCGCCGAGGAGACCCTGCGGGACACACGGGAGGCCGACGGCGAGCTGGGCTTCGGCCCGGCCGCCTCGGTGACCAACCGCATGCGCGGCACCGTCACCTGGCTGCCCGGCGGCGACGACGTGATCACCCGCGGCGAGCCGCTCTACAAGGTGGACGACGATCCGGTGGTGCTCATGTACGGGAGCACGCCCGCGTACCGGGACCTGGCGGTGGGCGCCGAGGGCCGTGACGTGGCGAGCCTGGAACGCAACCTGAGCAAGCTCGGCTACGACGGCTTCACCGTCGACGACACGTACACCTGGGCCACGGCGCGGGCGGTCATGGCCTGGCAGGAGGACCGCGGCCTGCCGGAGACCGGCGTGGTCGAGCTGGGCCGGGTGGTGTTCGCCGACGGCAAGGTCCGGGTGGACACCGTGGACGCCGAGACCGGCCGGCCCGCCGCGCCCGGACAGAAGGTGCTCGGCTACACCGGCACCGCCAAGGTCGTCACCGTCCAGCTCGACTCCGAGGACCGGCGGCTGGCGAAGGAGGGCGCCAAGGTGACGGTCACGCTGCCCGGCGGTCAGGAGGTCAGGGGCAAGATCACCGAGGTCGCCACCGTGATCGTCCCGGGGCAGGGGAACGAGGAGCCGCAGACCAAGGTCGAGGCGCTCGTCTCGCTCACCGGCGAGAAGGCGGCTGACCTCGACCAGGCGGCGGTGGACGTGAGGTTCACCGCCGAGGAGCGCGAGAACGTGCTCACCGTCCCGGTCGCCGCCCTGGTGGCGCTGCGCGAGGGCGGGTTCGGCGTGGAGGTCGTCGAAGGCGGCGCCACCCGTTACGTCCCGGTCGAGACCGGCCTGTTCTCCGGCGGCCGGGTGGAGATCACCGGCGACGGGCTCACCGAGGGCATGACGGTGGGGATGGCGAAATGATTGAGCTTTCCCGCGTGAGCAAGGTCTACCCCGGCGGCGTCACCGCGCTGGACGACGTGTCGCTGGAGATCCGGCGCGGCGAGATGGTCGCCATCGCGGGCCCGTCCGGGTCCGGCAAGTCGACGATGCTCAACACCATCGGCACGCTCGACCGGCCCACGTCGGGCACGGTCCGCGTCGACGGATACGACGTCGCGACGCTGTCGGACAACCGGCTGTCGGCGTTGCGGGGGACCGGGATCGGGTTCGTGTTCCAGCAGTTCCACCTGGCCGCGAACGTGCCGGCGCTGGATAACGTGGCCGACGGACTGCTCTACAGCGGCCTGCCGCGGGCCGAGCGGCGCCGCCGCGCGCGGGCCGCGCTGGAGCGGGTGGGGCTCGCCCACCGCATGGACCACGAGCCGCACGAGCTGTCCGGCGGCGAGCGGCAGCGGGTGGCCATCGCCAGGGCGGTGGCCGGCGATCCGCCGCTGCTGCTGGCCGACGAGCCGACCGGCGCGCTCGACTCGGCGTCCGGGGCGGGGGTGATGGAGCTGCTGCGCGAGCTGCACGCGTCCGGTACGACGGTGCTGATCATCACGCACGACCCGGAGATCGCCGGCAGGCTGCCCCGCCAGGTCCGGATGCGCGACGGCCGGATCGTCGCCGACCAAGCCGGGGCGGCCTGATGGCCGGCCGTGATCTCACCCCGCCCCGGTTGCGGCCGCGCGACGTGCTCAGGGTCGGCGCGGTCGGGCTGCGCACCCGCCCGCTGCGGGCGTTCCTGTCGGCGCTGGGCATCGCCATCGGCATCGCGGCGATGATCGGCGTGGTCGGCATCTCCTCCTCGTCCGGCGCCGAGCTGGACCGCCAGCTTTCCGCGCTGGGCACGAACCTGCTCACGGTCTCGTCCGGGCAGACCCTCAGCGGCGAGGAGGCCAAGATGCCGGTGGAGGCCGAGGCGATGATCGAGCGCATCGGTCCTGTGCTGTCGGTGTCGTCGGTCGGGCAAATCCAGGACGCCAAGGTGTACCGGTCGGAGGAGATCCCCGAGGCGCGGACCGGCGGCATCTCCGCCTACGCGGCCCGGCTCGACCTGCTCGACTCCGTGGGCGCGACGCTGCGCGCCGGCACCTGGCTCAACGCGGCCACGCACGCCTACCCGGCCGTGGTGCTCGGTTCGGCCACGGCCGAACGGCTCGGCGTCGGCGCGGTCGGGCCCGACACGCAGGTGCTGGTCGGCGGCCGGCGGTTCACCGTCGTCGGCGTCCTGGAGCCGGTGGCGCTCGCCGTGGAGCTGGACACCGCGGCGCTGGTCGGCTGGCCGGTCGCGGAGGAGCGGCTGGGCTTCGACGGCCACCCCACCGTGCTCTACACGCGGGTGGACGAGCGGCACATGGACGCGGTACGGGACGTACTGGCCGGAACCGGCAACCCGGAGGCGCCCAACGAGGTCGACGTCTCCCGCCCGTCGGACGCGCTGGCCGCCAAGCAGGCCACCGACCAGGCGTTCACCGGCCTGCTGCTGGGCGTCGGCGCGGTGGCGCTGATCGTCGGCGGGGTGGGGGTGGCCAACACCATGGTCATCTCGGTGCTGGAGCGGCGGGCCGAGATCGGCCTGCGCCGCTCGCTGGGCGCCACCCGTGGCCAGATCCGCACCCAGTTCCTGGCCGAGTCGCTGCTGCTGTCGGCGATCGGCGGGGTGGGCGGCGTGTGCGTCGGCGCCGCCGTCACCGTCGGCTACGCCGCCTACGAGGAGTGGCCGTCCGTGATCCCCGCCGAGGCGACGGCGGGCGGCCTGGCCGCGACGCTGGTCATCGGCGCGGTCGCCGGGCTCTACCCGGCGATCCGCGCCGCCCGCCTCTCCCCGACGGAAGCCCTGGCCAGTCCTTGACCGACCGGGCCCGGGCGGTTCCTGACCGACCGGGCCCGGCGCCTACGGACGCGCCGTCAAGGCCCGTCCGCGAGCAGCGTCTCCCCGATCCAGCCGTCCGGGGCGCACCCGGGCGGGATCGCGAACACCGCCGAGCCGATCGCGGTGATCCACTCGTTGAGCAGATCGCCTTCGGCCAGCCGCCGCTGCACCGGGACGAACTGCTTGTCCACGTCCGCCTGGTAGGCGGCGAACAGCAGCCCGGAGTCAGGGATGCCGTCCTCGGCCAGCCCGTCGTCGTAGTTGTACGGCCGCCGCAGCATGCGGGCGCCGGGATCGTCCACCCGGGCCCGCCTGATGTGCGCGTACTCGGAGATGACGGGGAAGCCGAGCCGGTTCAGCCTGCCGAAGTCGGGCTCGTCGTGCTCGGCCCGGCCGGTGAGCGGCGCGCCGTCGGCGAGGCGGCGGCCGATCGTGAACTCCCTGCCGGTCCTGTCCAGCTCGTCCCAGGTCTCCAGGTCCATGCGGATCCGGCGCAGCACCAGCGTGGTGCCGCCGCGCAGCGGGCCCTGGCCGAGCCAGACCGCCCGGTCCAGGTCGGCCGGGTTGACGGTGCCGTCGAGCTGGCCCATCAGGTTGCGCTGGGTGGCGCCGGCGGGCTGGACGTGCGCGCCGCGCCGGAAGCCGCGCTGCGTCCAGCGCACCCGCGCGAACGCCCGCGCGTCCTTGACCACCATCCGCAGCGCGTGCGCGACGGTCAGCGGGTCGTCGGCGCAGATCTGCACCAGCAGGTCACCGCCGGACCAGCGGTCCTCCAGCTTGTCCGTCTCGAACTCCGGCAGCTGCCGGACCGGCGATTCCACCCCGGCCGCCTCGAACAGGCCGGGGCCGAACCCGAACGTGACCGTCAGCCTGGCGGGGGAGGCGGCCAGTTCGGGCTCGGTGTCGGCGAGCGCGCCCCGGCCCAGGGTGAGCCGGCGCGCGTCGTCGGTCAGCAACCGCATGAGCCGGACGATCGGCTCCCGTCCGGTGCCGCGCTTGAGGTCGAACGCGACGAACACGGCGTGCGCCTGCGGGGACGTGGCGATCCCGGCCTGGTGGACGCCGTGGAACGGTTCCGTGGCCGTACCGGACGGGACCTCCGTGGCAGCGCCGCTCGGCGAGGGGCCGGCGGCAGTGCCAGCGGTCGTGCCGGCCACCGTGCCCGCCGCCGTGCCCACGGCCGTCGCCGCCCCGGCGGCGAACAGCCCGCGCCGGGTGATCCTCTGCTCGGCCATCAGTGGTCCGTGCCCGGCTGGTAGTCCTCCTTCGCGCCCGCGAAGTCCTTGCCGACGGCGGTGAACTCCAGCGGGGGGCCTTCCTGCAGCGTCAGCGTGAGCGGGATCTCCGCGCCTGGCTTCACCTCCTCCTTGACGCCCATCAGCATGATGTGGTCGCCGCCGGGCTTGAGCTCGTGGCTGCCACGTGCCGGGACGACGAACCCGCCGTCCTTCGGCCGCATGATCATCTTGTTGTCGGACTCGACCACCTCGTGCAGCTCGATCTCCGGCGAGAGCGGCGAGGCGCCCGCGACGACGGTGATGGGGCTGTCGGTGTGGTTGACGAGGGTGCCGAACGCGGCGGTCATCCCCTCCTTCACCGCCTTCACCCAGGGGTCGGTGATGGTGAGCGCCTGGGCCGGGGCGGCGGCCTCGACACTGGCAGTGGGCGCGGGCCCGGCGGCCGGAGTGGTGGCGCCGCAGCCGGCGAGGAACACGGCCGTGGCGGTGACGAGCAGGGCGGAACGGGTGTTCATGGACATGCCTTCCTGCGCCCGCGGCGGAAGTCGCCGGGGCGTCGGTCATCGGAAAAGGTCAGCGGATTCCGATGACCGCGGGCGGCCCGCGCCCGCTGACGGCATGCCGGAGGATCGCCGAGCGCAGCACCGGCGGCTCGGCGTGGGGCAGCTCGACGAACGGCGTCGCCGGCACCGGCAGCAGCACGGTGACGAGCCGCGCGGCCAGGCGGCGCAGCAGCCCCCACAGCGCGGCCTCCCCGCGCGCCAGCCAGAGCGCGGTCAGCCCGACCGCCCACCCGTGGGCGACGAACATCCCGAGGTCGGGGGCCAGCCCGGCCGAGGCGTGCGCGGCGTGCGCGGCCCCGGCGGCGGGGGAGACGGCGTGGGAGAGCGAGAACATCACGTGCAGGACGAGCTGCAGACCGCTCAGCAGCGCCAGGATCGCCCGCGGGCCCCGCTCCCGCCCGGCCAGCGGGTACGCGCCCCCGGCGGCCACGAAGAACCCGGCCACCATGGCCGGCCCCGGCACGCTCCCGCCCGCCAGCGAGTGGGCCACCATGCCGAGGCTGAGACACACCACGGCGAACACCGCGGTGCGGGCGAGGCGGAACGGAAGGCTGGACGGCACGATGCCGACATGATTTCACGCCACCCCCTCGGTCCTTCTCCCGACACAGCCCAAGATTTCCGGCGAGACCGGCATAATGGCGCGGGATGCTGACGCCCACGGACCCGCACGCGTACGCGGCGGCGATCGCCCCGGTCATCGACGCGGTCCACGTCAACCTGCACGCCGCCACACGCAGACCCGGCGCCCTCGGACTGCTGAACGACCTGCGGTTCACGCTCCCGCTGCGCACCCTCACCAGACGCGACCTGGCCGCCGTCCACCGGTACGGGGACGACCGGGAGGAGAGCATCCGGGAGCACGTCCGGCGCGGCGAACTGGCCGACGACGACGGCACGCTGCGGCTGACGGAGCGGGGCCTGGACCTCGTGCACGGGCTGTACGAGACGCACGCGGCCGCGGCGGGCCGGATCTGGCGGGACCACGACGTCGAGACCCTCGCCGCACTGGCGGGACGGGTGCTCGGCAAGGCCGTGGCGGAGCCGGGTGACGCGCTCGCGGTGATGGCTCCCCCGTACGAACCCGAGGGGGCACCGGCGGGGCTGCTGCTGTTCAACCGGCTGGCGGCGCTACGCTACGCCCGCGCCGACGCGCACGCGGCGGCCTGGCAGGCGGCAGGACTGACCGCGGCCGAGGTCGTCGCACTGGAGCCCGGCCCGCTGCGCGAACGCATCGAGGCGGGCACCAACCGCCGCGCGGCGGTGCCGTACGAAGCCTTTTCCGAGCCGGAACGCGAAACCCTCTATACCGGCTTGCTCGCACTGGTGTGAGAGGTCCGAAACTCACACCTCCCGGTAACTAGCCGAAAGGCGCACTATGGTACGTACCTCGGTAAGGGAGGGGCGTGGTGGATCAGGACCTGCCCGGCGGCGTGCGGCTCATCGTGGGCGTCGACGAGACTCCGGCCGCGCGCTGGGCGCTCGCCTGGGCGATCGGGACCGCGCGGCTGCGCCGCATGGCTCTCGTCGCCGTACATGTCAGCCGGGCTCCGGTGCACCCGTTCCCGGAGGCGCTGCCCGTGCAGCACGCCATCAGATCGGGTGAGGAGGCACGCTGCGGCGAGGTGATCGCCGGCGTGTTCGAGGACGTGGCGGGAGGCCTGCCGGAGGACCTCCACACGGTCATGGTGTCCAGGGTCGGCGATCCCGGCTACCACCTCGTCGACCTGGCCCGCGAGGGCGACCTGCTGGTGCTCGGGCGCAGCCGCCGCGGCCTGCTCAGCCGCATGTTCCTGCCCTCGACCAGCATGTACTGCGCGCGTCACGCCAAGACGACGGTGGTGATCGTGCAGCAGCCCACCCCGCCCGACGAACCCGAGATGTCAGAAGACCGCTCTCGCCGGTTCTGGAGCCGCAGGCACGATTGACGCGCGAAGCCCGCCGCGGGCCCGGCACTGCCGGGCCCGCGACGGACGGTCTCACCTGAAAGCGCGCAGCCGCAGGCTGTTGCTCACCACGAACACGCTGGAGAACGCCATCGCGGCCCCCGCGATCATCGGGTTGAGCAGCCCCATCGCGGCCAGGGGCAGCGCGGCCACGTTGTAGGCGAACGCCCAGAACAGGTTGCCCTTGATGGTGGCGAGCGTCCTGCGCGACAGGCGCAGGGCGTCGGCCGTCACCCGCAGGTCGCCGCGGACCAGCGTCAGGTCGGACGCCTCGATGGCCGCGTCGGTGCCGGTGCCCATGGCCAGCCCGAGGTCGGCCTGGGCGAGCGCGGCCGCGTCGTTGACGCCGTCGCCCACCATCGCCACGACCTTGCCCTCGCCCTGAAGGCGCTTGACCACCTCGACCTTGTCCGCGGGCAGCACCTCGGCGATCACCTCGTCGATGCCCACCTCGGCCGCCACCGCGCGGGCGACCTTCTCGTTGTCGCCGGTCAGCAGCACCGGGGTGAGGCCGAGCCGCTTCAGCTCCGTGACCGCCTCCGCGCTGGTGGGCTTGACCACGTCGGACACCACCAGCACGGCACGGGCCCGGCCGTCCCAGCCGACCGCGACCGCGGTGCGGCCCGCGGCCTGCGCCTGTTCCAGAGCCTCCACGAGCTCGGGGGTGAGGTGCTGCGACCACTCCTCCAGCAGCCTGGGCCGGCCGACCAGCACCGCGTGCCCGTCGACCACGCCCTGCACGCCGAGCCCTTCGACGTTCGCGAAGTCCTCGACCGTGGCGTCCGACCGGGCGGCCCTGGCCACGGCCTGGGCGATCGGGTGCTCGGATGCGTGCTCCAGCGCGCCGGCCAGGCGCAGCACCTCGGCCTCGTCCTCGCCCTCGGCGACGTGGACCTCGGTGAGCGTCATCCGGCCCTCGGTGACCGTGCCGGTCTTGTCGAGCACGATCGTGTTCGCCTTGCGGGTGGACTCCAGCACCTCCGGGCCCTTGATCAGGATGCCGAGCTGCGCGCCCCTGCCGGTGCCGACCAGCAGCGCCGTCGGCGTCGCCAGCCCCAGCGCGCACGGGCAGGCGATGATCAGCACCGCCACCGCCGCGGTGAACGCCGCGCCCGCGCCGTTGCCCGTACCGAGCCAGAACCCGAGCGTGCCCACGGCGAGCGCGATCACGATCGGTACGAACACGCCCGAGATGCGGTCGGCGAGCCGCTGCACCTCGGCCTTGCCCGTCTGGGCTTCCTCCACCAGCCTGGCCATCTGCGCCAGCTGGGTGTCGGCCCCGACCCGGGTGGCGCGGACGACGAGCCGGCCGCCCGCGTTCACCGTCGCACCCGTCACCGCGTCGCCCGGCCGCACCTCGACCGGCACGGACTCGCCGGTCAGCATCGAGGCGTCGACGGCGGACGTGCCTTCCTCGATCACGCCGTCGGTCGCGATCTTCTCGCCCGGCCTGACCACGAACAGGTCACCCGCCTTGAGCTGGTCGGCCGGGACGCGGCGGCCGTCGGCCAGCTCCACGTCCTTGGCGCCCAGCTCCATCAGCGCCCGCAGCGCGGCCCCGGCCTTCCGCTTGGACCGCGACTCGAAGTAGCGCCCGGCCAGGATGAACGCCGTCACCCCGGCCGCCGCCTCCAGGTAGATGTTGCCGGCGCCGTCGGTGCGCTGGATCGTCAGCTCGAACGGGTGGACCATGCCGGGCATCCCGGCCGTGCCGAAGAACAGCGCCCACAGCGACCAGCCGAAGGCCGCGAGCGTGCCCATCGAGACCAGCGTGTCCATGGTGGCGGTGCCGTGACGCAGGTTCGTCCAGGCCGCCTTGTGGAACGGCCAGCCCGCGTACACCACGACCGGCCCGGCCAGCGCCAGCGACAGCCACTGCCAGTAGCGGAACTGCAGCGCCGGGATCATGGCCATGGCCACCACCGGGACGCTCAGCACCACCGCGACGATCAGCCGGTCGCGCAGGCTGTTGTCCGGCTTCTCCGCTTCTTCCTTGGGTCGCTCGTCGGGCAGCTCGGCCGTGTAACCGGCCTTCGCCACCTCTTCGACCAGCGCTCGCGGGTCCAGGTCCGCGGGGAAGGTGACCTTGGCCTTCTCGGTCGCGTAGTTGACCGTCGCCGTGACGCCGTCGAGCTTGTTGAGCTTGCGCTCGATCCGGTTGGCGCAGGAAGCGCACGTCATGCCGCCGATCGAGAGCTCGACCGCGCCCCCGCGGCCGTCGGTGAGTGATGTCATCACCCTTCTCCTCTCAGGCGTCAGTGGCCGTGCGGTCCGGTCTCGGCCGTGAAGGCCGCGGTGCGCACCTTGCCGTCGTGCTTGAAGTCCAGGAACAGGCGGTAGGAGCCGGTGCTGGGCACCTCGGCGAAGAACGTGATCTCCGGGCCCGCCTTGCCGGTCTCCTCAGGATGGACGTGCAGATAGGCGAGATCGCCGGCCCTGAGGGCCACCAGGTGTCCGTAGGCGCCGAGGTAGGGCTCCAGGTCGGTCACCGGCTTGCCGTCCTTGCTCACCTTGAGCGTCAGCTTGCTCGACCGGCCGGGCTCCAGGCTCCCGGCGAGGCTCACAGTGTAGTCACCGGTCCGCGCCTCGGTGCTCGCGTGCGGGAGCTCGCGCGGGCGGTAGTCGCCCGGCACCTGCAGGTCGAGGCCGAGCGTCAGCTTGTCGGCGCCGGTGGGCTTGAAGTCGGCGAAGGCACGGTACGGGCCGGGCTCGTCCAGGGGGAGCTTCACGCGCCAGGTGCCGTCGGCGGCCATCTCCGGGTGGAGGTGCCGGAAGATGGTCAGGTCGCGGGAGGCGACGATGAGGTGCAGCTTCTTGTCGTGCTCGACGTCGAACTCCGTCACCGGCTTGCCGCCGGGGCCGTCGACGGTGAAGCGGAAGTCGTCGGGGTCGTCGGTGGCGAGGCGGGTGAAGGTGTAGCCGTCCTGGGAGACCTGGAGCCCCCCGGGGGTATCCGTAGCGCCTGAATGCCCGCTGTCGGCGTGGCCGTCCGCGCTGTCGGTGTGGCCGTCTTCGGCCTGCTCACCCTGGCCGTTCTCGGCCTGCTCACCGGTTCCGTGGTCCATGGCCGTCTCTCCCTGCTTCACCTGCTCCGCCGTACGGCCGGTCGGGCCGGGGGCGGGCCCGATCTGGCCCGCCGCGCTCCCGGCGCCCAGCGCCGCGGCGAAGACCACCGCGAGCCCGGCGCCGTAGAGGCCCAACCGGCCTGCCGTTCTCATGACACCCCCACCAGTTCGTAGCCGGCCTCCTTGACCGCGCCGCTGATCTCCGCCTCATTGACAGGACCGTCGCTGACCACGGTCAACCGGCCGCTCTTGAGGTCCACGTCGACGGAGGTCACGCCGGCCACCTCGCCGACCTCCTCCTTGACGGAACTCACGCAGTGGCCGCAGGTCATGCCCTTGACGGTGTAGGTGGCGGTGCTCATCGCATGCTCCTTCATATGCTCGTACGTGATGCCTTGTATCGAGTCTAACACCGTACCCCCCTAGGGTATGTCTTGACCCTGGTTGTGCATACCTGGAGGGGGTATGTGGAGGACGATATATACGGCTAGGGGGTATGTCAATCCTCGGCGCCGCGTGTTCCTTGAACAATCCGACATCTGGTCCGCGCAAACACGGGGACCGCCGCCATCCCTTGCTAGGCTGCAAAGCATCCGTTGGGTCTTGCCCAGCGGGCGAGACCGTCGAAGAAGTGGGGTCACACAGTGAAGAAGCTGCTTGTTCTGGCGCTGGTCGCCCTTGGGGGGTTGCTGATCTGGCGCAAGGTGCAGGCCGATCGGGCAGAGCTCGATCTCTGGACCGAGGCGACCGGTAGCGAGAACTAACCGACCGGCGAGGCGATGAGTGACATCGTCCCCATCAAGCTGGTGTGCCTGGACCTGGCAGGCACCACGGTCGGCGACATCGCCACGGTGGAGCGCGCGTTCGCCGAGGCGATCGCCACCCAGGGCATAGTCCCCGGGACCGGAGCGTACGCACGTGCCATGGTGCACGTGCACCGGTCCCGGGGGCAACCCAAGATCGACGTCTTCCGGGGCATCTTCCCCGAGAACGAGGCCCGGGCTCAGGCCGCCAACCTGACCTTCGAGCGCGCCTACGAAGGCGCCCTCGAACGCTCCGGCCTCACCCCCGCCCCCGGCATCGTCGAGGTCCTCGACAAGCTCCGCGGCTCCGACATCCGGCTGGCCCTGCTCACCGGCTTCAGCCGCACCACCCTCGGCCGCGTCCTCGGCATCCTCGGCTGGCACGACAAGATCGACCTGGCCATCAGCCCCGAAGACGCGGGCGGCCGCGGCCGCCCCTGGCCCGACATGGTCCTGCACGCCGTCCTCCGCCTCGGCATCCCCGACGTCCGTCAGGTGGCCGTCGCCGGTGACTCCGAGAGCCACATGCTCGCCGGCCACCGCGCCGGCGCCGCCGTCGTGGCCGGCATCCTCACCGACAGCGGCCACAGCCGAGACCGCCTCGTCGGCGGCGGCGCCACCCACGTGTTACCGTCCGTCGGCGCACTCCCGGAGCTGATCCTGAGCGGCGACCTGGGAGGCGCGCGGATACCGGCGCCGGTTCGGTAGGCTATCTTCATTGTTCGAAGGGGCCTTAGCTCAGCTGGCAGAGCGCCTGCTTTGCAAGCAGGAAGTCAGGAGTTCGAATCTCCTAGGCTCCACCGCATGTCGAAGGCCACATCCCGTGATCGGGAAGTGGCCTTTTCGATCTTGTGCAGCTGCAAACTGCAGCTACACTCGCTGATCGACGTCTTCGAGGTCCTGTTCCGCCGGGCGGTGATCCACCGCTACCTGAATCGGCGGCCGTTCCGTCCCGCCCGACGATCTGCAACCGGTGTGGTGATGGTCACGGGGATCCCTGAGGGAGCCTGGGCGCCCGTGATACGTGCTAGTTCGGCCTCGCCCGAACGGACCTGGCTGGTCTGCGGGACAATGCCGGCGTCGGCCATCAGGCGGGTCATGTCACGGCGCTGGTTGGGCAGGACGAGGGTGACGACGCTGCCGGACTCGCCGGCGCGGGCGGTGCGGCCGCCGCGGTGCAGGTAGTCCTTGTGGTCGTTCGGCGGGTCGACGTTGACGACGAGGTCGAGGTTGTCGACGTGGATGCCGCGGGCCGCGACGTTGGTCGCCACCAGCACCGTGATGTGGCCGGTCTTGAACTGGGCGAGGGTGCGGGTGCGCTGGGGCTGGGACTTGCCCCCGTGCAGCGCGGCGGCGCGTACGCCACTGTTCAGCAGGTTTTCGGTGAGCTGATCCACGGCGTGCTTGGTGTCCAGGAACATGATCACCCGGCCGTCGCGAGCAGCGATCTCCACAGTGGTGGCCTGCTTGTCGGCGCCTTGGACGTGCAGCACGTGGTGCTCCATCGTGGTGACCGCGCCCGCCGAGGGGTCAACCGAATGGACCACCGGGTCGGTCAGGTAGCGGCGTACCAGCAGGTCGACGTTGCGGTCCAGAGTGGCGGAGAACAGCATCCGCTGGCCCCCGGGACGCACCTGGTCGAGCAGGTGGGTGATCTGAGGCATGAAGCCCATGTCGGCCATCTGGTCGGCCTCGTCCAGCACGGTGATGCCGACCTGATCCAGGCGGCAGTCGCCGCGCTCGATGAGATCCCTGAGCCGCCCCGGGGTCGCAACGACGACCTCGGCACCACCACGCAGCGCATTGGCCTGCCGACCGATCGACATACCGCCGACGACGGTGGCCAGCCGCAGCTTCAGTGACCGGGCGTACGGGGTGAGCGCGTCGGTGACCTGCTGGGCCAGCTCCCGAGTGGGAACGAGGATCAGAGCCAGCGGCTGCCGGGATTCGGCGCGCTGTCCGGAAGTGCGGGCGAGCAGGGCCAGGCCGAAGGCGAGTGTCTTGCCTGACCCGGTGCGTCCCCGCCCAAGGACATCCCGGCCGGCCAGGGAGTTCGGCAGCGTGGCCGCCTGGATCGGGAACGGTTCCTTCATACCTAGGCTGGCGAGCGTCTTCAGCAGCGCGGGAGGCATGTCGAGTTCAGCGAATGTCGCGGCTGCGGGCAGGGCCGGGGTGACGGTGACCGGCAGTGCGAACTCCCTTTGGGGAGCGGCGGGACGTCGCCCGTAACCACTGGAACGGCTGGGGGCGCCTGAACGGCCCCGAGCGGGCGAGCCGAGTCGGTCACCCTTGCCGGCGTTGGCAGAGCCGCCCGTGCGGGTGGGGGAGTAGCGGCCGTGCGTGCGAGTTGCATGGTTCATGCAGAACCTTCCTCGATGCGGCACGTGTCAAGTGATTCTCGGCGCGATGAGCGCACAAAGAACAGCGAGCACGAGCCGAAGAAAAGACGAGCCGGGCCGGCGGAAAACAGCCTGGCCTCGTGCGTCGAAATGGTCGGCATTCGCCGGAAAGAACGGCGGCTGCGATGCCGGTCAGAGGGCTGGAGCGGACTTATGCCCGAACCGGAGCCATGAGTGGTCCATCCGGTGTGCGGCGGAAGAACAGACATGCTGTCCCTGTGCGGTTTGTGAGGCCGTCACGGCACGTTGGGTACCACAAAAGCAACGCGGTGGGGCCCACACCCTATGGCGCGGGCCCCAGCTGCGTGGTGCGTCGGTGTCAGGCGGAAACGATGTTCTCGGCCTGCGGGCCCTTCTGGCCCTGGGTGACGTCGAAGGTCACCTTCTGGCCGTCGCGCAGCTCGCGGTAGCCGCCGTTGGCGACGATGTTGGAGTAGTGGGCGAAGACGTCGGCGCCGCCGCCGTCCTGCTCGATGAAGCCGAAGCCCTTTTCCGCGTTGAACCACTTCACGGTGCCAGAAGCCATGTTGATCTCCTTTGATAGGTGCAAAGCCGAAATCCGCATCGGACGAACTTCGCGTCGCCGCGATAGGACCACACACCCGGAGATGACCGGAAAACATAAAATGCACCTGAGGCTACATACCGTCAGGTGCACACAAGTTCTTATGGGTACCACAACTGCAACTGGATTCAACATAGCACACGTTCAGGCGTGCTGCGCATGCCCCGCCGCCGTTGCGCCTGAAGATCATGATCGGGAAGTAGCCTTTTCGATCTTGTTCAGCTACGGCGCCGCTCAACCATCGTGGTCGAGCGGACCGCCTAAGAGGTTTGCCCCGTCGGCCCTGTGATTCGCGGTCTCGTCGGCAAACCTGAGCTACAGAGCAGTCACCGGGCAAGCATGCGGGCTAAGGGCCGGTTTCGCGCGGAAGCCGCGCGCGTGGAGAGGATGGAAGAGCTGCTTCTGTGGAGTGTCGGCCACGGCCTCTCGGCCAGCGGATCCGTTCCAGCAGCGACATCACCGGCTCGCACAACACGGTAACGACTGCTCCCATCGCGATCACTACCAGTGCGACAACGCGACGGATCCGGCTCACTCCACCAATCTACGCCTCGGACGGAGACCGCCTCCGGGATGATGCGGACGTATGGCATCTTTGATGCCGATTGCCGTCCCCTGTGCGGCGAGGGTTATCCAACGGCCCTGGTGATCGTGCTGACAAAGAAGGCCACCCCTCGTGAATCGGGGAGGGGCCCGGCTTCCCTGGTCCTCACCACCTCCACCCACCCCTTAACCATCTGAGGGATGGGCCGTGGCTGCCCACCCCTCATAAAAGGTCCTCGCTCCGCTCGGGCTGTGCTTCCAGGGGCGTGCCTCCGGCGCGCCGGCTCCGCCACCGGGACATCACGTTGGCCGTCTGGCGGATCCTGACGCTCAACCCCGCGTCCAGACGTGTCGGCGATGCTCTGGGTCGGCGTCCACAGCTGAACGACGAGGAAGGCCCCGGTGGGTGAGCCGAGCACTGCACGCGGGACTACCAGCAGACAAGCTCGCGTTCGGATCACTGGCGGTCCTCGCTCGCCCGCTAGGGATGTGAGGCGCGACGAGGCAGGGTCCGCGCAATACCCTCCACGGCCATTCGTGGAGGGACCCGCCACCTTGCCGACCGCCGCGTGATTCGCCGTCGGCCGGATCGGAGAAGACGGGGACGATTCCGCTCTGCGCGGATCAGGCCGACTTCGAACGCGGCACCTGTCTAAGGTGAGGCATGGCCCCTTCCATCCCGCCGCTACGTTCAGCGATCGATCGGACCAACTCCAAGCCGTCTCCGGCGCGCGAGCCACTGTGGCGGCACGCGCTCGGTGAGTGTCTCAGAGGTCTTCGTCACGAGCGGGGCGAGAAGTTGAGCGAGACGGCACGTCGCGCCGGGGTCTCGCCGCAGTATCTCTCCGAGATGGAACGAGGCGTCAAAGAGCCGTCGAGTGAAATGATCGCTGCGGTCGCCGGCGCGCTGGACGTGACCCTGGTCGATCTGACCCTCGCCGTTGCCGAGAGCTTGCGGTCTGCTCAGAACAGCACGTCGAGAGGCGCTACCTGCTCGGCGGCGTACGCTCTGGCCGCGTAGCGTGGCTTGCCCGGGTCATCCTCTGGCCTATGAACGCTCCTCGATGATCTGATCGAGGAGCCCGTACTCCAAGGCAGCGGTCGCGGTGAACACGCGATCGTGATCGGTGTCGGCGCGTAGGGTCTCGATCGTCTGGCCGGTGTGCCGCGACAGTATGCGCTCGATGTCTGCTCGGACACGGACGACCTCGTCAGCCT
Source organism: Nonomuraea sp. NPDC050478 (assembly GCF_044458265.1). Taxonomy (NCBI): domain Bacteria; kingdom Bacillati; phylum Actinomycetota; class Actinomycetes; order Streptosporangiales; family Streptosporangiaceae; genus Nonomuraea; species Nonomuraea sp. NPDC050478. The sequence continues at coordinate 1,000,632 of NZ_JBITHT010000001.1, read as the reverse complement.
GCAAGATGAGATCGGGGATCGTGCCGCGTCCCTGAGCGGCTGGTTGGTGCAGGATCACTCGTGCGTGCGGGAGAGCGGCACGCTTTCCTTCGGCGCCCGCGGCAAGAAGGACGGCACCCACCGCGACGGCCTGTCCGACGCAGGTGGTCGAAACCCGGGGGCGGATATGACGCATGGTGTCATATATCGCGAGCATCGCGCTCGGATCCCCGCCTTCGCAGTTGATGTAGAACTGTATTTCGGCATCGGGGTTGTCCGACTCGAGAAATATCAGTTGGGCGATGAGAGCGTTGGCGACGCCCGCGTCGATCGCGGTGCCCAGATAGATGATCCGCTCGGTGAGCAGGTGCGAGTAGACATCCATGATGCGCTCGCCACGAGAATTCTGCGTGATGACGTTGGGAATCGTATACGTGCTCACTGGCCGCCTCCTTCGGTCACGTCGAATCCGAGCCGTGGGCGATTGCGCGGCGCGATTTCGTCGAAATTTTGTACGATCGCATCTATGAAGCCGTAGTCCAGTGCCTCTCGCGCCGTGTACCAGCGATCGTGCAGAGAATCCTCGAATATGCGCTCGACGGACTGCCCCGTGTCCTCGGCGATGAGGCCGAGCACCGTGTCGCGAGTATGCCGAAGGTCGCCGGCCTGCAGTTCGATGTCGACTGCGGTGCCACCGATTCCCGCCGAGCCCTGGTGCATCAGGACACGTGCGTGTGGCAGGGCGCGACGCTTCCCTGGGGCGCCCGACGACAGCAAGAACTGCCCGGCGCTGTAAGCGATGCCCAGCACGAGGGTCGACACGTCACAGGGAATGAGTCGAATGATGTCGCGGATCGCGAGCATCGAGGGAACCGACCCACCCGGCGAGTGAATCCACAAGGCGATGTCCGCCGAGGCGTCCTGCGTGGCGAGCGCAATCAGTTGCGTGGCCAGCAGCGTCCCGTTGTCGTCATCGAGAGGGCCGTCGAGAACGAGAACGCGCTGGTCGTAGAGTTCGCGCCTGACCCGCGAATTGAACAGTGGAAGATTCGATTCTCCGCTCATGAGCCCATCATGTGAGGCGATCCGGACCGAGGTCGACACGATCCGCTTGGGGCAGATCTGCTCTGAGCAGCGGGACTCGAGTTCCGTTCCGTGTTCTTAGGCCACCTCCCGTGACCGGGAAGTGGCCTTTTCGATCTTGTGCAGCTGCAAAGTACGGCTGAGATGGCGCTTGGGTGAGCACGCCCACAATGATGGTGCGCGTGGCGATACTCCGGTTTTTGGCACTCGGGCTCATCGGTGGCGTCATGGTGATCCCGTTCCTAGGGGGTCATCGTGGCAGCGACTTCGAGCACCTCCGTCTCTCGGCTCTGATAGGCCTGAACTTGGGTCAGCTCGTGACCGTCCCGCTCGGGTTGCTGATCGGCATCGTGCTTGTCGCGAGGCGGTCGTGGACGCGTCCTCCCGGTTACGTGCTGGCTGCGGCCACGATCATGTTCGGTGTGGTTGTAGCGACGCAGGCGTGGGCCATGGCGGACTGGGCCGAAGGCCGACCTGCCGGGATCGGCGATCCAGACGGAGAGGTAGGCCTCGGGGGGCTGAACGTTCTCGCGGGTGGGTTCACGGTCCTCCTAGGCGTCTCCATCGCCTTGATTCGGTGGTCTGGTTGGGAGCCGGAGGCGGCTTCGGTGCGTCAGAGGTCCGCACGAAGGGCGCGACGGAGGAGGCGTAAGTCATCGGCCCACGTCAAAGGCCATTCCCCATGATCGGGGAACGGCCTCATTCGCCTTTGTCGGCGCTGGATGCCGCTACGAGTCCAGATGATCACCAAGCTTCTTGAGCGTTCGGCGCGACTCTTCGGATGAGACGCGCAGTCGTGACGATCTCAGGGGAGTCAGTGCGGAGCGGGCCCTTGTCCGGACTGACGAAGATGATGCCCTCGTTCCCGTCCAGGACGAACGCGGTCAACAGCGGGTGGCGGCCAGAGATCGCTAGGCGTCGCGTCGCAGGGTGAACCAGAAGGTCGGCACCGAGTTGGTGCCCGGTGTGACGTCGATCACTTCCCAGCCGGTGAACCTGGCGTGGAGTTCGTCGGCGGTGACGCCCGCCGCCCACGACGTGACCTCAGGGGTGGGATTGCCGAGCGGCTCGGGACCGTACCCGAACATCAGCAACCGTGCTCCGGGAGTGGCGCGGTCGGTGAGTCCGGCGGCGTAGGCGTCGCGGCGGTGCAGGGGGATCCCGCAGTAGCAGCTCAGGTCGAAGAACAGGTCGAAGGGCCCGGGCGCGTCCAGCTCGTCGAGGCGGGTGGCGTCTCCGTGCAGCAGTCGCACCGCCACCCCAGCCGCCTCGGCCTTCTCCCGGGCCTGGTCGACGGCGCTGTCGATCAGGTCGACGGCCGTCACCTCCCAGCCGTGCCGGGCGAGGTAGATCGCGTTGGTCCCCGTGCCGCAACCGAGTTCGAGGGCGCGGCCGGGCGGCGGCGCGCCGTGCCCCTCTACCAGGGCCACCAGCTCGGGTGGCGTCACGCCGGTGTCCCACGGCGGCTTGCCGGCGCGGTAGTAGCCCTCCAGCGCGCGATGGACGGACTCCTCCTCCTGGTCTCGCAGCGTTGAGGTCGGGCCCGTGTTGGGCTGGTCCATCGTCCCCTCCAAGAATTCAGAGTCAAACTCTAGTGTTGTTCTCTAAAGTTATACTCGCAATATGGACAGAGTCAATCGGCCGGACAAGCGAGCCGAGCGCTCACGCCGCACCCGGGCGAAGGTCATCGAGGCGGCTCGCGAGCTGTTCGTCGCGCAGGGGTACGGGGCGACGAGCCTTCAGGAGGTCGCGGACCGGGCGGGCGTGGCCGTCCAGACGGTCTACTTCGTCTTCCGCAACAAGCGCACGCTGTTCAAGGACGTGGTGGACACGTCCATCGCCGGGGACACCGAGCCTGTCGCCATCATGGATCGTGAGTGGTTCCGCGCCGCCTGCGCCGAGCCCACCGCGGCGGGGCAACTGCGCGCGCACATCCGCGGCACCCACGAGATCCTGGGCCGGGTCGCCCCGATCATGCCGTTGATCGCGGCCGCCGCGGCCACCGACCCTGAGATCGCCGCGCAGTGGCCGGACGGTCCCGACCCGCGTTACACCGTGCAGCACGCGGCGGCCGAGGCCCTGGCCGGCAAGCCCGACGCCCGTCCCGGCCTCTCTGTCGAGATGGCGGCTGACCTGCTGTTCGGCCTGCTCAGCCCGCAGCTCTACCTGATCTTCGTCCGTGACCGCGGCTGGTCACCGGACACGTGGGAAGAGTGGGCCCGCACCGCTCTGACCTCCCAGCTCTGCGCCGACCCAGGGTGAAGTGGGCGGAGGTTCTGATCTAGCCGATGAGGGCCTCGGTGATCTGACGGGTGGTCTGCGCGGCGACCCTCGGGTCGACAGCGGCGTAGGCGGTGTAGGCGTTCAGGCCGGTGGCGAGGGCCCAGCCGCGACCCCGGGTCCAGGTGGCGTCGTCCACGTCGAGCGCGGCGCGGAAGGCGGCCCGGCTGCCGGCCGACATCAGGGTGAAGGCGATCATCAGATCACAGGCCGGATCGCCGATGCCGAGCCCGCCGAAGTCGATCACCGCGCTGAGACGGCCGTCGACGGTCAGCAGGTTGCCGGTGTGGAAGTCGCCGTGGAACCAGACCGGAGGGCGGTCCCATCCGGGAGCGTTCACGGCCGCGTTCCACAGTTCGGTCATGACGGTGGCGTCGAACACCTCGCCGACCTCGGCGATGGCGGCTCGCGTCGCGCGATCCCGGTCCACCAACGGGCGGCCCTGGAGGCTTTCACGGGTCGCCAGGGCTTGGATGTCCTCGGGCGCGAACTGTCGCAGGGCTGCCAGGAATTCCGCCAGTCGGACGGCGGCCGTGGACGAGTCGGCCAGTGCCTCGACGGTCGCCACCTCGCCCTCCAGCCAAGAGGACACCGCCCACCGCCACGGATAGCCGAAGCCGGGCTCACCCACGCCCACCGGCACCGGGATGGCCAGGGGTAGTCGCGGGGCGAGCCGGGGCAGCCACTCGAGTTCCTTCTCGGCCTGTCCGATGGCGCCGCTGTGGCGGGGCAGCCGGACGGACAGCTGTTCGCCCAGCCGGTAGATCACATGGTCCGAGCCGGCCGGATCCAGCAGTTCCAGCGGCAACGCGGCCCACTGCGGGAACTGCGTATCGACCAGCTTCCTGACCAGCGCGGCATCGATCGTGGGCCGGGTGTCCGTCGTTCTCACGGCTGCCAAGAACTCCTGCGATCGGCCCGCTCCGTGCGGCGGGCGGCTGAACCATCGCAGTGCACCGCGGCTCGCCTGTCGACCGAATTTCGGCAGGGCTGGTCACCCGCCGCCCGGAAGCTGCCAAAGATCAGTCGACGGCCGTCGCGACACGCCCGCACTCAGGGTTACAGCCACCTTGCAGAGAGCTACTGCTAGAACCCATCTGTGGAGCAACCGCGTGCTCCGGTGCAGAGGAAAGAGGAGTTCCCTGATGTCCTGGCAGAGATTCCGCGCGCAGGGCCCGGCCCGCGACGTCCGGCGAGCGTTTCCGGCCCGGCTCCTGGTCGCGGCGAGCCTCGCGGCCGGCGTCGTGACGCTCCCGGCCCTGCCCGCCGACGCCGCCACCGTGTCCGTGAGGTGCTCGGTCTCGGACCTCGTCAGGGCCATCAGGAACGCCAACAACTCGCCGGGCCCCGACACGCTCAACCTGTCCCACAGGTGCCACTACCGCCTGGTGCGTCCTGATACCGCGAACCCCGCCAACGGGTTGCCGGCCATCACCAGCGACATCACGATCAACGGCAACGGCGCGGCGATCACGCGGGCCAAGACCGCCCCCGCCTTCCGCATCCTCCTCGTGGCCGGCACGGGCACCCTCACGCTCAACAGGGCCACCATCAGCGGCGGCAGGGCGACGGACTGCCCCGGTGCGCCGGCCCCGCCCAATCCTCCCGGGCTGGTCTGCGGTGGCGGCATCAACAACCAAGGCACCCTGACGGTGAACCACAGCCGGGTGATCGGCAATACCGCCACGTCCGGGGTCTTCGCCGAGGGCGGCGGCATCGACAGCGACGGCACCGCGACCTTGAACAACACCGACGTCAGCTACAACACCGCCAGTTACACCGGCACCGACCCGAGCGCCGCCGCGGGCGGCGGGATCGCCAACGACGGCCCGATGACGGTCAGGCACAGCCGGGTGACCGGCAACACCGTCCACGTCACCAGGAGATCCCGTGACAGCTTCGCTTTCGGCGCCGGCCACGCCGCCTTCGCCGCCACGACGATCGTCCACAGCACGATCAGCGGCAACCGCGCCAGTGCCCCGGGCGGCACCGCGCGGGGCGCGCTGACCAGCGCGGTCGACATGACCGTGACCGACACCTTCATCCGGGGCAACACCGCCAGCGCCTGGCGTGGCACCGTGACCGGCGGCGGAGTCGCGTACACCGGCACCATGCTCATGACCCGCACGCACGTCACCGGCAATCGAGCCATCGCCGAGGGCGGCAACGCGCTGGCCGGCGGGATCCGGATCGGCCCAGGCGGTCAGCTCACCCTGCGCGACAGCGCGGTGATCGGCAACATCGTCAGTGCCCCCCGTGGCAGGAGCGCCGTGGGCGGCGGCATCGACAACTCCGCCGGCGGCACCCTGACAAGCAGCCAATCGAAGATCATCAAGAATGTCGCCACAGCCCTGGGCCCCGGCACGGCACGCGGCGGTGGCCTCTTCAACGCCATCGGCTCGGCGAGCCTGACCGACAGCGTCGTCACCGGCAACACAGCCGGCGACGGGGGCGGCATCTTCGAAGAGTCCGGCGCGGTCACGCTGAGCGACAGCGTGGTCAGGGGCAATCGGCCGAACAACTGCGCCCCACCCAACAGCGTCCCCGGCTGCGTCGGCTGACCGAGCCGGGCAGCTCAGAGCAGCGCCAGCAGGGACCTGGCGTTCGCGCCGCCCTGGCGGTCGCCGGTCTCCTCGAAGACCTCCAGCGCCGCCCGGGCCAGCTCGCGCGAGCGTACGGTCGCGCCCTCCGAACGGTTGACCTTCGCCAGGGCCAGCAGGGCCTGCGCGTCGAGCAGCCGGTCGCCGAGTCGTACGGCGATGCTCCGGGCCCGTTCGGCGGCGGCGCGCGCGTCCGGTCGCGCGCCCTGCGCCAGGTGTACGGCCGACAGCTCCAGAAGCGTGTCGGCCTGGCGGTGCCGGTCGCCGAGCTCGGCCAGGCGACCGGCGGCGGCCAGCAGCCGGTCGGCGGCCTCGTCCGGCCGGCCCGCGCGGCGCAGCATGACACCGAGAACCTGCTCGGCGTCTGCGGCGTCGCGCTGGTTCTCCGCCGCATCCAGGCAGGCCAGCAGGGCACGCTCCGCCTCCGCCAGGCGGCCCAGCTCCAGGTGGACGCGGCCGAGCCGGCGCGTGGCGTGGGCGACCTCGCGGGCGTGTCCCCGGCTCCGGAACATCTCCACCGCCAGCCGGAGCCGCTCCTCCGCCCGCTGCCAGTCCCGCTCGGCCAGGTGCAGGTCACCCTGGTCCAGCAGGATGAGCGCCTCGCCCAGACCGTCGCCCGCCCGCCGCGCCGACTCCATCGCAAGCCCCGCCAAGGTCCGCCAGTCGTCCAGGAACCGGTGCCGCTCCAGGTAGGGCGTCAGCAGGTGGGCCAGCCGCCAGCAGCCGTCGTCCAGCCCGGCGGCGCCCAGGTCGGCGACCAGGCTTACCAGGAACGCCCGCTCGGCCGCCAGCCACTCGACCGACTCCCTGATGTCCCTGGTCGCCACGGCCGTGGCCGGATCTCCCGACACCAGCGGGAACCGCGACGCCCGCACGCGCGACAGCGCCACGTCCGCCAGCTTCGCCAGCGTCCCCGGCGCCGGCTGCTCGCGCGCGAACAGCCGGGTCAGGTCGTGCAGCCGGTAACGCACCTGCCCGGCCGCGTCCACGCCGTGCGTCTCCAGCAGGCCCGCGTCCACCAGCGCCTCCGCCTGCCCGCCGAACAGTTCGGTCACCCAGTCGGCGAAGTCCGGCGCGGACAGCGCGCCCAGCCCGCGTAACGTCAGACTCGCCGCCTCCGGCAGCCCGTCGAACCCGATCGCGAACACGCTGCGCACCGTCAGGTCGCCCGCGCGCAGCCGGTCGAGCCGCTGGTGCTCGTCCTCCAGCAGACCCACCAGATAGTCGGCGGTCCACTCGGGGCGGGCCGCCAGCCGGGAGCCCGCGATGCGCAGGGCGATCGGCAGGCCGCCGCAGAAGCGCGCGAGCCGCCGCAAGGCGCCGTCCGCCGCCCGGCCCGAGCTCTTGACCAGCAGCTCCAGCGCCTCACCGTCGTCCAGCACGCCCACCGGCAGCCGCCGCGCGCCGGGCAGGCCGCCCAGCGGGGAACGGCTGGTGACGATCGTCGGGCACGAGGTCAGCAGCGGCCGCACCTGCGCCTCGCCGGCGGCGTTGTCCAGCACCACCAGGAGCTTGCGGTTGGCGGTGTAAGTGCGGAACAGCCGCTCGCGCTGCTCAGGCGCGGCCGGCATCGCCCGGGCCGGGCAGCCGAGCCAGCGCAGGAAGTCCTCCAGTACGGCCGCCGGGGCCGTGGTCTCGCGCAGGTCGGCGTACAGGATGCCGTCGGGGAAGTGGGGGCGCCGCCGCCACGCCGCGTGCACGGCCAGCGCCGACTTGCCCGCCCCCGCCTGCCCGTGCACCACGACGAGGCCGCCCGCCACGTCCTCCAGCAGCTCGGCCCGGCCGGTGAAGTCGGCCACGTCGGGCGGCAGCAGCACCGGCGGCCCGGCCGACACGTGCAGCGAGGCGTCGTCGTGCAGCATGCGATGGTAGAGCAGCTGGAGCTCCGGGTCCGGCTCGATGGCGTGGCCGCCGTCGAGCTGGTCGCGCAGCACCGCGTACGAGGCCAGCGCGTCCACCCGGCGCCCGCTGCGGTAGAGCGCCAGCATGTACTGGCCGCGGAACCGCTGCCACGTCGGGTGCTGCCGCGTCAGCCGGCGCAGCTCGGCCAGCAGCTCGCGATGGCGCCCGGCGTCCAGGTCGGCCTGCACCCGGCGCTCCAGCGCCAGCAGCCGCAGCTCCTCCAGCTCCTCGCGCAGCCGCCGGGTCTCCACCCACCGCTCGCCCTCGGGGTCCACGTCGTCCAGCGCCTCGCCGCGCCACAGGGCCAGCGCCTCCTCGTACGCGCCCCGGTCCACCAGCAGCCGGAACCGATCGACGTCGAGCTGCCCGTCACCGAGGTTCAGCAGGTACGCGCCGGACACAGTGGTGATCGTCCCCTGTCCGATGAGCCGCCGGAGCTGCCCCACGTACCCGCGGACGAGCGAGTCGGACCGGTCGCCGCCCTCGTGCGGCCACAGCAGCCTGCGCAGCCGCTCGGCCGTCAGCGGCCGGCCCGCGTTGAGCAGGAACATCGCCAGGAGATCGCGATGCTTGCGCACGGTCGGGGTGCAGTTCTTGCCGTCGGTGTCGCGGACCTCCAGCGGGCCCATGATGCGGAACTCCACGGCTCCTCCCTATCAGGAAGCCCGCTCGCGCGGACGATGAGCGCGGGCCTCACCGCAAGGGCGGGTCGGCCAGTTTCGCCCGTTCGAGGGCCAGCTCGGCCCACCACTCGCCCGCCTCCGGCGACACGACGCCGCGCTCCGGGTCCTTCTCGCCGTCGGTGCCGCGCCGGCACCGGCCTCCTGACGTGCCCGCCCGCGCGATCCACAGGTAGGCGTCCACCAGCTCCTCGCCCGTCGCCGTGGTCGGCCGGTCGCCGACGCCCCTGCCCGGCGGGTTGCACCAGGTCTGCGGGTCGGGGTAGCTCCTGGCCGGGGCCCAGGAGCCCTGGCCGTTCCTGCCGGTGTCGACGACGAAGTGCGGCATGGCGGCCGGGTCCGCCCGCACGTCCGCGGGGCAGTCCTTCCGGCCGGTGGCGCGCCGGACGGCGACGCAGGCCGACAGCTTCTTGCCGTACGCGACGGCCTTCTCGGTGCGCTGGAAGCCGGCCGTGTTGACGAAGAAGCCGTCCGCCCGGTCGATGCTCGCGCCGATCAGGCGTTCGGCCATGGGTTCCGTGCCCGGCCAGAGGTCCTGGCCGCCGTCGAGGTAGACGGCGGTGTTCGGGTTGGACTTGAGGGCCTGGACGGCCTGGCGCAGGTCTTCGTAGCGCTGATCAGAGGAGCCCTGGGGGTCGCAGTTCGCCGTGCCGGGCAGCCTGGCGAGGCTGCCGGGCTCCAGGATGACCGCCGCGCGTGCGTCGCCGATCTGGGCGGCTATGCCCTTGATCCAGTCGTGGTAGGCGGCGAGGTCGGCGGAGGCGGCCGGGCCGCACTCGCTGCCCGGCAGGCGGTTGATCAGGAACACGGGCACGGCGTCCCGCTGCCCGGCGGCCGTGACGGCGTCCTTCACCTTGGCGCCGGCCTCGGGCTTGCCGAGGCGGATGGCGTACGGGATGGCGGCCAGTTTCGTCATGAGCTCGGCGTCCTTCGGCCGGTCCTCGGCCCAGAGCTTCGCCTGGCGGTCGGCCTCCGGCTCGGGTGGGGCGTAGAAGCGGACGTCCTTCCCGGCCCGCAGGGGGTTCCGCGCGGCGGTGGTTCGAGAGGCCGCCGGAGACGGCGTGTCGACCGTACCCTTGGCCGTCGGATCCCGGACGCCCTGCCCCTGCGACGCGAACGCCGCCGCCACCCCGGCCGTGGCGACGACCACGGCAGCGGCCCCGGCCACCCACTTGCGCCGGCCGTCCACGACGCGCGCCGCTTGTGCCGGTGCGGGTCCGGAGGATGAGGACCGGGGTGGCCTGGTCGGGCCGGCCCGTTCGGCGCTCCCGCCCGTGTCGTTCGGGGGAGCGACGGGTAACGGGATGGACGTGCTGAGGTGGTCCAGGATCTCCTGGGCGGTGGGACGGTCCGCGGGCGTCTTGAGCAGGGCGGCCGCGACCACGTCGTGCAACTGGCCGGAGAGCCCGTGCAGGGCCGGGGGGTCGTTGACGATGCGGAGGAGGACCGTGGGCACCGAGCCCGAACCGAAGGGCGACGCCCCGGCCGCGGCGAAGGCCACCGTGGAGCCCCACGAGAAGATGTCCGACGCGGGACCCACCTGCGAGCCCGAGACCTGCTCGGGAGACATGTACGCCGGCGTCCCCACGATCGCGCTGCTCATCTCCGCGTCGGCGAGGCGGGCGATGCCGAAGTCGATGACCTTGGGCCCCACCTGGGACAGCAGCACGTTGGCCGGTTTGAGGTCGCGGTGCACCACCCCCGCCCCGTGGATGGCCCGCAGCGCCACCGCCATGGACGCCGCCAGCCCGTCCAGCGCCGAGCCCTTCAGCGGCCCCGACCGGCGCACGACGTCCTCGATGTTCGGTCCCTCGACGTACTCGGTGACCAGGTAGGCCGTCTCGCCCTCGACGTCGGCGTCCAGCACCGGAGCCGTGCAGAAGCGGGCGACCCGCCGGGCGGCGGCGACCTCGCGGGCGAAGCGGCGGCGGAAGTCGGCATCCGCGCTCATCCTGTGGTGGATGAGCTTCACGGCCACCCGCGTGCCGTCCGGTCCCTCACCCAGGTAGACGACCCCCATCCCGCCCTCGCCCAGCCGGGCGAGCAGGACGTACGGCCCGGCCAGGCGTGGATCCCCGTCGCGCAACGCCTCCAAGGTCATAGACCGTCAGGTTAGCCCGCGGCCGGTGGCCCTTCCAGACCTCACTCTTCCGCCCGGTGCGAGCTACGGCGACATCCACGGCCGGAGCTTCCGCGGGTTGCGGACCGCCCAGATCCGGGTGACACGGCCGTCGGCGACATCGAACGAGGCCACGACCACGACTTCCCCGGCACGCCGGGCCACCAGGCCCGGCACGCCGTTGACCGACCGCTCCAGGAGTTCGAGCCCGGGCGCCTTGTCGGCGATGGCGACCATGTACTGAGCGATGCGCGCGCCGCCTTCGACCGGGCGCAGGACGGTGCCGACCACGCCGCCGCCGTCGGCGGTCATCACGGCGGCCGGGTCGAGGAGGTCGACGAGGGCCGCGATGTCCTTCGTCTCCCATGCCTCTTTCACCCGCCGCACCGTGTCGGCCTGCCCGGCCGCCGTCACGGGAGCGCGCGCGACGCCCACCCGCCGCCGCGCGGAGGCCGCCAGCTGCTTGCAGGCCGCAGGGGTACGGCCGAGGACGCCGGCGATCTCGGCGAAGGGGTAACGGAACACGTCGTGCAGGACGAACGCCACCCGCTCGGCCGGCGTCATCGACTCCAGGACGACGAGGAAGGCCATGGTCACCGATTCGTCCAGGACCAACTGGTCGGCGGGGTCGGCGCCCTGGCCATGGTCCCACTCGGCGCGGTCGGGCAGCGGCTCGGGCAGCCACGCGCCGACATAGCGTTCGCGCCGGGCCCGCGCCGATCCGAGCACGTCCAGGCAGATGCGGCCGGTCACCGTCGTCAGCCAGGCGCCGGGGGACACGATCTCCTCCTGCCGGCTCGGCGGCAGCGCGTACCAGCGCGCGTAGGCCTCTTGCACGGCGTCCTCGGCCTCGGCCAGCGAACCGAGCAACCGGTAGGCCACGTTGATCAGTTGGCGCCGCTCACCGGCTGTCCCATCGGTGCTGGCCGTCACCACGCTGCCGACCGCCTTACCTTTCGCGGGCCCGCGTCGTCGGGCTGGTGAGACCTTATCCATGCACCGCCTCCGGGCGGAAAGGAGACCTTGTCATGGCCACCCAGGCGACGGCACAGCGCGGCCTCTCGTTTCTGCGGGTCGCGATCGCCCTGCAGACCCTGACCATCTTCTTTCAGGCGGTCTCCGCCGGACTGCTGCTGACCTCGTCCCACGGAGAGACGCTGCACAGCGCGGGAGCCCGCGTGATGTTCGGGGCGTCGGTGCTGTACGTGCTCGCGGCGGTGCTGGCGTGGAAGCCGGGCGGCGGCTCACCCCGGCCCGTCTGGCAGGCGGCCGGCTTCCTCGCCCTCGCCTCCGTCCAGGTCGTGCTCGGCATCGCGCACGTGCCGTCGATCCATCTCCCTCTCGGCGTCCTGATGTTCGGGCTGAGCGTTCTGGCGCTGGCGCGGGAGCTTTGACATCCTCAAGAACCTCGTGCGGCGGGCTGCTCGGGCGAAGCGGGCACCACGATCTCTTCGGTGTCCTTGTGACGGGTCACCCAGAAGTACACCAGCGCCCCGGCGAGCAGCACGATCGAGGTCCACTGGTTGATCCGCAGGTCCAGGAACATGACCGCGTGGTCCACCCCGCCGACCGGGTCGATCCGCAGCCCTTCGATCCAGAACCGCCCCAGCGTGTAACCGGCGACGTAGAGGGCGAACAGGCGGCCGTGGCGGAGCGTGAACCGTCTGCCGGCGTAGATCAGGGCGAAGCCGAGCGCGACGTTCCACAGCGACTCGTACAGGAATGTCGGATGGTAGAGCACGCCCGGCTGGCCGCCGTGCGCCTGGTCGATCTCCAGGCCCCACGGCAACGTGGTCGGGCTCCCGTACAGCTCCTGGTTGAACCAGTTGCCCCAGCGGGCGATCGCCTGCCCGAACGCGATGCCGGGCGCGACCGCGTCGGCCACGGCGCTGACGGACAGTCCCCGGCGGCGGCAGGCCAGCCACACGCCCACGCCTCCCAGGGCGACCGCGCCCCAGATGCTCATCCCGCCTTCCCAGATGAACAGCGCCTGGTAGGGCTCCTTGATCGCGCGCGGGCCGAAGTACAGCTGCCAGTCGGTGATGACGTGGTAGAGGCGGGCGCCGATCAGGCCGAACACCACCCCGGGCACCGCGATGTCGGTGATCGCGCCCTCCTCGCCACCCCGCGCGCGCCAGCGACGCTGACTGAGCCAGACGCCGAAGGCGATGCCGACGATGAAGCACAGCGCGTACGCCCGGATCGGAATGAATCCGAGATGCCAGACACCTTCGGAAGGGCTGGGAATCGAGGCGAGGGGCATGACCGTGACGGTAGCCGATGCGGCCCCCATTCGTCGCGTGCGCGATGCGTACGGGGTGAGGTCGTCAGGCGATGTCGAGTACGGCCTTGCCGTGCAGGCGGCGGCCCAGGAGGGCGTCGATCGCCTCGGCGGCCTTGTCCCAGGGGCCGCGCCAGGAGATCTGCGGGGTGAGGACGCCCGCGGCGACCTTGGCGGCCAGCCAGGTGAGGTCGGGGCCGAGGCCGGACTCGCCGGGCAGGTAGAAGGACACGATGGAGCGGTCGTGGCCGCGGTCGCCGGACAGCATCGGGTACGGGAAGCTCTCGCCCTCGCCTGTCACCCGGCCCACCGCGACGAGGGCGCCGCCGGGGGCGAGGCGGTCGTAGGCCGCGACGAGGTGGTGACCGCCCACCATGTCGAGGACGCCGTGCACCGGTTCGTCCACGTTCTCCGGGCCGGCGAACACTTCGTCGGCTCCGAGGGCGCGCAGGGTGTCGCCGTGCGCGGCGGGGTCGCCGGTGGAGGCGATGACGTGGGCGCCGGCCAGCCGGGCGAGCTGGACGGCGTACCGGCCGACGCCTCCTGTCGCGCCGGTGATCAGCACCCGCCTGCCGAGGACCGGGCCGAGACGGCGCAGGGCGCGCAGGGCCGAGAGTCCCGCGACGGGGATCGTGCTGATCGCGCCGGGGTCGGCGCCCTCGGGCACGGTGCCGATCATGCCGGTGTGCACGGCGCGCTGTTCGGCCCAGGCGCCGGCCATGCCGAGGGTGATCACGGGGGTGCCCGCCGGTGGGCTCGATCCGTCGCCGGCGGGCCGGACCACCACTCCGGCGGCGTCCCAGCCCAGGACCGCGCCCGCCGGCGCCCCCTGCCGCGCCAGGGACGCTTCGCCGTGGTTCAGGGACGTGGCGGTCACGCGTACGAGAGCCTCATCCGGTGCGGGGACGGGGTCGGGCGTCTCGCCCAGGCGGAGCCCGCCGGGAGCCGCGGGGTCGGTGATCAAAGCGCGCATGGTGGTGCCTTTCGTCGAAGTGCGCCGACATGGCTCACTATAACGCCACTCAGTGGCATAAACCTCCTGTAGGCGTTAGCGCATCCGTTACACTTGGAGGGGTGGACAGCATCGCACCGACCCGCCCGGCCGTACTCGCCCGCCGGGTGATGCCCGAGGACGAACTCCGTGACCTGCCGCTGCGCGAGCGGAAGAAGGCGCGGACCCGGCAGGCCCTGATCGACACGGCGCTGGAGCTGTTCACCGAGCGGGGCTTCGACGGCGTGACGCTCGACGAGCTGTGTGACGCGGTGGAGATCTCCAAGCGCACGTTCTTCCGCACCTTCACCAGCAAGGAGGACGTGGCCGGCGCGCCCACGCACGATCTGTGGATCGCCTTCCTCGACGACATCGAGTCCCGCGATCCTTCCGGCGCCGCGATCCTGCCGTTCCTGTGCGACGCGCTGCTCTCCGTCATCGACCGGATGCCCGCCGAGGGGTGGACCCGCCGCGTCCTGCTCAACCTGCGGCTGGCCGACAAGACCCCGTCGCTGGACGCGCACTGCCGTTACCTGTGCGACCTCATCACCCGCACCGCCCTCGACATCCTGTCTCGCCGCTTCGACGTGCCGCAGGAACGCGACGATCCCCGTCTTCGCCTGGCCCTGGACATGGCGGTCGCGGCCTTTCACCACGCCCTGGAAGGGTGGGCCGCCGACCCGGCGGAGCCCACCCGCGCCTCCCTGACGGCCCGCATACGCGACACCTTCACCGCCGTCCCCGGCGCCTTGACCCTGACCCTCACGCCCCGCTGACTACGGAAGAGAACGCAAGGGTACGCAGGCGCGTCGATTCTCCGTCACGCCTGACTAGGTAGTTGTCAGTCGAAGAGTTCTTCGACGCTTCGTACGGTGACCGCCTTGTGGATCCACGACTCGAGCGTTTCCTGGTCGGTGCAGCCGAGGATGCGTTCCCGCGTCTCGTCGGACACTTCGAGGCCGCGTGTCTCGAGAACCATCAGGATCGCTTTGGCCTCTCCCTTGGCTTCTCCCAAGCTCTCGCCGTGGGCGATCCAGCCGCGTACCCACGGGTGCTTGATCTCATCCAGGACGGCCACTGCGATCTCCCTCCCGCGTCCCAGCATGCCGGAATGTTACTCCGAGTCATTGCCTGCTTTCGCGGGGTGGCTCGGAGGAGACAGTCGTCGGGGGCGTCGGGTCTGCGGCGGCTGCCTGTTCCAGGCGGCGGAAGCCTGACTAGGTAGTTGTCAGTCGAAGAGTTCTTCGACGCTTCGTACGGTGACCGCCTTGTGGATCCACGCTTCGAGCGTTTCCTGGTCGGTGCAGCCGAGGATGCGTTCCCGCGTCTCGTCGGACACTTCGAGGCCACGTGTCTCGAGAACCATCAGGATCGCTTTGGCCTCTCCTCTGGCCTCTCCTCTGGCCTCTCCCTTGGCTTCTCCCAAGCTCTCGCCGTGGGCGATCCAGCCGCGTACCCACGGGTGCTTGATCTCATCCAGGACGGCCACTGCGATCTCCCTGAACTTGGTGACAACGGACTCGGGCAGCAGCGCGAGTACCAGATCAGAATAACTCCGCTGCTCCTGGGACAGGTGCTGCTGTGAGTCATGCAGTACTTGCAGGACTTTGAGGCCTTCGTCGCCATCGCCATGCACGACGGCGGACAGGGCGGTCAGCTCGGGCTCGGCGATGGCGCGGGCGATATCGGTGATCATGGGCACCTGTTCCGGGCCCACCACCACCGGGCAGAGGACCCAGCCGGGATGCCCCATGTCGATATGAGTGGCGCACCTTCTGGCTTCCGCCGCGTCGGAGCAGAAGACGAGAAGGACGCAGGGACACTTGAGGCGCGCCCGCAGCGTGGCCAGATATACCGGCCACGACCAGTGTTTTCGTCTGTCGTATCTGCGTTGCACCTCCAGTACGACGGCGAAGACTCGCTTGTCGTCGACCATGGCGACGACCGAGTCCGCGCGGTATTCGGTAGGCCGGCAGTCGTTCAGGTCGGCGCTTTCCAGCCGGGCCTCCTTGAACGCGGGCACCTTGAGGCCGACTTCGGCCAGCAGGGTCGCGACCAGGGAGGGTCGATGGCGGACGAGTTCGATGAGGAACTCGTGCTCCTGCGTCAGCATGCCTGAATATTACTCACAGCTACTGCTTGTTTACTGTGAGTTTCGGCTGTTCGCTCAGTTGCGTTCGAGGGTGAGGAGTGGCTCGGAGAAGACGGGTGCCGGGGCGTCGGGGTCTGCGGCGACCGCCTGTTCGAGGCGGCGGAAGCCGGTCTCCAGGTCGTCGGGGCTGAGCTGGGCGAAGAACGAAAGGGTACGCAGGCGCAGTCGTTCGAGCATGTCGCCGAGGGTGCCGTAGGACGGCTCGGTGACCGTGCGGAAGTCGGTGACGCGCCAGCCGTCCGACGTGAACATCGCGATGACCTCGTGCAGCGGCTGGAACAGGGCGGCGTCCACCTCGTAGCCGCGGGGGAAGTGTTCCAGCCACCACGGCCTGGGGTGGTGGTCGCTGAAGTTGGCGCGCAGCAGGAGGCGCCCGCCGGGCCTGAGCACCCTGGCCAGCTCGCGGGCCGCGCGTGGTTTGTCCTGGACGTGGTGCCAGGACAGGAACATGAGCGCGTAGTCGGCGCAGGCGGACGGCACCGGCATGTCCTCGGCGGAGCCTGCCAGATAGCGCACCTCGGGATGGCGGGACTGGGCCTGCGCTGTCTCGCGCATGCGGATCGACGGCTCGACGCCGGTGACAGGGCCGAACGCGCGCGCCAGTGCGGGGGTGAACCTGCCGGTCCCGGAGCCGACGTCCAGCCCGGCGAGCGGGCGCGCCTCGGGCAGCGCCGCCTCGAAGGCGCTGATCCATGTCCGCAGTTGCTGCTCGTCGAGCGCCCGGCCGCGCGCGTAGTCCTGGTGCTGCTCGGTGTCGTAGTCGATCCGCCTCATCGCAGCTCCCGCCTCACCGGGTCACCCCGATGTATCGACTTGATATATCGGGACGATATGCAGGATCACGCCACGACGCAAGGTCACGACGAGGGCAGGCGCACGGTCATCGTCAGCCCGCCTTCCTCGCGCGGTTCGGCCACGACGGTGCCCTGGTGAGCCTGGGCCGTGGCGCGCACGATGGACAGCCCCAGCCCGGTGCCGCGGTCGGAGCGCACCCGGTCGGTCCGCAGACGGCGGAACGGCTCGAAGATCGCTTTCAGGTCGTACGCGGGCTCGGACGCCGCGCTCATGGTCCGCAGGATCGCGGGAGTCACCGACGTCAGCGCCACCGGCACCGTGGCCGCGACCATCCGCAGGACCTACCGCGTTCCCAAGGAGGACACGGGCGGACTGACCGTCCAGGCCACCTCCCTGGACCTGCTGGACACGCTCGACGGGCGCGTGGGCACCGGACGGTGGCTCGACGAGGCGATCGCCCGCCAGCCCGCGGTCGTCCTCGGCGCGGTCGCCGCCCGGAGGCTCGGCGTCACCCGTACCGGAGTCCAGGTGTGGGTGGGCGAGCGGTGGTTCACCGTGACGGGCGTGCTCACCTCGCTGCCGCTGGCGCCGGAGATCGACCGGGCCGCGCTGATCGGATTCCCGGTCGCGCGGGAGCGGCTCGGCTTCGACGGCCATCCCACGACCTTCTACGAGCGGTCGACCGAGGAATCGGTGGCGCGGGTCAGGGGCATGCTCGCCCGGACGGTCAGCCCCGAGCGGCCGCACGAGGTCGCGGTCTCACGCCCGTCGGACGCGCTGGCGGCCCGCGCTGCCGCCGCGGGCACCTTCACCAACCTGCTGCTGGGGCTCGGCGCGGTCGCGCTGCTCGTCGGCGGGGTGGGCGTGGCCAACACGATGGTGATCTCGGTGCTGGAGCGACGCAAGGAGATCGGGCTGCGCCGGGCGCTCGGCGCCACGCGGGGGCAGATCAGGATCCACTTCCTGACGGAGTCGCTGCTGCTGTCGGTGCTCGGCGGGGTGGCAGGACTCGCGCTCGGCGGCCTGGTGACCACGGGGTACGCGCTGTCGCGGGGCTGGCCGCCCACGGTGCCGCCCTGGGTGCTGGGGGGCGCCTTCGCCGCCACGCTGGCCGTCGGTGCGGTGGCCGGGATCTACCCGGCGATCAGGGCCTCCCGGCTGGCTCCCACGGCGGCCCTCGCGGCAAGCTGACATCCGGCCGGGAACGTGGAAACGCTCCCGGCAGGACACCTATGACCGGAGTCCCGGTGCCGAGAAGAACACCGGAATCTTCAGGACATCCCTACGGCCGGGCGAGGGCGTACATCTTCGTGGAGCCGACCTTGATCGTGGTGCAGTAGTACTCGGGACCCGCGGAGTTGGCGTCGGAGTTGCACTGCTTCGCGCCCGCGGTGGTGTACGGATACCACCTGACGACGACCTGGGCGGAGGCCGGGGCCGGAGCGAGGACGACGGTCATCGCGGCGGCGGCGATGGCGGTCGACAGGCCTAGAGAGATACGCCTCATGGCAACCTTCATGCGCGAATCCTTTCGAGGTATGGAGCCTTGCGGAAAGACGACGGTGAACGCCGATTCCGACGGCCCTATCCACGGAATTTCGGTCCGAGCCTATGGATGACGTGCCTGTTTTCCGCCTGTTTTCCGCACGAGTCAGAGGCAGGGACCGGTCCCCGCGCGGCCGGAGGGATGCCCTGATCTGGGGCGATGTCGTGATCTTTCCGCCTGTCGGCCCTACACTCGTGCGGAGTCAGGAGGTGGGGAGGGGGCAGGGAGCCGCTGATGGCAGGTGGGGACGCTTCCGCGCCGGCGACGCTGTTCCGCCTCCTCGGGCCCGTCCAACTGGAGGCGGGGGCCGAACGGGTCACCTTCTCCGGCAAGCAGGGAGCCCTCCTCACGGCCCTGCTGCTGCACGCCGATCGCGTGGTCTCGACGCAGCGGCTGGCGGAGGCGGTCTGGGGCGAGCCGTTGCCCAGCGGCTCGGCCTCCCGGGTCAGGATGCTCGTCTCCGAGGTGCGCCGTGCCTGCGCCGCCCTGGGAACCGACGTCATCGCCACCCAGCGGCCGGGCTACGTCCTGCGGCCGTCCCCTGGAGGGCTCGACCTCGCCTGCTTCAACTCCCGGGTGGCGCTCGCCCGCGAAGCGGTGGCCGAGGGCCGGTCCGAGGAGGCGCTCGGCCACTTCGACCGGGCGCTGGGCTGGTGGCGGGGCGCCCCGCTCGCCGGGGTCACCGGCTCGTTCGCCGAGGCGCAGGCCGAGTGGCTGGACGGGCTGAGACTCGACGCGCTGGAGGAGCGGCAGTCCGTGCTGCTGGCCCTGGGCAGGAACACCGACGTCGTCACGGAGGCCCGCGCGCTGGCGGCCGAGGCCCCGCTCAGGGAACGCCTCCACGGGCAGCTCATGCGGGCGCTGTACGAGAGCGGACGGCGCGGCGAGGCACTGGAGGTGTACCGGCAGTTCCGGGACCGGTCGGTCGGCGAGCTGGGCCTGGAGCCCACGAACGAGCTCCAGCGGCTGCAGCGGCTGATCCTGCGGTCCGACGCGGGCCCGCGCGAGCGACCGGGCACGGACCGCGCGCCGCGGCGGGACGAGCCGCCCGTGCTGCCCGTGCCCAGCCAGCTCCCCGCGGCCCCCGCGTCCTTCACCAACAGGAGCGCCGAACTGCGGGAACTCGACCGGCAGCTCGGCGCGGACAGCGTCGGCGTCGCCGTGATCAGCGGGCCCGGCGGCATCGGCAAGACCTGGCTGGCGCTCCACTGGGCGCACACCCACCGCGACCGCTATCCCGACGGACAGCTGTACGCGAACCTCCGCGGTTTCGACGACGCCGAGGAACCGGTGCCGCCGGGCACCGTGCTGCGGCACTTCCTGGGAGCGCTGGGTGTGCCCCCCACGGTCATCCCCGTGGAACAGGAGGCGCAGGCCGCGCTCTACCGTTCCGTCCTGGCGGAGCGCCGGCTGCTCGTCGTGCTGGACAACGCCAGGGACAGCGCCCAGGTGACGCCGCTCATCCCGGGAAGGCCGGGCTGCACCGTGCTGGTCACCAGCCGCAACCGGCTCGTGAGCCTGCACGCCACGCACTCCGCCCGGCTGCTGGAGGTCGGCGCCTTCTCCGACGAGGAGGCCCACCACATGCTCTCCCACCACCTCGGCCCGGAGACCATGGCCGCAGACCCCGCCTCCGTCGGCGTGCTGCTGGAGCACAGCGGCGGCCTGCCCCTGGCCCTGGGCGTGCTGGCCGCCCGTGTCAGCGCGCATCCGGGCTTCCCCCTGGCCGTTCTCGCCCGGGAGCTCCGCGATCCGGCCACCAGGCTCGACGCGCTGCAGACCGGCGATCTGGGCGCCGGTCTGCGTGCCGTGTTCGCCTCCTCGTACGCGGCGCTGGACGCGCGGGCCGCGCGGCTCTTCCTCCTGCTGGGGACGGCCCCGGGCCCCGAGATCGGCCTGCCCGCGACGGCCGCGCTCGCCGGGCTCCCGCCCGCCGAGACCCGCGCCCTGATCTCCACGCTCGAGACCGCGAACCTGGTCCGGCAGGTCTCCCCCGGCCGCTACTGGATGCACGACCTCGTCCGGCTGTACGCCGCCGAACAGGCCGAGGCCGACCTGCCCGCCGGCACGCGGCGACAGGCTCTGGTACGCCTGATCGAGGCCTACACGGCGATGGCCTGCGCAGCGGACCGGGTGCTCTACCCCCACCGCCCCGCCATCGCGGCCCCTCCCTGGCAGGGGGACGACCCGGCCTTCGAGGACGCCACGGCCGCGCTGGCCTGGTTCGAGACCGAACTGCCGTGCCTGCTGGTCGCGCACCACCTGACCCCCGGGCTGGGCATGGACGCGGCGGGCTGGCAGCTCGCCTGGGGCATGAACACCTTCCTGCTGCGCCGCTCCTTCAACAGGGAGCGGCTCGCCTCCTGGGAGATCGCGCTGGCGGCCGCGGACCGGCTGGACGACCCGCACACCACCGCCGTCGTCCACTGGCACACGGGATACGCCCACGCGGCGGCCGACCGGATCGACGAGGCGATCGACCACCTCGACCGGGCGCTGGAGCTGTTCGAGCGGGCCAGGGACTGGTCCAGGCTGGCCCAGGTGCACCACACGGTGGGCTGGATGTGGAGCGTGCGCGGGCAGCCGCGGCGCGGGCTCCGCCACGCGCGGGCCGCGCTGCGGCTCCAGCGCGAGGCGGGCGACCCCATCTGGGAGGCCAACGCCCTCAGCGCCGTGGGCTGGATCCGCCTGCAGCTCGGCGAGCACGAGGCGGCGCGCGACGCCTGCGAGCGGGCACTCACGCTCTTCCGCCGCCACCACGACCGCGGTGGCGAGGCCGCCACGCTCGACAGCCTCGGCATGCTCGCCTTCCGCCAGGGCGAGTACGAGCGCGCGCTGGAGTACTACGGGCAGTGTCTCGACCTGCGCAAGATCACCGGGAACGCCTTCCAGAGCGCCGACACGCTGGTCGGCCTGGGCGACGCGCACCATGCGCTCGGAGACGACACGGCGGCGAGGGACGCCTGGCGGGACGCGCTGGCCCTGTACGAGTCGCAGCATCGCCGTGCCGAGGCCGAGCGGGTGCGGGAGAAGGTCTCGGCGACGCGTGATTGACAGGGGCGGCCCCGCGCTCGGTCAGCGGAGCGCGTCCACCGGCTCCATCCTGGCGGCACGCAGCGCCGGATGGAGCCCGGCCAGCAACCCCACCACGGCTCCCACGACGGGCGCGGCGACGGCCAGTCGTACATCGAGCAGCGGTGTCCACTGTTTGGCCGCGGACACCGCGACGATCGTCACCACGCCCAGGCTCGCGCCGATCACACCGCCGGTCAGCCCGATCAGCGTCGACTCGAGCAGGAACTGGGCGGCGATGTGCCGCCTGGCCGCGCCGAGTGCGCGGCGCAGGCCGATCTCGGTGACCCGCTCCATGACGGTGACGAGGGAGACGTTGGCGATGCCGACCGCGCCGACGACGAGCGAGACCAGGCCGAGGATCATGAACAGCGCGTTGACGTCGTCCTGGGCCTGGTCGCGGGCCCTGGTCGGGCTGGGCGGGGCGACGACCTGCAGCATGTCCTCGTTCCCCGGGCTGAGCGCGGCCGGCGCCTGTCGGGAGATCAGCCCGGTGGCGCCCAGCGTGGTGTTGACCAGCACCCTGTTCACGTCCCGGAGACCGAACCGCCGGCCCGCGGTGTGCGGGACGATCACGGCGGTGCTCAGGTTCCGTTCGCGGCGCAGGTCGCCGAGCACCCCGATGACGGTGTACGCGTGCTTTCCGATGAAGACGGCCGGCGCCCGGTCGAGCGCGGTGACGCCGAGCATCCTGGCCGCCTGGTCGCCGAGCACCGCCACCCGGTCGCCCCGCCTGACGTGCCCGCTGTCGTAGAACCGGCCCCGCACCATCCGGCCGCGCGCCGCCTCCGGCAGCCCGGTCGTCGCGGCGAGCACGGTGAGGGACTGCGTGGTGACCCGGGTCGGGTCCACGATGTCGGTGGACCGCACCGACAGGTTGGCGCCCTCCTTCGACTCGGCCACGGCGGCCGCCGACTCGACCCCGCGCAGCCGGGTCAGCCGGTCGACCGCGGTCCATCCCACCAGCGGAGCGTGCGGCGACTCCGGCACCTCGACGGTGATGGCGGTGGCCACGAGCTCGTCGAAGCGGCCGACGATCTGGTTGCCCGCGGTGGCGGCCACGCCCAGCGTGACCACGAGCGTGGTGATGCCGAGCACGGTGCCGAGCGTGGTGAGCGCCGCTCGGACGGGTCTGGAGAGCAGCCCGGCGGCCGCCTCGCCGGCCAGGTCCCGGAAATCCATCAGGCCTCCGTCAGCATGCCGTCGGTGATCCGGACCCGGCGCTCGGCGCGCTCGCTGACTTCTCGCTCGTGCGTGATGACCACGATCGTCAGCCCTTGCGTCCGCAGCCCGGCGAACAGGCTGAGCACGGCCTCGGTGTTGCGGCTGTCGAGGTTGCCGGTGGGCTCGTCGCACAGCAGCAGGGCCGGCTCTCCCATGAGGGCCCGGGCGATGGCCGCGCGCTGGCGCTCGCCGCCCGACAACCGGCCCGGTGGGAAGCCCGTACGGTGGCCGAGGCCGACGCGTTCGAGCGCCGCCAGCGCCCGCTCCCGCCGTCCCCTCCGCGGCCGCCCGCCGTAGACCTCGGCGAGCATGACGTTCTCGGCCAGGCTGCGGTGGGGGAGCAGGTGGAAGGACTGGAAGACGAAGCCGATGCGGTCGCCGCGCAGCCTGGTGCGGGCGCCGTCCTTCAGCGTCGTGGTCTCGGTTCCGTCGAGGCGGTAGCTGCCCGTGGTCGGGCGGTCGAGCAGGCCCAGCACGTTGAGCAGCGTCGACTTGCCGGAGCCCGACGGGCCGACGATCGCCACGTAGTCGCCCCGGTCCACCCGGAACGACACGTCGTCGAGGGCGCGTACCGGAGGCCGGGAAGGGAACTCCTTCGTGATCGCGCGCAGCTCGATGACCGGCTCAGACATCGCTCACCACCACCCGGTCGCCTTCCTTGAGCTCGCCCGTCACCTCGACGTTCCCGTCGGCGGCCAGGCCCGTCCGCACCTCGACGTCCCTGGTCCTGTCGGAGGCGTACTCGACGCGGACGCGTGTCCTGCCGTCCGCGCCGGTGATGACCGCGGCGATCGGCACCACCAGCACCGGCTCCTCGGTCGCCCCGACCGTGATCCGCGTCGTCACCGCGGTCCCGGCCTTCAGTCCCTTCATCGAGGCGGGGGTGAGCAGGACAGGCCGGCCCCCGTCGGCGGCCGGTCCCGCGCTCTCGTTTCCCACCGCGGCCCGCTCGCCGACGGCGGTGAGCGTCGCCGGGAGCTTCCTGCCGGTGCCGGCCTCGATCTCGGCCCGCATGCCCGCCCGCAGCAGGCCCGACTCCGCCGCCTCGACCGTGCCCGTCACCATGAAGACGGAGCTGGTCACGGTCGCGACCTCGGCCTCGACGCGCTGCCCCGGCTTCACCTCGCTCTTGTGCACGCGGGCCGGCAGCTTCGGCAGGAACACCACCTCCCCTGGCGGTACGGACGTTCCGTACGTGCGCGCGAACTCGGCGAGCATCGCCTCGGCCGCCGCCACGTTCTTCCTGGCGTTGGCGACCTTGAGCCGGGCCGGCGCGAGCTGCCTGGCCTGGCGCAGCGCCTGCTCGGCCGTGGCCAGCGCCTCCCGCGCGTCGCGCACGGCCTTGCGCAGCTCGGTCAGCCGGGTATCGCGGCCCTGCGCGGCCTCCGCCAGGATCCTGCTCCTGGCCTCTCCCGCGGCGGCGAGCTCCGCCTCGGCGTTCGCCACCCGCATCTCCAGCAGTTCCCTGTCGACGGCCGGGGCCGTGGCCCGGGGGCCGTCCGACGGGGCGGCGGTGGGCTGGTCACCGGCCGCGGCGAGGGCCCGCCGCGCCTCCGCCAGCTTCTCCCGCGCCGTGCGCGCCGCCTCGTCGGCCGCCGCCAGCCTGGTCTCGTCCTCGGACGTGAGCCGCCGCGACCCGGCCTGCTCCAGCGCCTTCTTCGCCGCCGCGAGGTCGGCCTCGGCGTTGGCCGCCCTGAGCTTCAGCGGGGACACGTCACGGCCCCGGTCGAGCGCCTGGCGCTCGGTCGCGAGCGTCTCCCGCGCCGTCCGCACGGCCTGGCGCAAGGTGTCGTAGGTCTGCCGGTCGGCGAGTGCCGGCTTCTGGGCCTCGTACCCCTTGGCCGCGTACATCCTGGCGACGGCGGCGATCGTGGCCTGGTCGAAGACGCCGGTGCGCGGGCCGCCGTACCCGAGCCTGCGCAGCGCGCGTTGCAGTTGCCCGACGTCGGCGCCCTCGGCGCCGGGCGTGATCGTGCGGTGCATCGGCACGGCGCCGCGCAGGGCGAACACCGGGCGGCCGTTGACCTCCATGAGCACCGCGCCCTCCACGAGCCTGCCCTTGCGCGGTGCCCGGGTGGCTCGCTGCAGTTCTTCCCCGCCGCCGACGGCTCCGGCGAGGCTCACGGGCAGCGGCGAGCCGTACTCCACCGTGCCGCTGACCACCACGGCGCTGACCAGCCGGCGGCGTTCGACGGCGACGGTGACGAGCGAGGGCCGCGGCGCGGCGCGGCGGGCGGCCTCGTCCGCGGGTGAGCGCAGCCTGGCACCCAGGGCCCAGCCGACGCCGGCGATGACCACGACGCCGGCGAGAACGGCGACGAGAAGCTTGCGCGGGGACTTCATCGGACCCGCGGCCCGCCGATGGACGTCGTCACGGTGTCACGCCCCCGAACATCCGCGTCACCCTGTCGCTGATCTCCCGGTTCCTCGGCTCGTACGCGGCGTAGAAGTCCTTGCCGCACTCCACGTCGTCCAGGGCCGCCTTGATCTCCTTGTCGGCCCACTGCCGGGCCGTGGCGGGGGCGAGGCGCGGAACGATGTAGCGCCCTTCGCCGATGCCTTCCTCGGGGATGTCGTCGTTCAGGGCGATCCGCTTGAGCTGCTCCTCGAACGTGTTCGGGACCTGCCTGCCGATGTCCGCCGGCCTGACGGAGTCGATGCGGTAGCCCTTGCCCTTGAGGCAGTCGCCCATGGCCGCGGCCAGCTCGATCAGCTCGGGGTCGCCGTTGAGCTCGCGGTCGAGCGTCTGGTCGATCATCTGGTTGCGCTGCTCGGCCAGGTCCTCCGCGGAACGGACGACCCGGCCGGTGACCTTCTTGACCGCCTGGGCCCGGCAGGATTCGAGCGCCTTGTCGTAGGCCGCAAGCTGGGCGGGGGAGAGCTCGTTCTTGATGGTGAAGTTGGGGCTGTCCGACTCGCTCCAGACGACTTCCTTGAGGCTCGGGTCGGCGATGGTGGTGAAGATGCCGAACCCGCGCTTCCTGGCGATCGCCCGCATCGCCTCGTAGTCGCCCGAGGCGGCCTTGTCCTGTTCGTCGCCGGTCTTCGGATCGGGGGTCCAGGCGACGTACTTGAAGCCTTCCTGCTTCATGCAGTCGGCGATGGCCGACTGCGTGAGCTGAGCCTGGTCGGCCTTGCTGTCCTCGGCCGGCTGGGGCGCGGATCGGGTCTCGGCCGCGGAGGCGCACGCCGCCGTCCCGGCGAGACAGAGCGCGGCCAGACCCAGGAGGAATCTGTTTGGCATGCGCGGGACCATACTACGTTCAACGAAGTATGGTCAATCGAGGCAGTGGCGCCGATGCCTGAAGGGCGCGAACGCCGCGGCCAGGGCCAGCAGGACCAGCACGCCCTCGTAGGCCAGGTGCTGTTTCGTCAGCTCCGGCGCGTGCAGGATCATCCCGCCCGAGGTCGCGAGCAGGTAGACGCTCGCGGCGAACGCCCACCGGTGGTCGCGTGCCAGATATCCGCACAGCGCCGCCAGGCCGAACGCCGTCACCTCCGCGGCCATCCTGCTCAGACTCAGGGGGTGACCCGCCTCCTCCGCCATCCAGGCCGGACCGGCCCAGGCGGCGGGCACGATCGCCGCCCACCACCACCATGACCTGACCCGCGGCGGCCGGCTCCGGGAGATGAGCACGAGCAGTCCGGCCAGCGCGACCGCGTAACCGGCCGCCGCGACGAGCGGACTGCTGTCACCGAACAGCGGCCGGTCGCCGAGCGGGTTCGGATAGACCGGGAGCACGGTCAGGTCGAACGCCGGCCGCCCGGCCGCGATCGCCGCCGCCTTCACCCCGGTGACCAGCGTGAGCGCGAACGCCGTACGCAGCCGTCCGCGCTGGACGGCCAGCAGCGCGAGCGCCGACAGCAGCGTCCACAACGGCAGCGTGCCGGCGTACGGCAGAAGCGCGGCCAGGTTCGCCGCCGTCACGGCGGTGACGGCCAGGTGGAGGCCGTCCGCCCAGGCGTTGCCCGTCGCCTGATGCAGGATGCGGCTGCGCACGCCGCCCAGAAGCAGGCCCCACACCTCCTTCGGCGGCGGGACGGTCCGTCCCGCCGCGTCGGCGAGCAGGACGTCGAGCAGTTCGTCGCCGTAAGCGGTGCGGTAGTGCCTCGGGTAGGCGAGCAGCAGCTTGCGGTAGCGCCGTTCCAGGACGGACGGGGCGGGTGGTTCGACGGCGGAGGCAGGCTTGACGATCGTCATGGACCGGCCGGGCGCAGGACGAGCGAGGCGGCCGCCTGCATCCGCCTCGCTTCGGCCTCCACCAGAGCCCGGCCTTCGTCGGTGATGCGGAAATAGCGGCGGTTGCGGCCGTTGATCAGCTCTTCGCGGTCCACCGTGATCACGCCGCGATCGTTCAGGCGTTCGAGGATGCCGTACAGCGTGCCGACCGACGGCTGGACCCGGCCTCCGGACAGCTCCTTGATGGACTTGCTGATCGCGTGCCCGTGCAGCGGCCCCGCGCGCAGAGCGGCGAGCACGAAGAACATCGGCTCGCTGACTTCGGAGGTTCCTCTTGGCATGAGGCCGACATTATTCCGTTCAACGGAGCATCTGCAACGCCGCTCATCCCCTCTGGCGGCGCACGATCTCGTCGATCCAGATGGGCGCGAAGGGGGACGTGCAGCCCGGGGGAGTCGGGTAGTCCTTGAGCACCTGCAGCCGCTCGCCGATGTCGACGGCCCGGGCGCGGTGCTCGGCGTGGTCGATGCCGATCTGGGCCAGACAGTTGTTCATCGCCCACTGCAGGCGGTCCGGGGCGTCCTTCATCTCCGCCTCGATGACGTCGAGCAGTCCCGCGAGGTCGAGGATCTCGGGCTTCTTCGTCACGCGTTCGGTGGTCAGCGCCCAGCCGGCGCTCGCGACCACGGGGTCCGGGTCGGCGGACCAGATCAGGCGCAGCTCCTCGGCGTGCGGGTTCTTCTTGACCACGTAGTTCACGAGCCAGTCGTGGACCTTGGGCGTGCGCGCCTCGCGCAGCATGGCGTCCAGCTCGTCCCGCCCGAACGCCTTCGGGCGGCAGATCAGGATCGCCACCAGCCTCGCCGCGGTGTCACCCGTCTCCCAGAGCCGGACCGAGAGCTCCTGCTGCGTCTTCAGCCGCTTCGCGAGCGCGCGCAGCTTGCCGAGGTTCACCCCGTGATCGTCACCGTGCTTCTCGTTGACCGCGCGGGTCTTCGGGTCCTCCAGCTCGGCCAGCTCGGCCATCACCTCGGCCGCCGTCGTCTCGGCCACCTCGGCCTCCTGTCCGGTTGCGTACGACGGGGCCACAGTCTCATCTGGCGCTTATATAAGTCAAGGCTGATTGAGTCGGGCCTCGGTGCACGCGTAAAAGTGGGTCGGTCCTGCCAGCCAGAAGCCGGTGCTCCGCGTCTTCTTTGCGGGATGTGTCTGTTGTAGATATCTGATATCGGCGCGGTCAGTGTTCAGGAGGGTGACATGGCGAATTCCTCTTCGAATTCCCGCGGATGGCTGGGGCCGCGATCTGTAGCTTTTTGGACGGTAATAGCAGGAATTGTCGGCATTCTATCCCTTGTCGTGGCGGTAGTGCCGTTATGGCAGGAGACATCGTGGACCGATCCAACACCCAGTCCCACCAGCTCACCCTCACCGGCCGACTCCTCCGAACAGCCCAGCGAAGAGCCATCCGAGGAGCCGACCGAAGAGCCGGTCGAGGAGACCGAAGAGCCCGTAGTGGAGGAAACGGAAACATCCGATCCTGATTCTACCGATATTCGTTCACCCATGCCGGTGCCAGCGCCTACGCCTGTTCCGTGGAAGGCCGGCTCCACTCGGTGAACGGATGGCCCTCACAGCTGATGGTGATCAACGAGAGCCCGTACTCCATACAGATCCATTGGCTGGACAGCGCGGGAAACCGGCAGCAGTACACGACGCTGGAGCCCGGTCACAACTACCGGATCGACTCGTTCGGCAACCACGCCTGGCTGATCGCCGACCATGGCGCCAACTGCATCCAGATCTTCGGCCTGGCCGCCAACGGCTCCACCATCACCGTCTCCTGACGAAGGAGCCGGAGTGAGCGGTGCGGACGGTGAGGCGGCCGTAGGTCAGCTCGCCGGTGATCCGGACGTGCGGCCCGCCGGCGAGCCGGGAGGCGGGGGCCTTCCACACCACGGAGCCCCATCCGGTGCGCACCCCGTCGGCGTTCGCGCTCGCCCCGGCGGGCAGGATGATCGTGGCGCTGCCGAACGGGAGCCGGAGCTCGATGTCGATGTGCGGATGCCGGATGACGGCCTGCGACAGGTCGAGCCGTACCCTGCCGTACTCGGAGCTGACGCGCAGGCGGCGCGGGACCTGCCAGTCGCCCGCTCGCCTGATGCTTCCGCCGGTGGTCTCGAGCACGACCACGTCGTCCGGCAGGTCGGCGAGGATCGGCTCCAGGTCCTTCGCGGAGGTGGCGGTCAGGGCGAGTTCGAGGCGCTGTTCCAGCTCGGCGGGCTGGAGCCGGCCGTCCGCGTACGCCTGCTGGACCAGCTCCACCGCCATCTCGCGGTCGTCGGGGGTCATCGGCTGACGGCCTTCTTGTACAGCCGCGTGGCGAGCGGCGCGAACACGGCCAGGAGCAGCACCGACCAGAGGAACGACACCGGCACCGCGTGCCGCAGCGGCCAGGCGTCGGGGACGGGCATGGCGGGGCTGGTGTTGCCGAACAGCTCGCGTGAGGCCTGGATCAGGGTGGAGACCGGGTTCCATTCGGCGATCGGCTTCAGCGGGCCGGGCAGGCGCGCGCTGTCGACGAACGCGTTCGACAGGAAGACCAGCGGGAACGACATGATCGTGGCCACGTTGTTGAAGACCTCGGGCGTGCGCAGGGCCAGCGCGACCGTCGCCGTCACCCAGGAGAAGGCGTACGCGAACAGCAGCAGCATGAGGAACCCCAGGGCCGCCTCCCACGGCGAGGTGTGCACGCGCCACCCGACGAGCAGCCCCACGAGCGCCATCGTCACGATGCTGGTGACGTTCATGATGACGTCGGCGACGGTCTGGCCGGTCAGCACGGCCGAGGGCGACATCGGCAGCGTCCGGAACCGGTCGAAGATGCCTCTCTGCAGGTCCTGGGTCAGCGTGTAGCCGGTGATCTGCCCGCTGGAGACGATCGTCATGACGAAGATCCCGGGCAGCAGGTACTCCACGTACGACACGCCCGGCAGGCTGATCATGCTGCCGAAGACGTACGTGAACAGCAGCACGAGCACGATCGGGAGCATGACGACGCCGCCCAGCAGGTCGGGCGCCCGCCGGATCTTCAGGGCGTTGCGCCTGGCGATCGTCACGCCGTCGGCGACGGCGAGATGCAGGGTGTTCATCGTGCGGTCTCCTTGGTCTTCTCGTCGGCCTCGCGTCCCGTGAGGGTCAGGAACACGTCGTCCAGGGTCGGCCGGCGCAGCCCGGCGTCGCGTACGGTGATGCGTTCGGCGGCCAGGCGGACCAGCGCCTCGGTGAGCGCGGACGCGCCGCCCGCGACCGGGATCGTCACCCGCAGGGCGGTCGCGTCGCTCTGCGGGGCGCCCGCGGACAGCGGGGCCAGCACGCGCGTCGCGGACGCCAGGTCCGCGGCGCTCGTCACCGACAGCTCGATCCGGTCGCCGCCGACGTGGCTCTTGAGCTCGTCGGCGGTGCCGAGCGCGATGACGCGTCCGTGGTCGACCACCGCGACGCGGTCGGCGAGCCGGTCGGCCTCCTCCATGTACTGGGTGGTGAGCAGCACCGTCGTGCCCGCCGCGACGAGCTCGGAGATGACGTCCCACAGGCTCGCCCTGGCCCGCGGGTCCAGGCCGGTGGTGGGCTCGTCGAGGAACAGCACCGGCGGGTCGGCGACCAGCGCGCCGGCCAGGTCGAGCCGGCGCCGCATGCCTCCCGAGTAGCCCTGCACCGGGCGGTCGGCGGCGCCCGTCAGGTCGAAGCGCTCCAGCAGCTCGCGGGCGCGCTCCCGGCTGCGCCTGGTGCCCAGGTGGTAGAGGCGGCCGACCATCTCCAGGTTCTCGGCGCCGGTGAGATGGTCGTCGACGGCGGCGTACTGGCCGGAGGCGCCGATCCGGGCGCGTAACCGGCGCGCGTCGCGGACGACGTCGAACCCGGCCACCGTGGCGTGTCCGGCGTCCGGTGTCAGCAAGGTGGTCAGGATCCGCACCGTGGTGGTCTTGCCGGCGCCGTTCGGGCCGAGCAGCCCGAGCACGGTCCCTTCCGGGACGGTCAGGTCCATCCCGTCGAGGGCGACGACGTCGCCGTACTTCTTGACCAGACCTTCGGCCACGATCGCGTCAGGCATGAGCTTCTCCTCACTTGTCAGGAACGGTGGATGACGATGTCGCCGTAGGAGGTGTGGGCCCGCACCTTGACGACGTCGCCGGCCGGGCCGGGGCCGTCGGCGGAGTCCAGGCCGACGTCCACGGATCCGTACTTCGAGCTCACGTCCAGCCAGGCGGCGCTGCCGTCGCGGATGCCCAGCTCCAGCCCGCCGCCGGTGGTCTCCATGACGACCGAGCCGCGGACCGCCTCGCCGATCCGGACGCTGCCGTACGCCGTCTTGGCGACGACGCCGGCCAGGACGCGGTCGACGGTGGCGTCGCCGTGGGCCGTGTTCAGCCGCAGCTCGCCGGTGACCTCCCGGAGGCGGATCTCGCCGTGCGAGTTCCTGATCACCGCCGTGCCGTCGATCTCGCCGACGCGGATGTCGCCGTGGTCCGTGGTGATCTCGGCGTGCCCGGCCGCGCGGGTGACCGAGATGTCGCCGTACGTGGTCTTCAGGCGGAGCCGGCCGGCCGCTTCCACCTGGATGTCGCCGTAGGAGGTGGTGAACGCCACCTCGCCGAGCGGTCCGCGGCAGCGCAGGCCCGCCGCCCGCTTGACGTCGAGGCGGGAGCCCGCGGGCAGGTCGATGGTGACCTGGACCGAGCCGCCCTGGCCGAGCAGCAGCGAGCGCGCCCAGTCGGCGGGCGACTCCACGAGCTTGCCGAGAGACAGGTCCCGGTCGGAGGTGTCCTTGTCGGCGCGGACCAGGAGCCTGCCGCCGGCGTACTCGACCTCGGCGCGCTCGGCGGCCCGCACGTCGGCGTCGTCGAACTCGTCGGCCGGGCGGATCTCCACCACCGTGTCGTCGCGGTCGCCGGCGTTGACCCGGACGGTGGCGGTCGCCATGTCGATGATGGCCAGGATCGGCTCGGGGGTGTGGAAAGCGGGCATCATGGTCCCCTCGTCATGGGTCGGCGTGGTCATCAGCGCACCCATCCGCTGTAGCGGTTGCCGCTCTGCCGGGTGGCGCGGCGTCCGGTCTCGCCGGGGTCGAGGGCGGCGGACACGGCGCGGACCAGCCAGGCGTTGACCGACAGGCCGTCGCGGGCCGCCGCCTCCTCGATGCGCGGCTTGAGGTGCTCGGGAACCCGGAGCGAGATCCGGGCCGTGCCGCCCTCGTCGGCGTCCGGCGGTGGCGGGGCGGGCGGTGGCGCGGCGGGCCGGTCGCTCTCACCCTCGTCCTCGTACGAGCTGCCGCCCGGCGGTGGCGTCACGACGAAGCCGGGGTCGCGGCCGCGCAGGCGCACCTCGACGGAGCCGGGCGCGAGGTCGCGGGTGATCTCGTCGGCGGCGGCGGAGAGAGCCTCGAGCAGCGCGAGCCGGGTGGCCGACTCCAGCGTGGCGGCGAGGCGTTCGCCCAGCACGCGGGCTTCCTCGCCGCCCGCCCCTGCGGCGATCGCCAGCTCGCGGCGGAGGTGATCGACATATGGTGCGAGGTCCATGACGCCACTATGACGCTATTCTGACGCCATTGCAATCCCATAGCGGCGTCTTCATAGCGTCATAGGGGTGTCGGGCCGACCCGTCGTGGCTAGTCCCAGCGGAAGAACACCGCCGCGATCACCGTGCCGAACACCACGTTCGCCGCCAGGGCGACCAGGTGGGCGGCCTCGACGGGCGCGCCGACCCAGGCGGACGACAAAGCCTGGACGCCGGCGCCGAACGGCAGCCACTGCCCGATCGTCGCGACCGCCTCCGGCAGGTTCTGCATCCCGCCGAACATGCCGCCGGTGGCCCCCAGGAGGAAGAAGAGGGTCAGGCCGATCGCCACGGCGGAGTTCGGGGTGGGCGACAGGGCGGCGACGATCAGGCCCACGGCGTACATGGCGGCCACCGTCAGCGCCAGCACGCCGAGCGCCGCGCCGATGTTCACCGGCGTGTTGGCTCCGAACGCCAGCATGGCCACGGCGTAGGCGACCGCGATGCCCACGGCGATCTGCACGATCCCGACCACCGCCTGGGCGACCAGGACCATCATGGGCGAGGCGGGGGTCACGCCGAGACGGCGCAGGATGCCGCTGTGCCGGTAGGCGGCCAGGAAGCTCGGCATGTTGACGATGCCGGTCGTGGCCATGACGATGGCGAACACCAGAGGCAGCACGAACACGTCGAGCGCCGTGCGGCCGTGCGCGACGACCTGCTCACCGGCGGACGAGGCGTTCATCACCAGGATCAGCACGGGCATGCCGATCGGCACGATCAGCCCGGCGGTGTCGCGGGCCACCATCTTGAGCTCGCAGATCAGCATCTGGCCGAAGGCCCGCGGGCCGGGCCGGTACACGGGGATGTCCGTCATCGGGTGCTCTCCTCCTCGGGGTCCAGCCGGTGCCCGGTCAGCGCGACGAACGCGTCGTCCAGGTTGGCCTGCACGCTGCGGGTCTCGGTGGCCACGACGCCGGCCCTGACGAGCGCGACGCTGACGGCCTGGAGCAGGTCTCCCTTGCCCTCGACCGTGACGCGGTCGCCGTCCGCCCGGACGCGCTCGACCTCGGCGAGCCCTTCCAGGAGCCCCTCCGGTACGGGGGAGGCCGCGCGGAAGGTGACCCGCTGGGCGAACCCGGCCCGCCTGACCAGCCCGGCGGGCGAGTCGAGGGCGACGACCCGGCCCGCGTCGAGCAGCGCGACCCGGTCGCACAGCCGCTCGACCTCCTCCATGGCGTGGCTGACGAGCAGGACGGTCACGCCGGACTCGCGCAGCCCTTCGACGGTCGCCCACATGTGACGGCGCGCCTCGGGGTCGAGCCCGGTGGTGAGCTCGTCGAGGATCACCACCCGGGGGCGTCCGATGAGGGCCAGCGCGATCGACAGCCGTTGCTGCTGGCCGCCGGAGAGGTGGTCGAACCGGGTGCGGGCGGAGTCGGTCAGGCTGACCGACTCGATCAGCTCGCCGGCCGGCACCGGGTCGGGGTAGAAGGTCGCGTACAGCCGGACCAGCTCGGTGACGGTCAGCGCATGGTGCAGGGTGGCGTCCTGCAGCTGGACGCCGAGGACCTGGCGCAGCCGGGCGCGGTCGCGCCGGACGTCCAGGCCGAGCACGCGGACGGTGCCGCGGTCGGGCCGCCGGAGACCGGCGATCATCTCGACGGTGGTGGTCTTGCCGGCCCCGTTGCGCCCCAGGACGCCGAAGATCTCGCCGGCGCCGACCGACAGGCTGATCTCCTCGACGGCGACCTTGGCCCGGTAGCGCTTGTGCAGTCGTTCCGCCTCCACGGCGGGCGTTGATGGCATGCCTCCGACGCTAGGAAGGGGCGGGTGCCGGGCGCCTGTGCCGATGGTCAGCAGGCGCACCCATGACTTTCGGCACCCCAGCATCGGGCAGATCGCTCGTACAGTGGCGTTATGCGGCGAATCGAGCCGGACGTGTGGGCCGGTCTGGCGATGCTGCTGGTGTGCGTCGGAGTGGGCGCTCCGACGCTGCTCGGCGTGACCGAGACGTGGGCGCCCCTGCCTGTCTGGAGCGCGTTGTTCGCGGGCCTGATGCTCGCGTGCCTGGGCGCCGTGGTCTGGGAGGAAGACAAGAAGAAGGCGGCGTGGGTCTGTTACGCCGCGGCGGTCGTGCTGGGCTGGCTGACGGTCCTGACGGCGCCCCGGGCCGGATGGCTGCCGATCCTGCTGGTCTTCACCGCGACCTTGAGCGCCTACGTCGCGCCACGGTGGGCGGGCCCCGTGGTGATCGCGCTCAACACCGCCGTCATCGCCGTGACCGCGGGCCTCGCCGGCGCCGACCCCACCGGGATCGGTCTCGGCGCGCTGCTGTACCTGCTGATCCAGACGGCGGCGGTGCTCAGCTCGGTGGCGATCATCCGGGAGCAGCGGCTGCGCCGCGAGCTGGCCGAGGCGCACGTGGAGCTGCGGGCGGCGAGCGTCATCCTGGCCGACACCGCGCGAGCGCACGAGCGCCTGCGCATCGCCCGCGAGCTGCACGACCTCATGGGACACCAGCTCACGGCGCTCACCCTGGAGCTGGAGGTCGCCAGGCACCACGAGGGCGCCGCCGCCCGCACCCACATCGAGCGCGCCGACGGGGTGGCGCGCAACCTGCTGCGGGACGTGCGCACGACCGTCGGGCAGCTCCGCGCCGACGCGCCCGACCTGCGCGAGTCCCTCGACGCCCTGGTACGCGACATCCCGGGGCTCGACGTGGGCATCAGCATCGACGACGTGAGCCTGTCCGAGGAGGTGACGCTGACGCTCATCCGCGCCGTACAGGAGATCGTCACCAACACCATCCGGCACTCCGGCGCGACCTCGCTGCGCATCAGCATCGAGAACACGCCCGGCCAGGCCGTCAAGCTCACCTCCGTCGACGACGGGCGCGGCAGCCCCGAGCTGCGGCTCGGCAACGGCCTGCGCGGGCTGCGCGAGCGCATCGACGCCATCGGGGGCGACGTCAGGCTCGACGGCAGCGACGGGTTCCGCGTGACGGCGACGGTGCCCGCGCGATGATCCGGGTGATCGTGGTCGACGACCAGACCCTGGTGCGGCAGGGCATCCGCAGCCTGCTCGACCTGACCGACGACATCGAGGTGACGGGGGAGGCCGACGACGGCATGTCCGCGCTGGCGGCGATCGAGGAGCACGCCCCCGACGTCGTCCTGCTCGATCTGCGCATGCCCCGCCACGACGGCATCTGGACGCTGAACGCGCTGCGCGAGCGCGCGGGCGACGCGCCGCCGGTGCTCGTGCTGACCACGTTCGACAGCGACACCCTCGTCCTGGACGCGATGCGCGCGGGAGCGGGCGGCTACCTGCTGAAGGACGTGACGCTGGAGCGGCTGACCCGGGCGATCCGCGTCCTGGCCGGCGGGGGGACGCTGATCTCGCCGTCCATCACCGAGCGGCTGATGCGGGCGGTGGGCCGCCGCCCGCCGCCGGACGAGGCGGGGCTGCCCGCGATCCAGCAGCTCACCGAGCGCGAGCTGGAGGTGCTGCGGCTGGTCGCGGAGGGATACAGCAACCGCGAGATCGCGCGGGCGCTGTTCCTGGCCGAGGGCACGGTCAAGAACCACGTCTCGACCGTGCTGCTCAAGCTCGGCGCGCGAGACCGCACGAACGCGGTGCTGCGCGCCCTGCACGCCCACGTCCTCGACTGATCAGAGCTTGATACGGGCCATGACCGGCAGGTGGTCGCTGCCGGTGGCGGGCAGGGTCCACGTGGTCACCGGCGTCGCCGCCCGGGTCATGACGTGGTCGATCCTGGCGAGAGGGAAGGCGGCGGGCCAGGTGAAGCCGAAACCCTCGTCCGCCGGGATCAGCCGCGAGGTGACCGGGGCCAGGCCGCGGTCGTCGAGGGTGCTGTTGAGGTCGCCCATCAGGACGATCCGGTCCAGCTTCTCCGCCGCGAGGGCGGCGCCCAGTTCGCCGGCGCTCTCGTCGCGCCAGGCCGAGCCGAAGCCGTCGGGCAGCCGGATGCGGACCGACGGCAGGTGGGCGACGTACGCGGCCAGGTCGCCGTACGGTGTCCGCACGGTCGCCCGCAGCCCTCGGCTCCAGTCGCCTCCGACCTCCGCCGGCCTGATGTCCACCGGCCCGGAGTCCGCGAGGGGATGCCTGGACCAGAGCCCGACGCTGCCGACGACCACGTGGTGCGGGTGATCGGGCGCGAGGACGGCCTCGTACACCGGCCGGGCCTCGGGCGTCAGCTCCTCCAGGGCGATCAGGTCGGCCCCGGCCCCGGCGAGCGCGCGGGCGGTGCCTTCCGGGTCGGGGTTCTCGTCGTTCACGTTGTGCTGGAGCACGGTCAGGTCGTGCGCCGCTCCCTGGCCGGCGGGTAACAGCCGGGCGCCGAAGAGGCCGCCCCACACCGCCGAGGGAAGCACCAGCGCCACCAGCGCGAGGGCCGAGCGGCGCAGCACCGCCAGGACGAGCAGCACCGGCACGGCCAGACCGGCCCAGGGCCGGAAGGTCTCCAGCAGGCTGCCGAGCCGGCTCACCGTGTTGGGCAGCACGCCGGGGAACGCCGTCAGCACGGCCACCACCACGGCGGCCGCCGCCAGGACCCGCCCGCGGGTCCACGACATCCCGCCGCCGGCTTTCCGATCTTGCGTGCTCATGCCGCCGACCGTACGGGACGTCGCGGGTTCCCGCCCGGATCTCAGGGAATCGCCGCCTGCGGACGGAGGCCGTGGTCCGCAGGCGGACGAGTGCGGAGCGGCGTCAGGCGCCGCAGTGTTCGAAGGGGCTGGTGTACGAGCTGCTGCCGACCGAGCCGCCCCACTTGACGCACTGGCCAGGAGCCGACCGCTTGACCGGGCCCGCGTAGTAGCCGTAGCTGCCGGAGTCGGTCGTGCGGGTCGAGCCCTGCGGTTCCAGGAAGGCTGACACCGGCGAGGCCGTGCCGACGTTCGTGGTCTTCAGGGTGACGACGCAGTTGTAGCCGTTGCCGGAGTTGTAGAGCAGGTAGACGCGGCCGCCGGTGAGCGCGGCGGAGTCGATGACGCCGTAGCCGCTGCCGCAGGCTTCCTGCGGGGTGTAGGGGTTGCTGCTGCCGCCGCAGGCGTTGGTGCTGGTGATGGCCTTCTTCTGGCCCAGGGAGACGGTGACGCCGTCGACGGTCGGGCTGGTGTCCATGGCGCCGGTGGAGGTGCGCTGCTCGTAGTGCAGGTGCGGGGCGTCGGTGCCGCCTGTGGCGCCGACGGTGCCGATGGCGGTGCCCTGGCCGACGCTCATGGAGCCGCCCGCCGCGCGGACCATGGTCGCGAGGTGGGCGTAGCGGGTCCTGGTGCCGTCGCTGTGCCGGATCTCCACCCACTGGCCGTAGCTCGTGCTGCCGGCGTTGTAGAAGTACGCGGTGCCGGCCGCGGTGGCGCGGACGGTCTCGCCGTTGGTGGCGTCGCCGCCGTAGCTCTGCCAGTCGATGGAGCCCGACGGGTTGTGGTTGGGGGTCCAGTTGTTGGCGTAGAAGGTCTTTCCGCAGTTGAACGGGCTCTTGTGGGACGCCAGGGCGGTGGACGCCGAGGCGGCCTGGGGGAACAGCGTGGCGGCGAGGGTGACGACGAACGCGATGATCATCGGCCGGGTCGGCTTGCCGGTTGCGGGCATGCGTACCTCTCGGAAAAAGGGGGGGTGAGGGGGGTTCGCTGTGGCCACGGAACGTGATCGGAAAGATATCCCTGAAAGTTGTCTTCATCAATCCCTGATGACATGAAAGTTGACCGTGACGCGTAAGGCGGCCTGCCGACCGCCATATCTCCTGCGTCAGGGCCCGTTTGGCGAAAGTTGTCAAAAAACCTGGGTTTCATGGAAAACCTTTACAGACCGCGATCAGCCTCTTGATCACCCCCTCCGCCGCGTACACACTTGCGCTGAATCCCCGGCTTTACAGAGCGTCGTCGGAGGCATGATGGCTCGGGTCAGGAGCACCGCAACATCGCCAGGCCACCGTTTACGTCCGAGCCTCAGACCCGTCACAGCAGTCGCCGCAGCGGCTGCTTTTCTGTTGGCAGGGCTGACAGCGCCGACCCCCGTCCAGGCGGGCACCCCGGTCACGCACCGGGAGCCCTCTCCCGACACCGCCACCGAGCGGGGCGCCCTCGAAGCGGCCCGCCAGAAGAACGAACGCTTCGAGGTCGGCTCGCTGCGCACCGAGACCCGCACCGTCTACGCCACCCCCGAGGGCGGCCTCGTCCTGGAGCAGAACGCCCGCCCCGTCCGCGTACGCCAGGACGGCCGGTGGACCCCGGTCGACACCACCCTGCGCCGCCTGCCGGACGGCTCGGTCGCGCCCGGCGCGACGGCGGTGGACCTGCGGTTCTCCGGCGGCGGCGACGCCCCGATGGCCAAGGTCGCCAGGGGCGCCAAGTCCCTCGCGATGACCTGGCCGGGCAAGCTGCCCGAGCCCGTGCTCGACGGCGCCACCGCGACCTACGCCGAGGTGCTGCCCGGCGTCGACCTCCAGGTGACGGCCGACGTGGACGGCTTCTCGCACGTCCTCGTGGTCAAGACCAGGGAGGCCGCGCTGAGCGGCCGGCTCGACCGGCTCGACTTCGCCCTCCAGCCGGAGGGCCTCACCGTACGGCGGGGCCGGGGCGGCGGGATGGAGGCGGTGGACCGGACGGGCGCGGAGGTGTTCGCCGCGCCGACGCCGCTGATGTGGGACTCGCCCGACACCGTCAGGGCCCTGGCCAAGCGGCCCGGCGAGGGACCGGACCCCGGCACCCGGCACGAGGCGATGGGCCTGCGGGTCGACGACCGCGCGCTGACGCTCACCCCCGACAAGGCCATGCTGGCCGACCCGGACACCCGCTACCCCGTCTACCTGGACCCGTCGGTGTCCGCGCCGCGCGGCTCGTGGACCGCGGTGTGGAAGCGGTATCCGACCACCAACTACCTCAACTCCAGCGACGTGGCGCGCGTCGGGCACGAGAACGACACCGGCG
The DNA here is from genome assembly GCF_044458265.1 of Nonomuraea sp. NPDC050478. Classification (NCBI taxonomy): domain Bacteria; kingdom Bacillati; phylum Actinomycetota; class Actinomycetes; order Streptosporangiales; family Streptosporangiaceae; genus Nonomuraea; species Nonomuraea sp. NPDC050478. Next base: position 961,236 of record NZ_JBITHT010000001.1, on the reverse strand, counting down.
GCACGAACCGGTCGTTCTTCCAGATGAACACCGGCAGCGCCATCCACGGCAAGCAGATCATCAAGGCCACCCTGCGCACGTACGAGACGTGGTCGTGGTCGTGCACCAAGAAGCCCGTCGAGCTCTGGCGGACCGGCACCATCAGCAAGTCCACCACCTGGAACAACCAGCCGACCTGGTACGAGAAGCTCAACACCCAGACGGTGGCCAAGGGCTGGGGCACCGCCTGCCCGGCCGGCGGCGTGGAGTTCGACGCCACGGCGGCGGCGGTGCAGGCGGCGGCCAAGAGCTGGCCGAACATCACGCTGGGCCTGCGCGCCAGCAGCGAGACCGACACGTACGCGTGGAAGAAGTTCCGCAACAACCCCACGCTCGTCGTCGAGTACAACACCATCCCGACCACTCCCGTCGCGGCCGACGTCTGGTCCGACCCGGGCGGCGCGTGCGTCTCCGGCACGGCACGGCCGAGGATCGGGACGGCGACGCCGAAGCTGTGGGCGAAGCTGCGCGACGGCGACAACTCGGTGAAGGCCCGCTTCGAGTGGTACGACGCGGCAGGGACGAAGCGCGGCGAGTTCCTCACCGCCGCGGCCTCCTCCGGCAACGCGTTCACCGCGACCGTCCCCGCTGGCGTCTACACGGACGGCTCGGTGATCCGGTGGCGGGCGCGCGGCGAGGACGGCCAGGCGAACAGCGGCTGGAGCCCGTACTGCGAGATCGGCGTGGACACCACCGCGCCGGGCCGCGAGCCGACGGTCTCCTCGGCGCGGTATCCGGAGAACGACTGGGGCGACGGGCTCGGCCGGGCCGGGGAGTTCACCTTCGGCGCGAACGGCGAGGCCGACGTGATCTCGTTCCTGTACGGGCTCAACACCAGCCCCGTCACCGAGGTGAGCGCGACCGGCGGCGCGGCGACGATCAGTCTCACCCCGCTGGAGGAGGGCCCGAACGTGCTGTCGGTGCGCAGCAAGGACGGCGCGGGCAAGCAGGGGCCGATCCGCAGCTACGTGTTCAACGTGCGGGCCGGCACCGGCCCCGCGGGCTACTGGCGGCTCGACGAGGGCTCAGGCGCCACCGCCGGGGACGAGGCGGGCGCCCATCCGGTGGCGGTCACCGGCGCCGCCTGGGCCGACGGCCGGGCCGGCAAGGCGCTCAAGTTCGCCGGCGCCGGCCAGTACGCCGCCACGGCCGCCGGCGTCGTGCCGACCGATCAGAACCTCGCGGTCTCGGCGTGGGTGCGGCTGTCGTCGCTGCCCGCGGGCAACGTGGCCGCCGTCAGCCAGAGCGGGCAGGACAACAGCGGCTTCTGGCTCGGCTACAGCGGCGGCGTCAAGTCGTGGGCGTTCATGATGAACCACCCGGGCGGCACCTCGCACACCATCTGGGCGCGCAACCCCGCGGTGGTGCCCGCCGCGAACGAGTGGACCCACCTCACCGGCGTCTACGACTCCGCCACGCGGAAGATGACCCTGTACGTGAACGGCACGCTCGCCGCCGGGCCCGTGACGTACCACGGCGGGGCCGGACCGGCGTCGGCGGTGCAGTTCGGGCAGGCCCGCTACCAGGGCAGGCAGACCGACCCGTGGCCCGGCGAGGTGGACGAGGTCCGGGTGCACGACCGGGCCCTGGCCGCCGACGAGATCGTGAAGCTGGTCAACCACGCGGCCACGCTCACCGGCCACTGGACGCTGGACGAGGAGACCGGCACGGCCGCGGCCGACGCGGCGGGCGTGACCGGCCCGCTCACCCTCGGTCCGGGGGCCTCCTGGACCAGCGGCTGGCTCGACGGGGCGCTCGCGCTCGACGGAGCCGCCGGGCACGCCGAGGCGTCGCGGGCGGCGGTGCGCACCGACGACAGCTTCACCGTCACGGCGTGGGTCCAGCTCGACACGCTGCCGCCGGCCGACGCCGCGGCGGTGGCGCAGCGCGGGACGCGGGCCCGCGGCTTCGCGCTCGGCTACGCCGCCGACGGGCCGCGCTGGTCCTTCGGCATGGCCGGCGCCGACGCGGACGGGGCGCCGGTGACGCGCACCCGATCGGACGCCGTCCCGTACGTCATGGAATGGACCCACGTGGCGGGCGTGTACGACGCGCTCGCCAAGAAGCTGCGCGTCTACGTGGGCGGGCAGCTCGTCGCCACTACCGAGACCGGCCACGCGAGCACCTGGAACGCCACCGGGCCGCTCCAGCTCGGCCGGACCCTGCACGACGGCGCGTTCACCGGGCACTGGCCCGGCATCGTCGACGATGTCCGCACCTACCAGGGCGCACTGGGCGATCTCGACGTCGCCCGGCTCGCCGCCGAATGACCCTCCGCCGGCACCCCCCATGCCCGACCCCTGGACGGTGAGGATGTACGACCACGAGGAGATCCCCGACTACGAGCGCTCGACCTTCCTGATCTTCGAATGGTTCCCGCGTAAGTTCCGCTGGTTCGCCCGGTCCTGCGCGGCCATGGCGATCGTGGTCGTCGTGCCGCTGGTGTACGCCATGCCGGCCGAGGCCGAACGCAGGGAACGGCCGGAGGTCCAGAAGGAGGAGCCGGTGCCCGGCCGGCCGGTCGCCGTGCTCCCCAAGGCCGAGGACGTCACGGCCGAGAAGGCGCTCAAGGCGGCCCCGTCCGTGGCCTGGCCGAAGCCGGGCACCGCCGAGCTCGCGCCCGCCGCGAGCCGGCCGGAGCAGGGCAAGGCCGAGCAGGGCAAGGCCGAGCAGGGCGCGGGTGAGAAGGCCTGGGTGAAGGCCGGTTCGCTGCCGGTGCGGGTAGAGGCCCCGGCGAGCGGGCGCGCCCAGGCGCCGCCCGAGCGGGTCAAGGTCGAGGTGCTCGACCGGGCCAAGACCCCCGGCGTCCAGGGAGTGCCGCTGCGCCTGTCCCGGGGACAGGGCGCCACGCGCGGCGGCCCGGCCCGGATCGAGCTGGACTATTCGGGCTTCCGGCACGCGTTCGGCGGCGACTACGCCGACCGGCTGAAGCTGGTCAAGCTGCCGGACTGCGCGGGCGCCGCCTGCCCCGAGCCGGAGCCGGTGCCCGCCGAGAACGACGTCAAGGCGGGCGTGCTGACGGCCGAGGTGAACGTCGAGGGCGCCCAGCTGTACGCGCTGACCGCCACCGCCTCGGGCGCCTCGGGCGACTACTCGGCCACGTCGCTGGCCCCGTCGGCGAAGTGGAGCGTCGGCCCCCAGTCGGGCGACTTCAGCTGGAACCACCCGATGCGGGTGCCGCCGTCCATCGGCGGCGAGGAGCCCGTGATCAGCCTCGGCTACTCCTCGCAGAGCGTCGACGGCCGCACCTCCTCCACCAACAACCAGGTGTCCTGGGCGGGCGAGGGCTTCGACCTGACCTCCGGCGGCTACATCGAGCGCCGCTACAAGTCCTGCACCGCCGACGGCAAGAAGACCGGCGACCTGTGCTGGGACCACGAGAACGCCACGCTGATGCTCAACGGCTCGGCCGTGGAGCTGGTCAAGGACGCCACGACCAAGCAGTGGCGGCCCAAGCGCGACGACGGCACCCGGATCGAACTGCTCACCGGGGCGACGAACGGCGACAACGACGGCGAGTACTGGCGGCTCACCACCACCGACGGCACCCAGTACCACTTCGGCCTCAACCGGCTGCCCGGCTGGACCACCGGCAAGCCCGAGACGAAGTCGGCCTGGACGGTGCCGGTGTTCGGCAACGAGTCCGGCGAGCCCTGCTACAACTCCACCCCCGCGAACGCCTGGTGCCAGCAGGCCTGGCGGTGGAACCTGGACTACTCGGCCGACCGGCACGGCAACGCGCTCACGTACTGGTACGAGACCGAGCGCAACCACTACGGCCGCAACGAGAAGCCCGACCTGGGCACCCCGTACGTCCGCGGCGGCTACCTGACCCGCATCGACTACGGCTACCGCTCGGCCGAGCTGTTCTCCGGGGCCCCGGCGGCGCGGGCGGTGTTCACCGTGGCCGAGCGGTGCCTGCCGAGCGGCTCGATCACCTGCGAGCCGGCCCAGCTCACCAAGGACACCGCGAGCCACTGGCCCGACGTGCCGTTCGACCGCAACTGCGACGCCGGCGAGAGCTGCAAGGACCGCACCTCGCCCACGTTCTGGACCCGCAAGCGGCTGGCGAAGGTGACGACGCAGGTCCGCTCCGGCAGCGCGTACCGGGACGTGGACTCCTGGACGCTCACCCACTCCTTCCCCGCCACCGGCGACGGCCTGAGCCCGGCGCTGTGGCTGGCCTCGATCCAGCACGCCGGCCACGTCGGCGGCACCGTCACGCTGCCCAAGGTGACCTTCGCCGGGGTGCAGCTCCGCAACCGGGTCGACGCCGACGAGGGACGCGCCCCGCTGTACAAGTGGCGCATCCAGGCGATCCACTCCGAGGCCGGAGCCGAGACCCGGGTGAACTACGCGCCCGAGGAGTGCGCGCCGGGCAACCTGCCCGCCGCCGACCGCAACACCAAGCGCTGCTACCCGCAACGGTGGACGCCGCAGGACGAGATGGAGGTGCTCGACTGGTTCCACAAGCACGTGGTCGCGCAGACCGTGGAGATCGACCGGACCGCCCGCTCCCCCTGGCTGGTCACCGACTACGAGTATCTCGACGGGGCGGCCTGGCGGTACGCCGAGCACATCCTGATCAAGCCCAAGGAGCGCACCTGGTCCGACTGGCGCGGTTTCTCCCGCGTACGGGTGCGTCAGGGCGACGGCCAGGACGGGCCGCGCACGATGACCGAGCACCGCTACTACCGCGGCATGGACGACGACCGGCTCGCCGACGGGAGCCGCAAGGACGTCAGGGTCACCGACAGCGAGGGCAAGGCGCGCGAGGACCACGACCAGCTCTCCGGGGCCGACCTGGAGACGATCGTGCACGACGGCGACGACGGGAAGGTCCTGTCGGCCACCGCCGAGGAGCACTGGTGGCGCAAGACGGCCGAGTTCACGTTCGAGGGCGTGACCAAGACGGCCCACATCGTGCAGTCCGCGAAGATGACCGCCCGCGACCTGAAGGAGGACGGCACCTGGCAGCGCACCGCCGAGGAGCGGACGTACGACGAGCACGGCATCCTCACCCAGGTGAGCGACCTCGGCGACGTCACCGACCCCGCTGACGACGTCTGCACCCGCTACACCCACGCCCGCGACCCGGCCGCGTGGATGCTCGACTTCACCAGTCGCGTCGAGACCGTCGCCAAGCCGTGCTCGGCGACGCCGCAGCGGCCCGCCGACGTGCTGTCGGACGAGCGGTTCCACTTCGACGGGCGCGCGTTCGGGCAGCCGCCGCTGCGCGGCGACGTGACCCGCGAGGAGGAGCTGGCCTCGTACGAGGGGAGCACGCCGCGGTACGTGCTGGACGTGGCGCGCACGTACGACGCCTACGGCCGCGAGACGTCGGAGACCGACGCGGCCGGCGGCTCCACCACGACCACGTACGTGCCCGCGACCGGCGCGCAGGCGACCGAGGTGCGCTCCGCCAACCCGCTCGGCCACTCGGACGTCACCTACGTCGAGCCCGCCTGGGGCGAGCCGGTCGCGGAGGAGGACGAGAACGGCCGCCGCGCCGACCTGCAGCACGACCCGCTCGGCCGCCTGGTCAAGGTGTGGCAGAACGACAGGAACAAGGCGGCGGGCCAGTCGCCCAACACCGAGTACTCCTACCTGATCCGCACCGACGGCCCGAACGTCGTCACCACCAGGACGCTCGCGACCGACGGCACGTACATCGCCAGCCACGAGCTCTACGACGGGCTGATGCGCCCGCGCCAGACCCAGGAGCCCGCGCCCGGCGGCGGGCGGGTCATCACCGACACCTTCCACAACTCCATCGGCGAGGTGGCCAAGACCAACGAGGGCTACTACGCCACCGGCGACCCGGAGACGAACGTGTTCGCGGTGTCGGACGACGACGTCGCCGGCCAGGTCGTCACCGCCTTCGACGGGGCCGGCGAGATGGTCTCGCAGAGCTTCCGCGTCAAGGGCCAGGAGAAGTGGAAGTCCACCGTCCGGCGCGCCGCCGACCGGGCGCACGTCACCCCGCCGCCCGGCGAGAGCGCCGCCACCCTCATCGCCGACGCCGAGGGCCGGGGCGTGGAGCTGCGCCAGTACAAGGGCTCGACCCCGACCGGCGAGTACGAGGCCACCAAGTACACCTACGACAAGGCGGGCCGGCTCGCCACCGTGACCGACTCCGCGGGCAACGTGTGGCGGCACCACTACGACCTGCGGGACCGCGAGATCAAGACCGAGGACCCGGACAAGGGCGTCACCACCCGCGTCTTCAACGACCTCGACGAGGAGGTGTCCAGCACCGACGCCCGCGGCCGCACCCTCGTGCACGCCTACGACCTGCTCGGGCGCAGGACCTCGACCCGTGAGGGCTCGGCCACCGGGCCGCTGCTGGCCGAGTGGCGCTACGACGTGCTGGCCAAGGGCCACCTGGCCGAGACGGTCAGGTACGCCGGAGGGCAGGCCTACTCCGCCAAGATCGAGGCCATCGACCGGGAGTACCGCACCCTCCGCCAGAGCGTCACCATCCCGGCACGCGAAGGCCCGCTGGCCGGCACGTACCTCTTCAACACCCGCTACACCGCCGACGACCAGGTGCAGTCCATCACGTTCCCGGAGGCCGGCGGCCTCCCGGCGGAGACCGTCACCTACGGGTACGACGCGCTGCGCCAGCCCACCAAGGTCGAGGGCCTGTCCACGTACGTCACCGACGCCCGCTACGGCAAGCTCGGCGAGACGCTCCAGTACGAGCTCAGCACCGGCGCGCGCAAGACGTGGCTCACCTACACCCACGAGGAGGGCACCCGCAGGCTCATCCGCTCCCAGCTCGACAGGGACATCGGAACCGCCTCCGACCTGGACCTGAACTACACCTACGACGCGACGGGCAACGTCACCCGCATCGCCGACCGGGCGTCCGCCGACACCCAGTGCTTCACCTACGACCACCGGCGCCGGCTCAGCGCCGCGTGGACGGCCACCGACGCCTGCGCCGTCCCTGAGCCGCGCTCCACCCTGATCGGCGGCGTCGCGCCGTACGCCACCAGCTACGCCTACGACTCCACCGGCAACCGGACGAAGGAGACCCACCACGCCTTCGGCGGCCGGTCCCAGGTCGTCCGCGACTACGCCTACCCGGCCGCCGGGCAGCCCCGGCCGCACGCGCTCGCGTCCGTCACGCCCACCGGCCCGGCCGGTGAGCAGTCGTCCTCCTACGAGTACGACGCCGCGGGCAACACGATCGTGCGCCGGACCGGCAGTTCCTCCCAGCAGCTCACCTGGGACGCCGAGGGCAACCTCGAATCGGTCACCGAGGCCGGCAAGACCACCTCGTTCGTCTACGACGCCGACGGCGACCGGCTGATCCGCCGCACCCCCACCGACACCGTCCTGTACGTGGACGACCTGGAGCTGCGGCTCGACCAGGCCAAGCAGACCGTGGAGGGCACCCGCTACTACACGGTCAACGGCGAGGCGGTGGCGGTACGCAACTCGGCGGGGAAGGTCCACTTCTTCGCCAGCGACCACCACGGCACCGCCAACGCCGCCGTCGACGCCGACAGCGGCGCGGTGGCGATCCGCCGCCAGACCCCCTTCGGCGCCGACCGGGGCACCCCGCCCACCTGGTGGCCGGGCGAACGGGGGTTCGTCGGCGGGACCGTGGACCCGACGACCAAGCTCGTGCACCTGGGCGCCCGCGAGTACGACCCGGTGATCGGCCGGTTCCTGTCCGTGGACCCGGTCATCGACGAGCAGGATCCGCAGCAACTGCACGGCTACGCCTACGCCGGCAACAGCCCCGTCTCCGCGACCGACCCCGACGGGCAGCTGTTCTGGTTCGCCGCCGGCATCGCGCTGCGGATCGCCCTCCAGGCCGCGGCCAGGCGGGCGGCGATCGCCGCGGCCCGCAGGGCAGCCGCTGCCGCCGCCCGGCGCGCCGCGCTCGCCGCCGCCCGCCGCCGCGCCGCCGCCGAGGCCCGGCGCAAGGCGATCGAGGCGGCCAGGAAGAAGGCCATCGCCCAGGCCAAGAAGAAGGCCGCCGCCGAGGCCAGGAAGAAGGCCATCGCCAAGATGCGCAAGGCCGCCGCCGAGGCGGTCAAGCGCAGAGCGGCCGCGGCGAGAGCCCGCGCGGCGGCCGCACGGGCCCGCGCCCGCGCCGCGGCGTCACGCGCACGGGCGGCCGCGTCCAGGGCACGCGCCAGAACCGCGGCGAAGGTCAAACGCGCCGTCGCCCAGCGTCCGAAACCGGCCAGGGCCAGACCCAACCACCGGCCCACCACCCGCCGGGCGCAACAACGCGCGAACCCGCCCAAGGCCCAGCGAAATCCGTCCAGTAACCAGTCCCAGCCCCGAAGAGGGCTCTCCGAGGAGCAGAAACGCTCCATCGACGAGCAGATGGGAGCACGCCGCTACAGTCCGGAGGAGCTGGGCGCCCACACCCGCACCGCGCGCAGCGAGTCGGAGCTCATGCCCTGGCAGGGCACCGGGCACGGCCCCGCGAGCAAGCCCTTCGAGTCGGACACCCCGGGCGTCGGCAAGGGCAAGGCGGTCGCCTGGTTCCTCTGGAAGATCCTCAGACCGGTGGCCAAGGACTGACCACCCGCTGATCGGCCCCGGGACCTCCCGGGGCCGATCACACCGGTCGGAGCATGCCCGAGAGGTGGACCAGCCCTTCCCCGTACCGCTCGGCGACCTCTCGCTCCAGCTCCGGAGTGACTACCCAGACCCCTACCTCGACCCGTCCCGCGAGGATGTCGACAGAGGCCGATCGCAGGCCCTCCACCTCCTTCTCCACCCGCTCCCGCACGGCCTGGAGCTCGGCCTCGGTGTGCTCGGCCGGGCTCAGGCACAGCGCGCCTCCCCAGAGCTCGCGGATCGCGGCCTCGTGAGCGGCGGGGTCGCCGGTGAAGCGGACGTTCAGGACGAGCCGCTTCGGGTCGTTGCCGTGGCGCTCGACCGACCCAGGGTCGCCTTCCATCTCCTCCAGGTAGCTCTGGTCCAGCCAGCTGCCCGCGTAGCCGGGAAGCTCCTGGGCTCTGGCGAGCGCGGCCTCCATCGCCTCCTGGGTGGCCTTCGCCGGGTCGGCCGGGCGCCAGCCGCCCTCGGGTCGCGGGCACGGCGAGGTGAAGTCCGGCCCGCCGCCCGGAGCGTCGCGCTGCCCGGCGGGGCGCGGCGGCTCGGTGAGCGTCAGTTTCGCGCCGTCCCAGGTGCCGACCACGTGGTACTCGCCCCACCGCACGCCCCCTTGGGCCGAGTGCTCGACCGCCTCCCAGTCCCACCCGGCCAGGTCGATCCCGCCGCACTGGGGCGGAAGGGACTCCATGACCAGGTCGCAGAGCTGGGGTCCGTGCTCGTCGTCGGACAGCACGGTGCCTTCGGCCTGGTATCGCGTGACGGTCGCGGCCGGGGCCGTCCCGCAGGAAACGACGGTCACCAGCACGGCGACGAGCAGGGCACCTCTCATGCCTCTGAGACGGGTCCGGGCGCGCGGTGGTTCAACGGGCCTTGAGTCGGTCGATCAGCGTGCGGTAGTCCGTCGCGATGTCGGCCAGCAGGTCGCGCAGCTCGTCGCCGTACACCGCGGCGGCGGCGAACGCCTCGAAGGCCTCCTCGTGGGCGGCGATCTCGGACGCCCCGGTCAGGGTGAGATCACCGGTCAGGGTCTCGACCACGCTCACCGTGCCGTCGTAGATGGTGAACCCGTGGAGCGGGAAGGCCGGCGCCTCCGCCTTCCAGGGGACGACGCCGAGCCGGACGTGCGGCAGCGCCGAGACCTCCATCAGCCGGTCGAGCTGCGCCGGCATCAGGGACGGCGACCCCGGCCGGGTGCGCACCGCGCCCTCCGTGAGCACGAACGCGAACCGCCGGCCCTCTTCGAAGAGCACCGCCTGCGCGTCGACCCGGGCGGCCACCGCCTCGGCCGCGTCGGCCGCGTCGTCCGTGTCGTCCGGGTCCGGGCCGATGGCCAGTCGCGCGTAGTCCGCCGTCTGCAGCAGTGGCGGGATCACCGCGGGGGAGAACACCGCCATCCACCGCGCGGACCGCACCCGCGCCGCCTCGGCCGCCTCGCGCCGGGGCAGCTCACCGGGTGTCCGTAGTCGATCCTCCACACCGAGGGTTCTACCACGCGCTTGATTTGTCGCAACCTTTGACGCATCATATTAAGACAATGCTTGCGACAAACTGGAGGGGTCATGTCGAGCGACGCGTTATCCGGTCACGGCCCGGCGGTGCGGCCGGAGGACCTGAAGATGGCGGAGATCTGGCTGACCGGCCACGGCCTGCCCGACGTCCGGCCGACGCCGCTGCTGGCCGTGCGGCTCGCCGTGCGCCGGCGGGCGCGGCTCGCCAACGCGATCCTGCCGGCCGGCCTGTTCATCGGGGCCGCCCTCGCCTACGTCTCCGGCGAATCCGGGCTGCACGCCATGGTGCCGGTGCTGATCCTGATCGTGCTGGTGGTCGGGATGCTGCTGGCGCAGGCGCTGCTCGACCGGTGGGTGCGCAGGGTCGACCGGCGGGCCGGCGAGGCCCTGCCGCGCCGGACGGCCCACCTGGCCCAGCCCGGCTGGCAGGCCCTGCTCGGCCGGCCGCGCGCCGTGTTCATCGTCGCCACCTTCGCCGGCGCGACGGCGCTCGTGGTGAGCGCGCTGACCGTCCAGGACGCCGACGCGCGGTACGCGGCCCTGGTCGTGCTGGTCGGCGTCGCCGGGGCCGGCGCCGGGATCGTCCTGCAACTGCGCGACCTGCTGGCGCGTCCGATCGTCGCCGAGGACGAGGCCTCGCTGACCGCCGACGTCATCATGCGGATCGAGGACGCGCGCGAGGCCGGCATGCCGACCGTGCCGTGGTCGCTGCCGGTGGTGCTGATCTTCGGCGCCGCGCCCCTCTGGTGGAAGGTCGCGTCGATCGCCCTCGTGATCATCGGGATGATCGCGCTCATCGTGATCACCATGCGGACGCCGTCGAGCGTGACGACGGCGCGGCGCGTGATGAGCCTTTCATGATCGTCATCGACGCGGCCTCACCCGTCCCTCCGTACGAGCAACTGCGCGCCCAGCTCGCCGGCCAGATCCACGACGGCACGCTGCCCGTCGGCTCCCGGCTGCCGACGATCCGCCAGCTCGCGGCCAACCTGGGGCTGGCCGTCAACACGGTGGGCAGGGCGTACCGGGAGCTGGAGGAGGCGGGGCTGATCGAGACCCGGGGCCGGGCCGGGTCGTTCGTGTCGGCCGCCGGCGAGGAGGGCCGCGAACGCGCCCGCCGCGCCGCCGCCGACTACGCGGCCGTGGTCGCCAGCGTCGGCATCGACCCGCACGAGGCGCTCCGCATCGTCGAGGCCGCCCTGCGCCCCACCTCACCGGCGCGGGCCTCCCCCTGAGCGTCCGGTCAGGTCAGGACGACGAGCAGGATGGTCACGCCGAGGGTGAGGTCGAGGACGGCGCAGAACTCGGCGAGCGAACGGGTCACGACCTTGTCCGCCCGCCAGACGATCACGTCCAGCACGACGTGCCCGATCAGGGCCGCGGCGACGAGGCAGCCGCCCAGGACGGGCGGCAGGGAGAGCCCGACCAGGGCGGCGCCGCCGAACACCAGCATCGCGGGGAGCTGGCCGGCCCTGAGCCCTGGCTCGCCCAGCATGCCGTTGACCAGGCCGAGCGCGGCCAGGGTGACGGCGCTCGCGACCAGCGCCGGCCACACGTCCAGGTCGAACAGCCGCAGCGCCGTCACCCCCACCACGGACATGCAGAACAGCGTCCACACCACGCCCGGCTTCCCGATGACGGCGGTGGCCAGGTAGACGAGCGCGGCGAGGAACACCACCATCCCCTCGTCCCGCGCGTCTCCCATGTTCAGCCCGGAGAATGCGGCGAAGGCGAGCCCGGCCAGCGTCGGCCACCGGTGCGGCAGCGACCTGAGCAATCGGGCGGCGGGGGATACGGGTGTCTCGCTTGCGACGTGCATATCGCCGACTATCACCGCCAGGCCCGCCGCTCCTCCGGGCCCACGGCCCTACATGTCCGAATACTTGGGAATGTCGTCAGTTCGGACATGATCCAGCGCCGGGTTCGCCGCCGACGCAGAATGGCGGCATGAGAGCGATCGTGCAGGAAGCGTATGGCTCATTCGATGTCCTGAAATTACGTGACATCGACATGCCGGCGGTGAAGGACGACGAGGTGCTCGTCCGGGTGCGCGCCGCCTCCGTGCACCCCGACGTGTGGCATGTCGTGACCGGCCGGCCGTACGTCCTCCGCGTCATGGGGTCCGGGCTGCGCCGGCCGAAGGTCCGCGTTCCCGGCACGGACATGGCCGGGGTGGTCGAGGCGGTGGGCGCGGGCGTGACGCGGTTCCGGCCGGGCGACGAGGTGTTCGGCGAGACCCTGCACGGCATGCAGTGGAAGAACGGCGGCACCTTCGCCGAGTACGTCGCCGTACGGGAGGACAACCTGGCGCCCAAGCCCGGCGACGTGAGCTTCGAGCAGGCCGCGACCGTGCCCACCGCCGGGCTCATCACCCTGATGAACTTCCCGCCGGGCCCGCTGGGCGAGGTGCTGGTCAACGGCGCCGCCGGCGGCGTGGGCGGGCTCGCGGTGCAGATCGCCAAGGCCCGCGGCGCGACGGTGACGGGCGTCGAGCACACCTCCAAGCTCGACCTGGCGACCTCGCTCGGCGCCGACCACGTGATCGACTACACCAAGGAGGACTTCACCCGGCGCGGCGAGCGCTACGACCTCGTCTTCGACATCCCGGGCAATCACCCGTTCGCGGAATGCCGCCGCGTGCTCAAGCCGGAAGGCACGTACGTTCTCATCGGTCACGACCACTACGGCGCCGGGGGCCATCAGGTGCTCGGCAGCCTGCCGCGCATGATCAAGCTGATGGCCCAGTCCATGTTCCACCGGCAGCTGCCGAAACCGACCGGGTCCCCGCCGCCCAGGAAGGAGTCGATGGCCGTGCTCACGGAGCTGCTGGAGACGGGCGGGCTCACCCCGGTCGTCGACCGCGCGTTCCCCCTGGAGGAGGCCCCCGCCGCCCTCCGCTACCTGACCGGGGGCACGGCCCGGGGCCGGATCGTCGTCGTCCCCTAGCCCGGTAACGTGGGGCGAATGCGGCTTCATGTGGGTTGTGCGATGTGGACGCACGGGCCGTGGCAGGGCCGGTTCCTGCCGCATCCGCTCCCGCCGGCGGAACGGCTGCGGGCCTACGCCACCTGGTGCAACGCCGTCGAGGGCAACACGACGTTCTACGCGACACCGGCCAGGAGCACCGTGGAGACGTGGGCGGCCCAGACGGCGCCCGGCTTCCGGTTCGTGGTGAAGCTGCCCAAGACGATCACGCACGAGCGCCGGCTCTCGGGGGCCGACGAGCCGCTGCGCGAGTTCCTGGACGCGATCGAGCCGCTGGGCCCGAGGACGCACGCCCTGTGGATCCAGCTGCCCGGATCCTTCGGTCCCGGTGACCTCGGGACGCTGGCGGCGTTCCTGCACCGGCTGCCGCAGTCCTACCGCTACGCGGTCGAGGTGCGGCACAAGGCGTTCTTCGAGGACGCGCGGGCCGTCCGGTCGCTGGAAGGCGTGCTGGGCCGGGCCGGCGCCGAGTGGGTGCCGTTCGACACGGTGACGCTCTTCGAGACCCCGCCGGCCACCGACGCCGAGCGCGACGCCTGGGTGAAGAAGCCGCGGGTGCCACGCCGGTCGGCCGCGCTCACGGACCGGCCGATCGTGCGCTACCTGGGCCGCGACGACGTCGACCGTACGGTGGAGGGGTGGGGCCACTGGGTGGGCGTGGTGACGGAGTGGCTGCGTGAGGGCCGCTCGCCGACGGTGTTCGTGCACACCCCCGACAACGCCGAGGCCCTGACGCTCGCCCGCCGCTTCCACGACGCCGTGCGCGCCCGGCTGCCGCAGGTGGAGCTGCTGCCCGAGCCTGTCCCGGCCGAGCCGCCGACGCTGTTCTGACGGCCGTGGACGTGTCACCGTACGGACGGAAGGGCAGGCCGGTCGCATGGAGTACGGCGAGCTGCTGGAGGCGGCGCGCGGCGGCGACGAGAGGGCGTTCGGCAGCCTCGTCGGCCCGTTTCAGGACGAGCTGCGCGCCCACTGCTACCGGATGCTCGGCTCGGTGCACGACGCGGAGGACGCCGTGCAGGAGACGCTCGACCGGGCATGGCGGAGCATCGGCCGGTTCGAGGACCGGGACGGCTCGCTCCGCCCGTGGCTCTACCGGATCGCGACGAACCGGGCGTTGACCCTGGCCGAGCGGAGAGGCCGCCGGGAGCTGCCCGCGGACCTGCGGCCCGGGGCGACCGAGGTGGCGTGGCTGGAGCCGTACCCGGACCGGCTGATGGGCCCGGAGGCGCGGGCCGTGGAGCTGGAGAGCGTGGAGCTGGCGTTCGTGGCCGCGCTGCAGCACCTGCCCCCGGTGCAGCGGGCCGCCCTGCTGCTGCGCGACGTGCTCGGCTACACCGCCGCCGAGACGGCGGGCCTGCTGGACACGACGGTCCCGGCCGCCAACAGCGCGCTGCAACGCGCCCGCAAGGCCGTGGCCGGCCTGCTGCCCGGTACGACGCAGCGGCGCGAGCTGGGCGCCGGCGGGCAGCGGGAGCTGGCCAGGCGGTACGCGGCGGCGTGGGAGGCGGGCGACGTCGAGGCGATCGTGGCGATGCTGACCGAGGACATCAGATACTCGATGCCGCCGCGGGTCGAGTGGTACGCGGGCCACGACGCCGTCCGCGGCTTCCTCATGGAGGCGGCGCGGCGGGAGCGCTGGCGGTTCGTGCCGGCGCGGGCCAACGGTCAGCTCGCGTTCGGCACGTACCGCTGGGACGGGACCGCGTACGTCCCCGGCGGGCTGGACGTGCTGGCCGTGCGGGACGGACGGGTGGCCGAGGTGGTGTCGTTCCTGGAGGCCGACCTGACGGCGTTCGGGTTGCCGGCCGAGCTGCGATGAGTTTCCCGATCCGGCCGGGTTGTACGGGTGAGGGAGACCATCCAAGGAAAGGCCGGAGCTCATGCGTACCGATGACCAGCGGATCAGGGAACTCGTCGAGCGGTGGGCGCGCGCCGCGCACGCCGGCGACCTGGACGGGGTGGTCGCCGACCACGCCGACGACATCGTCATGTTCGACGTGCCGCCGCCCTACGAAGGGGTGCGCGGCATCGAGGCCTACCGGCGCACCTGGCCGGAGTTCTTCACCTGGCAGGCGGCGGGGGCCACGTACGACATCGTCTCGCTGGAGGTGACCGCAGGCGAGGACGTCGCGTACGCGTACGCGCTGCTGCGCTGCGGGATGCCGGACGACGACCCGAAGGTCCTGCTCCGGCTCACGTTCGGGCTGCGCAGGGAGGGTGGGCGGTGGGTGGTGGCGCACGAGCACCACTCGTTCCCGGTGGGCGCCGGGGCTTGAATCGAATCAAGCATCAACCCTGAGCGTAAGCGAGGGCTTCCCCCTGGGCTTGTGCGGTAGAAGGAAGAACGTTTTAATCCTCCTCTGAAGCACCGACAGGAGGAGGAGCCTTGATCGGCTATGGCGGCGACTGGAATCCGGAGCAGTGGCCCGAGGAGATCTGGGCCCAGGACGTCGCCCTGATGCGCGAGGCCGGCGTCAACCAGGTCAGCGTCGGCATCTTCTCCTGGGCGCTGCTGGAGCCGGTCGAGGGCAGGTTCGAGTTCGGCTGGCTGGACCGGGTCCTGGGCCTGCTGGCGGACAACGGCATCGGCGCCCTTCTCGCCACGCCGACCGCCTCGCCGCCGCCCTGGTTCGGCCACGCCTACCCCGAGGCGCTCCCGGTGGACGCCGACGGCCGGCGGCTCCACCACGGCAGCCGCCAGGGCTTCTGCCCCAGCTCGCCGATCTACCGCGACAAGGCCCTGCGCGTGGTGGAGCGGCTCGGCGAGCGCTACCGCGGGCACCCGGCGCTCAGGTTGTGGCACGTGCACAACGAGTACGGCTGCCACAACGCCCGCTGCTACTGCGACGCCTCCGCCGACGCCTTCCGCGCCTGGCTGCGCGGCAGGCACGGGACGCTGGACGCGCTCAACGACGCCTGGGGCACCGCCTTCTGGTCGCAGCGCTACAGCGCCTGGGAGCAGATCCTGCCGCCGCGCGCCACCCCGTCGTTCACCAACCCGGGGCAGCAGCTCGACTTCCGCAGGTTCAGCTCGGACGCGCTGCTCGACCTCTACCGCGCCGAGCGCGACCTGCTCGCCGGGCTGTCGCCGGACGTGCCGGCCACCACGAACATGATGGCGGGCGCGCACTGGGACATGGACTACTGGTCCTTCGCCAAGGAGGTGGACATCGTCTCCACCGACCACTACCTGATCGGCCCCGACCCGCACATCGACCTGGCGTTCGCCGCCGACTACGCCCGCTCGCTCGGCGGCGGCCGGCCGTGGCTGCTGATGGAGCACTCCACCAGCGCGGTCAACTGGCAGCCGGTCAACCGCGCCAAGCGCCCCGGCGAGCTGCGCCGCAACTCGGTGCAGCACCTGGCCAGGGGCGCGGACGCGATCATGTTCTTCCAGTGGCGGGCGTCCAGGGCGGGGGCCGAGAAGTGGCACTCGGCGATGCTCCCGCACGCCGGCACCGGCACGAAGATCTGGCGCGAGGTGACCGCCCTCGGCACGCTCCTCGGCGCCGCCGCCGAGGTGGCAGGCAGTACGGTCGAGGCCGACGTCGCGATCCTGCTCGACCACGCGAGCGTCTGGGCGCAGGACCACCCGGCCCAGCCCACCACCGAGCTGAAGCCGGTCGAGGTGATCAAGAGCTGGTACGCCGAGCTCTGGAAGCAGGGCGTCACCTGCGACGTCGTCCACCCGGAAGCCGATCTGTCCGGCTACCGCCTGGTCCTGGCGCCCTCGCTCTACCTGGTCAGCGACCACGGCGCCGCCGGTCTCGAACGCTTCGTGGCCGCCGGCGGGACCGCCCTGGCCGGCCCGTACAGCGGCATCGTCGACGAGCACGACCGCGTCAGGCTCGGCGGCTATCCGGGCGCCTGGCGCGACCTGTTCGGGGTGACCGTGGAGGAGTTCTTCCCGCTGGAGCCGGGGGAGAGCGTCACGCTGTCGGGCGGCGGCACCGGGACCGTGTGGACCGAGACCGCGCACACCACCACCGCCAAGGTGCTCGACACGTACGCCACCGGCGAGCCCGCCTGGACCCGCAACGCCTGGGGCGACGGGACGGCCCACTACCTGACCACCCTGCTCGCGGGCGACGACCTGGCGGCCGTGCTCCGCACGGTCTGCGACGAGGCGGGCGTCACCGCCCCGGCGGCTCCCGGCGTCGAGCTGGTGCGGCGGGCCCACCCGGACGGCCCGGCCTACCTGTTCGCCATCAACCACACCGGCGCGGACACGACGGTCGACGCCACCGGCACCGACCTGGCCACCGGCGACCCGTTCACCGGCGAACTCCCCGCGGGCGAGGTGCGGATCATCCGGCTCACGCCCGCCGGATAGCCCGTGGGAGGATCACGCGCGAACCCCGGGTGGATCCGGGGCGTCCTACACACGTGGACGGACAACGGGAGGCTGTCGTGAAGTTCGTGAGCGTGCTGGGCGCCGTGGCGCTCGTGGTCACCGCCGTACCCCCGGCGCAGGCGGCGGAGCGGACGGGGCCGGTGAGCGGGGCCGCCGTCTACGCCCGCTACGACGACGGCTACCGGATCGCCCACCACCGCCCGGGCTCCGGCCTGAAGACGCTGGCGGAGCTGAAGGACAGCGTGCAGTTCGCGGCCTCGCCCGACGGGCGGAAGGTCGCCTACGTCGCGGGCGGCGCGTTGCGGGTGCGCGACGGCGGCAAGGTGACGACCGTGGCACGCCGGGTGCAGGACGGCACGCCGTGCCTGACCCCCGCCTGGTCGCCCGACTCCCGGCGGGTCGCGTACGTGACGGGCTCGAAGGTGCGGGTGACCGACGGGCGGACCTCCAAGGTGCTGGGGAAGACGCGGGGCGTGTGCCACCTGACGTGGTCGCCCGACGGCCGCTACCTCGCCGGATACGCCGGCACCACCGACGGCGTCTACCGCCTCGACGTGAAGACGGGGAAGTCGGTCAGGGTCAAGGGCGTGAAGCTGGCCAACCATGTGCAGAGCCTGTCGCCGGGCGGCCGCTACGTGGTGGTGCGGACGCTCGGCCCCGACGACCCGGGCGGTGACGGCGGCTGGCCGGTGTGGTTCACGCCGACGGTGGTCGACACCGTCACCGGACGCCGGGTGCCGATCCCGGTGAAGAGGGCGATCGGCGCCTTCTACCTGGCGGACGGCCGGCTGGTGGTGCGGGTGCGCGGGCAGGCCGCCAACACCTGGGCCGTGCTCGACCGGCGGGGCCGCGTCACCGAGCGGCTGACCGAGCCGTCCGCGGCCAGGGAACAGTCGCTGCTCCAGGTGCTCTGACCCCTGCCGGTGGATGATCTCTTCCAGTAGCATCGGCGGACGTGTCGGTCGTGCGCGGTCCCGTCCTCCTCTCGTACGTCGCCTTCGTCCTGGTCGGGGTGAGCGCCGGGGTCGCGGGGGTGCTGCTGCCCACGCAGATCGCCGACTACGGCGTCGACATGGCGACGATCGGCATCACGTTCTTCACCTTCTCCGCCGGTTACCTGCTGGCCGGGTCGACGTCCGGGGCGCTCGTGCAGCGGTACGGGACGCGGCTGGCGCTGCTCGCGGGCGCGGGCTCGTTCGTGCTGTCGGCGCTGGTGCTGGGGGTGCGGCCGTCGTTCCTGGTGTTCGTGGCGGTGCAGGTGGTGGCCGGTTACGGGACGGGGCTGCTGGAGGCGGTGCTCAACGCGTACCTAGCTGGGCTGCCGTCGGCGACCACGCTGCTCAACCGGCTGCACGCGTTCTTCGGCGTCGGCGCGCTGGTGGGGCCGCTGCTGGCGACGTGGATGCTGACGTTCGCGCCGTGGAACGCCGTGTGGCTGGTCCTGGCCGGGCTGTTCGCGCCGCTGACGGTGGCGTTCGGGCTCACGTACCCGAAGGAGGCGGCCGCGTCGCAGGAAGAGGGGGCGCGCAGCGGGCTGCTCGGCACGGCGCTGCGCTCGCCCGCGGTGGTGCTGGCCTGCGCCTTCCTCGCCGTGTACGTGGGGCTGGAGACGGCCGTGGGCAACTGGGGGTTCACGTTCCTGGTGGACGAGCACGCCCAGGCCGCCGAGGTGGCCGGGCCGATGGTGAGCGGCTACTGGCTGGGGCTGACCGCCGGGCGGTTCCTGATCAGCCCGGTCGCCGCCCGGCTCGGCTGGACCACGGCGGCCATGGCGTACGCGTGCCTGGCCGGGATCGCGGCGTCGGTGGCGCTGATCTGGGCGGCCCCGGTCGGTCTGGTGGCGGGCGCGGGGCTGGCGCTGCTCGGGTTCTTCCTCGGGCCGGTGTTCCCGACCGCGATGGCGGTGGTGCCGAACCTCACGGAGGCCAGGCTGGTGCCCACCGCCATCGGCGTCATGAACGGCGTGTCGGTCGTCGGCGGCGCGGCGTTCCCGTGGCTGGCCGGGGCGGTCGCCGAAGGCGTCGGCGTGTGGACGCTCATGCCGTTCTCGCTCACGCTGGCCCTGGTCCAGCTGGCGATCTGGCGCCTGCTCATGGCCCGGACGCGCTGACCGCTCACCTCGGCCGGCGGGCCTCCTCGGGCCCGTACTTCTCGTGGACCCGCCGCAGCATGTTCATCAGCTGCTCGTCCTCGCGGATCTTCGCCCGGTACTTCTCCGGCAGCCTGCGCAGCTCCTCCTCCTCGTCCTGGAGCCTGCGGTAGAAGTGCGCGCACTCCTCTGGGGAGCACTCCTCGTCCAGGAGCCTCGTGGCGTAGCGGCGGGTGGCCGAGGACATGTTCTGCGCCCGGCCCTTGGTGCTGGCCAGAGAGGCGAAGACGGTGATCGTCAGGAGGGTGACGATCACGATCAGGGACAGGCCGGTGGGGATCTCGACCACCGGGACGGGCTCGCCGTCGTTGATGAACGGCACGCTGTTCTCGTGCAGGGCGTGCAGGAAGAGCTTGACGCCGATGAACCCGAGGATCGCGGCGAGCCCGTACGAGAGGTAGATGAGCCGGTCGAGCAGGCCGTCGATGAGGAAGTAGAGCTGACGCAGGCCCAGCAGGGAGAACGCGGTGGCGGTGAAGACCAGGTAGACGTTCTGGGTGAGGCCGAAGATGGCCGGGATGGAGTCGAGCGCGAACAGCAGGTCGGTGCCGGCGATGGCCACCATGACGAGGAGCATCGGCGTGAGGACGCGCCTGCCGTTCTCGACGGTGGTCAGCTTGTCGCCGTCGTAGTGCTCGGAGGTCGGCAGGAAGCGCCTGGCCAGGCGGACCACGAAGTTGTCGCCCTTGTGGCTCTCCTCGCTCTCCGGCCTGACCAGGTGTCCGGCGGTGAAGAGCAGGATCAGGCCGAAGATGTAGAACACCCAGGCGAACGTGTTGATCAGCGTCGCGCCCAGGAAGATGAACCCGGTCCGCGCCACCAGCGCGAACGTGATGCCGAACAGCAGCACCTTCTGCTGGTCGGCCCTGGGCACCCGGAAACTCGCGATGATGATCAGGAACACGAACAGGTTGTCGACCGAGAGCGCCTTCTCCGTGATGTAACCGGCGAAGTACTCGGCCCCCATGTCGCCGCCGCCGAAGACCCACACGCCGAGCCCGAACACGACGGCGATGCCCACGTAGGCGGCCGACCAGGCCGCGGCCTCCCTGAGCGTGGGGATGTGCGCCTTGCGTACGTGGAAGACGTAGTCGAACAGCAGGAGGCCGGCGATCCCGAGGACCGTCAGCCACCATATGAGCGCCGGCACATCCACGTAGGCCCTCCAGATTCCGGACAGAGATCCTTCTGTTACCCCTCGCCGGAGAACTCACGCATCAGGCGATGCAGAGCTCGTTGCCCTCCGGATCGATGATC
Organism: Nonomuraea sp. NPDC050478; assembly: GCF_044458265.1. Taxonomy (NCBI): domain Bacteria; kingdom Bacillati; phylum Actinomycetota; class Actinomycetes; order Streptosporangiales; family Streptosporangiaceae; genus Nonomuraea; species Nonomuraea sp. NPDC050478. The sequence continues at coordinate 940,352 of NZ_JBITHT010000001.1, read as the reverse complement.
GTCACCCACCGGGTGGGGCCCTGCCGCCCCTCGTGGAGCACCTTCGCACCCTTGCCGACCAGCCGCTCCACCTCGGCGTCGATGCTGCCGGCCCCGGCGCGGACGTCGAGGTGGATCCGGTTCTTGACCGTCTTGCGCTCCGGCACGAGCTGGAACAGCACGCGCGGGGCGCGCTCCAGCCCGGCCGGGTGGCGGATCGCGGTGCCCTCCTTCCACACCAGCGCGCCCTTGTGGAACCCGGTGTCGGCCTCGGTGGCGTGGCCCTGCACGATCTGCCGGCGGATGAACGCCTCGTCCTGCCGCTCGACCTGCCAGCCCAGGGCGTCGGCCCACCAGTCGGCCAGATTGTGCGGGTCCTGTGAGTCGATGACCACCTGGATGTCGTGCGCCATGTGCCGATCCTAATAAGGTCTTTTCATCATGACTTCGGTACGCCGCTCCGGGATCGCACCATGAACGAACCATGGCAGGAAATCGGCGATCAGGTTTACGTCCGCCGCCACGAGTCCTATGACATGAACGTGGGCCTGGTGGTCGGCGACGGCCAGTGCCTGGTCCTCGACACGGGGATGTCCCACCGGGAGGCGGCCGACCTGGTCGCCGCAGTCCGCCGGGTCACCGGCAGCCCGTGGACGGTCGTCAACACGCACGCGCACTTCGACCACTACTTCGGCAACGCGATGTTCGGCCCGGCGGAGATCTGGGGGCACGTCCGCTGCGCCGAGGAGATCGAGCTGCGCGGGGCCCACCACCGGGCCGGCGTGGTGGCCGCGCTCGGCGGGGAACGGCGGGCGGAGCTGGAGGAGGTGCGGATCGTGCCTCCCGACCACGTCTTCACCACGGCCGCCACGCTCGACATCGGCGGCCGGATCGTCCACCTGCGCCATTTCGGGCTCGGCCACACCTCCGGCGACATCGCGGCGCACGTGCCCGACGCGGGCGTGGTCTTCGCGGGCGACCTGGTCGAGGAGGGCGCGCCGCCGGCGTTCGGCGACGCGTACCCGCTCGACTGGCCCGGCACCACGGCCAGGATGCTGCGCGACATGCGCGAGCAGGTGTACGTGCCGGGCCACGGCGCGGTCGTCGGCCGCGACTTCGTGATCGGGCAGCACGAGGAGCTGTCGGTGGTGGCCGAGCTGGCCCGTCGCGCCCACGTGGAAGGGCTGCGCGACCTCATCGGGAAGTTCCCCTATGACGAGGACGTCACCCGTACCGCCATCGGCAGGGCCTTCGCGCAGCTCGACGGAGAGCTTCCCTGAAGACGGGCATTTCGCTATAGTGCATATTGCACTATTGAGGGAGGCATGATGGCGCGACGCCACGACCTGGTGGGGCTCACCGTCCTCGCCATGCTCTCGGTACGCGCCAGCCACCCTTACGAGCTGCACCGTTTCATCGTCGACACGCACAAGGACTACGTGACCGGCCTGCCGAGGAGCCTCTACCACGCGGTGGACCGGCTGGCCAAGGACGAGCTGATCACCCCGGCGGAGACCGGTCGCGAGGGCCGCAGGCCGGAGCGCACGGTCTACGAGATCACCGACGAGGGCAGGCAGGAGCTGACCGTCCGGATGCGCAGGCTGCTGGAGCAGCCGGAGCCCGACCGGCGCACGTTCGTCGCCGCCGTCTCGATGATCGGGGTGCTGGCTCCGGAGGCCGCGCTCAAGGCGCTGCGCACCCGCACGGCCGCGCTCCAGGGCTCGATCGGGGGCATCGACGCGCACCTGGCCACCCTGGCCGAGAACGGGCTGCCGGAGATGCTCATGCTGGAGCTGGAGTGTGACCGCGCCCTCTACGGCGCCGAGCTCGACTGGGTGCGCACGGTCATCGGCCGCATCGAGCGCGGCGAGCTCGACTGGTCGGGCACGGTCAAACAGTCGCTGATGGAGCAGCTGCTCGACGAATGAAGCGGCCGCCGGAGTGCGCCAACACCCCGGCGGCCCATCCGAACACGGCGCCTGCCCTGTCCAGACTCGCAGTCCCAGGATAGGCGCCGCCGACCACGGGAGTGTGCCATGTCCGCTGAGATCCGCCGGTTGCTCGACCGCGTCTACGAGATCTGGAACGCCGGTGACGCCGCCGCCTACGCGGCGCTGTTCACCGAGGACGCCGACTACATCACCTACTTCGGCGCCAACCTGAAGGGCCGGCAGGCCATCGAGGACGCCCACCGGCAGCTGTTCACGATGCCCATCAAGCTGGAGAGCCGGGGCGAGCCCGCGATCAGGGAGCTCGGCGACGGGGTCGCGCTGGTCATCGCCACCGGCGGGTCCACCGTCGACGGCGAGCCCGCGCCCGAGCGCGACTCCGTCCTCACCTATACGGCGGTCCGGACGCCGGAGGGCTGGCGGTTCGCCTCCTTCCAGAACACCCGGGTGAGCCGGCCGTGAAGAAGCTCGTCACGGAGGTTTCGGGCGTCGTCGAGGCGCCCGCCGCCCAGGTGCGCGCCGCCCTGGCACGGGCTCTCCTGCCCGGCGGCAGGGACGTCCACGGGCGGTTCACCGTCCAGGACGCGCCGGGCCACACGTCCACGGTCGAGGTCACCGGCTCGGTGATCGCGTTCCAGGGCGGCTGGTGGTACCGCGGCGAGTGGTCGCTCGCGCCGCACCCTTCGGGGACGCTGCTGGTGCACCGCGTCTACAACGTCGCCCGGCGGGCGCGCTGGGGCGTGGGGCTCGCCAACCGGTTCTTCGCCGGCTTCGCCGAGGAGACCCGCCGCTCCTTCACCGACACCCTCACCCGCCTCGGCGCCGACCTGGGGACCCGCACCCGGGTGACCTGATCAGGTGGCGGCGCAGGTGTCGTGGGTGGCGTCGAAGCCCTTGAGCGCCTCGCTGTCGGCCGGGTCCAGGGGCTTGAGGCCGCGCCAGTCGTCGCCCACCACCAGCACCAGCCGGGCCGTGCGGGCTCCCGGCACCGCCCGCGGCGTGGCCGTGCGCACGTCGCGGGCGAGTGTCGGCACGCGCGCCTCGCCGTTCGTCCCGTACAGGATCACGGACTTGCGGTACGGCTTGCGCGCGGTGTCGCCGACCTGGGTGACGTGGTAGCCGCGCTGCTCCAGCGCCGCCGCGACCTCGGTGGCGATGCCGCGGCGGTAGGTGCCGTTGCGCAGCTCCACCGCCACCTCCGACCGGGGCACCCGGGTCTGGCCGCCGCGCACGCCGTCGAGGCTGCCGTCCCTGGCCACGATGCGGAAGAGCCGGTCGGCCTGCGGGCGCTCCCACTCGACGCGGCCCGGCTGGGTCGTCGAGTAGTGCCAGGGCGTGGTGATGAAGCGGATCCGGCCGGCGTTCAGGCCCTGGAGGCTCTCGGCCAGGTCCTTCATGACGCCGAGGGTGAAGTCGGGGTCGGTGGTGACGGCCCGCGTGCCGGCGTCGAGGAAGCCGATCAGCCGGGCCGGGTCGGTGAGCGTGTCGCCGCTCATCACCTTCTTCACCATCGAGGCGATGAACCGCTGCTGCCGCTGGATCCGCCCGATGTCGGAGCCGTCGCCGAAGGAGTAGCGGGCGCGGACGTAGCCGAGCGCCCGCTCGCCGTTGAGCGTGTGGCGGCCGGCGGGCAGGTGGAGCATGGCCTTGTCGTCGTCGACCCGGCGCGACAGGCACACCTCGACGCCGCCGATGGCGTCGACCATGCTCTTGAACCCGGAGAAGTCGACCTTGACGAAGTGGTCGATGTGGATGCCGGTGAGCGACTCCACGGTCTTCCAGATGCAGGCGATGCCGCCATTGTTGAACGATTCGTTGATCATGCCGACGTGCGGCTGCTGGCCGGAGTGGCCCTCACGTGGGCGGCAGGCGGGCAGGCGGACCACCGAGTCACGCGGGAAGCTGACCACGACCGCGTCGTCGCGCCGGGACGACAGGTGGGCCAGCATGATCGTGTCGGTGCGCTCGCCTTCGATGCGGTGGCCGTAGCGGGCGTTCTTGCCGTCGCGCTGGTCGGAGCCGACGATCAGCACGTTCACGGAGGTCATGGCGACCTTGGGCGGGCGGGTGGCGCCCAGCTCGCCGGTCACGTCGATGTGGCGGACGTTGCCGGTGAGCTTGAGCACGACGCCCACTCCGGCGGCCGTCACCAGCAGCACGGTCGCACCGGCGCCGACCGCCAGCCGCCGCAGCCAGCGGCGGCGCGGCGGCGAGCTGGAGGTCGGGGGTGCGTCGATGAGCCCGCTGGTCACGAGACTCCCCAGGGAGACGGGGCCGCGGGTGGCAGCCCTAGGCGCGTGGTGGTTCCGGCCGAACGATAGTACTGAAACGGACCGGGTGTGGTGTCCGTATCGGTCGACTGCCGATATACGGAGCGTCACCGCTCAGCCGTCGGGCATGCAGGCGGGCGGGCGGCCCGAGGTCGGCCACACGTACTCCAGGTCGTCCGGCTCGTCGCCGAAGATCGGCCGGTAGAACGCCGGGTCCTTGCGCAGCAGCGCCGAGCGGTGGCTGAGGTGCAGGGCGGGGTCGCCCAGCCACGGCGGCAGCTCGCCCGACCCGGCCAGCTCCGCCTGGCTGCGCGCGGCCGGGGTGCCGCAGTGCTCGGCCAGCTCCCGCGTCAGGGTGCCCGCGCAGGTGTCGGCCCGGCCCAGCGCGCACCAGTGGCGGCACACCTCCAGCCCGTAGCGCACCAGCGCCTCCTCGAACCCGGCCCACATCTTCACCACCGGGTGGTGCCGCCAGCCGTAGCCGGGCACCGTCAGCGCCCGCAGCACCTGCAGGCACTCCACCCGTTGCTTGCCCAGCCTGAGCGGGTCCAGGACGTCCGCGGTGCGGGCGAAGTCCGGGTAGGGCAGGAAGGTCTGCATAGCGGTCTCCCTGCCCTGGCCAGGGTGTTCACACGTGCGCGGCGAGCCACGGGCGGAGCACCGGCAGCACCGCGGCCGGCTGCATGGCCCGCGCGTGGTCGAGCCCGTCGAGCACCACCACGTCCCAGCCGAGCGCCTCCAGCTCGGCCCGGCGGCGGACGACCGGCCCGGCGATGTCGACGCGCGTGCCGCCCCACCGCTCGTCGTACTCGATCACGTCGGCCGATCCGGCGAAGCACAGCCTCGGGCAGGTGACCGCCCGCTGCGCGGCCAGGTCGTCGAAGTCCTGGAGCGCCTCGTACAGGGTGACGAACTGCCTCGCCTGGCCGTCCGACATGTCGACCTCCACGGTCGACCAGTCGCCGGGGGTGGCTTCCTCGCCGGTCGCCGACCCCACCATCGCGAGGGTCGCCCTGGTCACGTCGAGCATCTCCGCGTACGGGCCCTCGACGGGCGGGTAGCCGCCCATGACGAGCCCGTCGAGCCGGTCGGTGCGGATCGCGAGCTGCAGCCCGCTGAGGGCGAGCCAGGAGTAGCCGTAGTAGGCGAACCGGCCGGCTCCCACGGCGTCGGCCACGGCCAGCAGGTCGGCGGCCACGTTGTCCGGGGTGAGCGTCGCGGCCTTCGGGTGGGCGAGCACGTGGCCCTCGTAGTCGAACGCGGCCACCCGGACCTGGTCGCCGAGCCCTTCCATGAGCGAGCGCCCCAGCGCGGGGTCGGCGCCCCAGGCACGCATCGCCTCGGCCTGCGCTCCTTCGGCGGGCCTGGGGTTGACGGGCAGCAGCAGCGTGGGACCGGCGCCGTGCACCACGATCTCGATCGTGCTGCCGTCGTGCAGCCTGGCTTCGGGCATGACATCTCCATACGCCGTAAAGGATTCTCGACGAGAGAATACCTTAGGGCGTAAGGAGATCGTCCATGGCGCGGCGGTGGTTCGCCGTGGCGGGGGCGGGCCGGTACAGGATCGCCCGGGCCGCGACCAGGACGCACACGGTCCCCAGCAGGAGTCCCCACACGGTGTCGCTGACGAAGTGCATCCCCCGGTACAGGCGCGAGAACGCGACCGCGAGCGCCGCCCCCACGGAGACCACCCACACGGCCACCCGCAGCACGGGATGGCGCGTCCGCGTGGACAGCACCAGCGCCAGCCCGCAGTAGAACGCCACCGCGGCGCTGGTGTGCCCCGACGGAAAGCTGGACGTGGGCGGGGCCGGGTCGAGGTGGGGCACGTCCGGCCTGGTCCGGTCGATGACCGCGGTCGTCGCCAGGAAGATCAGCGACTGGCTCCACACGGCCGCGACCAGGAAGGCGGACTCGCGCCAGCGCCCGAAGGCCCACCGGAAGGCGAGGGCCGAGATCGCGGTGAGCGCCACGATGTACGGGGTGTCGGACAGGCTGCTGCCGAAGTCGGTGGCCGCGTTCCACGGGCCGGTCCGCCCGGCGGCCAGCATGTCGCTGACGGCGGCCTCACCGGTGGGCACGGAGAGGATCAGCTCCCCCGCCGCGAAGGTCACCCCGGCCATCAGCGCCAGCGGCAGGACCAGGGATAAAGCGTAGTATCGAAGATCAGTAACGGTCATGTCCCGTCCTCACCGCCTCGGGTTCCACTCCCTCCAGATGCGGCGACGCCCGCTTGCGCCCCTGCTGTCGCCGCCAGGTCTCGAACGCGGCCACCGTCGCCGCCAGCACGGCCACGCCGAGCACGACCCCGCCCAGCACGTCGCTCACCCAGTGCACGCCCAGCGCCACCCTCGTGTACGAGACGGTCACGATCATGAAGACGGCCCCCGCCCACGCGGCGACCCGTCCCCACGCGGGCAGGTGGGGCAGGGCGAGCAGCAGCAGGATCCCGGCCCCGAGCGTCGCGTGCAGCGCGTGGCCCGACGGGAACGCCATGCCCGGGGCGAGCGCCACCGGGTCGGGCAGGCTGGGCCTCGCCCGATCCACGATGATCTTCAGGAGCCAGCCGATCAGGCCGCCCACCACGATCGTGGTCGCCGCCCACAGGGCCGCGCCCTCGCGCCGCCGCCGCCACAGCCAGACCGCCAGCACGAGCACGACGGCCCGCCACGACCACGGCCCGAACACGTCCGTCCACACGATGAGCAGGTCCGTCGCCAGAGGGTTGGCCCGCGCGTACGCGTGCAGGTCGTGCGCCACCCGCGCGTCCAGCGGGTTGAGCGGCAGCTTGGCCAGCACGAGCAGCAGCATGAAGGGGATCGTGAGGGTCACCACCGTGACCGACGCGATCGTCAACCTGATGGGCAGCCCGTGCTCACCCCTGAGTCGCGTCGCCATCCACCGCCGCATGAGGCTCGCGGCTACCCCCAGCCGCGCGCCTCATGCGCCGCCCGGCCGCCGACGACCTTTCCGCCTGCCATCGTGAGCGTGTCGTGGGCCCGCGCGGCGGCGTCGCGCGTCGCCATCACCACCGTCTGTCCCAGGTCCTCGGCCAGCTCCGCGAGCAGATCGAGGACCCGGGCGGCGGGGCCGGGCCCGAGCCCTCCAACGGGCTCGTCCGCGAACAGGACCGCGGGCCGGGCCGCGAGCGCCCGGACGACGGCGGCCCGCTGCCGCTGCTCCCCGGACAGCTCGGCGGGCCGGAGATGGAGCCGGTCGGCCAGCCCCGCCCGGCCGACCAGCTCCCGCAGCCACGCCCGGTCCGGGCGGAGCCGCGCCAGGCGGAGCGGCAGGGCGAGGTTCTGCTCGACGGTGAGCGACGGCAGCAGGTTGCAGGAAGGGAAGACGTGACCGGCGTTCGCGCGCCGCCACTCGTCACGCTCGGTCTCGCCGAGCGCGGTGACGTCCACGCCGTCGACGGTGACCGTGCCGGAGGTGGGCAGGTCGAGGGCGGACGCGCAGTGCAGCAGTGCGCTCTTGCCCGACCCCGGCGGCCCCACCACGGCGAGGAACCGCCCGGCGGTGACGGTGAGCGACACGTCGTCGAGCGCGACCGTCCCGCCGTGGAACTTGCTGACGTGCTCCAGAGTCACGGCTCCGGTCACGCGCCGCGCCTGTTGCGGTGGTCGACGACGAGGCCGGCGATGCACGCCAGGGCGAGCACGCCGGTGGCGGCGCCGACGAGCATGCCCCACCCGCCGACGGCGTTGGCGACGACGTTGGCCGCGGCGCTGACGACCAGGCCGGTCCACAGGGCCATACGCGGCATGACGGACTTCTGGGCGGCGGAGGAACTGTATGAATCAGTCATGGCGGCAACGTTAGGAACGGCGCAGCCCCCGGAGAATCCCGCCCGCTGCCCTCTCCGCGGTACAGCAGGCTGGAGTGACGGCCTGTCCGGTTGTCCGTAGATTGGCCGGTGATGATGAGAAACGCCGTCGAGGCGCTCGACCGCCTCGCGGGCGGCCTCGGCACCGCCGTGCTCGCCCTGGCCACCGTGGCCTGCTGGGTGATCGTCGGCACGGCGTCGCTGTTCTGGATCGGCCTGCCGCTGCTGCCCTCGGTGATGGCGATGACCAGGGTGGTGGCGGACAAGGAGCGGGTCAGGCTGGGCCGCTGGGGCGAACAGGCGCTGAGCCCGTACGAGACCTCCATCGAGGACCTGACCTGGCAGGACGCGGTGCGCGCCGCCCGGCGCGACCCGGCCACCTGGCGCGACCTGCGCTGGCTGTGCCTGCACGCGACGTCCGGCCTCGTGCTGGGGCTGCTCGGCATCGCCTTCCCGGTCATGGCCGTGCGGGACCTCTCGTTCCCCCTGTGGTACGGGCTGCTTCCCGAGACCGAGACGACCAGCACCATGTACCTGCCGGTCGACTCATGGACGGGCATCGCGGGCACGGCGCTGATCGGCCTGGTCTGGGCGCTGCTCAGCCTGACGATCGGCCCCGGCATGGCCAGGCTGCAGGCGCTGCCCGGGCGGCGGCTGCTGCCGCCGCACCCGTCGGTCGACCTGTCGCACCGGATCGCCCAGCTCACCGCCACCCGGGCAGGCGCTCTGCAGGCGCACGCCGCCGAGCTGCGCCGCATCGAGCGCTCGCTGCACGACGGCGCGCAGAACCGGCTGGTGGCCGTGGTCGTGCTGGTCGCGGCCGCCAAGCGGGCGCTGGAGCGCGATCCCGCGACGGCCGGCCCGGTGCTGGACCGCGCCCAGGAAGCCGCCGAGACGGCGCTGACCGAGCTGCGCGGCGTGGTGCGCGGCATCCTGCCGCCGATTCTGCAGGACAGGGGCCTGGCGGGCTCGCTCGCCGCGCTGGCCTCCGACTGCCCGGTGCCGTGCAAGGTGTCGGTGGGCGAACTGGGCGCGCTGCCGCTGTCGGTGGAGACCACCGCGTACTTCACGGTGGCGGAGGCGCTCACCAACGTGGCCAAGCACAGCGGCGCCACGCACGCCCGGGTGGCGCTGGACCGGCGCGGCGACACGCTGCGCGTCGAGATCGAGGACGACGGGCACGGCGGCGCGGCGGAGCGGGACGGCTCCGGCCTGGCGGGCATCCGCCGCCGGGTGGCGGCGCACGACGGCGTCCTCACCCTGGACAGCCCGGCAGGCGGGCCGACGAGAATCGAGGTGGAGTTGCCGTGCGTGTCGTGATCGCCGAGGATGACGCCCTGTTGCGCGAAGGGCTGGCGCTGCTGCTGGGCGGTGAGGGGTTCGAGGTGGCCGCGGCCGTGCCCGACCCGGACGCGTTCATGAAGGCGGTGGCCGAGCACCATCCGGACGTGGCGGTGGTGGACGTGCGGATGCCGCCCACCCACACCGACGAGGGCATCAAGGCGGCGGTCGAGGCCAGGCGGCTGCACCCGGAGCTGGCGGTGCTCGTGCTGTCGGCGTACGTGGAGCAGGCGTTCGCCACCGAGCTGCTGGCCGGCGGCGCCAACGGGATCGGCTACCTGCTGAAGGAACGGGTGGGCCGGGTCGGCGAGTTCATGACCGCGCTGGAGCGGGTGGCGGCCGGCGGCACCGCCATCGACCCGGAGGTGGTGGCCCAGCTCTTCACCCGCCGCGACGGGCCGCTGGACCGGCTCACCGCCAGGGAGCTGGAGGTGCTCGCGCTGATGGCCGAGGGCCTGGGCAACACGGCCATCGCCGAGCGGCTGGTGGTCACGGAAGGCGCCGTGCACAAGCACATCCGCAGCATCTTCGCCAAGCTCGACCTGTCACCCGCCGACCGCGTCGACCGCCGCGTCGCCGCCGTCCTCCACTACCTGAACGCCTGACCCCGGCCCTGCCCGTCGCCTCCGGCGGATCGTCGGCCCGAGAAGCCCCACGCATGCGCCGGGAGGATGTCCCGTACACGAGCCCGACCAGCGGACGCGGTGTCTTGCCCTGGATGGAGTGGCCGCTCGTAAGGGGTGCCGCTTGGAGGGTGGGGTGGTCTCCCGGAGGATGCGTGCGCTGCCTCGAAGGGGTGCTTGACCAGGAGCGCACTTTCTGCGGGGCTGCGCTGCGCACCTGGAGGATGGGTTGCCCTGCGGTGGGGTCCTGCGAAGAGGTGGGTGGGTTGTTTCGCGGCGGGGTGGATGGGGTCCGGGTGTTGGGGGCGGGGTGTGATAATCCGTGCGTGGTGGGGTGTTCCAGGCGGGCGCTGTTATGGGCGGGGGTCGGGGCGCTGGTTCCGGCTCGGGGCGGGGTGGGTGCGTCGCCTGGGGCGTTCGCGGGGGTGCGGCGGCGGTGGCGGGAGGTGACCGTCGATCCCGCGTACCCGGTGGGGCCGGCGAGGCGGCGGCTGGCGGAGATGGCGCCCACCGGCCGTCATCTGTGGCCGGATCTGCCGTACCCGTCCCTGAGCGCGACCCCGGGGCGGCTGCTCGCGATGGCGCGGGCGTACGCGGTGAGCGGCGACGCGCGGCTGCGCGCCGGGGTCGAGACCGGCATCGGCCACTTCTGTGAGCACGTGTACGCGGCCGGGGCGGACCCGGTGGGCAACTGGTGGGACTGGGAGATCGGCGCGCCGAAGCGGCTGCTCGACGCCGCCGTCCTCGTCGGCCTGTCGGGGCGGCAGGGCGGCGCGTTGCTGGAGGCCGTCGACCACTTCGTCCCGCCCGACCGGCTGAGCGACTACGGCGGCACCAGCACGGGCGCGAACCGGGTGGACCTGTGCCTGGTGACGCTGCTGCGCGCGGTGCTGGGCGCGGACGCGGAGCGGGCGGACCTCGCGGTGCGGGCGCTCGCGCCGGTCTTCCGGTACGTGACGGAAGGCGACGGCTTCTACCGGGACGGCTCGTTCCTCCAGCACGACACCGTCCCCTACCAGGGCGGTTACGGGCTCGTACTGCTGGAAGGGCTGGCGACGCTGTTCGCGGTGCTGCGCGGGAGCCCGTGGGAGGTCACCGACCCGAACAGGCGGATCGTGTACGACAGCGTGGAGCGGTCGTTCGTCCCGTTCACGCACGCCGGTCACGTCATGGACCTGGTGAGCGGCCGGGGCATCGCCAGGGACCCGTCCGGCGGCGAGCTCAGGTTCCGCCGCCTGGCCGGCGCCGTGAGGCGGCTGGCCGTCACCGCGACGCCCGCCGAGCGCCGTCGCTGGCGAACCCTGGTGGACGGGGCCGGCGAGCAGCCCACCGGGCACCGGCTGTTCCCGATGAGCGCCCGCGCCGTGCACCGCGCGCCCGGCTGGTGCGCGGCGCTCAGCATGTCCTCCGACCGGATCGCCCACTACGAGCACGGCAACGGCGAGAACCTGCGCGGCTGGCACACCGGCTCGGGGATGCTCTATTGGTGGGGCGAGGGCCACGGGGCCCACTACGCCGACGGGTTCTGGGCCACCGTCGACCCCTACCGGCTGCCGGGCACCACCGTCTCGACCCGGCGGCTGCCCGACGGCGCGGGCGAGGCGTGGGGCGGCGCGTGCCCACCGTTCCGCTGGGCCGGCGGCGCCACCGACGGCCGTTACGCGACCGCCGGCCAGCACCTGCGCGGGCTGGAGTCCACGGTGGAGGCGTTCAAGTCCTGGTTCTTCCTCGACGACGCGGTGGTCTGCCTGGGCGCGGGCATCACCGGCAGGGACGGCGCGCCGGTGGAGACCGTGGTCGACAACCGCCGCACCGCCGCGCTCCTCACCGTGGACGACGCGAACGGCTGGGCCCATCTGGCGAGGCACGGCGGCTACGTCGTCCGCGACGGCGGCGTGCTGCGCCGCCTGCGCGAGCACCGGCCGGGCGGCGGGATGACGCGCCCGTACGTCACGCTCTGGCTCGGTCACGGGCTGGACCCCGGCGACGCCCGCTACGACTACCTGCTGCTGCCGAACGCCACCGTGGCGGCGACCAGGGCCCGCGCCGCCGACCCCGGATGGGCGCGGGTGCTCGCCAACACGACCTCCCAGCAGGGCGTGCACGTGCCGTCGGCGGGGGTGACGGCGGTCAACTTCTGGCAGCCGGGCACCGCGGGCCCGCTGTCGGCGTCCGGGCCGTGCGCGGTGCTCGTCACCGAGCGCGGCGACGGCTCGGCCACCGTCACCGTGTCCGACCCGCGCCGCGACCTGACGGAGCTGACCGTCACCTGGAACCGCCCGGTGGCGGCGGTGACGGGACGCCCGGCGGCCCTGACAGGGGCGCGGACGGGACGGCGGCTCACGCTGACGTTCGGCCCGCTGCCGGACTCCGCGTCGGTCACCGTCCGGCCGGGCGGAGGCGGGTGAGATCTCGGGGTCTCTGACCGGCGGAAATTTCTCACACCCGGAGAGCCACGACGCGTGCGGCCCGAGTAGTTTTTCAGATCGGACCCCGGCCGTGATAGACGTCTCATGAGATGGTCTTGCAGGATTTGGCCAGCATGAGCTGGTAAGTCTGGTCGGCAGGTCCTAGATCCAACGAGTCAAGGATGTGCCCATGCGCGCCAGAGACCTGCTTGCCGACTATCCCGTCGTGACCCTTGAGACGCCTGTGCTCCAGGCAGCCCAGTTGCTCGCCGAGCAGGATCTGCCCGGTCTGATCGTCGAGAACGACGACCAGCTCACCATTTTGCCGGGCACGGAAGCACTGCGACTGGCCGTGCCGCGCTACATCATGGACGATCCGGCGCTGGCCCGGGTGGTCGACGAGGCGCACGCCGACGAGTTCCTGCGCGCGCTGGGCAGTCGTACGGTGCGCGAGGTGCTGCCCCGGGAGCGGCGGGAGCTGCCCGTCACGGATCCTGACGCGACCGTGCTGGAGCTGGCCGCGCTGATGGCGCGCACCCGCAGCCCGTTGGTGGCCATCGTGGACAAGGGCCGGTTGCTGGGTGCGGTCACGCTGCAGGCGCTGCTGGACAGGATGCTAGGCACATGAGCCCGCTCGCCTGGGCGAGCGTCGCAGTGTTCGTGTCCGCCTACGCGCTGATCGCCACCGAGAAGGTGAACCGGGTGGCGGCGGCGCTGGGCGGAGCGTGGGTCATGCTGTTGATCCACGCGACCAACGCCGGGTCGGCGTTCTTCTCCGAGCATGCCGGGATCGACTGGAACGTCATCTTCCTGCTGCTCGGCATGATGGTCATCGTCGGGGTGCTGAAAGAGACCGGCGTCTTCGAGTATCTGGCGATCTGGGCGGCCAAACGCGCCCAGGGGCGGCCCTTCCGGCTGATGGTCCTGCTGGTCCTGATCACGGCAGGCGCGTCGGCGCTGCTCGACAACGTGACCACGGTGCTGCTGATCGCGCCGGTGACGTTCCTGGTGTGCGAGCGGCTGGCCGTGTCGCCGGTCCCCTTCCTGATCGCCGAGGCGCTGGCCTCCAACATCGGCGGCGCGTCGACGCTGGTGGGCGACCCGCCGAACATCATCATCGCCAGCCGGGGCGGGCTGAGCTTCAACGACTTCCTCATCCACATGGCGCCCATGGTGATCGTGCTGGTCGCGGTGTTCGTGGGGCTCTGCTGGCTCATGTGGGGCCGGACGTTCCGGTACGACCCGGACCGGGCGCAGGAGGTCATGGCGCTGGACGAGAAGGAGGCGATCGCCGACCCGTGGCTGCTGTGGCAGTCGCTCGTCGTGCTGGTGCTGGTGCTGGCGGCGTTCGTGCTCCATCCGGTGCTGCACTACGAGCCGTCGGTGGTGGCGCTGCTGGGCGCCGGTGTGCTGGTGGCCTTCACCAAGGTGACCACGGAGAAGTCGCTGGCCGAGGTGGAGTGGCCGACGCTGGTGTTCTTCGCCGGGCTGTTCGTCATGGTCGGCGCGCTCGTCCACACCGGGGTCATCGACCAGGTCTCCAGGGCCGCCGTGGAGGCCACGGCGGGCCGGTTGGACGTGGCGACGATGGGGCTGCTGGGCGGTTCCGCCGTGGTGTCGGCGGTCGTGGACAACATCCCGTACGTGGCCACGATGAGCCCGATCGTGGAGGAACTCGTGGCGGCGCAGGGCGGCGAGTCGGCACAGGTGCTCTGGTGGGCGCTGGCGTTCGGGGCCGACCTGGGCGGCAACGCCACGGCGGTGGGCGCGGCGGCCAACGTGGTCGTGCTGGGCATCGCGGCCCGCAACGGCACGCCGATCAGCTTCTGGCACTTCACCAAGTACGGGTTGATCGTCACGGTCGTCACGGTGACCCTGGTGGCGCCGTATCTGTGGTTCCGATACCTGTAGAAACCCCCGCAAAGGTAAAATATTCGCCCCGAAAACCCCTATGCCGTAGGGGATTCCGTCGTCCGGGCCCGTTCCGCGCTTGCCCTTTCCCTTGCGCGACGATTACCTTCGAACCCATCGATGGCACGCGCTTGAGCAGCGCTTTTAGGTAAGCCCCCGCGCGTTGCCGATGAATTGCCGAGACCGCGCCCACCCGCGCACGAAGCGGGAACACGGCGCGGCCGCCGAATCCGCCCTCTGGCGGAACCGGGGACCCACCTTTCTCTGGGGTGAATCGGTCGCTCTTCACCAAGGGCGCACCGTAGGGCACTTCCACGCCCGAACCCGACAGCTAACCCGGTAGGCGGCATGGAAGCAAGGAGCAATCCCCGAGCATGGTCAAGCACATCTTCGATCGCATCCCGTCCACCTCCCGCCTGGCCCTGGGCGCCACCCTGGCACTCGGCGCCGCCTTCGCCGGCACCTCCGCCGCCGCCACGGCAGCCGCCGCCACCCCCTCCCAGCCCCACCCGGTCGCCCAGCAGCACAGCAGCGCCGGCCAGGCCACCGCCGTCAGCGCGAGCACCGTCCTTCAGGTCGCCGAGTCGCAGATCGGCGTCACCGAGGACGCCGCCGGCGGCGGCACCAAGTTCCACCAGTGGTACATGTCCTCCCCGCGCGCGGCCGAGACCCTGGCCCGCGACGGCGGCGGCACGCCCGCGCTGTACGCCAACGCCCCCTGGTGCGCGATGTTCGTGTCCTGGGTCGGCGAGCAGGCCGGCGCCCGCTCCACGATCGGCTGGGACGCCTACACCGTCACCCACGCCCAGTGGTTCAAGGACAACAACCGCTGGGGCAGCGAGGCCAAGCCCGGCAGCGTCGTCTTCTTCGACTGGGGCGGCAGCAAGAACATCAGCGCCGTCGACCACGTCGGCCTGGTGAAGAAGGACAACGGCGACGGCACGATCACCACGATCGAGGGCAACACCGGCAACGGCAAGGTCGAGGAGCGCATCCGGCCCGTGTCCCAGGTGACCGGCTACGGCTACCCCGAGTACAAGGCCGCCTGAGCACCTTCTCCGCACCCGTCATTCCTCCGGCGATCCGGTCAGGTCTTCCCTGACCGGATCGCCGTCGTCTGTGGCCCCTGGTCAGGACCGCGTTTTGACCGGCCGTTGGCCTGCCCGGCGACGACTCCGGGGGAGATCCAGGGGGTGGAAGCGCGTGCGACATGACGACGGTGCCCTACCAGCAGGACCCGGCCAAGACCAGGCGGTCGCCGCTCAGCGGGCGGCGGCTGCAACTCCGCCACGGTGAGGGCGACAAGCGGCACCTGACCAGCCTGCAAGGACTGTCGGCGCTGTCGCTGGACGCCCTCAGCTCGGTCGCCTACGGGCCGGAGGCCGCGGCGCTCGTCCTGGCCGGGGCCGGGGCCGCCGCCGTGGCGCTGACCCTGCCGATCACGATCGCCATCGCGGTCCTGCTGCTGATCCTCGTGTTCTCCTACAGGCAGGTCATCGCCGCCCACCCCGACGGCGGCGGGTCGTACGGGGTCGCGAAGGCGGAGCTGGGCCGCCGGGCGGGCCTGCTGGCCGCCGCGGCCCTGGTGGTGGACTACGTGCTGACCATCGCGGTCAGCCTCGCCGCCGCGGCCGCCAACCTGGCCTCGGCGTTCCCCGTCCTGCGACCGTACCTGGTGGAGACCTGCCTGGCCGGGGTGCTGCTGCTGACGGTCATCAACCTGTTCGGGGTGTCCGACAGCGCGCGGTTCCTCATGCTGCCCATGAGCCTGTTCGTGGTGTCCGTCCTCGGCGTCGTGGCGGTCGGCCTGGCGCGGTCCGGGCCCGCCGCCACCGTGGGGACGACGGAGCAGATCGTCGCCACCGAGGCGCTGACCGTGATGCTCATCCTGCGGGCCTTCTCCTCCGGATGCTCCTCGCTGACCGGGATCGAGGCCATCGCCAACGGCGTGCCCATGTTCCGCAAGCCCCGCGTCAAGCGCGCCCAGCACACCGAACTGATGCTCGGCGCGCTGCTCGCCACCATGCTCATCGGCCTGGCCGTGCTCATCCGCAGGGACCACGTGGTGCCCCGCGAGGGCGTGACCATCCTGGCCCAGCTCGTGGCCGGCTCGTACGGGACCGGCTGGGCGTTCTACGGCACCAACATCGTGGTCGCCCTCGGCCTGGGCCTGGCCGCCAACACCAGCTTCGGCGGCCTGCCGGTGCTGCTGAGTCTGCTGGCCAAGGACAGGCGGCTGCCCTCGCTGTTCGCGCTGCGCACCGAACGGCCCGTCTACCGGTACGGCGTCGCGGTGGCGGGCCTGCTGGCCGCCATCCTGCTGATCGCGGTGGACGGCGACCCCCAGCGGCTCATCCCCATGTTCGCCATCGGCGTCTTCATCGGTTTCACCATGAGCCAGGGCGGCATGGTCAAGCACTGGCACCGGCTGCGCCCGCCCCGCTGGCGCCGCGACATGCTGCTCAACGGGACCGGGGCTTTGCTCACCTGCGTGGCGGCCCTCGTGCTGCTGGTGTCGAAGTTCACCGAGGGCGCCTGGGCGGTCGCCATCGTCATCCCCCTGCTCATCCTCCTGTTCGCCCGGATCGAGCGCTACTACGGAGAGGTGGCGGCCGAGCTGGAGATCGGCGCCGTGCCGGCCAGGCCCGCGCGGCCGCCCGCCGCCGACCGTCCCGGCAAGAAGATCATCATCCCCGTCGGCGGGATCGACGCCGCGACCCAGCGGAGCGTGAGCGCCGCCATGGCCCTCGGCGGGGAGATCGTGCTCGTGTCGGTCTGCTTCACCGAGGAGTCGCGGCGCGCGCTGCACGAAGCCTGGGACCGGTGGGATCCCGGAGTCCCGCTGGAGGTCATCGTCAACCCCGCCCGCACGGTGATCCACCCCCTGCTGGACTACATCCGCCAGGTGGACGAGTCGGGGAGCTGGACCGTCGTCCTCATCCCCATCCTGGAACCCCGGCACTTCCGCTACCGGTTCCTGCACAACCAGCGTGGCCTCCTGCTGGCCGCCGCCCTGCGGGAGCGGTCGGACGTGGTCGTCTGCCTCCTCCCGTTCCACCTCCGCCCGTGAACGGGTTACCGGCCGGTTCACAGGGCACGGGAAGCGCATGGTCGTCACCACCGAATCCCGCCGCTGGGTCGCGCTGCCGGTCTTCCTGGTGGCCGTGGCCCTGGTCGCCGTCATCGGGTCGCTGGCCGCGTCCGGCGCCGGGGCCGAGTATCTGGCACTGGAGCGTCCCGCCTGGGCGCCGCCGCAGTGGCTGTTCGGGCCCGTCTGGACGGTGCTGTACATCATGATCGCCGTGGCGGGCTGGCTCACCTGGACGGCGCGCGGCTGGTCACGGGCGCTGACCGCGTACGCGGTGCAGCTCGTGCTCAACGCCGCGTGGACCCCGTTGTTCTTCGCCGCGGGCTGGTACGGCGTGGCCTTCGCCGAGCTGTGCCTGCTGTGGATCGCCATCGCGGCGACCATCGTGCTGATGTGGCCGGTCAAGCGGCCGGCGGCGCTGCTGATGGCGCCCTATCTGGTCTGGGTGACCTACGCCGGCGCGCTGAACCTGGCCATCTGGCAGCTCAACTGATCCCGGTCCTTGGGCCGTCAGACGAAGGCGCCATGGCCGGTGATCGCCCGGCCGACGATCAGGCTGTTGATCTCACGCGTCCCCTCGTACGAGTAGATGGCCTCGGAGTCGGCCACGAACCGGCCCATCCCGTAGTCGAGCACGATCCCGTTGCCCGCCATGATCTCCCGGCCCCAGCCGACCGCCTCCCGCATCCGGGCCGTGCAGTACGCCTTGGCCATGGCCGAGTGCTCGTCGCGGTAGACGCCCGCGTCCTGCAACTGCGCCAGCCGCACCACCATGCCGAGCGAGCTCGTGACGTTGCCCAGCATCCGCACCAGCAGGTCCTGGACGAGCTGGAACGCCGCGATCGGGCGGCCGAACTGCTCGCGCTCCCCGGCGTACTCCAGGGCCCGCTCGTAGGCGCCCATCATGCAGCCCACCGCCTGCCAGGCCACCCCGCCCCTGGTCTGCCGCAGGATCGTGGACGTGTCGCGGAAACCGCGGGCCCCGGCCAGCCGGTTGGCCTCGGGGACGCGGCAACCGGTCAGCGTGATGTCCGCGTTCTGGACCGTACGGAGGGCGATCTTGTTCTCGATCTTGGTGGCTTCGAAGCCGGGCGTGCCCTTCTCCACCACGAAGCCCTTCACCTGGCCGTCGGCCTCGTCCTTCGCCCAGACCACGGTCAGGTCGGCGAAGGTGGCGTTGCCGATCCAGCGCTTGGCGCCGTCGAGCACCCACGTGTCGCCCTCGCGCCTGGCCGTGGTGCGCAGCCCGGCGGCCACGTCGGAGCCGCCCTCCGGCTCGGTCAGCGCGAACGCGCCGATCTGCTCCATCGCGGCCATCCGCGGCAGCCACCGCTCGCGCTGCTCCTCCGAGCCGAGCCCGGCGATGCTGCCCATGGCCAGACCGCTGTGCACGCCGAAGAACGTCGCGATGGACGGATCCACCCGGTTCATCTCCAGCACGATGAAACCGGTCAGCAGGCTGCTCGCGCCCCGGTGCTGGAGCCCCGCCACGTCCAGCTTGGCCATCTCCGGCACCACGTGGTGCGGGAAGCTCGCCTTGGTCCAGGCCTCGTCCGCGATGGGCGCGATCTTCTCGGTCATGAAGTCGCGCACCCGCTGGACGATCTGCTTCTCCTCCTTGTTCAGCAGGTCGGCGTAGTCGTAGAAGTCGCCGTTCCGCACGCCGTCCCCTCTCACGCGCCCAGGTCCCTGGCCAGGGTGTCCAGACGGGCGGCGAGCGAGTCCAGGTCGTGGTCATCGGTCACGTGCCGCACCTCGCGGCGGCGGGCGAGCACCAGGCCGCCCTGCCGGTCGGCCTGCTCCTCCGGCATGACGACGCATTCTCCTCGTACGAGAACGAGAGCGGCGTCCTGGTCTTGCGTGTCGACGAGCTTGCGTACGGCGGCGCGGTCGATGAGTCGCATACGCCGCCGACTGCCCCGCCAGTCCCTTTCGAAACGGTCTCGGTAGATAGTCCAGCTCCATGAGGAAAGAGCGCTTGGTGCTGTACCGTCTGGAAGGTCCGGCATGATCCTTCCAACGGAAAGTCACGATGAGCGACAGCGATGCCGCCGAGTCGGCCTGGTCCAGGGTCGACACCACTGTCCCGCACTCCGCGCGGGTGTGGGACTTCCTGCTGGGCGGGAAGGACCACTTCCCCGTCGACCGCGAGGCCGGGGAGACCCTGCTGAGGCTGTTCCCCGACTTCGCCATGGTCGCCAGGCTGCAGCGGGAGTTCCTGGTCCGCGCGATCCGCTACTTGGCGGGCGAGGCCGGGATCCGGCAGTTCCTCGACATCGGCACCGGCCTGCCCACCGCCGGCAACACGCACGAGATCGCGCAGGGTATCGCCCGCGAGTCGCGGGTCGTGTACGTGGACAACGACCCGATCGTGCTGGCGCACGCCCGCGCGCTGCTCACCAGCGCGCCCGAGGGCGCCACCGACTATCTCGACGCGGACGTCCGCGACCCCGAGGCGATCCTGGCCGGGGCCGCCGCGACGCTCGACTTCAGCCGGCCCGTCGCGGTCATGATGCTGAGCATCGCCGGGCAGGTGACCGACGACGAAGACCCGCGCGGCATCGTCGACCGCCTGCTTGAGCCGCTCGCCCCCGGCAGCTACCTGGCGCTGAGCGACGGCACCAACACCAACCCCGCCCTCGTGGAAGCGGTCACCGGCTACAACAAGAACGCCCGCAACTCCTACCAGCTGCGCTCCCCCGACGAGATCGCGCGCTTCTTCACCGGCCTCGAACTGGTGGAGCCCGGCGTGGTGCCGACACCGGAATGGCGCCCCGCGCCGGACCGCTGGGACGAGCCGCCCACCGTGGTGAGCGCCGTCTGCGGAGTCGCCCGCAAGCCCTGACGTCACCGGACGACCCCGTCGAGCTGGAGATCGCCTTCACCATGGGGAAGGCGTAGGGCCAACTTCTGGCGATTACTTCCACAAGTGCGGGACGCGCCGCCGACGGTTCCGCTCTCCGGCTTCCTACTCTCCTGCTGACCGGTGAGTCGGGAGGCAGGAGACGCCATGTCGGGCAGCGACGTCCGCGGACTCCTGCAGCCCTTCCTGCTCCTGCTCATCTGCGAGCGGCCGGGTCACGGATATGACCTGATCGAGCGGCTGGCGCGCCTGGGGGCGGCCGACGCGGAGCCCGGCCAGGTCTACCGCGTGCTGCGCTCGCTCGAACGCGCGGGTCATCTGGCCTCCGCCTGGGTCGCCTCCGAGGCGGGGCCGGCGCGCAGGCGGTACGAGCTGACCACCGGCGGCATGGCCGAGCTGGAGGCGTGGATGGGCCGGTTGGCCGACGTCCGCCGGTTGCTGGAGACCTGCCTGAACAGGTGGACGCGGATCGCGCCGGAACCCGGCGGCTACGCGGTCCCGCGCGAGCAGGTGGCGGGACCGGAGAAGGAGGAGTGCCATGGGTGAGGACCCGGCGACGACCGCCGTGGCCGCCGCGTTCGAGCGGCGGACGGGACCGGCGGCCGCCATGGGGGAGGACGCGGACCGGATCGTCCGCGCCTGCCAGGAGATGGCGGAGCGCTTCCGGATGGGCGGCAAGCTGCTGGTCTTCGGCAACGGCGGTTCGGTGGCCGACGCCCAGCACGTCGCCGTCGAGTTCGCGCACCCGGTCATCGTGGGCAAGCCCGCGCTGCCGGCGATCTCGCTGACCACCGACATGGCCGTGGCCACGGGGATCGCGCTGACCGAGGGCCTGGACGGGATCTTCGCGGCGCAGCTCCGGCTGCTGGCGTCGCCATGCGACATCGCGCTCGGTCTCTCCACCGACGCGGGGTCCGCGAACGTGCGCGGCGGTCTCGCGGCGGCGCGCGAGCTGGGGCTGCTCACGGTGGCGCTCACCGGGGGCGAGGCGGGCGCCGAGGCGGACCACGTGCTGGCCGTCCGCTCCGCCGACCCGCTGATCGTCAAGGAGGTGCACGTGACGATGTACCACGTGCTCTGGGAGCTGGTGCACGTCTTCTACGAGCTGGAGGCGGCCCGATGACGGAGCCGTGCCGCGACGGGGTCTGCGTGACCTGCTCCGACGTCGCCGTGCCGGTGCGCGTCCTGCGGCTGCTGGAGGACGGGCTGGCCGTGGTGGAGACGGAGTCCGGGCCGGAGGAGGTCAGCGTGGCGCTGGTGGACGCGCGGCCCGGCGACATCGTGCTGGTGCACGCCAAGGAAGCCATCGCGGTCCGCCCGTACGGAGGAGAGACCCATGAGCACGGTCAGTGAGCCCGGCGGCATCGAGGCCCTCTACCCGTTCCTCGCCCCGGGACCGGTCGACCGGGAAGCGGTCCTCGCCGATCTGCGCGAGTCCACCCGGAGGAAGGCCGCGGAGATCGTCGAGCTGCGGCGGTCGCTGGTGGCCCTGCACGCGGAGCGTCTCGTGGCGTGCGCGCGGGAGATGGCGGCGGCGTTCGACGCGGGGGCGCGGCTGTTCGCCTTCGGCAACGGGGGCAGCAGCACGGACGCCCAGGCCGTCGTGCAGCTGTTCGCCCACCCTCCGAGCCCGGCGCGGGCGGTCGCGGCGGTGCCGCTCGCCCAGGACGTCGCGCTGCTCACGGCGCTGTCGAACGACGTCGGGTACGAGCTCGTGTTCGCCCGCCAGCTGGCCGCGCTCGGACGGCCCGGTGACGTGGCCATGGGGCTGTCGACCAGCGGCGGCTCGGCCAACGTGCTCAACGCCATGGGGGAGGCATCCCGGCGCGGCCTGCTGACCGTCGGGCTGGTCGGCTACGACGGCGGTCCGATGGCGCAGGACGGTCGCGTCGCGCACCTGTTCGTGGTCCCGTCGGTGTCGGTGCACCGCATCCAGGAGGCCCAGATCACGCTCTGCCACGTGCTGTGGGAGCTGGCCCAGCGGGCGCTGACCGGCGAGCTGTGACGTCCGTGCCGGGTACGGGGGCGCGCCGGATCCGGGTGCGGGTCGAGGGGCTGGTGCAGGGGGTGGGGTTCCGGCCGTTCGTGTGCGGGCTGGCCGGGGCGCACGGGTTGTCGGGGTTCGTGGGGAACGACCCCGGAGGGGTGTTCATCGAGGCCGAGGGCGAACCGCCGATGCTGGACGCCTTCACGGCCGGGCTGACCGGCCAGGCGCCGCCCCTCGCCCTGGTCGAACGCGTCTCCGTCGAACCCGCCGAGCCCCAGGGGGAGACCGGCTTCCACATCGTCCCCAGCCGCCGGGCCGGCGTGACGATCGGGCTTCGTGATCTGGCGGGTGGTGAGTTCGCGCTGGTCTCGGCGGATGTGGGGACGTGTGACGCCTGTCTGGGGGAGGTGCGCGATCCGGCCGACCGCCGTCATGGTTACGCGTTCGCGAACTGCACGGACTGCGGGCCTCGGTTCACCATCGTCAGCGGCGTGCCGTACGACCGGTGTGCCACGACGATGGCCGACTTCGCGATGTGCGCCGCGTGCGCACGGGAGTATCGGGATCCGCTCGACCGGCGCTTCCACGCGCAGCCGGTCTGCTGCCCGGCGTGCGGGCCGGCGCTGCGGGCGCTCGGCGCGGACGGGGGGCCGGTTCCCGGGGATCCGGTCGAGGTGGCGGCGCGGTGGCTGGAGGAGGGGCGGGTCGTGGCGGTCAAGGGGCTCGGCGGCTACCACCTCGCCGTCCTGGCCGCGCACGGGCCGGCCGTGGCCGTGCTCCGGGCCCGCAAGCGGCGTGAGAGCAGGCCGTTCGCCGTGATGGCGCGGGACGCGGCGGCGGCCGGGGAGCTGGTGCTTCTGGAGCCCGCGGCTGAGCGGCTGCTCACCGGCGTGCGCAGGCCGATCGTGCTGGCTCCGCGACGGCCCGGCGCGCCGGTGGCCGACGGCGTGGCGCCCGGTGGCCGCGACCTCGGGGTGATGCTGCCGTACACGCCGCTGCACCACCTGCTCGCCGACCGGCTGGCCGCGCCGTACGTGCTGACCAGCGGCAACCTGTCGGACGAGCCCATCGCGCACCGCGACGAGGACGCGCTGCGGCGGCTGCGCGGCGTGGCCGACGGGTTCCTCGTGCACGACCGGCGGATCCAGGTGCCCGCCGACGACTCGCTGGTACGGGTCTTCCGCGGGCGGGAGCTGGTCGTACGGCGATCCAGGGGGTACGCGCCGGCGCCCGTCGGCGTGCCCTGGCCCTTCCCCCGGCCGGTGCTGGCGTGCGGCGCCCAGCTGAAGAGCACCTTCTGCGTGGCCAGGGGCACCCGGGCCTTCCTGTCGCAGCACATCGGCGACCTGGAGAACTACGAGACCTTGCGCTCGTTCACCGAAGGCGTCGAGCATTTCTGCCGGCTCTTCGGGGTGCGCCCGGCGGTGGTGGCGCACGACCTGCACCCGGAGTACCTGTCGACGTCGTACGCGCTGGACCGGGAGGGCGTGGACCTGGTGGGCGTGCAGCACCATCACGCGCACATCGCCTCCTGCCTCGCCGAGCACGGCCACGCCGGTCCCGTCATCGGGGTGGCGTTCGACGGGCTCGGGCTGGGCGACGACGGCACGCTGTGGGGTGGTGAGCTGCTCGTCGCCGACCTCCTCTCCTACCGGCGGGCGGGGCACCTGGAGCCGGTGCCGATGCCGGGCGGCGCGGCGGCGGTCCGGCAGCCGTGGCGGATGGCGGCGGCCTGGCTCGACCGGGTCCACGGTGACGCGTCGCCCGTCCTGCCGGTGGTCGCCAGGCATCGCGAGCAGTGGCCGATGATCGTCGCGATGGCGCGGGCCGGGACGAACTCGCCGCCCACGTCCAGCGCGGGACGGCTCTTCGACGCGGTCGCGGCCCTCGCGGGCGTCCGCGACACGATCAGCTACGAGGGCCAGGCGGCGGCCGAACTGGAAGCCCGGGTGGACCCTGCCGAGCGAGGCGCGTACCCGGCGGGGCTGGTCGAGGGGGAGCGGGTGGTGATCGCTGGGGGCGACCTGGTCAGGGGGGTGGTCGAGGACGTCATGGGCGGGGTGGACGTGGGGCGGGTGGCGGCGCGGTTCCATCGAGGGCTGGCCGCGGTGGTCGTCCGGGCGGTGTGCGCGGTGGGTGAACGGGCCGGGCTGCGGACGGTGGCGCTGTCCGGCGGGGTCTTCCAGAACACCGTCCTGCTGGAGGCGGTGGTGTCCGGGCTGGAGCGAGAACGGTTCGAGGTGCTGGTGCACTCACGCGTGCCGCCGGGCGACGGCGGGATCGCGCTGGGCCAGGCGGTCGTCGCCGCCGCGCACGACCGCCTGAGCCGGTAGGGGGTCGTTGGAGTACTGGCCGATTCTGTCCTAATATCCGGAGGTACGGCGGTGCTCTCCCGCCGAACCTCCAGAGCGGGTCCCCACGCGGCCCGCCGATCGCGGGGGCAAAGGGGACGCCACGAGCCTCGGGAGCCGCGTTCCTGACGGTCGACGCTCCATCACGGCCGCCACGGGCCGCGGGCGTGGGCCGGGTCCTGGCGACGGCCGTGGGAAGAGCCGGACATGACCAGCAAGAAGCAGCTCAAGGCCCGCATCCGGGCCCGCATGGCCAAGACGGGGGAGAGCTACACCACCGCCCGCGCCCATGTCGCGGGCAGCGCCGAGACCGCCTCCGACGGCGGCTGGCGCTTCGCCGGCGGGCGGCACCCGTCCAGCGCGGCGATCACCTCCGTCCTGGTCAACCAGGGCGTGGCCGTCAGCGAGCCGCTCGTGTTCCTGGCGGGTGGCGGGATCGGCGCCGGCTACATCCTGTGGGAGTTCAAGCACGACCAGTCCCGTCACGTGGTCCTGGCCTTCCGCAACCAGTGGCAGTACCACGACCGCTGGATGGCCAAGACGCTCACCCGGCTGGGCGTCCCGTACGAGGAGCACCGCACGTCCGGCCTCCGCGCCGCGAGCGACCGGCTGACCGCCGAGCTGGACGCGGGGCGGCCGTGCGTGGTCCTGCCCGACCGCTGCCACACGGGCTACTGGCAGGTGCCCGCCTTCCTGGAGGGGCACGGCGGGCATCCGGTGGTCGCCTACCGGTACGACGCGGACGGGGTCTACCTGGACGATCGAGGGCAGGCGCCGATCTGTGTCCCGCGTGAGCGGTTCGACGCGGCACGGGCCCGGGTGGGGTCGTACAAGAACGTCATGCACGTGCTGGGCGAGGCGAAGCTGACCGAGGCGGCGCTGGCCGAGGCCGCCCAGGAAGGGCTGCGCGACTGTGTCACGCACCTGTCGGCCACCTCGGACTCCTTCTCGCTGCCCGCCTGGCGCAAATGGGCCAGGCTGCTGGTCGACACCCGCAACGCCAAGGCGTGGCCGAAGGTGTTCGCCGACCGGCGCGCCCTGGCCGACGCCCTGCTGTCGGTCTGGGAGGGGGCCGAGCCGGTGGGCATCGACGGCGGAAACCTCCGCGACCTGTTCGCCGACGCCCTCGACGAGGCCGCCGCCCTGCTCGACCGGCCGTCGCTGGCGGAGTCGGCCGGGCGGTTCAGGGAGATCCGGGCCCTGTGGCACGAGCTGGCGGAGGCGGCGCTGCCGGCGGAGGTGCCGGAGTTCGCCACGATCCGCGAGCTGACGGCGGCGATCAAGGAGAGCGTCATGGCGGACGGCACCGCGGGCGGTCCGCAGGCGGCCCAGGCGGCCGAGGAGCTGTGGGCGGCCCGCGCCGCGGCCAACGACTCCCTGTCCGCTCTGGCCGACACCGGCCCTCTGTTCGCCGGCCTCAGCTCCCGGCTGAGCACCATCTACGAGGCCGAGCGCACCGAGATCGCCCACCTCGCCCAGCGCCTCTGACGGCGCCGCGGTGAGCCGCCCGTACGTGACAGCTGTCACGTACGGGACGCGCGGCGTCGTGAAGGTCAGCAGATGCGCGGGAGCGGGTCGCCGACCAGCAGGTCCACGATCCTGGTGCCGCCGGAGGCGGTCTTGAGCAGCACCATCCCCGGCGGCCCCGCCTCGACCGTGCCCACCACGGCGGCGCCCTCGCTCACCGGATGCCGCCGCAGCGCCCGGACCGCGGCCGACGCGTGGTCCCCGTCGACCACGGCCACGAACCTGCCCTCGCAGGCCACGTACAGCGGGTCCAGGCCGAGCAGCTCGCAGGCCCCGCTCACGACCGGCCGCACCGGGATCGCCCGCTCGTCGGCCGTCACCGCCAGCCCCGCGCCGACGGCGATCTCGTTCAGGATCGTCGCGACCCCGCCCCTGGTGGCGTCGCGCATCATCCGCACCGGGACCGCGTCGAGGAGGGCGGCGACGGCCTCGTGCACGGGCGCGGTGTCGGAGGTCAGGTCCGCCTCGATGTCCAGCTCGCCACGGGCGATCATGACGGTGACGCCGTGCTCGCCGACCGGGCCGGACACGATCACCGCGTCCCCGGGCCGCACCTGGGACTCGCCCAGCGTGACCGGCCGTTCCAGCGCGCCGATCCCGGACGTGGTCACGTAGCAGCCGTCGGCCTTGCCGCGCTGGACCACCTTGGTGTCGCCGGTCACCACCCGCACGCCGGCCCGCTCGGCGGCGGCCGCCATCGAGGCGGTGATCCGGCGCAGGTCGGCGACGGGGAACCCCTCTTCCAGGACGAACCCCGCCGACAGGTACATCGGCCGCGCCCCGCAGACCGCCAGGTCGTTGACCGTCCCGTTCACGGCCAGGTCGCCGATGTCGCCGCCCGGGAAGAACAGCGGCGAGACCACGTACGCGTCGGTCGTGAAGACCAGCCGGCCGGTGCCCAGGTCGAGCGTGGCGCCGTCGTCGAGCCGCTGGAGCGCGGGGTTGGCGAAGGCGTCGACGAAGACGGCCTGGATCAGCGTGCGGGACGCCTTGCCGCCCGCGCCGTGCGCCATGGTCACCCTCTCCTCGGTGACCTTCGGCTTGCGGCGGCGGGCGCGTTCGATGCGTTCCAGCACCTGTTCCTCGCGGGACAGCGGCTCCTGCCCGACCGCGGCCTCCGCCAAGGCCCGTTCCGCCCATTCCGCAGTGTTCATGGCCTCACTTCGTGAGGCTGCTCGGTCGCTCAAACCCGTCGCCTTCCCTCGTCGCTCTGGTCGCTGCGCTCCCGCCGCTCCTCAGTCCAGGCGACGGCGCGACCTCGCGGCGCCGGGTGAAGCGGCCGAAGTTGTAGTAGGCCGCGCAGGCGCCCTCCGAGGAGACCATGCAGGTGCCGATGGGCGTCTCGGGCGTGCAGGCGGTGCCGAAGACCTTGCACTCCCACGGCTTCAGCACGCCTTTCAGCACCTCGCCGCACTGGCACGCCTTCGGGTCGGCCACCCGGACCCCCGGCACCGGGAAGCGCCGCTCGGCGTCGTAGGCCGCGTACGACTCGCGCATCCGCAGCGCCGAGTTGGCGATGAACCCCAGCCCGCGCCACTCGAAGTGCGGCCGCAGCTCCATCACCCGCGAGATCGCCGACAGCGCCCTGGGGTTGCCGTCCCACGGCACCACCCGGGTGTACTGGTTCTCCACCTCGGCCCGGCCCTCGGCGAGCTGCCGCAGCAGCATGTGGACCGACTGCAGGACGTCCAGCGGCTCGAACCCGGCGCACACCAGCGGCTTGCCGTAGTCGCCGGCGATGAAGGAGTAGGGCCGGCAGCCGATGACGGTGGAGACGTGACCCGGCCCGATGAAGCCGTCGAGCCGCATGTCGGGCGAGTCCAGGATCGCCTTGATCGCCGGGAGGATCGTCACGTGGTTGCAGAAGACCGCGAAGTTCCCGATGCCCTCGGCCTCGGCCCGCAGCACGGTCATCGCCGTCGACGGCGCGGTGGTCTCGAACCCGATGGCCATGAAGACGACCGTGCGGTCGGGGTTCTGCCGGGCGATCTTGAGCGCGTCCAGCGGCGAGTACACCATGCGGATGTCCGCCCCCGCGGCCTTGGCGTCGAGGAACGACCCGCGGCCCCCGGGCACCCGCATCATGTCGCCGAAGGACGTCATGATGACGCCCGGCTCGTGGGCGATGGCGATGGCGTCGTCGATGCGGCCCATCGGGATGACGCAGACCGGGCAGCCGGGGCCGTGCACCAGCGAGACCGTCTCCGGCAGGTGGTCCTCCAGCCCGTGCTTGTAGATCGTGTGCGTGTGGCCGCCGCACACCTCCATGAACGTGTAGTGCCGGCCGGGCTCGCACAGGTCCCGGATCCGCGCCGCGAGCTGCCGGGCCTGGCCCGCGTCGCGGTACTCATCGACGAACCGCAATGCCCTGCCTTTCAGGTGATGTCCGATTCGGCGAGCGCTTCGAGCTCGTCGGTGTACGCCTGTCCCAGACCGCGCAGGAGCGCGAGCGTGGCCGCCGCCTCCTGCTCGTCGATCTTGGACATGGCGAAGCCGACGTGCACCAGCACCCAGTCGCCTGGACGGATACCGTCCTGGCTGACCAGTCCGACGTTGATGGCCCGCCGGACGCCCGCGACCTCGACCTTGGCGAGTTCGGGCTGTCCGGGGATGAGTTCGACGATCTCGCCGGGGATGCCCAGGCACATCGGCCGCCCCGCTCCTTCCCGTTCACATTCGTGTCATCTTGATGTATCGCTTCACGGCGGGCAGTTCCCGCCAGAACATGGCGACGAGCGCGGCCCCGGTGAACAGGGCCAGCAGTTTGCCTGAAAGCCGCATGTCGGCTTGCACCTCCTCTCGATCTAGCTCGGCGACAGGTTCGGCATGATCGGCAGGATCGGGTTCTCCTTGCCGGGCCGCACGCCCGTGGAGCGGCGCGCGTCCGCCGTGTCGTCCTCGTTGTGACCCACCTGCCGGTGGTGCGCGTGTTTCTGGTTGCCCTGCCGTACGCCCTTGACGTGCGACGGCGTGTCGGGCGCCACGTCGGGCTTGCCCACGCGGATCTGTGACATGTCCTCCTCCTCATCTGCCGAGTTCGGCGAAGAAAGCTGCGATCCGATCCCAGAGCCGCTGCCCGCCGGACATGCCCGTCCATTCCTGGCGGACCAGGGCGACGAGCCGGTGACAGTCGTCGATGGGTACGAGCCAGCGCTCGTCCATGCCGCGCACGATCGCGACCAGGAAGGCCTCCACCGACGTCCGCATCGACTCCAGCTCCCCGTACCGGCCGACGAGCCGTTCCCACGCGGCGGTGTCCACCTCCCAGCGGGTGGCGCCCACCGGGCTCGGATAGTTGGCCAGGACCGTGCCGTCGGCCCGGCGTACGAAGAACGCCAGGCCCACCGGCACGCCCAGCTCGGACGGCGGCGGGCCGGTGAGGCGGATCCGCCGGTTCGGCACCAGCCGGAAGCGCCCGAGGCCGCCCTCGCCGCCCTCGCCCCGCTCGAACAGCAGCGCGCAGGCGCGGCAGGCGCACAGCACCTGCTCCTTCCGCTCCTCCAGCAGGTGGGCGTGCTCGCCCTGCAGCGGCTCGCCGCACAGCTCGCACGGCTCGGCGGCCCGCCGCCGCCGGGCGACCGGCCGGTTGACGACCCGGCCGAGCGCGCCGCCGGTCACGCTGTGCGTCACGGGGCCGCCCTCGACGTGGCGGGCCGCCGCGCCAGCGTGTCGAGCGGGATGAACGCCGTGCCGGGATCGCTCGCGGGCGGCTGGCCCGTGGGCACCCCGTGCAGCGCGAACAGGTGCGCCAGCAGGACGTCCCCGGCCGCCGCGGAGCCGAACCCGGGGTACGCGGCGGCGCGGTCCATGACGCGGGCCAGCGCCTCCCCGTACACCTCGGCGAGCGTGGCGACCGCGTCGAGCGCCAGCTCCGCCGTCGGCCCCGAGGTCGTCTCCAGCTCGTTCAGCATCTCTTCCAGCAGCTCCAGGCGCCCGGCGACGGCGCGCTCGTCCAGCCGCGGCCGGTCAGTCATGGCCGCCCCCGAACATGGGCGAGTGCACTTTTCGCAGCGTGCGGCCCTTGCCGAGATACATGTGCACGCCGCAGGGCAGGCACGGGTCGAAGCTGCGGACCGCGCGCATGATGTCGACGCCCTTGAAGTTCTCCGGCCCGTTCTCCTCGAAGATGGGCATGTCCTGCACGGCGTCCTCGTACGGTCCCGGCGTGCCGAAGCGGTCGCGCGGGCTGCCGTTCCACGGGGTGGGCGGGTACGGGTGATAGTTGGCGATCTTGCCCTTCTCGATGACGAGATGGTGCGACAGCACGCCGCGCACGGCCTCGTGGAAGCCGACGCCGATCGCCTGCTCCGGCACGTCGAAGTCCTGGAACACCTTGGTGTCGCCGCCGCGCACGCGCTCCAGCGCCCGCTCGATGAAGTACACCGCCATGGCGGCCGCGTAGGCCACGAAGTACACCCGGGCCCGGTTGCGCTCGATGGCGTTGGACCACTGCGGGATCCGCCACTCCAGCGTCGTCTCCGGCAGCGAGTCGCCCTTCGGCAGGTGGATCTGCACGCTGGAGCCGGTCGACTTCACGTACGGGGTGTCCACGAGGCCGGCCAGCGCGGTGGTGTAGAGGCGCGCGAACGGGCCGCCGCCGGTGTCCAGCGGCAGGTGGTCGCCGGTGCGCGGGTCCAGCCAGCGCGGGCTCATCACCCAGCTGTAGTTGCCCTCGAAGTCCCGCTTCTGCGGGGCGGGCAGCGTGGTCTGGTTCCACGGGTGGCGCATGTCCACCGGGTTGCCGAGCGGGTCGTGGGTGACGAACGGCTTCTCGTTCACCCAGTCGTCGTAGTAGGAGCTGCCGAGCAGGATGCGGATGCCGAGGTTGATGTCGACCAGGTTGGTGGTGATCAGCTCGCCGTCGACGACGATGCCGGGGGTGACGTACATCGCCTTGCCCCACTCGTTCATCGTCTCGTAGCGGTAGTCGACGACCTCGGGGTCCTGGAACGCGCCCCAGCAGCCCAGCAGCACCCGGCGGCGGCCGACCTCCTCGTAGCCGGGCAGCGCCTCGTAGAAGAAGTCGAAAACGTCGTCGTTGAGCGCGACGGCCTTCTTGACGAAGTCGATGACGCTCATCAGCCGCGACAGGTAGTCGGTGAAGACCGTCGGCGACGGCATCGTGCCAACGCCGCCCGGATACACCGTCGAGGGGTGCACGTGCCTGCCCTCCATCAGGCAGAACATCTCCCGGGTGACACGGCTGACGACCAGCGCCTCCTTGTAGATGTCGCCCTCGAACGGGTTGAACGCCCGCATGATGTCGGCGATCGTGCGCTTGCCGTGGATGGCGGCGTTCGGCGCGTCGGTGGTCTCGGCCCGGCTCAGCACGCTCGGGTTGGTGCCCTTGACCATCGCCTCGCAGAAGTCGACGAACACCAGGTTGTCCTGGAAGAGCGTGTGGTCGAACATGTACTCGGCGGCCTCGCCGAGATTCATGATCCACTCGGCGAGTTTCGGGGTCTTGATCCCGTACGCCATGTTCTGCGCGTAGACCGAGCACGTCGTGTGGTTGTCGCCGCAGATGCCGCAGATGCGGCTGGTGATGAAGCCGGCGTCGCGCGGATCCTTGCCCTTCATGAACACGGAGTAGCCGCGGAACAGCGAGGACGTGCTGTGGCACTCCACCACGCGCTGGTTCTCAAAGTCGATCTTGGTGTAGATGCCGAGGTTGCCGATGATGCGGGTGATCGGGTCCCACGACATCTCGACGAGCTGGCCCGGCTTGGGCGTGACTCTTTCCTGCTGTTCGATGGCCATCCGCCGTACTCCCTCTCTCTCTTCGCGTGTCGGCGGTCTCTACGGACGCCAGCGTGGGTCGTAGCCGCTGGTCAGCGCCTCGCGGTTGTGCCGCCACCGGGGTTCCCTGTTGGCGGTGTGGTTGGTGATGCCGCGCATCCGGCGGATGAACGCGCCGTACGGCTTGATCAGCGTCGAGGACAGGTTGCCGCCGGGCGGCATGTCCATGAAGGGCATGAACTTGTCCGGGAAGCCGGGCATGGTGCAGGCGATGCAGATGCCGCCCACGTTCGGGCAGCCGCCGATCCCGGCCATCCACCCGCGCTTGGGCACGTTGCAGTTCACGACCGGGCCCCAGCAGCCCACCTTCACCTGGCACTTCGGGGAGTTGTAGTCACCGGCGAAGTCGCCCTGCTCGTAGTACGCGCCCCGGTCGCAGCCCTCGTGGACCGTCTTGCCGAACAGCCACTGCGGGCGCAGCATCTCGTCCAGCGGAGGCGGCGGCGCGCTGCCGGCCGCGTGGTAGAGCACCCAGGTCAGGGTCTCCATGAAGTTGTCCGGCTGGACGGGGCAGCCCGGCACGTTGACGATCGGCAGCCCGCCGGTCGACCGGAAGTCCCAGCCGAGGTAGTCGGCCAGGCCCATGCAGCCGGTCGGGTTGCCGGCCATCGCGTGGATGCCGCCGTAGGTCGCGCAGGTGCCGATGGCGACGACCGCCCAGGCTCGGGGGGCGAGCCGGTCGATCCAGGTGTTCACGGTCATCGGGTCGCCGGTCGCCGGGTCGTTGCCCAGCGACGTCCAGTAGCCGTCGCCGTTGATGTTCTCGTTGGGGACCGAGCCCTCGATGACGAGCATGAACGGCTCCAGCTCGCCGCGGGCGGCGGCCCTGAACGGGGCCAGGTAGTCCTCGCCGCCGAGGCTGGGCGAGAGCACCTTGTTGTGCAGGTGGACCTTGGGCAGGCCGGGGATGACGCCGCCGACCACGTCCTCGATCGCGGGCTGGGTCGCGGCGGTGATCGAGACGGTGTCGCCGTCGCAGCTCATGCCCTCGGATATCCACAGGATGTGCATCTCGTCGTAGCCGGCGGCCTGGCCGCTCCGCTCGTGCGTCTGCGTCATCACGGCACCTCGCTGGTGAGCACGTCCGACTGGTAGGTGATCGACTCGACGACGACCCCGGTGTCGCCGGCGACCTCGACGTCGACGCCGCCGCAGCGCGGGCAGGCGACGAGCACGAGCGCGCTCGCCGCGGGCGTCCTGGCGCCGCAGTCGTGGCAGCTCATCGTCGGCGGCGCGGCGACCAGTTCGAGCTGCGCGTCCTCGGCGGCGGTCCCGGCAGCGGCCACCCGGAAGCCCTGGTCGACGACCGCCGGGTCCACCGCGTGCCCGGTGACGGCGGCACGGACGCGTACCGCCGCCACCCGCCGTCCCTCGGCGCGGAGCAGAACCGCCCGGACGATCTCGTCGCACATCCCTGTCTCATGCATCAGCGCGTTCCTTGTCTTGTCGGGTCGCCTCTTGTCGGGCGGCCTCGTCGCGGGCCAGCGCCGTCACCGCGGCGACCGCGCCGTCCACGGCTGCGGCGACGGGCTCGGACAGGCCCATCACCTCGTCGATCACCTGCGGCCGGCAGCCCACCAGGAGCACCCGGCCGACGCCGCCGCCCAGCTTGCGGAGCAGGTCGAGGACGGCCTGCGGATGCATGCCGTGCCCGTCCACGGGCGGCGGGGCGTCCGGGGCCGGCTCGTCGTCGATCTCCAGGACGGCCACGGTGCCCGGCGGGCCCTCGACCTCGACCGCGTCCACCATGATCAGCGTGTCGTACGTGCCGCCCAGCAGTTCGTAGGCCAGGTGGACGCCGCGGATGCCGTAGTCGGCCACCACCACGGAGCCGGGCAGGGCCGCCGGGTCCATCCGCCTGACCACCTCGACGCCGAAGCCGTCGTCGCCGAGGAACACGTTGCCGATCCCGGCCACCAGCACCCGCTTCATCCCGGCACCCCCTGGTCCAGCGGCTCGGTCTCGTCGGGGGCGAAGTAGCGGTACCGCCCGTACCACTGGTTCAGCTCGGCCGCCGGGTCGTCCTCCAGGGTCACGGCGAAGTGGCGGCTGCCGTCCACGTCGAGCAGCACCGCCTCCACCAGGGCCGTCCTGCCGTCGAGGAACATGTCCTGCGGGTCGGTGCCGCGCAACCGGGGTCGCAGCCGCACCCTGCTGCCCTTGCGCACCGGGACCCCGCCCACCTCGACGCAGTCCGTCTCCGGCCGCACCGAGGCATCCGCCTCCGGATCCCACCAGGGCACCTTCGACTCCACCTCAGCGTCCGTCCTGGGAGCGGCGGGCCGCGGGTCGCGGGTGGTGCCGTGCAGGCGGGCCAGGTCGTCCGGGGTCATCGACTCGACGCGGTCCAGGATGGCGGCGGCCCGCGGGTCGGTGGCGCGCGCCTCCTGCTTCTCGGCGTCGGTGAGCGTCAGCGTGCGCAGCGACAGGATCTCGTCGATCTCCGCCGCGTCGTGCAGGTCCCCGGGGCTCTCCGGCGCGACCCGTGGGTTGTCGTACAGCAGGATCGGGGACGACAGCATCACCTGGTCGCCGCTCAGCACGGGGTACGTGTGCGCGTTCGCGCAGTCGCGGGCCGCGGCCTCCGCCCACGCCGGGGGTTCCAGCAGCGAGACGAACCGGCCGCCGGGCACGGCGAGGAGCGTGTGGCAGGCGATCAGCGCGTGCCGGAGCGCCTCGTCCCTGGACGCCTCCGGCGACGGCTCCCGGCCGACGTTCTCAACCCGTACACACAACTTGAGCAGCGGCACGGGCTTCTGGCCGGTGTGCTCGTCGCGTACCCCCGGCTTGTTCTGCGGCACCCGCTCGTAACCGGCGTGCTCGTCGCGTACGGGCGTGCTGGTGGGGGGCGCGCAGGCGGTCAGGGACATGGTGGCGCGCGCGAGCAGGGGCCACTCGCGCCAGCGCGTCCGACCGGCCGAGCCGGGCAGCGGGGTGATCGTCTCGAAGCCGGGCACCCGCAGGTCGAGCCGCTTCGGCCCGGACAGCAGGTCCGCGACGGACGCCGTGAGGTCGAACTCGCGGGGCACGGCCTCGTCGAAGGTCAGCGCGTCCCCGACCTGGTCGGCGGCGCGGTGGCCGCCGTCCGGCAGCAGCTCTTCAGGGGTACGGCGGCGCAGGTGCAGGAAGCGGAGCCGGCAGTGCACCAGGGCGTCGGCGGGCCCGGTGAGCAGGCACTCGGTCCGCTGCCACCACGACTCGGCGGAGCCCGCCACCCCGCCCCCGTCCAGCCCGTGCGCCCTGGCCCACGGCTCCGGCAGCAGCACGCCGAACTGCCACCGGACCCGGTTCTTCGGAGAGGAACGGCGATAGGGGTACAGCAGGTAGCCCTCGTACAGGACGGAGTCCGCGACCGCCAGCGCCGCCCGGAAACCGGGCGCGGCGTCGATGCCGTTCGCGTCCACGGAGGGTGGCCCCTTCCTGTCCCTGGTCATACGTGACTCTTCTGGTATTGCCACGCCGTCTCAGGACAAGTAGGTGGATCGCTCCCCTAGGTGCCGTCCTCACCTAGCGGTTCTTGATGATTCATCCGAGGGGAAATCGGACTTTCTCCGACGTAAGCCCGCTTCGTCCCAACAGGATTTGCCCGCCGCTTTGCCGCACGGTCGCGCGCCCGGTCCAGCGGGCGGCAGGGACCCCCCAACCGACTAATTTGCTGCCAAAACGGCACTTATCGGTAAAGATCGTCAAATGACGCTTGAGGTGCCTCACGGGGGCGGCATGACGTTCAGCGTTCTCGGGCCCGTAAGGGTGCGCGGCGGCGGCGCGGTGAGCGCCCTCGGCCGGTCACAGCGCCGCGGCCTGCTCGGCTTCCTGCTGATCAACGCGAACAAGGTCGTCACCATGGAGACAGTGATCGACGCGCTGTGGGGCGGCGCGCCACCGCCTTCGGCCCGTGCCCAGATCTACTCGGGGATCCACGCCATCCGCCGCGAGTTACGCGCCCTCGGCCTCGACGAGGTGGCCTCCTCCCGGGGCGGCTACACGTTGCGGGCCGACGCCGCGACCCTGGATCTCGCCCTGTTCGAGGGGTACGTCCGGCAGGCCGGGGCGGGGCAGCCGCCCGAGCAGGTGGTCCGGTCGCTGCGCCGGGGACTGGCGCTCTGGAACGGCCCGGCGCTGAGCGACGCGTCCGGAGCCTATGTCGAGGCGGTCCGGGTCCATCTGGAGGAGACACGGCTCGGCTGTGTGGAGACGCTGATCGACGCCGAGCTCGCGCTCGGACGGCACGACCACGCGATCGGCGAGCTGCGGCGGCTGGTGGCGGAGCACCCGCTGCGGGAACGGCTGCACGCGCAGCTCATGCTCGCGCTCTACCGCGGTGGCCGCCGGATCGAGGCCCTCGACCTCTCCCGCGACCTGCGCCGCAGGCTGGTGGAGGAACACGGGCTCGACCCGGGCCAGGCGGTGACCGAGCTGGAGCTGGCCATCCTGCGCGCCGATCCCGGCCTCGCCCCGCCGCCGAACGGGTCCGTGACGGCCACGCCCGGCGGCGCGCCCGCGCAACTCCCTGCCGACACCACCGACTTCACCGGGCGGGATCGTGAGCTGGCCCAGGCGCTGTCCGCCCTGGCCGGCCCACGGGGGAGCGCGCCGCCGATCTGCGCGATCACCGGCCCGCCGGGGGTGGGCAAGACCGTCTTCGCCGTGCACGCGGCCCACCGGGTCCGCGAGAGCCACCCCGACGGCCAGCTCTTCGTGGACCTCCGGGGGGCTGACAGCAGGCCGGCCGAGCCGGACGAGGTGCTCGCCGGCTTCCTGCGCGCGCTGGGCGTCGACGGGAGGAGGATCCCGGAGGCCCGCGAGGAGCGGTCCGCGCTCTACCGGACCATGCTCGCCGGCCGGCGGGTGCTCGTGGTGCTCGACAACGTGACCGACGAGAGCCAGGTGAAGCCGCTCCTGCCCGGCGCGGGCACCTGCTCCGTACTCGTGACCAGCCGCAGGCGGCTGGCCGGACTCGGCGCGCCGACCACGGTGGAACTCCTCCCGTTCGACGGGGGGGAGTCGGTCGAGCTGCTGGGCCGGATCGCCGGGAGCGCACGGGTCGCGGCCGAGGACGCGGAGGCCCGCGAGGTGGCGCGGCTCTGCGGCGGGCTGCCGCTCGCGCTGCGCATCGCCGGGTCGCGGCTCGCCGCGCGGCCCCACCGCGGCATCGCGGAGCTGGCCAGGCGGCTCGCCGACGAGCAGCGCCGTCTGGACGAGCTGTCCTACTCGGGGCTCGGCGTACGGGCCGGTCTCGATCTGGCCTACCAGGCGCTCGGCGAGGCGGAGCGCCGCCTGCTGCGACGGCTGGCCTTCCTCGACGTCCCCGAGGCCGGGCCGTGGCTGGCCGTCGCGGTCGGCGGCGAGCGGCCGGCCGACACGGAGGAGACGCTGGAGCGCCTGACGGACATCCACCTGCTGCGGGTGGCCGGCGTCGACGGCACGGGGCAGATCAGATACGGGATGCACGACCTGGTCCGCACCTACTGCAGGGAACGGATGGCGGAGGAGGAGACCGCGGACATGGCGGTGTCCGTGGTCTCGTCGGCCGCCAGGCACCTGCTCCGGCTCGCCGCCGAGGCCCGGAGCGCCGACCGGGGCCACGACTACTACGCCCGGCTCGCCGGGGAACTGGTCGTCGCCGTGGACGGGAAGACCGTACGGCACGCGGCGGAGCATGCGGTGAACTGGCTGGAGGCCGAGGCCGCCACCGTCCACGGCGTCCTGCGGCAGACGGAGGCCCATGGGCTTTTCGACGAGGGCTGGCGGATCGCCCTGATGGGAGGCTGGCTGTACGACATCCGGTGCTGGGCGGGCGAGTACCGGAAGATCCTGTCGATCGCGTACCGGATGGCGGAGAAGTCCGGAGACCGCCGGGCCCAGGCCATCGTGCCGGCGCTCGCCGCGGAACTGGGGGTGCTCGCCGGCGCCCTGGACGAGGCCGCGCGGACGCTCGCGTCGTCCGAACGGATCTTCGCCGAGATCGGGGACGAGCACGGGCTGGCGGAGGTCTGGCGGATGCTCGTCACCCTGGAGCGCACGCGTGGCGAGCACACCGTCGCGCTGCGCCGCTGCGAGCGGATCCGCGAGACCTTCCGCGTCATGGAGGACCACTCGGGAGAGGCCCACACCCTGCGCTGCGTCGGGCAGATCCACCTCGTCGAAGGCCGCGTGCCCGAGGCGCTGCGGTATCTGGAGGAGGCCCTCCGCGTCGCGGGCAGGAGCCGCGGCGGCTGGAAGCGGCTCAACACCCTGTACTGGCTGGGCGAGGTCTACCTGAGGGTGGGACGCGCGGGGGAGGCCAGGGACGCGTTCCTCGCGGTCGCGGAGGCGGCCGACCGGGCGGGCGACTTCACGGGAGGCGCCTTCGCCCGGCTCGGCCTGGCCCACGTGGCCATCGAGGCGGGCGAGCGCCGGCAGGCCCGCACCCTGCTCGCGGCGGCGCTCGACCATGCCGAACGCTCCGAGCTGGCACTCGTGCTCTGCAAGATCGGCCTGGCGGTCGGCGAGGCCCTGGAGCGGCTGGGCGAGCTCGCGCGGGCGGGGGAGACGATCGAGCGCGTGCTGCCGCGGATCGACGGCCTGGCCTCCCCGCCGATGCGGGCCGAGGCCATGGCCCTGCTCGCACGGGTCCGCGAGGGCCGGCGTGTAGCTCGCGTATAGCTCCCGCATCAACCCGGCCTGGCAGAAAGGGAGACGAGGTCCGCCTCTCTGCCGGCGGGGGTCTACGAAGGGGAGGAGCGCCATGCGCGACATCATCTGGAACTGATCGGCCGGACGACCACGACTGGACATGGACAGGGGGTGTCTCCTATGCGCGATCTCATCTGGACCTGACCAGAACAGGCCGGCCCGGTGGGGCCGGACCGTGGTGACGACCTGATGGCGGCCGGCGGCGCTTTCCACGCGCCGCCGGCCGCCTCCGCGTGACGGGCGGCTGACAGGAGGCGGCGATGGAGAGCGGGGCCTTCCGCCACGCGTTCGCCGTCACGGAGTTCCGGGCGCTCTGGGGCGCCATGGCCGTCGTGCGCGCGGGGACGCAACTGGGCCGGGTGGCGCTGGCGGTGCTCGCCTACGAGCGCACCGGGTCCGCGGCGGTGACCGCGCTCGTGTACGCACTCACCCTGGTGCCGGCGCTGGTCGGCGGGCCGCTGCTGGGCGGGCTGGCGGACCGGTACCCCCGCCGGAGGCTGATCGCCGTCTGCGGCCTGGCGAGGGCCGGGCTGATCGCGCTGGTGGCCGTGCCGGGGATCCCGCTGCCGGTGCTGTGCGCCCTGGTCTTCGCCTCGCAACTGCTCGAATCGCCGGCCGTGGCCGCCCAGATGGCGCTCACGCCCGACATCCTGCCCGAGGACGTCTACCAGGCGGGCATCGCGATCCAGCACCTCACCTCCCAGATCGTCAGCCTGGCCGGTTTCGCGGCGGGGGGCGTGCTGGTGGCGGCGGTGGGCACGAGCGGGTCGCTGACGCTCAACGCGGCGGCCTTCGCGCTGGCCGCGCTGATCGTGCTGCGCGGTGTCCGGCCGCACCCCGCCGCGCGAACCGCGGGAGACGGCGAGGGGCGGCGCGGCGGCCCGCTGGAGGGACTGCGCCTGCTCGTCTCCGACCACCGGCTGCGCAGCCTGCTCGCGCTGGCCATGCTCGCCGGGTTCCAGGTGGTGCCGGAGGCGCTGGCCGCCCCCTACGCCGCCGGGACCGGCCAGGGCACCGCGATGGTGGGCCTGCTCATGGCCGCGATACCGGTGGGCAACGTGCTGGGCGTGTTCCTCTTCACCCGGTTCTGCTCCACGGAGGCGCGGCTGCGGCTGCTCGGACCGCTGGCGTGCGCCGCGAGCGCGCCGCTGGTGGCCTCGGCGCTGGTCCCGGGCCCGGTCGCGGCGCTGGTCCTGTGGGCGCTCGTGGGGATGCTGGGCGCCTACCAGGTGACGGCGAACGCGGAGTTCGTCCGGATCGTCCCCACCGAGCGGAGGGGGCAGGTGCTGGGGATCGCCTCCGCCGCCCTGGTCGCCGCCCAGGGGTTGGGCATGATCGTGGGCGGCCTGCTGGCCACGCACCTGGGGGTGACGGGGGCGCTGGGTGTCGCGGGGGCGGCCGGGCTGGCCGCCGGAGTGCCGGCCGCCCTCGCCTGGCGACGGGCCTGCGCCCGCGACGGGGAGGCCGTCCCCGGGACGGCCGGGCACCGAGCGGTGCCCCGCGATCAGACGCCGTAGAGCCAGTCGACGTGCTTGTGGTCGTCGGGCTCGCGGCTCAGGAAGAGCTCGTTGCGCAGCAGCCGCGCCACGCCGTCGACATGCCAGATGTCGCCCCAGACCCGCGCCGACGTCTGCACCCGGGCCGTCCGCTCGGTCCGTACGCGCTCGTACTCCTTGAGAGCGACCGGCCAGTCGCCGGAACTGGCGGCGGCCTGCGCCGCCAGGCAGTGCGCGTCCTCGATCGCCTGGCAGGCGCCCTGCGCGAGATACTGCAGCATCGGGTGGGCCGCGTCGCCGGTGAGCGCCATCCGGCCGTCGACCCAGTTCGGGACGGGCACGCGGTCGAACATCTTCCAGTGGCGGACCCGCCACAGCGACCTCAGCCCGTGCCGCACCTGCGGGCAGGCCCCGGCGAAGACCTCGTCGAGCTCCTCGGGGCCGCCGTACTCGGCCTCGCCCCGCAGGAATCCCGGCGACCGGAACACCGCGACCGTGTTGAACATCTCCCCGCCGCGCAGCGAGTACTGCACCAGGTGGCAGCCGGGGCCGATGTAGGCGACCACGTCGGTGAGCGCGTGCTCGTCGGGCTCGGTCTCCAGCTCCTCGACCGGGAACGCGCCGCGGTAGGCGACGTAGCCGGAGTTGACCGGCTCGTCGTCGCTCAACCGGGCGCGCAGCCGCGACCGCAACCCGTCGGCCCCGATCGCCACGTCCGCCCGCTGGACGCCCGCCGCGCTGCGCACGACCGCCGTGTCCTGCGCGGTCTCGACGTCCGTGACCTCGCAGTTCGGGACCAGGTCCACGCCCGCCCGATCGCACGCCCGCTGGAGCACGCCGAGCAGGTCGCTGCGGTGGATCACCACGTACGGCCCGCCGTACCTGGCGACGAACTCCTCGCCGAGCGGCAGGTGGGTGAGCTCGCGGCCGTCGACCGCGTCCCTGAACACCAGCCGTCGCGGCAGCACCCCGAGCCCGATCACCTCGTCCAGCACGCCCCACTCGCGCAGGATCCTGGTGGCGTTCGGGGCGATCTGCAGACCGGCGCCGACCTCGGCGAACTCCGGCGCGCGCTCCAGGACGCGCACCCGCCGCCCGGACCGGGCCAGCGCGAGGGCGCTCGACAGTCCGCCGATGCCCCCGCCCACGACGATGACGTCCACATCCCTCTCGGACACGGTCATTCCCTTCTCACTAGAGCCAGCGGCCGAGTACGGGCGCCTCACCGGCGCGGCCGGTCAGCCAGGCGGCGAGGGCGGCGCCCTCACCGCCGGCGGCCCGCTTGCGTACGACGTCGACGGCCAGCGCGGCGTTGAACCCGGGGGGCAGGTCGTCGAAGCCGAGACCGGTGCCGAGGTCGACGGCGTGCACGGCCACCTCGCGGGCGCGCATCCAGGGGATCTCGGTGGCGGGGACGGTCCGGCCCTGCGCCGTGACGACCTCGTTCGTCCACGCCCGCTCCGGCAGCGCGTCCAGGTCGGCGGCGAGGGCCGCCGCGGAGCCGCGCACCAGCGCGCGCAGCTCCCCGGCGGGCAGCGCCGAGCCTTCCTCGATCTCCGCGTTCCGCTGCTCGGGGCTCGCGTACATCGGCGTCCTCTCGCCGGTGCGCGCCCAGTGCAGCAGGCGGCGCAGCGCCTCGGCGTTGTGGTGGACGTGCGCGACGACGTGGCGCCGGGACCAGCCGGGCAGGCCGGTCGCCGCGCCGAGGTCGTCGTCGGCGAGCCCGTCGACGGCGTCGAGGAAGAGGCCGGTGCAGTGGTCCATCCACTCCCGGATCTCGGTCATGACCTGCGCGCCCTGTTCTCGAGCCGGCCGATGCCCTCGATCTCGGTGACGAGCGTGCCGCCGTCGGCGAGGTAACGCGGGGGCTTGCGGGCGTGGCCGACGCCGCCAGGGGTGCCGGTGGCGATCACGTCGCCGGGCCGCAACGTCATGATCGTGGAGACGTAGCGCACCAGCGCGACGGGGTCGAAGACCAGGTCGCCGGTGTTGGACTTCTGCACCTCCTCGCCGTCGACCGCGCCGCTGATCGCCAGCTCGGGGCGGACGCCGCCGGGCAGCTCGTCAGGGGTGACCAGCACCGGGCCGAGCGGGGTGGTGCCCTCGAACGTCTTGCCCTGGAGCCACTGGGCGGTGCGGTACTGCCAGTCGCGCATGGTGACGTCGTTCAGCACCGTGAAACCGGCGATCGCGGCGGCGGCCCGGCTCTCGTCGGCCCGCCGCACGGTCGCGCCGACGACCAGGGCCAGCTCGGCCTCCCAGTCGACGGCGTCGGACTCGGCGGGCAGCGCGATGTCGTCGTACGGGCCGATGAGCGCGTCGGCGTACTTGGCGAACAGCGTCGGGTGCTCGGGCAGCTCGCGGCCCATCTCCAGGATGTGGTTGCGGTAGTTCAGGCCGACGCAGACGATCTTCCCGGGGGCGGGCACCACCGGCGCGAGCCCGGCCGTGCCGGCGGCGTGCGCGGGCCCGTCGGCGGACTCGGCGAGCGAGCGCCAGTCGTCCCGCGCGAGCAGCTCGCCGACGTCGCCGAACCCGGTCTCTACGTACCGGTCGCCGTCGACGCGGACGGCGCGGGTGCCTTCGGCGGTGCGGATGGTGGCGAGTCTCATGCGTGCTTCCTCGGGTCGATCTGGACGCGGTGCTGGTGGAGCTTCTCGATGACGGGGGTGTCGCTGAACCGGAAGAGGTCGAGGCCGCGCTCGGTCTCGACGGTCAGCGGCTGCCAGGACGGGACGACGAAGAGGTCGCCGCGCTCGACGTCCCAGCTCGCCGAACCCACGGTGACCCGGCCGAGACCGCCGAACACCTGGAAGACCGACGAGCCGACCTCCCGGCGGGTGGCGGTCCCGGTGCCGGGGGCGAGGCGGTGGAACTCGGCGCGGATGGTCGGCATGACGTCGCCGCCGGTGGTCGGGTTGGTGTAGCGGACCGCCGCGTGTCCCGGCTCGGTGGTGGCGGTGTAGCCCTCGGCTTCAAGCCTGAGCTGCTCCGACAGCGCCCGGTCGGTGTGCTCCCAGCGGTAGGCGAGCAGCGGGGTCGCCGGGGACGGGTCGAGCTGGGTAAGCGGGCGCAGGCCGGGGTGCGCCCACAGCCGCTCCGAGCGCGACCGGTCGGGCGCCTCCCGGCTCTCCACCTCGTCCGGGCCGAACTCGAAGAACGTCGAGTCGGTGTAGTGCTGGAACGGGATGTCGAGGCCGTCGATCCAGGCCATCGGCTCGCTGCTGGTGTTGTGGTGGCCGTGCCAGTTCCAGCCCGCCTGCGGCAGGAAGTCGCCACGCCGCATCGCGACCGGGTCGCCGTTCACCACGGTCCACACGCCCTCGCCCTCGACGACGAAACGGAAGGCGTGCTGGGTGTGCCGGTGCACGGGGGCGTCCTCGCGCGGGTTCAGGTACTGGATCGCCGCCCACAGGGTCGGCGTCGCGAACGGACGACCGCCCAGCCCGGGGTTGGCCAGCGCGATGGCGCGGCGCTCGCCGCCCCGGCCGACCGGGACGAGCGCGCCCGCCTTCGTGGCCATCGGGAGCAGCCGGTTCCAGCGCCACAGGTGCGGCACGGCGGCGGACACCGGCGCGTGCGGCATCAGGTCGCCGATCTCGGTCCAGAGCGGGACCAGCAGCTCGGACTCGAACTCGCGGTAGAGCCCGTCGAGCTCGGGAGTGCGGTCGGGCTGGTCGGGCGCGTCGCTCGCGACGATGCTGACGGGACTGGTGACGGTCATCGGTGTACGGCTCCTTGACAGATGCGCTGCAGTGACCCGGGTACCATCCTGGTCTAGGTTCCTCCTGATGGAATAGGTTGTTCTGCTGTGAAGAATCGCCCGTCGTACGCGATCGAGTCGGTCGATCACGCGCTGCACCTGGCCACGCTGCTGCAGCAGGAGGGGCCGCTGCGGCTGAGCGACGTCGCCGAGCGGCTGGGCGTCTCGCGCTCCACCGCGCACCGCCTGCTGGCGA
The DNA here is from genome assembly GCF_044458265.1 of Nonomuraea sp. NPDC050478. Taxonomy (NCBI): domain Bacteria; kingdom Bacillati; phylum Actinomycetota; class Actinomycetes; order Streptosporangiales; family Streptosporangiaceae; genus Nonomuraea; species Nonomuraea sp. NPDC050478. Next base: position 896,297 of record NZ_JBITHT010000001.1, on the reverse strand, counting down.
TGCTCGTCTACCGCGACTTCGCCGAGCAGGACTCCGACCGGCGCTACCGGGCCGGGCCTGTCCTGCGGCCCGCGCCCGTCTCGGAAGCCCCGGTCACGCTGCTGCGCAGGGTGGCCCGCCCGCACCTGGAGCGGATGGTCGCGCACGTGCGCGAGTCGGCGAACCTGGTGGTGCGCGCGGGCGCGGAGGTCCGCTTCGTCGACACCGTCGAGTGCGACAACGTGCTGCGCGTCGGCGACCGTACCGGGCGCTCGTTGCCGGCCCACCTGACCTCGGGCGGCAAGGCGATCCTGGCCCTGCTCCCGCCCGCCGAGCTGGCGCGGCTCTACGCGGACGAGGCCGAGCTGGCCCGCGTCCGGCGCGACCTGGCGGCGGTGCGCCGGCGCGGCGTCGCCATCAACGACCAGCGGACGGAGACGGGCCTGACGGCGGTGGGGGTGGCGCTGCGCGACGGATCGGGCCGTCCGTACGCGGCGATCTCGATCGCGCTGCCCACCGCGCGTTTCACCAGGGAGCGGCTGCCGGGCTGGATCAGCGCGCTCACCCTGACCGCGGCCGCGATCGAGGCCGACGCGATCTGACCGCTCAGGCGCGCACCGGCTCGTAGTGGAGCGCGAGGATCCCGCAGTCGAACGTCCGCGTGCCGGCCACGCGGAAGCGGTGGTAGGCGTCCGCCGGGAACACCGGCATGCCGGCCCCGATCGAGGTCGGGTTGACGAACAGGTGGAGCTCGTCGACGAGCCCCGCGGCGATCAGGCTCGACACGAGCGTGCCGCCCCCGTACACGATCAGGTCGCCGCCCGGCTCGGCCTTGAGCCCTTCGATGATCTCGGTCAGGTCGCCGCCTGCCACGGTGGCGTTCTCCCACGGCGACTCGGTGAGGCTGTTGGAGATGACGGTCTTGGGCGTGTCGTTCATCCAGTCGATCGACTCCTCGTCCTCGCCCTCGGGCCTGGACGCCCAGGCCGGGATGAACCCTTCGGCGAGCTTGCGGCCCAGCACGATGCGGTCGACGGACTTGGTGAGCGCGTTGACGTGGTCGCTGAGGTCGTCGGTCCACGGGAACGTCAGCCAGTCCATCTCGCCCTGCGGGCCGGCCATGAAGCCGTCGACGGTCGTCTGGACCTGGAGCTTGAGCTTGCGCATGGATGAGTCCTTTCCGGTTCGCCGCTTCCGATGGTGGCGGAGCGTTCTTACGACCTTCTTACGCTCCTCTTCCTGGCTGAAAGTTTCAGGGGCCGTCGCAGGTCACCAGGGGGAGGGCGCCCGCCTGGTTGACGGCGGGCCGCGGGCGTGGGATCAATCGCCGGGAAAGCGCTTACCTGAAGGGAGATGGTCGTGTTACCTCAACCTCGAAGGGCGGGCGGCTGGCGGCGTCTGCTGCTGAGCCTGGTCGCCCTGGCGACCGCCATGGCCGGCGCGGTCGCCGTCCAGCTGCCCGCGCGGGCGGCCAGCGTCGACACGAACGCCTGGTACGTGCTGGTCAACCGGCACAGCGGCAAGGCGCTCGACGTGTACGAGTTCGCCACCCATGACGGCGCGCCGATGGTGCAGTGGGCCCGCAACGACGGCAACCAGCAGCAGTGGCAGTTCGTCAGCTCCGGCGACGGCTACTACCGGCTCAAGTCCCGCCACAGCGGCAAGGTCCTGGACGTCTACGAATGGAACGCCAATGGCGGCGCCCAGATCGTCCAGTGGGCCGACACCAACGGCTGGAACCAGCAGTTCCGGCTCGCCGACTCCGACGGCGGCCACGTCCGACTGATCAACCGCCACAGCGGCAAAGCCCTGGAGACCTGGGAGTGGTCGACTGCCGACGGCGCCCGTATCTCCCAGTGGGACGACCTGAACGGCGCCAACCAGCAGTGGCAGCTCGTCAAGATGGGCAGCGGCGGCGGTAATGGCGGCGGCGACGGCAGCGGCGCCTGGCCGTCCGACACCGGCAGCGTGCACCAGACCACGACCCGCAACGCCGGCACGTTCTTCGACGGCGGCATGAAGCGCTACTACGGCATCGGCGACGGCGGCCAGAGCGAGAGCCAGGACCCCATGTTCGTGGTGGCCAACGGCGGCACCATCCAGAACGTCATCATCGACGCGCCGGCCGGTGACGGCATCCACTGTGAAGGCTCCTGCACGATCAGGAACGTGTGGTGGAACGACGTCGGCGAGGACGCCGCCACCTTCCGCAGCTCCAGCAGCTCGGCTGCCTACCTGGTGGACGGCGGCGGCGCCAAGTCCGCCTCCGACAAGGTCTTCCAGCACAACGGCGCAGGCACCCTGACCATCCGCAACTTCCAGGTGCACAGCGCCGGCAAGCTCTACCGGGCCTGCGGCAACTGCTCCACCTCCTACCAGCGGCACGTGGTCATGGACGGCATCACCGCCCGTTCCACCAAGGTGCTGGCCGGGATCAACACCAACTGGGGTGACACGGCCAGGTTCAGCCGGATCACCGTGTACGGCAGCGCCACGATCTGCGAGAAGTACCGCGGCGTGCCCAAGGGCAGCGAGCCCACCAAGATCGGCGAAGGCGCCGACGGCGTCAACTGCCTGTACTCCTCGTCCGACATCACCTACCGGTAGCCCGCAAGTGCCGGGGAGGGGCAACCCTCCCCGGCACGTGATGTTAGCGATAACACAAGGAGACCCATGAGACTCCTCGCCATCATCCTCACGCTCTTACTTCTCCCCGCGCTCCCCGCCAAGGCCGCCCCCGTGAACCTGGCCACCGCGGCGACCCCCTCGGCCTCGTACACCTCGCCCTGGGAGAGCGTCACCGCGATCAACGACGGCGTCGACCCGCCGCGCTCCAACGATACCGCCAACGCCCGCTGGGGCACCTGGCCCCAGACCGGCACCCAGTGGGCCGAACTGACCTGGCCCACGGCCCAGACGATCACCTCCGCCGAGGTCTACTTCTTCGACGACAACGGCGGCGTACGAGTCCCCGCCTCGTGGAAGCTTCAGCGCTGGAGCGGCGGCTCGTACATCGACATCCCCGGCACCTACCCCACCGCCGTCAACGCCTACAACCGCGTGACCTTCTCCCAGATCAGCACCGTGCGGCTGCGCGTCGTCCTGCAGAGCGGCGCCGCGTCCGTCGGCCTCCTGGAGGTCAAGGCGATCGGCGACAACGGCAACCCCTCGACTCCCTGGAACCCGCCGGCCAACCTCGTCACCCCGCTCAACGAGGTCTGGCAGCACGTCGAGAGCACGTACCCGAACCTGTACGGATTCCGCAACTACGGCTGGGACCAGATCATGGCCAACGGCGGATCCATCAACTACTGCGTCCGCTGGGACTCCAGCGCCACGGTGACGGCCGCCCAGCGCGACCGCATCCACGCCACGCTGGCCCGCCAGTTCAAGAAGTGGATGGACGTGATGGCAGGCCAGGAGGGCTGGCCGTACACGAACGTCCCCGTGAAGGTCGTCGGCTGGGCCGTACGCGACCGCAACCAGCTCCAGTGGACGGACAACTCCGTCGACATCTACGTCGGCGACATCCGCGAGAACGCCCCCCAGTGCGTCGCCGCCTGCGGGCGCTTCTTCAACCAGAACGGCACCTACCCGAACTGCCCGGGCGGCGCGGCGCGCCACTACGACATGTCCCTGTGGCTCACCGCCGGCATGGGCGGCGGCGCGGGCGGCGACTGGGGCCAGCGGCTCGGCAGCGAGTACTACATGGCCAACCTGGACGCCGACAACATGCACATCCTGCTGCACGAGATCGGCCACTCGTTCGGGGTGGACGACTTCTACGACTGGACGCCGTCCGGGGTGTGCTGCTTCCTGATGAAGGCGGGCAGCGCGTCGTCGATCACGGACTTCGACGCGTGGATGTTCCGCGACTGGTGGCGCCACCTGAAGAGCCGCTACGGCCGCTGAATCCGCCGCCCTACGCGCCGGCGCTCGCCCATCCGCTGGGCAAATGGAAGGTCCAGCCGGGCCGCCACGCGAACGGCTGATCGACCAGATCGGCGAGCGGAACGCCGTGCAGAAGGTGCTGCAAGGCCCAGCGGTTGGCGGAGTGCGAGATCAGCAGCACCTTCTTGCCCGCCCACTCCACCGCCAGCTCGGCCAGGAAGTCGTTCATCTGCCCGACCACGGCCCGGTAGCTCTGGCCACCGGGCCACGGCTCGTCGATGTGCCGGGCACGCCGTGTCTCCAGCAGGCTCACCGGCATGCCGTCGAACTCGCCGTAGTGGCACTCGCGCAACCGCCGGTCCTGGAACAGAGGGATGCCCGAGCCCTCGAAGGCGACCCGCGCGGTCTGCACGGCCCGGCGCAGATCGGAGCTGAACACCGCGTCCAGCCCGTCGTCGCGGCGGCGCTCGCCCAGTTCGGCGGCCAGGGCCAGGCCCCGCTCGGACAGCTCACCGGGCAACCAGCCGCTGGCGATGCCGGCCTCGTTGTGGACGCTTATCGAGTGCGTCTCGTACACGATCTCAACCGTCATCGGCGTTCCCAGTACGTCAGATTCCGACCTGGCTTCCCAGGCTAGGGGTCGCTGCCGTACACCGCCGGGAAAAGGGCGCTTCGGAAGGCAAGCTGAGAGCGTACGGGCCGCCGGACCCCGCAAGCGTGACCTCGCGTTTTCTAACTGGAGGGCAGGACAGGCCGCCTACATCACGTCGTCTCGCATGAGACTCGTCCGATCTCCTGTTCAGAGGACACGGCTCTTGCCCTCTCTATAACATTCATGTTATGAATTGGGGAGATGTGGAGTTGGAGCCCGAGGTCGATGACTGGTTCGACTCGCTCGATCAGGACGACCAGGAGACAGCGGTCTTCTACGTTGACCTGCTGGCCGCGCGCGGTGTGCTGCTCGACGAGCCGTACACCAGGCAACTGTGCGGGAAGCTTCGGGAACTCCGATTTCACCTCTCCGGGGAGGCGGTACGTATCACGTACTGGATCGCTCCGGGCAGACGCATCATCCTGCTCACGGTCTTCCGTAAGCAGCGGATGCGGGAGACCGCCGAGATCGAACGAGCTGTGCGGGCGATGCGGCGATGTGTCGCCGAGGCACACACAGCGGACGAGGAGTGATCGACATGGGCGAGCGCAAGGCATGGTCAGACAAGCGCGCAGAGATCATGGGTCGCCCTGGTGCCGGAGCCGCTTATGAGGCGGCACGTCTGCGCTTCGAACTAGGTGCGGCCGTACGGAACCGCCGCGAAGAACTCGGTCTGACCCAGGCCGAACTGGCCGAGCGGGCCGGGCTCAAGCAGCCGGCTGTGGCGCGGTTCGAGGCCGGCGGCACGATGCCCACCATCCCCATGCTGGAACGTCTCGCCGAGGCCCTCGACCTGCGTCTCAGTGTTCGTCTTCAGCCGCTTCGGAAGGCGGGCTAGGGACGGCGCCCGTTGAGCCCGATCTTGGCAGCCGTTCAGAAGTCGAATTCGCCTCGCTTGGCCCCGTCCACGAAAGCGTCCCAAACGCTGGCGGTCACCACGAATGGCGCCTGCCCTGGGCTCTCGGTGTCACGGATGGCCACTCGTCCGCCGGACAAGGGGGCGACCTCGATGCAGTCTCCGCCATTCGATCCGCTCTTGGTGGCCTTCCGCCAGGCGGCGGCGCTCAGTTCGTCGTTCACGTCCATGTCTTGGCTGCCTCTCTGAGTAGCTCGATAGACACATGCTGGGGGTGTGCCTCAGCTCGGATGGCGTCGTACTTCATATGGATCGCAGCGACGTCCTCCGGTCGGTCAGTCATCTGCCCGTGCCCCGTGGACTCGTAGTACACGATATCTGGACTTCCGGCTAGTTGGGCGATCACAAAGCCCCCGAGGAGTCCTGTGGTCGCACAAAAAGCCATGGGGACCACTTGGATAGCGATGTGTGGCCGTTCTGCCATCTGGACCAGGTGTTCGAGCTGGCAGCGGATGGTCAACCGACCTCCAATGGGACGTTGGAGTACGCCTTCATCGAGCAGTACCCAGAACATTGGGGGGTTGAGGCGAGACCAAATGATCTGGCGCTCCAGGCGTGCTTGTACGGATTTCTCAACCTGCTCCTCCGTTACGCCGGGCTCGCCACGCAGCATGGCGCGAGCGTAGTCCTCCGTCTGCAGTAATCCCGGGATGAGGAGAGGCTGCCATGTTCGGAGGCTCTGAGCTTCCTGCTCAATGTCCAGCCACTCGCGAAACCATCGAGGGCTCGCCTCACGGCTTATGAGAGGCCAGAGGCGGAGCAACTCCCCCTTGGCTCCCACGGCTTCGTCGCAGCGTTGGACGAGATCCTTGCTCGGCGTCCGTTGAGCTCTCTCGATGAAGCCGACCAGGCTGGGGCTGAACCTGATTATTTCCGCCAATTGTTCCTGGGACAATCCGGCGTTTTTTCGAAATTTGCGTAGCTCGGCGCCGAAGAAAGCCAATGGGCTGGCCGTGGGGTCAAGCTCAAGGGGGGCGGGCATCCGTGACTCCTGTTCCGGTAAGTAGCACGAGAGTCCTACGCCAATCAGACGGCCGGTCCTACAGAACTGTCCGAACGGTGTGTCATCCATTCGATTCCGTAATGTAGCTCACCGCAGGCACTCTGTGTAGTGGGAAGCGCAAGTAATGACAGGTGAAGCGATGTGGGTCACACAAGCTCTGGCTGCTTCCAGTTTGATCGGGCGGGGCTGAAGATTCTGGACATGCAGTATTTGGGCCCCGCGAATAGGGCGGTTCATCCTTTACTGCATTTCGTACTGGCTGATGCCTGTGACACGGGAGCGAATACATGGATCCGGGAGGTGGCGTAATGGACAAGCTCTCGTTCGGCGAGATCGTGCCGGAAGTCCAGCACTCGGCGAAGGCCGCTGCGGTGGCGGAGCGTTCAAGCTCTGTCGGCCGGAGCATGGTCTGGCGGCTTCGGGATGACGCCCGTGCGGTCGGTGATGCCCGCGACCTCGTCCGGCGCGCGCTTCTGCTGGTCGGTCTGGGGCGGGATCTCGTTGACGACGCCGTGCTGATGGTCAGCGAGCTGGTCACGAACGCGGTTCTGTACGGTGACGCGCCGTACGAGCTGGTGGTACGGGTCGATCCGGTCGAAGTGGTGTGCCTGGTGGTCGACGCGGGAGCCGTTCATCCGGTGCGCCGCCCGGGTGTGGACGGTCAAGCCGAGCACGGGCGAGGGCTGCTGATCGTGGCGGAGTTGTCGGCCGGGTTGTACGGCTGCGTTCCGCAGGGGTTCACCACGTGCCCTGGGCTGCCGGGCAAGGCGACCTGGTTCGCGCTGCCTCGTACGGCAGGCCGGCGGTGAGGGTGGCGTCAGACCTGTTGGAGGATTATCACGGCCTTCACGTGGCTCCTGTCCAGGAGGGACATGAACGGATCGCCTGGGCGAGCCCCGCCGCTCGGTGCGTGCGGGTCCGGGTGCGCGAGCACACGTGCAGCCGGTGCGCGCCCTGCTACGAGTTCTGCGCCGCGGGCGGGCTCGCGTTCGTCCGGCGATCTGTCAAAGGCGTGATCCACGAGACGGCGTGGACCACGACAGCGAAGGCTGAGCAGGTCTGGGCGGCGATGCTCAGAGGCGAAGCCTGTTGAGGTGAACGCAGCCCTTCGGCGACTAAAACTCAAACGCGCAGGACGGTGACCTGGCGACCGGAGGGTGTGGTCGTCTGTTCGAAGCCGCCTCGTTCCTGCCAGGACGGAGCCTCGGGGCGGCGGTCGAAGATCACCAGTGCGCCGGTGGAGAGGGTGAGGCGGTCCAGGTAGCGGTCGAGCTGGGCGAGGCCGTCGGGTGCCGGGTCGTTCTCGCCTGCTCGCCACACCTTCAGCTCCATGGCCTCGCGCTGCATGAGCCGTTCGCCGTCGGGGCTCGTGTAGGGCCAGCGGACGAGCACGTCCAGACGTTTGGTGCCGGCCGCGTACTCCCGGTCGAGGTAGCCGCCGCCGTTGACCAGGCGGTGCAGGAAGGCCATGAGGATGATCTGGCAGGCGGCCTCATGGTAGCCCTCCTGGCGGACCAGCACCTCGCCGTGCTCGCGCCAGAAGACGACGAACTCCTCCAGCAGGCGCGGCAGGTCGAACCGGCCGTCCGGCAGCACGAAACTGCGCGGATCGGCCATCACGTACTGTTCCGACGGGTCTCCGAGCACTCGCAGAATGACCTCCCGGTAGATCGGGTTCGCCACTTCGAGCGGGGGTTTCTGCTTGATCAGGCCCAGGTCGCGTACGTAGGACAGGTCGTCGGAGAAGGCGGGGTCGATGTGGGGGAAGGTCCCGGCCACGACCGGCTCCATCACCCGCTTGACCCGCGGCTCGTGCAGCCGGGCCATCACAGAGTCCAGGTGCGTGGCGCGCGTCCGGATCAACCGCTCCTTGGCGTCCTCCACCTGCCCGTCGGTGACGGCGCCGGTCACGCCCAGTTTGAAGGTGATCTCGTGGGCGAGGGCGTTGACCAGCCACGGCTGACCCTGCGTCAGCTCGAACACCCGCTCCACCGCGTCCTTGGCGAACTCCTGGCCGGTCTGCTGAGTGTGCTGGTCGTAGAGGTCGGTGATGTCGTCGGCGGTGAAGTCGCCCAGGCGCAACGACTCGGCGACGATGTTGAACGGGCTGGCCGGGTTCGCCCTGCCGGGCTCGCCACCCGATGCGACCTTGTAGTCACGCAGGTCGCGCAGCCCGCACAGCACCACGGATGCGGGGAACGGTTGGCCCTCATGCCGGGCGTTGTGGCCGTGGCGGAGCTGGCTGAGGATGCTGACCATGCTGTTGCCCTGCAGGGCATCGATCTCGTCGAGGAGCAGCACCACGCGGCGCGGGCAGCGGCGGCACCACTCGCTCAGCGCCGAACCGAACCGGGCGCCGGGCGTGACCTGCGGCCAGGAATCCGGCGGGAGCAGTTTCTTCGGCCATCCCGACCGTGCGGCGGCCTCACGGAGGGAATCCAGCAGAAGCGACTCCGCGGCAGCGTAGTCGTCACCGGCCGACTTGGCGCGCTCGCAGGAGAACATCAGGGCGGCGATGTCGCCCTCGGCCGTCAGCTCGGACGCCAGGGTGCGCAGCATCGTCGTCTTGCCGGTCTGCCGGGGCGCGTGCAGGACGAAATAGCGGTCCATCTCGATGAGCTCGCGCGCCTGGGGGAGCCGTTGCGTGGGAGGCAAGATGTAGTGGTGCAGTGGGCTACACGGTCCCGTGGTGTTGAAGTATTTCGCTCGGGGTTGCCGCATGGTCACATTGTGTCATCATCTTGCCGCCGAATGTCTGGGACAAGGGATTCACGTGGCTCCTGTCCAGGAGGGACAACCACGGAGACAGACGCCTACTGCCCGTTCGGTTCATCGCTGAGATGGCCTACGGTGGTCAACGCGGGAAGGGCCGCGATGCGGTCGTGAAGATCACGGGTCTCAATCCCCGCATCGCCCACACTGAGCAACTTCTGGTCGAGGGCGCGCAGACGTACGCGTGTCGTATTCCGCAAGGATTGTGCAGGCACCGCGTCAAGGACCTGACCTGCCAGTGCGGTCGCGTAGGAGTATTGGCGGCGAGCGGCCTCCGCTCGCGCTTGGACGATCAGTGCAGCCGCCCAGCCAGCTCCTCCATGTCGGCTGTGCTGCTGTGATGCTTGTGCATGCGTGACGGCCTGGTCTTGCGCGCCGATCAGCAGGGCGCTCTCAGCCAGATGCAGCAGCAGTTCGGCGGCGTCGAACCCGAACCTGCCGGGCTGGTCTCCGTGCGGGTCGGCCGCCATCTCGTTCTGGGCTGCCGCCATCATCCTTTCCGCCTCCGAGCGGTGGGATGGACCGAGCGCAGCCGTCGCGCGCAGTAGCCCCCAGGCGATGATCTGCGCCCGCCGCAGCGGGGTGCGCGCGTACTCCAGAGCTTCGGCTGCCAACTCGACTGCCTGCTGCGGTTTGCCCTGACTGCAGGCGGTCATGGACTGAGCGCCGAGCGTCCAGCAGATCAGGTCGTGGTCGCCTACAGCCGTGCCCAGGCGTGCCGCCGTACCGAAATGAATGGATGCGGCCGCGTGGTCAGCGGTGTGGAAGGCGGTGTTGCCGACGAGAGCGGACAGCCATGCCGCCAGGCGACGCAGTTCGATGCGGTCGGCGTCGGCTTGAGGCCGGCGCAGCATCGGCCCCACGAGCGCGCGGGTTCGGTGTACTTCGGTGGCCAGGACAGCAGGCGGGAACGCCGAGTAACGCAGCGCGTAATACTCCACGGCCGCCTGCAGCGCCTGGCGGGCAGCAGGCCCGCCTGCAGGCCCGTCGACCTCAAGCGCGAGCTCGACCGATTCGCGCAGCGCTGACAGGGCGGCGTACTGGTCTTCGGTCATGGGGCGCCTCCAATGCGAGGCACGGTACCCCGCTCCGGGGCGACGCGGTGGGATGGCCGCGGAACTTCTCGGCAGACCCAGCGTCTCCGGGGTCACCCCGTACAGGCGGCAGAGCATCGGCCCGTACTCGGGGCCCGGCGGATGCACCCCGTGCTCCCAGCGGCACAGCATGCTGCTATTGACCGGCGGCGCGACCAGGTTTTCGTCCTCGAACAGGGCCTGAATACCGGCGATCGTTTGCGGTCGTGACCATCCGTAGGCCAGCCGCCATGCTTCCAAAGGAAGCAGCTGTGGCAACTCGTCGCAGATGGCACCGGCGATGCGCTCGACCACCCAGCCGGCCCGCTGCCCGCGTTGGCGGATGTCATTGGCTGTGCGAAGCAGTTCCGCTCGCAGGGCCCGTGTGATGACAGTCACGTCGGCGCCTCCCGTGCACTGCCATCGGAGCGTACCTCTGCCAAGGTGCCCCGGACATTGCCACGGCAGGCAATGTTGCAGACCTGGACCGGCATTGATGCGGACGCGGCCAAGGCCGGACCGTGAAGAGGAGCCCGCCGTCGCGATGACCAGGCTGCGGCGGCGGGGAGGCACCAGACCCCAGGAGGTCCTCGTGACACTTACCGCCGCATCCACGCGTCCCGCACCGCCGGTGGCGGGCCGGCGAGACCCGCGATCGTTCGTCAGGCCGGATGTGTGGGACCGCGAAATCGCGCTCCTCGTCCGCGACTACCCGTTCGACGAGGTCATGGCCAATCGGCTTTTCGGTCAGGCCGTCGCTTACCTCATCACCGCCATGGAGAAGTGGGGCGAGCATCTGGAGATCGGCTGCGGCCGACTGGTCGACATCGCGGTCCACGCCTTCATCCTCGACACCCGCAACTACCGGGAGTTCTGCGCTCAGCACTTCGACGGGCGCTTCCTCGAGCACGTTCCGGAGATCGAGTTCAAGTACGACGGGTCGGTCGAGCGGACCGCCCACATCCTCGCGGCCAATGGTTTCGAGGTGGACTGGCCGCTGTGGGAGCGCGACTTCTCCCAGTGCACGCCGTGTGCTCCTGGCACGGACTGTCACTGACCGAAACCAGCATTGAGGGCCGGGCCTCTACGGGGTCCGGCCCTCGGCTGTGCCCTGATGCAGCAGTTCGCCGGTGCGCAGACGGGTGCGACCTGTACGGTGACGCGGGTTCCGTCCGCTGCGTCACAGGGAACCGTCCATGCGCACCATCACCGACCGCGTCGACTACTGGAATCACTACGCTTCCGGCGTCTCGCAGGACAATCCGGAGGATGCGTTGAAGAGCGCCTTCGGGTGGACGCAGTACAGCGGGCACGGTCCGGGGGAGGAACTGTTGGGGGAGCCCGCCACAGCGCTGGAACTCGGGTCGTGCCGCGGGCACGCTGTGGCAGCGCTGGCGACCAAAGGCATCGTGGCGACTGGAGTCGATCTGTCTCCCGTCCAGGTCGAGCGCGCTTTGTCGGGCTGGGGCCATCTGCCCGACGCCCACTTCGTCCAGGCCGACGTCCTGGACTACCTGGCCGAGTCCCCAGGCACTCAGTGGGACGCGATCTACAGCATCTTCGGGGCGGTGTGGTTCACCGACCCGGAGCGGCTGCTGCCGCTGGTGTTCGAGCGGTTGGCGCCGGGCGGCAAACTGGTCTTCTCACAGGCGCCGGCGGTGCCGGGAAGCTACGGCGTGCAGGGCATGTACGGCAATGGCTTCACCGGCCGGGCGGTGTGGATCTATCGATGGGCGTACGAGCCGGAAACATGGCGCGAACTGCTGCTCGGCGTCGGGTTCCGTGACGCGCATGCCCGGATCCATCCGGCCCCGGCTCCGGATCACGTGGGGACGCTCATAGGGGAGGCATGGCGGTAGAGGCGGATCGGCTGGTGCCAGTCACCGTCCCAGAGCGGAGTCCACTGACGGGCTGGCCCAACTTGTTTAAGTCCTCCAGATGATCGACACGTCGAAGAGCCGCTTGACGACCTCGACCGCCCACGCGTCCTCCCCAGATTCTGCGATCCCGTCGAGCGAACCTCCCTGCGCCGGTTGGACGATTCGACGTACGAAGCCCGCATCCTCTGCACCTCCGACGGCGAGCCCTTCGAGGCGCTGATCGTGACAAGCTGGCGGGTCACCGCCGCCGCCCGCCGTACCAGCGTGCGCTTCGCCTCCGGCGCCGAGCTGCTTCTGGACCATCACGCCGTAGCCGGGTACCTGGTGCAGAACGGGCGGATCACCGAGAACTTCGGCACCGACGGGAGCGTCCCACGCCGGGAGAGCCACTACATCGGCCTTTATCACCGGCTCCTCGTCGATCGCCGCCCCCTCATGCCGAGAGAGCAGAGCAGCCTCCTGCACCACGAGCTTCTGCGGGGCGAGTAGCTCGGCCGATGGGCTACAGTCGTCCGCCGTGGCCGAATCCTCCCCCTATCTGACCGCGACCGCGGACGCCTACGACGCCCTCGCGGACGCCTACGACGCCCTCGCGGACGTCTACGCCGACTTCGTGCGGGACTCGCTCGACCGCCTGCCGCTGGATCGCTCGGTGGTCGCCGCGTTCGCCGAGCTCGTGCGGGCCGACGGGGCCCGGCCCGTCGTGGAGGCCGGCTGCGGTCCCGGGTACATGACGGCACACCTGCGTGACCTCGGGCTGGACGCCTTCGGTGTCGACCTGTCTCCCCGGCTGATCGACATCGCCCGCAGGGACTATCCCGACCTGCGGTTCGAGGTCGGTTCGATGGGCGCCCTCGACGTGGCCGACGGCGAGCTGGGCGGGCTGCTCTCCTGGTACTCGCTCATCCACACCCCACCATCCGAGCTGCCGCCTTACTTCGCCGAGTTCCGCCGGGTGCTGGCCCCGGGGGGTTACCTCCTGCTCGGTTTCTTCGAGTCCGAGGGCGGTCCGGTAAGCCGGTTCGACCACAAGGTCACGCCGGCTTACCGATGGCCGATCGACGAGCTGGCCGACCTGGCTCGCAAGGAGGAGTTCGTCGAGGTGGCGCGGATGCTGCGCGAGCCTCTGGAGGATGAACGATTCCGCCGTGGCCACCTGCTGATGCGCCGCGACCGTACCGCGGCTATGGGGTGAGTGCACTGCTTCGTGGATCGGTCCGGGCTCCCGCGTGGAACGCCAGGGCCAGCGTGAGCAGAAGCCCGGCGCCCGCGAGAGGCACCCACGACAGCGTGGTCGACGGGACGAAGTCCTGGGTGAGCCCCGCCCGATCGAGTACGGTCGCCGCGGCGACGATCGGCAGCAGGGAGCCGAGGCTCGTGACGATCGCCAGGGCGACGAGCCCGGCAGTATCACGCCGGGTGAAAGGCCGCCCTTTCATGGTGGAGCTCAGCAGCAGAGCGGCCAGGCCCGCGCACAGACCGCCCAGGAGGACGTCCGCGCGCGAGAGCACCTGCTCGGCGACGGTGGCTCCCCAGACGCCCAGCGGAAGCTCTCCCCGGAGCACGACCCCGTCGGGAAGTCTCACACCGCTCAGCGGCGAGGGCCCGGCGTCCGGAGCGGTTGCCACGCGTACGGTGACGTACCCGCCCGCCTGGGTAGCGCCGTTGATCACGTAGGCGATGCCCCAGATCGCCAGGGCGGCTCCCGCGAACCTGACCAGGTGAAGGATCGAGCTGACGAACGATCGATTCATGAGTGCCCCCACGACGCGCGTCGACTGCCGCCAGTATGCTGCGCGGCGGTCTCCCTAGATAGTGCGCCCAGGTCTCCCCAGCAAAATGGCGGAGTGGGTGTCGGCCGGGCGGTGGACGACGGGGAGGGCCGGGCGTTCCTAGCCTTCGTGGCATCACCGGCCACTTAGGGGACACCATGTCGTTGTCAGATCCGATCCGATTCCGGAGGCTCGCCGCCGGCGCGTGCCTCATCGCCGCGCCCGTCCTGTATGTCGCGGGGGTGGTCCTCGATCCCGCTCTGCGCCAGGGCGGCGGCGACACGGCCGGCGTCTACGGGCGTCAGCTGGAGGAGGTGTCGATCAGCGCGGCGGTCCTGCACTGGAGCTGGGTGCTGCTGATCCCGGGCATCATCGGCATGATCCACCTGGTACGCCACCGCGCGGTGCTCCTCGGTCACGTCACGGGCGGGATCGCCCTGCTCGGCGTGGTGAACTTCTCCGCGCTGATGCTGGGCGACTACTTCTACGCCCGCCTGGAACGCTCGCTGCCGCCCGCCGAAGGGGCCGCGCTCGCCGACCAGGCGTTCGCCGACCCGGGACTCGTGTTCGGGTTCCAGATCCCGGGGTTCGCCGGGATTCTCGGGCTGTTCGCGCTGGGGCTCGTCCTGGCGTACTGCCGGAAGGCGCCCTGGTGGGCGCCGTTCGCGATGGTGCTGGGCATCTTCGGGGCGCCGGTCTTCCCGGTCGGCACGGTCGTGGGCGGACTGCTGTACCTGGCCGGTGCCGGGGTCATCGGCCTGCGCATCGTACGGATGAGCGACGCGGAGTGGGCGGCTCAGCCCGCGGGGAACCTGGCGCGTACCCGGTAACCGCCATCCCGCACAGGGCCGGCGGACAGGTCGCCACCGTGCATGGCGACCCGTTCGCGCATCCCGATCAGGCCCTGCCCGCTCCCGCCTCCTTGCCCGTCGCCCGTGCCGTCGTCGGTGACCTCCACGGTCACGGCGTCGGCGGAGTAGGCGACGGTGACGACGATCCGGGTCGCCCGCGCGTGCTTCAACGCGTTGGTCAGCGCCTCCTGGATCACCCGGTACGCCGACAGCTCCAGCCCGGGGGGCACCGGCCTGGCCTCGCCCTCGACCCGCACCTCCACGGCCGGACCGGCCTCCTCGATCTGGGCGACGAGGGCGTCCAGCCGGTCCAGCCCGGGGGCGTGCGGTTCGGCGGCCGTGCCGCCGGGGCTGCGCAGCATGCCGAGCATCAGCCTGAGCTCCTCGATCGCCTCGCGGCCCGCCCGCTCGACGCCGGTCAGCAGTGTGCGTTCCCGCTCGCGGTCCGGGTCGTCGCGGAGCATCATCCGTACACCGCCCGTGTGCAGGGTCATCAGGCTGACGTTGTGGGAGACGATGTCGTGCAGCTCCCTGGCGATCCTCACCCGTTCACCCGCGACCGCCTGCCGGGCACGCTCCTCGCGCTCGACCTCCAACCGGGTGGTCTGCCTGGTGAGGCGTAACGTCTGATCGATCTGGCGGCGCAACAGGATGCCGCTGGCGTACGCGACGCCGACGAAAATGGCGCTGATCAGCACTTCGGCCACGTCGTTATGCTGAAATGTCTGTAAATAGCCGTACGCGAGCAGGACGCAGGCCAGCCCGGCCAGCCCTCGCCGGGTACGCAGCTCCGCCGCGCTGGCGACGGTGTGCACCAGGATGAGCGTGGAGTAGAAGTGCCACGCGGCGTAGTAGCCCGCCTCCGTGACCTCCCGCACCCCGATGCCGACCCCCACCAGCGCGAGCAGCATGCTCATCGGGAACCTCTGCCGGAACAGCAGCAGCGCCCCGGCGGCGGCCGCGCCGACCGCCAGCGGCACCGGACGGCTGATCTGACCCGGCTCGAACCCCTGCCGCCCGAACGACTCGACCTGCCCGGCGACCACCACGGCCAGCGCGAGCAGCGTGTCCATCCGGCTCGGCCGCCAGTTGCCGCGCATCATTCCTGACCAGGGCGGACGAAGCCGGACTCGTAGGCCAGCACCACCGCCTGGAGACGGTCCCGTACGTCCAGCTTGCGCAGGATCTGGGCGACATGGCTCCTGACCGTGGCCTCGCCGACTCCGGACTCCAGCGCGATCTCCCGGTTGGACAGACCCCGCGTCAGCAGCCGCAGCACGTCCACCTCGCGCGCGGTGAGCGCGGCCAGCTCAGGAGGAGGCGAGAGCGGGGGCTGCGCGGCGAAGGACGCGATGACCCGGAGGGTGACCGCGGGATCGATCAGTCCGTCGCCCGCCGCCACGACCCGGATCGCCTCCAGGAGATGCTCGGGAGGCGAGCTCTTCAGCAGGAAGCCGCTGACCCCGATGCGCAGCGCCGCGTGCAGGTTCTCGTCGCTGCCGAAGGTCGTCAGCATCAGGATCCTCGGCGGGGCGGGGTCCCCGAGCAGCGTCGTGGCGGCGGCCAGGCCGTCCATGCCCGGCATGGCGATGTCGAGCAGCAGCACGTCCGGCCGTCGCTCCCTCGTCACGGCGACGGCCTCCCCGCCGTCGGCCGCCTCCCCGACCACTTCCATCCCTGGGGCGTTCTCCGCCACGAGCCGCAGCCCTGCCCTGATCATGGCGTGGTCGTCCGCGACGACCAGTCTGATCGTCATTTCTCACCCGGCATGTCCAGATCGTATTGAGGCCGCGGCCTTCCGCACCATCTTCGATAGGCGGAGGGGGCGGCGTGCACCTCTGGTCGAGATCGCAAGCAGCGCTGAAGGCCGGAGGCGGCGGTCCGCTCGTAAGCTGGAAGGGTGCCTCCGGTGTTGACCTTGCTCGACGGCGTCCGCTGGCAGGGGACGCGGGTGGCCGGTGAGCGCGCCCAGACCCTGCTGGCGGTGCTCGCGCTGCACGGGCGGGCGGGGGCTGGGGACGAGCGGCTGGTCGAGGAGTTATGGCCGGACGGGCCGCCCGCGAACCCCACGAAGGCTCTGCAGGTGGTCGTGTCGAGGACGCGGGCCGCGACCTCGGCCGACGCGGTGGTGCGGACCGCGCGCGGCTACCGGCTCGGGGTGCCGGACGAGCAGGTGGACGCGTCGCTGCTCGGCGCGCTGGTGGAGCGGGCGCGGAAGGCGCTGGCCGAGGGGGACGTGGCCGAGGCTCGGCGCGGCGCCGAGGAGGCGATGAGCGTAGCGAGCGGGCTGACGGCGGCGGGCGGGCTGGCGACGGCGGGCGGGCTGGGGGCGGCGGGCGGGCTGACGGCGGCGAGCGGGCTGACGGCGACGGGCGGGCTGGGGACCGCGGCGGGACCGCTCGGTGAGGTGCGGGCGGTGGCGGCGGGGCGGCTGGCGGAGGCGCGTCGCGTGTCGGCCGTCGCGCGCTCCCGCGCCGGCGACCACGAGGGCGCGCTGCCCCTGCTGGAGGAGGCCGCGGCCGACCGGCCGCGCGATGAGGAACTGCTCGCTTGCCTGCTGCGCGGCGAGGCCGCGGTCAGGGGCACGGCGGCGGCGCTGGAGCGCTACGAACGCCACCGGGCCGACCTGGCCGAACGGCTCGGCGCGGATCCGGGGCCGGCCCTCGCGCGCGTGCACGCCGAACTGCTCGCCGCGGACCGGCCCGTACGGGAGGGTGTGCTGTTCGACGGGTCGTCGCTGCTCGGCCGCGACGGCGACATCAGCGCGGTGCACGCCCTGCTGCAGAGCCACCGGGTCGTCTCCGTCGTCGGGCCGGGCGGGTTGGGCAAGACGCGGCTGGCCCACGTCGTCGGCAGGAACGCCACCCAGCCCGTCGTCCACTTCGTCGGGCTCGTCGGCGTCTCGTCGCCCGAGGGAGTGGTGGGCGAGGTGGGTTCGGCGCTGGGGGTGCGCGACTCGGTGAGCGGGCGCGGGATGCCGGCGTTCGAGCGGCCGTCGGATGTACGGGCCCGCATCGCGCAGCATCTCGGCCGGGCGCCGGCGCTGCTGATCCTGGACAACTGCGAGCACGTGATCGACGCCGTGGCCGAGCTGACGGCCTTCCTGGCGGCGGCCACGCGGGATCTGCGGGTGCTCACCACGTCGAGGGCCCCGCTGTCGATCCCGGCGGAGCACGTCTACCCGCTCGGCGCGCTGGAGCCCGGCGACGCGGTGCAGCTCTTCCGCCAGCGGGCGACGGCGGCCCGGCCGGGCGTGCGGCTCGACGAGGGCCTGGTGCGCGAGGTCGTGACCCGGCTCGACGGGCTGCCGCTGGCGATCGAGCTGGCCGCCGCGAAGGTGCGCGTGATGGCGGTGGAGGAGATCGCGCGGCGCCTGGCGGACCGGTTCGCGCTGCTGCGCGGGGGCGATCGCAGCGCGCCGGGCCGGCACCAGACTCTGCTCGCGGTCATCGACTGGTCGTGGAATCTGCTGGACGAGCCCGAACGGCGGGCTCTGCGGCGGCTGTCCCTGTTCAGCGACGGGTTCACGGCGGCCGCGGCCGAGGCCATGGGCGCCTTGGACGCGGTGCAGGCGTTGGCCGAGCAGTCGCTGCTGAGCGTCGACGAGGCGGCCCACGGCGTCCGCTACCGGATGCTGGAGACCGTCAGGGAGTTCGGACAGGTGCGGCTGGAGGAAGCCGGTGAGGAGGTGTCCGCGCGAGCGGCGCTGCTGGCCTGGGCGACGGGCTATGCGCACGAGCACGCCGCCGTGCTGTTCGGCCCGGACCAGTTCGCGGCGGTTGACGCGCTGCGGGCCGAGGAGACCAACCTGGCCGATCTGCTCCGCCGGGCGCTCGCCGAGCCCGACCCGGCCACGGCGGTCCCGCTGCTGGCCGGGGTCGGCGCGCTGTGGTCGATCCGCGGTGACCACGCCAGGATCATCGCGCTCAGGACCGCGATCATCCAGGCCGTCACGGGCTGGTTCCCGCCGCCGGAGCTCGTCGAGCTGACCCGGGCCGCCCTGGTGGTCGCGATCGCCAACTCGATGATCCTCCTGGACGAACGGAGCGAGCCGCTGCACGATCTGCTCAGCAGGCTTCCCGTCGGCGACGCCACGGACCCGCGCCTCGCGGCGATGACGAAGGTGACGCTCATCGGCGCCCCCTCGAACAGCGCCGGCCTGCGCGATCGGCTGCGGGAGCTGTGCCGCAGCGCCGACCGTGACGAGGCGCTGGTGGCGACGCAGATGAGCGCCCACGTCCTGGAGAACGCAGGGGACATCGCGGGGGCGGTCACGGCGACCGAGCGGGGGCTGGCGCTGCTCCCGCACGACGAGGGGCCGTGGCTCCGGGCGATCCTGCACACCACGCTGGCTCACCTGACCTTGCGGTGCGGCGACCGGCGGCGCGCCGTGGGCCACGCGCGAGCGGCCCTGCCGGTGCTCAGCCGGATCGGTGCCACCGACGACGAGACGCAGCTGCGCTCGCTGCTGCTGATCATCGCGCTCGGCGAGGGCGATCACCGGACCGCGGAGGCCGAGCTCGCGCAGATCAACCGGCTCAACGACGGCGGGGCCGTACTCGGCGGGCTGGCAGTGGCCGCGCTGTGCGCCGCCGAGCTCGCCCTCGCCCGCGGCGAGACGGCCGCCGCCCTCTCGGACTACCGGCTGGCGGTCGAGCGGGCGCGCGATCTGCGGCTGCCCGGGATGCCGCGCTCGGGCTTCGAACCATGGGTGGTCACGGCGGAGGCGCTCGCCCTCGCGGCGCACGCCTACCACGGGGAGCCCGCGGATCTCCCGTACGGCGAGGAGCTGTTCCGCTTCTGCGTGGCTGGGCGCGCCCGCGACGTGCTGAGCGCCGACGGCCGGCTTCTCGACTACCCGGTCAGCGGCTCGCTGCTCTTCGCGCTCGGCGCCTGGGGGCTGCTGCGGGCGGCCCTGGCTCCCGGTGACGCGGTCGCCCTGCTGGTGCTGGCCGAGCGGTTCGCCTACAACGGCATGATGGCCGGCATGGCCTTCGACCGGATCGAGCCGTACGCGGAGCAGGTCGCGCCCGGCGCGCTCGCCCGCGTCCGCGCCGGTTACGGCGACCGGCGCGGCGCGGACCTGCTCGACGAGGCGCGGGCGCTCGTCGGACGGCTCGCCGCGGGTCAGATGTGCCGCTTGTAGCTCCGTACGGACAGCGGCGCGAAGACCGCGACCACGACCAGGCAGGCCAGCAGCGTCCACGCCACCGCCCCGCTCACCTGAGCGTGGTTGGCGAGGTCGCGAGCGGCCGTGACCAGGTGTGAGACCGGGTTGATCCGGACGAACGAGGCGAGCCAGCCGGGCAGGGTCTCGACGGGGACGAACGCGTTCGACAGGAACGTCAGCGGAAAGAGGATCATCATCGAGATGCCGTGCACGCCTCCGGCGCTGCGGGCGATCGTGCCGACCCACGTGAACACCCACGCCAGCGACCACCCCGTGAGGATCGCCAGCAGGATCGCGCCGAGCACCCCGGCCACGCCGCCGCCGGGGCGGTATCCCATCAGAAGGCCCATGGCGAAGGTCAGGGTCGCCGCGATCGCGTACCGGAGCAGATCGGCCACCATCGGGCCGGCGAGCGGCGCGATCCGGGCGATCGGCAGCGACTTGAACCGGTCGAAGACGCCCTTCTCCATGTCCTCGCGCAGTTGGACGCCGGTCACCATGCAGGTCGTCAGCACGGTCTGGGCGAGGATGCCGGGGATCATCAGCGGCAGGTAGCTCTGCACGTCCCCGGCGATCGCGCCGCCGAAGATGTACGCGAACATCGCGGTGAACAGGACCGGCTGCAAGGCCACGTCGAAGAACTGCTCGGGGTTGCGGCGCATCTTCTTGGCGGCCCGCCACGCCATCGCGAGGGTCTGGCCGAGCGTCTCGCCCACGGAGACGTGCCGCCGGGTGGCCGCCACCCGTTCGGCCGCTCGTACCGCCTGCCTGACGGGTGCGGTGGTCGTGCTCATCGGGTCTCCTCCGTCTCGGTCTCGTGACCGGTCAGCGCCAGGAACACCTCGTCCAGGCTGGGCTTGGCGACGCTCACCGAGGAGATCGAGATCCCTGCGGTACGGAGCGCGATCAGCACGTCGGCGGCCATGTCGGCCTGGTCGAGCGCGACGTTGAGCCGGCCCTTCTCGGGGCTGAGCACCGGTTCGGAGCCGAGGCCGCGCCGGACGGCCTCGACGGCGGCCGGCACCTCGCCGGGTTCGGCGAGCATCAGCTGGAGGGTGGAGGCGCCGACCATGGTCTTCAGCTCGTCGGGCGTGCCCTCGGCCACCTTGCGGCCGTGGTCGATGACGGCGATCCGGTCCGCCAGCTGGTCGGCCTCGTCCAGGTACTGCGTGGTCAGCAGCACCGTGCACCCGTCGGTGATCAGGCCGCGGATGGTGTCCCACATCTGGCCACGGGTGCGCGGGTCGAGGCCGGTGGTCGGCTCGTCCAGGAAGATCAGCGGTGGTCTCGTGATCAGGCTGGCGGCCAGGTCGAGGCGGCGCCGCATGCCGCCGGAGAAGTGCGCGATCGGCTTGTCCGCGGCCTCTTCCAGACCGAACCGGCCGAGCAGGTCGGCGGCGATCCGCCTGGCACTCGGCGCGGGGATCCGCTGCAGCCGGGCGAAGAGCCGGAGGTTCTCGCGGGCGGTCAGCTGCTCGTCGACCGACGCGTACTGCCCGGTCACGCCGATCAGCTGCCGGATCACGTGCGGCCGGCCGGCCACGTCCACGCCGAAGATCTCCGCCCGGCCGGCGTCGATCGCCAGCAGGGTGGCCAGCATCCTCAGCATGGTGGTCTTGCCGGCGCCGTTCGGCCCGAGGACGCCGAAGATCTCACCGGGCCGTATCTCCAGGTCGATCCCGTCGACGGCGCGGTGATCGCCGAACGCCTTGACCAGCCCTTCCGCGAGTACGGCCGGTTCTGTTCCGCTGGAGGGGGCGGTACGGCCGAGTTCTGTGATGCTCATGGCGCCACTCTCGGCGCCCCTGGTTTCACGGCCCCCTCACGCCGGTTTCACCTGCCGAAGGTCAGCGGAGGGAGTTTCCTCCGTCGGTGACGACGGAGCGTCCGGTGATCCAGCCCGCTCCCTCGCCGCACAGGAACGCGACGACCTCGGCCAGGTCTTCGGGGGTGCCGGCGCGACCCAGCGGCGTGGCGCGCGCGACGGTGGCCAGGAGTCGTTCCGGGTCGGGGCTGATGTCGCGGAGCGCGTCCGTCGCCACCACGCCGCCGCTCACCAGGTTGACCGTGATGCCGTCGCGGCCGAGTTCGACGGCCAGGTAGCGGACGACGCTCTCCGCCGCGGCCATGGCGGCGGCGATCGCCGCGTAGCCGGGGACGTGCCTGTCCGTCCCGGTGCTCACGGTCGTCACGACACGGCCGCCGCCGTCGAGGTGCGGGCGTGCCGCCGCCACCAGGGCAAGGAGGGAGCCGACCCGGGTCGCGAACTGCCGCTCATAGGTGTGCCAGGGTGTTTCGAGCGCCTTTCCCAGGGACGGCGAGCCGGAGCCGAAGCCTGTCGCGTTCGAGACGACCGCGCGGACGGGGCCGAGCTGTTCACCCGCCGCGCGGACGAACTCCGCACACTGGTCCCGGTCCGCGACATCCAGCGCGAAGGCGGCGGCCCGTCCGCCGTTGCGGCTGATCGTGTCGACGACTTCGGCGGCGGACTCGGCGTTCCGGTGGTAGCCGACCGCGACGGCGTAACCGTCTCGGGCGAGCGCGAACGCGGTGGCCCGGCCGATGCCCCGGCCGGCTCCGGTGATGACGGCGGTTCTCACGAGCGGCCCCCGAAGGTGATGGGGTCACCGTCCGCCGCATCGGCGTAGCGGCGCCGCGCCTCTTCCTGGAGCGTCACGGATTCCGGACTGGCCAGCCTCTCCGCGAAGAGCGCGGCCTCCAGCCGGAGACCTTCGGTGATCGGCAGCCTGGAGCCCTCGACCAGGGCGCGTTTCGCGGCGGCGAGCGCGGCGGCGGGCCGGGACGCCAGGTGACGGGCCAGTTCCAAGGTCTCCGCCTGGAAGTCAGGGGTGGGGAGCACGCGTTCGACGATTCCGTACGTCCTGGCCTGGTCGGCGGTGAGGACGTCGCCGGACAGGACGAGGTCGGCGGCCCGCCCGGGGCCGATCAGCCTGGCCAGGCGCTGGGTGCCGCCCGCCCCGGGGATGATGCCGAGCGCGATCTCCAGCAGGCTGAAGTGGGCGGAGGCCGAGGCCCAGCGCAGCGTGCACGCCAGGGACAGTTCGAGGCCGCCGCCCCAGGCCTGGCCGTCGATCGCGGCGATCACCGGCTGGGGCATCCGCTCGATGCGCCGCATCGCGGTGTACCAGATCTTGGCCCGCGGCACCGGCCCGCGGGACAGCCCGGCGAGTTCGTCCAGGTCGGCGTGCGCGACGAAGTATCCGGGGACGCCGCTGGTCAGCACGACGACGCCGATGCCGGGTGTGGTCTCCACCCGCGCGAGCTCCGCGTCCAGTTCTTCCAGCGCGGCGAAGGTGAGGAAGTTGCGCGGCGGGTTGCGGTAGGTGAGGACGGCGACGCCGTCACGGTCCTCACGGCTCCATGTCGTCATGACTCCCCCTCGTCACCCAGGATGAGGACCGAGGCGCCGTAGTGGACGCTCTGGGTGGACGGCGTCCCGTCGCCCTGGTTGCGGTCGTAGTGCGGAAAGTTGCTGCTGGACAGCATCAGGCCGATGCGGTGGCCCGCTCCGAACCGCTGGGCCGTGTGTCCGAGGTCGACGTCCACCTGGATCGGTTCTCCTCGCGGTACGGGCGTGCCCGGCCCGTCGCGGTGGCTGAGCCGGACCACTCCCTCGCAGACCGGCAGCAGACGGCCGTCCGGCAGGTGGTTCACCAGCCGGGCCATCACGTCGGCGTCCGCCGCGTCGGTCGCGAAGGTGAGCCGGAGCCGCACCTGGCCGACGACGTCGACGTCCTCGGCGAGCACGTCCCCGAGATAGAGGAGGACGTCGGATCTCGTGGCCGTCCGGCTGAGGTCCAGCGGCCCGGGGGTGAGGCGGCCCAGGTGCAGGACACGCCCGCCGCGGCTCGGCACCGGGTCGGCCGGGTCGTGCACGTAACCGTCGGGCGCGGCCGGGCTCGGCACGGAGGTCAGCCGGCCCGGCGTCTCGCCCGGGACGGCGGGGCCGGTCAGGTACAGGGTGTGCCCGGCGGCGTCCGCGGGCGGCCACTGCCCCGCGGTGCGCCACACGTCGGCGCCCATCAGGAAGTACAGGACGGGGTCGGACTCGCCGGGCCCGTCCACGCAGCGGCGGAAGAACTCCAGGTGCCGGGCGGGCAGCCGGGCGGCCGCCGCCGAGGCGGCGACGCCGAAGTTCACCTCGCCCTGCAGATGGGTCAGGGCGCCGGTGTGCGCCCAGGGGCCGACGATCAGCTCGTGCCGCAGATCCGGCCGCAGCCGGCGCATCTCCAGGTGGCCGCGAACGGTCGCGGCGGCGTAGACGTCGTACCAGCCCGTCACCGACAGGCTCGGCACCTCCACCGCCGCGAGGTCCCAGTCGGGCAGAGCCCGGATCCGCCCGTCCAGCAGGTCGCCGATGCTGATCGGGAATCCAGGCAGATCGATCATGTCCGCCAGTGGCAGCCGCCGCATCGCCTGTTCGGGATCGTGGATCAGCGACGCGACCTGCGCGGCCAGCGCGGGGTCCGCGTCCGCGCCCTGCCGGCCCAGCCAGTCGGCGGCCATGTAGGCGAGCCACCCGACGAGGTGGTCCAGCCGCAGCGCGCCGCCGGTGTCGCGGAGGTCGGCCGTCGCGCCGGTCGTCATGGCCGGGGCGATCCCCCGCAGGTGCGGCGGGCGCGAGGCCGCCCCGAGCCAGGCGACGATCCCGAGGTAGGACGTTCCCGCGAGGAACACCTCGCCGTTGCACCAGGGCTGCGCCGCCACCCACTCCACGGTGTCGTAGGTGTCCTCGGCCTCCTGCTCCCACATGACGGCCTGCCACTCGCCGTCGGATTCGAAGCGGCCCCTGGTGTCCTGCAGCAGTGCGGCGAACCCGCCGGCGAGGCAGTGCTGGGGCTGCAGCGTGTCGGAGCTGATCTGACGCCGTCCGTACGGCGTCCTGAACACCACCGCCGGAGCCGGGGACGCGGGCCGCCACAGGTCGCCGCGCAGCAGCACGCCGTCCCTCATGGGGGTCTCGACGCCGCCTTCGATACGTCCCAGTTCCGTCATCACACCGCCTTGAGGGTGAGCATCGTACGGGCCATCTCGTTCCATCCGGCGGTGGCCCCGCCGTCCACGGTCAGGGTGCAGCCGGTGAGGAAGGAGCTGCCGGGCAGCGCGGCGAACACCACGGCGCGGGCCTGTTCCTCGGGGCTGGCCAGCCGGCCGGCGGAGGTGGTGGCGGTCAGGGAGTCGCGGAGCGGGCCCGGCGGCCACAGCTCGTCCACCATCGCGGTGTGCGTCGGCCCGGTGACCAGGGCGACCGCGCGGATCCCCTGCGCGCCGTAGTCGACGGCGACCGACTGGGCGAGGCCTATGAGGGCGTGCTTGGCCATGTTGTAGACGGGGGAGCGGGGTGTCGCCGCCACCCCGCACATCGACGAGGTGAACACGAACACCCCGCCGTGCGCGCGCATGTGCCTGACCGCGGAGCGCACCAGGTAGAAGTTGGCGTCGCAGCAGACGCCCATCACCTTGCGGTAGTCGGCGTCGGTGATGCTGTGCGGGCGGCCGGGGACGTTGACGCCGGCGTTGCCGTGGACGACGTCGAGCCGGCCGTGCCGGGCGGCGACCTCGTCGACGACTTTGGCGACCTGTGCTGGATCGGAGACGTCCGCCTGGACGATCCCCTCTCCCGGAGTCAGGTCCACGCCGACGACCTCGGCGCCCACTGCCCGGAACAGCCTCATCGAGGCGGCGCCGATGCCGCTCGCCGCGCCTGTCACCAGGACGACCCGGCCGTCGAGGCGGCCGAAGATGTCACTGTCCGCCTTGTCGTCTGTCACGGTCATGCTTTCCTCCTCAACGGCCGGTGAACTCGGGGCTGCGCTTCTCCAGGAAGGCGCGCGCCCCTTCGACCGCGTCATAAACTTCCCTGTTGTTGCGGATGTGGAAGCCGTTCTGGATGCGCAGCGCCTGCTCCAGCGGCTGTCCGTACACCCGCTCGCGCAGTTGTTTGTAGAGCCCGATCGCCCGGGTCGGGCCGGCCGCGAGCCGACGCGCCTCGGCGAGGACCGCGTCCTGGAGCTCCCCGGACGGGACGACGCGGGTGTAGATGCCCAGGCGCTCGGCGTCGGCGGCGTCGAGCAGGCCGCCGGACAGGTAGATCTCGGTCGCCTTCGCGGTTCCGACGATGCGGGGCAGCATGACGGCGGTGCCGGTCTGCGCCACGTTCACCAGGCAGCTTCCGATCCGCGCCGTGTCCGAGGCGATCCGCAGGTCGGCCGCACAGGCCAGCTCGGTGCCCGCACCGGCCGCGGGGCCGTTGACCGCCGCGATGACCGGCTGCGGCGCCGTGACGATCGCCTCGACGATCCGCAGGTACACCGGATCGGCGGTGTCGCCGAGCACCGGAGAGTTCCTGCGGTCCCCGGCGAGGTGCTCGTCCACCGCGCCGAGGTCGTCCCCGCCGCAGAAGGCGCTGCCCGCCCCGGTCAGCACCACGACCCTGGCCTGCGGGTCGGTCTCGGCGCTTTCCAGCGCGCGCAGCAGCTCCTCGCCCAGTGTGCGATCGAGCGCGTTGCGCTGGGCCGGACGGTTCATGGTCAACCACAGCACCCCCTGCGCCGGCCGGGACACCAGCAAGGTCTCCGTATCGTGCGTCACGCTCTGACCATCCCTCCGTCGACGAACAATGCCTGGCCGGTGACGTAACCGGCCCCCGCTCCCAGCAGCCACGTGATCACGGCGGCGACCTCCTCCGGATGCCCGCACCGGCCGAGCGGCAGCTTCGCCGCGACCTTCTCCGCCAGCCCGCGGAGCCCGCTCACGTCGAGCATCGGCGTGTCGATGAAGCCGGGACACACGGCGTTCGCCCGGACGCCGAGCGGTCCCAGCTCGACGGCGAGCGAGCGGGTCAGGCTCAGCAGCCCGCCCTTGCTGGCGTCGTAGGCGGCCTGCCCGGCGAACCCGGTCACCGCGATCGAGCAGACGTTGACGACGGCGGCGCCCGGCCGTCCCGCGAGGACGGGTGCCGCCGCGCGGGCCAGCCGGAACGGCGCCGACAGGTTGATCTCCAGCACGCGCGTCCAGTCGGCGGTGCCGTGCTCGGCCAGTGCCGCGCGGTGCTCCACGCCCGCGTTGTTGACGAGCCCGTCAAGCCCTCCGAGCCGGTCGGTCGCCCGGTCGACGACGCGCTGGGGCGCGCCGCTCTCCGTCAGGTCGAGCGGCATGGTGTGCAGCCGGTCGCCGAACCGTCGCTCCAGGCGGCGGCATCCGGACTCGTCCACATCGGTCGCCAGCACCCGCGCGCCCTGGCCGAGCAGGTCGGCGACGAGTGACGTGCCGATGCCTCCGGCGGCCCCGGTGACCAGGATCCGGCGGCCGTTCACGACGCCGATCCCAGCAGTCGTCCGGCGTTGTCGTGCAGCCAGGCCCGGACGACGTCGTCAGGCAGTCCGAGCCGGGTGACCTCGTCGGCGAGTGCGGCGGGCGGGCGCGCCTGTGTCCAGCTGGTCGATCCGAACAGGACGCGGGTGCGGACGGAGGTGGTGCCCAGGGCGAGCAGCGCCTCCCACCCCGACCCGGGGACTCCCATCCTGGCCGGACGGTGCGAGGAGAACTCCAGGTAGACGTCGGCGTGTCGCTGTGCCACCGCCAGCATCTCCGTGACCCAGGGCCATCCCCCGTGACCGGCGACCAGGACGAGGCCGGGGTGCGCGCCGGCGATCCGGTCCAGCACACGCGGTCCGGAGACGTCGATCGGGACGTCCGAGCGGAAGTGCTGTCCGCAATGCAGCCACACCGGGACACCGCGGTCGGCGGCGAGGCGCCAGAACCCGGCGTGCTCGGGTCCGGACGGGTCGACGCCGTCGAGGAACGGGATGACCGACAGGCCGGTCGCGCCGAGGTCGTCGAGCGCACGACGGGCCTCGGTGATCGCGGCCCGCGGGTCGGCGAAGCTGACGCCGGCCCAGGCGCTGAGGAGGTCCGGGTGCCGAGCGGCGTAGGCGGCGACCCGGTCGTTGACGGTGCCGTCCCCGATGGGCCACGGCCCGCCGTGCAGGACCTGGTGGGCGACTCCGGTTTCGGCCAGCGTGGCGACGTGGTGGTCGATGTCGAACCCGCGTCCGAGTACGGCGGCCAGCTGGTCCGCCGTGCCGGTCGCGTCGCGGGCCGCCTCCGCCGCGACGGCGCCGGGGTCACGCCCGGTGAGGGTGGCGAGCCGACCGGCGAACAGGATGAGATAGCGGGGCGCGGCGGTGGCCAGCGCACGCAGATAGGCCGTCCAGCACTCGGTGTCGTAGACGACCTCACAGACGTCGATCACCGGTTCACGCATCAGACCTCCATTTTGTACAAACGTTTGTTTACCATATGCGGCGCTGACAGGTCAATGAACGTTTATGTGGTGGTAGCGTCGAAGCGTGGCTACGACACGCTCCCGGACGACCGCCGGCGCACCACAGACCACGGCCTCGATGAGCCGGCGGATCCTCGACGAGGCGGCGCGCCTGTTCTACGAGGACGGGTTCCCCGCTACCAGCGTCCGCAAGATCACCGCCGCGTGCGGTGTCACCGCGGGCTCGCTCTACAACCACTACGAGTCCAAGGAGGAAGTGCTCTACGCGATCCTCAAGCGGGCGTACGAGGACTCGGAGGGCATGCTGGAGGAAGGGCTGCTGCGCGGCGGCGACAGGGCCGACCGGCAGCTGGCCGAGCTGGTGCGTGAGCTCACGCTCTTCCACACCGAACGGCGCGTCGAGGGCCTGGTCGCCCGGACCGAATGGCGTCACCTCCCGGCGGAGCAGGCCAAGGAGATCCTCGACGCCCAGCGGCGCATCCGCCGGATCTTCGAACGCACCCTCGAACGAGGCTTGGCCGCCGGCCTGTTCCGCCTCAGCGACCCGCGAGCGTCGCGCCCTGCCCAGGTGGACGTGGTCGCCAAGGCCATCCTCGACATGTGCATCAACGCCGGGCAGTGGTTCCGCCCGGAGGGCGCGGTGTCGGCCCGTGACCTCGCCGACCAGTACTCCTTCCTGGCCCTGCAACTCGTCGGTGCCGGCCCTCCGGACGCCTGACGGCCCGCCTGCCCGCCGGCTTCGGGGCCGGCGGGCAGGCGGGGCTCAGCTCCCGCCGATGCGGTCCCGCCGGACGACCACGCCCAGCCGCTCGCGATCGGCCGTGTCCGCCGTGACACCCTCCGAGCGCAGCCGATGCTTCTCGACCTTGTTCGTCGGGGTGTGCGGGAGCGCGCCGACCACGCGGACGTAACGGGGCACCATGAAGTGCGCCATGCGCGGGATCAGGAAACGGAACAGCTCGGCCGGGTCGATCGTCGCGCCCTCCACGGGGGCGACCACGGCGAGCACGTCATCCTCGCCGTAGGGGCTCGGCACGGCGACCACCGCGGCCTCCCGGACCGACGGATGCGCCAGCAGCTCGATCTCCACCTCGGCCGAGGAGATGTTCTCGCCCCGGCGCCGGATCGTGTCGCCCATCCGGTCCACGAAGAAGAACTCGCCGTCCACCGTGCGGAAGGCGTCCCCGGTGTGGAACCAGCCGTTGCGCCAGGCCCGTGCCGTCGCCTCGGGCATCCCGAGGTAACCGGAGTTCATCGCCCACGGCTGGTCGGTGCGCAGCACCAGCTCCCCGACCTCGCCGTCGGGCACCACCCGGTCGTGCTCGTCCACGACCCGCGCCTCGACACCGGGCCGCAGCCGCCCCGACGTCCCCGGAACGCCCGGGTTGGGACCCGAGATGATCGGGATCGAGACCTCCGTCATGTTGAACATGGCCACCACGTCGACGCCGAAGCGTTCGGCGAACGCCGCGCTGTCCTCGATCAGCGGAATGATGAAGACGCGCCGCAGCGGGTGAGCACGGTCCTGGGGGGACGGCGGGCGCTTGGCCAGGAACGTCGCCATCACGCCGAGCAGCGTCACATGCGTGGTGCCCGTAGCGCGGACGGCCGGCCAGAACGCCTCGGTGTCGAACGCGCTGACCAGACTGATCCCGCCGCCGAGCAGCAGCGCGGCGTACGTGCCGATGGTGCCGCCCGCGTGGAACAGCGGAAGGTTGACCATGTAGCGGTCGGCCGCCCCGAAGCCGTCGAACGCGGCCCGTGCGCACGCCGCGAGCTGGACGTACGAGCACAGGACGCCTTTCGACGGCCCGGTCGTCCCCGACGTGAGGATCACCGCGTACGGGTCCCACGGCAAGGACGGCGAGTCCGGGCGGAATCCCGGGGCCGGCGTGGCCAGCGTCTCCGGCCCCAGCACTTCCGGCGCGGCGGCCCGGCGAGGTGACCGGGCGTCGTCCGCTTCGAGCACCACCACCCGTTCCAGCGCACCGGTGCCGATCTCGTCCAGCCGCCCGGCCAGCTCGGCGTGCACGATCGCCACCCGCGCTCCGGACAGCCGGATCGCGTGTTCGAGCAGCCCACCGCGATAGGCGGTGTTGAGCGGGACGAGGGTGCAGCCGAGCAGGTTCACACCGAACCAGACGCGCAGGGCGTCGGGTCCGTTGGGCAGCCAGGAGACCACCATGTCACCCGGCCGCACACCCAGTCGGTGCAGCCCGGCCGCGACCTGCTCGGCCTCGGCCAGGGTTTCGGCGTACGTCCATCGCGTCCCGTCCTCGAAGACCGCGTACACCCGGTCCGGATGCTCCGCGGCGCGGCGGACGAGCAGCTCCCCGACCACGCAGTCCTCGGCCGCGGGCACCGCCGGGCCCCACCATCCACCGCTCATGTCACTCCTTGCTCCGCTGGTCACCGGACACGGCCGCGCCCAGGTAGGCGACCCGCAGCGCGGGGTCCTCCGCCAGCTCGGCGGCGGACCCCGCCGCCTCCACCCGGCCGTGCCGCATCACCAATCCCCGGTCCGCCAGCGCCAGCGCCTGGCCGACGCGCTGCTCCACCAGGATCACCGTCATGTTCTGCGCCCGTAGCCGGTCCACCACCGCGAACACCCGCTGGATGATCACGGGAGCCAGGCCGATGGACGGCTCGTCCAGCAGCAGCACCCGGGGTTCGCGCATCAGCGCCTGGCCGATGGCGAGCATCTGCTGCTCCCCGCCGCTGAGCACCTCTGCGTAGGCGTCCATCCGTTCGCCCAGCACCGGGAACAGGTCGACGACCCGTTCCGTCCGCTCCCGCTCGACCCCGCGCCGGTTGGGGACGTTCCAGAGCCCGAGCCGCAGATGCTCGGCCACCGTGAGCCCGGTGAACAGGCGCCTGCCCTCGGGGATGTGGACCAGGCCGTGCGCCACGACGCGCTCAGGGCTCCACCCGGTGATGTCGGTCCCCGAGAGCCGCACCGACCCCGACGTGGGGCGCAGCAGCCCCGAGATGGTGCTGAGCAGAGTGGTCTTCCCGGCGCCGTTGCCGCCGACCACCGCGAAGATCTCGCCCGTACGCACCGTGAAGTCCACGGAGCGGACCACCGGCACCGCGCCGTAGCCCGAGCTCAGCCCGGACACGGTGATCAGTTCCTCTGCTGTCATGCGGGTGCTCCCAAGTACACCTCGACGACCCGTGCGTCGCCGAGTGCCTCCTGCGGCGGTCCCGACGTCACCAGCCGGCCCCGGTCCAGGACGGTCACCACGTCGGCGACGCTCGCGACGAGTTCGATGTGATGCTCCACCAGCACCACGGTGGTGCCGGTGTCACGGATCGCCCGGATGAGGCGGCCCAGCGACTCCAGCTCCCGCGGCGTGAGCCCGGCCGCCGGCTCGTCCATCAGCAGCAGGCGCGGACGCGCCATCAGTGCCCGAGCCACCTCCAGCAGCCGCTGCTCACCGTGCGGCAATGAGGCCGCCTCCTCGGACGCCCGTCCGGCCAGTCCATGACCGGCCAGGAGCCGGTCGGCCTCCGCCGCCAGTTCGGCCTGCTCGCGGCGGGCCCACGGCAGCCGCAGGACGATCGCCGGCCCGCCTGACCGCTCCCGCGTGTAGGCGCCGAGCAGGACGTTGTCCCGCAGGCTCGACGTGCCCAGCAGCCGAGGCGTCTGGAAGACGCGCGCCACGCCACGCCGGGCGAGCCGCTCGGCGTGGGCCCGGCTGACGTCCTCGGCGTCGAGGATGACCTGGCCCTCGTCTTGCCGCAGCAGGCGGCTGATCACGTTGAGCAGCGTCGTCTTGCCCGATCCGTTGGGCCCGACGATCGCGTGAACCGTGCCCGGTTCGATGGTCAGGTCGATCCCCCGCAGGGCGTGCACCCCGCCGAACGACTTGCGGACGCCGATCAGCTCGACGCCGAGCGGCTCACCCCGCGGCGGCCCCGCCTCGATCGGGATGCCCGTGTCGGCGGTGTCGGTGTGGGCGGTGTCGGCGGGCACGCCGGAGGACCGTCGGCGCGCCCGGAGCTTCTCCCACGCGCCGGCGACGCCCTGCGGCGCGTACACCATCAGCACGAGCAGCGCCGCGCCGTAGATGAGTCCGCGCCATTCCGCGAGGCCGGTCAGCAGCTCGGGGAGGGCGAAGAACAGCAGGGTGCCGATGACCGGGCCCGCCAGCCGCGCCGCGCCGCCGATGATGACCACCAGCAGGAAGAGGATGGAGAAGTCGAGGGTGAAGTCGTCCGGGGTCACCAGCCCGTGGTGGACGGCCAGCAGCGCTCCGCCCAGCCCGGCGGTGGCGCCGCCGCAGGCGAAGGCGAACAGCTTCATCCGCGCGGGCGCGACGCCGACGCTCTGCGCCATCTCGGGCGCGTCGCGTACGGCCATCATGCCGCGGCCCAGGCGGGAGCCGACGATGGTGCGGACCATGACGAAGAGCATGACGTTGACGGCCAGAACCAGCCAGAGGATGTCCCGTTCCCCGAGCTCCCACGGCCCGAGAGCCGGTCGCGGTATGCCCATCAGCCCCGACCAGCCGCCGGTCAGCCCTTCGAACTCGACCAGGAGACTGCGGGCCGCCATCGCCGCGCCGAGCGTGACCAGGGCGATGTACCAGGACGACAGCCGGAACGCGGGCAGGGCCATCAGCGTTCCCGCTCCCACGGCGACCGCCACCGCCACCGGGGCCGCCGCCCAGAACGTCCAGGCGTGGTCGGCCATGAGGATGCCCGTGGTGTAGGCGCCGACGGCGACCAGCGCGCCCTGCCCCAGCGAGACCTGGCCGGTGTAGCCGAACATGAGGTTCAGTCCCGTACCGACCAGCACGTAGATCCCGGCCGTGGTGGCCAGATAGGTGATCGTCGGGTCGCCGCTCACCAGCGGCAGCGCGGCCGCGGCCGCCACGAGGACGAGCCAGGGGGCCGCGCGCCGCACGGCGCGGGACCGTGCCCCGCGAACTTCAGACATGACGTTGCACCGCCAGACCACGCAGGCCGTTGGGCCGGATCAGCAGGATGAGCAGCATGGCCGCGAACAGGACGACGGACTGCGACCCGGGGGAGGCGAAGACGGCGCCGGTGGCCTCGATGACGCCGAGCATCCAGCCCGCGACCAGCACGCCGCGGTTGTCGCCGATCCCGCCGACCGCCAGGGCGGCGAAGCCTTTGATCAACAGGCCCAGCCCCATCGTCACCGAGGCCAGCAGCAGCGGCGCCGCGAGGACCCCGGTGAGCCCCGCGAGCGCGCCGCCGAGCAGGAAGGAACGGCGGGTGAGCGCCGTCGGGTCGATGCCGCGCAGCCGGGCGCCGTCACGGTCGGCGGCCACCGCCCGCAACGCGGTGCCGAGCCGGGACCGATCCAGGACGCCGAGCAGGGCCACCACGGCGACGGCGACGACCACCACCGCGACCTGGTAGCTGGAGAACCGGACGCCCAGCACCTCCTGGACCCGCATGGACAGTGGCCACGGTGGCGCGACGGCGCTCGGCTGGTCCGTCCACAACCGCCCGGCGGCCTCCGCGAGCAGCAGCGAGAACGCGAGCGTGGTGATCACCCAGCCGACCGCGTGGGATGACCTGCGCAGCACCGGAGTCACGGCGACCCGCTCCTCGGCCAGCGCGACGACCGCCACGATCACCATCACGCAGGCGGCGGCGACTCCCCAGGGGAGCCCGCCGATCGGCGTGGCCGCCATCAGCATCGCGCCGATCATGATGAGTTCGCCCTGGGCGAAGTTCACCACGTTCGTAGGCCGGTGCAGGACGTTGAAGCCCACCGCGACCAGTCCGTAGAGGCTGCCGAAGACCAGGCCGGCGACCAGGATGTCGGCGATCATCGGCCGGTCACATCCCGTCCGCGCGCCGCCGGAGGACCCCACCCAGGCTCTGCGGCTCCTTCGCCGACATGAGGGTGCCCACCGTGATGTCCTCGTCGGCGATGCCGGAGTGCCGTTTCGCGGTGAACGACACCTTCGCCCGAACGCCCTGGTAGCCGTCGACCTGGTCGAGCGCGGCCTTGAGCTTCGCCGGTTCGAGGCTCTTGGTCTCCTCGATCACCTTGGCCATCAGCATCATGTAGTCGTAGTACGGGCTGGTCACCGCCGAGTAGCCGAGACCCGCGGTGTCCGGATGCTTGTCGATCCGCTCGACCAGCGCGCGCACCTCGGCGGACGGCTCCTCCTCGCCGGTGTAGGTGAGCCCTCGGTACGTCGTGCCGAAGAACCCGTCGAGCAGCGCGCGGGGGAACTCCCCGAGAGCTTCGATGTAGTTGAGGTCGTGCGAGACGATCACCGGGTGGAAGTCGCTGGCCGCCATCGCCCGCAGGATCAGGATGGTCGCCTGCGGCTGGCCGGTGAACAGGCCGAGGCCGTCCACGCCGGCCCGTTCGAGGTTGCGGACGAACGGCGTCATGTCGGAGGCGTCCACCTCGAACACCTCGACCGCGACCGGCCTCGCGGAGTAGGAGTCGCGCAGGGTCGCGATGACGGCGTCCCGGATCGACGTGCCGAACTCGGAGTTCTCGACGATGATGCCGATCTTGCGGAGCCCGCGGACCTCGTGCAGGAAACGCGCCGCCACCCTGGCCTGCTGGGTGGTGTTGTAGACGAGCTGGTAGTGGTAGGGGAAGCGGTCGCCGTCCCCGAGCAGTTCCGCGCCGCCCCAGGCTGACTGGATCAGCTTCGCCCGGGCGAGGGCCGTCACCGACGCCAGGACCTGGGAGCTCCCGGTCGGCCCGACCACGAACGTCGGCTCCTCCCGGATGAGTCGTTGCGCCACGGCCGGCTGTGAGGCCGGGCTTCCCTTGTCGTCCTCCTCCATGACCTGAACGGCCTGCCCGAGCAGCCCGCCGTTCGCCTTGAGATCCTCCAGGGCCAGCCTCGCGCCGACGTAGATCGGCTTGTACGCGGCGGCGAGCCGGCCGGTCTTCGGCTCCACCCACCCGATGCGGGCAGTGGTCTTGCCGGCTCCCGCCGAGCTTCCGCACGCCGCCGTCCCCAGGCCCAGCATGCCGAGCGCGGTGATGGACGCGGTGCCCGCCAGAAATCCTCGCCGAGACATCCCGTCCGTCCGGTATGTGGTCACGGCCGCCTCCTCGTTCAGTGTATGAACGTTTGTATATTTGACCGGAGTGTGAGTCAAGGGTTCTGGGAGGTTCTAGCGGGGAATGGGTGGCCGGTCGCGCGGGCTCATCCCGCCGTACGAGCGAGGCGATGAAGGCCGGCGCGTATCCGCTTCTCGCCCAGCTCCGGCAGGAGAGCGGACACGTGCTCGGCCGACAAGGCGGCCAGCACCGCATGGGCGGTGTAGTCGGGGTCGGGCGTGCCGTCGAGCAGGATCGCCACATGGCGGTGCCAGAACCGGTAGGTCCCGATCCGGTAGCGGGCACCCGGCGCCGCGGTCTCCGACATGCGGATCAGGTCCAGGTGCTCCAGCAGGTAGTCGAAGTACGCGTCCACGAACGCGGCGAGTCGCTCGCCGGCTGCCGCGCCGGGGCCGAGCGGCGGCGGTCCATGCAGGATCGCCTCCTGCAGCACACGCTCGCGGGCGTCCAGCAGGGCCGCGGCCAGTCCGGACTTGTCACCGAACCGGCGGAACAAGGTGCCCTTGCCGACCCCCGCGGCCGCGGCCACCTGATCCATGGACACCGCCTCCACGCCGTGTTCGGCGAACAGCCGGGCCGCGGCCTCCAGCACGGCGGCCCGGTTGCGTGCCGCGTCCGCCCGTTCCTTCGGTGGTGGCTTGAGAAGCAGTTCCAACGGGATTGCGGAAACGGACTGCGGTCCGCTATTGTCACGAGACATAAGCGGACTATAGTCCTATTCTTCTGGAGGTGGCGGCATGACCGCACTCATCACCCGGGACGAGTTGAAGGCCGCGATCGACGCGGGCACCGTGACCGTCGTCGACGCGCTGGGCGGCGAGTACCACGCGAAGCGGCATCTGCCGGGCGCCATCGCCCTGGTCAGGGAAGACGTCGACAGGCTCGCACCCGCCCTGCTCCCCGACCTCGACGCCGCCATCGTCACCTACTGCTCCAACCCGGCGTGCCCCAACAGCGGCCAGGTCGCCGACCGGCTCACCGCCCTCGGCTACACCGACGTCCGCAAGTACCGGGAGGGCATCGAGGACTGGACCGACGCCGGCCTCCCCACCGAATCCGGATGATCCTCGTCGTGAAGAGGAGAGGCGACGGCGGGCCGCCAGGGACATGGGGCCCGCCGTCGCCGTCGGGGATCAGGCCTTGGCCAGTGACCGGCCCGCTTCGAGGGCGGCGGCCAGGGCGTCGGCGCGCTGCTGGGCGGAGAGGTCCCTCAGTGCCTCCATGCCCGGGGTGGTGGCGGCGAGGGTGAGCTCACACTTGATCAGAGTGAGGTCCGCCTGCCAGACGTCGGCGAGGACGCGCTTCAGGTAGGGGGTCGAGTGGTCCCACCCGTCGCGCGGGGTGCCGGGGCCGTAGCCGCCGCCGAGTGTGGTGATCAGTACGGCGGGCGTGCCCTTCAGCAGCGGGGTGCCCTTGGCCGCGCCCGCCATGGCCAGGTCGGACCAGGTCTTGAAGTGCTGGGAGACGCCGTAGTTGTAGATCGGCACGGCCATGATCACGGCGTCGGCGTTCTGGAGTTCCCCGGCCAGTCCGGCGGCCAGGGCCAGGGCGTCGCGCTGCGCCGGGGTGCGGTCGGCCTCGGGGGTGGAGCGGGCGGTGGCGGCCTGTGCCCAGGCGTCGGCGGCCAGCGGGTCGGTGCCCAGGTGGCGGCGGGTCACCGTGCCCCAGGGGTGGGCGGCGGTCCACTCGGCTTCGGCTCGGTCGGCGATCTCGGCGCTGACGGAGGCGGCCGGGAGGATGCTGGCGTCGAGTCGGAACAGGTGCATGGATCGATCACTTCTTCAGGGTGGATGCTTCCCGCGGAACGCGGGGGTGGTCGCACGCGACGGCCCGGAGAGCTCCAGGGCCCGCGTCTCTCGACAGAGAAACGGACTTTACCCCGGTTAACATTCCCGGTTAGATTGATCGGGTGAACTTCCCTGTCGTGCCGCTGGGAAAACCACGTGGTGAGCGCGCGGACGCGGCACGCAACCGCGAGCAGTTGCTGGCGGCGGCCCGCGCGATGATCGCTGAGCACGGGACGCGGAAGGTGACCATGGACGCTCTCGCCGAGCGCGCCGGTCTGGGCAAGGGCACCGTCTTCCGCCGCTTCCGCACCCGGGCCGGCATCTTCCGTGCCCTGCTCGACGAGGAGGAGCGCCGCTTCCAGGAGCGGGTGCTGTCGGGCCCACCCCCGCTGGGCCCGGGCGCCGACCCCGCGCAGCGCCTGATCGCCTACGGCCGCGCCCGCATCGCCTTCCTCCTGGAACACCACGCCATCGCCCGGGCCGCCCTGGACCGCGCCCAGCCGATCCCCGTGGGCGAGGTCGCCATGACCCGGCCCCACATCCGCATGCTCCTCGGTCTGTCAGGCTCGCGCCTGCCCCACCCGGACACCCTCGCCGTCCAGCTCACCGCCGCCCTGGAAGGCCCGCTGCTGCTCTATCTGTCCATGGACGAGGACGCCGCGCCACCGGCCATGGAAGCGGCCCACCCCCTGGCCGAAAGCTGGCAGACCCTCATCGAACGCGTCCTCCAGGCCGACCTTCCCCCGGAGGACGCCGTCGATGGTTGACCGGATCCCGCGCTGCGAAGAGTACGTCTAGCCGACGTCCTTGCAGTACATCCAGCCGTAGTCTTCGACCCAGCAGGGGTAGTAGTCGTCGTACCTGGGCTTCGCCTGTGCCGCGGTGCCGATGATGGCGAGGGACGCGGCGGCGACCACCACGGCTGCGGCGATTCGGCGGCTCGTGCGCGCGAAGGCGCCGGTTTTATTCTGGTTCGTCATGACGGATATCTGAGCTTGTCGACCTTGTGGATCACTTGCATCCAGCTGTCCTCAAGCGGAGCGGTCTCCACTACCCGTCCCCAGGGCCTCCAGCGCCTTGGCGAGCCTGGCCTGCCGGATCTCCGGGGTGGAAGCCTGGAGCAGCGGCAGGATCACGAGGTAGCGGCCCGTCTTGTCGAGCGCCTCGAACGCCTGCCGGGCAGCCGGGTCGGCGTCCAGCAGGGCGGCGAGGTCGGGCGGCACCGTCGCGTTCTTCTGCGACTCGTACGCGCGATCCCACCGCCCGTCCTCCTGGGCGCGACGCACCTCGGCCAGCCCCGGCTCGCGCATCCGCCCCGCGGCCGTCAGCTCGGCGACCTTGTCGACGTTGACCCGCGACCACAGGCTCCTGGGGCGGCGCGGGACGTACTTCTGCAGGTAGTGGAGGTCGTCCAGGCCGCGTCGCTGCCCCGAGATCCAGCCCCAGCAGAGCCCGACGTCGACCAGTTCGTCCTCGGTGACGGACGGGATGCCGGACTTCTTCTTGGCCACCTTGACCCAGACGCCTTCCGCCCGCGTGTGGTGCTCGGCCAGCCAGTTCTCGAAGGCCTCCGCGTCGGGGAAGGCAATGATCTCCACACCGTCGTCCATACGGATCAGGCTAACGCGGGACGATCCCGTACGACGTCGGCCGGCGCTACTCGGGCCGCGGCGTGACGGATTCGCGGCTGCGGACGTGCATCGGAACCCGGTGCACGTCGCCCACCCGGCCGGTGTCCGAGCGGTCGCGGTCGATCTCGGTGAACAGCACGTCGACGGCCTTACGGCCCAGTTCGTAGTGGGGCAGCGCCACGGTGGTCAGCTTGGGCCGCATCCACGAGGCGATGGGGTGGTCGTCGAAGGAGACGACGGAGACGTCCGCGGGCACCTTGAGCCCGAAGTCGTCGAGTGCCTGGTAGGCCCCCATGGCGATCCGGTCGTTGAAGCAGATCAGCGCACGCGGCCGTACGGTACCCAGAAGGTCGCGCGTGGCGGCGAGGCCGTATTCCGGCTGCCAGTCGGGGCACCTGCGAGCGCCCGCCACCTCGACTCCCGCCTCGCTGAGGGTCTCGCGGATGCCGATGAGCCGTTCCACCGCCGCGACGCTGTCCGAGGGTACGTCGCGCAGGCCCGGCCCGGCACCGATCAGGTGGATCCCGTCGCGGTGGCCGGCGTCGAGCAGGACGCGGGCGGCCAGGCGGCCGGCCTCGACCTCGTCGGGAAGGACGGCGGGCAAGGGCGTGGGCTCCTGGGGAAGCGCGTTGAGCAGCACGGCGGGTGAGGCCGTCATGCTCTTGGGGACCTTGATGGTCCTGGTGAACATCGAGGCCAGGATGAGCCCCTCGACCTGGCGGTCCTGCATGGTCTGCAGCAGGAGGCGTTCGAGTTCGGGGTCGCCTTCCGTCTCACCGATGAACAGCATGAAGCCCCGGTCCCGGGCGGCCTCCAGCGCTCCCTTGATCATGTCGCCGGCCAGGCGCGAGGTGGCGACGGTGTCGGAGATGAAGCCGATCGTCTGGGAGGTGCCCTTGCGCAGGCCCACGGAGACGATGTTGGGCCGATACTGCAACTCGTCGGCCGCTCTGAGCACTCGCTCCTCGACGTCCTGGGAGATGCGCAGTTCGCGGCCGCGGCCGGACAGCACCAGCGAAGCGGTCGGGCGGGAGACACCTGCGGCCTTGGCCACATCGGCCAGCGTGACCCGTCGTGGACTCACCCAGAACCTCCGGTCGTCAAGAGTGTGTTACAGGGGGTTGACATCCTGCGACGCGCAGGATGAGACTATCGGCGCTAACCCGATTTAGCAACGGAGGCGGACGCCGCCCGGCGCCGATCGTCCCAAGCAGCAGAGGAGACGCACATGGCTCGTCGAGGTCGCCGCGGCAGGTCCGGGGCCGCGCTGGTGATCGCCATGGGGACGCTGGCCGCCGCCTGCGCGGCGCCCGGCAGCGACAACCCGCAGCCTCAGGCCACCGCCTCGTCGCCGGTGTCCTCCGCACCCACGTGCGGGACGGAGCCGATCACCATGAGCGGCTACTTCGAGACCGGCTTCCCGCTGCCCAAGGCGCTGACCACCGAGTTCACCAAGCAGCACCCGAACGTCACGTGGAACCTCCGCGAGGACCAGTTCGCGGTGATCACCCAGAACGCGCCGCGCGTGCTGGCGGACAACCCGCCCGACCTGATGCGCCTGCCCCAGGTCTCCGAGCTGGTCAAGGACAACCTGCTGAAGAACCTGGACGGCTACGCGACGGCGTTCGGCTGGGACGAGTGGCCGGCCTCCCAACTTGAGCAGCTGCGCCTGGGCCAGGGCGGGCGGCCGCGCGGCGAGGGCTCGCTGTACGCCCTGGGGCTCAACTCCAGCATGACCGGCGTCTTCTACAACAAGGAGCTCGCCACCAAGATCGGGATGTCCGCCCCGCCCACCACGCTGGCGGAGTTCGACGAGGTGCTGGAGAAGGCCAAGAAGGCGGGTATCACGCCCATCGTCCAGTTCAACGGCGGCGCCACCGGCGGCCTGGCGTTCCCGCTGCAAAACCTCATGGCCTCCTACGGCCCGGCCGGGCCCATCAACGACTGGATCTTCCAGAAGCCCGGCGCCAGCATCGACACCCCGTCGAACCTGCAGGCCGTCCAGCACCTGGAGCGATGGATCAAGGCAGGATACTTCCAGAAGGACGTCAACGCGGTCGACTACGCGACCATGATGAGCCGCTTCATCGACGGTCAGGGCCTGTTCATGTTCAACGGCGACTGGGAGTCGGGCAACCTCGACAAGCAGATGCCGGGCAACGTCGGCTTCTCCCTGATGCCGCCGGCCCAGCAGGGCGGCAAACTGGCCGCGATGTCGGCCCCCCTCACCTTCGGCATCGCCGCGAACGCCAAGAACGCCGACTGCGCCGCCTTCTTCCTCGACTGGGTGGCCACCGACAAGCAGGCACGCACGATCGGCGTCGAGGTCGGCGGATCGCGTCCGATGGGACCGGCCGACGCTTACATGCCGGACGTCGCCTCGGACCAGGTCACCGCGAGCACTCTGGCGGCCGGGGCGGACATCGCCGAGGACAACGGCGCGATGGACTTCATCGCCAACGCCACAGGCGCCATCTACGCCAAGAGCTGGACGCCGCAACTGCAGAAGCTGGTGGGCGGAGAGCAGACGCCGCAGGAACTGCTGAAGACGGTCCAGGCGGACTACGCCGCCCAGGTCGAAGGGAACTGAGACCGGTGATGAGCAGCCGTGCCGGCGCCCGAGCCGCGCGCCGGCGGCCGGTCGTGACCATGCTGGGCGGCACGCGCGGCCTGGTCGGCTGGCTGTTCGTCGCCCCGGCGCTCGCCTTCTACGCGGTGTTCGTGCTGCGCCCGATCACCCTGACGTTCCAGTACTCGCTGTACGACTGGAACGGCATCGGCGCCTCCACCTGGGTGGGGCTGGCCAACTACGGCAAGGTCTTCACCGATCCCGACCTGTTCGACTCGCTCGTCAACGCCTTTCAGCTGATCGTGTTCTTCAGCGCGATCCCCGTCGTGCTGGGCCTGGCGATCGCCGCGACGATCAGGCGCATCGCCCAGAGCAGGCTTGCCGTCGTGGCCCGGACCGTGCTCTTCCTGCCGCAGGTCATCCCGCTGGTGGCCGCCGGCATCGCGTGGAGCTGGCTGCTGGCCTCCACCGGAGTGATCAACCAGTTGCTCTCGCTCATCGGCCTCGGCGGGGTGACGCGGGCCTGGCTGGGTGACTTCGCCACCGCCCTGCCCGCGGTCGGCATGATCGGCGCGTGGGTCCTGCTGGGCCTGTGCACGCTGCTGCTCCTGGCCGGCATGAGCAAGATCGATCCCGCGTTGTACGAGGCGGCCCGGCTCGACGGCGCCGGGCCGTGGCGGGAGTTCGTCTCCATCACGGTCCCGAGCCTGCGCCAGGAGATCGCGGTCTGCGTCACCGTGACCGTGATCGCGGCGCTGGCCAGCTTCGACATCATCTACATCTCCACCCAGGGCGGGCCCGGCAACACGACCATGGTGCCCGGCCTGCAGATCTTCTACCTCGCCTTCTCCGAACGCGAGGTTGGCATGGCCTCGGCCCTGGCCGTGGTGCTCATGGTCCTCGTGATCGCCTGCGCCCTTCCGATCCAGTGGTTCGCGAAGGACGGCGACCGATGAGCATCGCGTGGCGGGAGGCGTGGACCGGCAGGTTCCTGCTCATCCTCATGATGGCGGTCACGCTTCTGCCGTTCCTCAGCCTGTTCGTCACCGCCCTGCACCCCTCGCGCACCTACCCGGCCGGACTGGCCTGGCCGGACGACCCGCAGTGGGGCAACTTCGTGCGGGCCTTCGAGGCGGCCAACATGGGCGAACTGCTGAAGTCGAGCGGGCTCATCGTGCTGGGTGTGGTCCCGATCTCGATCCTGCTGGGCACGATGGCCGGCTTCGCCATCGGCCACCTGCGCGTGATCGGCGGACGAGTGATCTTCCTGCTGTTCGTGCTCGGTCTGACCCTCCCGTTCGAGGGCATCATCACGCCGTTGTACTACCAGATCCGCGACATGGGACTCCTCAACACGCGGTGGGCCATCATCCTGCCGCTCATCGGCCTGTTCATGCCGTTCAGCGTCTTCTGGATGCGCGCCCACTTCGTCAACATGCCCGGGGAGCTGTCCGAGAGCGCCCGGATGGACGGCGCCACTACCTGGCAGCTGTTCCGCCGCATTCACGTCCCCCTGGCCATGCCGGCGATCTCGTCCCTGGGCATCCTGCTGTTCCTGTGGACCTGGAACCAGTTCCTGCTGGCCATCGTCCTGGTCGACGACCCTGCCAAACGGACGATGTCCGGCGCGCTGGGCGCTTTCCAGGGCCAGTGGGGCACCGACATCCCGCTGCTCTGCGCCGGATCACTGCTGATCCTGACCCCCACGCTGGTGATCTTCCTCATCTTCCAGCGTCACTTCGTCAAGGCCCTGCTGCAGGGCTCACTGAAAGGATGACGGCGATGAGCGCGCCGCCGCTCTACGGCGGGATCGAGGCGGGCGGGACGAAGTGGGTGTGCGCGATCGCCGACGCCGACGGGAAGGTGCTCGCGACCCGCGTGATACCGACGACCACACCGGAGACGACCATCACCGCGGCCGTGCGGTTCTTCCGGGACCACCGGACGCTCGCCGCGGTCGGCGTGGGCAGCTTCGGCCCTGTCGATCTGCGGACGGGCTCACCGACGTACGGCCACATCACCGCCACGCCCAAGCCCGGGTGGTCCGGCACCGACGTCGTCTCCCCGCTGCGCGCCGCGCTGCGCGTTCCCGTCGGCCTCGACACCGACGTGAACGCCGCCGCGCTGGGCGAGTGGCGGCGCGGAGCGGGACGAGGGCTGGGCACGGTCGCCTACATGACCGTGGGCACCGGCATCGGCGTGGGAGCGGTGGTGAACGGCCGGCCGCTGCACGGTCTGCTGCATCCGGAGTTCGGCCACGTCCGCATCCCGCACGATCGGACCAGGGACCCGTTCGCGGGCAGTTGCCCCTTTCACGGGGACTGCCTGGAAGGCCTCGCCTCCGGCGAGGCGATGCGCCGGCGGTGGGGACAGCGCGCCGAGGACCTGGACGACCCGGCGGCGTGGGAGCTCGAGGCCGAATACGTGGCCCACGCCGTCATGAACCTGACCTACGC
Source organism: Nonomuraea sp. NPDC050478 (assembly GCF_044458265.1). NCBI lineage: Bacteria > Bacillati > Actinomycetota > Actinomycetes > Streptosporangiales > Streptosporangiaceae > Nonomuraea > Nonomuraea sp. NPDC050478. The sequence goes on along the minus strand of NZ_JBITHT010000001.1, from coordinate 852,512 downwards.
GCTGTCACCCGAGCGGATCATCGTCGGGGGTGGCGTCACCAGGCGCGCCGGGCTGATGGGACGAACGAGGGCACGCGCGTTCGACCTCGCCGCCGGCTACCCCGAGATCTCGGCGCTGACCGATCGGGCCGCCATGGACGAGTACGTGGTCAGCCCTTCGCTCGGCGACCACGCCGGCATCACGGGCGCCGTCGAACTCGCCATGCGCTGCTTCGCGTGACCGACAGAGCACATCCCACCAGTGAAAGAAGAGATCATCCATGCACTCCCGAGGACGGTCAGGCGCCCCATGGACCCGCCGGCACCTCGATCAGCTCACCGAGACCGGCACGGCCACGGCTCCCGTCATCGATCCCCCGGCCCTGCCGAGGATCCTGCCGGACCTCGATCTGTGGGACCTGTGGCCGATTCAGGAGGAGGACGGCTCACCGAGCGTGATCGGCGGCCGGGAACTGTGGATGGCCCTGTCGGCTCCCGCCCTCGGTCATCCCGAAGAGCGCCATGACCAGGCCCGGATCCGCCTGCTCGGCAAGAGCGGCGACGCGTGGGAGGACCTGGGGAACGCCTTCGCTGACGGCGCCTCGCCCGGCAGCCGTGAATGGTCGGGGTCAGCGGTCCGCCGGCCCGACGGCACCGTGTCCGTGTTCTACACGGCCGCCGGACGGCGGGGCGAAGCACGCCCGACCTACCGGCAGAGCGTCATCGAGACCCGCCCCGCCCTGGTCGCGGACCGCGGCGGGGTCCTGCTGGGACGAGACGCCGAGCACCGCGAGGTCCTGCGCTCCGACGGCCTGACGTATCTGCCGGCCGACGAGTCCGACGGGGCGCCGGGCCGCATCAGAGCCTTCCGCGATCCCGGCTGGTTCCGCGACCCGGCCGACGGGCGCGACTACCTGCTCGTCGCCGCGTCCACCGCCTGGGAGGACGGCTTCACCGGTGCGATCGCCCTGGCCGAGTCACGGGACGGCGCCTGGTCCCTGCTTCCGCCCCTGCTCGTCGCCGAAGGCGTCAACCACGAGCTGGAGCGACCGCACGTCATCGTGCACGACTCCTGGTACTACCTCTTCTTCTCCACCCACCGCCATTCGTTCCACCCGGCCGACCGTGCGCCCACGGGGCTGTACGGCTTCGCCGCGCCCAGCCTGACCGGCCCGTACGAACCGCTGAACAGCTCCGGACTCGTGATCCAGAACCCCTCCGTCGCACCCGACCAGGCCTACGCCTGGCTGGTGCTGCCGGATCTCCGCGTGGTCAGCTTCGCCAACTACCGCTCCCACCAGGGCATGGACCCCCGATCCGCGGGAGCGGCGCAGGCGCGGGCCGGTTTCGGCGGCACCGTCGCCCCCATGCTCAGGCTCGTACTCAACGGCATGACCACCTCTGTCAGCCCGGTCACATGGTCACCGTCCTGAAGGAGGTCGGTGTTCCGACGGACCGGCGCCGGGGCCGCAAGAACCCCGGCGTCCGCCCGTTCACTCCGGCCGCTTCGCCCTGGAACCCGCCAGCCAGAGGCCGACACCCACCAGCGCGAGCGCCGCGGCGGCCACCCAGATCCAGCCGGGGATCCCGTCGCCCGCCTCGGCCGCGGCGACGGCGGAACTCTCCGGCGCCGCGGGCGCGGTGGTCTCGGCGGGGACGCTCGGCGGCGTGCTCCGCTCGGCGGCCGGGGTCGGCGTGGACGGCTCCGGTGAGGGCTCGCCCTCGGCCGTGAAGGGGATCTCGCCCTCGATCGGGTGGCCGTCGGACGACACCACCCGCCAGGCGATGACGTACTTCCCGGCCGGCAGCGGCTCGGGCACCCCGGTCCGGACGAACTTCCCCTCGACCTGCGGCTCGCCGAGGTCCACCTGCCGGTCCCCGGCGTCGCGCAGGGCCACGAAGGGCATGCGGACGCGGGAGGTGAACTCCAGCTCGATCTCGTCGAGCGAGGTGACGGTGGCGTCCTTGGCCGGTGAGCTCGCCTTCAACGAGTCGTGAGCCAGTGCGGCGGGAGAACAGAACACCACAAGCAGGCCGCATATCAGCGCGGCCAGGATGGAACGCGGCGCGATCGCCATCGTGCAACTCCGTAGGTACAGGCCCGGCCCTCAGCCGGGTATGCCGAGCGGGCGCACGGCTGTGACGACGCGCGCACCTGATGACCACGGGGCGCCGGGGGACGCGTACGTCAGCCGGCGCGGGCGAGCGCGGGCGGGCCGCGCCGGTGCACCGCCGCCGTGAACTCCAGGGAGCGCCGGGGACCGCTCCGGTCGGCGGACCGAACCGGCCGCACGCACCGGGGAGCCCGTACGGGCGAGGCGAGCACCAGGAGCAGCAGCCGCAGCGGCGCGACCCCCCACAGCCGCAGCATCGTCCACACGACGCTCTCGCCCTGGTGCAGCCACCAGCCGCTGAGCAGCGCGAGGGTCAGGTGGACCAGCGCCATGCCGGCGTTCGTGTGGCCGTGGTCCGTGGAGGTGACGCCGCCGGGCGCGACCTGCGCGAACGTCTGGTGCAGGACGAGCTGGGCGAGCACGGTCGCGGTGAGCACGGCTTCCCGCGTACGCTCGCGCCTGTTGCAGGCGAGGGCGAGGGCGAAGGACGCGATCAGGCTGATCACCAGCGCGGACCCCGATATCGCGCCGCCGCCGGCGAACAGGTGGCCGCAAGCCGAGACCACGACGCAGACCGCCGCGAAGGCGGCCGCGCGGATCAGACGGAGGACCGGGGCCATGTGCCCATCCTCTCAGCCGGGTGCCGCGGTCCTGGTCAGTGGTGCTGCGTCGACTCGATGGCGCCGCCGAGCTTCGCGCGCAGGCCTTCCAGCACCGCCGGGTCGGAGACGACCACCCAGCGCTCGCCCACCAGGTAGGTGCCGCCGTACGGCTGGGCGGCGTCCAGCCAGTCGCGCTGGCCCTTGCCCGTGGTGAAGGTGACCAGGACGGAGTGGGCCGCGGACGTCCGGCAGACGGCCTGCCGTAGCTCGTCGGCGTCGATCTGCACGTCGGGGCTGGGGCAGCCGAGCGCGGCGCCGATCTGGTCGATGCTCGCCGCGGTCGCCGGCTTGGCGGCGGCGGCCGGTGGAGCCGCGTGGGCGTGATGCGCCGCCGCGGGTTCCCCCGCGGCCGGCGCCGAGCACGCGGTGAGGAGCGTGCCGAGAACCACGGCGCACGCGGCGCCGAGCGGCTTGCCGACGAAAGTCTTCATGGTGCGGTCCCCGGGGGTGTAGGCAGAGCTCTTCCATACCGAGATACGCACCCCGGGCGAAGAAGTTCGATCGGCGCCGCGTCCGCCCCCGGGCTCGGGTCACCAGCCGAGTTCGTCGCAGCCGCTGTGGTCGGCGGGCTCGACCTGCAAGGTGGCGTGCGCCACGCCGTGCCGCTGGAGCAGCAGGTCGCGCGCCTGGTCCAGCACCGCGTGGTTGTCGCTCTGGTCGGCGGTGACCAGGTGGGCGGTGGCGACGTTCATGCCGGACGTCAGCGTCCACAGGTGCAGGTCGTGCACGTCGCGGACGCCGTCGATGGCGGACAGGTCCTGGGCCACGGCGCCGGCGTCGATGCCTTCGGGGACGTGCTGGCCCAGCACGGCGAAGACCTGGCGGCCGAGCGAGATCGCCCGGGCGGCGACGAAGACGCCGATGGCCAGGGCGATGACGGTGTCCCAGATGGGCCGGCCGGTGGTCGCGACCAGCCAGCCGGCGACGATGACGCCGACGGAGCCGGCGGTGTCGGCCACGACCTCCAGGTAGGCGCCCTTGACGTTCAGGCTCTCGGCGGCGCCGGAACGCAGCAGCATCAGGGCGACCAGGTTGACCGCCAGGCCGAGCGCGCCGACGACCAGCATCGGGCCGGAGGAGACCTCCACGTGGTGGCCGATGCGGCCGATCGCCTCGGCCACCACGTAGACCGAGACGACGATCATCAGCACCACGGCCAGCAGCGAGGCGAACACCTCGGCGCGGTAGGAGCCGTAGCTGCGCCGGCCGGTGGTGTCGGGCCGGGTGGCGATCCGCGTGGCGACCAGCGCCGCGCCGAGGGTGACCACGTCGGCGGCCATGTGGCCGGCGTCCGACAGCAGCGCCAGCGAGCCGGAGAGGAGACCGTAGACGAGCTCCACCACGAAGAACGCGCCGATCAGGGCGAAGGAGACCGCCAGCCGCCAGCGGTGCCGGTCGGCCGCGTGGCCGTGCCCGTGCCCGGTGCCCATCAGTGGTCCCCGCCGCGCTCTGGGTGGATCGCCTCGGTGTGTCCGGTGTGCTCCAGCGCCAGGTCCAGCAGCATCCGCACGTGCGGGTCCTCAAGCCGGTAGTACGCCATCCGGCCGGACCGCCGGGCGGCCACGATGCGGTGCGCGCGCAGCAGCCGCAGGGCGTGGGAGACGGCCGACTCGCTCTGCCCGGTCACCGCCGCGAGGTCGCACACGCACAGCTCTCCGTCCAGCAACGCGACCAGCAGCCGCAGCCGGTTGGGGTCCGACAGCAGGCCGAAGACGTCGGCGGTGTCGACCACGTCCTCGGGGGCGGGCATCCGCTCGCGCACGGCGGCCACCCGGTCACCGTCGACCACCTTGACGCTGCACCCGTCGATGGTCAACACACTGTCACTTGAAGAGCTGTTCATATATGAGAGAGTAGCCGGTGCTCTGGATCAGCTGTCAAGCCGTCAGAGGAGGGCTACTCGGCGTCCGCGGTGTCCGCCTCGCGCGGCGCAAGCGCGTACGCGAGGGCGACCCCGAAGCAGAGGGACAGCGAGATCCCCAGAAGGAGGTCGTGCAGGGTGACGCCGAGGCCCATGCCGATGGCCAGCCCGCAGGCCATTCCGAGCGTCCAGTCGGGAGAGGTCTTCTTGTCGTTCGTCATGGTCAGATCTTCGCCGGACGGGGCGGTGCCGAGGTAGAGACCGCGGTCATCGAAGGGCCGTGACAGGTGTCATCCCGGACGCGGGACCGCGGTCACTTGAGGGGGTCGTGGCCCCAGTTCATCAGCGAGTAACGCCATCTGGTCTCCCGGACGTCGCCGGACGGCCGCTGCGCCAGGTGGCGGTGCACGTAGCCGATCACCTTGCGCATGTGCGCGTAGTCCTGCTCGGTGAGAGCCGGCTCCTTCTTGTGGAGCAGTTCGACGATCTTGCGGCCGGACTCGTGGCCGGTGGACTCGCCGCCGCCGTCCTTCTGCCCGACCGCCTTGGACTCGTCCGTGTCGAGCCAGCGCTTCAGCTCTCCGGCGGTCATGTTCACCGCCTTGCCGAACTCGGCCGCGATCGCCCGCTCCTCCTCCCCGGTCATCAGGAGCCCTTGTCCTTGCGCAGGGCCGACGGCTTGTGCACGGCCTTCTTGCCGCTCTTCTCGCTGCGCACCACGTACTGGGGCTCGTCGGGCGAGGCGGCCACGGTACGGCCGGCCTCCTTCTCCCGTTTGGTGATCTTCTTCTCGACCTTGCCGTGGGTGGTGGAACCGTGGCTGCGCCAGGTGACCTCGTCGCCCACCGACGGGTCCTTCTTCCGTTTATCGGCCATGACCTGCGCATACCCGGGCCCGCGCACGTCACACGACATGGTTGCGCAGGCCCAGCTCGTCCGGATACGGGAGGAAGTATGTCTGGTTCTGGACGTAGGTGGCGGCTTCGCCGCGGGCGTGGTGGCGCAGCAGGGCGAGCGGCACGCTGAGCGCCACCCGGCGCTCCTGGTAGGAGGCGATGACCTCGGCCAGGTCGGCCCGGCGGACCGGGTCGAGCTCGTCACCGAGCATGCCGAGGCAGTGCTGCAGGACGTTGACGTTGCGCCCGACCGACGCCTTGACCGCCATCGCGGTGCGGAACGCGGTGCCGTACGCGCCGGCGAGCTCCTCGCGCGGGCGCGTGCCCGCCTCCGCGACCAGGCGGCCGGTCTCGCGGTAGCCCTCGGTGGAGTGCGCGAGCAGCTGCATCTTGTGCCGGGACTGGAAGGCCACCAGGTCGCGCGGCCGCCAGTCGCTCCGCAGCAGCTCGCGCAGGCGCGCGTGGGCGAAGATCCGCTCGGTGAACGCCTCCCGCAGGACGGCGTCGCGGAGCCGGCCCTCGTCCTCCACGGGCAGCAGGGGATGGCTCTCGATCACCGCGTCGGCGAACAGGCCCCGGTTCTGCCGGGTCACCATCGTCTCCCCGTCGTAGAGCGGGATGCCGTGGATGCCGCAGCTCGGGCTCTTCGCCTTGAACACGTACCCGTCGACGTCCAGCCCGGCGGACCGCTCGGCGGCCAGCCCGGTCATGGCGGGCGTGAGGTCACAGCCGGTGTTCCTGGTCATGAGCCGGGGGCCGCTGGGGGAGCGTTCGAGCCGCAGCGACTCGCGGGGGGTGCCGAGGCCGATCTCCATCTCCGGGCAGATCGGCACCCAGTCCACGAACGGCGCCAGCTCGTCGGTGAGGTAGCGGGCACGGCTGTGGTTGCCGTTGTGCCGTACGCGCGCGCCGAGCAGGCAGCTCGACACCGCCACCCGCGGCCTGCCCAGGCACTGGTCCTCAACCATGCCCCACAGCTGCCCACAACGGGTCGCCGCACGCCACCCGCAGGCCGGCGTCGGACCTGGTCACAGCGGCGCGGGGAAATCTTGTCCCGATGCTCGGACCGCCATGGCGCTCGTTTGGGACGCCATCGGGCACGTGCATCCGTGATCGCGACGGCTTCGAAAGACAGTGTGTGGAACAGACGAGAAGCGAACAGGCGGGGCGCGTGGCCCTCGGGCCGGCCCGCGCCCTGGGAGTCCTGTCCCTGCTGGCCATGGTCGGCCTCCAGGTGGCGTCCGGGCTGGCCGCGCGGCCGGAACGGTTCACCGGGCTGATCGTGGCGCTGCTCGCCGCGTCCGCCGTCGCCTTCGCCGCCGGCGCGTGGGGGACGCGCCGGGCGCTGGCCGCGTTCGGGGCGGCCGTGCTGACCGGGTACGCGGCCGAGGTGGTCGGGGTGCTGACCGGGTTCCCGTTCGGCGAGTACGCCTACAGCGACGTGCTGTGGCCCCAGGTGGGCGGCGTGCCCGTCGTGGTGGCGGTGGCGTGGGGCGGCATGGGGCTCGCCGCGTACGCGGTCGCCGCCACCCTCTTCGGCGGCTGGGCGCGCGTCTGCGCGGGCGCGGCCGCGCTGACGGCGTGGGACCTGTTCCTCGACCCGCAGATGGTCCGACTCGGCCTGTGGACGTGGGCGGCGGACGACGGCTTCTACCGGGGCATCCCGTTGAGCAACTTCGCCGGCTGGCTGCTGGTGTCGGCCCTGGTCATGCTGGTCGTCGGGCGCGTCGCCGGCGACGCCGCGCCGGGGCGAGGGCTGCTCGCGGTCTACACGGTCATGGCGGTCATGGAGACGATCGCCTTCGCCGCGGTGTTCGACCCGACCGACCCGCTGGTGGCGGCGGCCGGCGGGATCACGATGGGCGCGTTCGCCGCGCCGGCCTGGAGGCGGTCATGGCAGAGGTGACGGTGGTCGGCGGCGGCGTGGGCGGCATGGCGTGCGCGCTGCTGCTGGCCCGGCGGGGGCACGAGGTCCGGCTGTACGAGCAGCTGCCCCGGCTGGGCGGCAAGCTGGCCGAGCATCGCCGTGACGGGTTCGCCTTCTCCCTGGGGCCGTCGCTGCTGACCATGCCCGGCCTCTTCCGCGAGCTGGGCCTGGACCGCGAGCTGATCGAACCTGACCCGCTGTGCCGGTACCGGTTCGCCGACGGCACGGTGCTGGACGCCCGGCGCGACCCCGAACGCATGGCCGCGGAGGTGGAGCGGCTGGCCCCCGGCGAAGGGCGGGCCTGGCGGGCCTTCCACGGCTGGGCCAGGGGCGCCCTGGAGGCGGCGGACCGGACCGTGTTCGCCGGGCCGCTGATCCGGCGCCCCGGTGAGGCCCGGCTGTCCGACCTGCTGGCCGTGGCGCCCGCGCGCACCCTCGACGGGCTGGCCCGCCGCTACTTCCGTGACGCCAGGCTGCGGCAGTACGTCGGCCGCTACGCCACCTACGCCGGGTCCAGCCCGTACCGCGCGCCCGCCGCGCTGGGGTGCGTCCCCGCGCTGGAGCACGGGCAGGGCGTCTGGTACGCGCCGGGCGGCCTGGCCCGGCTGGCCGACGACCTGGGTCTGCTGCTGAAGGCGGCGGGGGTGCAGGTGTTCCTGTCCGAGCCGGTCGCGGCGGTCGAGGCCGGTGGCTCCGCCGTCACGGGGGTCCGGCTGGCGAGCGGGGAGAGGGTCCGGTCGGACGTCGTGGTGGCCAACACCGACGCCGCCGCGCTGTACGGCCGCCTGCTGCCCGACCGTGGGCGGCTGCGCAGGATCGCCCGGCTGGGGCGCTCGTCGTCGGCGCTGCTGGTGCTGGCCGGCGTGGAGGGGCGCACGCCCGGCCTGCCGCACCATGCGGTGCTGTTCTCGGCCGACTACGAACGGGAGTTCGCCGACGTCTTCGACCGGGGGAGCCCGCCGCTCGACCCGACGATCTACGTCGGCTGCTCGGCCGTGGACGACCCCTCGCAGGCCCCGGCGGACGCGGAGAACTGGACGATGCTGGTCAACGTGCCCGCCCGCGATCCCGGCCGGTGGCCGATCAGCGTGGCGGCGTACCGGGATCTGGTGCTGGAGCGGCTGGCCGAGCGCGGCCACGACCTGGCGGGCCGGTTGCGCTTCGCCGACGTCTTCACCCCGGCGGACCTGCGCGACCGCTACGGGGCTTGGGGCGGCGCCATCTACGGAAGCGCCTACCGGGGCAGGCTGTCGGCCTTCCTGCGCCCCGGCAACCGCGGCCCCCGGCGCGGCCTGTACCTGGTCGGCGGCTCCGCGCACCCGGGCGGCGGGCTGCCCATGGTGACACTGGGCGCCCGCATCGTGGCCGACCTGGTGGCCCAGGACTTCCGCACCGGGCCGCCCACGGCGAGCGACGTGCGAGGTGGTTCCCGATGAGGTCGCTCACGGTCGTACAGGCGGTCGCCGCCGGGGTGGCGCTCGCCAGGCTCGCGCGGGGGCGGCGGCGGCTTCCGCCGCTCCGGCCGCGCCGGGACACGGGCGTGACGATCTCCGTGGTGATCCCGGCGCGCGACGAGGAAGCCAGGATCGGGCCGTGCCTGCGGGCCGTGCTCTCCGACCCCGCCGTCACCGAGGTGATCGTGGTCGACGACGGCTCCCGCGACGGTACGGCCGAGGTGGCGGCAGCGGCCGGGGCCAAGGTCGTCACCGGCGAGCCGCTGCCCGGCGGGTGGGTGGGCAAGCAGTGGGCGCTGCGCCAGGGGGTGGCGGCGGCCGGCGGCGAGGTCGTGGTCACCCTGGACGCCGACGCCCGGCCGGGGCCCGGCCTGTTCGGCGCGTTGGCGGCCACGCTGGAGCGGTACGACCTGGTGAGCGCCGGCCCCCGGTTCGTCTGCGACGGCGTGCTCGAACAGGCCCTGCACGCCTCCATGCTGGCGACGCTGGTCTACCGGTTCGGGCCCGTCGGCCCGGCGAGCCCGCCGCCGCCGCACCGCGCTGTCGCCAACGGCCAGTGCATGGCCTTCCGGCGCGCCCGGATGGCAGAAGCGGACGGGTTCGCGCTGGTACGCGACCGGATGACCGACGACGTGGCGCTGGCCAGGCGCCTGGCGGGGCAGGGCTGGACGGTCGGCTTCCTGGACGCGGGCGGCCTGCTGGAGGTCGACATGCACGACTCGGTGGGCGAGCTGTGGCGGGAGTGGGGCCGCTCGCTCCCGCTGCGCGACGTCACGGGCCCCGGCTGGCAGGCGGCCGATCTGGCCGTCATCTGGCTGACCGGGGCGCTGCCGGTGCTCCGACTGGCGGCCGGCCGCCCCACCCGCCTGGACACGGCGCTGCTGGCGGCGCGGCTGCTGCTCACAGGCGCGCTGCGCGGCAGCTACCGCGCCCCCGGCCTGGGCCTGCTGCTGTCGCCGCTGCTCGACCCCGCCGCCGCGTTCCGGCTCACCCAGGCGACGCTGCGTCCCGTACGGACCTGGCGCGGTCGTACGTACCCGGAGGTCAGCGGCGGCGCTCGGCGAGCGCGGCCTGGCCGAAGCGCAGCCCGATGAGGCACATCAGCCCCCCGGTGGCCGCCACCAGCTCCACGGGCGCGAACAGCAGTTGCAGCACCGGCACGCCGAACACCGCCAGGCGCGCCCCCACCGCGAACGAGCGCAGCGCCACGGCGGTGACCACCAGCGCCGTCACCGCCAGCACGAACGCCGGAGGACAGATGACCGCGACGCCCCCCGCGAAGGTCAGGATCGAACGGCCGCCGCGGAAGCCGGCGAAGATCGGCCAAGCGTGCCCCGCCATGGCCGCCGCCACCGCCAGGTACACCGGCAGCGCGCTCGCCCCGGTGACGACGCCGAGCGCGGTGGTGTGGACGCCGCTGACCAGGAGCGCCACGAGGGCGGCCAGCGCGCCCTTGAGCGTGTCACCGGCGAACACCGGCACGGCGGCCCGCAGGCCGAGCTGCTCCTTGACGTTCCAGTACCCGGGGTTGCGGTCGCCGACGTCGCGCGGGTCCACGCCGTGCGCCCGCGCCACCAGGACCGCCACCGGCACCGAGCCGAGCAGGTAGCCGGCCATGACCGACACCACCACCTCAACCATCGCGTCGTTCCACCTCATCCGGTACGACAGCGCCCGCGCGATGCGGCACATGGCCTTCGACCGGCCGTTGTTGCGGCGCACCGGCGGGCTGCTGTTCTGGCGGCTGCTCGGCACCGGCCGCGGCCGGGCCATGTCCCTCGGCGCCGACCTGCGCCGGTGGGCGCTGTTCGCGGTCTGGCGCGGCGAGGACGATCTGGACGAGTTCCTGCGCGCCTCGCCGATCGCGGCCCGCTGGCGGGCTGAGGCGTCCGAATACTGGCAGGCGCGGCTGTCCCCGATGGCCTCGCGCGGCGCCTGGTCGGGCCGCGACCCCTTCGCCCCGCCCCCGCCCCTCAAGCCCAGCGAAACCCCCAGGGGGCCGTCCAAGCCTACGGCGCACACCGGCGACACCCCCGGGGACTCCCACAGGGCCGAGCGGGTTCGGGGTATGGGCGGGTCTTACAGGTCCGGGGCTACTGGCGACATCCCGGGGGAGCCCCTCAGGTCCGAGCGGGTCCAGGGTGTGGGTGGATTCCTGGGGTCCGGTGTGCCTGGCGACGCCCCAAGGAAGCCCCTTAGGGGCGAGGCGACCGGGGTACTTTTCGAGGCTCCGGGGGCCTTCGGGGCGGGCGCGGCGCGCCGGGGTGGCGGGCCGGTGGCGGTGCTCACGAGGGCGTCGATCCGGCCTCGCCGCCTGGTCGCGTTCTACCGGTCGGTGCCGCCGGTCGACGAGTTGCTGCGGCGGCAGGACGGCTGCCTGGCCTCGATCGGCATCGGCGAGTGGCCGCTGGCCCGGCAGGCGACCTTCTCGCTCTGGCGCGACCGCGAGGCGGTGCGCGCCTTCGCCTACCGGGGCGAGGCGCACCGGCGGGTCATCGAGCGCGTGCGGGCCGACGACTGGTACGCGGAGGAGCTGTTCGCCCGCTTCACCCCGTACGCCAGCGAGGGCACCTGGGACGGAGCCGATCCGCTGCGCTGAGGACGTCATGACGATGTCTCCACCGTTACGGCTTGGACGCCGACGGCGGTCATGGCGCCGTCTCCACCGCCACGGCATCGATGCCGGCCGCCGGGTCCTGCGATGACAGCGCGTGCGCCACCACACAGGCGCGGGCGATCGTGGCCGCCGGAGAGGAGCCGTGGGCGACGACGACCGTGCCGCGCAGACCCAGGAGGGCGGCGCCGCCGTGGGTCTCCGGGTCGTAGCGGCGGGCTATCTCGGCGAGCCGTTCCGGGGAGGCGATGCCGGCCTGGGCGACCATGGCCAGCGCCGTGCGAACGCACCCCTCGACGTTCTTCAGCACGATGTTGCCGGTGAAGCCGTCGGTGACGATCACGTCGACGGTGCCCGCCAGCACGTCGTGGCCCTCCACGTTGCCGTGGAAACGCAGCGGCAGGGCGGCGAGCAGGTCCCCGGCCCGGCGCGTCAGCCGGTTGCCCTTGCCCGGCTCGGACCCGATCGACAGCAGCCCCACCACCGGGTCGGCACGGCCCAGCACGGCCCGCGCGTAGGCCGCCCCCAGCTGGGCGAACTGGGCGATCATGGCCGGGCTGGGGTCGGCGGTCGCACCCGCGTCCACCAGCACGCTGGCTCCACCCGTCAGCGAGGGCAGAGCCACGGCCAGGGCCGGCCGCAGCACCCCGCCGGCCCGGCCGATGCCGCGCACCGCGCACGAGACCACCGCGCCGGTCGACCCGGCGGACACGAACGCACCGCCCTCGCCCCGGCTGATCAGCTCGCAGCCCACGGCCAGGCTCGACGTCGTCAGCGTCGCCGCGGCGGCGCCGCGCTCGGCCATCGGCACGGTGTCCTCGGCGTGCACCACCGCGATCTCCCCGGCGGCGCCGTGCCCGCGCAGCTCACGCTCCACCCGGTCCCGCGCGCCGACCAGGACGACGGGCACCCCGTGCCGCCGCCACGCTGCCACGGCCCCGGCGACCGTCGCCACCGGCCCGTGGTCCCCACCCATCGCGTCCAGGACAACAGGCGGAGTCATGGAAAGGCCGGCGGTCATGGGAGTTCCACGCTGACGCGGCGCTCGGCCCTGCTCGCCTCGGCGGAGGCCAGCAGGTGGCGGGCGAACACGGCCGCCTTGCGCCGGCGCGGCACCCGTACCCGGCCCGCCAGGACCTCGAAGCCCCGGCGCTCGATCTCGTCGAGGATGCCGCCGTACAGGGCGTAGGCGGCGCGGACGCACGGCCGGGAGGAGGCGGCGAGCAGGCCGATCCCCCCGGCGGCGGCGCGGTAGTGGTCGCGGGCGCGCCCCGCCTCGAAGGCGAGCAGGTCCCGCAGGGCGGGCCCCGTACGGCGGGCGCCCAGCTCGTCCGGGTCCACCCCGAACTTGTCCAGATCCTCCATCGGCAGGTAGACGCGGCCCCTGGCGTAGTCCTCGCGCACGTCGCGCAGGAAGTTGGTGAGCTGGAACGCCAGGCCGAGCTGGCGGGCGGGCTCGCGGGCCGCCTCCTCGCGGCCGGGCGTCGCCTCCAGCACCGGCAGCATCATGGTGCCGATGGCGGCGGCCGATCCGGCCATGTAGCCGAGCAGGTCGTCGTAGGTCGCGTACCGGGTCACCGACAGGTCCGCGCGCATGGACGCGAGGAAGACCGCGATGTCGTCGTGGCCGATGCCGAAGGAGTGGACGGTGTGCAGGAACGCGGGCAGCACCGGATCGTCCTGCTTCGCCCCGGCGAGCCCGGCCTCGACCTTGACGGTCAGGGCGTCCAGCGCGCGGGCCCGGTCGGCGGTCATCGTGAACGAGTCGACGATCTCGTCGGCGTACCGGGCGAAGCCGTACAGCGCGTGCACGTGCCTCCGCTTCCATCGCGGCAGCAGCCGGGTGGCCAGGTAGTAGGAGCGGCCGTAGCGGGCGTGGAGCCGCCGGCAGCGTTCGTAGCTGGCGGTGAGCGTCAACGGGTCTCCTTGAGGATGCGTTCGGCGGCGAGCCGGCCGGAGATCAGCACGGGCGGCACCCCGACTCCGGGCGCGGTGTACATGCCGGCGAAGTGCAGCCCCGGCACCCGCCGGGCCACGGCGGAGGGGCGCAGCCACGCCGTCTGGGTGAAGCGGTGGTCCAGCGCGAACGGGGTGCCCGCGGTGTGGCCGCGCGCCGCCCAGGCGGGCGGGTCCAGCACCAGCCGGGGCGCGCCCGACAGGTCGCCGTAGCCGAGTCGCGCCATGCGGTCGAGCAGCCGGGACTCCAGCCGGGGGCGCAGCCGGTCCCAGTCGGTGTGCCGCAGGTTGGGCGCGGGTTCCAGGACGCTGAGGGTGGCGTGCCCGTCCGGCGCCGGGCAGGTGACCAGCAGGCTCGGGTCGGGCTGCGGCCGGCCCGCCTCCAGAGCGGTGAACGTCTCGTTCCAGTCCCGGCCGAAGTGCAGCGTGTGGTGCGCCTGGCCGGTCGGCGGGCGGTCCAGGCCGACGTGCATCACCAGGCACGACGGGGAGTGGCGCGGACGGCGCAGCCGCCAGTCGCCCGCGCGGGAAGGCAGCAGCCGCCGAGCCGCCAGCCGGTCGCAGGCGACGACCACGTGCCGGGCCGCCAGCCGCTCGCCGTCCCGCAGCAGCACGCCGGTGACACCGTCGCCGTCCGTCTCGACCCGGTCGGCGGGCGCGCCGTAGCGGAGGTCCGCGCCCAGCTTCTCCAGCAACGCCGCCATGGCCGCCGGGATGGCGTGCATGCCGCCGTGCCGAGGGAAGTACACGCCGCCGACCGTGTCCATGTGCGCGATGACGGCGTAGATGCCCAGCGCGCGCTGCGGCGACAGCCCCACGTACAGGGACTGGAACGTGTGCGCCTTGATCAGCCGAGGGTCCGTCAGGTGGCGGGCCGCCAGGCGGTCCAGCCGGCGGAACCCGCCCAGCCGGGCCAGCCGCAGCAGCGCGGCCGGCCGGGCCAGGGCGCGCAGCCGGGTCATGTCCGCGTCGATGAACGCGGGCCACTCGACGCGGAACAGTTCGTCGAGCAGGCTCCGGTAGCGCTCGTAGCGGGCCGCCTCCGCCGGCCCGCACACCGCGCGGACCTGCTCCGCCATCGCCTCCCGCTCCGCCTGCACGTCCAGCCGCGACCCGTCGTCGAAGACCATCCGGTACGAGGGATCCAGCCGGCGCAGCGGCAGCCAGTGCCGCAGCTCCTGCCCGGCCGCCCCGAAGACCTCCGCGAGCACGCCCGGCATGGTGAGCACGGACGGACCGGTGTCGAAGCGGTACGCCCCGAGGCGGGTCGTTCCGCAGCAGCCGCCGGGCTCGCCGAGGGCCTCGACCACGGTGACCTCGCGACCGGCCGCGGCCAGGTGGATGGCGGCCGACAGCCCGCCCAGGCCCGCGCCGACGACGACCACGGGGCTCATCAGAAGGTCCTTTCCGTGCACTGGGCGGCCAGGTCCACCAGCGCCGTCCTGGCTTCGTGCGGGATGCCGGGCGGCCGGTCCAGCGCTGTGACCGCCTCGTCGACCAGCGTGGCGATGCGCCGCTCCGCCGCGTCCAGCGCTCCGCACTCCACGATCAGCTCGCGCGCCGCCGCCACCCCCCGCTGGTCGGTGATGTCGTCCAGGAGCGCGCTGCCCGTCTCGCGCCGGGCGTAGGCGAGCAGGTAGGTCGCCTTGCCCTGGAGCAGGTCCGCTCCCGAGGGCTTGCCGGTGCGCGCCGGGTCGGCGAACACGCCGTTGACGTCGTCCCTGAGCTGGAACGCCTCGCCCAGGGGGATGGCGTACGCGCTCAGCGTGCGGCGCGTCTCGGGACAGCCGTCCGCGACGGCGTGACCGAGGTGCAGGGGCCGCTCGACGGTGTACTTGCCCGACTTGTAGAGCGAGATCACCCGCGACGGCTCGTCACCCGTCCGGGCCCCGGCCGTACAGGCCAGGTCGAGATACTGGCCGCCGATCGCCTCCACCCGCAGCCGGGTGAGGACGTCGAGCGAGGGCCCCAGGTGCGGCCCCGTATCCAGCAGCGCGGCGTCGGCCCAGCTCAGCGCGAGCAGCGCGAGCAGGGTCGCCGCCGACTCGCCGAACCGGTCGGCGTCGCCCCGCCAGCCGGACCGCCGGTGCAGCTCGGCCAGCGCGACGTGCGCCGCCGGCCGGCCACGCCGCGAGCCGGCCTCGTCCATCACGTCGTCCAGCAGCAGCGCCGCCGCGTGCACCAGCTCCACGGCGCAGGCCGCGGGCAGCACCGACTCCAGCCGCTCGCCGCCGGCCGCCCGGTAGCCCCAGTAGACGAACGCGGGCCGCAGCCTCTTCCCGCCGCCGAGGACGAACGCCGTCAGGTACTCGCGCACCAGACCGACCTCCGCCGGGGCGAGGAAGCCGAGCCGGCGGACCTGGTGGTCCAGCAGCCGCGCCAGCCGCCGGTCGACCTGCTCGCGCACGCGGGTGGTTCGCGCGATCACCGTGTCCATGTACGCAGCCCCTTCTGTCGCTATGGGAAGTCTTCGCAGGAGGGGCCCGACCCGGTTGCACGCGAGCTCGAATCGCACTATCACGGTAACCAGCGCGTACCGGGTTTCCGCGGGGGACACGCCTGGTCATGCGTCCGAGCGGCTCCGGAACCGCGAAAAGATGGTCGGACACGTCGAACGTCAGCGGGAAGACCATGGTCGAGGAGACACCGGACAACGTGGAGGACGCGGGCTACGGCATCGGAGCCGCCTCCCGGCGGCTGGGCGTGCCCGCCCCCACACTGCGCACCTGGAACCTCCGCTACGGCCTGGGGCCCAGCCGCCGCACCCCCGGCGGCCACCGCCGGTACGACGCCGCCGACCTGCGGCGGCTGACCGAGATGAAGCGTTTGATCGCCACCGGCCTGGCGCCGGCGGAGGCCGCGAGGCTCGCCCTGGCGCTGCCGCCCCCGCCTCCCGCCGCGACGCCGGAGCCCACGGAGGAGACCCCCGCCGACGCCCCGGAAACCGGCGCACCCCCGACCGGCACCCCCGCGACCGGCGCACCCCCGACCGGCGTTTCTGAGGCCGGTCTGCGGCGGCCGCCAACGGCCGCGCTGGCCCGGGCCGCGCTCGTGCTCGACAGCCACCAGGTCTCCGGCCTGGTCGAGGAGACGCTGGCCCGGCACGGCGTGGTGTGGACGTGGGAGCGGCTCCTGCTCCCCGTCTTCGACGCCATCTGCCGCCGCCAGGACGACACCGGCGCCGGCATCGACGTCGAGCACCTGCTGTCCGACCGGGTCCAGGCGGCGCTGCAGCGCCGTGCCCGCGACGTCCCGCCGCACGAGGGCCGTCCGGTGCTGCTGGCCTGCGCCGAGGACGAGCAGCACAGCCTGCCGGTGCACGCTCTGGCCGCCGCGCTCGGCGAGGTGGGCGTGCAGACCCGCGTCCTCGGCGCGCGCACCCCCTACGCGGCGCTGGCCCACGCGATGCGGAGGCTCGGCCCGGTGGTCGTGTTCGTCTGGTCGCAGCAGGCGATCACCGGTGACACCGCCCCGCTCGCGGCCCTGCCGAGGCTCCGTCCGGCGTGCCGGATCGTCATCGGCGGGCTCGGCTGGCAGGGCGAGCCGCCCCCGGGCGTCGTCCGGGTGTCGACGCTGCCCGAGGCCGTCGCGCGCATCACGGCCACGCTCGCCTGAGCAGCCCTTTCACCGGAGGACCTTGTGGCATCCCCCTATGCCCAGCTATGAATAAGTTTTGAATAGGTTTTTGGGGTGAGGGGCAGGGACATGCGGATCAGTGACGAGGAATCGCTCAGCGGGTGTTATCGCGCGCACGGCCCCGCCGTGCGCTCCTACCTGCGCCGGTACGTGCCCGCCCAGGACGTGGAGGACCTGGTGCAGGTCGTCTTCGCCGACGTCTGGCGCTCGCGCGAGAGGTACGACCCGTCCAGGAGCCTGGCGGCCTGGATCTTCGCCATCGCCCACCGCCGCGCCGTCGACCACCTGCGCGGACGCAGGCCCGTCACGGTGCCGCTGGAGGAGGTCGGCGACCCGCCAGGACGAGGACGCTCCGAGGTCGACGACCTCGCGGACCGCGACCGGCTCAGCAGGGCGCTGGCCGAGCTGTCGCACGCCCAGCGGCAGGCGATCGAGCTGGCCTACTTCGGCGACCTGAGCCAGCGCGAGATCGCCGAACGGCTGCGGGTGCCGCTCGGCACCGTGAAGGCCCGCACCTCCCGCGGCCTGCGCAGACTGTCGGCTCTGCTGGTCGCCCCGTGAACCCCGGGCCCCGGGTCAGACAGCCGGCACCGGAGCGAGCGTGGTGATGGTCAACCGGACGTGATGGTCCTCGTCGTCCGGCCGGCGGGGGTCGGTGTGGCCGGGCTCGCGGAAGAGCATCGGCCTGGACGGCCCTGGACGAGCAGATCGGTGCCGCCCGCCCAGATGCGTTCGGCGTCCGATCTGCGATCGCGGAGGTCGTCCACCACGGCCGTCAGCTCGTGGCCGCGCGGCGACCGCATCGCCCGGCCGCGGACCAGTGACATCAGCGCACCATTACGGTAACCACCGGTCACCGGTTTTCGAACGGGACACGCCTAGCGGCCACCGATGGGTGAGCCGCCGGCTGGATCAGGGCCGGTTGTCCTTTCCGTCCAGCCACAGGGTGTCGGACTCGTCCCGGTGAGTTCCGGTGCTGCCGACATGCTTGGCGTCGATCGCCGGGCCCTTCTTGATCACGTGTACCAGCGCCATCGCGTGCCCGCGGCCCAGCCCGTGGTCCTGCTTGAGCCACTCGACGATCGTGCCGGCCTTCACGGACGGGTCGTCGAACCCGCGTTCCTTCGCGAGCTCGACGAACTCGCGGGGCGTCAGCCCGGTCTTCGTCTCGATGTTGTCCAGATAAGCCTGGAACGACATATGACTCTCCCTCTCGTATGACGACTTGTCAGGCCCGTACGGCCTTCTCCAGTTTGGACATGGTCACCGCGATCCAGGCCCACGCGGCGACGACGCCGGCGAACATGGCGAGCGGCCCGCCCGGCGCGCCGCTCATCCCCCAGCACAGGCCGACCGCGAGCAGCACGCCGCCGGCGCGGCCCGCCACGGCCCAGGACGTGCCGCCGAACCGCCGGCTCAGCACGAAACAGCACGTGATCATCGCGATGAACGAGACGCAGGCCCCCGCCAGATGCACGGCTCCGACCGAGCTCATCGTCCCCGGCACGTCGGGCGTACCAGGAGGAAACGCGAAGCCCGGATCGGCAGGGAAGACGCCCGCCACGATCAAACCGAGCCCCTGGAGACCGAGCAGGCGAGGCCCCCACACGCCGCCCAAGCCGGCGCGGCGCATCCCCGCCGCACCGCACAGGGTCATCACACCGGTCACCAGGAAGCTGGAGACCTGGATCCAGCCGAGGTCGCCCAGCGAGAGCATGCTGATCGGGTGCCGGGTCAGGTCGAAGCCCGTTCGGCTGGCCGCCTGGGCCGCGGCGAGCAGGATCCAGATCGGCGCCGCGAGCATCCCGGCGGTGAGCAGCAGCGGGCGGCTCCGCGCTTTTGCCTCAATGATTGTCATGTCGACCATGGTGATCACGGGGTCGCCGAGGCACCAGGGCAAACTGAGTTCCCGGGACGCCGTTACCGGCGATACCGTTACCGGCAACGCCATTTCCTGCTTGACGCGGCAAGGGGGGAGCGCTTGCACGAGAGCCGCGAGCTCCTCGGCCAGTTCCTGCGCGAGCGCCGCGCCAGGATCACCCTGAGCCAGGTGGGCCTTCCCCCGCGACGTTCCCGCCGCCGTGACTCCCTCACCCAGGAGGACCTGGCCTACCTCACGGGATACTCCATCCGCACCATCAGCGCGCTGGAGCAGGGCGCCGAACACCGCCCCACCTCCGAGCTGCTCGAAGCCATCGCGTCGGCGCTCCAGCTCGGTCAGGACGAGCGCAGCATCCTGTGGTACCTCGCGAACGGCACCCCTCCTCCCGAGCCTGACGGCGCCGTCGAGCCCGACCCGGCCCTGCACCGCCTGGTGAGCGCTCTCGAACCGCACCCCGCGTACGTGACCGACGGGTTGTGGAACGTCCAGAGCCAGAACTCCGCGTTCGCCCGGTGGATCTGCGACTTCACCGCCATGCCCGAGGGCGAGCGGACGATCCTCCACTGGTTCTTCCTGCACGAGCACTCCAAGCACGTCATGGTCGAGTGGGAGCGCGAGGCGACGGCGCTGATGTCGCTGGTCCGCGGCCGGGCGATGCGGTCGCGGCGCGGCCACGAGCTGATGGCCGTGGTGGACGACCTGCGCGAGCGGAGCCCCGACGCCGAACGCCTCTGGGCCGGGGGCACCGAGCTGCTCGTGCAGGGCCCGTCCAGGCCGATGCTCTTCCGCGAGCCGGGTCACACGGGCGCCGACGACCGCCACGTCCAGCTGACCATCACCACACTCGCTCCGGTACGCGCCGGGGAAGGCCATCGCATCCTGGCCTTCCTCCTGCCCGAGGGTTACTCAGCGCCGCCCGCCAACGGAGGTTGCCCCGCGTGCCAGGGCTGACGTCGGCGCGGGGCCGGTTCTGTCGTAGGGCCGGGGCATGATGCCGGCATGCTGCTCCGTATCGAGGCGTCCGATCTGCCAGGGCTCGAATGCGGGCTTCCCGGGGTCCGCGACATCCACGTCGGCGTGCAACGGCGGGCGCGCCCCGGCGAGTTGACGGGCACGTTCCCCGCGGACGCCCCTTCAGCCGTCTGGGAGCTGGAAGTGGCCGCGACCCGCGGGGAGTCCGGCTGGGATCTCCGGGGCCCGTTCGTCCAGGGCGGGCCGGGCGGCCGGTTCGTCTACCTGTCCTGGATGTCGGCCGACGACGCCGGGAGGTTCTCGATGTTCCGGCGGGCGAAGCTGCTGTTCGACGGCGTCCCCCCTGACGTGCTGGACGCCGCGGTGGGCCACGGGCTGCTGGTGGCGCGGCTGGGGCTGACCGATGCCCGGGGTCACCCGTTGTGCGCCGCGGTCCGCCCGCCGCTGGTCGAGTGGTCCGCCCCGGCTCCCCGGTAACCGGTGCCGCCGTCCACGGCCTGACGTCTCCGGCCCGGGTGACAAGAGCGGGAGAGGGGGTAAGTCGCAGGTCGGGCCGCATGGCGCTGATCGGGGGGATCATGCTGGGGATGCCTGACGGGGTGCGCGGGTGCCTGTTCGACATGGACGGCGTGCTCACCCGCACCGCCACCGTGCACGCCGCCGCGTGGAAGTCGATGTTCGACGACTTCCTGCGCGACCGGGCAGACCGCACGGGCACCCCTTTCGTGCCGTTCGACGCGGTGGCCGACTATGACCGCTACGTCGACGGCAAGAAACGGCTCGACGGGACCCGGAGCTTCCTGGAGGCGCGCGGGATCAGCCTCCCGGAGGGCAAGCCGGACGACCCGCAGGACGCGCAGACCCTGTACGGATTGAGCAACCGGAAGAACGCCCTGGTGCAGGCCATACTCGACAGGGACGGCGTGCAGGTGTTCCCCGGCTCCGTCCGATACGTGCGGGCCGCCGAGGAGGCAGGGCTGCGCAGGGCGGTGGTGTCTTCGAGCGCCAACGCCGCCCACATCCTGGCCGCCGCCGGGATCGCCGGACGCTTCGAGGCGCGGATCGACGGGGTGGTCGCCCGCGAGCGGCACCTGGCGGGCAAGCCCGCCCCGGACATGTACGTGGCGGGCGCCGAGGCGCTGGGGCTGAAGCCCTCGCAGGCGGCGGTGTTCGAGGACGCGCTGGCCGGAGTCGCGGCCGGCCGGGCCGGAGGTTTCGGCTTCGTCGTCGGCGTCGACCGGAAGGGGCAGGCGGACGCGCTGCGCGAGCACGGCGCCGACGTCGTCGTCGGCGACCTGGCCGACCTGCTGAAGTCGGAGGGCCGGCGATGATCCGGCATCCCGCGTTCGCCATCGAGCCGTGGTCGGTGCGGGAGCGCCGGCTGGACCTGGACGTGCTGGCGCAGAGCGAGTCGGTGTTCGCGCTGTCGAACGGGCACATCGGCCTGCGCGGCAACCTGGACGAGGGCGAGCCGCACGGGGAGCCCGGCACCTACCTCAACGGGCTGTACGAGCTGAGGCCGCTGCCGTACGCGGAGGCGGGCTACGGCTACCCCGAGTCCGGGCAGACGGTGGTGAACGTGACCAACGGCAAGGTGATCCGGCTGCTGGTCAACGACGAGCCCTTCGACGTGCGCTACGGGACGGTGCACGAGCACGAACGGGTCCTCGACCTGCGCGCCGGCACCCTGACGCGCACCGTCCTGTGGAGCTCGCCGACCGGCACCCGGGTGCGGGTCACCTCCACCCGGCTGGTGTCCTTCACCCACCGCGCCGTCGCCGCGATCCGGTACGAGGTCGAGGCGGTCGACGAGCCGTTGCGCGTCGTCGTGCAGTCGGAGCTGGTGGCCAACGAGACCCAGGAGACCACGGACGACGACCCGCGGGCGGCCGCGCGGCTGCGGTCGCCACTGGTGCTGGAGGAGAACGTCCCGAACAAGAACGGCCCGGCGATCATGGTGCACCGCACCCGGGTCAGCGGGATACGGGTGGCCGCCGGCATGAGCCACGAGATCGACGGGCCGGACGGCACCCTGGTCGACGCCGACGGCAGCGGCGATGTCAGCCGGCTCACCGTCGCCACGAATCTCGCCCCCGGACGGCCGCTGAGACTGGTCAAGTACTTCTCCTACGGGTGGTCGGTGCGGCGTTCGCGGGCCGCCACGCACGATCAGGTCGTCGCGGCGCTCGCCGCCGCCCGGCTGGCCGGGTGGGACGGTCTGTGCGCCGACCAGCGGCGCTTCCTCGACGACTTCTGGAACGGCGCGGACGTCGAGGTGGAAGGCGACCCCGAGGTGCAGCAGGCCGTCCGTTTCGGGCTGTTCCACCTGCTGCAGTCGGCCGCGCGCCTGGAGGAGCGCCCCATACCCGCCAAGGGGCTGACCGGCTCGGGCTACGACGGGCACGCGTTCTGGGACACCGAGATCTTCGTCCTGCCGGTCCTCACCTACACCTATCCGCGAGCCGTCGCCGACGCGCTGTCGTGGCGCCGGTCCATCGTCCCGCTGGCGCGGGCCCGCGCCACCCAGCTGGGGCTGCACGGCACCGCCTTCCCGTGGCGGACCATCCACGGGGAGGAGTGTTCGGGCTACTGGCCGGCCGGCACCGCGGCGTTCCACGTCAACGCCGACATCGCGCACGCGGTCACCCAGTACGTCGACGCCACCGATGACACGTCGTTCGAGCGGGAGACCGGCCTGCCGCTGCTGGTCGGCACGGCCCGGCTGTGGTGCGCCCTCGGCCATCACGACCCGGCCGGACGGTATCGGATCGACGGGGTCACCGGCCCCGACGAATACAGCGCCGTCGTCGACAACAACGTCTACACCAACCTGATGGCCCAGCAGAACCTGCGCGTGGCGGCCGAGACCGCGGCCCGCCATCCCGACGAGGCCGAGCGGCTCGGCGTCACCGCCGAGGAGACCACCGCCTGGCGCGACGCCGCCGCCGCGATGTCCGTCCCCTACGACGAGGACCTGGGCGTGCATCCGCAGCACGAGGCGTTCACCCAGCACGCGCCGTGGGACTTCGCCGCCACCAAGCCCGACCAGTACCCGCTGCTCCTGCACTTCCCCTACTTCGACCTCTACCGCAAGCAGGTGGTCAAACAGGCCGACCTGGTCCTCGCCATGCACCTGCGCGGCGACGCCTTCACCGCCGAGCACAAGGCGCGGAACTTCGCCTACTACGAGCCCTTGACGGTCCGCGACTCGTCCCTGTCCGCCTGCACCCAGGCGGTGATCGCCGCCGAGGTGGGGCACCTCGACCTGGCCTACCGCTATCTGGGCGAGGCGGCCCTGATGGACCTGGAGGACCTGGAGAAGAACACCGTCGACGGTGTCCACATGGCCTCGCTGGCCGGGGCGTGGATCGTCCTCGTGACGGGGTTCGGCGGGATGCGCGCCGGCCAGGGGCGGCTGGGGTTCGCCCCGAAGCTGCCGCCGGAGATCACCCGGCTCGCCTTCCGCCTGCGCTACCGCGGCAGCCTCCTGAGCGTCACCGCCACGGAAGAGACGACCACCTACGAGCTCCTGGAGGGCCCGCCGATCACCCTGACCCACCACGGCGACCAGATCCGCCTCGACCGGGAATCGGTCGCCCGCCCCAACCCACCGCGCCCGCCGTCGAACGGACAGCCCCGCCAGCCCCCCGGCCGCGAGCCCGCCGCCCGACACACCAAATCCAAGGGGCACAAACGCCGGTAAGAGACGGTCCCTCGCCGGGCGACCACGACGCGACTTGCCGCGTACGGCTCACCGCCGGGCGTACAGGTGACTTCGCGTACGGCTCACCGCCGGATGTACACGGTGACTCGCCGCGTACGGCTCACTTACGGGCGAGTGCGGACCGGTAGACCGCGATCGTCTCCTTCGCGGCTCCGGCCCAGCTCAGCCGCTCCCTGACGAACCGTTCCCCGCTGTCCGCGAGAGCGCGGCGGGCCACCGGATCCGCCATGAGGTCGATCACGGCGTCGGCGATGGAGCCGGGGTCGGCGCTTCGCGCGTACCGCACGGCGGGGTCGGCGGGGTCGCCGAGGAAGATCCGGGAGAACCCGTCGCCGAGGATCGTCGGCCTGGCCAGAGCCATGGCCTCGGTCGCCACCAGGCCGAACGGCTCGAAGAGCGAGGGAAAGACGCAGAGGTCGGCCAGCTCGTAGTACTCCAGCAGCGCCGCGACGTCGACGAACCCGCCCGAGGTGAGGACGCGCCCCTCCAGCCCGGCGTCCGCGACGATCCGCGCGACCCCGGCCTCGTCCCCCTCCCCGACGATCACCAGCCGGAGCCGGGGGAGCGCGACGGCGATCTTCTCCATCGCCTCCAGCAGCTGGTAGATCCCCTTCTGCCGTTCGACGCGGCCGACGAAGAGCAGGACAGGGTCGCCGTCCGCGATGCCGAGACGGGCGCGCAGCGCGGCGGCGCCGGAGCGGAGCGCGGCCCTGTCGACACCGGCGAGCCGCCGTTCGAACGTGCCGCCCAGACAGACCACGTCGATCGTGTCCCGGTTCCACCCGGCGGCGGCGAGCTGCTCGCGCACCTCCGGGGTGGCGACCACGACCCGGCGGGCGATCCGTCCCAGCCACCGCTCCAGGGCGGCGAACACGCCGACCGGGTCGGTGATGCTGCGCTGCGGCGCGACGCCGTACTCGGTGGTGTGCACGTGGAAGACGACCGGCAGGCGCAGCACGTAGTGGCACAGCAGGGCGGCCAGGAAGTTCGTCGAGTCGTGCACGGCGACCAGGTCGGGCCGCTCACCAGGGGCCAGCCGGCGCAGCCGCAGGAAGTACCGCCAGTTGCTCACCACGACGTTCACCGCCAGCAGGACGAACTCGGCCCGGCGCGTCCGGTTGAGCCTGCGGCGGCGGCTGATCGCGCCGAGCAGGCGGCCGAGCGGCCGGTAGACGGTGACGCCGTCGCGCCGCTCGTGCACCGGCAGGCGCCCGTCGTTCAGCGTGAACACGGCCATCTCCAGGTCGCGCGCCAGGTGCGGCGTGATCTCCTCGACGTAGCGGCCGAGCCCTGCGGTGATGTTGGGCGGGAACTGGTTGATGACGTGGACGACCTTCATCGTTCGACCTCCGGAGGACGGGCCCGGTACACCCGGGCCGCGGCGACGGCCACGACGGCTACCAGGACGAGATTGGTCAGTGCGAACCCCATCAGGCCCCCGGTCAGGCCCTGCCAGGAGATGAACACGGCCTGGCAGGCGAGCGCGAGGGGCGACCCGACGGCGAGGCAGGCGATGAGCACCTTGGCGCCCCGCACCCCGTCCATCGACAGGGCGAAGAGGTAGAGGTTGAACACCGTGTGGACGCCGATCCCCACCGCGGACAACGCCATCAGTCCGGGCGAGTACGGATACTCCGCCCGCAGCACCAGGAAGAACAGCGCGCTCGCGGCGAAGGAGAAGACGGCGGTGGCCACCGCGATCGCCGGCGCGAGGCGGCCGATCCGCCGCAGCGCCGCGACCTTGTCGGCCGTCGCCAGCACCGGCAGCAGCACGAGCCCGATCCCCTCGGTGAACACCACGCCGAGCAGCCTCTTCGGGAAGCCGTTGTAGATCGAGTAGACGCCGACGTCGCTCCCGGAGGCCCAGTGGTTGAGGAAGATCACGTCCACCCCGAACAGCACGGCGGTGAAGGCGGCGATGACG
The DNA here is from genome assembly GCF_044458265.1 of Nonomuraea sp. NPDC050478. Taxonomy (NCBI): domain Bacteria; kingdom Bacillati; phylum Actinomycetota; class Actinomycetes; order Streptosporangiales; family Streptosporangiaceae; genus Nonomuraea; species Nonomuraea sp. NPDC050478. Next base: position 826,911 of record NZ_JBITHT010000001.1, on the reverse strand, counting down.
CTCATGTAGGCGCCGTGCCGGAGCAGCGAGCGCGCCAGGGACGCGGACCAGGAGCGCGGGACGATATCGAAGCCGATCACGGCCACGAGGGCGAACACGACGTTCGTGACGATCAGCGCGACCAGGTAGACCTCGGCGTCCCTGATGCCCGCGACCAGCAGGCAGTAGGCGGCCGTGGCCAGGTAGACGGCGGCGACGGCGAGCTTGAGCCCCGCCACGAACGCGAACTTCTTCAGCCCGCGCAGGAAGCTCTCGGTCAGCTGGTTCACCGTCATCGACAGGGCCAGCGCCAGCGCGAAGCAGAGCGTACGGACGTCCACGCCGAGCAGGCGGGTCAGCGCCGGGGCGGCCAGCAGCCCGGCGGCGACCAGTCCGCCGCCCAGCGCCAGCGTGGTGAACAGCGCCGTCGTCACCAGGGCCGGCCGGTCCTGCGGCTCGGCCCTCGGCAGCTCCTGGAACATGACGTAGTTCAGGTTGAGCAGCATGCCGACGGTGACGATCAACGCGATCGTCAGCACCAGGGTGAACCGGCCGAACGCCGCCGCGCCGATCCCCCAGGCGATCACGAGCGTCGTCGCCGCCGCCGTCCCGCTGGCGGCGATCCCCACCAGCGTCGGCCACACGGCCCACCCCCGCCCCCCGACCAACCTGGCCACGTGCTCTCGGACGGCCCAGCCCCGTCCACCGGCGAGCCTGGTCGCGTGGTCGCGTCCGGCTCTGTTCCGGCCGCCGAGCAGGCGTGCCATCCGGTCGCGGACCGGGCCGGACGTCACGGGGTCACCTCCGCGTACGCCGCCAGCGTGGTTTCGGCGGTGCGCGTCCAGGAGTATCGCGCGCGGACGTGCTCGGCGCCGCGCCGGGCGAGCCCGGCAGCGTGCTCCGGGTCGTCCAGGCAGCGCGACAGGGCCGCGGCCAGCTCCTCCGGCTCTCCGGTACGGCAGCGGACCGCCCCGTCGCCGACCACCTCCGGCGAGTAGCCCGGCCCCACCACGACCGGCCGTCCCAGCGCCATCGCCTCCACGGCGACCAGCCCGAACGGCTCGTACGACGAGGGGAAGGCGCACACGTCGGCGGCCAGGAAGTGCGCGAACACCTCGGGCGGGTCCAGGAACCGGTAGCCGGCGACCACGTGCCCGCCGACGCCCTCCCGCTGGATCAGCCGGGCCACCTCCGCGTCGTCGCCGCTGCCGATGAGCACCACCCGCAGGTCGTCGCGGTCGCGGAGCAAGGGCACCGCTTCGATCAGCGTGCGCACGCCCTTGTGCGGCGAGAGGCGACCGGCGAAGACGACCAGCCTTCCGGCGCCGTCGGGCAGGTAGCGGGCCCTGACCTCCGCGCGGAGCCGGTCGCGCTCGGCGGGGGAGAGCCCGGCCAGCCGCACCAGCTCGGGATCCTCGAACCCGTGCGGCACGACCCGCAGCCGCCCCGGCGGCCAGCCGCGCGCCACCAGTTCGTCCCGCATGCCCGCGCTCGGCACCACGATCAGGTTCGCCAGCCGGGCCTGGGCGTTCTCCAGCGCGGTGATGCCCGCGGTCACGGCGGTGCGGCGCGCCCCCGGTGCGGTGTTGTGCTCACAGGTGTGCACGTGGAACACCACCGGCATCCGCCCGACCACCCGGCACAGGATCCCGGCGATGCACCCCATCCAGTCATGCACCGCCACCACCGCCCCGGACCGCCGCCCACCACCCCGCAGGATCCGCGCCGCGACCCGCACGTTGAAAACGACCAACCCGGCAACCCTGACCAGCGACCGGACACCCCCACGCGAACGGGCGTCCGCACGCGGCTCGGCGTCCTCGGACGAGCGGGCGTTCTTGCGCGGTTCGGCACCCCCACGCGGGCCGGCACCCCCACGGGGGCCAGCGTTCTCGCGCGCTTGGGCGTCCTCGGGCCGGCGGGCGTTCTCGCGCGCTTGGGCGTCCCCAGGCAGGCGGGCGTCCGCACGCGGCTTGGCGTCCCCCGACGGGCGGGCGTTCTCGTGCGGGTCGGTGGGCTTGGGTGGGTGGGGGTGGGTGGGTTGTCCGGCGGTGCGTAGGCGGTGCAGGGTGACGTCGCCGGTGTGTTCGGTCCGGGTCCGCAGGTGTCGGCCGACTGCGCCGTACACCTCGATGGGGACGCCGGCGGCGCGCAGGGCGGGGAGCATCCGCTCGGCGTACCGTCCCAGACCGCCGACGACGTTCGGCGGGACCTCGGTGCAGACGACGTGGCAGCGGCGCGGCCGGGTCAGTCCGGGCACCGCTGGAACGCCTGGCGGGCGAAGTCGAGGTCGTCCGGGGTGTTGACGCCGCGAGCCTCGGAGGGGTCGGTGACCGGCACCACCGTCACCGGCCTGCCGCGGACCTGCGACAGGTACGGCAGGAACGGCAGGAAGTTGACCTCACCGGTGGCCGCACCGGGGGCGGCGTCGAGCAGGTAACCCGCCCACGCCTCCGCCAGCCCTTCCGTGCCGAGACAGAAGACGCCGACGTCGCTGAGCCCGCCGGGCCGGCAGTCGTCCCCCTCGCGGGACATCCGCACCCTGACCAGGGCCGGCCCGTCCAGCTCGTACTCGACGTACGGCGCGGGCATCGGCACCAGCGGGAGGGTGAGGCCGTCATGGCAAGCCCGCACCACCTGCCGCACGGTCGCCGGGGACAGGTTCACCTGGTCACCCCAGACCACGAGGATCCGGTCGTACCCCTCCCAGTGCGCGACGGCCCCGAAGATCGCGTCACCCATGCCCGTCGGCCGCGCCTGGACGCTCACCGAGACGGCGCCGCGCTCGATCTCCTCAGCGGCCAGGCGGCGGAACGGGATCTCGCCGGCGGGGGAGACCACCACGTGGACGTGCTCCACCCAGGGGCTCAGTCGCCGGTGCAGCAGGTGCCACACGGTGACGCCGTCCGCGATCTCCAGCATGATCTTCGGGATGCCGAGGCCGAGCCTGGTCCCGCTCCCGGCCGCCGGGATCACCGCGCAGACGCGCTGGTCACTCACTGCCATTCACTCCCCTGCCGAGGAAGTCCACGATCTCGTCCAGATCCCGCACCTGGGTCGCTCCCGCTGCCGGTTCCACCGCGTTGACCTGCAACGTCACCAGTCCGGCGCCGACGGCGGAGGCGACGCCGTGCTCGGAGTCCTCCAGGGCCACGGCGTCGTCCGGGTCGACGGACCAGCGCTCGCAGGCGTGCCGGTAGAACGCCGGGTCCGGCTTGCCTGACGGGGCGTCGTCGCCGGTGAGCACGCCGCTGAAGTAGCCGCCCAGCGAGCAGGCCGCCAGGACCCCTTCGACCGAGCCCCTGCTGCCGCTGGTGACCAGGTAGGCGGTGCGGCCGCCGCTGGTCAGGCGGTCGAGCAGCCGCCCGGCGCCGGGGAACGACGCCACCCTGCCCGCCTCCACGTACTCCCGGTAGAGCCGCTGCTTGCGCCGGACCAGCCGTTCCGCCACGTCACCGCCGACGCCCAGCCCGGCCACCACCTCGCGCGTGGTCGCCCCCGCGTGCGCGTCGTACCGGAAGGAACCGAGCGCGGACGGCGCGAGCTCCCCGATCGCAGCGCGGAACGCCGCCGCGTGCACGGGCGCGGAGTCGACGAGCGTGCCATCCAGATCACACAGCCAGACCCGCCGCCCGGCGACCATCGCCGCCAGACCCTCGTGGCCCAGCCGGCCGTCCGCCGGACTCATCGGACCCTTGCGGCCCAGCCGACCACCCGCCGCCGGGCCCTCGCGGCGCAGCCGGCCGTCCGCCGTCGGGCTTATCGGGTCCTCGTACCCGCGCCGACCGTCCGCCGGGTTCATGGGGTCCTCGTCAGGGCGGCCTCGTCGGCGATCTCCATGAGGGCGCGTACGGTGCGGGGGCCGCAGTGGACGCCGGGGCGGTCGGCGTCGGCCAGGTCGGCGGTGACCCATCGGGCGCCCGCCCAGACGCCGTCGGCGACGACGTCGGACGGGACGCCCGGCGCGTCCGGGGCGCGGTGGCTGAGGACGTGCGTGACGGTGCCGCGCTCGTTGCCCGGGTCGCCGAGGTAGGACAGGGTACGGCCGACCAGCTCGGGTGCGCTCAGCCCCTGGACGTCGTGGTCGTCGCGGGTGTTGACGACGAACACCTTGGCCGCGGCCCGGCTCTCAGCGATCGCGTCCGCGACCCCCGGCGTCAGGTAGCTGGGCAGCAGGGACGAGTGCGGGGTGCCGGGTCCGTACAGGAGAAGGTCGGCGTTCCTGATCGCGTCCCCGGCCTCCGGGTTGAGCGAGACCGTGGCGCGCAGGTCCGCCAGGATCCGCCGCACCTCCTGGACGGGTCTGGCCGCCAGCTCGGCCCGGCGCTCGAAGGTCAGCGGCTCGCGGAGCAGGAACAGGTCGGTGATCGCGGCGGCGTCCTGCGGCGCGACGATGTCCGCCTCGTCGGCCAGGAGCCGGCCGTCCTGCTTGAGCGCGACCAGGAACGCGTTCTCGCCGCCGGTGACGTTCACCAGGCCGAGCGGTGACTCGAACGTCCGCGCGCACGCGCGTACCGCGGCGTTGAAGTCCTCGCCCAGCCGCAGGTACGCACCGGCGAACACCAGGTTGCCGAGCGCGCACTCGGTCAGATCGAGCCCGTCGGGGTGGCTGTCGACCCAGCGCAGAAACGCGGCCAGGTCCCGCCCGATCGCGGCACGCGCCTGCGGCGAGAGAGCCGCTGGGTCCAGCGCGCTCGCGGTACGCGCCGACGGCGGCAAGGCGGCTGGGTCCGGCGCGTTCGTGGTACGCGTCGAGGGCGAGGCCGGACCGCCTATCGCGTCGGCGAGCTCCTCCTTGCCGGCGGTGAGCCGGTGCTCCAGCACCGAGCGGAGGGCGACTGGGTCGGGCGCGTCCGCGGTGCGTGCAGGGGATGACGGGCTGCTTATCGCGTGGGCCAGGGCGGCGAGTTCCTCCGCGCCGACGGTGAGCCGGTGTTCCAGGACTGAGCGGAGGGCGGCCTGACGGGGGTCGCGGTCGTCGAGGTGGACCAGGAGGTTCTTGCGGAAGTCGGAGGGGCCGAGCATGCCGGGGAGGTAGCGCCGGAGGGCGCCGGTGGACCGCCCGTTGTCGTAGCCGTTGATCACGAGTGTGAGGTCGACCCCGGGCGTGCGTAAGAGGCCGCGCGCGATGCCGGCCCCGCCGCGCCCGCCGCTGAAGAGGGTGACGGCGGTGCGGCCGCTCATCGGGCCCGCTCCGTCATCCCGCGCGCCGGTTCCGACGCCTCCGGGAGGCGGAGCACGCCCCGGCGTAACAGCCACCGGCGATAGCCGAGATAGCCCACGAACAATGCACGGTCCCGCGCCCCGCGCCAGAACCGCCACCCCCGGGCGCCGCCGCCGCGCTCCCGGTGCTCGATCGGGATCTCCACCCAGGTGTGGCCGAGCTCCGCGACCCTGGCGGTGATCTCGGTCGAGCAGTTCATCCCGCTCGACTCCAGGTGCAGGGCGCGCAGCAGCGGGCCGCGTACCACCTTGAAGATCGAGTTGTAGTCGCGGTACCGGGTGCCGTGCGTGAGGTTGCTGACCGCGCCGCTGGCCGCCGAGCCCCACCGGTACGCGACGCCGTCGGCCTTCCTGATCCGGGCGCCGGAGAAGGCGTCCGCCTCGCCCGCCCGTACCGGGTCCAGGAAGGCGTCCAGGGCGGAGATCGGGAACTGCCCGTCGGAGTCGAGCAGCACGACCCAGTCCATCCGGGTGTGCGCGATGGCGGCGGCGATGGCCGCGCCGGCGCCCCGGTTCCGGGCGAAGGTGACGACGACCAGTTCGGGGCAGCGCTCCCGCAGGTCCGCGAGGATCTCACCGGTGGCGTCGGTGCTGCCGTCGTCGCAGACGACGATCTCCCAGGCGCCGATCGCCGGGTGCCCGGCCAGGTAGTCGCGCCATTCGGTCACCGCCGCCGCGATGTTCGCCGCCTCGTTGTAGGCGGGCGCCGCCACCGAGATGCCGACGGTCGGTGGTACGTCGTGGGTGTCCAGCTTCGCCTCCTCAGTGACGGCCTGGCGTGCTTCCCAGCAGGCGGGAGATCCAGCGGTCCAGCGGGAGCAGGTTGATCCCGACGACGATCGGCACGTGCGCCAGCGTGAACAGCACCGCCCCGGCGAAGGAGATCGGCCCGCCGGTGATCACGTTGATGTGCGGCGCGTCGATGACCTCGGGGATGTCGACCGGGTTCACGACCTGCCACATGACGTCGAGGAGCCCGGAGAACACGATGACGATGCCGCTGATCGCGATCTTCAGGCAGCGCCCGGGGCTGCCGCCGCCGATGCGGTAGGCGGCGGCGACGGTGAGCACGATCCCGGGATAGAGCAGCAGGTAAAGATGGGTGTAGAAGCTGTCGCCCTCGACGCGCCCGACGTCCCCGTAATAGAAGTAACTGACGCGCGGGATCACGTACGCGGTGAAGAACACGAACGGGACGCACAGCAGCCAGTGCAGGCGTTCCGACACCCACGGGAAGAACGCGATAGCGCAGCACAGAAAGGCGAAGGCGAGCAGTTTGACGCCGAGCTCCCAGGCGGCGCCGATCTCCCGGCCGTGCGGGGTGGCCAGCCAGGAGAACGCGAAGCCGAGCGTCCCCGCGAGGAGGGCCATCCACCACAGGTGCGGGGCCCATCGGGAGGGGGCGGGGTGCTCCGCGTCCGCGAGGGGTAACGGAGACTGCGGTGTGTCGCCACGGGCCGTCATGAAGCTCCGCATCTCCCATCCAACGTCGCCACGCGAAAAGCTGGTGACCTGGAGAAACGCGCCGGACCCTGATTTACGCCGAAATAACCGACGTTACGGCGTCCGTAATTCCACACATTCCCCCGTCGTCATCCCGAAAAGGGACCCTATACGTTCCTCTGCATAGATGGGGAGATTTTTCGTGGATCCGGCGCGATGGGCTCAGAGGAGCGCCCCCGCGCGCCGCAGCCGTCGTTCACGGAGCGCGAGCAGCGGGGGCAGACCGAGCCGCAGCCCCACGTACGCGGTCACGACGAGGGCCTCCCAGAAGCCGGCCGAGCCGACCTGTCCCTCGGCGAACTGAGCCACGCCCCACTGGGCCAGCGAGACCATCAGCGGCAGCATGACGGTGAGGAACACCCAGGCCATGACGGCGATGCCCGCGACGTAGAGGAGCGCGAACCAGCGGGCCATCGCGCGGTCCCGCGCGCCCGCCCCGGCCAGTTCGGCCGTCTCCGGCCCGGTGAGTCGGAAGATCCGGTTCTTCACCGTCAGCCAGGTGACCCGGTAGAGGTTGTGGCAGCGCAGGGCGTTGGCGAGCAGGGCGTACGAGTCGCTGCGCAGCGGCAGGGCGGCCCACTGCCACACGATGGCGACGATCCTGAACAGGACCACGGCGGCGAGCAGGTCGTCCAGGGCGCCGGGCGGGACGAGTATCCGCAGGCCCAGCGCGGCCGCCACGACCACGGTCTCGACGGCCATCCCGGCCAGGTACACCCCGTGACGCCGGTCGCGCGGCACCGCGACGATCTGGGTCAGGTCGGTCTCGTAGACGATGTACATGCCCCGGTAGCTCACCCGGAAGGTCGCGGGGACGCCGATCGCCCGTCCGGCGAGCCAGTGCCAGGCCTCGTGCAGCGCGCCGAACGCGATGCCCAGCACCAGCCATCCGAACACGGACAGCGCGGGACTGGGCAGGAACCACGCGTCCTGCCAGGAAGGGCGCAGATCGGGCCGCGTCACGAGGACGGCGAGCGCGAACAGGAGCGCCACTGTGTAGAACGACCAGCCGCTACGCCCGAACAGGCGGGCCGCCGCCCGGGGGCTGATCCCCTCGATCCACTTGACCCGCCGGCCGGCGGGCGCGACGGTGTCGTCCGGCGCCGCGGCCGGGTCGAGCAGGCCCGCGGCCGTGAGGCCGTCGATGAAGTCGCCTCCGTCGACCGGTTCGCCGGCCACCTCGCTCGCCCGGGCCGTCGCCTCGTCCGCCGAGCCCGTCTCCTGCAAGGTGGTGACGAAGACCGCGCCCGGCTCCGGCACCGCGACGAAGACGCCCAGGTCCGGCCGGCCCAGGACCCAGGCCGAGCCGTCGAAGGCGACCGTCAGCCGTGCGGCCCGTTCGCGCAGGTCAGCGTCCAAGGACGCGGTCATTCTTCTCCGCCTTCACATCTGAGGGGGGCCGCGCTCCCCGGAGTGGAGCGCGGCCCCGGATCATCAGGAGTCCGACCCCGGGTCCGCGTCCACGGTCAGGCGGGTGTTCTCGATCCGCACGATCTCGATCTTCATCAGGTCACCTCCCTCCGCACACGTCACAGTCGGGATTGCGGGGCCACTCGGTACGACTCGTGGCGCAACCGCCCGCGAAGTCGACGATGAGCGGCCGACCGGCGTACGCCGGTGGCTCGAATCCGGTCAGATAGCGCAGGACCTCGAACGCGCCGTACGCGCCCAGGAGGCCGGCGACCGGGCCGATGCCGCGGTTCGGCCGGGCCCCGTCGCGGTAGAGGCGGATCGCGGCCAGGTCCGGCGCGTCGGGATCGGCGGTCGGCGGCACGCAGGCGCGGCAGGCGCTGACCCCCGGCGCGACCGACCAGACCGTGCCCGAGGTGACCCACATGCCGCCCCTGACGAACGGCACCCCGTGCCGCACGCAGGCCGCGTTGACCCACAGGTCGATCTCGTTCGGCCGGTCGATGCCGGAGGCCACGACGTCGGGCCGGGTACGCCCGACGAGCTCGTCCAGCTGCTCCGGGCTCTCGACGCCCAGGTCGATCGCCTCGACCTCGATGGACGGGTCGAAGGCGCGGACCCAGTCCGCGGCGCGCGCCACCTTGCGGGAGCCGACGTCGTCCCAGCGGTAGAGGTACTGCCGCGCGAAGTTGCGCGGGTCCACGGTGTCCCGGTCGAGGAGCGTCATCCTGCCGACGCCCAGCCCGGCGAGGTGGGGGATGGTGTTGGAGTTCAGCCCGCCGGTGCCGAGCACCAGCACGTGCGACTCGCGGAGCCGCCGCAGCAGGTCCTCGCGGCTGCTGCCGAGGGTGCCGAACGACTCGAGGAAGGCCAGGTTGCTGAAGTGGCGTTCGGCGTCGCCCGGTCCGATCCGGCCCAGGCGGTCGCCGTCCTCCAGCAGCCGCTCGGCGTCCAGCGCGGCCACGGCGGCCGAGACGTCGGCGACCGGCAGCGACAGCTCGCCGGCGAGTTCCGCGACGGTCCGGCCGCCCTCCCGCAGCAGGTGGAGGAGCTTCTCCACCGTGCCGTCGGGGTCGGGGAGCACCAGCCGGTCGCGGGGGTCGTACACGAGCCGCAGCTCGTCTCCGGCCCGCTCCCACGCCAGGGTCTTCAGTCGCGGCCTCATCCGTTCGTCAGCGCCAATCTTCGCGGGGAACTCTGGACAGACGATGACACCCGCCCGCATGGCCGGCGCATGGATCCCGCACGGATCGGCCACAGGCGAGATTGCTCTCGCGTGGGCGCTGCACTAGCGTCTGCCGGTGTGCGTCGGAAGGGTGCCCGCGTCCTCCTCCTCGGTCCCCTGGAGGTCGTCGTGGACGGCCGGGCGGTGCGCCTGACCGGCAGACAGCGCGCGCTGCTGGCGGGCCTCCTGCTCGACGCCGGTCGCGTGGTGTCGGTGGAGCGGCTGGCCGGACGCCTCTGGGGCGAGGATCTGCCGCCGTCGGCGGCGGCCCGGGTACGCGCCCTGATCGCGGAGCTGCGCCGGGCGCTCGGGGCGGCCGAGGTCATCGTGACCAGGAGCCCCGGCTATCTGGTCCCCGCCGGGGCCGTCGACGTGGACGCCGACGAGTTCGCCGCCCTGGTCGCGACGGCGCGCCGGGAGGCGGGCGACGGCCTGCACGCCGAGGCGATCATCACGTACGACCGGGCCCTCGAACTGTGGCGCGGCGACCCGTACCCGGATCTGGGCGGACCCGTCGCCGAGGCGGAGCGGCACCGGCTCGACGAGCTCAGGACCGAGGCGATCGAGGGCCGGGCGGACGCCCAGCTGGCGGTGGGGCGGCATCAGGCGGTCATCGCCGGGCTGACGAGGGTCGTGGCCGAGCAGCCGCTGCGGGAGCGCCCGCACGGCCTGCTCATGCTGGCGCTGCACCGGGGCGGACGCCTTCCCGAGGCGCTGCGGGTCTACCGGGAGTTCCGGGACCGGCTCGTACGCGAACTCGGCGTCGAACCGGGCCGCGACCTGCAGTCGCTGCACCAGAGCATCCTCGAAGAGGACCCCGCCGCGCGGCCGGCGCCGGTTCCCCGGCAGCTGCCTCCCGACACCGGCCGTTTCGTCGGCCGCGAGGCGGAGCTGCCGCGGATGGACGCGGGCCGGGTGACGCTCCTGGTCGGCCCCGCCGGCGTCGGGAAGACCGCGCTGGCGCTCCACTGGGCGCACCGGCGGGCCGGGCTCTTCCCGGACGGGCAGCTCTTCCTCGACCTGCGGGGCTTCGACCGGCGCGCGCCGATGCCGCCGTCGGAGGCGCTGCCGCTGCTGCTGCAGGGACTCGGCCAGGCGGCGAAGGACATCCCGGTCGAGCTGGACGCGCAGATCGCGCTGTACCGTTCGCTGCTCGCGGGCCGGCGCGTGCTGCTGGTCCTGGACGACGTCGCCGAGCCGGACCAGATCCGCCCGCTGCTGCCGGGCGACCCCGGATGCCGGGTCGTCATCACCAGCCGCCACCGCCTGGGCGGCCTGGTGGCCCTGGACGGCGTCGAACGGCTCACGCTCGGCGTCCTGGAGCCCGGAGAGGCGCTGCGGCTGATCTCCGCGGGCGTCGGCGAGGAGCGGCTGCGCCGGGAGCCGGAGGCCGCGCGGGAGCTCGTGGCGCTCTGCGACCACTCCCCGCTGGCGCTCTCCATCGCCGTGTCCTGGATCGGCGACCACGAACACCGGAGGATCGCCGACTACGTGCGCGAGCTCGCGGAGCGCGGGCGGCTGGTGCGCCTGCGGGTGGACGGCGACGAGAGCGTGGCCGTGCGCGCCGCTCTAGACCTGTCGTACAGGGCGCTGCCCGCGCCGGCGCAGCGCGTGTTCCGCCTGCTCGGCCTGGCGCGCGGCGCCGGCATCTCGGCCGCGGCCGTCGCCGCCCTGGCGGGCACGGACCGCGAGCGGGCGGAGGTCCTGCTCGGCACGGCGGCGCGGATCCACCTGATCGAGGAGATCGGCCCGCGCCGCTTCGCCGCGCACGACCTGGTGGGGGAGTACGCGGCGCAGCGCGCTCTCGCGGAGGACTCCGAGGCCGAACGGGAGGCCGCCGTCCGGCGGCTGTTCGACCACTACCTGTCCACCACCGTCGACGCTCTGACGGTGGCCGGCTTCGAGGTCCCGGAGACGCCGGGCCAGGACGCGACGGCCTTCGCCACCGCCGCGGAGGCGCTCGGCTGGCTCGACACCGAGTGGGACAACCTCACCGGGGTGATCGCGTCCGGGGCGCGGCCGTACGCCTGGCTGCTGGCCGAGGCCATGACCGACGTCCTGCAGCACCGCCGGACCCGGGCGGAGTGGCTGCGCCTGGCGGAGACCGCGCTGGCCGCCGCTGAGCGCGACGGCGACCTCAGAGGGCAGGCCGCGATGTGCTACTCCATCGGCCGGGCCCGCCTGCTCACCGCCGACCTCAAGGGCGCGATGGGCTTCCTCGAACGGGCGCAGGAGCTGTGCCGGCTGGCCGGCTGGTCCCAGGGCGAGGCCTCGGTGCTGCAGAGCCGCGGCGTGGTGCTCAAACAGCTCGGGGAGCCGCGCCGGGCCATCCCTCTCTACCAGCGGGCCGTGGAGATCCATCGCGAGCTCGGGTCCGTCCGCGGCGAGGCGCGCGGGCTCAACAACCTGGCCTCGGCCAACCTCATGCTGGCCCGGCTGGACCGCGCCGAGGAGTGCCTGCTCGCCTGCCTCGCCCTGACCGAGCGGTCCGGCGACACGCACCTGCGGACGCTGACGCTGGTCAACCTCGCCCTGGTCCGCCAGAAGCAGGCCCGGCTCGCCGACGCGCTCGCGTACCTCGAAGAGGCGCTGGCCCTGGCCCAGGCCGCGGGCCTGCGGTACGCCGAGGCGGTGACGTACGAGACGTTCGGCTGGGTCCACCGCGACGCCGGCCGCCACGAGCGGGCGATCGACGCCTTCACCCGGGCGCTGGGCATCGCCGAGGAGGTCGAGAACAGGCGGTGCCAGATCGCCTCGCTCACCGGCACGGCCGCCGTGGAGACGGAGCTGGGCCGGACGGACGACGCGCTCGGGCACCTCGACGCCGCCGCGCGGCTCGCCGAGCGCACCGGCACCGACCTGGACGAGGTGCTGCTGGAGCGCGCCGGCGCCCACTTCCGTCAGGGCCGGTACGAGGACGCGCGGAAGGAGGCCGACCAGGCGCTCGAACGCGCGCTCACCGCCAACCCGCTCAACCTGCCCCGCGCGCACGTCCTGCTCGCCGCCGTCCACCTGGCGGCGGGCGACGGCGAGGAGTGCGTACGGGCGTGCGAGCGGGCCATCGACCTGGCCCGGCGCTCGGGGCAACGCCTGCAGTACGCCCGCGCCCTGACGATCCTCGGCCACGCCCGCAGCCGGGAAGGCGACGACGGGCAGGCCGGGCGTCTCTGGACGCGGGCGCACGCGCTGTTCACGGCCATCGGCGCGCCCGACCGGAGCGAGACGGCGGCCCTCCTGGGGTCGCGGGCGTAACCCTTCACGTCAGCGGCGGACGACGGCGCAGGCGTCCCTGTTGAGCGAGAACCGGGTCGGCAGGGACGCGTCGCCCGTGTGGCTCGCCAGGTAGCCCATGGTGACGCTCTGGCCGGGGGCGATGGAGCCGTTGTGCCCGGCGTTGACCGCGGTCACGAAGTCGCCGCCCTGTGTGAGGTCGGTGTTCCAGTCGGAGATGACGGACTGGCCCCGGGCCATGGAGAACCGCAGCGTCCAGCCGTTGATCGGGGTGCTGCCGGTGTTGGTGATCGTGAGGTCGACCGTCATGCCGCCGCCCCAGACCTGGGTCGTGTACCCGATCCGGCAGGTCGGCTCCGCGCGCTCGAAGGAGACGCGGTGCAGGCCGCCGGGCAGGTCGTTGACGACGTACAGCTCGCCCTCCGTGGTGGCCCCGAACGCCGTGACCTGCGTGGGCATCTGGCCGATCTCCGCCACGGAGTAGCCGCCCGCGCCGTCCTCGCGCACCGCCCACACGATGGAGGAGCAGTAGTCGGTGGCGATGTAGGTGCCGCCGACCAGATCGGCGAACTCCTCGCCGTGGTACACCTGCCCGCCGATGACCGCGCAACTGCCGGTGTACGGGGAGTAGGTGAAGACCGGCTTGGTGTAGGCGGCGCCGGAGCGGCACTGGTCCGCGTCGAACACCTCCAGTCCTTCGTAGCAGGACCAGCCGAGGTTCGCGCCGGCCTGCCGTCCGGGCTTGACGTGGTTGATCTCCTCCCACCTGCCCTGGCCGACGTCGGCGATCCACATCGAGCCGTCCGCGGGGTCGACGGAGAAGCGCCAGGGGTTGCGCCCGCCGTACATCCAGATCTCCTCGCGGGCGCCCGCCACGCCGACGAACGGGTTGTCCTCGGGGACGCAGTACGCCAGGTCGCCGCAGCTCCGGCTGACGTCGACGCGGAGGATCTTGCCCAGCAGGGTGTCGACGCGCTGCCCGGAGTCGAACGGGTCGCCGGAACCGCCGCCGTCGCCGATGCTCATGTACAGGTTGCCGTCGGTGCCGAAGGTGATCTGGCCGCCGTTGTGGTTGCTGTGCTCGGCGTGCTCCTGGGACAGCAGCGGTTCGAGTTCCGCCTCGTCCAGGTTGTATCGGCCCAGGGTCACGGCGCCGTCGGGCAGCGCGGTGTAGGCCAGGTAGAGGTCCTGGCTCTCGGCGAAGTCGGGCGGCAGGGCGATGCCGAGCAGCCCCCGCTCGTTGCCGGACTCGTCCACGGACGACGTGATGTCGATGATCGGGGTCTGCTCAAGACCGGTGTCCGGGTGGTAGACGCGTACGGTGCCGCGCTTCTCGGTGATGAGCAGCCGGTCCGTCCCGTCGTCGGGCGTGGCGATGGCGGTGGGGCGCCGCAGTCCGAAGGCGACCTGGGTCGTGGTCGTGTTGATCGATTCGAGCGGCACGCCGCCGTCCGTGACGGACGACGGCGTCGCGGCCGTGGCCGGTGGGGCGACCGCGGTGAGGGGGGCGAGGAGTAGCAGGGACAAGGCGAGCGACGCGGGGGCTGCCCGGCGCTTTGCTGGCATGTCGGCTCCAGTGACGGGGCTTCGTCGGAGCGCGTCCGGGCCCGCGACACCCGCGTCCCGCGGTGCCGTGCCTGGACGCGCCCGACCGGACGGTATCCGCCCGCCGCCGCCGCGGCCAGGTCTCTGCCTTCCCGCAGGCGTCGTCAGACTCTTACTCGCCGCTGATCAGGGGCGACGCGAGCGCACTCCGGTGAGGACCGGTGAAACGTACATCAGCGATAGTCGTTCTCCTTCAGTTCCACGACCCAGGCCCGACGCTCGGCGATCTTGCCGTCGCGCATGACGAACACCTCCGCCATGGACATGCGCAGCTCACCGCCCTCGGCCCGCTGGACCGTCCCCGTGAGCTCCGCCATCACGACGTCGCCCTGCTCGACCATGCGCACCACCTCCAGATGGGGAGGGTCGATGAGCCCGGGCGGGCCGTCGATGGCCTGGTCGTAGGCGTCCTTGCCGGTCAGGTGGAAGGCGCCGAAGACGGTCCACTCGATGTCGTCGGTCAGGCAGGACAGGATCTGTTCGTGATCGTTCTTACGGAAACCGTCCAGATAGGTGGTGACGGTCTCGATGTTCCGTGTCATGTCCGCTCCTTGGAACCATTGGTCTGTTCGCGGGTAGGTCGGAGCGGCCGGAGCGTCCTCGACATCGACTACGTCCGAGGGCCGTAGGTCAGGCGGCGCAGGACGAACTCGGCGGGGCCCGGCCGTCCGCGCTCGTCGAGAAGGCGGGCGAGCAGCACGGTCGCGAGCCAGACGGCCACCGCGATGATCAGGCCGGTCACCGTGGGACTGCCGAGACGGTCGCCGAGGTCGAGCGTGAAGGGCGCCAGGAGGACGAGCCAGGCCACCGACTGGAACAGGTATCCCGACAGGGAGCGCCGGCCCAGGGCCGAGAGGGCGCCGACGACGGGGCCTGGCCGGGTGACCCGCATGGCGATCAGGCCGAAGACCGCCACGTAACCGGGACCGGCGAACATGCCACTGGCGCCGTGGAGCGTCAGCGCCAGAGCGGCGGCCGGCTCGTCGACGTGCAGCCATCCGGCGCTCACCAGGGCGGCCGGGAGACCTCCGGCGACGGCGAGGCCGAGCCCGAGGACGGCGGTCCATGTGAGCAGGGTCCTGTGACGGGCCGGCTCTTCGAGGACGCGGCGGCGGGCGGCCCACATGCCCAGCCAGGCGATCAGGATGAAGGGCAGGACGGTCAGCGTGTGCGACGGCCATTCGCCGAGGCGAGCCGACATGGACTCCAGGTAGCCAGGAGCGGTGAGGGAGCCGATCGGGATCGCCGGCAGCGGGGCCGACCCACCGGAACCCCCGACGACGCCGCTCACCACGGTGGCGCCCATGACCAGGACCTGGACCGCCGCCACCGCCCAGATCACCAGCACGATCCGGTGGAACCCGTCGCCCCGGCGCAGCAGCACCAGGGTCATCACGATCCCGACGACCCCGTACGCGCCGAGGAAGTCGCCGTAGTAGAGCAGCGCGGCGTGCGCGAACCCGAAGACGACGAGCCAGAGGTTGCGGCGCACCAGCACGGATCGGACCCGCCGCGGGGTGGCGCCGGAGGCGTCCTGGCGGCGGGCGAGCTGGACGACTCCGTAGCCGAACATCACCGCGAAGACCGGATACCCGCGGGCGTGGACGAGCTCGAAGAGCAGGAAGGTGAGCCCGGCCTCGGCGCCTTCCGGGGCGAGGTCGAGGCCGGGCTGCCGGGCGAAGACGACTCCGGCGACGTTGGCCAGCGCGATGATCAGCAGCATCGCGCCCCTGGCCAGATCCGGTGCGAGGGCGCGTTCGGCGCGCCGGACCGGCCCTCTCGATGTCCGCGACGCGGCGTCGACGCTCATGTACGTTCCTCTCCCCGAGATTTAGTTTCACCGAGAAAGTATCACATATATACTAAAGAAGGTTCTGGCATGATGGGGCCTGACTCTCCGGGGGTGAACAAGGGAGCCATGACCAGCGAGGACTACATACCGGCGGCGCTGCGCAGGCTGTGGCGGATGCCGGAGTCCTCGCGTCTCGGGCGGCCCGCGGCCCTCGACGTCGACCTGATCGTCGCCGCGGCCGTGGAGATCGCCGACCGTGACGGGCTCGGCGGCGTGACGATTCCCAAGGTCGCCAAGAGCCTCGGCTTCACGGGGATGTCGCTCTACCGCCACGTCGGGTCAAAGGACGAGCTGCTCACGCTCATGGCCGACGCCGCCTCGGGCACGCCTCCGGACCTCGACACCGACGACTGGCGCGAAGGGCTGCGCGACTGGGCCTTCGCGCTGCGCGCGGTGTCCTGGCGGCGGCCGTGGCTGACGCGCGTGCCCGCCTCCGGGCCGCCCTCCGGCCCCAACCAGATCGCCTGGATGGAGGCCGGGCTCGCCATCCTGTCGCGCACCCGCCTCGACTGGGCGCACAAGGTCGGCATCCTGACGCTGATCAACGGCTACGTGGTCCAGTGGGTGCGGCAATACAGCGAGCTCGCCGAGGGCAGGGCCGCCGAGGGCCGGGGGCAGGCCGACGCCGAGCGCGACTACGGCCGCGCGCTGGTCCGGCTCGTCGACCCCGGACGCTTCCCCGAGACGGCCCGGCTGTTCGCCTCGGCGCTGTTCGAGACGCTGCCGTCCGACACCCCCGACGCGACCATCGCCGACGCGGACTTCTCGCTCGGGCTGGAGCTGATCCTCGACGGAGTCGCCGTCCGCGTCGAGCGCTCCTGACGTCAGCGCCGGTGCGTCGTGAGGGCGGCCATGGCCTTGGCGTGCCAGGCGGGGGCGTTGGCCGCGGCGAAGATCTCGGCCGCCGTCTTCAGATGCTCTATGTGCCGGCCGTCGACGATGTGGCCGAGGGCCAGGTGCACCCGCCCCTCGAAGTTTTTCCCGTTGAGCTGGCGGCCCTGCTCCAGAGCCAGGGTGAGGGTGGCCCTGCCCTGGGCGGGACGACCGGCCGCCACCTCGGTCTCGCCCAGGACGAGCAGCGCTTCGGCTTCCTGGAAGAGGTCGCGCCGCGCGCGGGCGCTCGCCAGGACGTCGGTCAGGATGTCATGGGCCTCCTCGACCCGGCCCCGGCGCAGGTAGGAATCACCGAGCGTGCGGCGCAGGTGGAGTTCGAGCTCGGGAATCCCCGGGGGCAACAGGGCGAGCCCGCGTTCGGCCGCGGCCTGCGCCTCGCCGAAATGATCGCGTCGTAGGTGCAGGGCCCCCAGATGGAACAGCACGTACGCGGCTGACGCCAGGTCGCCGAGGTCCTCGAAGATCTCGAAGGCCCGCTCGAACGCCGCCAGAGCCGGCTCCCAGTCGGCGAGCACGCGGTGGGCGACGCCGGAGTCGGCCAGGGCCAGCGCGTGCCCGCGCTTGTCGCCGAGGCGCTCGTACAGGTCGACGGCCTCGCTCGCGCACGCGGCCGCGAGCGACAGGTTGCCCATCTGGTGGTGGAGGCCGCCGTGGCTCAGGAGGAGGGCGGCCGTGCCGCGGAGATTCCCCTCCCGGCGGCACAGTTCCAGGGCCAGCTCGTAGTCGGCGAGCTGGTCGTCCTGGTAGCCGCGCCGTTGCCGCAGCATCGAGCCGGTGGCGGTCAGCTCCCAGCACGGCTCGGACCAGCCCGCGCGGGCGGCCTGCCGGACCATGGCGGACAGGTTGAGGCGTTCGGCGTCGAGCCAGAGCATCGGCTCGGGGACGAGCGACGCGTGGTCGCCGGGCAACCAGCGTGCGCAGGTGCCCTGGACCTCGTCGATGTCCTCGCCGCGGAAGGCTCTGTCGGCGTGGGCGGTGAGCGCCAGCATGGCTCCGAAGGCGCGGAGGGTGGCCGCGTGCCGCTCCTCTTCCGGCTCGTCCGCCTCGGCGCGCTCGGCGGCGTAGAGCCGTACGAGATCGTGGAAGCGGAAGCGCCGCTGCCCCACGCAGTCCACGCCCAGGGGCTGCAGCAGTTGCGCGTCGACCAGCTCGTCCAGCAGGGCGTCCGCTTCGGACAGGTCCGGCTGGTCCAGCAGCGCCGCGAGATGCCAGGCCGCCAGCCCGCCGGGTGCGTCGAGCAGGCTCAGCAGCCGGAAGGCCCGCGTCACCGGTGCGGGAAGGTCGCGGCAGGACAGCTCGAAGCCGCTGCGGACCTGCAGCTCCTCCCCGCTCAGGAGGTCGAGCCGGCGTTGCCGGTCAGCCAGCTGCGCGACCAGCTCCGCGAGCGTGCCGGTCCTGCTGCTGGTCAGCCGGGCGGCCGTCAGCCGCAGAGCCAGGGGAAGGCCGTCGCACAGCCGGGCGAGCCGCTCGGCGTCCTTACGTTCCCGTTCGACCCATGGGGCGCCGAGTACGCGGGCGAGCAGGTCCACGGCTTCGCGGTCGTCGAGGGGTGAGAGGGGGACGGCCGCCGCGCCGTACTCGATGAGGAGGTCTTCCAGCCGGGGCCTGGCCGTGACCACCACGCGGCAACCCCGCGCGCCCGGCAACAGCGGCCGGACCTGGGCTGCCGAAGCCGCGTTGTCCAGCAGGATCAGCACCCGCAGCGGGTGCAGGACGCTGCGGTAGAGCGCCGCGCGCTCGTCGGGGTCGGCGGGGATCTGCTCGCTGTTGACGCCCAGCGCGCGCAGGAACCGCCCCAGCAGGTCGTGCGGGGCGACCGGTCCGGCCAGGCGGTCGTAGCCGCGCAGGTCGGCGAAGAGCTGGCCGTCGGGGAAACGTGACACGTTCCGGTGGGCCCAGTCGAGGGCCAGCGCGGTCTTGCCGACTCCGGCGATGCCGCTGACGATCGCCACCGGCGCCGGGCTCCCGGGGGCGACCAGTCCGTCCAGTGCGCGGGCCGCTCGCGCGCGTCCGGTGAAGGCGGAGTTCGGCGGGGCCAGCTGCGCCGGTATCACGGCCGGGGCCGATCCGCGGGGCCGCGACGGGTACGTCTCCTGACGGAGGATCCGCTGCTGGAGGTCGCGGAGCTCCGGTCCTGGATCGAGGCCGAGTTCACGTGCCAGGAACTCGGCGGCGTCGCGGTAGGCGGCCAGCGCCTCGGCCTGCCGGCCGTCACCCCACAGGGCGGTCATCAGCTGGGCGCGCAGCTTCTCGCGCAACGGGTGGGCGAGCGCCACCGGCTTCAGCTCGGCGACGATCTCTCCGTGGCGGCCCAGGGTGAGTTCGGCGTCGAAGCGCTCCTCGGTCACGGTGAGCCGCAGCTCGTCCAGGCGGGTCGCCTCCTCCCGCACCACGGCCAGCGTCTGCAGCTCGGCGAAGGCCCGGCCACGCCACATCCGCAGGCCGCGGCCGAGCGTGGCCGCCCCGGTGGCCAGGTCGCCGCGGTCGATCAGCTCCCTGCCGTGCCGTACGGTCCGCTCGAACTCCAGGGAGTCCAGCTCGTCGTCGCCGACGGTGAGCAGGTAGCCGGAGGCCGCGGTGGTCACCCGTGAGGCGCCGAGCGCCTGGTTGAGCCGGTGGACGTAGATGCGCAGGCTCTCGCGGGCGGAGGCCGGCGGAGCCGACTCCCACACGGCCTCGATCAGGTCCGTCGCCCCGACCACGGTGTTCGGCCGCGACAGCACCGCGGCCATGAGACGCCGCACCTTCGGTGGCATCGGCACGACGTCCTCCCGGCATCGCGCCTCCACCGCGCCCAGCACTCTGAACCTCAGCACCGCCACCGCCTTCCCGGCCCGACTCACGGATCTCTCACGGCATCCTCACGACTACGCGGTCACGATGGGGCCGGTTCGCAGAGATCGGTTTCGAACCTCCACATCTCCGGACGGATCGAGCGTCGTCGCCCAGGCCAGGGCGCGCGCCGGCCGCCCTCACCTTCAGCGAACGGAGCCCGATGGACCCGACTCGTGTCCGCCTCCAGACGTACGCCCGGCGGTAGCGGTGCGTACTCCGCTCTTTCTCACCGCGCTCGCGGGCGCCGTGCTCGCATCGGTGCTGACCGTGCCGGCCGCACCCCTCACGGCGCCGGCCTCGGCCGCCGTCGGGAAGCCGGTCGGGTCCGTCCCCCCGGACCGGCGCGACGAGCTGCTCGGCTCGGGCTGGTCCGGCTCCGACGACCTGGCCTGGACCGCCACGGGCGACTCCACCGGCTTCCACATCCTGGTCGCCAGAGCCTCCGAGGGCTACCGGTGGCGGACCGCGGCGACGCTGTCCGAGGGCGGCTTCGACACGGACAGGTGGGTCGGCAACGTCTGCCTCACCGGCTCGGCCAAGCGGGCGGTGGTGGCCTACGCGCCACGTCAGTTCACCAACTCCGAGGCGCTCTTCCAGCGTGGCGCGTTCACCGCGCTGGTGGACCTGGAGTCCGGACGGATCACCAAACTGGGACTGCATGCGAGCCTCGCGTACCACAGCCCGGGATGCGGCGCCGGCGAGAGCGCCGTGTTCAGCCAGACGGGCGGGAAGGAGAGCACCGCCACCCGGCTGCACCTGGTGGACGCGGCGACCGGCAAGACCGCCGCCCCGGTCGAGGTGCCCGGCCAGGCCACCTCGGCGGTCCCGATGGGGGACTCGATCGTGGCGGTGGCTGGCGACGGCCTGGTCGAGGTCTCCGGTTCGGGGAAGGTACGCCCGTACGCCCGTCTGGAGGGCACGCCGAGCCACCTGCGTCCGCACCGAGACGGCAGCCTGACCTTCCTCGCCGCCCACGGCGACGACCTGGCGACCGTCGAGCACCTGCCCGCGGGCGGGGAGCGGCCGAAGCAACTGGCCAAGGGCCCGCTCACCCGGCTGGGCCTGGCAGCAGGGGCCGACGGCAGGGCCTACCTGACCGGCCGTCCCACCAAGGTCGGCGAGTTGCCCGGCCAGGTCGTGCAGGTCGCGGCGGGCGCGCACGACGAGGTCTCAACCGGCGGCGCGCTGTTCCTCTCCCAGACCGGCACCCGCCTGGGAACGCCGGGTTCCCCCTCACGGGTGACGCTCAAGGCGCGCGTGGCCCGGACCGGAGCCGGCCTCGACTTCGCGCTCGTCCCCGGAGGCCCGCGGACCGGGACCGGCGCGCGAGCGGCAGAGGGGCCCGCTCTCCAGACCGACGACCCCGTCGAGCCCTGTGCGATCCCGCGCAACGACGCCAGGCGGCAAGCGCTGCAACCGCACTGGAAACAGGTCGAATGGGCGGTGAACCTCGCCGTCCAGGGCGCGCTCACGACGCCACGGCCCTCCAACTGGAACCAGTCGGGGCTGCCGTCCTGGTCACCACAGGGCCTGCTCCCGCCCCTTCAGCTCAAGGGCGGCGGCCGGGTGCCCGCGCAGATCATGCTCGGCATCCTGGCCCAGGAGTCCAACCTGTGGCAGGCGTCCTGGCACGCCCTGGAAGGGGTCACCGGCAACCCGCTGATCGGCGACTACTACGGCAGGCGCGCCTCCGACGACGGCTGGAGCATCCGCTGGCGGGAGGCCGACTGCGGGTACGGCGTCGCGCAGGTCACCACCGGCATGCGCAAGGGCGACCAGGCCGAGACCACCCAGCGGGCCATCGCCCTCGACTACGCCACCAACATCGCCGCGGGGCTGCGCATCCTCCAGGACAAGTGGAACCAGGTCTACGACCACATCAAGATCAACAATGCTGACCCGGCGAAGCTGGAGAACTGGTTCGCCGCCGTGTGGGTCTACAACAGCGGGTTCCAGCCCGACGCGCGCTTCGGCAACGAGACCGGCTGCCGGCCCAGCCCGACCTGCACCGACCAGTACGGGAACTGGGGCCTCGGCTGGTCCAACAACCCGATGAACGCCGACTACCCGCCCAACCGCGAGCCGTTCCTGGAGAAGAGTCAGTCCGACGCCGCCAACCCGCAGCGATGGCCGTACCCGGAGAAGGTCATGGGCTGGGCCGCTCACCCCATCGTCAAGTACGACTTCCGCGATGACTCGACGCACTCGGGATACAACCAGGCGTGGTGGGTCACCCAGCCCGTGCGCGAGCGCGTGAAACCGCCCCGGACCCTGTTCTGCGACAGCAGCAACTCCTGCGCCCCCGCCGCCCAGCCCTGCCTGAGGACGGACTTCCGCTGCTGGTGGCACAAGCCGGCTACCTGGAAGGAGCACTGCGACGTCGAGTGCGGCAACGAGAACATGCGCTTCCCGACCGACTATCCCGAACCGGAGTTCGCCCTCCATCCAGGTGAGGTCGAGGAGAAGAAGATGCCGGTGGAGCACTTCCGGCCCAACTGCGACCCCTTCACCACCGGATTCAACGGGAGCAACGCCGTCCCGGCCAATTCGCTGATCATCGACGACGTGCCCGACACGGTCGCATCGGTGCGGCCCGGCTGCGGCCGTCGCTTCACCAACGCGGGCTCGTTCGCGCTGAACTTCGCCAAGGACGGCGAAGGGCAGGAGCGCTCGAAGATCGACTTCCATCAGGCCGGAGGCGGGCTCGGCGGCCACTTCTGGTTCGCCAACACCCGCCCGCCCTCCGAAGGCTCCTACCGCGTCACCGGCACCTGGACCCTCGGCCGCACACTCCGCCAGTGGGCGCGGGTGATGGTGCACATCCCCGACCACAACGCCGCCACCCAGCAGGCCGTCTACACGGTCGACACCGGGGACGGCCGGCGGGAACGCGCGGTCCTGCAACGCGTCCGGCAGCACCGCTGGGTCTCCCTCGGCGTCTTCGACTTCGGCGGCGTGCCCTCCGTCTCCCTGTCCAACCTCACCGATGACGGCGACGGCGAACAGCGGATCGCCTGGGACGCCATCGCCTTCCAGCCCCTGAGCTCCAAGCCCAGGCACCAGATCGTCTCGCTGGGCGACTCCTACGCCTCCGGCGAAGGAGCCTCGACGGCGGCGCAGCACGACTACTACACCGAGACCGACAGCGACGGCGGCGGCGTCGAGGGCGTCTACAAGGACCCCGACTACCACTGGAAGTACGGCAACGCCTGCCACCGCTCCACGTACGCCTGGTCCCGCGCGGGCACCCTCACCGACCGTCCGGCCGTGAGCATCGGCGAGCGGCACGACACCTGGGACCCGAGCCTGGAGCACCAGTTCCACGCCTGCTCGGGCGCGCTCACCGGCAACCTGACCGGCGAAGGGCAGTTCCGCGAACGAGGCCAGCTCGACAAGGGCTATCTGGACGAGAACACCACGCTCGTCACCCTGTCCGTCGGCGGCAACGACGCCCGCTTCAGCGCGATCCTCACCCACTGCATCTCCCGGCTCAGTCTGGATCCCTGTAAGGAGACCGCCCTGGAGGAGGACGGCGGCGTCCCGCTCGGCGAATCCGTTCCCCGGCAGATCAACGACGTCGTCGGCCCCGCCGTCCGCGACACCCTGCTGGCGATCCACCGTAAGGCCCCGAACGCGGCCATCGTCCTGATGGGCTACCCGCGGCTGTTCGACGGCGACTGCTTCCCCCGCATCGGCCTGCCCACCGCCCTCTGGCTCGGCGAGATGGCCGGCGTCCTGAACGACACCCTGCGCGGGGCCGCGGCCGCCGCCTCCGCCAGTACCGGCGCGGTCGTGTCCTTCGCCGACCCCCGTGAGGAGTTCGCGGGCCGCGGGGTGTGCGGGGAGCCGGAGGCCATCCACCGCGTGATCGCGGACCGTACGCAGGGCGAGAGCCCGGACGAGTCCGTGATCTCCCAGCAGTCCTTCCACCCCACGAAGGAAGGCAGTTCGGTCCTGTACCGCAACGTGTTCAACCAGGCCCTGCGCGACATCAACCGCTGACAATAAGGAGACACCATGCCCACCGGCACCACGATCGGACGCGCGCTCGCCGCGATGGCGTTGGCGTGCACGACCCTCGCCTTCACCGGCGGACCATCGGGCGCCACCACGGCGCTGTCCTGCAAGGGAGCCACCTGCGTCGGCAAGAACCCGGCCACCTACGGCTGCGACGACGACGCCGAGCGCATGGCCATCGCCTCGACCGGCGACTGGAGCAAGAGCGTCCGCCTGATGAGGTCCGCCAAGTGCTCCGCCTACTGGGCCGTCGGGGTCGACGAGAGCTCGTGCTGCGGCTCCTCGGTGGTGAAGGCCGTCCGGCAGATCAAGACCACGTACGGCTGGTACAACCAGCGGGTCCAGACCGTCAGCCACAGCAACGGCGCCGGCACGAAGTGGACCCCGATGAACCAGAACACCAGTGGCGACCGCCACCAGGCCTGCTACTACGTCTGCACCTCTTGGAAGTCATGATGAAGCTGCTCACACTCGGCCGCGCCGCACTCGCGACCGCCCTCGCCGTCACCGCGCTCGGCGGCGTCGCCGCCACCTCCGCCCAGGCCGCTGCGGGCTGTTCCGGGGCGTCCTGCGTGGGCAAGAACCCCTCCACGATGGGCTGCACCGCGGACCAGACGATCCTGGAGCGCGTACGGATCGACTCCTATCTCGAGTTCCAGCTCGTCCACTCCGCGGCGTGCGCGGCCCGATGGGGAGCCTTCAAGGTCAGCACCACCGGCTCCGCGGGCAAGGTGACGTTGACCGAGACGAGGCAGGTGAAGACGCCGTACGGCTGGTACAAGAACGGCGAGGAATGGGTCGTGGCGGACCTGTCCAAGAAGGGCACCACCCGCACCGAGATGAACCGCAACACCGGCGACGACCGGCACCGAGTCTGCGCGAGCGGGTTCGGCTGCACCAGCTGGAGATCGTGAGGCCGGCCACGAGTAACTGATCGGAAGCGGGCCGCCCCCTAGCCGGGGGCGGCCCGCCGCCGGTCCCGCGGCTAGGATCGGCCGAGGGTGTCGCCGAGCCGGATTCGGGGGAAGGCGAGCGGACATGACCGGATCATGGGGATGGGACCTGCTGATCGGGATCGTGGCCGCGCTCCTGGTCGCCTGGCTGGCGCTGATCGCCACACTGGCGATCGTCCGTCCCCGGGGCGGCCTGCTGCGCGAGGCGCTGCGGCTGCTGCCCGACGTGCTGCGCCTGGTGCGCCGCCTGGCCGCCGACCCCGGCCTGCCGCGCGGCGTGCGCGTACGGCTGGCGCTGCTGCTGGCCTACCTGGCCCTGCCCCTGGATCTGGTGCCCGACTTCATCCCCGTGCTGGGCTATGCCGACGACGTCATCGTCGTCACCATGGTGCTGCGCTCGGTGGTCCGCCGCGCCGGCCTGGAGGCGGTCCGCCGGCACTGGCCGGGCACCGACGACGGCCTCGCGACCCTGACCCGCTTGACCGGCCTGGACAAGCCACGCGCCTAGCGCGCCACGCGGGGTCGCTCATCCCGGGATCGGTTCGGAGGGGGTGCCGAGGCCGCGGGTGATGAAGGCGTACATCTCCGCGAAGACGTCCTCCGGGATTCGCTTCGGCTCAGGGCCGTCCCACAGGATCCAGCGCATGCCGATCAGCTCGCCCACGCCCATCAGCGCCCAGGCCAGGACCTCGGGATCGGCGCGGACGACCTCGCCGGTGTCCATCGCGTGACGGAGCCCCTCCATGTAGCCTTCGGCGATCTTCGCGTAGTGCTGGTGCATCGCGTCGGGGGAGACGAACTCGGCCTGCCGGATGATCCGGTAGAGGGCGGGGTGCTCGGCGGTGAACCGGAAGTATCCGCCGAAGCCCAGCCGCTCACGCTCGGCACGGCTGTGGCCCTGCGCGGCCGCTTCGGACATCGCGTGCCTGACCCGGCGGTTGAGATCGGCGACCAGCTCGTCGAAGATCTGCTGCTTGCCCTCGAAGTAGATGTAGAAGGTGCCCTGTGACACCCCGGCCGCCTCGGTGATCTTCACGATGGAGGCGTCGTAGTAGCCGAGCGCGGCGAAGACCTGCTCCGCCGCGTCGAGCAGCTTTCTGCGTGTGCGCTCCCCGCGCTTGGACAGTGGCGTGCCACGCGCGCTCGTGAGGATCTCGGGGGAAGCGGTCACGTCGGTCTCGGTGTCCGTCATGGTCTCAACATATTAGCTGAATCATCTCTCATGTAGCTATTGACCCGTACGAGGGACAACCCTAGCTTGTACGTGAATCACGTCTCATGTTGAGAGGGCCGGAGGTTCTCTCCGCGAGCTGAGCGATGCGATTCACGAGGGAGCGGATGTGAAAGTGCCCGATGTGCTCGGCGCCCGCGCCGAGCTGAGCCCCGGCGCGACCGCGCTGGTCGACACGCTCAGCGGGCGTGAGTTCGACTACGCCACGGCCTCTGACCGCGCCGGCCGGATGGCTCGGCACCTGCGTGACGGGCTCGGCGTGCGGCCCGGCGACCGGGTGGCCGTGCTGAGCGGCAACCGGGTCGAGGTGATCGAGCTGCTGATCGCCTGCGGGCGGATCGGCGCGCTGCTGGTCCCGCTGAACTGGCGGCTGTCGGTGCCCGAGCTGGCCGGCATCCTGGACGACTGCGGTGCCGCCGTGGTGCTCTGCGACGACGCCCGTGCGGAGGCGGCCGAGCGGCTCGACGCCAAGGCCGTACGGCTCGGCGCCTCGTACGAGCGGGCCCTCGCCGACGTGGAGCCGCTGTCCGGGCGGTCCTGGAACGACGAGCACGATCCGTGGTACCTGCTCTACACCTCCGGCACCACCGGCCGTCCCAAGGGCGTCATCCAGACCTTCGGCATGGCCGTGGCCAACCATCTCAACATCGGCACCGCCATCGGCCTGACCTCGGCCGACACCACGCTGAACGTGCTGCCGACCTTCCACACCGGCGGCATCAACCTCTACACGCTGCCCACGCTGCTGGCCGGCGGCGCCGCGATCGTGCAGCACGAGTTCGACCCGGCGCTCGCGCTGCGGCTGCTGGCCGAGCGCGGCACCGCCTTCTTCGGCGTGCCCACCATGTACCAGCTCCTGCGCGACCACCCGGACTTCGCCGCCGCCGACCTGTCCGGCGTGCGGTCCTGGGCCTGCGGGGGCGCGGCCCTGCCGGTGCCGCTGCTCCGCGAGCTCGCCGGCCTGGGCATCGTGGTACGGCAGGGCATGGGCATGACCGAGACCGGCCCCACCCTGTTCCTCATCGACGAGGCCCACGCCCTGTCCAAGGCGGGCTCGGTGGGCAAACCGCAGCTGTTCGCCGAGGTGAAGCTGATCGACCAGCACGGCCACGCCGCGGACGAGGGTGAGCTGCTGATCCGCGGCCCGGGCATCACCCCCGGCTACTGGAACCAGCCCGAGGTCACGGCCGCCGCCTTCACCGAGGACGGCTGGCTGCGCTCGGGCGATGTCGCCCGGCGCGACGCGGACGGCTATTACACGATCGTCGACCGGGTCAAGGACATGTACATCTCGGGCGGCGAGAACGTCTACCCGGCCGAGGTCGAGCGCGTGCTGTTCGACCATCCCGCGGTGGCGGAGGCCGCCGTGGTGGGCGTGCCGGACGCGCGCTGGGGCGAGACCGGCAAGGCCCACCTCGTCCTCAGGCAGGGAGCGGAGATCGAGCCCGAGGAGGTGCGCGCGTTCTGCCGCGAACGGCTGGCCGGCTACAAGGTGCCCGCGTACGTCGAGGTGGTCGAGGCCCTGCCGCGCAACGCCGCCGGGAAGATACTCAAGGACCGGCTGCGGGTCGTCACCTGGAGCGAGACGTTCACCGTCGGCCAGCGGGACTTCGACCGGTTCGCCGCGCTGACCGGGGACGACAATCCCCTCCACGTGGACCCCGGCTACGCCGCGACGACCCGGTTCGGCGGCACCGTCGCCCACGGAATGCTCCTGTTCGCCCTGATCCGCACCGCCGTGCGCCGCCACCACCCCCGGGCCGAACTGCTCACGCAGCGCCTGACGTTCCCCGCGCCGACGCGGGCCGGGGAACGGGTCACGGTCACCGCGCGCGCGTCGGCCGACGAGCTGGACCTCACCGTGACCCGGGCCGACGGCACGACCGTGTGCGAGGCCGTCTCGACCATCGGGAAGCGATCTTCCGCGCCGGAGGTCCCGCCCGCGCCGGCGGGAACGGTCCGGAACTCGGGCAGCTGGTGGGACCGGGCGGTCGGGCGCCGCGCCCACCTGGAGCGGACCTTCACCGAGGAGGACCTCGCCGGATACCGGAGCCTGAGCGAAGACACCGCCGACGACACTGTGCCCGAGCCGTTGGTCGCGGGGTTGTTCTCCGCGCTGCTCGGCACCGACCTGCCGGGCAACGGAACCATGTATCTCAAGCAGGAGCTGCGCTTCGACGGCCACGCCAGGCCGGGCGACTCCCTGCGAGCCGAAGTGACCATCAGCGCCGTCCGTCCGGAGAAGGCGCTGGTCGATCTGCGCACCGTCGCGACGATCGGAACGCGCGTGGTGTGCCAGGGCGAGGCGCTCGTCATGGCCCGCCAGTTCGCCCTCTAACCCCCCCTTGAAGAGGAGATCTCCATGAAGCGATCCGGCATCGCGGTAGCCGCGTTACTCGTCCTCGGCCTCACGGCCTGCGGAGGCGCCACCTCGGGCGCCGGCCCGGCGGAAGGGGCGGTGAAGGTCGGGCTCGTGACCTCCACCAGCGGGCTGGTCGCCGGCTACGGCCAGCAGTTCACCGAGGGATTCAAGGCCGGGTTGGACTATGCCACCAAGGGCACCGGCAAGGTCGGTGACACGACCGTCGAGGTGACCTACCACGACGACGCCAGCGATCCGGCCAAGGCCACCGCCGTCGCCACCGACCTGATCGGCAAGGGCTACAAGATCCTCGCGGGTACGGTCTCCTCCGGCGTGGCCATGCAGCTCGCCCCGCTGGCCGCGCAGAACAAGGTCCTCTACATCAGCGGCGCGGCCGCCGCCGACACCGTCACCGGCATCAACGCCTACACCTTCCGCTCCGGCCGCCAGACCTGGCAGGACGTGCGGGTGGCCGAGGCGGTGGTGGACGGCGTGCAGGGCAAGAAGGTCGTCGTCTTCGCCCAGGACTACGCCTTCGGCCAGGCCAACGTGGCCGCCGTGCAGGCCGTGCTCGGCGAGGCGGGCGGCGCGACCGTCACCCCGGTGCTGGTGCCGCTGAAGACCGCCGACTTCACCCCGTTCGCCCGGCAGATCGTGGACGCCGAGCCCGACCTGCTCTTCGTCGCCTGGGCCGGTGACACCGCGGCCAACATGTGGCAGACCCTCGCCCAGCAGGACGTCTTCCAGCACACCAAGGTGGTGACGGGCCTGGCGGACCGTGCCACGTTCAGCTCCTTCGGCCCCGCCGGAGACAAGATCAATTTCTTGGCCCACTACTTCGCCGAGGCCACCGACAACGAGCCCGCCAAGGCCATGGCGACCACGCTCGGCAAGAAGCCGGACATCTTCCACACCGACGGGTTCACCGCCGCCCAGATGCTGGTACGCGCCATCGAGCAGGGTGACGACGTCGACAAGATGATCAGCGGTCTCGAAGGCTGGACGTTCCTCGGGCCCAAGGGTGAGATGACCGTCCGCGCCGAGGACCACGCGCTGCTCCAGCCGATGTTCCAGGCCACCCTGTCCGGAGACGTGCCGCAGCTCACCGGAACGCTCCAGCCGGACCAGGCGGCCCCGCCCACCACCCCGATCAAGCGCTAGCCCGGTGAACACCGATAAGACGAGGGGAGCGCGGCCCGGGACCGCGCTCCCTGACGGGCAGCCCATTCTCGAGACCCGGGAGCTCGGCGTCGCGATCGGCGGGGTCCAGATCCTCAGCGACGTCTCCCTGTCGGTGCGGCGCGGCGAGATCATGGCCGTGCTGGGGCCGAACGGCGCCGGCAAGACGACCCTCTTCAACATGCTCACCGGCCTGCGCCGGCCGACCAGCGGGCGCATCCACCTGCAGGGCCGGGACATCACGGACGAACCGGTCTTCCGCCGGGCGCGGCTCGGCCTGGCCAGAAGCTTCCAGATCACCAGCCTGTTCCCGTCGCTGACCGTACTGGAGAACGTACGGCTGGCCGCGCAGGCACACCTCGGCGGGAGCCTCGCCCTGTGGCGGCGCGTCCGCCGTACCGACCCCGCCCTCGACCAGGCCCGCGCGGCTCTGCGGACAGTCGGCATCGCCGATCACGCCGACGACCCGGCCGCGGCCCTGTCCCACGGCGGCAAACGCAAGCTGGAGGTGGCCCTCGCCATCGTCGGCAATCCCGCCGTACTGATCCTCGACGAGCCGACGGCCGGCATGAGCGCCGAGGACGTGCCGGAACTGACCGAAGTGATCAGGCAGGTGCGCGACACCCACGGCACCACCATCGTGCTCGTCGAGCACCGGATGGACGTCGCGATCGCCCTGGCGGACCGGATGGCCGTGATGCACCACGGCACCCTGCTCGCCTGTGACACGCCCGACAACGTGATGGCCGACCAGGTCGTGCAGTCGGCCTATCTCGGGGAGGCGCTTTGAGCACGCCGGACACGATCCTCTCCGTCTCCGGCCTCGACGTCCATCTCGGCGAGTCGCACGTGCTCCAGGGCGTGTCGTTCGAGGTCCGCTCGGGTGGCGTCACGGCGTTGCTCGGCCGCAACGGCGTCGGCAAGACGACCACCCTGCGCGGTCTGCTCGGGCTGGTCCAGCGCCGGGGCGAGATCCTGCTGGAGGGCAGGGACATCTCCCGCCTGCACACCCACGAGGTGGTCCGGCTGGGAGTCGGCTACGTGCCGGAGAACCGGGACGTCTTCGCCGGCCTCACCGTGCAGGAGAACCTGCGCCTGGCCGAGCGTCCCGGCGGCCCGCACCACTACGACCTGGTCTACGAGCTCTTCCCGCGGCTCCGTGAACGGCTGCGCCAGCGGGCCGGGACGATGTCCGGCGGCGAGCAGCAGATGCTGGCCCTGGCCCGCGCCCTGCTCAACGACAACCGCCTCCTGCTGATCGACGAACCCAGCCAGGGCCTGGCCCCGCACCTGGTGACCCACCTGGCCGACGCCCTCACGCGCGTCGCCACCCTGGTCACCGTCGTGCTGGTCGAGCAGAACCTGAACCTGGTCCGCCGCCTGGCCAGGGACGCGGTGATCCTCGACCAGGGCCGCGTCGTCTGGACCGGCGACGTGGGCCGGCTGCTCAACGACGACGAACGAACACGCGACTACCTCGGAGTGGGGGTGGCACGATGACCGGCCGCCGGGCCGCCTGCCGTACCGGAGCGCGGGCATGAGCACCTTCATCCTCTTGACGATCACCGGGCTCGGCCTGGCGGCGCTCTACTTCCTCGTCGCGTCCGGGCTGTCGCTGATCTACGGGCTCATGGACGTGCTGAACTTCGCGCACGGCGCGTTCCTCACCATGGGCGGCTACGCCGCGTGGCTCGTCGTGGACGCCACCGGAAGCTTCACCCTCGGCGTGCTGGCCGCGATCGTGGTCTGCACCGCGCTGGCGGCGCTGATGGAGACGACGCTGCTGCGACGGCTGTACGGATCGCACGTGCCGCAGGTGCTGCTGACCGTCGGACTGCTGCTGGCGATCACCGCGCTGATCCGGTCGGTCTTCGGATCCGACGCCCACCCGATCGCGACGCCGGCCTGGATGAACGAGGTGACCGAGATCTTCGGCGCCCCGATCCCCAACAACCGGTTCCTGCTGATCCTCGTGGCCGTGGCCGTGTACCTGGCGATGTCGGCCTTCCTGGCCAGGACCCGGTACGGGCTGATCATCCGGGCCGGGGTGGAGAACCGGGCCATGGTGACCGCGCTCGGCATCGACGTACGCCGGGCGTTCACCCTGGTCTTCGCCATCGGCGGAGCGCTCGCCGCCCTCGCCGGCGCGCTCACCGGGGCCATCAACAACGCGGTCTCGCCGGAGCAGGGCATCAGCCTGCTGATCTACGCGTTCATCGTGGTGATCATCGGCGGTCTCGGCTCGTTCCGCGGCTCCGCCTTGGCCGCCGTCCTGGTCGGCCTGCTCCAGCAGTACGCCAACTTCTACGGCCTGGTCGGCGCCGGTGACCTGATCGTCGTCCTCATGCTCGCCGCCATCCTCCTCATCCGCCCCCAGGGCCTGCTCGGAAGGGTCGCCACATGACCGACCAGATGACCCGCCCCGGGGCGGTGGCCACGGCGCGCATCCTGGGTGGCCCGCGCCCGTGGGTCAGACCGGTCTCGCTGGCACTGCTCCTGCTGATGGCCGCGCTGCCCGCCCTCGACGTCCAGATCCCCCTGCTCTTCGACGGGACGCTCGCCAGCCCCGGCGTGCTGCACCTGCTGTCCCTGATGTGCGTGATGGCCGCCATCGCGATCACCTACGACCTGCTGTTCGGCTTCACCGGCCTGCTCTCCTTCGGCCACGGGCTGTACGTCGCGATCGGCATGTACACCACCGCGGTGGTGTTGACCAACACCGGCCTCGGCCTCGGCGGCGCCCTCGGCTACGTGGTGGTGCTCGGCGTGGCCGTGCCGCTGGTGCTCGGCGCCGTCGTCCTGAGGGTCGGCGGCACCGCCTTCACCATGGCGACCCTGGCCTTCGCCCAGGCCGGAGCGATCTTCGTGGTGCGGGACCCGTTCCGGGTGACGGGCGGCGAACTGGGCCTCGCGCTCCCGTACGAGCAACTGCCCGACGTGCTGGTCGGCGTGGTCAACGCCAAGTACCGCTACTGGCTGGCGCTGGCGCTGCTGGTGCTGACCGTCGTGGTGGTGCGCTGGGCGCTGGCCTCCCGACCGGGCCGGGTGTGGCGGGCGATCCGCGACAACGAGACCCGCGTCACCGTGCTGGGCCTGCGCTCCTACGCGTTCAAGCTGATGGCCTTCACCCTGTCGTCGTTCCTGGCGACCCTGGGCGGCATGGTCTACGCGCTGATCGTCGGCGGCGCCCACGCGGAGGTGACCGACTCCACCTTCACGCTCGGGCTGCTGGTCATGGTCGTGCTCGGCGGATCCGGCCGGTTGTCCGGCGCGCTCATCGGCGGCCTCGTCTACACCTACCTGAGCCACCGGCTGGGAGATCTGTCGACCACGGTCAGCGGGCCGCTCAGCGAGCCGATGTTCGTCCTCGGCGTGCTCTTCGTCGCTCTGATCATGTTCCTGCCCGGAGGCATCGTCTCCCTGGTCCGCCGTACCGAGTCCCGAGGAGAAGCGTGACCGTGCGCATCGCCGGAACCGCGAGTTACCTGCCACGCCACCGGATGACCGCGACCGAGATCTCGGCCCTGAGCGGGATACCGGAGGACGTGATCGTCGAGCGGTTCGGGCTGAGCGGCAAGCACATCGCGCCACCCGGCGAACACGTCACCGACATGGCGGCGAAGGCGGGCGCCCAGGTGCTGGCCGAGACCGGGACCGACCCCGCCGACGTGGACGCGGTCGTCTACTTCGGCTCGACCTGGAAGGACCACGCCGTATGGCAGGCCGCGCCGCGGATCGCCCACCTGCTCGGCACGCACCGCGCCTTCGCCCTTGAGCTCGACTACGTCTCCTGCGGCACCCCGGTGGCCTTCCGGGTCTGCCGGGACCTGATGGTCGCCGAGCCGCACCTCAGGCGGGTGCTCGCGGTCGCGGCCAGCCGGGAGTCGTACCTGCTCGACTACACCAACAACCGCTCCCGCTTCGCCTTCACCTTCGGGGACGGCGCCGCCGCGGCGCTGCTCACCCGTGACGGCGGCGTCGCCGAACTGCTCGAAAGCGAGATGATCACCGACGGTTCCTTCTCCCACCAGGTACGGGTCCCCGCCGGGGGCAGCGTCGAGCCCGCCAGCGAGCAGACGGTCAGGAACGGCCGGCACCTGATCGACGTGTCCGACCCGGCCTCGATGAAAGAGGGCCTGGACCGGGTCTCGCTGCCCAACTTCGTGCGGGTGGCCGAAGGGGCGCTCAAACGATCCGGGCTCGGCCTGCACGACGTCGCCCAGCTGTGCGTCCTGCACATGAAACGCTCGATGCACGACGGCCTGCTCGCCGCCCTGGGACTGCCCGCCGACCGCGCCCTCTACCTGGACGACACCGGACACATGAGCGGCGTGGACCCGCTCCTCGCCCTGGACCGCGCGGCGCGCACGGGCAGGCTCAACCCGGACGACATCGTGTTGCTGCTGGCCGCCGGCACCGGCTACACCTGGGCCGCCACCGCGCTGCGCTGGAACGCCTGACCGTCCGAGGGCCGGTCGCCGTCAACCGGTGAAGCGGATCGTCGCCCCTCGGTCGGTGACCGACAGCACGCGGAACGAAAGGCCGCCGACCGATCCCCGGCCGCCTTCCCCGAGGTTGACGCCGCCGCCGGTCATCAACACCCGGCCGTTGACCCGGCGTACGGAGGTCGTCTGAACGGCGACCGTTTCCGCGTCCACCTTGGAGACGCGGATCTTACGGGAGCCGTACTTGGCGGAGACCCGGAAGCTCACCGGCTTGGTGAAGGTGAATTTGCACTTCCCGTCGTAGCAGCTCCGCAGGTTCGGCTTGGCCGCGGCGTCGGCCGGCTGCGCGGCGAGGGCCGGCGCCACGGCGAGTGCGCACGCGAGGGCGATGGCGGTGATGGAGAACCGTTTCATGGTCTGTTCCTACAGGCCGCCGTCCGGGAGGGGTCCCGGGCTTCACGGGATGGGATCGACCGTGCCAGGAGGCGGGCCGGCCGGTTCGTCGAGGAGCCGGAGGTCGGAGGGGCCGATCGTGGCGGAGACCAGCAGCGCCATGATCAGGTTGTGGTTGAGCGTGTTGCCCAGCGGCGGCGGGATCTCCTCCTCCTCCAGCAGCCCGGGCACCTTGGCGCTGAGCCGCTTACGGGTCTGGGTGACGATGTGGGCGGCCCGCTTCGCGGTCCACTTGTCGGCGGGGCGGAGGCGGCCGAGCTCGTCGGCGACCTCGGCCCAGGTCAACGGCTGGGGCCAGGGCTCGGGCCGGAGATACCGCTGGCCCAGGCAGACCAGGACCAGGCGCTCGGCGGTGCTGAGTGGCCACCCGTTCGGGTCGCGGGTGTCGGCCTCCTGGGGGACCCGCGTCGCCGGGTGCGATGCCATGACGATCCGTGTTTCGAACAGGTGCTCCTGCCGGGGGGCGACGATGAACAGCGGTGTGTGGGCCACCGGCAGCGGTGCGCGGTGTCCGGTGAGCACCAGCCGCCCGCCCGGAAGGCGGATGGGCAGGTTGCCGAGGTTGCACAGGACCCATCGCGCGTTCTCGTAGGTGATGAATCCGTGCTGCCGGCTGACGTACGGGTCGTCCAGGCCGACACAGACGTGGACATCCGGCTCGCAGCGCCCGAACACCACGTCGAACCCGGCGTCCGGCGCGACGCGGATCCCGCCGTTGGTCCCCCGGACGTACAGGCTGCCCGGCACGTCCGCCGGAAGTCCGCCGGAGACGGACTCCTCCGGCAAGAGGTCCACCTTGCTGCGGGGGCCGTGTTTCGCCGATGCCATGCCGCTAACCTTTCACGAGCCCGGCAGACCTGACAGAGGGAAGTTCGGGTACATTCGCCGCTCGGTAAGGCTATGGTAGATCCACTCCGAAGGATCACAATTACCACATGGTTGATTACATGCCGCTGACTTCCGGCGACCCCGAGGAGTTAGGCGGTCTCAAACTCCTCGGCAGGCTGGGCCAAGGCGGACAGGGTGTCGTCTACCTCGCCATGACTCCGATGAACGCGCGCGTGGCCGTCAAATGGCTGCACCCGTCTGACGAGGAGAGCATGGCGCGCTTCATGCAGGAGGCGACGCTCTCCCGGCGGGTGGCGACGTTCTGCACCGCGGCTGTGCTCAGCACCGGTGTCGAGCAGGGCCGGCCGTACATCGTCAGCGAGTACGTCGAGGGCCGCTCGCTGGAGCGGATCGTCAGGGAGGACGGCCCGCTCTCCGGCGGTGACCTGGAGCGGCTGGCCATCGGCACCGCCACCGCGCTCGCCGCGATCCACGATGCCGGCGTGGTGCACCGGGATTTCAAACCCGGCAACGTCATCATGGGCGCCGACGGCCCCCGCGTGATCGACTTCGGCATCGCGCGCACGCTCGGCCCGGCCACCATGACGAGCAGCACGCAGATCGGGACCCCCGCGTACATGGCTCCCGAGCAGATCAGGGGGCTCGGAATCGGATCGGCGGCCGACCTGTTCTCCTGGGCCGGCACGATCGTCTTCGCGTCCTGCGGGCGAGCGCCGTTCGGCAACGACGGGACGCACGCCGTGATGAACCGCGTGCTCACGGGGGAGCCCGATCTGGGCGCGCTCGACGAACGGCTGGGCGAGCTGGTGCGGCAGTGCCTGGCCAAGGAGCCGGAGCGCCGGCCGACGGCCATGGACGTGATCACGCGCCTGCTGCGCAATCCGGAGCTCGGCGCCGACCCGCTCGTGGAGGGAACCAGGCAGGCCGCTCCGGACGGCGCTCCGCCCACTGACGGTGGCAGGACGTCGCGCAGGCCGTTCGTCGTCGCCGCCGCGGCTCTGGTCGCCGCGGCCGCCGTGGTGGCCGCGACAGTGCTGCTCGGCCCGCTGCGGACGGGCACGCCCACACCCCCACCGACCGCGGCGGAGTCCACGGCTGCGCCCTCGCCGACCACGCTGCCGGGCGGGCCGATCACGCTCAACGAGAGCCCGTCCGACCCGATCACGCTGACGTCGTACGAGGCCTACGACAAGAAACTCGACGACGACGTCAACTATGCCAGGCAGTCGCTGCGAGGGAAGTTCGACAAGTATCCGGGCAACCTGGAGTCGCGGGTGTCCCCCGACGGCCGCTATCTCGTGGGAAGGCCGGACGACTACACCTCGGACGGGTACGACTCGATCCTCATCACCGATCGGCAGGCGGGCTCCAGTTTCCGGGTCAAAACCGTACGGAAACCGTTGGACACCAGCATCCGCGCCTGGTCGAAGGACAGTTCGAAGGTCCTCCTGAACCTCAACAGGAAGCAGGGCAAGGACGTCTGGACCACCCTGGGCTTCGCCATCGTCGACGTGGCCGGGAACGACGTGGCCCAGAGCAAGGTCCGGGTGGTCGACGTGGCCGACGACTCGATCCGTGACAGCGACTTCGGCTGGGACGGCGCCGATCAGGGCGTCGTCATCGTCTACGGCGAGGACGAGGGGTTGCGCTTCTTCGACGCCGCCGGCAAACCTACGCGCGACCTGCCGGGCGTGGGGCCGCTGGCCTCCGGAACCGTCGACCTCTTCTCGCCCTCGGGCAGGGTGTTCGTGACCGACTGCCCGGGCGACGACGAAAGCGATCACTGCCTCTGGGACGCCGCCACCGGCAAGCAGGCGCACAGGTTCTCCTCTGACTGCGACAAGGTGCTCGGCTGGTACGACGAGTCGCATCTCTACTGCTGGGAGAACGACAACGGCGCCCATGACGAGGTGCGCGTGGTGGCTTTCGACGGCAAACTGCTGCGAAGGCTGCTGGAGTCCCCGGACGAGGCCGAGCTCGCCCCGTTCTTCACGATCAACCCCACCGGTTCGTGAAACACACGCCGGGACCCCTCCCGAAGGAGCCTGCATAGGCTCATCCTTCCGAGCGGAAGGGCGGACATGATGAGCGTGGTGCCACGGAGACGCCGGCGCACGGTGCTGGCGCTCGGGACAGGACTGATCGTCAGCGTGGGGTGCGGCGCCGGTGGTCCTCCAGCGGCGGCGCCCTCCTCTCCTCCGCCTTCGCCTCGTCCTTCGCCTGAGCCGGCCCGGGCGCTGGTCGGCTGGGCGGAGACGATGTGCCTCACCACCCAGCAGGTGGACGGCCCGTTACGGGAGGGACACGAGGAGGACATGGAGGTCTTCGAGGCCGATTGGTACCTCAGCAGCGTGAGCTCCACGGTCGGCGGCGCGATCCAGGCGGTCGAGTCCATGTCCCCGTCAGGCAACGGTGCGGCGGACGCGGAATCCGCGCGGCTGCTGAAAGTGCTCAAGGA
Source organism: Nonomuraea sp. NPDC050478 (assembly GCF_044458265.1). Classification (NCBI taxonomy): domain Bacteria; kingdom Bacillati; phylum Actinomycetota; class Actinomycetes; order Streptosporangiales; family Streptosporangiaceae; genus Nonomuraea; species Nonomuraea sp. NPDC050478. Next base: position 789,207 of record NZ_JBITHT010000001.1, on the reverse strand, counting down.
GATACAGGGGCAACTGCCCGAGGACATCGACGCGATCACGAAGGCCGCGGACAAGAAGAAGCTGTCCACGGCCGAGCGGCTGGCCGCGGCGGTGGGCGCGATCCCCCCGCAAGCGACCATTCTCACTCAGGTGGTCAAGAGCGATCAGGCGTTGGCCGTCTCCCATGACCTCGCGCCAGGTTGCACACCGTTGACGCCGTCCACCCCGTCGAAGGCGAACGTCTCCGCGCCGACCCGGGCGCTGGTCGGCTGGGCCGCCAGAATGTGCCCCATCAGGGATTCCATGGCGTCCCTGCGGGCGGATCCGTTCGACGATCCGCTGACAGGGGATCCGCGATTCGCCCCGTTCCTCGGGTCACGATTGGCGGAGTACATCTCCTCCGCCGGGACGCGTCTGGACCGGACGCGGGACGCGCTCGCCGAAGTCCCCGCCACCGGCATCCCGGCCGTGGACGAGTACCGCGCGAGCCTGGCCTCCAGAGTCAAGAAAGCGCGCGCGAAACTACCCGAAGGTGACCGGTTCTTCCTGATGCAGCTCCCCGTCGGTCAGCTGAAGAAGCAGGTCAGGCAGGTGTCCAGGGCGACGGCCGGGCTGGAGTCCGCGGCGGACCTGCCCGATCTGGTCGCCGGTCATCCGGAACTCCTCGCCTCTTACGATCTGGCTCCTCAGTGCGAGCCGCTGACCTCGTCCGGTGAACCCGGCGCCACTCCTCTGCCGTCCGCCGAGGACGGCGGAGACCTCGCCGCCTGCCGGGACGGCAAGTGCCAGATCAAGGTGTCCAAGCCGGTCGTGGTCTCGGTCAACGGCGGAAGATACCTGCTCTCGGCCGCGGACAACGGACTGTCGATCGTCCGGGATACCGGCTACATGGTCATCGGCGCGGGAGGCACCGGGCGTTTCGGCGTGACCGGCGGGAAGACCACCGAGTTCCGCGTCAAGGCGCACACCCCGGACGGCGCCGTTCTCGACATCTCCACGAGCGAATGATCAGGCGGCTGGAACAAGTCCGGGCCCGGCGGTAATCGAGCGGCGGCCGGCGGGACTACTGGGTGTGGACGATCCCGAAGAACGATTCACCATGCTGTACGACCGGTACTACCGGAACGTGCTGGGCTATGTGCTGCTCCGCGTCGAACAGGGCGTGGCCGAGGACGTGTGCAGCGAGACGTTCCTCGTGGCCTGGCGGCGGCTCGACGAGTTGCCCGAGCAGGTGCTGCCGTGGCTGCTCGGCGTCGCCCGCAACAAACTCGCCAAGCAGCGTGACGTACGGTACCGGCGCGAGGACCTGGTCGAGCGGATCGCCAAGCTGACCAGTGAGCAGGAGCACGTCGCCTGGGACGTCGCCGAGCACGTGGTGGACCGGGAGCAGGCCATCTCCGCCTTGCGCGCCCTTCCCGAGAAGGACGTGGAGGCGATGATCCTGGCCACCTGGTACGGCCTGACGCCCGACCAGGCCGCGACGGTCATGGGCTGCTCGGCGCGAGCGTTCAACGTCCGGCTGCACCGGGCGCGCAAGCGGCTCGACAGCAGGCTGCGCCAGGAAATGGGAGCCGCGCGACGGCCGATGCGACAGACGCGCGGCCACTTCGCCGAGGAGAGCTGACACCCGTGGGGGAAGACATGACCGACCGTATGTTCGCCCGGCTCAGGCCCGACGAGCTGGACGAACTCGCCGAGGCGAGCTACCGGCGGCGCCGCCGCGAGGACCTCGCCCGAACGTTCAGCAGCACCCGGAACCCGGCACCCGCGCCGAGACGCCCTCTGTTCCTCCTGGCCACCGGCGCGGTCGCCGCGGTCGCCGCCGGAGCGGTCGTCGTCTCCACCGGCGTGCTGTCCGGCAACACCCCGCCGGTCGCGGTTTCGAGCCCCCCGGAGAGCACGACCGGCGGCACGGGGGCGTCGCCGGCCACCCGGATCGACGCCCGATCCTTCCTGCTCGCCGCCGCGGCCACCGCGCTGCGCGAGCCCGCCGCGTCCGGCGACTACTGGTACGTGCGACAGCGTACGACCCATCCCACCTCCCACCTGCCGGAGGAGTTCTGGACCGAGGCGCGGAAGCTCCAGCTCCAGGAACAGGCGGAGGTCGACAGGACCGGCGCCGAGGACGACGAGCTGGTGGCGATCAACGAGAAGTACAACAAGAAGCTGGAGAAACTGCGCAAGAGCATCCAGCCCGACGGGCCCTCGTACCGGGCGTACATCGTCGAGTCCGAGGAACGGTGGCGGCCGAAGCGGATCGGCGGCACCCACCGCGTGAAGAGCAGCGACCGCGAGGTCGTCTTCCCCTCACCGCAGGACGAGGCCAAGTGGAAGGAGGAGGGCTCGCCGAAACTGGCGGAGGACAAGCCCAAGAGCGTCGACGACAACCTTCCGCGGCCCCTGTCGATCCCCAACATGGACATCACCATGCAGAACGTCGGCGACCTGCCCACGTCGAAGAAGGCGCTGGCCGGCCGCCTGCGCGCCCAGTTCGCGAAACTGCCGGACCCCCACAAGGAGTTCGACCTCTACCTGTGGCAGACCACCGTCGACCTGATGACCGCCCCGACCACTCCCGGCACCCGGGCGGCCATCTTCCGTATCCTCGCCGACCAGCCCGGCATCACCTCCCATGGCGAGGTCGCGGACGCCACCGGGCGCGCGGGGGTCGGCCTGGCGGTCGAGAGTGACGACGGGTACGAGTTCCAGCTCGTCGTCGACGAGGACACGGCGGAGCTGCTGGAGTACTCGGTGGCCGAGAAGGACGAGGACACGGTCCGCGTGACCTTCGAGGAGTTCGGCTGGACCGACAAGCTGGGCCGGCGCCCGCAACGCTAGCCGGCCGTGGCGGGGGCCGGCCGTCGAAGCGACCTTCCAAGTGAAGCGGCGCATCAGGAGTATCGCCGTGGTGGCGATGTTGACGGACGACGGACTCGTCATCGCCGCTCGGGCATCGAGGTCATGAAGGTACGGGCGAGACGGTCGATCTCGTCGTCCCTGGACGCTTCGTCCACGCGCTGATTACGGTCGATCCGGCCGCGTTCGGCTTTCAGACGGCGATCCTCCTCGCGGAGCCTGATCTCGTAGTCCCCGGTCGTCTGCCGGGTGGTGAAGTTCAGTTCGGCCTCGTGACAGGCTGAGCCCGCGCGCAACTCCTGGGTGAGAAGGCGGTCGTACTCGGTCTTGCCGTTCAGCATCTTCGAGATGATCGGCATGCAGTCGAGCAGGACGAAGATGACGCGCAGCAACCAGTGGGCGAAGTTGACCATGCCGCTCTGGCCGGCGACCGTGCCGAGAGCCTCCCACCGGTCCAGCAGGCCGATGTCGGCGTAGGCCTGCTTCGTCGCCTCGACCTTCTCATCGATCTTCCTATCCAAGGTCGCCGTGCGTTCCGCCTGGACGCCTTTCAGATCTGCCGCTAGAGAGCCGACCTCCTTCTTCAGCGCCGCGACGTTCGCCCGCTGCTTGGGGATGTCATGGTTGGCGAGAAAGGTGTTGAGATCGTGCGTCCGGACCTTGCATTGGGGACCGTTGCCCGCCAGGCCCGTGGTTCGGTTCGCCACCTTGACGCCGCTGCACTCCCGCTCGCGAGATCCCTCCAGATCCTCGCGCCGTCGGATGTCCTCCGCCAGTTGATCTTCTGCGGTCTTCAGGTCGCTCTTCCTCTGCGCCAGGTTGCCTTCCACGGCGAATGTCGTGTCGCCGAGGCTGAGGTGATACTCGGTGCAATCGACGTTCGGAGGTGTCGGCCCTTCGGCGGGGTTGCACTGCATGTACCGGCTCTCCACCAGGCTGATCTCGTCGGCGCGCTGCTCCATGATCTGCCGGTCCAGCCGCTCCTGGAAGATCTTCAGAGTCAGCGGCTCGGCGATGAAGACACCGATGACGACGGCCAGGGCGAGCCGGATCAGTACGTTGCCCCAGCGGGACCAGCCGTCATTGTCGCCGTGCAGACTGGTGATCAGGAACCGGTCGACGTTGGCGATGATCAATCCCCACACCACTGCCATCGGCACCAGGTACAGCAGGGACACCTGCGAGATCAGCGTCAGCGCGCCCAGCATGGAGGTGCCCGCGATCAGCGCGGTGCTGACCACCACCCCGCCGAGACTGGTATAGCGGGAACGTTCCTGCGGCACACTCGCGAGGATCTTCTCGTCGACCCCGGTGAACCGGCGCAGGAACGCTCCGGGAGTGAGCCGTGCCCGGCGCCGGGGGCGCGGTTCGGCTGCCTTGGGTCTGTGGAGGATGTCAACCACGGACGTCCTCCTCCATGAAGAAGTCGTCGTCGGTCTCGCCCGCCGTCACCTCGGCACGGGCCTGGTAGGCGGGTTCTTCGAGGTCCTTCACCTCCGCTTCCGGCTCGACGTCGTCGAAGGTGGCGAGCAGCTCCCTGCCGGTCGTCTCGTTGAACAGGCCCTGGGCGATCGCCGCCCGGACGACCTCCGCCCGGGCGCGCGCCTGGACGACCTGCAACTCGTGCTCGCGCTGGGCCTCACGCTCGACGGCACTGTACGCCCGGTCGCCCAGGACGGCGTAACGGTCGGCGACCTGCTGGCCGCTGAGACCGGGAACGGTGACGTGCAGACCCTCGGCGGCATGGGGACCACTGTTCAGGAAGTCCCTGATCTTCGTGGCCTCCGCTATCTGCTGGTCGCGATCGAGGGTCGCCTGCTGGCGGGTGAAGTCGTTGGTGCTCTGGCTCTTGACGTGCAGGTAATCCTGCTCGTCGAGTTCGAAGTCCCGGTCGAGCTTGCGCTTGACGTCGCGGAGACCGTGGGCGCCCCGGATGTTGTGCAGGCTGGTCTCGTAGCGCCGCCGGCCCTGGGCGATCTCATCGGGGGCGTACACGTCGAGGCCTGCGAACTCGGCCGACATGCCGGTCAGCACGCACGGCACCACCGTCGCGTAGGCCTTCACCTGGGCGTGCACCACCGTCCACAACCTGTGGACATCGTGCGGCTCGAAGCTCCTGCCGAGCTCGAAGAGCTTGGGGTAGGCCCGGATGTAGGTGAGCAGGTGCTCGGTGACGTCGGTCAGGCCGGCGCGCACCACCTCGATGGGTTCGTCGACCGTGCAGCGGAACTGCACCGCTACCATGAAGTCGTGGGCGCCGGCGGAGTTGATCGGCACGCGGACCGTCACCGGGTGGTCCTTGGCCACGTCGACGACGCTGACGCTGGCGCCGTGCAGCACGTGCGGTTCGTCCCCGCGTAACCGCCGATCTCCCAGCACGAACGTGCCGTCGTACTCGAAGACGAGCCGCTGATGAGGGAGCTGGCGGGGCAGGCTGGAGATCGGCCGGCGAGGCTTGCTCAGGAACCGGAGCCTGGCGACAGGATCCAGGGAGACCTGCGTGATCACGGGATAGTTCATGGACGTTTTCCTACGGTGTCGAGAGACAGTACGGCCGGGCTCAGGAAGACCCTGAGCAGCGACAGGAGAATCTCCATCCGGTTCTCGTCGGTGTTGCGGGCGATGGCGTAACGCCGCAGGTCATGGGCGAGCAGCGGCCGTTCCTTGGCGGGGAGCGTCTCCACGAGCGCGGCGAACAGAGCATGGACGAGGTCGCGGTCGGCGTCGTCGTGCTTGTCGAAGGCGCAGACCGCGTCGTACAGAGCGGCCAGTGCATCCCTGCGGTGAGGGCGCTTGACCAGCACCGCGGACCAGAGTTTGGCGAGGGGAACAGCCGATTCAGGGCGGCTGCGCAGGTGAGCGGTTACGGTCGGGACCCCGGCGCCGTCCGCCCGAGCGGACAGGACGTTCAAGATCGCCCGAATCAGCGGGTCGACCGTACGGCCGATCCGTTTGTCGTTGCTGATCTGGCGCGCCAGCCAGTCGAGCATCGGGAGGGCGTTGCCGGTGGCCTCGGTCAGCGCCGCGAACAGGTGGGCGAGAGCGATCTCCGCATGCCGGACAGGCTTCTCGCTGTCTCGGATCTGCAGCCAGAGCATCCGTAGTGCCTCCAGCGGGTACCGGATGCCCAGCTCACCGGACCAGGCGAGGGTGGCGGTGAACTTGGGTCTGGCGGCGGACGCCCTCGTCCACGAGCTGACCGTACGCAGAACCTCCGGGCGGGTCGTCTCGTCCAGGCACAGCCAGGAGACGGCCATCGCGGCGGTGGCCTGGCTGCGCATGACACCGCGTCCACGGGCCCACGGGGTGAGAAAGGTGCTCTCGACGTACGAATAGTCCGAGACGGAGGCCAGAATCGCCACGCCTCTGGCGATCTCGGCCTGCGCGACCGGGTCGCGGAGAGCGGCGCACTCATGGAGCCACTCGGTGACCGGGTCCCACAACCGCATGCCGTGCTGCTGGTACAGCTCCCGCATCACATGGGTGCGGTGACCCTCGACCTTGAACTCCAGCCGGCGTTCCGGCGACAGACTGAAAAGCGAGCCCTCGGCTACCCGGAGCAGGCGGCGGCTCGGCATCGGATCGTCCGCCGAGACGGCATCGGCTTTCTCCGCGCCGATGCCGGCGATGGACTCTAGCCGGGCGAGCAGCGACTCGAAGACGGTCTCCGGGAGGCCGGCGGTGAAAGCCATGGCGGCCATCTCGAAGAGCTCGCCTCGAGTACGCGGGACGGCGAACCAGGCGACCACGTCGCGCCGCCCGGCGGACTCCAGTCTGCCGAGCGCGTCGTCCAACGGAACCCCCGAGGCCAGATCGCGTGCCAGCGTCACCACGTCGGTCATGGCATGGTCGGCGGTGATCCGGGCGGCCGCCTCGTCAGCGACCTCGGGCGCCACCTGGTGAGCCAGCAGGACGTCGCGGGCCGGCGGCGGCAGCCAGTGGATCCGGTCTCCTTCGGGCAGCGAGGTGGCCGTTCCCGTGATCACCAGGTAGGCCCCCGCATCGCGCACCCGGCGCCTGATCTCCCGTACGTGGAAGCCGGCGATGCTCCCGTCGACGTCGTCCTTCGGCCAGTCACACAGCAGGTAGCCGTGAGCCGTCCGGTACTCGCGGGTGGCCAGCTTCTCCAGCGTGTAAGCCGGGCTCAGCTCCACCACCTCGCGCCGCTGCCCGACGACGTCATGGAGCAGGTTGAGCGCCGCCGTGCGGCGGCCGGTGCCCGCATTGCCGATCAAGGCCACCAGGTTGCGGCTTCCCAGCTGCTCGGCGGCCTCCTCAAAGCAGGCGTGACGCACGTAGCGGGTGCGTGCCTCCGCCATCTCGTACGCGGGCACGGGTCCGGACGTGCGGCGGGACTTGGTGCGGGAACCCGAGATACCGAACGAGGCTCCCGCGATGTTGCCGTGGATGTGGTTGATGACGGTCTGCACCTGGGAGACCTGCGCGAAACTCTCGTTCGCCGCCTCGGCCTGATCAGCCAGTTCGACCGGCGTGGCTTCATCGCCGACCAGAACCCCCTCGCCCGGCGAGTCAGTTTCGGATGCCAAAGTTGATCTCCTCGCCGGAAACGGGAGCCGTGATCACGTTGACGGTCATCTGCTCGGCGGTGAACTGCTGCGCGAACTGCTTCGCCACGGCGTCGACGCGCACCAGCTTCTCCAGGGACTCCAGCAGGTCGTCGCGCGACTCCGGATCGGCTGGCCGGCCATGCTTGGACCGGAACTCCTTGATTCTCGCGAGCAGTCTCCGCGCGCCGCCGAGCCCGGTCTCGGTGCCGTAGGCGCCGAGCCGTTCGAGGGCTCCACCGGCGATCAGAGCCCACAGGGTGTCGGCGACCGCGGGAAGGTTGTCCATGTCGAGGCTTCCTTTCTGATCCAAATCTTCCGAGGGAATCCACATCCAGGCGATCTCGGTGCGTTCCTTGGTCGGCACTTCCAGCCGGGTGAAGGACTCCGGTCGATACGAGGTGTGCAGCTGTCGGACGACGTCCTCATAGAGCCGATCGGTGAGGATGAGTACCAGGTCGGCGCGAGGGTTCGCCTTCAGGGCGGCACGGGCGGCCCTGGCGTCGAGCAGGCGGCAGATGGTCACCACGACCTGGCCGACGAAGCCCATCGCGCCCCGCTTGACGACGCCGTGGCCGATGGAGACGCGTATCCGGAGGCGGGCGTCGTCTCGGCGGTCGCGGTTGTGGTCGCGGAGCGCCTTGCGAACGCGGCGGATCAGGTCATCGATGACCCGGAGTTCGGGCTCCCCTTCGGGAAGGATGATGACCTCGCCGTCACCGGCTTCCTGGCGGGCCCATGTCTCGCGGCGCAGTCCCGCCTCACGTGCGCCACGGTCCATGACCTGGGCCAGGCCCGACTGGATCGAGTCGTGCCGTAGGTCATCACCGCGGCCGTATCCCTCCGCATCGACCGCCACGACCAAGCGGCGGCTGAAATCAGAATCGAGCATCACGTCACCTTGTGGTTGCGAGAAAGATCGGCCGAAGTGGCCGGAAGATCGTTGGGGATAGATTCTTGCGAAGATCACATCGCCCGAAGACGTACCAGTACGTTTCACCGGAAATCGGCTAGCCCGATCGGGTCGATGACGATCTTCCGGCGATGGCCGGGATCGATCAGGCCAAGATCCTTGAAACGTCGGACGGCTTTGAAGACGGCGTCCTTTCTGGCCCCGACGAGATTGGCGATCTCCTCATGGGTGAGATCGACTCCTAGATCCCGCTTTCCGCCGGCCTGGTCGATTCCGTGCCGACCGGCGAGTTCCACGAGCACGTTCGCGACCCGTACCGGTACGCTGAACTGAGCGAAGTCGGTCCGTCTCCGGTTGGCCCAGTCGAGCCGGTCAGCGATCATTCTGGCCAGTGCGTTCCATGCCGCCGGCCGGCGATCGAGAAAGTCGGTGAACACCTGTGCGCGGATGACGTGCACCAGCACCGGGCTGCACGTGATCACCATGGCCGCCCTCGGCTGCCTGCGCAGAGTCGCCAGTTCGCCGACCACGTCGCCGCTGACGCGGATGCCGAGCATGGCCGCCCCGCCCGATTCCAGGTAGGCCGTCACCTTCACGCACGCCGTGGGCCGCTGACCTGGAACGGACCGCAGGAGATAGACCTCGGTTCTCTCCCGATCCCCTTGGTAGATGAGCGGCTCGCCGGGCCCTTTGGGGGATGAAGGCGCGAGAGCCAGAAGTTCCTTCTGGTCTTCTGGACTAAGTCTGTCCATAAGGGTGCCGATGGGCCACCTGGTCAGGAGGTGATCGTTTAACACTAGTTATGCGCCTTGGGATCATTGATGGAGAGCTTTATAAGCTACCCCTGAAATGCCCAGGTGTCAGCTTCGATTACGCCACCGAATATGTACTATGGGGCATTTGGTCCGCCTGGTCCCGAAAAGAGGTTTAAGTCATTGTTCTGGCAAATGGCCTGGTATTTCCCGACTGCCCGATGGTCGAGGGCTGCCGGGCAGGAGCGTCCCTCGACGTGGTGACGCCACCATCACCAGCGTGAGTTCAGCCTTCTCGTACGGATCCGGCCCGGCGACTGCTGGTAAGGATCGCCGGAACGGCGCTGAACCCGCTGGACGTCAAGATCAGCCGTGGCTACGTCGAGGACTACTTCCCGGTCCCCCGATCGTGGGCGCCGACCTACCTCGCCGGCATCAGGCCGTGTCGTTCACGAGGTCGTCCAGCACCGCGCGAAGCGCGTCGGGCAGCGGAGTGGGTTCTCCGGAGCCGTCGACGTGGATGACCGTGTGCGCTCCGTCCGAGTCGACGAGCTCCGCCTTGAGAACCCTCCACGCGTAGGTGATCGAGGTGTTCCCCAGCTTCTCGACCTCGAGTTCGACGATGTACTCGTCACCGTCCGCGAGCGGCCGTTCGAAGCTCGCGCTGACGGCCCGGCGCGGGAACCTGGTGACCGGCAAGCCGATCGATCTGTAGAGGGCGTGCTCCGTTCTCGGCCCACTTGAGGGCGTTCGCGTAGTGGTACAGCCCGGACGCGTCGGTCTCGTGGAAGGCCACCACACCACGTACCCGATGCACGCTCATGCCGCGCCCAGCTGCTTGAGGCCGAGCATCGCGCGCGCCTCCGTCGGTGTGGCGATCTCGAAGCCGAGCTCCTTGACGATGCGCACCGCCCGCTCCACGAGCTGGGTGTTCGTCGCCGGCACACCAGGCCAGTAGTAGAGGTTGTCCTCCAGGCCCACCCGCATGTGCCCGTCGAGAAGCTCGCGGGGAGCTGGGTCGGGCCGATCCCTGAGACACCCCAGATCGTGCCCTCTGGCAGGTGCTCGACGAGCAACTGGAGGATCTTCGGGGTGTAGGGCAGCGCGCCCTGGAATTCTCGATGGCCGCCCAGCACGATGTTGCAGTAGTACGGCTTCGTGTCGAGTCCTTCCGCGGTGAGCTCGGTGAAGTCGGAGAGGATGTGGCCGACGTCGAAGACCTCCCACTCGGGCTTGATCCCGCGCCGGTTCATCTCCTCCAGCAGCCGGCGCACGCGCTGGGGCGTCGTCGTCACCGGGTGCTCTCGACCCTGGAACGAGGCCGTGATGGTGTGAGAGTCCATCGTGGCCATCTCACAGTGCTCGCCCTCGATGCCCTTGATCCGCTCGTTCCCGTCGAGTTCCCACAGCTCGTCGTTGAGCCGGATCGGCAGATCGCCGTGGATGCCACCGCCGGTGGAGTTGTTGATGGCCGTCCTCGCGCCTGGCGTGCACGGCGACCACGCTGGCGCCCAGTTCCAGCATCGGGCGACGTCGTCCGCGATCTCCCGCGGGGTCACCGGCAGGTGCGGGCTCTGTTCCTTGGTCGCCATGCCACCCGTCAGGGCGACGGTTACGATGATCTTGCGGCTCATGGTTGCCTCCACGTCGGTTCGAGATCGATGTCGTGGAACGGCTCCTGGTCGCGCTGGTGCACGTCGATCGCGAGCAGTGCTCCGGTGACCGGATCCGCCAAGCCGGTCACGGTGAGGTCCGGGTGCAAAGTGGCGCCGGAGGTCGCCGGGAGGTCCGGCTGGAACCGGTGGGCGCCTTCACGCCAGCGGGTGGAGCCGACGGACAGGACGGCGCCGTCCAGCGTGCGCACGTGCCAGTGGCCCGACGTGTCGTCACGTACGGCGATGAGACGGTCGGAAAGGCGTACGGCGCCTTCGACGGCCTCGTCGCTCACGGCGATCGGCTCGGGCAGCGTGGCCGGGTCGGCACCGAGGCGCGCTGCCCGGATGCCCCTGCGGGCAAGCTAGGTCGCGTCCTCGTCGACGCGCTGGTCGTCCTCGGTGAGGACGACGCCGTACGTCTCGAGCGCCTCGAAGCCGGAGACCACCCCGTAACGCACGTCGTTCAGGACGTCCTGTGGGTCGCGGTCGAGCGGGTCGCCGAGGCCTCCGCCGCCCTGCCAGGTGACCTCGAAGAGGTCAGCAGGAGTGATCGGGAAAGAGCCGGGATCGGGCCCAGGTTCGTCTCCTTGCCGCTCTCGAGGGTGAAGCGCTGGGCGACGAGTCTGCCGGGCAGGCCACCGCCGATGCCGCTGGAGTTGGGCACCTCGGCACCGTGCGTCATGACCAGCGCTTCGGCCTTCGATACCGCGCCGAGGTAGAGCTCCCGAGCCTGCTTGAAGCCGGGCGCCCTGCCCAGGCGGGCATCGCCCGAAGCGATCTCACCCGCGTGCTACGGGAGTCAGCCGAGTCACAGGGCACGGTCCTCCGGACGGCCCTGACGGTTTCACAGACGGTGGAGAAGGGCACGTCCGTGTCCGCCGTCCTCAGTGACGGCACGACCCGCGACGTCGACCGGGTGGTCGTCGCTGACGGCGCCGGCTCGAAGACCCGCAAGCTCCTGGGGATCGAAGTGATGCCGACCTACACCGGGCAGATGGTGTGGCGAGCAGTCGTCCCCAGGCCGACCTGGGCCGACCGTCTCTTCACCTTCTTCGGCCCTGGCGACAACGCCGGACTGATCCCGATCTCTGCCGCGTACGCCTACTGCTTCCTCACAGAGAACATCGCCACCCCCGACGTTCTGCCCGACAGCGAACTCGCCGACAGGATGCGCGACCACCTCCGTCCGTTCGGCGGCCGTGTCGCCGAGGTACGTGAGTCGATCACGAAGCCGGAGGACGTCGTCAGGCGCGCCGTGAACACGGTCCTCGCCGAGCTTCCCTGGAACGTCGGCCGGGTGGTTCTGATCGGGGACGCTGCCCACACCCCGTCGCCGCAGCTCGTGAGCGGCGCGGCGCTAGCCGTCGAGGATGCTGTCGTGTTCGCCGAGGAACTCGCCCGGACTCCGGACATCCTGGAGGCACTGGAGTCCTTCGGGAAGCGAAGGTACGACCGCGCCAGGCTGGTCGTCGGAGCCTCCGGAGAAGTCGCTCGGCTTGAGCAGGCCGGAAAACAGACAGAAGTGCCCGGCGTCCTAGGGCGCACGCACGGCGCGCTCGCGGCGGCGATCTGACGACGCTCACCCGTGCCCGGCCGCCTCGTGTGGCGCTGCCCGACTGCGACAACAGGGGGCAGCGCGTCCGGCACCGGTATTGGCACACTCGTCCCATGCACAACGGACGGCTCTTCACTCTCGTCGGCGGAATCTTCGGCCTGATCGGTCTGGTCCTGCTCTGCGTCACCATCGCGCTGGCCGCCTCCACGGCCAGCTTCCTGGCCTCGGCCCAGCGAACAGACGGGACCGTGGTGGAGCTGACCGCACGGACCAGCACGACCCGGAATTCCGACGGCTACATCCGCCGCAGCACCACGTGGTTTCCGACCGTGGAGTTCACGGTCGACGGCAGGCAGTACTCGTTCCAGAGCTCCACGGGCAGCAACCCACCGGCCTACGCGGAGGGCGAGAGCGTGCCCGTCGCCTACGACCCGGCCGACCCGTCCGACGCGCGGATCTCCTCGTTCTGGTCAGCCTTCCTTGCCCCGCTGATCACCGGCGCGCTGGGCCTGGTGTTCACCCCGGTCGGCACGCTCTTGTTCCTCAAGGGCCGGCGTCTCACCCGGCGACGCTCCTGACCGTGGGGCTGTGGCCGACCGCCACGGGGCATGCGGCTCGGTACGGCGGGCGTCGGCGCGGACGCTGATGGCGTAGGCGGGACGACCGCGGCTGGTGAGAGCGCCGAGGTAGCGATGACCGGTCAAGTGGCACCAGGCAGGCAGATCGATCGGGGCGGCCGGGTCGGTGGCGATCAGGTGGACGACGCGGCCCGAGGGCAGGCCGGCCACCAGGCGGCTCAGCTCGATCAGCAGGTGGACGCAGCGGCGGTCACCGCCGTCCAGCACCACCGGGGCGGCGTTCGCGTGCTCGTGCGGTGCGGGCGCTTCGCTCATGTCAGCTCCCCGGCGTCGACGGGCATCTCGGCCAGCCGCCATTCGAGCATGCCGTCGGCCAGGCGGACCGCGTGCCGTCCGCGGTCGGTCAGCAGGCGGACCGCGTCGTAGGCGAACACGCAGTATTCGCCGCGGCAATAAACGACGATCTCGCAGCCCTCGGGCAGCTCGTTCATCCGGTCGGCCAGTTCGGCGACGGGGATGGAGACGGCCCCGGGGATGTGGCCGGCCAGGTATTCCTCCACCGGCCGGACATCGAGCACCACGACGCCTCCTGCCTGGAGGCGGGCGCGCAGTTCCTCGCGAGTGACCTCCGCCGCACCGTCCCGGCCGAGGTAGGCGTCCCGGGTCGGGGGGACGGCGGCCTGATGGTTCTCGGCGACCTTGCGCAGCAGCGCGAACAACCGGGCGACGTCGTCGCCGGCGAGCCGGTAGTGGATACGCACGCCGTCGCGACGGGTGGCGACGAATCCGGCCTGCTTGAGCGTCTGCAGGTGGGCCGAGGCGGTGGTCAGGTTCAGCCCGGCTGCCTTGGCCAGGGCGTCCACGGTGCGTTCTCCCTGGGCGAGCAGGTCGAGCAGTTCCAGCCGTTTTCCGCTGGCCAGCGCCTTGCCGCTGGCCGCGAACGCGTCATACAGCCGAGCCTTGGCCTGGGCCGGGGTTGCGTCCATCGTCCACTCCTCCATTAATCTATGGAATACGGTACAACAGGTCAATGGACCATGGAGGACATCGTGGGTCTCACCGAAGATCATTTGATATCACTGGTGGACCACGGGCTGGGCAACAGCGCCTACCTGGTCGACCTGGGCGACGGGCGCGCGCTGGCCGTGGACGCCTGTCGTGACCTGCGCGCGCTGAATGCCGCGGCCCGTCGGCGCGACCTGACGGTGGCCTTCGCGGCCGATACGCACCTGCATGCCGACTTCCTGTCCGGCGCCGTACAACTCGGCCATGATGCCGGTGCCATCGTGCTGGCCTCGGCCTCAGGGCAGCGTGCGTTCCCGCACCGTGGCCTGGCTGACGGTGACGAGGTCGATCTGGGCGGGTTGCGGTTGCGTGCCCTGGCCACGCCCGGCCACACCGACGAGCACCTGTCGTTCCTGCTCCTGGACGGCGGCAGGGAACTCGGCGTGTTCACCGGCGGGTCGCTGATCGTGAACTCCGCCGCCCGCACCGACCTGCTGGGCGCCGACCGCACCGAGGAACTGGCGCGCGCCCAGTACCACTCGATGCGGCGGCTGGCGGCTCTGCCGGAGACGACCGCGGTATGGCCCACCCACGGCGCGGGCTCGTTCTGCTCGGCCCCGCCCGGCACCGAGCGCACCACCACCATCGGCGCCCAGAAACGCACCAACCCGCTGCTGGCCGCGCCCGACGAGAACACCTTCGTCAAGCGACTGCTGGCGGGCCTCGGCTCCTACCCCGCCTACTTCGCGCACCTCACCGAGCGCAACCGCCGCGGCCCCGTCACCCTGACCGGCACGCCGCCACTGCCCGCGCTCGACGCCCGGCAGGTCGAGGTGCTGCTCGGCGATGGCGGCCAAGTGGTGGACGTGCGCCCCGCCGCCGAGTTCGCGGCAGGTCACATCCCCGGATCGCTGTCCATCCCCCTGCGCGAGCAGTTCGCCACCTGGCTGGGCTGGCTGCTGCCCGACACCGCGCCCCTGGCCTTCGTCATCGATGACGGACAGGACCCCGCCGAGGTCGTCTGGCAGGCATACAAGATCGGCTACGAGCGGCTGGCCGGACACCTCAGCGGCGGCCTGCCCGCCTGGCTGGAGGCAGGCGGGCAGGCCGCCGGCACCGCGTTCGTCACCGCCGACCAGGCGCCGGACGGCCCTTACCTCGATGTCCGGCAGGAGGCCGAGTACGCCGCCGGGCACGTGCCCGGTGCCCTGCACCTCGAACTCGGCGACCTGGCCGAGCACGCCGCAGACGCCCCGGCCGGCGCGGTGGTGGCCTGCGGGCACGGCGAGCGCGCCATGACGGCCGCGAGCCTGCTGGAACGAGCCGGCCACACCGGTGTGACCGTCCTGGACGGAGGCCCGGCCGAGTACGCCGCCGCCCACGGCCTGCGGCTCGACACCGTTGACGCCGGCGGTGCTCGGTGAGCACCGGCACCGTCCCCCCAGTGCGGCTCGGGCTGGCCGAGAACTGGTTGCAGTTCACCCTGCTCGTGATCGTCAACGTCTGCGTCGGCGGGCTGGTCGGGCTGGAGCGCACCACCGTGCCACTGATCGGCACCGAGGTTTTCGGCCTGACCAGTGACCTGGCCGTGTTCTCCTTCATCATCGCCTTCGGCCTGACCAAGGCGGCCACGAACCTGGCCGCCGGTGCGCTGACCGCACGCTTCTCCCGCAAACAACTCCTGGTCGCCGGATGGCTGATCGGCACGCCGGTGCCGTTCATGCTGGCGTGGGGGCCGTCGTGGTGGTGGATCGTGGCGGCGAACCTGCTGCTCGGTCTCAACCAGGGCTTGTCCTGGTCGATGACGGTCAACATGAAGATCGACCTGGTCGGCCCGGCTCGCCGCGGCCTGGCCACCGGGCTGAACGAGGCCGCCGGCTACACCGCGGTCGGCGTCACCGCGCTGCTGACCGGCTACCTGGCCACCGTCTACGGGCTGCGTCCGGCACCCGAGCTGATCGGCGTCGTCTTCGTCGTCGCCGGCCTGGCGTTGTCGTTGGTCGTCCGCGACACCGCCGCGCACGTCGCCCTGGAGCTCGCTCAGCACCCCAAGCCGCTGCCGGACGGAGAGCGCATCGGGCCGGTCGCCACGTTCGCCCGCACCTCCTGGCGCGAGCGCTCGCTGCGCGGCGCCAGCCAGGCCGGGCTGGTCAACAACCTCAACGACGGCCTGACCTGGGGTGTGTTCCCGCTGCTGTTCACCGAGCACGGTCTCGGCCTGGCCGCCGTCGGCCTGATCAAGGGCCTGTATCCGATCCTGTGGGGCCTCGGCCAGATACCCACCGGACATCTGGCCGACCGCATCGGCCGCAAACCCCTCATCGTGTACGGCATGCTCGTCCAGGCGGCTGGGTTCGTTCTCGCCCTGGTCCTGCTGGAACGTCCCTTGCTGGCCGGGATCCTGTCCGCTGTCGCTCTCGGGCTGGGGACCGCCATGGTCTACCCGGCGCTGATCGCCTCCGTCTCCGATCACGCCCATCCCGCCTGGCGCGCCAATGCCCTGGGCACCTACCGGTTCTGGCGCGACATCGGCTACGCCGTCGGCGCCCTGCTCGCCGGCGTCCTGGCCGACGCCTTCGGCCTGAACGCCACCGTCATCGCCGCCGCCATCCTCACCGCCGCCTCCGGCCTGCTCGCCGCCCGCTGGATCACTGAAGCTCGCCCGTACCGATGACGACCTTGCGCACACCGCTCACTCATCGCCCGCCCGCACGGCCGTACCGAGGAGGTGGAAGGAGAACGGAGTACGCGCCGGAGGGAACAGGAAACGATCCAGACGATCGACGCGGAACCCGGCCCGCCGGATCGCGGCCTCGGCGTCCCGGCCAAGATGGCAGCCGCCGACCATGAGCGGCCAGATGGTGGCATCCAGCACGTCCTGCACCCTGGCCAGGCCGGACGTGCCGGCG
This sequence comes from Nonomuraea sp. NPDC050478, assembly GCF_044458265.1. NCBI lineage: Bacteria > Bacillati > Actinomycetota > Actinomycetes > Streptosporangiales > Streptosporangiaceae > Nonomuraea > Nonomuraea sp. NPDC050478. The sequence continues at coordinate 772,439 of NZ_JBITHT010000001.1, read as the reverse complement.
CGCTCGTGCTCCAGGAAACGCAACTGCCCGCCAGGCTTGAGCACCCGCCGCGCCTCGGTCAGCGCCGCACCGACGTCGGGCAGCGAGCACAGCACCATGCAGAATACCACGCCGTCCACACTCGCGTCGGCCACCGGCAGGTGCCCGGCGACGCCGGGCACCACGTCCACGGGGACGGCCGTCTCGGCAGCGGCGGCCCGCTCGCGCAGGCGCGGCTCCACCGCCACCACCCGCGTCACCTCGGCCGGGTAGTGCGTGAAGTTGACGCCGTGCCCGGCGCCGACCTCGACCACCTCGCCGCCGAGGCCGGCGAGCAGCTCGCGGCGGCGTTCGGTCATGCCGCGCTCGTCCATGGCGGCGGCCATCTTCGGATATATCCGGCCGAACAACGGCCGCCGCCTGCTCGCCTTCGCTGCGCTCATGCCGGTCACCAGGCCACCGGCAGAGCGGTCAGCCCGCCGGTCAGCGTGCGGGTGTCGAAGGTCAGCTCCTCCACCGGGCAGCCCAGCTCCAGGGTGGGGAAGCGGGCGGCGAGCTGGGAGAAGACCACCTGCAGCTCGATCCGTGCCAGCGGCGCGCCGACGCAGTAACGGGCGCCGTGGCCGAAGGTCAGGTGCGGTACCGCGGGCCGGTGGAGATCGAACCGGTCAGGGTCGGCGAAGACAGCAGGGTCGTGGTTGGCCGCGCCGGTGTCCAGCAGCACCAGGTCCCCGGCCCGGACATGGACGCCGGAGATGTCCAGGTCCTCCCGGGCGTAGCGGGGGATGCCGCCGCCGCCGAGGTTCGGGGCGCGCAGGATCTCCTCCACCGCGGCGTCGATCCGGGACGGGTCATCTACCAGGGCCCGCCACTGGCCGGGCGTGGACAGCATCCGCAGCACGCCCCGGCCAATCGCGGTGACCGTGGTCTCGTGCCCGGCGAACAGCAGGAACATGCCCATCGCGGCGGCCTCGTCGTCGCTCACCCCGTCGGTGGCGGCCAGCCGGGAGATCACGTCCGCGTCCGCATCACCGGTGGCGCGCTTGCGGGCCACCAACTGCCGCCCGTAGGTGAACAACGAGCCCAGCCCCTGAGCCGAGCGGGCCCGGTCGGTGATGTCAGCGGCTTCCTGCGTCCAGCCGCGAAACTGCTCGCGCTCTTCGTACGGGACGCCGAGCAGCTCACAGATGACCGTGATCGGCAGCGGCAGCGCCAGCGCGGCGTGCAGGTCGGCGGGCGGCCCGGCGGCGGCCAGCTCGTCGAGCAGCCGGGTGGTGAGCGTCTCGACTCGGCCGCGCAGTGCGCGCATCCGCCTGGGCGAGAAGTGCGGCTGCAGCAGCGAGCGCATCCTGCGGTGGTCGGGCTGCTCGGTGTCGAAGCCGCCGAGGGGGCCGCCGAACAGCTCTGATTCGCCGGTGCGGGAGGCGTGTTCGGGCTCGGGGTGGGCACGGCCCAGTCGGGGGTCGTCCAGCAGGGCGCGTACCTCCTCGTACCCGGTCACCTGCCAGCCGGGGTCGCCGACGGCGGTGCGGATGGCGTGGATGGGGCCCGAGGCCTGCAGCCGGCGCAGCAGCGGCGGCGGTCGTAGAGGGCCGGGCTGGTCGTAGGGGAGCTGAGCGGGGGCGGACGACATGACTCCTCCATGAGGTAAACGCAGCTTTGTATACTCCGGTATCTATTAAGCTAGATGTATACTCCGCCTTATACAAGTGGAGGTGGGATGAGCGACCATGACGCCGGGCCGGCTCGGCCGGTGCGCAGGTTGCGCCGCGCGGAGCGGCGTGAGCAGATCCTGGACGCGGCCACCCGCGCCTTCGCTCGCGCCGGATATGTCGCCACCGGCCTGGACGACATCGCCGCCGAGGCCGAGCTGACCCGGGCGATGCTGTATCGGCACTTCGACTCCAAGGCCGACCTCTATCGGGCCGTGCTGGACCGCGCGTGCGCGCGACTGGCCGAGGCCACCGGCGCCGACCACTTCGACGAAAGCTCCATCCCCGCCCTGCTGCGCGCCGCCGAGGCGGACCCCGACGGATTCCGGCTGCTGTTCCGCCACGCCGCCCGCGAGCCCGACTTCCGCGAGCTGATCGACACCATCCAGGCCGCCTCCCGCGAGATCGCCCACCGCAACCTCGCCCGAGCTATCCCCGCGGGGCCGTGGCTCGACTGGGCAGCGAACCTGATCCCTGCCTTCACCCTGGAAGCCGTCATCACCTGGCTCGACGCCGGCCGCCCGGACCCCGACCAGGCCGCCGCCCGCATCAGCCAGGCCGTGCACGGCATCATGGCCGCCGCTCAATCCGGCCGCTGAATTTCGGAGAATGCCGGCCGGATCCTTGAGTTCGCAGCCTGGCCGGTGCATATCCAGACATTGCAGACAAACCATCGCATGTCGAGAATTTCTTTATATGGCAGTCTTGTCGCTTTTATCGGATCATTCTTTGCCTTTCTCATGATGCTGCCCGAGATTCCGATTCCGACGATGGCGGGAATGTAGAAGCCGATCACTATATGCGGACAGCCGAAGACCGCCGTAGCAGTCAGCCAAACAGAAATGAGCTGTGCCGCGCCGCGATCCGGTGCGTCGTCGATTCGCTGGTGATCAGTTCTCATTCGTTCGCCATCCAGGATCGACGGGAAAGTCATGCGGTACAACCGACGGGGCGCCATGCTGGCCGCCGCGATATGCACGATGTTGGGCGCCATGGGCGGCATGGGCGGCGTGGCCGCGCACGCCGAGAGCGCCGTCCAGTCCGAGACCCGGCTGGTCCGCCCGTCGCCGCCCCCGGGCAAGGACGATTCCCGTCCCCCGGCCGGCCACCGGGTCTGCGGACCTCCTTACATCACCGGCGACCCCGACCTCGGGCCGACCGTCCTGCCGAGGACCGGTCATCTGGGCGCGATCCTGCGCGGCTACGTGCCGCTGGGCGAGCTTTCCCCGCAGCATTTCCTCTCGCGCTACTGGGACTACACCACGAACAACTACCGCTTCCCGCCCGACGCCGGCTTCGGCCGTTCCGGCGATTTCCCGAACGGCCGGCTGCTGCGTAAGACGACCTTCCTGCAGGCCGGCATGAAACTCGACCGGTTCGGCGGCTATTCGGGGTCGTTCCTGGCGCCGATGGGCGACCTGTACATCAGGCGAGGGCTGCCGCCGCGTAACCTGAACACCAACCCCGATGACCCCCAGCACCTGTGCAACTATCACGCGTTCCGAGTTCTCAAGTCGTTCCGCGTCGAGGTGGGCCCGGCCGCGCCCGCGTTCCAGATGCCGGGCGGCGGCACGCAATACCACGTGATCAGCAGATACTTCCCCGAACTCCCGCAGACGGACGACGAGGTCCCGGTGAGCTGGCTGCTGGCGAACAAATACCTGAAGGAGATCACACCGGTCACGTCCGCCCAGCTTTTGATCGACGGCAAGTGAACCGTCCAGGGCCCCGCCGCCCTGGCCGAGACGCGCCTCAGCTCGTCCAGTGACGGAGTTTCTGGGGGTTGCGTACGGCCCAGATCCGCTTGATCCGGTCGCCCGCGACCTCGAACGCGAACACCGTCACGGTGACGCCGTTTTGCTGAGCCACCAGACCGGGCTGACCGTTGACCGTACGCTCCAGGATCGTCACGTCGCCGGGCTTCTGATCGGCGATCTCGACCAAGGCGCGCGCGACCTGCCCGCCGCCTTCGATGGGATGCAGGAAGGTGGTGGCGAGGCCGCCGCCGTCGGCGATCGCCGTGGCGTCGGGGTCGAGCAGGCGGATCAGGGCGTCGATGTCCTTGGCCTCCCACGCCTGCTTGAAGTCCTTGACGATGCCGGCCTGCTGGGCTGTCGGACTCGCGGGGCTCCGCGATTCGCGAATGCGGCGGCGGGCGGAGGAGGCCAGCTGGCGGCATGCCGCCGGAGTCCGGCCGACGATCTCGGCCACTTCGGCGAAGGAGTGGCAGAAGACATCGTGCAGGATGAACGAGACGCGTTCGGCCGGGGTCATCGATTCGAGCACGACCATGAAGGCCATGTTGACCGACTCGTCCAGGGTGACCCGGTCGGCCGGGTCGACGGTCGCACCGCCCGGCCGCCCGCTGATCCACTCCGTACGCTCGGGCAGCGGCTCGGGGATCCACTCGCCCACATACCGCTCCCGCCTCGCGCGCGCCGAGCCGAGCACGTCCAGGCAGATGCGCCCGGCGACCCTCGTCAGCCAGGCGCCGGGGGACTCGATGGCGTCCTGCTGCTGCCGGGACATGGCGTACCAGCGGGCGTAGGTCTCCTGTACGACATCCTCCGCCTCGGCCAGGGAGCCCAGGAGCCGGTAGGCGAGGTTGATCAACTGACGCCGCTCGCTCATGAGCGCACTCAGGCCGTGTCCTGGCTCGGATCGGGTGGTCATGGTGTCGACGGCTCCCTCGGTCGCAGCTGCCCTCATTGTTCGACGAGACAGCGCGCCGAACTGTGAGGTCGGCACGTCACCTCACATTCGCGGGGACTGCGTCGTCGTACTGCCGAGACGAACACGTCATCCAGCGAACAGGAAGCTTCATGACCACCTCAACGCCGGCAGCACCGTTCACCCACCCGGCATCCGCGCAGCGCCTGGAGCGGGCGGCCGCCGCGCTGACGGACCACGGCTTCACCGTGGAAATCCTCGACGACGGCGCCGCCGCGCGTACCCGCGTCAAAGAGCTGATACCCGAGGGCGCCAGCGTGTTCACCGGGGCCAGCGAGACGCTCCGCCTGTCCGGCATCGAGGAGGACATCAACACCAGCGGGCGCTACGACGCCGTCAAGCCACGCGGCCTGGCCATGGACCGCGCCACCCAGATGCGCGAGATCTGGCGGCTCATGTCCACCCCCGACGTCATCGTGGGCAGTGTCGCCGCGGTCACCGAAACCGGCTCCCTCGTGGTCGCCTCGGCCACCGGAAGCCAGCTGCCCGGCTACGCCGGCGCCGCAGCCCACGCGATCTGGATCGTCGGGGCGCAGAAGGTGGTGTCCGACCTGCCCACCGCGCTGCGCCGCGTCGAAGACCACTGCCTCCCGCTGGAGAACGACCGCGCCATGAAGGCCTACGGCGCGCCCAGTGCCCCCAACCGCCTGCTCATCCTCAACGCGGAACCCCAGCCCGGACGCGGCACCGTCCTGCTGCTCCGCGAGACCATCGGATTCTGAGCCACAGAAGCCGTCACCGCAGGCGTGCGAGACGTCGCCGCCCCGGAGAGTGCCCGGCGCCACACCGGCGCCGGGCACTCTGGTCCCGCGGCCAGGTCTCATCGTGCCGCCACGAACCCTTCACCATCCGGCCGGGCGCGTCCGCCTGCACGGACAGGTGCGCTTCGGCGACTCGTCAGGGCTCAAGGTCGGCCGCGGCTCTGCCGCTGGCGACGTCGAACGGCACAGAGACCTGGTCGTGCGCGACGACCCAATGGTCGTCGGTCTTCCGGAAGCAGAACGTGGCCCGGACCCACATGCCCTTCGTCGCCGTCCCGTTCTCCAGCGTGCCGCTGAGCCGACCGAAAGCGTGGCCGAACGCCACGTCATCGCCAACGGTGAGCGTCAGGTCGCGAAGCTCGTAATCCACATCCCGGAAGAACGTGAACGCCTTCCTCCAGTTCGCCATCTTCGCCTCGATCCCGACGTGTTGCAGCGGCGGCTCGACGTCGAAGGAGACGACGTCCGTCGCGTAAAGCCGCCTCAGGGTCTCGAGATCCTTGGCCCGGATTCCTTCGACGATCGTCTCGACCAGCCGCTTGATCTCGGCTTCGTCTACCTCACGGTGCGCGGACATCGTCACTCATCACTTCCCATCGGTGGGATCTGGGCTTGTCACCAGTCCGACGACACAGCACCCCGGGATGTCAGGCCCGCCCCGGTCATCGACCGCGTTCGGCGGTCTGGTCCCGCAGAGTGAGGCGCGCCCGAGGAACACGACGGCGGCGATCCAGCCCCACGAGGTGCACCGCGTGAGTGAAGGCTCATGGTGCGGTCGCCGCTCCGTAGAGATCACGCAGCCAGACGGTCCACGCGTGGGACGAGTCTCGCTCGGAGCGGGTCTGGACGCCGTATTCGTACACGCCGACGGCCACCGGGGAGCCGAAGCGGTTGCGGCCGAAGGCGCGGTAGAGGGCGTCCTCGGTGCGCACGCCGATGAAGGCGTCGTCGTGGAAGTCGAGCACCCCGGCCTTGGCGGCGGCGCCGGGCACGGGCAGGGTGAGCTCGGAGCCGGTGGGCGTGTCCGCCGCGATACCCCAGGCGGAGCGGATCCTGTCGAGCGCGTCGGCGGTGATCGACGACTTCGGCGCGAGCGCCTCGAAACGTCGGAAGCTCCGGCCACGGAAGTACCTGAGGTACTGGCTGAGGGTGTGCATGTACAGCTCGGTGTGGCGGCGCGCCCCTTCGTACTCGTTCTCCCAGTCGTCGACGAAGATGCCGCTGTGCACGTACCGGAGGTACGAGCCGCCCGGGGACGGGGTGATGTCGAACGAGATCTGGTTGAACCAGTCGCCGATCTCCGTCCGCAGCACCCCCCGGCTGGGCGGTTCCCACACCACGACCGTGCTCCGGGACAGGTCCAACGGGATCGACCAGGCGGCGGAGTCGCGCGTCACCGCGTGCCAGACGTCCTCTGGCTCAGCGGGCAGTTCGCTCTCCCGCTCGATCCGAAAGTCCCTACTCATGGGCGAGCTCCGATCTCATGGCGGACAGTCTGCAGCGACATGAAGTTTTTGTCTAGACAACAATCATCTTATGGACAAAAATAAATGTCGGTGATCGCACAGGACCTTCACCATCCACCCCGAAGGGATCGACCCATGACCAGCGCCCGCTTCCCCCTCGCCCTCGGACCGTTCGCGGCCGCCCTGTTCATGGCCGTCGCGACAGTCGAAGCGATCTCCCGGCCGGCCTTCGATCTGACCAGACACGCGATCAGCATGCTCAGCCTCGGCGACCGCGGCTGGCTGATGGCGAGCACCTTCGTCATCAGCGGGATCGCGGTCATCGCGCTGGCGATCGGGCTGCGCGAGGCGCGGGCCGGTCGGCCGCGCACGGTCGCCGGTCCCGTCCTCACCGCGATCTTCGGCGCCGGCCTGATCTTGGCCGGGATCTTCCCCGCACCCGCGGGCCTCGGCTTCCCCGAGGGCACTACTCAGGATCTGCAGCCGGTGATGACCACCACCGCGATCATGCACTCCGTCGCCTTCAACCTCGCGTTCGGCTCGCTGATCGCCGCGACGTTCGTGTTCGGGCGGGCGTACGGCCGCGAGCGCGCCCGCCTCTGGCAGGTCGTCTCCATCGCGACCGGCGTGGCCCTGCCCGTGCTCATCGTCTCGGGCATGGCGGTGCTGATCCCGACGGGGGTCGCCTTCTACATGGCGGCGGTCCTCGCCTGGCTGTGGCTCGCGGCGATCGCCCTGGAGCACGCGAAGCGGGTCCGCGTGTAGATGGTTCTGCTGTGCTCGATGGCTCAGCGTGGCGGTGGGCCTTGGAGAATCGTCTTCTCGAAGGCTACGACGAAGACAGCCGAGCCCAGCTTCGCCGCCGACGTCAAGGCGTTGCTCGGGCCGGAGGCGATCGCGCTGGGAAACGAGCCCGATGTGACGGGCTATGCGTCCCAGCCTCGGTCGCCGGCTTGGACCAGGCCTGATTCGTACGCGAGGACTGCGAGTTGCACACGGTCGCGGAGGTTCAGCTTGGTCAGCAGACGGGAGACATAGGTCTTGACCGTGGCCTCGGTGAGGAACAGCGCGCCGGCGATCTCGGCGTTCGATCGACCTCGTGCGACCTGCCGCAGCACGGCCGCTTCTCGTTCGGTCACGTTGGGCAGCGGAGCTGGACTGGTGGAAGGCGCTGTGGCGAACCGGTCGAGTAGCCGGCGGGTGAGCTTGGGAGCGAGCATCGCCTCGCCCCGGGCCACGACGCGCACCGCGTGCACCAGGTCATCGGGAGGGACGTCCTTGAGGAGGAACCCGCTGGCGCCCGCCCGCAGGGCGCCGTACACATATTCATCGAGATCGAAGGTGGTCAGCGCCATCACGCGGACGCCGGGCTGCCGCGCAACGATCCGCCGGGTGGCTTCGATGCCGTCCAGCCGGGGCATCCGTACGTCCATGAGGACGACGTCGGGGCGGTGTTCGGCACAGGCGGTGACGGCTTCGACTCCGTCTCTGGCCTCGGCGACGACCTCCAGGCCGCCTCTTTCGAGGATGAGTCGGAAGCCTTCCCGTAGAAGCGCCTGGTCGTCGACGATCAACACGCGGGTCATGCCGGTTCCAGGGGAAGGACGGCGGCGACGGCGAACCCGCGGTCGGGCAGTGGGGCGGCTTGCAGCGTTCCACCGTACAGCGCCGCCCGTTCCCGCATTCCGATCAGGCCGTGTCCGGTTCCGGCGGTGCCCGGGCGTCCGCAGCCGTCGTCACGTACGTCGATGCGCAGCTCGTCGGCGCTGAATGTCACTCCCACGCTGACCTCGGTGGCGGCGTTGGCGTGGCGGCGCGCGTTGGTCAGCGCCTCCTGCACGATCCGGAATGCTGCGAGGTCGAGGCCGGCGGGCAGCGCCCGCGGCGCCCCGGCCACGGTGAACTCCACGGGAAGCCCGGATTTCCGAGCGTCGTCGACCAGTGTCTGCAGGCCCGACAGTCCGGGCTGGGGTGAGAGCAGGCCGACCTCGTCGGTGTCGCGAAGCATGGTGACTACCCGTCGCATTTCAGCGAGGGCGCCGTTGCCGGTGCGTCGGATAGTGGCGAGAGTACGGCGTACCCGGTCGGGGTCGTCGGCGACCATCTGTTCGGCCGCGCCCGCCTGTACCACCATCACGCTCATCGCGTGTGCGACGATGTCATGCAGTTCGCGGGCGATGCGGGTGCGTTCCTCGATGACGGCCTGTGCCGCCTGTTCGGCTGCGGCGACCTCGGCCGCCACCGCCCGCCGCTGAGAGGACCGGGCGTGACTGGCCATGATCGACTGCCAGCGGCCGAAGGCGAAGCAGACGCCCACAACACCCCAGTGGTACAGCATTTCGCCGAACCCGCCGAGCAGATCGATGAGCAGGTCGGCGTAGATGAGGGCCGCGCCGGCCATAGCCGCACCGATCCACGGCTCGCGTCCCTTGCCATGGCGCGCCACCGAGAACACGGCGATCAGGAACGGCACGAACTGCCCGAAGAACAGCAGGAACCCAAGCTGGGCCGAGGCGCACAGCCCGACAATCGTCACGGCGGTCGTCGGGATCGGGTGGGTGCGCCGCCACCACAGCGAAGCCGCGACGACCAGCACCTGCACGCTCGTCGCGAGCGGATCCCCGTCGCCCTGCCGCGATCCGAGCGGAAGCCATATCTCGGTGAGGCCCGTGACGAGTACGGCCAGACACAGGCCGACATCGGCGGTCCGGCGCCACCACACGTCCATGGGGGTCAACTGTAGGGGACGGGCAGGTCGAAGACATCAGCCCGAAGTTGACACCGCTGACCACTTTCGGCCGACTACAGCGACGAGCCGCTCAGACTTGACTGTCGCACGTGACACGACACCTTCGCATTCTCATAGCGGTCTGCCTCCTCGCGTTTGCCCTGCTCAGCGTCGGCTTCATGGCCCTACAGCCCGAGCTGCCCGATGACCGGGCGCAGTGGCTCGCCACGATCGCCGACGCGCGTGCGGGCGCGTCGGCCGCCGCCCAGATGTTCCTCTGGTCCCAACTGCCGTTCGCGGTCGCGGTCGTGGGGCTGGTCGCCTGGCTGCGGCCGAGGTTTCCGCGGCTCACGATCATCGGTGGCGTGTTCGGGGTGCTCGGCGCGTTCGGCCACACCGTAGCCGGCGGTTGGACGCTCACCCAGGTCGTGATGGCCGATGAGCCCGCCTACCGTGACGCCTACTCCCAGCTGATCGCCGCGCAGGAGCAGTCGGCCCTGATCGTCCCGTTCCTCCTGATCGGTGTGGTCGGCACCGTAGTGGGCATGCTGCTGCTGTCGATCGCCCACTTCCGTTCGCACGTGCATCCGCGATGGGTCGGCCCGGTGCTGTGGGTGTGGCTCGCGGTGGAGTTCGTCGGCAGCGGCATCAGCCCGTGGGCGATGTACCTGTCCGGGCTGTTGCTTCTTGCCGGTTGCAGTGGGCTCGCGGCCGGCCTGCTCGCCGCACGCCAGGACGAGTGCGGGTCTTTTGCCGTGACTGACTGAGCTGAGGGTTCCGCTCCTGAAAAACGGTGTGGCCTAGGGGAACCGAAGCGAAGGCGAAGACGGCAAATGATTCGAGTTCTTCAACTCCGCAGACTCGCTCACGCGAATGGTACGCTTTCGCGATCAGTGGCCGTTCTCTGGCCTGTAGCAGAAGGCATACGTCGATGCGCCGTTCACCAGTGCTCTTGTCCGCCGTACTCATCGGCCCCGCGGCGATGCTCGCAACGCCGGTTCCGGCCGAGGCCGCCATTCCTGATGTGGTGCGAGCCGTGCAGCAGAAGCTTGTCAAGGGCGCGAGTATGAAGTTCACCCAGTACGGCACCGTCACGTTCAACGGCAGAAACAGATCCGCCAACAACATGGCCCGCGTGTTCCGCTTCAACCCGATCCAGGACGGAAGGCTGCAACTGGGCAGGAACGGAGTCGCCGCGGTAGGGCTCACCCGCCGGGTGAACTTCGACAGGGAGAACCTCCCGCTCGCCAAGGAACACGCCGCCGAAGGCGATCTGGTCGCGAAAAGCCTGCTCACTCAGACTCGGCCGCACCGCTGGGTCAACACGAACGGCTGGTTCTACGACACGGGGCGGTTGTGGACCGCCGGCCTGCCTGAGGGAAAGACCTGGGCGCGGCGCGGAAAGGGCACCCCCGCGGCCACGGCTTTCCGTGACCAGGTCATCAACATCTTCGAGATCCGAACGCTCAAGACGCTGATTGCCGACGCCGACGAGCGGAAGTTCGGCCTGCCGAATCCGGCCGGCAAAACTCCGGCCATGAGGAAGACCGGATGGTATTCGGGCTCCATCACGTTCGGCGAGCTCTACAAATTGTCGCCCACATTTCGTGAGGTGGCCGGGAAGCGGCCTGACGCGAGTATCGCAAACAGGGCCGTCGGCTGGCGCCTCATTTTCGATGCGAATGGCCTGCCCTTCCAGTTCGGGTCGGGCTGGAGTGTCGAGGACAAGCGGAAAGGGGCCAACGGCGGCGCTGTGATCAAGGTTGTGTCCTGGGGTCCCGCCACGACCATCGCACGGCCGAAGCCGGCTCAGGTCGGCGTCGTCCGCGCTCCCGCTGGAGGCCTGCCGGCGTTCGACACCATGGTCGACATGAACGAAGCCGCCCTGTAGCGCGGAATCGGATGCGGACGGAAGGCGTGCCGCTGCGCTCACGTCTGAACGCAAGGGATCGCGCGTCGGCGCGGCAACTTGCCGGCGTTCACCGCTTGGACGTGGTGCGGCGTCTGTCGGTCGTGCTTCAGCGCGGTCTGTTCGAGCGGGACGATCCATGGATAGTGGAGCAGCTCCGGCAGCGTATGCGCCTGCTGTGTGGGATGCCCGGCGCGGGCCACCAGCAGGGTGGGCTCGTTGTAGAGGGGGATCTGGTGGAGGCCGGGGCAGTCCTCGATGGGGTTGAGCGATGTAGAGGCGGGTCGCGGTCTGTTCGTCGGAGGCGGCGCTGCGGATGACCTGCGGGAGTCGGAGATCTTGGATGAGGTCGATGGCCGGCTGGGGACCGAGTTCGGGCCGAAGTCGCTGGAACGCACGATCGCGGCCGCGGCCGAGCAGGTGATCGACCCCAACGAGGCGGCCCTGGTCGACTTGCGGAAACGCCTGTCGAAGTGTGATCGCAAGCTGGGTCAGTACCGCTCTGCCCTCGATGCCGGAGGGGACCCTATCGAGATTGCCGGATGGATCAACGAGACGAAGATTGAACGCGCCCGCCTGGTGGGTGAGCTCAAGGCCGCCCCGGCCGCGCAGCGCATCAGCGTCGCGGAGATCAGGTCGGTGATCGAGGAGGTCGGCGACCTGGTGCGGCTGGTCGGTGAAGCGGACCCGGACGACAAGGCCGCGCTCTACACCCAGCTCGGCCTGAAGCTCACGTTCTACCTGGAAAAGCAGTATGTGGAGGCCCGGATCGCTCCGGAGCCCCCACATGTGCGTTCGGTTTGTGTCCGAGGACTGAGCGCCACCGGACGCACATGGCCCACCGCCATCCCTGTTCCCATACACCACATCTACCTGGCCTGACAACGTTCGTGCCGGGCAGGCAGCTCCGCGTCATCTATTCAGGTTTGGACATGTCTGCGCTTGTCCTTTGAAACTGCCAGTCGAGAGCGCGCCGTTCGGGATGCCGTAGGAACGTACCGAGTACGCCGCACAGCAAGCATGATCCGGCGAGGGGCTTTGAAGGATCTGCCTGACTTTGTCGAGCTCTGTGCTTAACATGTGCGCGGGGATGGTGAGGGGATGGATTTCGAGGAGATCAGCGCGCTGCGACGGCAGAGTGCCGCGTGGCGGTTACTGCGTGCTGATCATGCGGCTCTGGTGTTGGGCTTCCTCGGACGGGTGTTCGTCGATGAGAACGCACGGTCGGTCTCGGCAGCGGACTTGGCGGGTCGGCTGGACGATGAGCTGTACGCGCTGAACGAGCGGCTGGGCGAGGGAACGTTCCCGAAGACGGCCAAGGCATACCTGGATGACTGGGCCGATCCCCGGGCAGGCTATCTGCGCAAGTACTACCCGGGAGGCTCGGACGAGCCCTACTACGACGCGACACCCGCAGTGGAGAAGGCGCTGGTATGGCTGCGGTCGCTGACGGAGCGGTCGTTCGTCGGCACCGAGTCGCGGTTGAACACGATCTTCGATCTGCTTCGGCAGATGGTGTTCGGGGCCGAGGCTGACCCGGAGACCCGCCTAGAGGAGCTGAGGCGGAGACGTCAGCAGATCGACGAGGAGATGGCGCGCGTGGCGGCCGGGGATTTCGAGCCGCTGGGCCCTACCGCACAGCGTGAGCGTTACCAGCAGTTCACGAGTACGGCGCGGGAGTTGCTGGCTGATTTTCGTGAGGTGGAGGCGAACTTCCGGGCGCTCGACAGGCGCCTGCGGGAGAAGATCTCCACCTGGGACGGGTCCAAGGGCGCGCTGCTGGACGACATTCTCGGAAACAGGGAGAGCATCGCCGACTCCGACCAGGGCAAGAGCTTCCAGGCGTTCTTTGACTTCCTGCTGTCGAGTGCTCGCCAGGAAGAACTGGCCGGGTTGCTGGAGCAGGTGCAGGCGCTGGAGGAGATCACCGAGCCGGATCCGCGGATGCGGTATGTGCACCATGACTGGCTGGATGCCGGTGAACGTACTCAGGCGACCGTGCGTCAACTGTCAGAGCAACTGCGGCGCTTCCTGGACGACCAAGTGTGGGCGGAGAACCGGCGTGTGGTGGAGATCGTTCGGAGCATCGAGAAGCATGCCCTGACCATGCGGGCGTACAGGGACCTGCCGGTGGCCACAGAGCTAGAGGGGACCGCTCCGGAGCTCGGGTTGCCGATGGAGCGGCCTCTGTATACGCCGCGGGTGCGGCGGCCGATCAACAGCGCGTCGATCGAGGCGGGCGGGCAGGAGTTCGAGGCCGACGCACTGTTCGAGCAGTTCTACGTCGACCGGGCGGAATTGGCGGCTGGGGTGCGGCGGGCACTGGCGGGCCGCGCACAGATAGCGCTGGCCGACCTGGTACGTGGGCGACCTTTGACGCATGGGCTGGCCGAACTGGTGAGTTATCTGGCGCTCACCGACGACTCGTTCTGTGTGGTGTTCGATGAGGCGCGCGTCGACGAGGTGGACTGGTTCGATGAGGAGGGAACCGAGCGGCGGGCGAGGCTGCCGCGGGTCACCTTCGCCCGAACGGAGGCGAGCCCTTGAGCGCGGAGTTGTCGCTGGCGGTGACCCAGGTGATGAAGGGTGTGGTGTACCGCGACACCCATGAGAAGGCGTGGCGGCATCTGCTCGATCTGCACGCGCAGGTCCGCGACCACGTGGCGGTTCTCGGGTTGTCGCTGGTGATCGACGAGGCCGAAGGATACGCATTCCTGCGCTCGCGGCCCGAGCAAGATGGAGAGGAAGGGCCGCCTCGGCTGATCCCACGCCGGTCGCTGTCGTTCCACGTCAGTCTTCTGCTGGCGCTGCTGCGCAAACGACTGGCCGAGTTCGACGCGCGTGGTGGCGATACCCGGCTGATGTTGACCAGGGATCAGATCGCGGAGATGTTGGCGATCTTCCTGCCGGAGGGAAGCAACGAGGCGAGGCTGGTCAATCAGGTCGACGCGCACATCAACAAGGTGGTCGAGCTGGGCTTTCTTCGGCGGGTCACCGGTCAGGACAACCTGTTCGAGGTACGGCGGATCCTCAAGGCGTTCGTGGATGGACAATGGCTGGCCGGGTTCGAGCAGGGCCTGGCCACGTACGCCGCTCAGCTGTCCGGGACGGAGGAGACGCTGTGACGGAGGCGTTGTTCAGCCCGGTGGAGCTTGTCGGCGACGAGGAGAAGAGCCTGGCGGGGTACCGGCTGAGCCGGCTGGAGCTCTACAACTGGGGCACCTTCCACGACAAGGTGTGGACCTTCCGGATCGACGGGCGCAATGGCCTGCTCACCGGCGACATCGGCTCGGGCAAGTCGACGATCGTGGATGCGGTGACCACGTTGCTGCTGCCTGCGCACCGCATCGCCTACAACAAGGCCGCCGGCGCGGAGACCAGGGAACGCAGCCTGCGTTCGTACGTCCTGGGATTTCACAAGTCGCAGCGCAACGAGGAGACCGGCACCTCCCAGCCGGTGGCACTGCGCGGCGCGGACTCCTTCTCGGTGCTCGTTGGTGTGTTCGCCAACGAGGGGTACGAGGCGATGGTGAGCCTGGCGCAGGTGTTCTGGATGAAGGACGCCAACCAGCCGGAGCGGTTCTATGCGATCGCCGATCGTGACCTTTCGGTGGCCGCCGACTTCGCGGACTTCGGCACCGACATCGCCGCGCTGAAGCGGAGGCTGCGCGGAGCCGGAGCCCGGACATATGACGCCTTTCCCGAGTACGGCCGGGACTTCCGGCGCCGGTTGGGGATCGAGTCGGAGCAGGCGATGGAGCTGTTCCACCAGACGGTGTCGATGAAGTCGGTCAGTGACCTGAACGAGTTCGTCCGCGACCACATGCTGGAGCCGTTCGACGCCGCCGCCTGGACGGCCAAGCTGATCGCGCACTTCGACGATCTGACGCGTGCGCATGATGCGGTGAAGCGGGCGGAGGAGCAGTTGGCGGCATTGACGCCGCTGCTGGCCGAATGTGAGCGCTACGAGGCGTTGCGGACGGAAATCGGTGGGCTGGAGGGGCAGCGGGAGGCACTGCGGTACTTCTTCGCCGACCGTAAGGCCCGGCTGCTACAGCAGCGGATCGACCAGCTTGGTGAAGAGCTGAGCGACCGGCAGCGAGAGAATCAGGAACTCGCTGGTCGAATCGGTGGCCTCAACCGGCGACTGGACAGCCTCGTAGCCGAACGGGACGGCAAGGGCGGAGCGCGGATCGGTGAGCTGGAGAAGCTGATCGCCGAGGCCGGGCGGAGCCGGGACGACCGGGCCGGCCGGGCCAGAGTGTTCGCCGACCGGCTGACCCGTGTCGGCCTGGCACCCGTGGACACCGCGCAGCAGTTCGCCGTACGGCTCCGGGAGATCACCGCCATGGCGGCGGCCACCGAGCAGAAGCGTGCGGAGCTCCAGACAAGCCTGGAAGAGTTGGGGCTGGAACGGCGGCGGCTCGCAGAGCGGGCGGAAGAGCTCAGCAAGGAGATCCTCAGCCTGCGCAGTCGTAAGAACAATCTGCCGAGGAAAAGTCTGGAGCTGCGGGCCTGGCTCTGCGGCGAGCTCGACGTACGGGAGAGTGACCTGCCGTTCGCCGGGGAGCTGATCCGGGTCCGGGCGGAAGAAGCCCGGTGGGAAGGCGCCGCCGAACGGCTGCTGCGCCCCTTCGCGCTATCGATGCTGGTCCCCGAAGACCTGTATACCGAGGTGTCGGACTGGATCAACGAGCACCATCTCGGGACCCGGATCGTCTATTACCGGGTCCCGGCCGTTCTCCCGGCCTGGAGCCGGGACATCCGGGAGAACGGTCCGGTGCTGGCGGCGAAACTCGAGATCAAGGACAGCGAGTTCTACCCGTGGCTGGAGCGGGAGCTGGTGGTGCGAGCCGGTCATCTGTGCGCCGAGACGATGACCGAATTCCGCCGCGCCGCGTATGCCATCACCACTGCCGGTCAGATCAAAGGCGGTCGTGGCCGGCACGAGAAGAACGACACCACACGCATCGACGACCGCAGCCAGTACGTGCTGGGCTGGACCAACGAACAGAAGATCGACGCTCTGCTCAGACAGGCGGCCACCGTCCAGGAACAGCAGAACACCCTCCACACCCGGCACGGCCTGCTGCAAGGTGAACACGGCACCTGCCTGGACCACATGAAGGTGCTGACCCAGCTCGCAGAGACGATTGACTTCACCGAGCTGGACTGGAATGGCCAGGTCAACCTGATCGAGGACCTGGCCGCGGAGCTGGCCAAGCTACGGCAGGCCTCCAGCGAACTCGAACGCCTCACTGACGAGATCGATGCCGTCGACATCGACCTGAAACGGGCCCAGCTCGATCAGGAAGCCTGTCTGAAGAGCATTGGCGGCCTGGAGAGTCGGCTGAAGACCGCCGACGAAGAGGTCGGCAGATCCGCGACGATCCTCGCTGAACCGGCCGCTGCCGGGGCCGTGACACACTACGGCGACTTGGAAAAGGCATTCCCCGGCACCGGTGACCCGGCGGACTGTGACCCGGCCCAGGCCGAGGCGGGTAAGAACCTGAGCGAGAAGATCGACCGGCGGCTCAAGTCGCAGAACAGCCTCGCTGGCAGAATCGCCACTCAGATGGCCTCCTTCCGCGGCAGATACCCGAACGAGACCACCGATTTCGATGACTCGGTCCACTCCGCGCCGGGCTACCGAGAACTGCACGATCGGCTTGTCGGCGACGATCTGCCCCGCTTCCGCGAACAGTTCAAGACCTACCTCAACATCAACACCATCAACGACATCGCCGGGTTCAGCTCAAAGCTCAGCCAGCAGGCCGACCTGATCCGCCAGCGGGTCGGTGTCATCAACGACTCCCTGCTCGCCGTCGAGTACAACCCTGGCCGCTACATCCGCCTGCAGGCCGAGCCGAGCCCCAACACCGACGTACGTGACTTCCAGGCTCAGTTGCGCGAATGCACCGCAGGGACGCTGTCGGGCAACGCCTCCAACCAGTACTCGGAAGAGAAGTTCCTCCAGGTCAGCCGGCTCATCGAACGGTTCCGTGGCCGCGACGGCCTGACCAGCGAGGACCGTGCCTGGACCAAACGCGTCACCGATGTCCGCAACTGGTTTGTGTTTTCGGCCTCCGAACGCAACCGCTTCGACGACTCGGAACATGAGACGTACTCCGACAGCAGTGGCAAGTCCGGCGGGCAGAAGGAGAAGCTCGCCTACACCATCCTGGCGGCCTCGCTGGCCTACCAGTTCAAACTCGAATGGGGTGTCACCCGGTCCAAGACTTTCCGGTTCGCGGTGATCGACGAGGCGTTCGGCCGCGGCTCGGACGAGTCGACCCGGTTCGCGCTCAAACTGTTTCGCAGCCTCGGACTACAGCTCATGATCGTCACACCGCTGCAAAAGATCCACATCATCGAGCCGTTCGTGTCGGCCGTCGGCTACGTCGACAACGTCAACGGCCAGTACTCCCGGCTGCAGACCCTCACCATCGAGGAGTACAAGGCCCGCCAGATCGCCCGCGCAGCCGGTCTGCGCCTATGACCTGGACGACGCCCGACGACGTCCGGGCCTTGCTCATGAAGCGGTGGTCGTCCGGCAAGTACCTGACCTCGCTCGCGACAGGAGAACCCTGGCAGCCGATCGACGTGCCGATCCGCGGACCCCGCCCGAGCGAGCTGGCGGCGCGGTTCGAGCAGGTCCGCACCTGGGTCGCCCAATGGGAGAAGCAGACCCGGCTGCGCGTGGAGTACAAACAGGTCGGCGGTCGGACCATCGGCGCGAACAGCATCCCCGCCCGCGCCTGGATCGACGATCAGGACACCCTCTGGGCCCTGCTCAAGACCAGCGGTGACGTCCGCGCCTTCCGTACTCTCCACGCCGATGCCGCTGGATCACCCCAGATCGCCGCCTGGATGGCCGCCAACCCCATGAAGGTGCTGGCTCTCGCCGACACCTGGCCATCGATCATGGCGACCGTCCACTGGATCGACCAGCATGCTCACCCGGGCGTATACCTGCGGCACATCGACGTGCCCGGCGTCGACACCAAGTTCATCGAACGCCACAAGGGGGCGTTGACCGCGCTCCTCGACGCTCGACTCGACCCGTCCCGCGTCCGCGACGACCTGCCACGTTCGGACTTCGAAGGACGGTACGGCTTCCGTAAGAAGCCCCAGCAGGTCCGCTTCCGCCTGCTGGACGGCGCGCATCTGGCCGGTTTCACCGACCTCACCGTACGCGCCGAGGAGTTCACCACCCGCCCAGCCTCGGTGACCACCGTGTACGTCGTCGAGAACGAAGCCAGCTATCTGGCCTTCCCCGCCGTGCCTGGTGGCATGGCCGTCTTCGGCAGTGGTTACTCCGTCGGCGTGCTGGAATCACTTCCGTGGCTGGCCGACACCGCCCTGATCTACTGGGGCGACATCGACACCCACGGCTTCGCCATCCTCGACAGGCTCCGCGGCCGGTATCCGCACGTCATCTCCATGTTGATGGACCGGGACACCCTCATGGACCACCAAGCACACTGGGCCAGGGAACCCAGCCAGGTTACCCAGCCCCTTGCCCATCTGACGGCGGCCGAGGCGAGCCTGTGGCATGAACTGCGCGCCCACAGCCACGGGCCCTCGATCCGCCTTGAACAGGAACGTATCCGTTTCTCCGCGATCAGCGAAAAGATCCAGGCGAGTGCGGGCTTCGCGGGTGCCGCACAGGGAGTGATGAACGGCGAATGACGAGCATGCCCGAGCGGATCGGCCGCTACACCGTGGTCAAGGAGTTGGGTTCCGGGGGCATGGGGGAGGTCTATCTCGCTTACACCCCAGGCGGCGATCCGGTGGCGGTGAAGCTGATCCGGAGCGACAAGCTCGATCCGCACACGCGGGCGCGCTTCGAGAAGGAAGCGCTGATCGCGCGCACGGTGATCGGCACGAACAGGGTGGCGCGTTTCCTGGATGCCGATTCGTTCGCGGACAGGCCTTGGCTTGCCATGGAGTACGTGGCGGGACGCACGCTCCTGGCGAGTGTGGACCAGGACGGCGTCCTCCCCTTGCCGCTGGTCGCCAGTCTAGGCATGCTCCTCGCCGAGGGCTTGAGCGCCGTACACGCCGCCAAACTGCTTCACCGGGATCTCAAGCCACAGAACGTCATCATGGGCAGAGAAGGCCCCATGATCATCGACTTCGGGCTCGGGGCCTTCATGGACACCTCGATGGAGTCCCTGTCGCACAGTGGCATGATCATCGGGACGGTACGGTGCATGCCTCCGGAACAGGCGAGCGGGAATCCGAGGGTGACGTCGGCGGCTGATGTGTATGCGCTGGGAACGGTGCTGTTGTACGCGGCCACCCGCCACTATCCGTACGACGGTGCGGGGTGGGAGGCCGTGGCCATGCAGGTGACGAACCCTGACCTCGGCCCGAACTTGAACGGCGTGCCGGCTGGGCTCAAGCCGTTGATCTCCTCGATGCTCGCCCATGATCCGGAGGCACGGCCGACTCTTGATGCCACGGCCGACGCATGCCGGGAACTGCTGAAGTCCGCCGGATTGACGCCGGCCGACGCGCGACTCGCGTTGATCGCGCGCACCACCACCGGAAACCTGCCGGACCCGGCGAAGGAGTTGCTGACGCCATCGGTCGAGAAGCTCCTCGAAAATCAGGGCGAGATCGCCGACGCTGGGGAGTCGCCTCTTGATGGTGGTCAGGCTGACACTCCGACGGCGGGAGGTGAGCAGGAGCCCGAGCGATCTGAGGCGACGCCGAGCAACGGGCCCGGAAGCGGGCGCCCACCAGTGTCCAAGCGGGTCGCTGATGAATTGAGGGCGGAGTACGCGGTGGATGCCGAACTGTGACGGCGCGCGCCCGGTGTCTGATGGGACGCTTGGCGGAAGAACGCCGTGGGCGAAGAATCGGAGCGGGCGGTGGGCGTCGAGGTGGGGACTATGACCGGGCGAAATGATGCCGTGCAGGATGCTGGAGCGCTTGGCGAGGCACCGCCTGTAGTGGAACTGTCCCCCACCGGCGGATATGCGCCGGGAACCCAGGTTCAGATCCGTGACGAGTTGTGGTTGGTGCGCAAGTGCACACCGACTGCTCGTGATGGGTGGATGGTCGATGTAACCGGTATCTCCTCTTTTGTTCGTGGGATGGATGCCACCTTCTACAACCGGCTTGACGCCGTTCAGGAGTTGGATCCGCGTAAGACCAAGCTGGTGCCCGACGATTCGCCGAATCACCGCCGTTCCCGGCTTTTCCTTGAAGCGGTCATCCGGAAGACGTTCCTGCCGCAGACCGAGCATGGACTTGCGCTGGCGAACAATTTCCTCATGGATCAGCAGGTTCACCAGTTGCGGCCGGCCGAGCTGGCGCTTTCGATGAAGAACCCGCAGCCGCGGATCCTGATCGCCGACGTGGTCGGCCTCGGCAAGACCCTGGAGATCGGGGTGCTCCTGGCCGAGCTCATCCGGCGCGGGCGTGGCGAGCGGATTCTGGTGGTGACGCCGCAGCATGTGTTGGAGCAGTTCCAGCGTGAGCTGTGGACCAGGTTCGGGATTCCGCTCGTACGCCTGGACTCGACCGGAATCCAGCGGGTGCAGCAGGACATCCCCGCGGGGCGGAATCCGTTCGCCTACTTCAAGCGTGTGATCATCTCCATGGACACGCTGAAGGGCGATGTGTACGCCCATCACCTGGAGCACACCGAGTGGGATTCGGTGGTCATCGACGAGTCTCACAACCTCGTCAACCGGGGTACGAAGAACAACGCGTTGGCCCGTCTGCTGGCCCGCAAGACGGACGCGCTCGTGCTGGCATCGGCGACCCCGCACAACGGCGACGTCGCCTCCTTCGCCGAACTGGTCAGGCTGCTGGACGAGGCGGCGATCGCCGACCCAGCCCAGTACGAGGTGGACAACCTTAGCCATCTCTACATCCGGCGCACGAAGAACTCGCCGGAGGTACGTGAGTCACTCAAGGGCGCCTGGGCGGATCGCGGCCCGTCGAAGCCTCTCCCCGTAGCTGCCACAGACAAGGAGTTGGCGGTCTTCCGGGAACTGGCCACACGCTGGATTCCCGCTGATCCGTCGGCGCCATCGGTGAGCGGAAATCAACTCGTTCCCTATCGGTTGCTGAAGTCCTTCCTGTCTTCGCACAAGGCGTTGCTGGAAACGATCAAGGCCCGGATCGGAACTCTCGACGACCCGGTGGCCGGCAAATCCCGAAAGCGGCCAGTACGGGGCGAGGAGGCCGAGGCGGCTCGGAAAGTGGAGCGCGCCGCGCTGGTCGACCTGCGACGCCTCGCCGAGCAGATCGAGGACCAGGACTCGGCGAAGCTGGCCGCGCTGGTCGACGAGCTCCGATGCATGGGCGTCGGGCCCGGATCAGATACCCGGGTGGTGGTGTTCTCGGAGAGCATCCCCACGTCGAAGTGGCTGGCTGAGAAGGTCCCCGCTGCCCTGGGCTTCGAGCATGTCGCCGGCGCCGACGAGAAGAAGCCCTGGCTGGGATTCGGTGGAGCCGTGCTGGTCATGCACGGTGAGGCCACCACGGATCAGGAGCAACAGGCCATCGTCGAGAAGTTCGGCCTGCGCGACGACCCCGTACGCATCCTGTTCACCGGAGACGTCGCCTCCGAAGGCGTCAATCTGCACCAGCAGTGCAACCTGTTGATCCATTACGACCTGCCCTGGTCCTTGATCCGTATCGAGCAGCGCAACGGCCGTATCGACCGCTACGGACAAGAGAAGGCCCCTGAGTTTCGCGCGCTGATCCTCACCAGCGACCTTCCGTGGCGCACGGATGAGGCGACCGGACAGCCGCGCACACTGGATGACCGGCTGGTCGGGGAGAAGCTCCTCAAACGCGAGGAGGAGGCCCACAAAATTGAGGGTTCCGCCGAGGCCGTCACCGGTCTCTATCGCGCCAAGGAAGAGGAGAACCGCCTGACCCAGGATCTGATCGCGGGCCGTACGGTTGAGGAGTCCATCAAACATTCCCGGCAGGGCGGGACGGCCTTCCTCGCCGGGCTCCTGGGCCAGGTGGGCGCAGTCCACGAACACCCTGAAGTGCCCGATGCCGTCGTGCCCAGTCTCTTCCGATCCACCGCCGAGTACTTCGAGGTGGCGCTGCGGCAGGTCTGCCGCCCGAATCCCGAGGACATGCTGTCGCTGCGCCGCGACGACGACGGCACCATCGCCTTCGAACCCCCGCGAGATCTGCTGCATCGGCTCAAGGCGCTCCCCAAGTCCTACCTGGACGAGCAGCAGATCCTGCCGCGCAAATCGGAGCCGGGACGGATGCGCGTCACGTTCGTCAAGGAACTCGCCGCCGCACGTCTGAAGGCCGCACGAGAGACCACCGCCTCCCAATGGCCGAACGTCTCGTACGTCACCGACGTCCACCCCGTCCTGGACTGGCTCACGGACAAGGTCCTGATTGAGATTGGCCGGCACCAGGCTCCCGTGCTCGCCGCCGTCGTGGACTCCCCTACGTACCTTGTGCAGGGCATCTACTCCAACGCGCTGGGCAAGCCCACCATCGTCGAATGGATGGCCGTCTCCCATCTCCCCGGTGACCCCGTCGTCGTACCGCTGACTGCTGCGGTCCTGGAACGCTACGGCGTCGGCCCCAACATGCCCGGCCGCGCCATTCCCCGGGACCTGCCCGGTCTCAGTGCGCTCGTGCCGGACGCGATCGACGCCGCCCGGAGGCACGTCGTCGCCCTCGAAACGGAGTATCGCCGGCTGATCGAGGACACCCTCGCGCCGTACCGCCGCCGTGTCGCCGAGTGGCGGCAGGAAGCGCTCTTCGCCAGAGCCCGTCCGAAAGAAGCGGAGCTGAACCGGACGGCCGAACGACGGCTAAAGCTGGTCAAGTCTCTGGAGACGGCTGGAGAGCCGATGCTGCGCCTGCTTGCCGTCCTTGAGCCGCACGCCGCCGCTGGAGGAGGCACCCCGCGATGAGCACCGACTTCGACACCTTCACCAACCGTGGTGAGTACCTGTCCGCGCACTACTTCGCCGAACAGCTCGGCACTGATTTGAAGAAGGGCCTGTTCGCCGTCTGGGCGTCGAAGGAAGGCGACGAGAACGACCCGCGCAGAACTCCACGCGAACTTCTGCGCACACTCCGCGGCGCGTATCTCGCAGAGGACATGCGCGGCTACTTCGCCGAGACCACCCAGGCCGATGCCGACGACGAAGCCCGGCTCGCCACGTACGGCGACCCGGAGTGGGGCAAGCGGCTGGCGGAATGGCACCAGACGGTGCTGCGGGCGCTCGGCTACGAGCCGACATCGGCTGAACTCACTGTGCACCGCGCTGGCCGTGCTCACTCCGTGACCGTCGCCTATCACGGCCACGGCATCATCGCTCTCGACTGCGGCTGGTCCGCCGTCAACGACGCCGCCCTCAATGCCGACGGCGCGGGACGACTGCTGGCGCCCCTGCGCGTGAGCGCGAGCGAAACGTACGACGAGGGCCCGGCCCTGGCCTCCTGGCTCTTCCAGAGTGAGATCGGCGAAGCGGGCGGCCCGCACCCCCGCTTCATCCTGCTGCTGTGCGGCGGTGTGATCGTGCTCGCCGACCGTCAGGCATGGAGCGAGGGACGCTATCTGGCGGTCAATCTGGACGCAGCGCTGGAACGCAACGACCGGAGCCAGCAGGGCGAACTCGCCACCATCGCCGCCCTGTTCAGCCTCGACATGCTGCGCCCCGGCGAGAATGACCGGAGCCGGGCGATCGATGCCCTGCTCAAGCGCTCCGCAGACAACGCGGTCGGCGTCTCCAGCGAGCTGCGCCATGGCCTGCAGCGCTCGGTGGAGATCATCGCCAACGAGGTCCTGCGCCGGATGGCCGAGCCGGCGAACAACGTCGTCCCCGCCGATATCGAAAGCCTCAAGATTCCCTTCGCCAGGGAACTCACCCGCGAAGCGCTGCGGTATCTCTACCGCATCCTGTTCCTGCTGTATGCGGAAGCCCGTCCCGAGCTCGGCATCCTGCCCGCCGACGACGGATCGTACGAGGCCGGCTACTCGATGGCACGGCTGCGGGAGCTCGTCGAGCGTGACGAGGAGCTCGTTGAGGAGGAGGCTAAGAACGGTTTTCACCTTTTCGCCTCCCTTGATGTCCTGTTCAACAAGGTCAACTTCGGTCATCGTGCGTACGGCACGGAACCGGACGACGATCAGCCCGGTGACGACGAGCAGACCCGCCAGGCCAAGGCCGCCCGCCGCAGCGAGGACCGTGGCCTGCGCTTCGAGGCGCTCCGCAGCGAACTCTTCGAGCCGACCGCCATCCGGCTCATCGGCACTGGTGTCCTGGACCCTCGCTGCGACGAGGACGATGAGCCGCGCTGGCTTGATCTGCGCCTGCGCAACGAAGCCCTGCACGAGGTGCTGCGGCTGCTCACCATGAAGAGGGGCAAACGAGGCGAACGTGGCGGCTTCATCTCTTATCGAAACCTTGGCATCAACCAGCTCGGCGCCGTCTACGAGGGGCTGATGTCCTACACGGGCATCATCGCCGAGGAAGAGTTGTGCGAGGTGGCCAGGGGCGGCGACCCGGACCAGGGGTCGTGGCTCATCCCGTCCTGGAAGCAGGACCAGTACCCTGACCAGACCCTCGTCCACTATGGCGAGGACGACGCCCGCAAGGGCTTGCGCGGACCCAAGAAGTACGACAAAGGCTCCTTCGTCTACCGGCTCGCCGGCCGCGACCGGGAAACGTCCGCCTCTTACTACACCCCTGAATCACTGACCAAGGTCACCGTCGAGCTCACCCTCAAGAACCGTCTCGACCAGGAGCGAGACGAGAACGGGAAGGTGATCGAGACGCGAGCATCAGAGTTGCTGAGGTACAAGATCTGCGAGCCGGCGCTCGGCTCGGGCGCGTTCCTCAACGAGGCCATCAACCAGGTCGCCGACGAGTATCTGCGTCGCCGCCAGAAAGAGCTCGGCATCAGCATTCCGGCGTCCGACGCGGTCACCGAGAAGCAGCGGGCCAAGGCGTACATTGCCCTGCACAATGCCTACGGGGTCGACCTCAACGCCACCGGCGTCGAACTGGCCGAGGTGTCGCTGTGGCTCAACACCATGCACCCTGGTATGCGCGCGCCATGGTTCGGTCTGCACCTGCGCCGTGGCAACTCGCTCATCGGCGCGCGCCGCGCGGTTCATGCGGGTGACCACGTCTCGGGCAAGGACAAGCTCTGGCTGAAGGCGAAGAGCGCGCCGACGCCACTCGCCTTCCCCACCGACAGCGAGCCGCAGCCGCTTCCCGATGACGCGGTGCACCAATTCCTGCTTCCGAACGTCGGCTGGGCCGCGGTGACGGGCTGGGCGGAGGCCAAGGACCTCGCCAAGGAAGGCGTGGAGCAACTCGCCGCCTGGAAGAAGGGGATCCTCCAGCGTCCCCAGCGCAGCACGGCGCACCTCAACAAGGACGGCACCCCCAAGCTCGACCCCAAGACCAAGCGGCCGAAGCGGGAGACACCCTCGCAGTTCACCCGGCTGCGGGACGCCGCCCGGCGGGTCGAGTTCCTCTGGGCGGCCGTCGTCAAGCGCATGGAGCTCTCCGAGAAGGAGATCGCGCGCCGGATCGATGTCTGGAAAGCCGATCCGAAGGATCCCGAGTACGCCTTCCTGCAGTACCCCGACCGGCCGGTGCCCAAGGAAAAGGTGCTGGAGGACCTTTTCAAAGCCGTCGACACCCCCTATTGGCGGCTGAAGACGGTCATGGACGCCTGGTGCGCCCTGTGGTTCTGGCCGGTCGACAAGGCCGGGCTGCTGGACGGGACCGACGGCGAGTACACGGCCCGAACCGCGGTCAGCGACGCGGACGGTCTTCGCGAAGTTCTCGGTGACGTGCCTCTGACTGGGGAGAAGCCCGAGGCGCGGGACTCTCCGCAGCCGCCGGTCGTCCCGGCGCCAACGGCTGGACCGCGTTACGTGGAAGCGGTGGCCCTGTTCTCCGTAGGGCCGGAACAGACCACCATCTGGGGGCCCGACTCGTCCGCCGATGATGACGTGGTCGTGGAACTGCAGAAGGTTGGGCCGGTAGGGACGAAGAAGGCCGCGAAGCCGAAACCGGAGAAGCGACGGCTTGTTCCCCTCAAGGACCTGGACGACTGGCTGGAGTTCCTGGAAGCCATGCTGGGCCGGGCCGAAGAGTGGACCGGTACCCTCCTCGACGCCTCCAAGAGCCTCGACGAACTGAAGAAGTTCGAAGACACGATCCCCGCCTTCATGGGGATGGACCCCGGCAACCCGGAGGACCGCTTCCCGTGGCTACGGACGGTCCGCGACATCGCGGAGGAGCAGGGCTTCCTGCACTGGGAGCTGGAGTTCGCCCTCGTCTTCGCCCGCGGCGGCGGCTTCGATCTTCAGGTGGGTAACCCGCCATGGGTACGGCCCCGCTGGAACGAGTCGGCCGTCCTCGCGGAGCACGAGCCGTGGTTCGAACTGGAGGCCAAGGCGTCCAATGCTGAGAAGGAACGCCGGCGCGCGGAGGTCCTCAAGTCACCAGCGGCTCAGCGGTATGTCCTCGGTGAGCTGACGAACACAAGTGCGCAGGTCGCGGTGTTCGGATCAGCGCAGATGTACCCGCTGCTGACGGGCACTCAGCCTGACCTGTATCGGGCGTTCATGTCGCAGGTCTGGGCGCACACTTCGGGCGACGGAACTGCCGGGATGGTGCATCCGGATACGCACTTCACGGGTGACAAGGAGGGAAGCCTGCGGGAGGCGGCGTATCGGCGCCTTCGCATTCACGGGGACTTTGTGAATGCCGGACAGCGATTTTTCCCTGAACCAGTTGGTCATACAGCTCACTTTGGCGTGCACATCTACGGGCCGCCCGGAAAGATCGGCTTCGACCACCTCTCGTGGCTGGTCTCCGCGGACGCTCTGCGCCACTCCGCCAAGCACGATGGCTCCGGAGACGTACCAGGCGTCCGGTACCGGAATGGCGAGTTCGATGAACGTCCCCACCGGGCCCGTGTAATCCGTGTGGACATGCACCAGCTCTCCATCTGGCAGCGCCTGTTGGACGAGGTTGGCCAACCTGTCGAGCAGGCTCGTCTGCTTTTCCCCGTCACCACGGAGGAAGCTTCGGCAATCGAGGCCCTGGCGAACTATCCGCTACGGCTTGGGTCCTTGTCCCCGCAGATTTCGTCCGGATACCACGAGAGCGGCGCGAAGAAGGCCAACCTGATCGACTACAACCGCCCCAACCCGATTACCGGCCAGGAGTATCAGCCGGACAGTTGGCGTCGGGTAGTCCTCAAGGGCACTCAGCTGAGTGTCGCCACGCCGGTGTTCAAGCGTCACGACGCCAACAGCAACGATCCATACGGTGCCGACCTCGTCGCTCTTCCGCCGGACTTCGTTCCTGACACCGCATACGTACGAGCACCTGGCAGAAGCCGCGAATATCTGGCCGCGCAGGACCGATGGATTGATCATCGTGCGCTCGCGCAGTTGCGGGCCAGCGAGAAGGCGATAGTCCGTGCACGGCGACAGATCGCATTTGAAGAGCGCATTCCTGAGGAGAATGTGACGGCGGCGAAGATCGATGGCTTGCTGGTGCAGCGAGCCAGGCGGCGCTACGTCGCGTTTCATCGGCTTGCCTGGCGCCGTCAAGTCGCCCCCAACACTGAACGGGCTCTCTACGCTGCGCTCGTTCCACCTGGTCCGGCGCATGTCGATGCCATGCACAGCCTCGCGATGCCTGATGCCCGTCTCACTGCACTGGTCGCTGGGTTTTGGGCGGCTCTTCCACTGGACTACTTTCTTCGGGCAACCGGTCGGGGAGACCTTCGCGTCGCCGGTGCTAAAGCCACCCCCGCTCCCACGCCCGACCACCCACTTGCTGCCGCTCTCCTTCTCCGTACGTTGCGCCTCAACTGCTTGACCCATGCCTACGCCGATCTGTGGGCCGGACTGTACGACCCCGCCTGGCCTGATCAGGAGTGCTGGGCACGCAAGTGGCTAGGACTTCCCCGCCTCGACGACGTGACCCCGGACTGGCAGCCCGAGACGCCGCTCCGTACCGAGCGAGCCCGCCGGTCTGCCCTCGTAGAGATCGACGCTCTGGTCGCGGTCTGGCTGGGTATGGACGCCAGTTCCCTGATCGCTGCCTACAAGGGCCGATTCCCTGTGCTCCAGAAGTACGAGGCCGTGACCTGGTTCGACGCCCACGGCTGGAAGTTCGCCGGAAACGCACGCACCATCGGGCAGCGGCAGACCAAGGAGACCTGGCAGCAGTTCCTGGCCTATGACGCTGACCCGAAGAAGGCCCCCGTGCCTGACGGCTACACGCTGCCTTTCTACAAGGCAGACCGAGAGACGGAGATGCGCGAGGCGCACGCCGTCTTCAAGAAGCGGCTCGACGACGCGATCGCCCGTGGTGAATGGGACCCGATCAAGCAGGAGGTGCCGAAGCCGTGAGGCCGACGCTTCAGGCACGGGCGCTCAAGGAGAGCCTGCTGCAGTACCTGTCGACGACGTACGCCCTCAGCGACGAAGGCGCACGCGAGGCCCTGCACCGCTTCCTCGGCGACGAGACGTCTGGGATGTTCAGAGGACCGTACTTGCGGATCCATACTCCCTTTACGACCGCCGGCGAGGAGTGGCGCGAACATCTGGAGTGGCAGCGAGAGGGGTTCACGCCTCACGCGCACCAGGCGGCGGCGTTCGCGCGGCTGACGTCTGTGAACGGACGCACACCGCAGCCGACCCTCATCACCACGGGCACTGGCTCGGGCAAGACGGAATCGTTTCTCTATCCGGTGCTTGATCACTGCCGCCGGGAGCGGGAAGCGGGCAAGGTCGGCGTCAAGGCGGTGTTCCTGTATCCGATGAACGCGCTCGCGACGGACCAGGCGGAGCGCATCAACGACCTGCTCACGCAGAACAGCGAGCTCGGCAAGCTGTGGGCCGGGCTGTACATCGGGGACAGGGCGGCAACGCGGTACGAGAAGGTGCGTACCCGGCGTTCGGACATGCAGATGTCGCCACCCGACATCCTGCTCACCAACTACAAGATGCTGGACCTGCTGCTGCAACGCGAGGACGACGCTCCTCTGTGGCGAGAGTCGGACATCCGATATGTCGTGGTGGACGAGTTCCACACCTACGACGGAGCCCAGGGCACCGATGTGGCGATGCTGCTGCGGCGGCTCGCGTCCTCGGTCGGGGTGTCCGAAAAGGGACGCCCGCTGGGGAGCATCTGCCCGGTGGCGACATCGGCGACACTCGCGTCGGGTACGGACGACGACGGGGTGAGGCGCCTGCTGGAGGTGGCGACCGACGTTTTCGGTACAGAGTTCACCGAGGATTCGATCGTCGGCGAGAACCGGTTGCCGGTTGAGGAGTTCATCCCGCTCACCGCCGTGACGATGCAGCCGCTTCCGACACCGTACGAACTGCTCGCACTGCCTGACCCCGCTACCAGCGAAGAAGGGTTGCTCGACCTCATCGAGGCGGTGACCGGAGTCAGAGACGCCGATCCCGTACGACTGGGCGAGAATCTGAAGCGGCACCTGTTCACCCGGGCGGTGATGCAGGCGCTGGGTGGTGAGTTGAAGACCAGCGCCGAGGTGCTGGACGTCATGTGGCGAGCGGGTGCGGCGGGCTGGGCGGAGGCCGTGGCCCGGCAACCGGAGAAGGCCGCCGAGGCGCTGGCCCGGTTCGTGGCGCTACTGTCGTACGCTCGCGCCCCCGGTTCCCCGCCAGGGGAGTCGCGCCCGCTCGTCCACATTGAGGCGCACCAGTGGGCCCGGTCGGTGTCCCGCCTGCTGCGAGGGGTGCTTCCCTGGCCGAAGGCGGAGTTCCGCTGGGACGCGGCGGGCCTGGCGGATGCGAGTGCAACCGGCAGTGAGCGCATGGCACCGGTGACAACGGCGACGTCGGCGCAGAACGCGAACCTCTTCCTGCCGGCCGTGTACTGCCGTGACTGTGGGCGGTCGGGCTGGGCGGTGTTCTCACCGGAGAGTGACGACCACGATGTCCAGTTCGACACGTACAAGATCAGGCGTGCCTCGCTCGGCCAGGACAAGGTACGGGTACGGAACCTGATCGCGGCCACTGAGCGGGAGGCGCGGGAAGGCTCCAGTGTGGGGCCGGTTTCGCCCGACCGGCGATCTCACGGCACCGGAGCGGTGCAGGGCGCCGGCGGCGTGCTACTTGTGCTGGACGGCGCGCGAAAGCGGCTGCGGCTGCCCGATCCGAGCAATGACTACGACAAGGACACTAAAGAGCCGCGATTGACAGCCCGTGACTCGGCGTTCGTGCTGGTCCATTTCGGTGGCACAGTGGCGAACACCGCAGCCAGGGAGGACTGGTGCCCGGCCTGCGGCGAGCGCAACGCGATTCGTTATCTGGGCACTGGGAGCGCCGCCATAGCCGCGGCGTCGATCACACAGCTGTTCACCGGCGGAGAACTCGACAAGAGCCGGCACGAGGACAAGACGTTGATGTTCAACGACTCGGTGCAGGACGCCGCGCACCGGGCCGGGTTCGTCGCCAATCGCTCTTACACGTTCTCGCTGCGCGCTCTCCTGGCCGAGCACCTGCGCGACGACGAACCGACGGCGCTCAACGATCTCATCTCGGACGTGGTCGGGGCCACTACGGACAAGGAGACTCTCGCCGCGGTGGTGCCGCCGGACCTGCACGTCTACAAGGGAGTCGAACGGCTGCTGTCCGGTCGAGGGCGTGGCGGCAGCCTCGCCACGTGGCGGCTGATCGGCCAGCGGCTGGCCTTCGAGGCCCTGATGGAGTTCGGATTCCGCTCTCGCAACGGCCGCACCTTGGAGCTGACCAGGACCGCTGCCGCACAGGTGCGCATCGACGACCCGGCGGCCGTGGTGACGCTGGTCAGGCGGATCCACGAGGAGTCCGTGCAAGACAGAGTGCCGCTGCTCGCTCAGGACGATGCCCGGTATCTGGCGTTCGTTCGGGTTTTCCTGGAGCGGCTTAGAACCCGCGGCGCGGTCGCACACAGATGGCTGAGCAGATACGTGGACGACGCAGGAACGAGCCGCTACTACATCTGGGGCAAACGCGAGCCCGGTATGCGAGCCTTCCCCAAGCGCGTCGCGGCCCCGGTGTTTCTGTTGAACCAGCCCAAGAACGACAGCGACTTCGACTCCGCCACCGGGCGACTGTCCTGGTACGAGCGGTGGGCGGGACGCTGTCTCGGGCTGCCACGGGAGGTGTCGCCCGAGTTCTGGTCCCGGTTGCTGCCCGAACTGGCCGCCCGTGGGCTGCTGTCGGTGCGCACTCCTCGTGACACCTCGCTGCGGGTCTACGGCCTCAAACCGGGGAACATCGAGGCCCAATTGCTGGACGATGAGCAGGTACGACACGCGTACGTGCGCTGTCCGGTGTGCTTCTGGGAACAGACAGTCCACCCTTCGGTCCTGGACCAGTGGCATGATCAACCCTGCCAGTCCTACCGCTGCCGAACCGGCCGGTTGGTCGCCGGCGACCGGCCTGAAGGGCTGGGCGTGCATCATCGCGACCGCGACTACACCCGCGACTACTACCGGCGCCTGTACAAAAGGGCGGGTACCTACCAGGTGGTCACCGCCGAGCACACCGGCATGCTGACCCGCCCGCAACGCGAGCAGGTGGAGAGGGCCTTCAAGGAAGGCGAAGGCTTCAAAGATCCCAACGTGCTCTCCTGCACCCCGACGCTGGAGATGGGCATCGACATCGGCCGGCTGTCGGCCGTGGTCCTGGCCGCCCTGCCACGCCGCCCCGCCTCGTACGTTCAGCAGGTCGGGCGTGCGGGTCGCAGCTCGGGAAACGCGTTCTTGCTGACAATCCCGGACCGCAGGCGCCGTGATCTGTACTTCCTGGAGCGCCCAAAGGAACTGATCGCCGGCACCATCGTGCCTCCGGGCTGCTATCTGTCGGCCATCGAGATCCTGCGCCGTCAATATCTGGCCCATCTGCTGGACCTGGCCGCGGCCGGGCGGTTGGTCCGCGCCGAGGGCATCGCGCTCCGTGCGCTACCGCACAAGGCGCCCCGCCTGTTCGGCCCGTCAGGCTACCTGGCCGACCTGAGAGACGTGGCGCTCGCCCAAGGCGAAGAACTCGTGGCCGGTTTTCTGGAACTGTTCCCCTCCGGGGTCAACGAGCAGGCCATGGCCGATCTGCGCGAGTACGCCACGCACGGCCTGCGATCCGCGCTGGAGGAGGCGGAGCGGGAGTGGTTCCGAGGCGAGCGAGCGCTACGAGACCGGCTGCGCGAGATCGACGAGGCCCACGGTGAGCTCCACGACTCAGATCAGGACGAGGCACGGCAGAAGGCCGAACTGGACGCCGAACGACGAGGTGTCGGGCGGCACCTGATGAACCGAGGGGAGACCACGGCACAGACCGCGCTTTGTGACCTGGGGCTGCTGCCGAACTACGCGCTGCTCGACTCCACGACCGTCCTGTCGGCGACCATATACGGGGAGGACGGAGCGGACCCCGCGACGGGCAGGACGATCTACACCTCCGAAACCTACGCCTACGAGCGGCCTCGGCGTATCGCGCTGGAAGAGCTGGCACCCGGTAACACCTTCTACGTCAACGGTTACAAGCACCAGATCAGCGGCCTGGAGATCGCCACCGGCGGTCGGCAGGAGTGGCTCACCTGGCGTGTGTGCCCCAGTTGCGGATATGTGCGTACCAAGAACGCCCAAGAGGACCGCTCAGAGTGTCCGCGCTGTGCGACCGCTCATATCGCGGATGACGGATCGTGCCTGTTCCAGGTCGTCGAACCAGCCACCGTGACCTCGCGCGACAAGCGAGAAGACGCGCGGATTCGCGACGACAAGGACAACAGGGACCGCCGCTTCTACACCGTTGTGGACGCCGTGGACATCCCGACGGAGGACATCGAGCCTGGCTCGTGGCGGCACGCTCATCAGACATTCGGCGTCGACTACTGCCGCCGTGCCATGATCCGGCGGATCAATGTCGGGCCGGTCCGCTATGACGTCCCGGCTCGCGACAGCTTCGCGGGACACCAGGTGCGCCTCAACCCGTTCCACGTTTGCACGGTGTGCGGGGCGGCGAGTGCGGACGGCCAGCCGGTTTTCGATCACCATACCGACGAACTGGATTCTCTGACCGCCCGCAGCGGGCGGCTCAAGCACCACCGCCCATGGTGCCCCCTGCGCCGGGGCAAAGCGGGCGGAGCGAAGGAGGAGCGGGTACTTCTCGCGCACCAACTGCGAACCGAGGCCCTGCGCGTGCTGCTCCCGGCCGCCACCGCGAACGTCGACGCCAAGGTGCACTCCTTCAGGGCCGCGCTGCGCCTCGGCGTGGACCTCCACTTCGGTGGCGACCCACAGCACCTGGCCACCACGGTGGCGTCCATGCCGGACCAGACCGGAGAGCGCCGGTGGTTCCTGGTGCTCTTCGACTCCCTGCCCGGCGGAACGGGCTATCTCGATCGGCTCACCGACCCGGCCGCGTTCCGCGACACCCTGATGGCAGCGTACGACAGGCTGCTGAACTGTCCTTGCGCCGAGGAGCAGCGCCGCGCCTGCCATCGCTGCCTGCACCGCTACACCCCGGAACCCTTCCAGGATGTTGTCTCACGTCAGTCGGCGCTGACGATGTTGGAATCCCTGTTGCTCTCCAAGGACGGCGAGGACGGCTGGGAGACTAAGAAGATCGAGCAC
Source organism: Nonomuraea sp. NPDC050478 (assembly GCF_044458265.1). Lineage (NCBI taxonomy): Bacteria > Bacillati > Actinomycetota > Actinomycetes > Streptosporangiales > Streptosporangiaceae > Nonomuraea > Nonomuraea sp. NPDC050478. Next base: position 738,516 of record NZ_JBITHT010000001.1, on the reverse strand, counting down.
ACCGGGTTGGTCGGACTGGATGCCCAGGTGGAATCCGACCTCGAAGCCCGTTTCCTGGCGGCTCTGCGCGACTGGGTGAAGGTCACCGACGACGCCTCCCTGGACGAGGACGGTCACGCGAGCGGGCATCTGCGGTTCACCGGCGGCCCCAGCATGACTCACTGGCGGCTGACCACACAGCAGCAGCTCCAGGGCACGATCAGCGACTTCACCTTCACCCGGGTCGACGGCCCGGCCCAAAGCGTCAAGGTCTATCTTGAAGGCTTTCGATTCCACGCCGGTCGCGAGCACAACCACATCGCCACCGACGCGGCGAAGCGCACCCTCCTGCGTGCCGAAGGGGCCACCGTCTTCCAGATCACCTGGGCCGACATCGACCTGTTCGAGAAGCAGCCCACCCGTAGCAAGCCGGTGTGGCCGCCCTACCACGGGGGCGCACAGGAGCAGGCCAAGACGGCGTACGAACAGTACGGTGGGCAGCGCGCCCACTTCGCCACCGCCGTCTTCGCCAACCCGATCGACACCTTGATCGCCTATCTGCGCGATCCGGACCCGGACCGCTGGGCCCGCAGCGCGCGTGCGCTGGTGACCGGGCTTACCGCTCAGCTGGGCACCGCACAGATCGCGGCGACGGGACGCCGTAGCGAACTCATCACGGCTCTGCGCCACCAACTGGCCGGCTTCTCCGGTGCCGAACGCCAATACAAGCCGGTCGCGCCGGACGCCGCCGCCATCGGCCCGGTCCACGTCTTCCGCACGCAGGACGACACTGGACTGCCCATCGTGTTCGCCCTGGACGCCGCGGATCCCGGAGCGCTGAAGTGGACCGCCCTCACCGTCCTTGACGACAGCGACGCAGTGCTGGATACGGACGAGCACAAGGAGCGCTGGCGGTCCTGGCTGTACTGGACCAACCTCACTCAATTCCTGTCTCTCGCCGGTGCCGACGGCGTCCAACTCGCCGCCAGCCGAGCCGCCGATTTCGAGGTCGAGGTACTCGCGGTGTGCGGTGGCCTCGGCGAACTCGACTCGCTCGCCGGGGTGCCCGCTGGTGTGGTCGCACCTGTTGTTTCCGCGTCCTCGGCAGCCGAAGCCGCCGCGGCGAAGGCGTTCCGGGACGGCATCTGGGACGAGGACATCCTTGAGATCCTGCGTGAAGAGCCCAACGAGGCGCCAGACCTGCTCCGTCTCGCCGAAGCTCTGGCAGATCACGGTAAGCGAGCCCCCGTCTTCGGCTTCGAACTGGGCACCGGCCGTTGGCAGGCCGACCTCGCCTGGGACCTCCACGGCGTCAAGATCGCCGTCGTCTCCGACCACCATGACGCAGCCGACGACGAGGCGCGGCGGCGCGATGCCGCGTACCTTGAGGACGGCTGGACGATCCGCACTGCCACCGAATGGCTCGCCCACCTCGACGAACTCCTCGAAAAGCTGCCCAACGCGGAGAAAGGCGCCACTCGATGACCGCCCGGCTCAGCCTCTATCGCAAAGCCGAGCTGGAGCTGTACAAGCTCGACGGCTCGATCAAGGGCCAGTTCTACAATTTCTGCCACAATTTCCGCGAGGACCCCGAGCGGAACGGACTCAGGAAGAAGAAGCTAAAAGGCGACTCCCGCATCTGGTCCGCTCGCATCAACCACGACTACCGAGCCCTGCTCACTCCCACCGGCGTCGATGCGGACGGCACGGAGAGCTGGCTGGTCATCGCCGTCCGACACCGCAAGGACGTCTACGAAGAGCTTCAGATCGCGGTCAACCGCATCACCGGTGAGATCGAGTTCGTCGACCTCGCCGTCGTCGGCGACAGCGCCCTGCGCAGGGCCGGCATCACCTTGACTCCCGCAGAGCCGGAGAAGCCCGCTCCCCCGCCCACCCCCGAGCCGGAACCCGAGCCTGCGGCCCCGGCCCTCCTGGCAATGTACGACGCCGGACAACTGCGCGAGCTCGGCGTCGCCGAGCAACTGATCGAGTTGGCGCTCACCGTGACCACCAGCGGCGAGCTCGACCAACTTCTTGAGGGTGCGCCCCTGCTCTCGAAGGACGTCCTCTACGGCCTCGCCGCCGGGATGGATCTCGACGAAGTGCGTAAGGAGATCACAGCGCCGGTCGAACTCGACGAGCGCCCCGACCTCGACGACTTCGCCACAGCGCTCACACGTACCAAGGTGACCACGGTTGACGACGATCTACGTCAGATCATTGAGGAAGGCGACTTCCGCGCGTGGAAGGTCTTCCTGCACCCCACGCAGGAACGCATCGTCCGTCGCCACTACAACGGCCCCGCCCGAGCCTCCGGCGGTCCTGGCACCGGCAAGACCATCGTCGCCTTGCATCGCGTCAAGCACCTCGCCGAGCAGTTGCCCCCCGGTCAGGACAAACCGATCCTGCTGACCACATTTACCAAGAACCTCACCACCGACCTGCGCCTGAGGCTCGCCTCGCTCATCGAACCCCATCTGCTTGCCCGCGTCGACGTCGTCCACATCGACCAGCTCGCCGCTCGGGTCCTGGGCGAGAACACCGCTCCCGGGCATGCCAAGCAGCGCGTCTACGACCACCTGGCCCTGAACGAGATGCGTCAGTTGCTGGCAGAACTCGACGACCGGCGCTGGGAACCTGAGTTCCTCCTCGAAGAGTGGGAACAAGTGATCCTCGGTCAGTCGATCACCACCCGCTCCGAATATTTCAAGGCCCGCCGCGCCGGCCGCGGCCGAGCACTGACCCGTCCCGAGCGCAGCCGCGTGTGGAAGATCGTGGAACAGTTGACCGCCCGACTCGACCAGCTCGGAGTCGAAACCTGGGGCCAGGCCGCCGAGCGCGCCGCTCGCTTCGAGATCGAACGTGCGGCGAAGATCCGGGATCGTCGGAATCTCGTCGATCGGGACGATAGCTCGGGCATGCGTCACCTCGGCCATCGCTATCGGCACATCGTGGTCGACGAGGCTCAGGACCTGCGCCCCGCGCACTGGATGATGTTGCGCGCCATGGTCGACGCCGATCAACCCAACGACATGTTCATCCTCGGCGACGCCCATCAGCGCATCTACGACCACCAGGTCGCGCTCAGCGTTCTCGGCATCAACATCAGAGGCCGTTCCTCCCGTCTGACCCTCAGCTACCGCACGACCAGGGAGATCCTCGCTGAGGCCCTCCGCGTCGTGGACCCCAAGGGCAAGAACGTAAAGGTGTCTTACGACGACCTCGATGAGGGCGTCGATACCCTCGCTGGATACCGCTCGGTCCTTCATGGCCCCAAACCCGATTTCGTCCAGTACGACACCTGGGACGATGAACTGTCCGGGCTTGGCGCCACCTTGAAGACCTGGCGCCAAGAGCTGTCCACCGACGACAACGGTGCTCCCCTCGACCCAAGTGGCCGCATCGCCGTGTGTGTCGCCGACCGTGACATGGTCAGCCAGACGATGTACTACCTGGCTGGCAAGGTCGGCATCACCTGCGCCGAGCTGACCAAAGACGGGCCGAAGGGCGAAGGTGACGTTCACGTCGGGACCATGCATCGCTTCAAAGGGCTTGAGTATCAGCGGCTCGTCATCGTCGGAGCCAGCGACGGCATCATCCCGCGCACCAGCGTCGTCGAGCGATTCCGCACTGAAGATCCATCTCGCTATGAACGCGAGCAGCGCAAGGCTCGTTCCCTGCTGTTCGTCGCCGCCACCCGCGCCCGTGATGCTCTGACCATCAGTTGGCATGGCAAACCCAGCCCTTACCTCCCAGCGTGAGCCCGCAGGGCGCTCGGACGCTCGTATGTCCTGGCCTCTTCGGTGGCGCAGGAGTCGGCAAGCCTACGACTCGTTTCCAGAACGGGACAGAGAGCTCGGCTCGTAGCGCAACTGATAGGTCCGTACACCCGTCCGGTCCACGCGGTAGAGCGTGATCGTGGAGAGGAAATTCTCCTTGACCTGCGTGACGCGTCGGCGCTCGCTGCCCGCGATGGCGCTGATCCACTCCTCGATATGCTCGGGGAGCTTGAAAGTCAATTCATAGGCGCCGAGATCGCTCGCAGGCGACACCGTCCACTCCGCCGCAGAGCCGATGCCACGTCGCTTGATCCGCACAGTGTGGTCCGGCCTGGTCTCCGCGTACTCCAGGAATCGTCTCTGATCGTCCGCGGCGAGAGGCAGGATGAATGGTGCGGAGGGAAAACCGAGCAATAGCCCGGCGCTGCTGCGCTGCCGTAACACATCCGCGAACTCGGCCACCGCCGCGTTCGCCGCCTGCTTGAACCTTCCGTCATCTATGGAAACGGGTGCCAAGAGGTCGACGGGGGATATCTCCAGCGCCCGTCGGAGCTCCGTACGCATCCAGGTCACCGGAAAGCGAGCTGACTTTGGCAAGTGTTTCTGTGCTTTTTCCAGGGTCGACGCCGTGGCTCCGATGTGACCGAGCAGCCAGGCGAAGGATGCGCCGGACAGGTCCACAAGGGAGATCTGGTGAGCGAGCGCGTATCTCTGGGCGTCCGACGTGAAGCCGCTTGCGGAGAACAACGCGTATGAGTACTTGTACCGCTGGCGAGGCTCCTTACCCTGATCCGTTATAAAGTTCTCGTTAACGTCATGTACGACACCGTGGGCGTTCCGTACGATTTCCAGCCCGCAGTGGTGCAAGTAGTACTTGGCCTCCAGGAAAAGCCGGACCGGCATGGAGAACGCCGGTGTGAACGCGAACTCTCCGAGCACATCGACTTGATGGAGTGCGCCCCTTCCGCGCACCCGGAGCGTGTCACCCTGGGTGACCAACTCAACGGGATCCTGATCCTCGTGGACGAGCAGCCGGTATCCGCTGAAGCGCAGCAGCCAAGCCAGCGACTCTTCCAGCAAGTAGCCCCTCAGCGCGGAGTCCTTGACCACTGCCACAGCCCTCCCGGAAAGCCGGTTTCACCATGATGCTCGATCATCGCATTCAAGCTCTGCCTCTGGTGACGATCGCATCATCTATCCGGATAGGCGCGTCTGTCCGCTGTGTCGACACGCGGAACCTGGATCTGGCCCACATCTCGTGATGAGGCTCCCCCCTTCTCTGTCAAGGGATCGTCGCGGCGCTCGCCGACGGGTCTGATTACTTCGGCGGCCTCGGGGGCGTGGGTCGACTTCCGATTCTGGGGGAGCTACCGAGGTATACGAACAGCTTCGTGATCCGCTGCCAGCGCAGTGAGCCCTTGGCGGGCGGAACCCAGCCGTAGAATCCGCCGTCAGGGGGTGTGGGGAGGGCGTCCACAGTGGGTCGATCGTTTCCGGATGTCCCAAAGAAGGGGAACGGGGTGAAACTGCGGGACGGGCGCTTCAATTGTGCCGCGCCGAGCTGTGCCGCCTATGCCCGGCGGCTGCCATGAGTGCTGTGCGGATGTTGGCAATCAGGGCCGCAGCGCGCTCACATCTCGGCGTACCCAGGCTGGCTTCTATCACTGCCTCGCTCGCCCGGACGGCTGAGGAGAGATCGGACATCAGCGCGGCAGGAATGGCGCCGAGTCCGAGACCGGAGTCTCGCATGGCTGAGGTGAGCTTGTGCTGTTCGATAAGGCTGAGCAGCGAGCCGACCCGGTTGTGAGTCAGGACTTCCCGCGCGACGTACCCGTCCGACGCGGCGAGGATCTCACTGATCAGGTAAGTGAACATGTAATCAGCAAGCGATCGGTCACTGTCGGCGATCAGGTCAAGGATAGTTAGACCGAGGCGCGTTCGGAATACCAGGAGGCCTGGTGTCCGGTCGAGCTGCAGAAACTGGCGTTGGGCCTCGATGCCCGTACCGTCAACGGAGTGCTCGGCCGCACGGCTGCAGAGCACATCTAGGCAGGCGGCTACCGCGTGTTCCCACGGCTGGTCGGGTGTGCTGTCGGCGACGAGCTTTAGGGCGGTGTTAGTGTGCCCGGCGAGGCAGCTCGCGACGATAAGGGCCTGCCGGCCGTCCAGGAGTCGTTGGCCGACGCCACGGTACTGCTGTGCGTGGGCAACCGCGTGCTCCCACTGGCCCGCGCTGATCAACGCTCGGATGCCTTCAGCCAGGAAGACGCCCCACAGCCACTTGCGGACGGTGTGGAGATCGTCGTAGGTGCGGGTCAAGCCGTCGAACGGGATCTCGTGGCCGTCGATGTCGGCTGTGCTCGCGGTGCTGACGGAGTGGAAGAGGTCCTTCAAGAGGCGGTAGCCGCGGGTTCCGTCGCCTTCGCGGATGGCCAGCCGGGCGAGGTTGACGAGCGGTTCCAGCGCCGAGCGGGCCCGGGGCGCGTCCAGCGGCCAGGCGGGCAGATAGGCGGTGAAGTGTCTCCAGCATAGGGAGCGGGCCAGGGCGGCGTCGCCGCAGTCGCTCGCGATTAGGGCTGCCTTGTTCAACACCTCGGAGGCGAGCGTAAGGCGCCGGGAGTCTGTGCCCTGGGCGGCCGTGTCGATGAGGGCGCGCAGTTCGGTGACCCGGGCCTTGAGCGGCAGGCACGCCGGTCGAGGGCGCGCGATCAGGGGAAAGCGCTGCGCCGCCTGCTGTAGAACGTTCATCGTGCTTCGCTCCTCGCTTCCTCGATCTCGGGGGTGTATGCGGGGTCGTGTCCGAACACGACCTGTCTAGCGGTGTGGGCGAGGATGGCTTGGGTGACGTAGGGCATGCCGAGCCGGTTCCACGCGAAGATGATGTGGTGGGCGAGGACGGCGCGCAGGCCGCGGTGCAGGAGCCCGTCGGCTGCCAGGCTGGCTAGTTGCTGGCCGGTGGCGGCGAACGCTCCTGACCACTCGGCGGCGAAGTCCAAGGGTGAGCCATCACGTAGGAGGGGGCCAGCGTCCACGCTCATCAGCCGCCGCAGGCCGGCCTTCAGTGCGTGTTGTTGATCAGGCTGGATTAGTTCGGGGAGGTCGCGGTGGTCGGCTACTCGGGCCCACACGTCGCCCTGCTCGTACCAGTCCAGTCCGGCCGAGCGCAGCAGGGCCGTACAGAGCAGGACCGACAGCTCGCGGCGGTGCTCGGCGTCCGGCGATCGGGCGAGGTAGGCGAGCAGGTGTCGGCTGTCGAGGTGGAAGAGGTCGTGGGCGCTTGTCATGGCCTCGGTGCCGCCGAAGGCGTGCGGCTCGGGCTCGTAAATGACCTCGGTAGCGGCGGCGATGCGGCGTTGCCGGACGAGGCCGTCCAGGTGACCGCGTACATCAGCCTGCGCTCGTTCGCCGCTGGGGATGTAGCGGACACGCCAGCACGGAATCTTGCGTACGAAGAACCAGGTGGTGATGAGCCGTTCGTCTTCGGCCTTGACCAGCAGCGGAGCGAGGTGGGCAACAGCGGTGCGCTCGGCCTTCGCCCAGTCCGTGAAGGTGACGTTGACTTGCCGCCACGGGCGGGAATCCATGAGGGTTACCTCCGGTGATCAGGCCAAGAGCAGGACGGTGTCCCAGCCCGACGCCGTGGTGCCGGTGCTGTAGGCGTGCAGGGCGAGCGCGGCCCCGGCAGCGCCGTCGAGAAGCCCAGGCTCCGGCTCGGAGCGGGAGATCTGCGCGACGAGCCGGGCCGCCAGCGCGGGGAGCTCGTCGCGGATTTGTACGGTTCGCGCGTCGGCGGCCATCCGCCAGGCGGAGTGGAGTAGTCCGGCCGTGCCGTGACACAGTCCGCTCTCCAGGAGTCGATCGAGCTGCGCCGGATTTCGCAGGATGGCCAGCATCGCCTCTTCGGCGGCTCGCTGCCGAGTCTCGTCGGCGAGCGCCAGGCCGGCCAGCTGCTGGGCGCGGGCCGTACCGCTGACCCCGTAGCACCACGACGGCCGGGGGCGCTGGGACGGGCCGACGCGCTGCTCGCGCGCCTGCTGGATGGTGACCAGACCCGGCCACCACACATCCGCGGCGTCCTGCTGGCGCCAGGTGTCGGTCCAGGCGCAGATTCGTTCGACCGCCTCTTTCGCGCCGGGCACGCCTTCGTTGCGCAGTACGGCCAGGGACAGCAGGGCCAGGGCTGAGCTGATGCCGTGGGACATGCCTAGGTTTCCGTGCCCCTGCGGGTAGTCCGAGCCGGGTTCGCCGTTGGGTGCCACGGTCGTCCACCACGGCGGGAGCTCGCTGCCTGTGAGTAGCGGTTCGGTGAGCCGCACCAGGTAGGACAGCACGTCGCGGGTGATCTGGTGGTCTGGGTGGCGGTTGAGGTGGTAGGTGCCCAGGCCGGTCAGCCCTCGGATCAGGTCGAACTCCTTCATCTCGGGCTGCTCGCCGCGGTCGATGCGCGCGTGAGCGTTGGCCAGGCGGGTGCGGGTGATCGCCGTGACCGTGTCGTCCAGGCGCTCCAGAGCACGCCGGTAGCGACCTGACGTGCCAGCGGCCGTGTGCGTGACGAAGGCCAGCGCGGGGGCGCCGAAGAACAGGCTCGCGTTCGGTGCCGCCGTCAACGCGCCGGAGGCGGCTACTTCGAGCCAGGCGTGTGCGATGCGGGGGTCACCGTGTCCGGAGCGGGCGCGCTCGACGTGCAACAGCGCGATACCTGCCGCTCCGGCCCACAGCGATTGGGGCCAGGCCAGGCCGCTGCCCGGCGGCTCGGCCGCCCAAGGCTGCGGGTCGGCCAGCGCCGTGGCGATGGTGCTGGCGGCGGCGAGCGCCTCAGCGGTGGGCTGGCTCATGGTTCCTCCTGGTGCGTGCGGTCCAGCTCAAGGCGGCGGCCCGGGCCAGGTGCAGGCAGGCCCGCTCGCCATCCAGCGAGGTCCCGGCCATACGGACGTGGTGCAGATGCAGCAGATCAGGCAGCACGGTCACCGGAGGCAACGTGCCCGCTTCCTCCAGCGCGTGGCGGTAGGCGGCGAGGGCCTGGCGCCGCTGCTCCCAGCGGGAGATGATCTGCTCGCCCCCCAGGTACGCGGACACGGCTCTGTGATCGTCCGGGTGGGCCAGGCGGACGGCCTGGTCATAGGTGGACCGGTCAGGCGGGGAAGCGTCGGCTCGGGTCTGGTCGATCAGCCAGTGCATCGCCGTGGCGGTGTCCCCGAGGAAGGCGGCGGCGGTGTCGAGCATGCTGGCGGCAGTCATGGCGTGCAGGTTGGGCCCTCCCGGGGAGGCGATCGCAGCCAACTGGGCGAGGGCGACGGCCGAGTCGGCGGCGAAGTACCTTTCGGCAGCGCCCAGGGCGGTGTCTCCGCCGAAGCGGGCGGTCTCCGGAAAGTAGGTGTCCCACTGCACACGTCCGGTGAGCCCGGTCCGGCGCACCTCCTCGCACCAGGTGGTGACGTTGGCGGCGAACGCTCCGGCGGGCGCGGTGATGCGGATGCGGAGATGGTGGTCGGGGTCGTGGTAGCGCAGGAACCACCACTGGGCGTCGTTGCCGAGCGCGTCTACCAGGCGTGGCAGGTGGCGGGTAAGGATGGCGTCGTGCCGGTCGGGGTGGCTGTACAGCTTGAGCGACAGCGGTCCATGCTGGCCCGGAAAGCGACCGTGGTCTCGGGAGGTCACCTCGCGCGGGAGCCGGGGCGGCTCGGCAGGTTGGCCGGTCGCGGCGAGCGGGATCACGATCTCGTGGGCCTGGCCGCCGATCCACCCGGCCGCGTCCGCGTCGGGAGCGATGCGTAGTACGGCGGTGCCGGCACGGTCCACCTGGGCGCGCAGGAGTGCGCGGTGCGAGGGCTGGGCGAGGTTCAGCGGGATGCGCTGGTCGCCGCCACCGAAGAGAACCGTCTCCGGCAGTGCGACCTGCTCCCGCCACATGCTTAGGGAGCCGTCCCATTCCTGCCAGTCTGCCGACTGCTCGGGCAGGTCGGCCGCGGAGAGTCTCCAGCGGGCGGGCGAGATGATCGTGCGCCGATAGCGCAGCGCCGGAACGAAAGGCAGCGCGGTCGCCGGGCCCCAGTCGAACCCGGCGCACGGAGCCCGTAGCGCGTGCTGCGCTTCTAGGAGGAACCGTGCCAGCGGGTGCGTGTGCTGGACGAGGTTGACCGCGTTGAGGATCATCGGCTCGATAGTGCGGCGGCGCGACAGCGACACCAGGTAGATGCCTCGCACGTCGGCGGTAACGGCAAGGTCATCAAGGTCGAGAAGCTGCGTGCGACCGCCGGAGTGTTCGCCGACCGGTAGCAGGTGTGGCAGCGCCTGCGCGGCGCGGGCGACGTTCTCGGTGCTGGCGTACGGCGCCGGGGCCGAGAGCTGAACCATGAGTGCGTCTCGGACTCCCGGGGACAAGTTCCTGAACAGGGCGCTCATCTTCTGGCGGTGCTCGTCGTGGAACAGGTCCAGGAACCGGCCGGCGATGGTGCCTGCGGCACGCGACGCCCCGGTGAGGACGAGCGTGAAGTCGCCATTGGCCAGCGCTTGGACACTGGGGGAGCCGATCCGTACAGTCAGCTCGGTGGTGGGTTGAACCGGAGCATCTGGTGAGACTCCGCCGAGGTCGGCGATCACCGCATCGTTGAGCAGGATCTCGCGCTGGCGGCGCAGGGCGGCGTTGTGCGCCAGAACCAGCAGCTTGCGGTCGCGGTCGGTCAGCGCCTCACCCCCATCCGTTGGAGGTTCGCCGTTGTACCCAGCCGGATAGCCGAGCCCGGTGTCGGCATCGACGACGTCCCGGAGCGGCACCAGGGCACGCGGGCCGTAGCGCTCCAGGAACCGTCCATGCCAGGCCAGCCAGCCCGTGTTGAGCACCGAACGACGAGCCAGACGGACTAGCGCTGCCGCTGCGGTGGCTGCCTCTGCCGCCACTGCAGCAGGGATGGTCACCTCCCCGTCCAGACGCAGGTCGACGGCGAGCGGTGGGCGTGTAGTGCGGTGAAGGGTCGCCATCACGGCGGATGCGCGTACCCGGTGATCGGCTGACACGGCGGCAGGAGCCCGGTCGTGCTGGGCGAGCTCGTCGGCGATGATGCGCACGCCTTTGACGATGCCGGCCACCTCGCCGATGTCCTCCGCGCTCACCGCGTCCAGCTCCTCCAGTAGATACCGGAGCGGGTCGCAGGCCGTCATGGGCGGGCGCAGGCAGGTGAGCAGAAAGCGCTGGGCCACCAGCTCGGCGATAAGCGCGTCGATGGTGCTCTCGGCAGTTCGCGGGGAGGCTGCTGACAACCGGTCCATGAGATCGGTGACGGGAAGTGGGCCCCGAGCCAGCCGAAGGGTCGTCCGTACCGGGCCGGTGGCGCGCACGCTCACCTCGCCTGGTGCCCCGCCCGCCACGATGTTGGCGCGGTGTTCGAGCACCAGGCGACCGTCCCGCTCGAACGCGAGGTTGTTGGCCGTCACCGTCAAGCGCCGCCGCAGTGCCGTCTCACCTTCCAGCCGATCAACAACGGCCGAGAGCCATTCCGCCGTGACACGGGCTGTCGGCTGGTGCGCGTCCCCGAGGCGCACCACGGGCACTTCGCTTCCATAGCTGAGACGGGCCGGAGCCACCCCGGCGAACAGCCCGAACGGTGTCGCGCGGCCGGAAGCCCGCAGCAGGTAGCGCATCGTGGAGAGCGCCGCCCGGCGCACTGCCGGAGCGGAGATCTGCCGCCCGGCGCAGATCTCACGCACCCGCCGCGCCAGATCTGGGCTGGCCTGTTCGACGGCCGCCGCGAAGCCCGGCGTCTGCCATGTACGAGCCAGCCAGGCCCGCCACGAGACGTGGCTTGCCTCCGGTCCAGTGAGGTCCGGCCACGAATCCGGCTGCTGATCTGGACGCCATGCAGGGGCGCGCAGCATCGCGGCGTCGAGATGTCGGTACATCAGCCTCTCCCGTAACTGGGGGGACCCGGTCGGCGGGTGGGGCCTCGCCGACCGGGCCTTCAGGGTCAGGCGTCGGATTTCGGTAGGACGTCTACGTGCCGCAACTGACGCACGCGGTCCCGCACGTCGAGTTACAGCCGTCGTCGGTCATGCGGATGAGCTGCTCGGCGGCCACGCCGGACTCGACGATGGACACGTCCAACTCGGCGAGCCAGTCGGCGTCCCAGCCTTCGGCGGCGGGGGGTGTGAACGTAGCCGTGCCTGCGCTAGCTGTCATGAAGGTCCTCCTTCGTTGGGGTGGGTGGGATCCCCCGGTGCTCCCAGATCTCCTCGGAGCCCGGTGGTCTATGGCCAGGTGACGACGACGGTCCCGTGCCGCTTGACGATGATTCCGCTGGAGGGGGCCGGCGGGTCGGCGGCTTTGGGGAGGTACTGGATGGACGCGGCGCCTCGGCGGTGGTAACGATCCGCCCACCTGCGCAACAGGTCCGCGTATCGGGCGGCGAGGTCCTCGGCCGAGGGGCCGTGGGCGTAGACGCCGCTCTCGTATCCGCTACTCATGTCGTCGTTCGGCCGTGCGGCCCGGTAGGCGAAGCTGTCGCCGTCGATCAGGACGGGCACGCCCTTGAGTGCCGGGCGCGCGATCAGGTCGCGGTCGACGGCTTCCTGGTTGGCATGGAGTAGCGCCATGCCCGCGGAGTTGGTCAGCAGGAACAGTGCCTGTTCGTCGGGCATGTCGAACACGGCTCCGGACCAGCGTTCGATCCTCGGCAGGTGCAACGCCCGGCGTAGCGCGTCGATGTCGACCTTGAGGTTCTCGTCGTCAAGGCGCAGCACCACCCCGTCCTCGATCGTGACGGTCCGCTCGGTGTGTGACCCGGCCCCCTGGAACGGCACGAAGACGCACAACCCGTAGCCACGGCTGATCAAGCCCGAGCCGTCGCGGTCGAACGCGATCCACCGCGTCGTCCCCTTCAACCGGAGCGGGACGACGATCCGGCCGTCGTCGGCGAGCTGGTCGATCCAGGCGGGCGGGATATCCCAGCTTCCAGCCGTGACGATGATCCGATCGAACGGAGCAGCGTCGAGGACTCCCTCTTCCGCGTCGGTCAGCATCACGTCGACGCGGTTGTAGCCCGCCTCGTTGAGGAAGGTTCGGGCGCGCTCGACGATCTCGGGGTCGATGTCCACCGTGGTGACGTGTCCCCCGTCGCCAACGAGTTCAGCCAGCAAAGCCGCGTTGTAGCCGCCGCTGCCTACCTCGCACACGCGCATGCCAGGCTTGATGTCAGCCGCTTCCAGCATGGTGGCCTGGAGATGCGGCGCGGACACGGAGCTGAGGGTCAGCCCGTTGCCGTCGCGCTTGACGATCGGCGCGTTGTCCACGGCGTAGGCAACCGCGAGCGGCTCGCCCGGCGTGAACAGGTGTCGCGGCACGGAGGCGAAGGCCGCCGCCACGCGCTCGGACTGGCACGCCCCCTGGTCACGAAGCTCACGCACCATGGCGGCACGTAGCGTGGCGGCGTCCTCGACGCCGTCGTCGGTGGTCACGTCGGTCACGGGTAGGCCCCTCTTCTGCTTGGTCGTGATGAGCAACTGGACGATGGTGGCGGTCGGCCGACTGCTGCGGCGGCTTGCCACGCCGTTGGACGAGGCCGGGCTAGCGGATGCCTGCCACGCAGGTTGGGGGGCCCCATTCGCCAGCCTGCAGCTCTTCGTCTCTCTCCTTCAGCCACGCCTCGGCCGTCTGTCCGGCGGGTAGCGGTGGCACGATGCGGTTGAGGAGGATGTCATGGCGCCCGCCGCCTCGGGTGTGCTCCTCGTGGAGGAGCATGCCGGTGGGCCCAGGGGCCACCAGGATGACGAACCGCTCGGACACACCGCCCACCTGGCGGCCGTACACGTAGGAAGTCGTGCTCATGACGGCTTCCGCTCATCACTTGAGCTCCGGCCGTCGACGGCCGGGGACACGCCCACGGTGAGGTTCGCTGAGGGCTGGGCCCGCCACAGGGCCAGGGCTTCTTCGGCCATGCGGCGTAGCAGGGCATCGGGGTGCCGGGCCTTCACCATGATCCCTGGAGCAGGGCAGGGCCCACGGTAGAAGGCCATGAGGCCACGTTCGACGCGGGAGTACATGAGTAGCCAGTCGGGGAAACGCGCTTGGTGCTCCTTGACGTACTTCGTCCCGGCGGCATCAGCTGCGGCGTCGCTAGCAAAGGTCACAGGCTCCTCCAATCCGGTTGGGGGGATCTGGCGTCGGTGCGGCCGGACCTGCTGCAGGTGAGCGGGTCCGGCCAGCACCGGAGTGCTGGGCGGCGGGGAAGACGACACCGGGCCGCCCGCACGGAGGCATGGCAGGCGGCGCTCGGGGGCGGGCGCCGCTCAGTGACTGGTCACTGCCATGCCTTGCTCATTGGTCACGAGGCCGCTCGGCAATGCGGCTGGTGTCGAAGTGGGGCGGGGTCACCAGGCGACTGCCTTTGGTGGTCGATCGTCGGATACGGCGAAGAACTCCCGGAGCCGGTTTCTAACCGTGACCGCGACCTGGTGGGCGTTGTTCGTGCTGATGTCGATGCGTAGAACGTCGTATCCGGCTTGGATGAGCCGGTCACATGCCTGTCGGTAGAAGTGGGCTTCGGCGTGGCTGGACCTGGGGGTGAGCTGAAATCGGTTGTGTGCTCCTCGCTCCGCCAGCCGCGCCGCGACTAGCTCGGGCGCGCCTTCGAGGACCACTGCCAGGTCCGGCCGGTCGGCGAGGGAGTTCAACCCCCACAGGAACACCGGGTCCACTCCGTCGAAACGCTGCATGACCAGGGCGGACGGCACGTATCTGTCGCAGAGGACGACTTCCCCGGCGTCAAGGTGAGGCTGGATCTCGGTCTCAAGATGGTGGTAGCGGTCGGCGGCGTAGAGGCAGGCCAACGCGGGGCCGGTGATGGTCTCGGTCATCTCGCGGGCGATCTTTCCGAGTAGTCCGTTGGAGGGCTCGGCGGTGGTGTGAACGTGCTCGCCATCGGCCACCAGAAGCTGAGCGAGGTGGGCGACGATGGTCGACTTCCCGGCACCGGAGGGGCCATCGATGCTGACGAAGAGACCACGTCGATGGTCAGAAAAGGGTCTGAGCTGTGTCATCGGTCGTTCCTTCGCAAGAGGTCGACTTCGCGTCGGGCAGGAGAATGGCGAGCGGCGGGGGCTGAGAACCGGGCGTCGCAGCGAGATGCGCCAGGAGGCGGGCGCAGACGAGAGCGTCGTACGCCGTCCGATGAGGTCTCAGGCCGGCGGGCATGTCAGCGGCCAGCCTGAACTCCTCCGCGAGCGCACCCAGCTTGTACGAGGGGCGACCGGGCAGAAGCCGCCGGGCCAGCGTCAAGGTGTCGATGACGCGGACGGGCCGGAACCCCGGCAGCTCTCGGCCCAGCACGTTGAGGTCCACGTGAGCGTTGTGCGCCACGAAGACGGTGTCGTCGAAGACCGTCCTGATCTCCCCGGCCTGATCGGCGGCCGTAGGAGCGGACGCCACCTGTTCGTTGGAGATGCCGTGGATACGCCGGGCCAGCGAAGTGATCGGCCTCGCTGGCTTCACCAGCCACGTCAGCGGATCCTTGATGACACCGTCGTCGATCAGGACGATAGCCAGTTCGACCAAGTCGGGAGGGCGCTGGCCGTTGCCTTCGACGTCCGCGACCGCGTAGCGAAACTGCGTCCACGGGGTCTGGAGATCCAGGTCAGTCATTCGGGTTCTCCCATCCGATCTCGGCCCGTCCATGCCGTCGCCGACGATGAGGATGCGCAGCGTCGTGGATCTGGAAGGCGAGCCGGTGCTGGAGGTAGTAACGCGGCTGCTCGGACGGCAACCCCTCAACCTGTGCCGCTCTTGCCGTGATCTCGGTAACGCGCATGTCGGCCGCTTCGGGTATGGCGGCGGCGGCCTCTTGGAGCTGGAGAGCAGACGGGACGCGGTGTGCTCCGGCGCACCTGTCGAGCTGGGCGCCGGGGCAGATGTCGCAGAGTTCGTTGATGCCGTAGTGGCCGTTGTAGTCGGCGACGCCGTGGACGTACGAGACAGCGCACGAGGTCTTCCGAAACAGCGGCGGCGCGTCGGACGGTCGGCGCGCGAACCGCGCGAGGATGCGCCCTTCCAGCGTCTCAGGAACGATCTTGCGGCGAGCCGTCTCCGCATAGGGCTCCGGCAGGCCGTTGGTGCGGTAGTAGTCCGCGATCTCGTTCCGGTAGAACAGGCCGGTGAACACTGTGGCGTCGGCCCATCTCGACAGCACCGCGGCCCGTGCCAGGTGGGCGGTGGTGTCGTTCAGTCCGGGCACCAGGGGCCGCCAGTAGAAGATCGTCCGATAGCGGCGCGAGGCGTGAGCCGTGGCGAGCCGCATGGACCGCACGGCGGTATGCGACGGGTGGGGTTCGATCCGTCTGTCGTCGATCCCCGAGTACGTGAAGAGCAGCGTCACCTTCAGGTGCCGCAGGGCGTTCAGCCGCTCGCAATCGCCGGCGTCCACTTGGGCACGGGTGATCACGAGGACGTGATTGGTGAGTTCGCGCCCGTCGAGATCGTTCAACACCGCGAACAGGTGCTCGCG
This sequence comes from Nonomuraea sp. NPDC050478, assembly GCF_044458265.1. Lineage (NCBI taxonomy): Bacteria > Bacillati > Actinomycetota > Actinomycetes > Streptosporangiales > Streptosporangiaceae > Nonomuraea > Nonomuraea sp. NPDC050478. The sequence goes on along the minus strand of NZ_JBITHT010000001.1, from coordinate 722,270 downwards.
GACGCCCGGCAGGAACGGGTCGGTGGCCCGGTTGAAGATCTGCAGCGGAGTGTCGTGGGGCTGGAAGTACCGGTGACCGACGAGCTGCTCGACGGCGTCGGCATCGGGCATCAAGGCGCGTGGCCGACGTGCGTCCCAGAGCCCGTAGGTGTGCCGGATGCAGTAGGCGCAGCCGAGAGGGCAGCCCTGCACGTGGTTGAGCGACAGCCCCGACTTGCGGTACTCGACGACGTCACGGGCGCGCTCTGGCAATGCCGCCACGGCCTCGGCCGAAAGCAGAGTAACGTAGCGTGCGCTCACGAGCTGCCTCCCACGGATCCGGCCTTGAGGTGTCGCCGTGAGCGTGGCATGGGCCAGCGGGAGGGCCAAGCAAGTTTCTCAGGGTTTCAGCAACTCGCTTCGAATCAATGAGCCGCAGAAACTTCTGGCTACTCCTCCGCGCTGGTTTCGCCGACGGGCAACGACCGGGACAGGTCTTCCATCACTTTCATGAGCAGGGCTCGTGCAGCTTGTCCGTAGGACGCAATCCCGGCCAGCGAACGGAACACCTGCGCGTACCGTTCGATCTCCGGCGGCTGAGCGAGATGGAGTTCGGCCGTGAACGTCTCGACCATGACCAGGTTGTTGTCGAAGATCCAGAACCCATGCTTGGGGGCGGTGACCAAGGTGGTCTCGAACCCGATGACGCCAAGCCGGACATTGGGCAACGTCGAAGCGGCGACCAGCCGGTCAAGCTGCGGAACCATCACTTCTGGAGGGCACAGGCGGTACCTCAGCGCTGCTTCAGTAATCACGAACTGGAAGCGTTTGCCCGGATCGTACAGAACCTGCTGACGCGCCATGCGTGCCTGGACGGCTTCCCCGATGTCGTTCGGGAGGTTGTGCATGGCGATCCCTTCCGCCATGCGGCCACGCGCGTACTCCGCGGTCTGCAGGAGTCCCGGGATATACACCGGCTCGAACACCCGGAGCAGGCCAGCGCGACGTTCGGCATCGCCCCACTCGCTTTGATGGTGGCTCATGCCACCCCGAAGGACGCGCTCCCACTCGGCGTGACGCGATTCGAGAGTATGCAGCGAAGCGAGCAGAGCAAGCCGCTTTTCGGCGCTGGCCCCTGTCGCCTCCGTCCACGAGGTGATGTCGGCGTCGCTGGGCGTCTGCTTGCCGGTCTCGAGTTTGGACACCTTCGAGTGCGGCCATGCCAGTAGCTCCGCGAGCTGACGGCCGGTTAAGTCGGCCGCTCGTCGCAACTCGCGGAGTCTGGCCCCGAGTGCTTGCCGGGCCTGGTGGACGCTTGTCACGCCCCGATTTCTACCTGAAGGTGTGGTCATGCCGGCAGTCGCGCCAAGAACTCTTCTCGTGAGAGGGAACGGTGCACCGCGTCGTCCAGCGCGGCGGCGCACTCCACGACCACGGCCGGATCTGTGATGATCTCCGCGCCGAGGAGTCGATCGTCGTCTGTGAAGTGCAGCAGCGCGACCCGCGACGAGTCGAACACCCAGAAGTCCCGCTCGGGGAGACCGGCGGCTTGGCGACGGTCGAGGTATCGGATGTCCTCACCGGCCTCGACGAGGTGGCGAGACAGATCCAGTCCGAACCTGCTGTAGTCGCTGAGCGGGACCGAGACCACCCTGACCCGCTGGAAGATCTTGCCTTCCCCGGTTGCCTTGCGGATGATGCCCAGCCAGTTCTGGTACCAGGCGAGGTCTTCCGGCTCGCCCTCCACGAAGCGACGGAACGGCTCGTGTTCGCTGGGTGAGTCGTACCGCTCACGGGTCTCCAGCCTTCGGGCGGTATGGGCGAACGTGCGAAAGAGGTCCACGAACGCTGGCCCGCTGATCAGGGTCAAAGCGCCTCCTGGCCTTCCGTGGACGTAGCGCGCTGACGGTTGTTGCGAGGGTCGGTCGTCAACGGCTCGTCCGCGTACCGGAGGATGTCGCGCGTGATCTCGACCACCGTCTCGCCATCGGGGATCTCGCCGATGTCAGAGAGCGCCTGGGCGTCGGTGACGACGTACCCCTGGACGAGGATGGTGCCGCGATCGGTGGCGAAGAGCGTCGGAGAGCCACCCTCCCCGGACCCTGAACCCAGATACTTGACCCTCATCGTGCCACTCCTTCGAGAAGCTTCCGGAAAGTTTCTTCATGAGAAGACACTGATTCGCTGCGCGGGTCAACCCTCCACACCAGTTCGATCTAGCTGGCGATTCTCCGGGACGCAGGGGACGTACGCTCGGCATCATGGCCCGCCATGTCGAGGTCCACGTGACCGCCGGAACCCGCGAAGAGGCCGAGCGCATCGTCAACGCGGCCGTCGCAAGCCGGACAGCGGCCGGCGCTCAAATCAGCGGCCCGATCGCGTCCACGTACTGGTGGAAGGGCGAGATCCAGCGGAGTGAGGAGTTCTTGGTCCTCATGAAAACCGCTGGGGATCGGCTTGACGACCTGATCATGGTCGTCAGGGAAGCCCATTCCTATGAGACGCCGGAGATCGTGGCTGTCCCCATCGAGGGCGGTCTCGCCGACTACCTGAACTGGATCACAGAGGAGACGGCTGTTTCCGCGAAGGACGAGTAGCGACGTACTCGCTGTGGAACTCCCTGGCGGCTTGGGTTCGTGATGGCTTGAGTTCCGCGGCGACGTTGTCCAGACGCTCCCAGCCGAGGGGGAAGTTCATCGCGGTTGTGGCGTCGAGTGCGGATCGGGCGGAATCGACGGCCTCGGTCACGTCTCCGAGCCGGTATTGCGCGAGCGCCATCTCGGCTGCGACGACGCACAGCTTCTTGACTTCGGTCGTCGGCCCGAGGTGCAGAGCGATTTCACCCATGGCGGTGGCGGAATCGTCGTGGCGCCGGAGTCGCGAATAGACGGTCAAGCTCATGGACGCGAAGCGCCCCGGGTCGAGGAAACACGTCCATGGACGGGCGTTGATGTCCGCGCCCGCATAGACGTCTGCCGCTTGGCGAATCGAGTTCAACGCGCCGCGGTGGTCGCCGAGGAGCGCCGTCTCCTCGGCGTGGCGGGCCAGCAACCAGGCCCGCGTCGCGGGATCACCCTCGCCGATCCTGCCGAGCCCGCGCTGAATGAACTGGGTGCGCTGAATGCTGTTCTCGCCGGCCATGTACGAGCGGTATCCGGCCATGCAGGCGGCGATGGAGTCGTCGTTCGCATGCTTGGCGGCAGCGTCTGCCAAGCGGATGTGGGAAGCGGTCATGTGCTCGTCCCCCTGTTCCCAGGCGAACCATGCGGCCAGGATGGCGCTCTCTCCGGCCACCACCGCCAGCCGACGCCGATGGAGGTCGGGAAGGCCGCTCTCCAGCAGGGCGCTCACCTCGTTCAGGTGGCGGATCAGCGCCGGGTACAGGTCCTTGGCAGGGATGTGTTCTTCAAGGCGGTGAAAGCCCCGGGTCCGATCTTCGAGGTGGGCGATCGTGGTGGCGTCGGGCCGGTGATCTCCAGCCAGGGCGCGCAGCAGGCGTTGAGCAGGGTCAAGTGCCGCGCTCGCCACGGCGGTCGCGGCCAGTTGGAGGACGGTTCGGCGGTCCACGCGCAGGTTGAGCCTTCCTATGGTCCAGGCCAAGGCGATGTGGTCTGTGGGCAGCTCGGTGGGTGATCCTTCTGCCGGTTCCGGATTCCGGGCCCATACGCGTCGATAGAGCTCCGAGTACACCGGGCCTGGCTGGTGGGTGCCGGCCTCGTGGAAGCGGATTTCCCGGATGATCGAGCTTCGGCTCGGCAAGCTCGCCCGTGTTCGGGGGTCGGCGGCGAGTTCGAGTTGTCGTGCCAGTTCGTTCTGGGTCCAGCACCGGTGGATTCGCTTCGCGCGGATGCCTTCCGCCGAGTCTGGCCTGACGCCATGTTCGCTCATTTCGGATCACCTGTGTCGCCGATAGCCAGGGGTCCTCCTGCAACCTCCTCCAGTCTCTTCCTGACGGCGCCCATTTCGCAGGTGTTCGCTTTCAGTAACCCAGACAGCACGCAGAGAAGGCGACCTGTTTCGAAGGGCAGGTCCCGCAGGTCCTGGACGCCTTGACCCTTGACGCGAAGTCGATCCCTCATAGGGGTCCGTCGCGTCCGCCCGGGTGCGACGCCGACAACCACAGGAGGAACACCGCGAATGATCGCAGCGATGAAACCGCAGGACCGACAGGAACGGACGCGCGTACCCGAGCGGATGATGTGGCGGTGCGTCTTCCCTGGAGAAACCGGCCAGGTCAGGCAGGCCCGGCGGATGGTAGAGGCGCTGTTCGCCGGAACGGGGCGCGAGAACGACGCCGGGCTCATCGTGTCCGAGCTGGCGACCAACACCTTGCTACACACCCGCTCAGGTCACGCCGGAGGCTGGTTCGGAGTCGAGATCCGCCTACTGGACGACGGCCCCGCCTACCTCGGGGTCTATGACCTCGGCGGGGCCGGGATCCCCCAGTTCAGGCGTCACCCGGCCGGGCCAGAGCAGAGGGTGGGCGGACTCGGCCTCGGGATCGTCCGCGAGCTCGCCATGCAGCTCTCGCTGATCGGTAGCCCCCAGACCGGGCACACGGTGTGGGTCTATCTCGAACCCAAGATCAGCCCCTCCAACGTACGGGCGCCGCAGCGAGATGAAGAGGGTCGGCCTGCTGCTATCAGGCCGACCCTCGGCGTACGGCCAAGGATGTCTCCCGAGGAGGAAGCCGGATATGAGCGCGGTTAACTTCGAGGCCGTCCTCGATGAGCTGTATCCGGGGCGCGGCAATGACGTGCGGGCGAAGCTGTTCGCCCTGATGTGCGACGTCACCTTCGTCTACGTCAGCAGTGACGAGGTCGGCAACTTCAACGTCAGCCTCGACTGCACCCTCGACGCTGTCGAGGAAAACGTCCGAGAGATGTGGAACCGCCGCCACAACCTGCTTTCCCTCCTGTCCGCCGTCGGTGACGGGGCGCGGAGCGACGGTCACGAGGCGGGCGCTTACATCTGACGCGACGGTGCCCACCCCCGCCACGGGTGGGCACCGTTGTGTCTGGGCCGTCAGCCCACCTGGAGCGCTGCGGCACGGTCGGCAGTGACGGCGACCAAGTGGGTGTAGAGGAAGGAGCTGATGGCCTCGTACGCGGTCAGCTCGTTGGCGCGGTTGGTGAAGCCGTGTCCCTCGTCGGGGTAGATGTCGTAGCGGACCTCGACGCCACGTTCGCGCAGGCGAGCGACGATCTGATCGGATTCGGCCTGAGGAACACGCGGATCATGAGCTCCCTGGAGGACGAACAGGGGAGCGTTGATGCCATCGGCATGGGTGACGGGGCTGCGCGCCAGGAGTTGCTCGGCGCGAGTGTCCGGGTCGCCGAGGACGGTGGCGACGAAGGTCTTCCACGTGGGGGGTGACGCCTTCGCCAAGGTGAGCAGGTTGCTCGGACCGCACATGGAGACACCCGCGGCCCATGGATAGGGAAGGCGGGCCAGGCAGGACAGGGCGGCGAAGCCGCCGTAGGAGGCGCCCATGACGGCGAGGCGGTTCGGGTCGGTCCAGTCGAGGGTGTGGAGGTACTGGACGCCGTGGTCCAGGTCGTCGAGGTCGATGCCGCCCCAGTCGCAGTAGATGAGCTTCTGGTGCGCGGTGCCGTAGCCGGTGGACCCGGCGAAGTTGGGGGCCAGGATGGCTATCCCCTGGTGGAGCAGGTGCTGGTAGAGGCCGGAGCGAGCGTAGATAGGGCGTTCCTGGGACTCCGGGCCGCCGTGGATGGATAGCAGGACCGGGTGGGGGCCGGGGCCGTCCGGGCGGTAGAGCAGGGCGTGGACGTCGCGTCCGTCACGAGCCGGATAGGTGATCAGCTCAGGGGCGATGGGGTCGATGACGTGCAGGGCCGGAGGGCGGGTGTCCGTGAGGTAGCGGAACTCGTGGCGGGCCAAGTCCAGGACCGCCAGTTCTGCCGGCCTCGCCGCGGAGTTGATTAGGACTACCGCGAAGGAGGCGTCAGGCGCCAGGGAGAGGGCGGAGATGACGCCGGGCGGGATGTCGGGTAGCGCGATGGGGGAGTCGTCGCGGTCGGCGTGCAGGCGGGAGCTTCCGCCTTCGTTGACTGACCAGATGCGGACTCCTGCCGCCGCGTTGAGGACCTCGACGTCCCAATTCGGCCGCGCGATCGGGCGCATGGTTTCGGTGGCGAGGTCGTAGAAGGCGGCGGCGGTGAACTCGCTCCAATGGTCGGTGAGCAGGTGGAAGCCGCTGGAATCTGCCGCCCATACTCCGGGATCGAAGACGCCTTCGCCGATGGCGGAGGTCACACAGACTGGCTCGGCGTCCGGGTCGCTCAGGTCGGTGAGGTAGACGGCCAGGTCGGTGTTGGAACGGAAGCCGGTCGACAGCAGCCAGCGGCCGTCGGGGGAGAGGCCGACCGCCTCGAACACGACTCCCTCGGGGGGTGTGAAACGGCGGAGGTCGCCGGTCTCCAGATCGTGGACGATGAGGTCCTGGGCGCCGGGGTCGCGGTCGTTGGCGGTGTAGGCCAGGAACCGGCCGGTCGGGTCGAACGGCGACCCGGCCAGGAACCGCTGGCAGTCCGGCCCGGAGCTGATCTCGCTCAGGTCGCTGCCGTCCTGAGCGACGAGGTAGAGGCGGAACTGCTCGTCCCCGTTCTCGTCGGCGGTGAAGACCAGCTGATCGCCTGAAGGCGTCCAGGCGATCTGGCGGACTGTCCGGTCGTCGAAGCCCGCCACGCGGCGCGGCTCGCCACCGGCCACGGGAACGACCCACAGGTCGTAGTGTCCGGAGACGTGGCTGGAGTAGGCGACCAGCCTGCCGTCCGGAGACAAGGCGAGGGTGGGCTGGAAACGCTGCTCGGGGACGAAGTCCAGGAAACCGGGCATGTGACAGGGCCTCTCGGGTTCAGTTGATCCAGCCGCGGCGCGCTGCTGCGGCTCCGGCGGCGAAGCGGGTCTCCACGTCCAGCGCATCGCGAATGGCAGTCCAGTGCCTGCGCATCGTGTTGACGCTGATGTCCATCCGCCGGGCGATCGCCTCGTCGGACAGGCCTTGAGTAAGCAGTTGCAGCACCTGCGACTGCGCGGGGGTGAGCGGGCCGACGGCTTCCGTGCTCCCGAACGGGATCGCCTTCTCCCAAAGCAGCTCGAAGTATTCTCGGAGCGCGCCGACGACGACCGGCGAGCGGACAAGCAGCGCCCCGCCCATCCCGGTGGGCGTCAGTGGGAGGAGCGCGACCGCCTCATCCGCGAGCTTCATCTTCATCCCGATACGAGGGAGCAGACGCGCCTGCTCTCCGGCGGCCACTGCAGCCTCGATCGTTTTCGCGCCGATCGGATGCTCCGCGCAACGGGTCTCGTAGATCGCGCGGCATTGGACCTGGCCCTCGAACACCGGTAGCGGCGCGTACCCGGTGGAGTCCTCGACGGGCGCCTCCAGGACGTAGTTGTCCAGCGTGAGCCAGTCGTGTCGTGCGGCGTTGATGAGCGCGTAGGACAGGGAACTGATCTCGTCCCGGTCAGTGACGATCTGCACCAGCCGGTCCATGGCGGAGTTCGAGGAGGCGGCGGCCGGTGTCTGGTGGAACTCGCTCAGCCGCTTGTGTCCGGACAGCAGCCGCTCCTGGTCGCTGACGAGTCGGCGCGAGAGGTCCGTCAGGACACCCTGCAGCGCGAGCTCCGGGGGAGCGGGCACGAGACGCGGTGGCATCAGCGGACCGTCCGGCCGGAGGTGCGCCATCCCGCGGGCGGTCAGTTCCGTTACTTGCTCGCATCCTCCGAGCAGGGACGCGGCGCCGTCCTCGGAGCAGCCGTCCTCCGCGAGCAACTTGGAGTACGACGCGAAGATCTCGTCCGGGACGACGCCCTGCAGCAGGCGCTGCGCGTTGATCTGACTCTGGCCGTCCATCACCACCCCCAGTCAGAGAGTAGTGGTGCGACTGCAGAAGGTGATGCTCATCTTTCGGTCGTGTCGGCGGTGAGTGGTTCCGCGCGATGGTGAGTTTTCACCATCCGGCACCGTGGCGCAGAGTCTCGGCGCTGTAGGCGTTCTCGCGGTCCTGGATGTCGCGCCCTCGGTAAGTAGCCGCCGTGAAGGGTTTCACGTGTCTTAGTAGGACGCCGCGCACGGTCTGATCAGGGTGAACGCTCAGGAGAGGCAAGGGAGGCAGCATGCGGCGCCATCTAGTCGGAAGGGCAATGAGGAAGCTGACCGGACCGTCGTTGGTGGCACCTGGTCTGATCGGGCTCGCGGTGACGTTCGGCTTGCTGAATTGGCGCAGTCGTTCGCTCGTCCCACTCGCAGAATCCCACCAGCCGAGGGCCCTGGCGGCAGACGCTGGGCGGGATGCGGCGGTCCCCGTGGCGCCCGCCGTGCCCACAGCCGTTCTCGACGTCGCGTCAGCTACTCGCCCCGGCATGATCCGCCTGATCGGCCAGCGCGCCATCGAGGGCCCCAACCGCACGACAGGTGGGTGGGGAACCGATACATGGGCGCTCCTCGGCCTGCTCGCCGAGCACCGCTCTTCTCTGCTGACCAAGACAATCGCGTGCGACAAACTGTGGCCCGAAGCCGAAGCTCAGCACGATCGGTTCGCTGGCCTCCTCAAGGCGACCCGCGCCAAGATGTGCGATGCCCTGGGGATGCCCGGCACCTACGGACGGGTCGTCATCCAGTTCAAGGGCGGCACCGGATACCGGATCAATCCCGATCTATACGTCTGCGACGTCTGGCAGCTTCGCGACCTCCTCGCCGCGGCGGCTGTTGCCACAGGCCCGGAGAAGATCGCCGCGCTGACCGCTGCCGTCGACCTCTATACCGGCTTGTACCTGCCCGATGTTCCGCATGCCTGGGCGCGGCAGACGGCTGATGCCCTGAATCGCGGCATCGTCCAAGCCCTCGCCGAGCTCGCTCGTCTGGAGGAGCAGCCCGAACGTGAGGTCGGCTACCTCGAACGCGCCACAGAGCTCGATGGCGCTGCCGAGCACCTTTATCAGCGACGGATGGAGGTCTACGCCCGTCTCGGCAGACCCCAAGCTGTCCATTATTGCTACGACGAACTACGTGAACACCTGCGCGCCCGAGGCAGAAAACCCTCCTCCAAAACTGAGCAGCTTTACCGCGGAATCGTCGACTCCGCATGAGGGAGCGAATCGTCTGAATTTCCGCCCCTTGCGACTTGACCCGAGACGATGAGGTGATCCTCTATATGCCGCGTGCGCGCGAGCGCACGATGGAATCCCGCATAATGTGAAGGAGGGTGCATGGCCGCTAGACACTTATTAAGAAATGCGGCTCCATGATGCGATGGGACGTCTCGCCGCACAATCGGCGAAGATCGTTCCACCATCGAGCCGACGAGAGCGTTGAGGCGCGCAACCTCGTCGGTTTCGGTGTCTCGCACGGCGAGGATGTGTAGCCGAAGCCACGGAGGCGTCGCGCCCACGGGGGGCCGCGGCTGTGGGTGCCGCCTTCAGGTCGGCTATGTCGTCCGTGCCAAGCCCCGCCTGCTCCGAGCCGCGTAGGCGCAGAAAGGGGTGGGACCAGCCGGCTGCTATCCGGTTGGTCCCACCCACAGGGTAGGGCGAGGTTCGGTGCGAGATGGCGCCCTTCCCCGGCCGCGAGTCCTTCGTTGCGGGAACTTTGCGCGCCTACGATCGTCCCGCCGGTCGATGCGCCGATCGCCCTACCGTTCGGCCTGCCGTCTTGACCTGCACCCCCGTGCCGGGGAGCCCCCGCAGGCGTAGGAGGGCAGTTGGCCTACCGATGGCCCGCCCGACTCGCCTTGACAGACGAGAACCTGGCAAGAAGCGACACCGTCGCAGAGTCAGACTTCATGCTCTACTGCTTGTCCCCTCCAGCCATTCTTTCACTCTGCTCGAATTTGTTTATGACGTGATGCGAGTGCCGACTGGTTGTTAAGAGCCGAGCCGCGTATTGGAGAAACGGTAGGGCGGCTCCGGCAGGGTGTTCGCGCGGGTTGGGCCCGTAGAAATCGTCAAGTAATCGTTACCCGGCTTGGCGATCAGAGATCCATCGGTTATAGCCCGCTTCACCGAACCGGCTTGCTTTGCATGCGGAATCGAGAAATGGTCGTCGTGTACGAAGGAATTGGCCCAATGAAAATGCGGGCCGCGACCAAAATGAAGGAGAACGAAAATGGCGACGAACACGATTACCGAAAGCGCCACCACTCCGGCCGAGTTCCGCCCGGAAGGCGCGGCAGGCAAGGTGTGGGAGGCGCTGACCGCGAACCCGGCCACGTCCCTCACGACGATCGCCGAGGCGGCGGGCGTCTCCCGCCCGACCGCCACCAAGGCCCTCACCGGGTTCGCCGAGTCAGGCCACGCCATCCGTACCCCTGGGGGCCGCACGGACAAGGGCCGCCCCCTCCCTGACACCTGGTCCCCGGCCACCCAGACCGACGCCCTCGTGTCATCTGACACCGAGGTTTCCATCGAGCCCGAGGTCCCGGCGACCCCGGAGGCCACTGAAACACCCGACCAGGACGCCTCAGCCCTTCTGGACGACGGACTCACCGCGACGCCCACCATGTCCGTTCAGGACGCGATGCGCATCCTGGAGCAAGAGGCCGACCGCCGGGCGGTCGCCGAGGCCGAGCTGGCCCGTGCCCAGGCCGAGGAGGAGGCCCGCCGTCAGCAGGCGGCACAGGCCCTGGCGAAGGCTCGCATGATCGAGGACAGCCGCCGCGCCCTGACGGACCTCCTCCAGGCTGTCACCACCACGTACGCGGCCCTGTTGGCTGACGACGAAACGGCATTCGCCACCGGCCTGGAGACCATCTACACGGGCACCGCAGACGTCCGGAAGGCCGCCCGCGTCACACAGCCCAAGGCCACCGGCACCACCACTGCCTGGGGCTCCTCGCGGGGCGACCGCAACGCCCCTCGTCCCCTGCGCCCGGACGTCCTGACGCACCTGATCAAGCACCCCGACCTCGCCTTCACCGCCAACGAGATCGCCAAGGTCCTCGGCCGTTCCTCCGGCGCGGTCGCCAACGCCCTGGACACCCTCGTGAACAACGGCGAGGCCGAACTCGTCAGCGAGCGTCCCAACCGCTTCCGCATGGCGCAGCCCCAGGACGCCTGACCGCACTACCCGACGGGCCCGGTCACCTGGCCGGGCCCCCGTCATGCAGAGGAGCTGCAATGCCCGATGAGATGTTCACCCTGCTGGGGTGGGCATGGGATGTAGATCTAGCCACCCGCCTGGCCCGACGCCACCCAGTACGCCCGGCTGCTATCCGGACGTTGACCGGCGTCATGGACCTGATCCGCATCGACCCCGACCACGCCGCAACCGTTGACCTGACCAAACCCCTCCTGGTCGTGCCCCTCCCGTGCGCACCGCCTCCCGGCAACCGCCTCGTGATCGACGGGTGGCACCGGATACACCGCGCGCTGGATCTCGGCATGGAGGAACTGCCCACGGTCCTCCTTGATCCGGCCGACGAGCGAACATGCCGCCTACGCGGCGGCGACATCTGACACAGGGAACACGAAGCGGTGGTGGCCATGGCCACCACCGCCTCACCGGTCTACAGGGCTGTACGGGTGATCTAGCGGCGTGGACGGCCGTAGCCCACGATGTCCCCACGCTCGGTGTACCGGCTCACCCGGACACGCAGCCCGGTGCGGGGGGCCTCGATCATGCGCTCGGCGTCGAGGACCAGACCGACGTGACCGGGGTGGTTGGGCCCGCCGCCGGACCCCTGGAAGAACACGAGGTCTCCCGGGGCCCGTTGACCGGGCGGAACGCGGGCGAGGGCGTGCCACTGTTCGGCAGCGGTACGCGGAAGGGTGACTCCGGCCTGATGCCAGGCGTAACGGGTGAGGCCCGAGCAGTCGAAGCCGATCGTGTTCGTGCCTTGGCCGATTCCTCGGGTGGGACCGTCGAAGTTACCTCCTCCGTAGGAGTAGGGGGTGTTGAGCCAGCGGGATGCCGCTGCTATCGCGACCGAGCCGTGTCCTGTCCCCCTGATCGTCAGCGGTTCGCAGGTGGCGGTGTAGGACTCCGCGAGGCGAAGAACCTTGGTGACGTAGGAAGGATCACCGTTGTAGTGGAGGAGGGCCTGGTTGAGGCGGTCCGGGGCTCCGCTGTGACGGAGGTAGTTGGCGGCGGCGGGTATGGCGTCGGCCGGGTCGTAGACGTTCCTGGTGCCGTCGCCGTTTCCGTCTACGCCGAAGGCACGCCAGGTGTCTGGCATGAACTGCATGGGTCCCGCCGCTCTGGCGTGGTTGCTGCCCGTGGTGATGCCGGTCCTGGTACCTCGACCGTGGTCGGATTCGGTCTTGCCGACCGCCGCCAGCACGGCCCAGGGGATGCCGTACCGGGCGGCGGCGTGGCGATAGAGATCGAGGTATCGGGACGGGATGTCAGCGGGCGCGTTGCCGCAGGTCATGCCTGGGGCAGGGCCGCCGTGGCCGGGTAGCACGGTCGCGGTGACGCCGATGATGACGGCGACCAGGACGAGCGCCCCGATCGCCGTCGCGGCGACGACAGGCATCATGCGGGGCCAGCGGACATGATCGGGCCCCCTGCGTCCCGTAGGGCGCTCAGACGGCGGCGGGGGCCCGTTGATCCGGCCGGTAGCCACACCGGCCCGGCGGGGCCGTCAGCGGCCGTTGCGGGGGTGTGAACGGCGGTGGCGACAGGGACGTCAGGGGCGGTCAGGAGCTTGCGGAGGTTGGCTTCGCGGGTCGAGTTCGGGAGCCAGAAGAGAACTGGCGTCGTGATGCCCGTGGCTTCAGCGAGCGCGGCGTAGCCGTCCAGCTTGGCCAGGACACGGGATAGAGGTTCGGTCCCGGTGTCGTGCTCCAGGAAGAAGTCGATCGTGTCCGCGTGGCCGTTCGAGGAGGGCTCGGTCCAGCGGCCGAAAGCGTCGGGCCGCGCGAGGTCACCCCAGAGAGCGGCGCAGCGACGTTCGGGCCACCACTCGGCGACTGCCGAGCCGTCATCACGGCTACGGGCCGTGGCGTGGAGCTGGGCGAAGAACTCGTTGACGCCGATCTGATGAGTCAGCCGGGACGAGAAGGCGATCGCGCCGGCGGAATCGGGGCGGTAACGGAGCTCGGCCGGGGCGATACCCCGCTGGGCCGCGAGGTGATGGGCCCCGGTGGTGCCGAGGATCCAGTGCCAAGGGCGGCTTCCGGTGGGCGCCCAGGGCCGGAACCGGTCAAGGGCGCGCAGCTCGTGGAGGGCAAGGAGTCGATGGCGGGCGCGGTGGATGCTGGGGAAGAAGATCGCGGCGAGTTGGTCGGTGGTGAGGACGCGGTGTTCCCACACGGCGTCGAGGATTTCGGCATCTCGTGGCGTCAGGCGTTCGGCGAGGTCGGCGACGAGCGTCTGCGAGACGCGCGGGCGCTGGTGCCGGGAAGGAAGCAGACGGCGAGGCGCGTTCGGTCGGGTCATCGTGTGCTCTCCCTGTGGGCTCGGCGAGGATCGGACGGGATGCGGACCTTGGACTTGCTCACGGCGGGGGTCTTGGGACGCGCGTAGGCAGCGCGCGAAGCCGCTCGGACGGCCTCTTGACGGCCGGGAACGGGATCAGGAAGAGGGCGGGTGCGGAAGGTGAACGCCTGTGACGGGCCGCCCTTGCCGGTGATGACCCTTCCGGCGGCTTGGTAGGCGCCCAGGTGGGAGAGGTCATGTGCGGTGAGCACGGGGCCGACATGGCGGGCGAGGTCGTGAGCGTCCTCGGGGGAGGCGGTGAAGTAGACCTTGTTGCGGGCGTCGGCGGAGACGGCCTCACGGAGATCTTTGGGGAGCTGTGACAGGTGCTGGTGAGCGAGGGTCAGTGAGAAGCGGTACGCGCGAGCCTCAGCCAGAAGGTCACTGACTGAGATGGGCATGTTGAGAAAGTTCTGCGCCTCGTCGATGTAGGCGGCGGCGTCTCGCCGTTCGCTCTCCGGCAGGCGAACCCGCGGGGTGATGGCCTGCCAGGTGTGGGCGAGAAGGAGCGAGCCGAACAGGCGGGCGGCGTCCTCGCCGAGCACACCCTTGGGAAGGCGGGCGAGGACCAGGCCTCCGGTGTCCAAGGTCCGGGCCAGGTCGAAGGTGGAGGTTCCGCCGGATAGAGCGTCGCGGACGAACGGGCGCAGGAGAACGGCGCGGAGCTTGTTCATGACCGGACTGATCACAGAGGCACGGGCGGCGGGAGACAGCTCGTCGTACGCCGACCAGAAGCCGCGCAGCAACTCGTCGTTGAGCTGGCCGACGATCCGGGCGCGGAAAGGCGTGTCCGTGAGGAGCTTCGGGACGTCGGCAAGGGTCGCGCGATGGCGCTGGGTGTGAACGAGGGTGAGACAGGCCGAACGCATGAGGTCGTCGAGGCGAGGCCCCCAGGACGAGGCGAAACAGCGGTGGAAGATCGTGACGATCGAGTCGACGGCGAACGCCGGGTCTGGTCCGGCGAGGACGTTGAAGCAGGGCGGATTACCAGGCTCGGCCGGGTCGAACAGGACCGTGCGCTTGATGGCGCGTTCCGGGAGGCGGTCGAGGACATCGTCGATGAGGTCGCCCTTGGGGTCGATGACGAGAGCGCCCCGGCCGGCATAGGCGTCGGAGAGGATGAGGTTGGCCAGGAAGGTGGACTTGCCGACACCCGTCTGGCCAAGGATGTGCAGGTGCTGGCGCGCGGCGGCCACGGTGACGCCCACGGGCCGGGGATGGCCGGTCTCGGCGTCACCCAGAATCCTGACGCCCTGCCCAGACGCCGGAACGTCGGGAGAGGGCGGAACGGGCCGGGCACCGGCGCGGGCGATGCCGGGGGCCGCTTGGTCGTAGGGCAGGTGGGCGATCGCGGCGAGCTCGTTCACGGCCAGGAGGTAGCCGGTGTTCATGCGACGGTTGGACATGCGGCTGGGAAGGTCGAGGCCACGCAGCCGACGTAGGTACTGGTGGCCGGAGGCGTAGAGGGCGAACGTGGCGGCGATCTCGTGAGCGCGTCCGCGCAGGCGGCCTCGCGCGTCGGCGCGGTCGCTGGTGATGCGGTAGGAGATTTGGACGGCGAAGCGCGACTGGCCCGCCTTCGCGAGGATGGCGCGGATCTCCTCGGCACGTTCAGGAAACATCCGGGCCAGCTCGCCCGGCCGGGTGCGGCCCAGAGCGCCGGGCGTGATCAGGTCGAACACGACGGATCGGAGGCTGCCGGACGTGCCGTTCCGCAACGCGGAGGCGGCGCGGTGAGCAGCTGACAGGCGGCGCCCGGTCACCGGGCGGGCCAAGATCTGAACGGCGGCGTGCTCGCCTTGGCGCAGTCCCGAGAGCGCACCGAGGAGCGCTCGCAAGGGGTCGTTGCCATGCGTCGTCGTAAGCGGATAGTGGTCCGGCCGAGCCAACACCAGCCGACCTCGGGATGTCGTGACCCCACGCGGTGTGGGAGGTTCGGCCGGGCGGGTGCTCACAGCCGCTCCGGGCCAGGCCGACCGGATCGCCTTCTCGACCAGCCCAGGTGGGACGACGCCCGGAACCCAGAGCTGGACCCGCACGCTGGAAGCGTCGGCCACGTACTCCCACGACAGATGAGGCTGACCGAACAAGACCCGCTTCCAATACGGCGCAGTCAGCCCCATGACCTGGGACCACCAGGCCGTCGCACTGTCGGACTCCACCTGCGGCGGCACGGCGATCTCGATCAGCCGGGCGTTGCGCGCGAAGCGGGCGTTGCGCCACCGCCACAGGACAGCTCGGGCCGTGACGAGGGCGATGGCACAACCACCGATGAGGGCCGGATCAGAAAGTTCCAGGATCACGGCTGCTACTGGGCCGGATTCGTGGTCGCGAGCAAGTGCTCGGACGCGTGGGCGACGGCAGCGAAGGCGGCACGATTCTCGATCCCGGCGCAGACCAACCCTTGGCCTTGGCCGGCCGAGAGCAGGAAGAGCCGCTCACCTTCGGTGAGGTCGAAGGCCGCCGCGATCTCGTCGATCGCCTGCGGGGCCTGCCGGAGCAGGATCTGCGTACTGGCGTTGGCGACGACGGCCTTGCCAAGCTCGGACCCGAGGAGGTCGGCGGCGTCCTGCGTGACGACGGCCAGGCCTGCCCAGTGTTTACGGGCGGATTTGGCGAGCCGATAGAGGAATCTCGCGCCCTCGTTCTCGCGCATGAGCGTCCACGCCTCGTCGACCACGACAAGGCGGCGGCGCCGTTCGGCAGGGTTGGACACGCGACGCCAGATCGCGTCGAGCGCCAGGAGCATGCCGACCGGGCGGGTCTCCTCAGCCAGGTCTCGCAGGGAGAACACGATCAGATGGCCGTCAGGGCGGGCCGTGGTCGGACCGGAGAACAGGCCACGATAGGAGCCGGACACGTACGGGGCGAGCCGCGCGGCCAACTGCGCCGCCTCCGGCGCGTCGCTGACCTCCAGCATCGTCGCCAGGTCCGCGAGCAGCGGTGCGGGCCGCTTCCAGGTACGGCGGTCCGAGGTGATGCCGTGAGCCGCGTAGGTGGCGATCACCGCCTTGTCCAGTACGGCCTTCGTCGCGGCCGTGAGCGGCTCCCCAAGCATCGTCGCGACGAGGGTCTGGAGGAACATCGCGCGCCGGTCGAGCGCGTCGTCCTCGGCTGTTTCGGGCAGGTCGAAGGGGTTGAAGCACACACCTGGCGTGCCGAGGCCGAGAAGGGTTCCTCCGACGGCGTCCGACAGGCGGCGGTACTCGTCTTCGGGGTCGACGACGCACACCTCGACCTGGTGGAACAACAGCCTCAGCACTTCCAGCTTGGTGAAGTACGACTTGCCGGCCCCCGATCGGGCGATGGTCACGGAGTTGTAGTTGTCGTGAGCGAACCGGTCCCACAGGACGATGCCGGAGGAGTAGGCGTTCAGCCCGTACAACACCGGCGTCTCCTCGATGCGGGGCCGCAGATCGGGTGACGCGAAGGGGAAGGCTGCCGCGAGCGCCGAAGTGTCGAACGTCCGGCGCGTCTTCAACGCGTCGGTACCCAGCGGGAGGGTCGCTGTCCACCCCTGCATCGCGCGGAACGTCGTCGGGTGCGCGTCAAGGAGAAGTGAGGCCACCAGTGCCTTGACGTGCTGAATCTCCGCTTCCAGCTCTTCGGAGTCCGCGGCGTGGACGGTGAGGTAGAGGCCGACGCGGAAGAGGCGGCCGTGGCCTCTGGCGAGGGAGGCGGCCAGCTCAGCGGCGTCGTCGGCCGCCGCCTCGGCCGCGAAGTCCGGCGCTCGGCTGCTCGCGGCGGCCGATTCGAGGCGGGCAAGTTGGCGGCGCAGACGTTGTGCGGCGATCAACGGGGGGATGGGCTCGATGTGCAGAGACACGTCGAGGTGGCCGGGGTAGCCGATCAGCGGTTCGAGCCAGCCCGCGCCGACCTCACGGGGATATCCGGCGATCACGAAGGACGCGCACACCCCGCCGGGGAACTCGACCGAGCGGGCATTGATCTTCAAGGATGACGGGCCGGGCAAGGCGGCGGCGGTCTCGGCCAGCTCCGCGTCGTCGCTGGCGAGTCGAGTGAACTTCATCGGGCGTCCTCTCCAAGGGTGATCGGCTCATCGGGACGAGCGATCCCGACTGGTTCCGCGCGGCGCGGAGACAGAGAACGCACCAGCAGGTCGCGTACGTCGTCCGCACCCAGGACCGAGGCGTGAACGCCGAGGGTGAGCAGCGAGCGGACAGTCTCCTCCGCGCGGCGGGACACGATCACCGCGGAACTGTCCCGGCGAGCTGTACGGCGAGGCCCGCGCTTCCACGAGGACGCCTGCTCGGAGCCATCGTGACGGACGACGATGAGGACATCGCGGGTCAGAAGGTCCCGGGTGTCGCCGAGCTCGGTCAGGAACTGGGCGTGCTGGCGGGCCGCTTGCTCAAGCGCCGGATCGGCAAGGCGTCCGGCGGTGCCTGCGATCAAGTCGGCGAGGCTGGACAGATCGACCGGGCGGGCTTGCATGAGGATCTGCACCGGTGTGTCCAGCGAGTTCAGCCAACCGGCGAACACTCCCACGAGCGCTGCCTGCTCATCGTGCGTTCGCAGCCCGAACGCCACCGTCCCGGCCTGGACGACTGCCGCAGTTCCGCCTTCGGCCAGCTCAAGGACTCCGTCCTCGCGGATCGCCCTCACCGGGAGCCGCAACGCCCCAGGCAGACGGCCACGTACTCGACACCAGGCGGGCGGCTCGGGTACTCCTTCCTCAGCCGTGACCAGCTTGCGATTGCGCCGAAGGTAAGAGAAAGCGTGGACGGCGACCCGGTCGAGACCGAGCCCATCTCGCTTCCCGAGCGCCAGCGCGCACCCGCAAGCGATTACCGGCAGGACGATCGCGGCAAGCACCGGGATGGGCAGCCGGCCATCGGTCACGAGGTACACCCAGGCCGCAAGCACCCCGGTCACGGCCAGGATCGCTACTTGCCGGGCGTTCAGGTTCGCGAAGATCTTGTCCGGCATCTCCACATCGGCCGGGATCCTCGCGACCAAGCGTTCTCTACTTTCGTGGCGCACGACGTGTTGCCTTTCTCTGCGGGCGAGGCGCTTCGAGCCGCACCATGACTTGCGACGAGCCGTGTTGCGGGCGCCGTGGTGTTGGCGACTCAGGCGGAGGGGACACACGCGGTCGACGGTCACGACGGACGGGGTGCGGGCGTGGGTACGTGACCGGCACCGGATGGTCCCTGACGGCCCGATCCGGCCCGTCAGGACGCGCTGGGCGGTCAACAGGGGAGGACCGGTGATTACGCCCTACACGCGCGTTTCCGTTGCCCGTGCCGTCCGTGCTGGCCGCCCCGGGTGGTCGGGGTCGGCAGGGTGTTCCCGGACGTGGCCCGCCCGCGTTCGGGCCCCGCCTACCGGGACCACCAGGGCCACCGCCGGGACCTCCACCAGGAGGACCACCGGGCCCGACACCTCCGCCGCCGTTCGGCGGGGTAGGTGGTTTGGGACGGCGTACCGCGTGGGCAGCACGGGTGCCCTTGCCGAGCAGCAGCCCCAGCCCGCGGTAGATGATCAGGGACTTCACCAGCCGCGAGAGCATCTGGGGCTTGTTGGCCTGCCAGATCGTCCGGGCGACCCATCCAGGGATCTTGAGCAGCACGAACAGCAGGCAAATGGCCATGAGCTGGTCGGTCATGTCCGCCGTACTCGGCACCCAGAACGAGTCGTCGTCGGCCGGGTTGGCGGAGAACAGCAACTGCAACGCGGTGACGAGTACGAGGGACTGGCACATCTGGATCGCCAGCAGCCCGGCCAACGACCGCCACCACAACCGGGCCAGCCCTTCGGTCACGGGCAGCGCATGCAAGATCAACGCCAGCGGAGCCGCTGCGATCACGACCATGATGAGCGCGAGCCGGACGACGTAGGTGAAGATCACCCCGACAGCCAGGACGACGACCACGAGCGCCACGATCGCGAAGAAGACCCCCTTGAGAGCGATCCCCGCCACGACCGATTTCTTGATGGCGTCGAACACCATCTCCGGGTCGATCCGACTGGCGCCTTCGGCAAGAAGCGCCTGGCTCAGTCCGTTCGCCAAGGTGATCGCGTACCCGATCGCAACCAAGCTCAGGTTCGCGGCCAGGAACGCCCACACCAGCCTCGGGAGCAACTGCCGGGGCGAGATTCCCCAGGGCAGCGCCTGCCCGATCATGAGCATCACGCCCGCGGCCGTCACCAGCAGCACGAAGCAGGTGTTCGCGATCGTCCTCGACAGCTCCCACACCTGCTTGGCTCGCGCCATTTCCGGATGGTCCAGCTCAGGTGTCGCGAGCACGGTCGACCCGAGCATGTAGAACACCGGCTTGGAGGCCGACTCCACGAGGTGGACGAACCATTCGTCGACCGCTTGCCGGGCCTCGCACGCCACGTCGATGAACCCGCAGTCCGCCTCCGGCGCCGCAGTAGTCGGCGACGGCGCCGGTGTCGGAGCAGCGGCGAGCACGGGTCCGCTGATCAACGCCAAGACGAGCGCGGCACCGAACGCGAGGAGGACGAACAGCCCGAGCGCCCTTCGGCAAGCAGTGGGCACGTCAGGCTCCTACGATGCGCTTGAGGATGTTCACGAGGACCGGCGCGAGCACCGCCACGCCGTACCCGATGGCCCCGTAACGCAGCGTTTTCTTGGCGGCCTCGACCTCACCTGGGTCTCCGCCGGCCAGGATGTAGCGGACCCCGCCTATGGTGAAGAACAGCGTGGCCAGCCCGACGAGCAGCCCGATCACCACGTTCCGCAGGTTGGTGATGACCTGGTCGAGCGAGGCGGAAGCCAGGTTGGTCATCGCCTCGGCGACTCCCGGGACGGTCAGCGCGGTCACCGCGCAGCCGCCCGTCCAGACCAACGAGGCGAGACCACGCCGGACCCAGCTCGTACCTGCTGGAACCCGGATGACGGACAACGGACAAGGCCGAGACGGCTTCATGACATGGCTCCCCGCGACGAGAGTTTCTGACTTGGCCGCCAGCCGTGATCACGAGCCCGGAGCAGTCCGGGATGGGTGTCCTCCTTCAAAGGACGAGGAAGGATGGGCTCGATGGGAACGGGCAACCGCCCCCCAGAACTCCGCCCCGAGCCGTGATCACGGCTGACATAGATGAACCACCGGCTCAGGCCCCGACATTGGAGCCCGGCCCGTCACCGCTGACCGAGACTTGACCCGCCTCGATCGCCCGCGCCAACCGCGCCTCCGCCACCCGCCGGCGCTTGTAGAGCCGATCGGCGGGAACCCCCGAGCGGCTCGCGTACGCCCGCAACGTCTGGCCCTCCAGGCGCGTCGCGTTGATCAGCTTCGCCTCGTCCGGGGTGATGACATGGCACCGGACAGCCTCAGCCAGCACCCGGAACGGCTCCGCAGTGACGGCCACCTGGTCCGGCACCTCCGCGCAGATCTCGATGGAGGCGAGCTCACGCGCCCGCGCCTGAAGCGCGCCCTTCCGCGCCCACATCAGCAACCGAGGCAGGATGTTCGGCCGGTCGAGATCGATCCGGCGGAGCTGCGCGACGAAGGCCGTCACCATCTCCGAGACGATGTCGTCGACCACATGCCTGGGACAGCCGTGCGTGGTCCGCGATGCCAGGTTCTTCAGCCCCGGCATCGCCACTCCAACACAGCCGATCACCCACGCCGGACCGTCGCAGCGTGAACGCTGCACGAGGTGCGCCCACACGGCGTCCTTCAACTCGTCGCCGGCCTGCGGCCCGAGCAGCAGCGCCTTGAGTTCGCCGAGATCGATGGGACGTTGGGGCACTCCATGTCCGATGGAGTGGCCCTCCACCGAGAGCGGGCTCGGGCGGGTGATCAGGAGCTTGAACGCTCTGTCCGCCGCGCTCAGCGCGTTATCGCTGAAGCTCGTCGTGGTCGTGCTGTCCTGTAGATCGATGGCCATGGTGTCTCCCCGTGGGGCCGCGCCGGATTGGTCGATCCAGGTCTCAACCACCGGATGGGAAGACCCCGGGGCACCAAGGGCAAGGGCGTAGACATCTCCGATCGCCGCAGTTGCTTCTACCAGCTCGCTGAACAGGGGAAACGGGCAGGATCCGAGCTCGTGCGCAAGGACCCCGCCAAGCTGCCCAAGCCGCGTCTGACCTGCGCAAAAGAGCTTCATCGAGAGACTCAGCAAAGCTCATGTCAAGTCGATGGCGGGAGGGATGCGACTCCTCGTGGCGAGAAACTCGTGTGAGCCCCAAGCGCGATGTGTACGACTTTAGCCGATCTCTGGTCGCAAGCCGTTCGCTTTTCTGATGAACGCAACAGTATTGGAAATGTGTTGTTCTAGTTTTTTGCTTGTATGCTCTGGCTGCCAGCGGCTACGTATGCTCGGGCAATGCGAACCTTGTCCGGTGACCCCTTAAGTGAGGGAGTGAAATCTCCCAGAGGGTTGGCCCATTTGTCATCGGTCCAACTAATCGTACATCCATGGATTTCTTGCGTGGCTTGAGCAGGTATTTTGGTAGGGATGTAGTTCTCGATGGTGTATCCTTCTGTGATCCAGGCAAAGCATGGATGTGAGGCATCTTTGAACTCGTCGCGAATTCTTTTCTTGGTGGCGTAGATCGGCTTTCGGGTAGAGGGTCTTGTCGCTGTCGATCAGTATGGCTGCGATAATTCTATTCATGCGTCGAAGAGAAATGAAGTCCTCAACCTCTGGATATTTCGGTGTTTGGATCGAACGGGTCGCCGCCTTTATGTGCACCATGACCGGTATGTCATCACCATCCGCATCCCCGGAGGGCGACCTGACCCGAACCGGATGCGAACGCCCCCCGCCAAGCATCTGCCAGCGCACCGAACCAGGAGGCTCCCCTGACGACCGAGGCTCCACCCGAGAGGTACGAGGGGGACCGGAGGGGGACCGGCAGGAATGGACGGTCCCGATTCCGAGCGGAGTTCACGACACGGTATGCCCTGATCGCAATTCACCTACCTGTATAAACGCGGAGAGTGACATCACCCGGTATCGTCCGGCATGGAGCGCTGCGGACTTTTAATCCGTAGGTTCCGGGTTCGAGCCCCGGGCGCCTTACCACCTCCACGTGTGGCACCTTCCCTTATGGGAAGGTTTCTTGCTGATGGTGAGGCATGTACGGTCACCCCTGGGTCACGTGGTCAGGCCGCCGCCTCGCGAAGGGCGCGGGCGGTCCAGCGCGCCTTGCCCAGGGCCGGTCGCGCGATCGCCGGCATCGCGGTCGCCGTCGGCGGCGGCCTGGTTGATCCAGTTTTGCGGGCACGGCCGGCTCGAGACAGGCGATGTGGAAGGGATCCATCGCCAGAAGCGCTCACCAGCCGTTCGGTTCCCGCGTATCAGGCAGACCCATCACTGGGACCGACGGCACTCGGCGCACCATCGCCGGGCGTCGGCTCGGTGGCCGGGGCCGCGGGTTCCAGCCAATCGAGCCGCTCGGCCAGGTGCCGGGCGCTGTCGATGACAGTGGCGATGTGGGCAGAGGGGTTGTCCTGATGCCACAGCAGTGACCACGGATAGTGCGTGGCGGGGTCGGTCAGGGGCCGCCAGGTGGTGCCCGGCCGGTTGGAGGAGCGGAAGGAGGAGGGGACACAGTACACGCAGCGCTGCTGGAGGACGAGGTCGGCGGCGGCCCGGGAGCTCTCGACGGTGCCCTCGTAAAGGGCGGGCGTGAACCCGGCCGAACGGCACAGCGTGAGCACGAGCTGATTGAGCTCCGGCGTCTGCGACTCCTCACCGAGCAGCAACAACTCGTCGGCGAGGGCGGCGACGGGCACGCCGTCGAGCTCGGCGAAGCGGTGGTCGTCGGGCACCAGCACACCGAGCGGATCGAGCCGGATGAGCTTGGCGGTCACCTCGGCCGGGGTCTGGGAGGCGTGTCCGATGGCGATGTCCAGACGGCCGTCAGCCAGTTGCCGATACTGCTCGGGAGTGCCCGCCTCGACCTGGTGGATCGTGATGCCGCGATGGCTGTCCTGGAGTTCGCGCAGGATCTGCGGCATGGTGTCGTAACCGGCGTCGATGATGCCGACGCGCAGCGTGGGCGTCGAGGCGGCGGCGTTACGTGCGGCTTGCCCTGCCCTGCTGACGTGGTCGAGGATCTGACGCGCTTCGACCAGGAACGCGCCGCCCGCCGAGGTCAGAGCGACGTGGTGGGTGCTGCGGTCCAGCAGCCGCACGCCCAGCTCACGTTCCAGCCGCTGGATCTGCTGGCTCAGCGCGGACTGCACGATGTGCTCACGTGCGGCCGCCCGGCCGAAGTGCAACTCTTCGGCCAGCGTCACGAAATAGCGCAGCTGCCGTAACTCCATGCCCGCCCCTTCCCGCCCGGGCAGCACCGATGCGGGCCGTCGTCTTCCACTCTAGGTCCCTCATGAGCGGGTGAACCCCCGAGGCAACCCTGGCAATACCTGCCGGGCTGAGGTTCTGGCGACGGCGTCGGCCATCATCTACAGGATCGGCACACCTGAGGGGATGCGCATCGGCTCTGCCTTCATCATCGCCTGGGCGCAGGGTGGCGAAGCCGAGGGGCATCGTGGGAGTCCGCCGGAGTCCGGGCGGACTCCAGCTGGGACGTGAACCCGCCGGGCGGTTCGTCGAAGCGGGGATCAGCGTTTGAAGGCGTCCCTGGCCTTCCCGTCGGCCTGCTTCAGACTGGCTGCGACCCGATCGCTCTTGCCCGCGATCCGCTGGCGCCGGTTGCCGCTGACACGGCCGAAGCGCCGCCTGGCCCAGCCCTTGAGGATCCGGACCTTGTTGCTGATCTCCCAACGCAGGCTCATCGCGATCTCCCATCACTGCTCCGCCACCGTCAGGCGGCTTGAACTCCCAGTGTCCGTCGCGGCTTGACGAGGGGAAACAGGCAATGACGACGCCGGTTATCACTGGAACTGATGAGCACGGGTTGTATCCCGGGGGCGCGACCGGCGTCCGCTCCGGCGACCATCACCAGACCGGCAGCGGGAACCGGCAGGCTCTTCGGTCACTCTCCGGCCGGCGCGTGGGTCTGCCGGAGCGGGCCGGCGCGACGGCGGTGGATGCGCTCCTGGTCGGGCCAGTGCACGTTGCCCGCCCAGCCGAGCCGTTCGAACAGGCCGATCACGGCGGCGGACGGGTCGAGCTGGTAGCGGTCGAGGCCGTGGCGGGCGCAGCTGGGCTCGCTGTGGTGGCCGTTGTGCCAGCTTTCGCCGAAGGACAGCAGGGCCAGCGGCCACAGGTTCGTCGAGCGGTCGTGGCGTCGGGTCTTGAAGGGCCTGGCGCCGATGACGTGGCACACGGAGTTGACGCTCCAGGTGACGTGCTGGAGCAGCGCGATGCGGATCAGTCCCGCCCAGAGGAAGGCGGTCAGCCCGCCGAGCAGGGTGCCGGTGATCGCCCATCCGGCCAGGAACGGCAGCGCCAGCGACAGCGTGCACAGCGCGGGGAAGGCGCGTGCGACGCGGGACATGGCGCGGTCGGCCAGCAGATCGGGGGCGTAGAGTTCGGCCGGGGTCGGATCGTCGGCGAACAGCCAGCCCAGGTGGGCATGGGCCAGCCCCCGGAGCTGCCCGCGCAGCCCGGTGCCGTACCGGTAGGGCGAGTGGGGATCGCCTGGGCGGTCGGTGAAGGCGTGATGGCGGCGATGCACCGCCACCCAGTCGATCACGTTCCCCTGGAAGCCCATCGAACCGGTGACCGCCAGCACCGCGCGCAGCCAGGGCCGCGCCGTGAACGAGGAGTGGGTGAGCAGCCGGTGGAAGCCGACCGTCACCCCCAGACCGGTCACCACGTACAGGATCGCGGCCAGCAGCAGATCGGTGAACGTGACTCCCCACCAGAAGACCGCGGCGCCGAGCGCGATGAACGGCAGCACCACGATCGCCCCCGTCAGTGCCACCTGGAGCCGCCCGGCCGGAGCGTGCTCCGCCGCCTCCGGGAAGGGCGAGGTGCCGTCGTAGTCCTGACGGCGTTCCACTACCCGCTCGGAAATGGTCATAGGTCTCTTTCCTCTCGTCTACACGGTGCGGCAGTGCACGTAGCACCAACGCCAGGTCGACCTCGGCTCCAAGGTGGCGGCCACGGGGTGGTCGGTCTCCTGGTAGTGGGCCTTGGCGTGGCCGCCCTGCGAATCGTCGGAACAGGCCACCCAGCCGCAGATCAGGCACACCAGCAGGCGCGTCCAGGGCCGGCCGAGGGTCAGGCATTCCTTGCATTCGGGCGGTCCGTACTGCACTTGGGGGAGCTGGTCGATGTGATCGCAGCGCGGGGCCTGGCCATTCAGCCCGGCACGGTCGATCGCATCCGTTCCTTGTGCGTCCAGGGTCATCGCGACCCCCTCACGGTGACAGCGACGCAAGGTGCGCCGACTGGTCACTCACCAGTCAAGGCGCTCGGCAGGCCCGGCGGAAACACGCAATCCCAGCTAGCCTCATCAGCTGCGGCGATAGCGAGCCTGCGGGTACGTTGCCGACGTGTCATGGCCGGCGCGGAAATGAACGCAGTGCCACTTCCGGAATCACATCATTCCGGAAGTTGTGAGGTAGAATGAGGGTACCGAGGATTTTTCGAGCGTTGGCATTCAGGTCTGCGTCACCCGCGGCGAACCATCACCAGCCCCTGAGGCCCGGACAGGTCAGACGACATGACGCCGACACTATTTTCTCAGTCCGCACCGCTCAGCGCCTCCTCGGCGATCCCCCGGGCCGATTCCGCGCTACGGCTCATCCTCCACCCGGTGCCGAATCGGCGAGCCGTGGTGGACGGGGCCTGGTGGCCCTACTCCCGCAACGCGGCCGCCGAGCTGCCCGGCCTGGTCGCCGCCGCTGACCGGCTGCTTGATCGAGTCACGCTCCGCGTCGGCGTCCATGGCGATACGTGGCAGAGCCTTACGCGCCGCATCCCCGCCCGCGGTCGGCAGATCCGCGTCAGCTGGTCCCGCCACACCGACCCGCGCTTGATCATTCTCAGCTTCGCCACCGGCGACCCGGTCGTCTTGCTGATCATCCCGCCCGGCACCGCCGTCGGCACCGCAGAGGCCACACTCAGACTCGCCGCCCAGGACACCGCCGGCCTGACGCCTGACGACATCCTCACCCTGGCGGATCTGCCATCCGGCCCCCGGCGCGCCTGACCCTCCGTGCGGCGAACGCCGGCAGCTCAGCCTACTAGGAGGCCGGGTCGATCACCGGTCGGCCTCTGACCGTTCTACGGGCGCCGCCTGTCGCCCGTGGCCGCTGCGGGACTGTCGCCCGTTCGACTGAGCGTCGTCTCGCCGGCAGGGTTCATGAACTGGAAGCTCAAGGGGCGCGGGGTGGCGTTGACGCGGCGCGCGTACCAGCGTCGCACGGCGTGGTGTGCGAGGTCGAGGTCGAGGGTCCGCTGAGGGAGCAGGAGGCGGTGGTTGTCCGGGGTGGTGTGGACGCTGCCCTGCTGCCAGAGGCGATGGGCTTGCCCGCGTTCGCGCTCAGGTACCTGGGGGCCGCAGGACAGATCCAGCCGCCATTCGCGTAAGACCTCGCCGTCACTGTCGATCTCGCACAGCGCTCCGGCGACGAAGCAGGTGCCCGTTGCCGTGATGGGCACCGCCCGGTAGAGGGGCCTGTCGATGTCGCGCAGCCAGTGCACGGTGTGATCCTTTCTGCCGAGCGGTAGGGCACCCCTCCGCTGGAAGGCTGGTCAGGGCGCGGAGCTGCGGCGGGCGGGCTGTCGGGGCTGTCCGCCTTCGTTGTCCCAACGGGCCAGGCCGAGCGCGTTCGCGGCAGTGTCGGGGGTGTCCGGGTCTGAGGCGGTGAGGATGTCGCCGGGGCGGGTACGGCCGAGACATCGGGTGGCCAGGTTGAGCGCCTTGGCAGCGGCGGCCGGTGGGGTATCGGGTGGGATGACTAACAGGTTGAGATGCTCGACGCCCGGGATGATCAGGTTGACCATGTGGGGGTCGATGGTGCGGAACCAGCCCACTCTGACCTGGCGGCCCGGGGCGGCGATGCGGCGCGGGATGTTGTGCCAGGTGTCGATGTTCAGGCCCACGCGCAGGACGCGCCGCTGCAGGTGCTGGTCGATGGCGGCGATCAGGGCGGGCAGTTCCGCGGCGGCGTCGTAGCCGGCGGGCCACCATGCCCCGTCCACAGCGCCCCGTCGCGCGAGGTCGGGATCCAAGCTGAGCCGCGCCTTTTCAGCGCCGGTCATGAGGGCGGCTCGCGGCGTCGCGCGGCCAGGCGCGCCGGGGTCGGCCAGCGTACGTCACCGGCCCAGCCGAGCCTCTCCAGCCACCTGATCAGCCGGGCGGAGATGTCGATCTGTCCTGGCAGCACGCCGTGGCGGGCGCAGGTGGGGTCGGCGTGGTGGCCGTTGTGCCAGCTCTCGCCGAACGACAGGATCGCCAGCGGCCAGAAGTTCGCGGCCCGGTCTCCGGCCCGGGTCCTCAGCGGCCGCTCGCCGAAGACGTGGCAGACGGAGTTGATCGACCAGGTGACGTGGTGCAGCAGCGCGAGCCGTACCAGCGAGCCCCAGAAGAACGCGGTCACCGCCCCCCGCCAGGTGCCGGTGGCCAGCAGGCCGACGGCGGACGGCAGCAGCAGCGAGACCGCCACCAGCGGCCCGAACAACCGATCCACCCGTACCATGTCGCCGTCGGCGAGCAGGTCCTTGGCGAAACGCTTCCGGTTGGTGACATCACGCCCGAACATCCAGCCGACATGCGCGAACACCAGCCCTTTGGCCAGGCCGCGTACGCTGCGGCCGTAGCGCCAGGGCGAGTGCGGATCGCCGTCACGGTCGGCGAAGGCGTGATGGCGCCGGTGATCGGCCACCCACTGGATGACCGAGCCCTGCACCGCCAGAGACCCGGCCACCGCCAGGCCGATCCGCAGCCATCGCCGGGCTTTGAACGCGCCGTGGGTGAGATAGCGGTGGAAGCCCACCGTCACGCCGAGCCCGGTCAGTACGTAGGCGATGACGGCGATCGCCACGTCGGTCCAGCTGAGTCCCCACCCCCATGCCACCGGTATCGCGGCAGCCAGTGCCGCGAACGGCACCAGTACGAACACCCACAACGCGACCACCGCCGCGACCGGTTTGCGCCCATCGACGATCGGCGCCACGCCGGACCGCTCCCGATCGACGCCCGTATCTGTCAAGGCCATGCCTGCTTTCCTCCCCCTCGCACGGCAGCGTCCTTATTCGGCCTGTGGGATCAGGCAATCCACCTGCCCACGCACACGGAGGCCACACCCTTGGTCCCATGACCACGCTTCGGACAGGCGAGGGACAGAGCCACAGATCGATGTCGCGCCGTGAAACCCACCCGTCTCCGAGCCTGTCAATCCTTCTGCTCGGGTTCCTTCTCCGGAGGTACGGCCTGCGACGGTGGGCCTGGAGGCGGTCCCGCCGGAAGGGGGATCGGATCGTCCTTGAAGAGTTCGGGCACGGCCCGGTAGAGAATGGCGGTGATCGGCACGGCCACGACCGCGCCCGCGATCCCTGCCAGGATGCCGCCGACGGCCAGCACGATGATGATCGCCAGCGGGTGGAAGTGCAGCACCCGGCCGACGATCAGCGGCTGGAGCACATGGTTCTCCAGTTGCTGCTCGACGATCAGGATGCCGACGAAGATCAGCGCGTAGATCGGGCCCTTCGCGCCGAGCGTGACCAGCGTCGCGACCGCACCGGCGAAGAGGATGCCGACGATCGGGATGAAGCTGGCCAGGAAGATCAGCACGGCGAGTGCCGCCCAGAGCGGGACGCCCATGATGGCCAGCACCAGACCCATGAGCACGCCGTGCACCGCGGCCACGGCCACCGTGCCCTGCACGTAGTGCGACAGCGTGGTCCAGGCGGTCCGTCCGGCGCGGTCCACCCGCGGCGCCATCCTGCCGAACCCCTTGAGGAACCAGGACCAGATCCGGTCACCATCCTTGAGCAGGAAGAACGTCACGAACAGCAGGAGCACGATCGAGGCCAGTACCTCGACCACCACCACGGTGCCCGCGAGAACCGTCGAGGTGATCTGCTGCTGCCGCTCGGCGATCAGCTTGGCGATGTCGTCCACCCAGCCGCTGAGCTGGATGGGCTGGATGTTCAGGGGGCCGGTGTAGAGCCAGTCCTCCACCGTCTGGGCCGTCTGCCTGACCTGTGTGACCAGGCTGGGGAACTCCGCGTTGGCCCGGACGCCGATGATCCAGCCCGTCCCGCTCAGCACGGCGAGGCCGACGAGCATGGTGAGCCAGGTGGCGTAGATCGCCGGCAGGCCCGACGCGCGCAGCCGTCGGGTGAGCGGGAACAGCAGCGCGGTCAGCAGCAGGGCGATCGCCACGGGCAGGGCGATGAGGCGCATCGTGGCCACGAAGCCGAACACATAGTTGGCCACGATGCCGATGACGATCAGACAGGCGCACCACGCGGCAATCCTGGCCAAGGTCGCGGGGACTAACCGCAACAGGCGCTCCTGGGGTGAATCCATGCACGAGAGCTTCCCCACCGTCCGGAAATAGGCGCGCTTTCCGGTTTGGAGTAAGGGAATCAAAGAATAAAATTCGCATCACGGGTAGGTCATCTGCCCCATCGGCTTCTCACGACGGCACGGTGAGCCATTTTCTGTGAAACGACCGCGGCACGTGCTCATGGCCGCATTCCGCCGATGTACCGGCCAGGGCCATGAGCGGCGCACGGCGCTGGGCCGGCTGGCTGGCGGAAGGCTGGAAGAACGCGAGGAGCCGGCACGGCTGGTTGGATCACACAGCGCGCGCCCTGGTCCGCTACGACAAGGCCCACGCAGGCCGGCTGTCGGCCGCCCTCACCTACTACGCCTTCTTCGCCACCTTCGCCCTGGTCCTGCTGGGGTTCGCCATCCTCAGCCGCGTCCTGAACTCTCCAGCGGCACTGGGCCAGGTGCAGCTCTACCTGAGCGGCACCTTCCCGCGCCTGGACGTCCAGGCTCTGCGCAATGCGGGGGAACGGCCGGGCTCGTGGCCTGCGTGGCGCTGCCATTGACGGGCCTGTTCTGGATGGACACCCTGCGCTCGGCGACCAGGGCGATCTGGCGGCTCGATCAGTACCCGGGCAACTTCTTCCTGCGCCAGATCATCGACCTGGGCATCGTGGCGGGGCTCGGGACACTGCTCTCGCTGTCGCTTGCCGTCGCCTTCGCCGCGGAGTGGGTGCTGGCCTGGCTTGTGGTGAGCACCGTGGGCGTGGACGCCGCCCCCGCGCAGTGGATGCTGCCGGTGGCGGCGTTCGTGCTGGGAATCGGGGTCAACACCTTGCTGGCCATCGCGCTGCTGACTGCGCCACCACGGTTGCACCTGCCGCTGCGGCGGGTGATCGGGCCGGCGTTGGTCATCACGATCGGCCTGGAGATCCTCAAGACTCTCGGCCAGGTCGTGCTCAACCTCACCGCCGCGAACCCCGCGTACCAGGTGGTCACCGGAGCGGTGGCGATGCTGCTCTTCCTCAAGGTGCTCAACCAGCTCATCCTGTTCGCCACCGCGCTGGCGGCCACCGCGCTGGCGGCCACCGCGCTGGCGGCCACCAGCACCACCGGAGACGTCACCGACCTGGCCACTCGGCCGGGTCCGCCGAGCTGCGATCAGCTCCGGCGATGAGCTTTGCTCAGAACGCCCATATCCGTCTCCGGGCAGGTGGGGTTGACTGACAGTGCCCGGTTACCTGGCTTCGGGCAGGATGCGCCGGCGACATTGGAGCGGAGGCGGTCATGGCCACCGAGACCATGATGTGGGTGGCGGTCGTCGTCGGGGTGATGACGGTGATGCCGGCCGTCGGCTTCTTCTTGTTGCACCGGCGTCGAGATCGCCTGCGCGAGCGCTTCGGCCCCGAGTACGGACGCACTGTCGCCGCGGCGGGTGACCGCCGGGCGGCCGAGCGTGAGCTGCGGGCCCGCCGAGCACGAACAGGGCCACTCGACGTACAGCCGCTCGACTCCGACGCACACCGCGGCTACGCCGACCGGTGGGCCGCGGTTCAGCACCGTTTCGTGAACGAGCCGAGCCCCGCGGTCAGCGAGGCCGATCTGCTGGTACGGGCCGTCATGGCCAAGCGCGGATATGCCACTGAGGACTTCGCGCAGCAGGCCTCCGAGTTGTCGCTGCGACACAGTCGCGCCCTGGAGCGCTATCGCCAAGCCCATGAGATCAGCGGGCGCGCCACGAGCGGCTGGGTGTCCATCCAGGAACTGCGGCAGGCCATGGCGCACTATCACGCCTTGTTCGACGCGCTCCTCGGCGGCGACCAGCAGCCTCTCCGCGCTCGGGCTGCCGCGCGATCGCTGCGGGGCGCTCAGGAGGCCGAGAGCCGAGCACCCGCGACGGCTGAACCCAGCCCGTGAGCCTGCCGCGGAAACTCACGGAGGTGTCAGGCCTATGGCGTTGCCTCGGCAAGAGAGCCAAGGCCGTCTTCTCACCGATGGCGAACCGGCCGCCGGGGCGGCCGAGGTGAGCAGCGCCGACGAAAGCCACAAGGAACGCATCGACCGTGAACTGTCCGAGCTCCTGCAGGGCCTGCGGGTCATGGTGACCGGGGTGCAGGTGCTGTTCGCATTTTTGCTGGCTATGCCGTTTCAGAGCGGCTTCGCCAAGGTGGACACCTCGGGCCTCTGGCTGTTCTTCATCGCGTTTACGGGGTCGGCGACCGCCTCGGTCTGTTTCATCACGCCCGCTGTTCAGCACCGGCTGCTGTTTCGTACCGGGCTGAAAGAGAAGATCGTGCATCGCGCCAACGACCTGGGGCTGGCCGGTGCCGTATCGTTGGCGGTCGCGGTCACCGCCGCGATGGCTCTGGTGGCCGAGGTCGTGCTCGGCAACTGGCTCGCCATCGTGTTCGGAGCCGCGGTGGCAGTGGCCACCTGCTGGTTGTGGCTCCTGCAGCCGATCATCGACCTGCGCCGGCAGGCACGGGCCACCCCACTGCAGACAACACACCATGAGGACCAGTCGGGGGACGGTGAGTAGGCCCCGAGGCGGGAGGCGAGATACGCGGTCCAAACCCTTCCCGGGGAGAGTCCATGGACATCGATGTCAGCCCATGGCCGTGCGCGCCCAGCGGAGCGCGGCGGTGGGATCCATCCCGGGTGGGACGCGGTCGGCGGGGCTGCGGCTGAGCCACTGGTCGATGAGCCGGCCCAGTTGTTCGGGCACGTCCGGGGTGAGATGGTCGGCGCGTTCGGGACGCGTGCCGGATTGCATCAGGTGGCGCACCTGCAGCAGGTCAGCATCCGCGCCGACAGCGGATTCGATCTCACGTCGCAGCGGCGCCAAGCCGGTCAGCAGCCAGTAGGCCAGGGCGCCGACGCCGTACAAGTCGGACAGAGTGCTGGGGGCGGCGTCGGCGGCGCCAAGTTGCTCGGGGCTGGCGAACCACTTGGTGCCGCCGGGAACCACGGTGGAGACGCTCTCGCCCGCCTGGTGTAGCTGGGACATTCCCCAATCGATGATCCTGATGTTGGTGAGGCCGTCCAGCACGACATTCTGCGGCTTGATGTCCAGGTGGATGATGTTGCTCGCGGCGGCGGCCTGCAGCCCGGCCAGCACCTGATCCAGGACCCACAGGCCCCACTTCAGCGAGACGCCGACGCCTGGCCGCTGTTGGAGGTGGAGGTTGAGGCTGCCCGGTTGGTACAGCGGCGAGATGAGGTAGGCCGCCTGCGACCTGCGGTCCTGACCGGAGTAGAGGATCTGCCCGATGTGCGGGTCGTGCAGGCGCATGCCGCGGACTTCCTTCAGGAAGGTACGGAACCGCTGGGGATAGTCGTTGGCCTGGTGGAACACCTTGGCCACGACGATAGTGGCGGGGTCGGCGAGTTCGTAGGCCTTGTACAGCGTGGCCATGGCGCTGGCGTCGGCGTTCAACGGTGCGTAGACGCGCCAGCGGTCGTCGAGCACCATGATCGGCGCGGGACCGTCGCCGTCGGTTGGGGCGGGCGCCGGGTGCGTGCTCTGGCCTGCCCGGTCCGCCATGGCGTGCAGCCGCGGCAGATACCGGCTCTGCGCATGCTGCAGTGTGGCCGAGGCGATGATCTGCTCGGCATCGGTGCGGGCCTGGGCGATGATCGCGGCGGCCTCGATCCGGGCTTCTTGGAGCATCTGATGGCGCAGCCGGTCCCGCCCGGTTGCTGCCACGGCGGGTGGTTGGGGTGAGGCCGAGCGGTCCTTCCGCTGCCGGCTGGGAGAACAGACATGGGCGCACGAGGTCTCAGCACGCTGCCGCAGGGCCGGACCCGACCCCGCCCGTACCTCTGCCCGGGATGGTGCCGTACATGGGGAAGTTACGGTCAAGGTCGGTGAGACGCAGCACCTTGGCCACATGTGGGCGGGGGGCGGCCAGGCCGATGACGATGTTCAGGGTTCTGGCCCGGTGCTGGACGCCGACCACGACGCCCAGGCCGGCGGCGTCGCAGAACGACACCCCGGACAGGTCGAGGATGAGCAGGCCGGTGCTGCGTTGCAAGGCACGCTGCAGGCGTTCGCGTACCGTCTCGCGGGTGCCGAGATCGAGCTCGCCGCGCAGGCGCACGACGGTGGCGGCGGCGGGGACGAGCCACAGGCCTGCCCCGGGGTGGATGCGGAGAGTGATCATAAGGTGCTCCGATCGTGGGACAGCGCCTTGATCCGGGCATAGCGGCGATAGAGGCTCCGCGATGAAGGCGGGTGATGGTGCTGCGCAGGTGGGCGGCGGTGCCCCGCCGAGGGCGCCCAGCCGCGGAGCCGGTGGACTGATGAGTGAGCTGGGCCAGGTGTGGGTCAGCCGGGTCGCGCCGGGGCCTGCAGGTGGAGACCGGGCGTCTGGTGCCAGCCGGTGAGCTCGAGCAGGCGTCGCATCTGTGGAGGCACCGAGCACAACGTCAGGGTATGGTCGGCGCTGCCGTCGTGGATCGCGGCGGCGGTGCCGACGAGGGCGCGCAGGCAGCCGACGTCGATGAACTCCAGGCCGCTCAGATCTACGCAGAAGTCGCCGCCTCCGCTCGACAGTGGGGCCAGCGCGCGCCTCAGCGCGGGCAGGGTGGAGCGGTCGAGCTCGCCCTCGATTCGCAGGCCCGCGTACTCGGCGAGCGGAGTGATGCGCAGGAGGCGGTCGGTGGCGGCCGTGAACGGAGGGAACGTGATCACGAGCCGTTCGATCAGGGCGGCGATCACGAGTGCGGCGGCGCTCGCGGCGTGCGTGGTGTTCATGCCGGGCTCCTGGGGGAGTGCGGGAGACAAGAGGGCGGCCGGTTCGAGGCGGCGGCGTGAACACGTTGCGAGGGTGCCAGCGTGAGCGGTGTCGTGGGTGCAGTGCTCTGATCATCCAGCAGGCCGGCCGGAGCGGAAATCACCAATCTGAGCAAGGATTATCACCACCGGCGATCAGCGGCCGGTGGTCTCCGCCCACATCGACATCCCGCCGTTCCCCCGCCTCCCGGCAGACCCACGCCTGGCAATGGGCCGCACTCCAGAAGCGGTTCGTGGGACGCTCCGGGGCCCGCCGTCACCGAGGTCGGCGAACTTGTCACGCCCGCCATGGCGGGCGCGGACATCCCACTGAGGAATTCCGGCAGCCGCTCGCGAACCTGGCGGTAGTGGTGCACGGCCATACCCCGCACCACTACCGCCAAGCCCACGAGATCAGCAGATGCGCCACCTCCGGCTCAAACGGCTGATGTACGGCCGCGCCGGGTTCGTCCTCCTTCGCCACCGCATCCTGCTCGGCCGGCCGCGTTCCGTCACACCGGAAGCGGGCCAGAGAGCCCGATGAGCGGTGGAAGCCCATTCGGTGGGCGTCGCCTCGATGAAGGGACACGTCACCGGGTGCCGATCGACGGCGAGGGCGGGGCTTGACCTCGCTCATCAAACCTGCCTCCAGGCGACCCGGCACGAGCCTGATCGACCAGCGTGGCGGCGCGCCTACCGCTTGTCGCCGCGGTTGCTTCTGGGATGTCTCGCGAGATATTGCACGGCCCAGTGGAGGACATGGTCGGCGACACGTTCCCATTGGGGGGCGCCGAGGGCGAAGTGCGGCATCCGGGCGAACTCGTGGTAGTTGGTGTGCGCGCGGGACTTGTGATAGCGCTGGTAGGTCTGCCGTACCAGGGTGGCGGGGACGGTGTGATCGGCGCCGCCGGCGATCAGGAGGAGCGGGGCGCGCGTGTCGTTGCGCACGTCGACTCTGGTGGCCGGATGCCGTCGCAGGTTGGCGGTGGCGACCTGGAACAGCGGCCGGCCAGGGGCGGGTACGTGGTAGCGCTGGTAGATCGCCTCTGACTCCTGCGCGGTCAGGGTGTTGGTGAACGCGTAGTGGAACTGTCCGGCGCTCAGCGCCACGGTGCGGGAGCGGTTGCCGGGATTGGACAGGACCGGGAAGGCCGAGCGCAAGCTGCTGAGCGGCTGTTTCAGCACGCCCTTGATCGGGGTGGGGTGGATCGCGACGCCCGCGGCGCCGAGGCCGCGGTCCAGCAGGATCTGGGTGATGAGGCCGCCCAAGGAGTGGCCGACGATGATGGGGGGCCGGGTCTGCTCCCTGACGATCTTCTCGTAGAAGTCGGCTACTTCGGTGACGCCCAGGCCGTTCATGACTTCCGGGTTCTTGCGCAGCGCTTCGACCTCGATCTCCATGCCGGGCCAGGCCGGGGCGGACACCTGGTGGCCGCGCCCGGCGTAGCGCTCGATCCAGTGCTCCCAGGCGCGCGGGGTCAGCCACAGCCCATGAATGAGGACGATGGGGGGCTTGGTCTCGGTGTTCTCGGTCAAGGGTCTCTCCTGTCAGGTCATCGATCAGGCGGCCGGCAGCCAGGAGGTTGAGATCCGGGCTGTCCCCTTCAGCGGACAGGGGTCCACGGCTGAAGGAAACGGGCAATTCATGCGCAGCTCATCTCCAGAGCTGATAACCGGCGCCTTGTGCAGAGATCGGCCCTCGCCCCGGCGGGTGGAGGCCGGACAGCACGGCGGCCGCGGCGAGGAGCAGGCGTGCACCGCCGTGCCTGGCTGACGGGCGGCGTAGTGTGGGTGTTGTGACGCATCGAGACGTGCCGATAGGCTCACCGCATGACGCGGTGGCTCCGGTGACCGCGCTCGTGGACGCCTGCCGGCACTTCGCCACCCACGTAGGACTGCTGGCTGACCAGCTCGGTGCGGCGGAGCTGAGCGACGACGACGTCGATCGGGTGCACAGCGCCGTCCATCAGGTTTTCACCGCGGCGGGGCTGGCGGGCGCACTCGCCACCGGACTGCGACGGCACACCGGTGAGCAGGACTGCCCTCACTACAACGTGCTCACCGACGCGGAATGGGCTCCGCTAGCCGAGGAAGGCCGACACGGACGCAAGGCCGTCTACGGATGTGAGCTGCAGCCCGGCCACGCGGGCGCCCACGCGGCGCACGTCCAGTTGCTGCCCGGACCGGACCGGTTCATCTGGATCCGCTGGGACATTCGCGCCCGCGAACTGGTCACGCTGCCGCCGTGCCCGGCCGAACGCGCCGACTCCGACCCCGACCCGCGCTCACCCTACGGAGACGAGCCGGCGCCATGCCTGCTGTTCGAGGGGCACGTCGGGCCACACCGTTACTAGTCCAGATCCAGATCGCACTCAGCGGATCACTGGACAGGATGCGCCCCAGGGCTTGATCTGCGACCGTGGCAGATCCGCTCCATGGCCTGCCTCGTTGACGTAGGCACCGCGTAGGCGCGTGCAAGCGGGCTACGCAGCAATCTGCTGTGTTGCCCTAAGGGATCAGCCGTTGTCGAGGCCAGGGCGTGCGGAGGCTCTGCTGGATCCACGCCGAGATCTCGGGGCCATGCACGTCTTCATCGGAAGGCGTCGCCGCCGGGATCGGCGGCTTGCATGGGCTAGGTGGTGGCGGGCCGTTCGGGCACGGGATCGGTGACGCGGCCGCCCTCGTTCTCCCAGGAGGCCGGGTCGTCCCGGCCGGGTGAGCTCTCGTCGGGGGCGGTGGGATGGAGGATGTCGGCGGGATGGACGCCGACCGTGTCCGCGGCGGCGAGCGCGAGCGCGGCCATGGCGGAGCCGACCGCGGTGCGGGGCGGGATGATCAGCAGGGTGACGGGCAGGGTTCCCGCGATGCTCAGGGTGATCAGGTGCGGGTCTGCGCTGCGGAACCAGCCCACTTTGACCTGGCGTCCCCGGGCCGTGGTGCGGCGCGGGATGTGATCCCAGGCGTCCAGATGCAGGCCCACACGGAGGACGTCCCTGTCGAGCCGCTGGTCGACGGCGGAGATGAGGGCGGGCAGTTCGGCGGCGGCATCGCGGGTGCGAGGCCACCACGCCCCGTCGACCGTGCCTCGCCGGTCGAGGACGGCGTTCAGGCTGAGCCTGGGCGCGGATTGGGTTACGAGAACAGGACAGGGCGGGGAGAGGAGTGTGGTCATCATGGTCTGCCTGGCCCTTCAGACCCCTCATCACGGGGCCGGAAGTGGTCTATCGCCGCGGGCGACGCCGACCCGAATGCCAACGCTCGAAATGTCCTCGGTATTTTCCATTCTACCTCATTTCGTGTGACGAGAGACACCGAGCCGTCATCCAGGAAAACAGCAGGGGAATCGGCGCTGTTATCGATTGCGGTGATCACCGGGTCGGTGATTGCCTGTTCCCTGTTCTCGCCAGGAAGACCAGCCTGGGGCCAGGTCGCGTTGCGGCCGAGAGCACTCGAAGGGAAGCGCCATGAGCCTGGTAAGTAAGACCAAGTCCAGGACGCGGGGCGTTCAGGGGTGGATCATGCTCCACTTCGGCCGCGCCACCGGAAACCAGCATCTGGAGTCGAAAGGCATGGCCATCCGGCTTGGAAATAGGCCGGGACGGCGCAGCGAGAAAACTGGGAGAATGTTCAAGCGCTGACCCCGGCGACTGGCACGACATCGGGAATATGCCGGTCCAGCCCGACATATTCCCGCTTGGGGTGACCAGTGAATTGCGGACACAAATCTGGAGCACCACGAATCATCTCATTGTCCTGGGCGCAGACGGTTCGGATGCCGCGACCGCGGCTGGCGAGTGGGCGGCCGACGACGCCGCTCGCGCCGGAGGCGCCTGGATCCGCTGGGACATTTGCGCCCGCCGACTGGTCGCGCTGCCGCTGTGCCCGGCCGAACGCGCCGGCCCCGGCTCCCGCTATGGCGACGAGTCGGCGCCGTGCCCGGTGCGGAGGAGGACATCGAACCTCACCGCTATGGAGCCGCCGCAAGCCGACGCGCGCGGCGGCCAGAGCCCGCGTTTCCCAGTCTCGTCCGGGAGCAACTTACCGCCAGGAAATCGCTGCCCTTGTCCTCGGTCACCCCGTGTCGTCCTCGGGATGCTCATCGCCCACACCGGCGTCGAGGAGGTGGGCCCCGGCGTCGTGCAGGGTGATGCCGTGGCCCAGCGCGTGATCAGCAGGCGCTCTTTCCTGTGTCGCGCTGATCGCTCTGAAGTGGGTGTCGCGGGTCGGTCCGTCACCGACGAGGTGGCCGAGCAGATGGCTGGCGCGGTCGTACACGGCCCACCGACCGTCGCCCACTTGGGGCATGGCGTCCGGATTGTCCTTGAGCCACTGCGCGTTGGCCGCGTGATCGGGCCGCCCGCCAGCCTCTTTCGGCTGGGAGGGGGCCACTGCGGCAAGACCTTCGGTTTTGCGAGCACTGCTCATGTCGCGTCTCGCTCCCTGACGATGGCTATCGGCTCCGAGAAATCGAAGGAGCATTCTCAGCCTTTGCAACACAGGGTATGGCACAGATCGCACTCCGCGCGTGATCATAGGCGATATCGAGCCAGCGCGTCGCGGGGCACAACCGCTCCTCATCGGGGATCATCCCTGATAGCCGACCCGAGGCCCGCGGGCTGTCCCCAGCTGGGAGCGGTACGTCGAGCGTGGGAGGAAACGCGTGGCCCAGAGCACATCCGATGGTCAAAGTCGGTGGGGGGCGACGCAGCCAGAGTTCTGGCACGAGGTCTTCGACCATCTGGGTGCCGGCGTGGCCGTGCTTGACTCCGCTGACCGGATCATCGCGGTCAACCCGGCTGCCGAAGAGTTGCTGGGCCGTACCGCGTCGGTGATGAGCGGACAGAACTTTCACGGTCTGCTGCACCGCCACGCCGACGATGCGACCATGCCGGACGAGCCGTGCCAACTGCTCACGGCCCTCACCCGTCACATCCGCGCCCACGGGGTAGACAGCTTCCTGTGCGGGGACGGACATCTCATCCCGGTCACCTGGTTCAGCGATCCCGTGACCAGAAACGGCGAGGTTCTCGGCATGACCGTGCTGTTCACCGGCGACGCAACCGACGGGGAAGCAGCGGTTGGCCTCGCAGCGCATGTGACCGCCCTGGAAGATCTCACCGGCCGACTGGCCTTGGCCACGGAGATCGCCACAGCGCTGGCGCAGACCCTGGACACCGACGAGGCCCTCGCCCGGCTCGGCCGTTTGCTGGTGCCCCGCCTGGCCGACTGGATCGCCGTCGACCTGCGAACGGACGAGGGCGTCCAAAGGGTGGCGGTGATCGGACCCGAAAGCCACGACGCCGGACAGGAAGCGTGGCAAGGTCCACTCCCCACGCTGGACGAACGCTCACGTTCCTCTCTGGTACAGGTGTTGCGCGGTGGCGAACCCATCCTGATGGGGCCAGCGGACATCGCTGAACCGCCCGATTCGCCCCTGGCCGCCGTCCAGACAGGATTCCTCAAAGCACACGGCGCAACCTCCGCGGTCATCGTCCCTCTGGGCACTACCCGGCGGGTCACAGGCGCCCTCACCCTGGCCCGTACCGACGCCGGTCGGCCCTTCGACGCCGCCGAGGTGTCCCTGATCGGCGACATCGGGCGCCGCGTCGGCCTGGCCATCGACAACACCCTGCGGTTCGGCCGTCAACGCCAGATCGCCGAGGCCATGCAGCGCAACCTGCTCACCTCCCTGCCTCAACCCGGCCGGCTGCGCCTGGCGGCCCGCTACCAGCCAGCCCCCGTCGGCTCCCAGGTGGGCGGTGACTGGTACGACGCGTTCCTCCTGCGTGACGGTGCGACCGCGCTGGTCATCGGCGACGTCGTCGGCCACGACCTGGCCGCCGCCGCGGGCATGGCCCAACTGCACGGCATGCTGCGCGCCCTGGCCTGGGATCAGACGGAACCTCCCAGCGCCATCATCGACCGCCTTGACCAGGCCGTCCCCGCCATCACGAAGGTCCCTCTGGCCACAGTCATCCTGGCTCGCCTTGAGGGTCCGGATGAGGGTCCCTGGCAACTGCGATGGACCAACGCCGGCCATCCACCGCCACTGCTGGTCACATCCGACGGATGCGCCGAATTCCTCGAACAGGGGCAAGGCCTGCTGCTGGGAACTGGCCTGAACGACGCCGGCCGGCCGAACGCCACGGTCCCCCTGCCTCCTCACTCCACCCTTCTGTTCTACACCGACGGCCTGATCGAGGTCCCCGGCACCGATCTGGACACCGGTCTGGGACGTCTCCGCCGTCACGCGGCCGCCCTGGCCGGCCATTCCCTGGACGACTTCTGCGACCACGTCCTCGCCCGAATGCCTCCTGGCACCGCCGACGACATCGCCCTCTTGGCCGTGCGCATCCCGGCCGCCTCCGACGACCACGGGACTTCGCGTCACGGTGTCAAGGAGCCCGTCACGTGCCGGAACAGCCGTTCCGGGTGATCAATGGCCTGGATCGCGCAGAGGGAGAACGGGCTTTTCGACTCCCCTGTCGTTGTGACGTTGCCCGTAGGGGGCTCATTGCCGGTGCGCAATTGGACGGCTCCGCCGTGGATGAACACGATGAGCGGTCGCTTGCGTCCGTCCGGCCGGGGCGGCCGCACGTTCAGGGGCAGGCAATCCACGTCGACATGCATCGTGCTCTTGTCGGGGTATTTCCTCGCTCATGCTGTCGCGGAACTGCGGGCACTGTGACTGCCGACAATGCCGTCCGCGCAGGTTATCCGACTTGTGTGACTTACCGGCGGCGCGTGGCCGATCTGCCGGCAAGCGCCGTGACGTGGTCGCCAGACTGTGCGCGGCTGTCCCAACCCGGATTCGCTCGTTTCTGAGGGATCACCACAGGTTCGTTTGGCCGCGTCAAACCCTCCGGACCGCAAGCCATCCAGGCCCGTCCGCTCGCCAATCGGATGTAGATTCGGAACGGTCAAGTCATGCTATCCGCCCATGGATGCTCGTCGGCACCTGATACGGCATAACACTGCGCGGTATTCTTGAACATTTCGAGTGCTGGCCATGCATGGCATCGCGACACAATAAGGCACGATTCAATGGCGGGACCTCGGCATCGCCATCCCCGATCAGCTGTCAGTGGTCGGCATCCACGACGTCGACCTGATGCAATACCTGCGCCCGGCCGTCACCGCAGTCCGGATGCCCATGTACCAACTCGGCCGGGCCGGTGTCGAGGCGCTGTACGACCTGATCGCGGGGCAGCCAAGCGAAGGCGGTGTCATCACCGACCCCGAACCCGAACCCGAACTCGTGATCCGTGACTCGGCGACTGCTCTGACCCGGATCCCCGATTAGCTAGAGAGGGCTGGAGAGGGAGCCTGAAGAAGCGCCTCCAGTTCCAATCGGCGCCGGCCGACGGGTGTTTCAGTGCATGGGAACGGGTGGCCGTCATGGGTCACCGTAGATGAGCAAGAACGACGGACCGCGGTCGAAGAGGTCGCGGACAGCCGAGAGGCGGTTGGTGCCGCTCTCGGTGTGGCTGTGTTCCGACAACGCGCCCGGAGAGCCCCAGATCAAGGGGCGTCCGCGGGTCGCCGAGTCGGTATGCGAGCGGCATCGCCAGG
The DNA here is from genome assembly GCF_044458265.1 of Nonomuraea sp. NPDC050478. Lineage (NCBI taxonomy): Bacteria > Bacillati > Actinomycetota > Actinomycetes > Streptosporangiales > Streptosporangiaceae > Nonomuraea > Nonomuraea sp. NPDC050478. The sequence goes on along the minus strand of NZ_JBITHT010000001.1, from coordinate 680,147 downwards.
CCGTCGGGCGGGAGTTGGCGCGGCATCTGATCGGCGCCTGTACCCGTCCAGGTGGGGTCGTCGCGGACGTCTTCACGACGAGCGAGACGGTTCTCGTCGCGGCGGCGGAGATGGAGCGACTGGGCATCGCGTGTGTTCCGCGTCTGCCGGTCGCGCAGCATCTCGCTGGTCGGCTGCGGCAGGATCTCGCGGCGGGTCAGCGGGCTGCGGTGCGGTTGCGTCCGCACGGGCCGGATGAGCTTCGGGAAGCGCTGCTCGGCTTCGAAGGTCGGGTTGAGCTGCTGATCGCGGCTCTGCCCCCGTACCCGGAGTTCGGCTGGCCGACCGGTGCTACGACGGGACGCTCCTGTCCCGCGTGCCGGGCGGAGCAGCCGACGCTCGGCGTGCTGCAACTGGGCCGGTTCCTGGAGGATGCGCGGCATGTCCTCGCGCCGGATGGCCACCTGGCAGTGATCACAACGGCTCGGTATGAGCAGGGCAGGCTGGTGGATCAGGCACCGGGGATCATCCAGCGCGCGGCCCAGGCCGGGCTCACCTACCTTCAGCACGTCATCGCGTTGCGAGTCCCGGTCGAAGGCGATGCGCTCGTCGTGCAGCCAGGGCCGGCGGAGCTGGCGCAGCTTCGCCGTGCTCAGTCCGCAGAGCTGCCGCCCGTGGTGTCGGTGCACGCGGACGTGTGCCTGTTCACCCGCGCCGCCGGAGGTGCTCGGTGAACGAGAACGCTCTGTCGTCGGTGCTGACCACGGGCCAGCTGCAGTCGCGGGTTCAGCGGCGCGGCCGGTATGTGGCGGAGTCGATGAGGCATCCGGGCAAGATGCTCCCGTCGATCGCGGCCCAGGTGATCTACGCGTTCACCGAGCAGGGTGAGCTGGTGGTCGATCCGATGTGCGGGATCGGGACCACCCTGGTGGAGGCCGTGCATCTGGGGCGGGATGCCGTCGGAATGGAGTACGAAGCGGACTTCGCCGGTCTCACCGCGGCGAACGTCCAGCACGCCCGCTCTCAGGGAGCGTCGGGGAGTGCCCGGGTGACCTGTGGAGACGCGAGGAACATCGCGACCGTCTTCACCAGCCTGCGGGGCGAGGCTGCGCTGGTGCTGACCTCTCCGCCGTACGGGGCGCATACGCATGGGCATGTCCGCTCTGGCAGCCGGGACGGTGGTGGGCCGGTCGAGAAGTGGAACCACCGCTACTCCACCGACAAGGGCAACCTCGCTCACCGGCGATTGCCCGAGCTGATGGAGGGCTTCGGACAGATCCTCGAAGGATGCGGCGAACTGCTGCGGCCAGGTGGTGTGGTCGCGATCACCGTTCGGCCGATCCGCGTCGATGGGCAACTCGTCGACCTCCCCGGCCAGGTCATGGCGACGGCTGAGGAGGCCGGGCTGGTGCTCACCCACCGTCTGGTGGCGTTGCTGTGCGGGCTACGCGATGGCGGGCTGGTGAACCGGGCGTCGTTCTTCCAGATGTTGGAAGCCTGGCGGAGCCAAGAGAAAGGGCTGGCGGTGTGCGCCGCGGCCCACGAGGACCTGCTCATTCTGCGCAAACGAGGCGGTGAGGCTTGATGGCCACATCCTCTCCCTGTACGACGCGAGGGCTGGGCTGCTCCTCGTTTTCCACAGGCTGTGCACGACCGTGTGCGGCCCGACAGGCAGGAGACCGTGTCCAGACCATGATTGACATCGGTCATCGAGGCGAGCGCTCATGGAGGACCGCCGGGGGCGGGCGGGCCCGTTGGGTCCGGACCGGGCGGCGGTGGGCGCGGGGACCCGTTCCAAGCGGGAGCGAGTCGTGAGCGGCGCAGAAACCAAGCTGCGGCTGGTCGCGCCGGGCAAGGAGGTGAGGCTCACTCCCGGCGCGGCCGGTGTGCTGCTGCGGATCCTGCTCAAAGCCGTCGCCCGCGCCAAGCAGCCACAGACCGCGAAGGAGCGACAGAGATGACGATCAGGTTCGGCTTCTACGGCCGGGTGTCGACCGAGGACAACCAGGACCCGGAGGCCTCACGGGCCTGGCAGTTGCACCGCGCGCGGGCGCTGATCGAGTCGCGGGGCGGGGAGGTCGTCGCGGAGTTCTTCGACGTCGACAAATCCCGCTCGATCCCCTGGCAGCTCCGGCCGCACGCGGCGGCGCTGATCGAGGAGCTGAAGGACCCGCGGCGGGACTTCGACGCGGTGGTGATCGGGGAGCCGCAACGGGCCTTCTACGGCAACCAGTACAGCCTGACGTTCCCGTTGTTCGAGCACTTCGGCGTGCCGTTGTGGGTGCCCGAGGTCGGCGGGCCGATCGATCCGGCCAACGAGGCCCACGACATGATCATGGGCGTGTTCGGCGGGCTGTCGAAAGGCGAGCGGAACCGCATCAAGATCCGGGTACGTGCTGCCATGGCGGCGATCACCGCGACCGAGGGAAGGTTTCTCGGCGGGCGTCCCCCGTACGGCTACAGCCTTCAAGACGCCGGTCCGCACCCGAACCCCGGTAAGGCGGCTGATGGGCGGAGGCTGCGGCGGCTGGTGGCCGACCCGGTCACCTCACGGGTGGTGCGGTGGATCTACAGCGAGTTCCTCAAGGGGCGGGGCTACCTGGACATCGCCGAGGACCTGACGCTGCAGGGCATTCTGTCGCCGTCGGCCAGTGACCCTGAGCGGAACAAGCACCGCGATCAGCGGGCGTGGTCGAAGTACGCCGTCCGGGTCATCCTCACCAACCCGCGCTACACCGGCCACCAGGTGTGGAACAAGCAGCGCAAGGACGAGATCCTCCTGGACGTGGAGAACGTCGCGCTGGGCACGACGACCAAGCAGCGATGGAACACCAAGGACCAGTGGATCTGGTCGGAACATCCCGTTCACGACGCGATCGTGAGCGTCGACGAGTATCAGCGGGTCCAGGAGATCCTCTCGAAGCGCGCGCACGGCCAGTTCAGCCAGCGTCCGCACCCCACCCGGCGTCCGTACGCCTTCCGGGGGGTGCTGTTCTGCGGGTACTGCGAGCGCCGGATGCAGGGCAACTGGAACAACCATCAGGCGTATTACCGGTGCCGCTTCCCTGCTCAGTACGCCATCGTCAACGAGCTCGACCATCCCAAGGTCGTCTATCTGCGGGAGTCGGAGATCCTTGATGAGGTCGATGGCTGGCTGGGAACCGAGTTCGGACCGGACAGACTGGAGCACACGATCGCGGCCATGGCCGAGCAGGTGATCGACCCGAACGAAGCGGCCCTGATGGACTTGCGGAAACGGCTGTCGAAGTGTGACCGCAAGCTCATCCAGTACCGCTCCGCCCTCGACGCCGGAGGCGACCCCATCGAGATCTCTTCGTGGATCAACGAGACGAAGAGCGAACGCGCCCACCTGGAGGGGGAGCTGAAAGCCGTTCCGGCCGCGCAGCGCATCAGCGTCGCCGAGATCAGGTCGATGATCAAGGAGGTCGGGGACGTGGTACGGCTGGTCGGTGAGGCGGACCCGGACGACAAGGCCGACCTCTACACCCAGCTCGGGCTGAAGCTCACGTACTACCCAGAAAAGCAATATGTGGAGGCCCGGATCAATCCGGAACCCCCACATGTGCGAGCGGTGTGTGTCCGAGGCCGGACTTGAACCGATCGCCTATCTCCTGAGTAACTTCGACGCTCCGTGGCTGGACGTCTCGTGCCCGGAATAGGCGTGCAGAAGGCCGCTCCCCGACCCATCCCAACGAGATCGGGTTCTACTGCGCGGCGCACGCCTAGACACAGGGAAGTCCAGCACCTGCCCATTCGGGATCTTCAGCAGCTGATCGCGCTGCGCCCGGGACAGCGGCAGGACGGCGGCCGGGGCTCGGTGACTACAACACCGAACCCCGGCCTGTGACCCAGCACCCTGACCAAACCAGGAGCCAGGCCATGCGCCACCCTTCCACACAACCAATTGACGGCGGAACGATGTCCGCAGAAGCGGCCCCGCCCGGCCGCACCCGGGGCTTCTTCAGCAAGCTGTTCCAAGCCGATCGCGAAAAGACCGCACCGATCAGCACACCCCCTTGCGACCCCGGCACAGGTCGGCTCGGAGATCGAGTGATTCTTGCCTTCGCGGTGGCCGTCTTGCTGGCGGTCGCTGGCGCGGCTGCCTACGTGTCGTACCACCACTTCTACGCCCTGGCCATCGCTCTGGGGGAGCGGCATGACATGGCCATCCTCTATCCCGCGATGTCCGACGGCGTGATCGTCATGGCCTCCCTGGTGATGGTCTACTGCTCCCGCCGCCGGCTCCGTGTGCCAGTCCTGGCATGGGTCGCGCTCGCGCTGGGAGGGGCGGTGACCCTGGCGGCGAACGTGGCGCACGGCTGGTCCGGCGGACTCGGATCGCGCCTGATCAGCGCCTTGGCGCCCGTGGCGTTCGCGGGAGCGTACGAGCTGCTCATGTGGATCGTCCGCAACACCCGGCGTCCGTCGGACGAGCCACCGACCAATGAGCACGTGTGCCAGCCCGCCGGACCCGTCGTCGAGGTGGAACGCGCGGTGCCGGTCCTGCCCACCGACCGGTACGAGGCGGCCCGGCTCGCCTACATCGACAGCCTCAGCGAAGGCAAGCAGCGCCTTGGCCGACGCCCGCTCATGAACCGGTGGGGGCTGGAGCAGCGCGAAGCCGAAGAGATCATTGCCGAGGTGGAGCAGGAGCGGACTCAGGTAACGGAGACGAAAGGGGCCAAGACGTCAGAGGCAGAGGCCGCCGTACCACCGGCGGACGGTGTGCCCTCGGGCGAGGCCGCCGCGGCGTGAAGAACATCATCGACGTCATTCACGTGTGCCTGGTCCTTCTCCGCGGTATGCGCGAGGCCACGCCGCATGTCCGGTGCACCGACCCGCAATGGGCGGGCAACTGCGGATCGCGGGCCACTCGGACGGAGGCGGAGGCGTGACGGTTACCCATGAGACCCGCGACATTGTCTTCCCGGAGGAGGTCGCGCCGGTCGACCGTGCGAACACCTCCGGGCCAGCCTGGAACGAGCCGGCGCGGGAGGTTGAGAACCAGAACGATCTCCTTGAGGGCCGGGTGATCCCGGTAGATCAGCCACATGAGTCCGGCCCGGTGGATGTGCTCGCAGAGCTGGCTGCACGCCGTCAGGAGCGCTCGCCGCTGGTCCCGGTATGGCTGAGGTCGCGGACGGATGCGTTGCAGGTACTCGCGTGGCAGGCCGAACACACCGGCTACGTGCTGGCTTACCACACGCTCCGCCTCCCGAAGTACGCGGCCAAGCTCCTGGCCCGAACCCCGGCCGGCACCTGGCGGGTGCTCGTGGAACTGATCTCCTGGCTGTTCGACCTGGAAGGCCGCCCGGTCCGCCGAGCGGCCGTGTCGAAGGAGGAGTCCGCGGAGTACCTGGCGCTGTCCCGGCAGCGCGACAATCGGGTCAGAGCCCGGCTGTGGACCCTCCTCATCGGCGCCGTCACTCTGACCCTGGCGAGCATCTTCGTGGCGGTGGCCGCGCCGACCTGGGCCCAGTGGGCGATTGTCGGCATGCTCGTCGCCGCGGCGGGCCTGATCGGGACGCCCGCTGACCAGCCGCTGCTGGACCGGGCGGTCGTTCCGAGCCGGGTGCGGAAGCTCACCAGTGACCAGGTGCTGGACGCGCTCGGCTCACTCGGCATCTCCGCCATCAACCAGGCGCTCGGCAAGAAGGGACGCGGCATCACCTTCCCCGCTCCGATCATGCGGGACGGGCCCGGCTGGCGGGCCGAGGTGGACCTCCCGCTCGGTGTGACCGTGGCGGAGGTGCTGGACAAGCGCGACAAACTCGCCTCCGGCCTGCGGCGTGCCCTGGGCTGCGTGTGGCCCGAACCGGTGTCGGAGGAGCACCCCGGCCGCCTGGTGCTGTGGGTCGGCGATCAGGAGATGCGTAAGGCCAGGCAGCCGGCCTGGCCGTTGCTGAAGTCGGGGCAGGTCAGCCTGTTCGACCCGATCTCGTACGGCAACGATCAGCGCGGCCGGCCGGTGTCGATCCTGCTGATGTTCGCCAACGTGCTCATCGGTTCGATGCCGCGCTACGGCAAGACGTTCGCGCTGCGGGTACTGCTGCTGGCCTGCGCGCTGGACCCGCTGGCTGAGCTGCGGTTGTTCGAGCTGAAGGGCACCGGTGACCTGTCGGCGCTGGAGAAGGTGGCTCACCACTATGCCAAGGGCGCCACCGACTCGGCGAAGGCGGCGTGCGTCGCTTCGCTGGCCGAGATGTACGCCGAGCTGGACCGGCGCGCGGAGGTCATCGACGGCCTCCCGCGCTATCAGGCGCCGGAGTTCAAGGTCACGCCCGAGCTCGCGGCTCACAAGGACCTGGGGCTGCACCCGATGGTGGTCGCGATCGACGAATGCCAGGAGTTGTTCGCCGACGACGAGTACGGCGAGGAGGCAGCCAAATACGCCACCGCGATTATCAAGCGCGGCCCCGCCCTGGGGATCATTCTCATTCTGGCCACCCAGCGGCCGGACAAGGACAGCCTGCCCAAGGCCATCTCCGCGAACGCGGGCATCCGGATCTGCCTGCGGGTGATGGGCTGGCAGGAGAACGACATGATCCTGGGCACCGGCATGCACCAGGCCGGCGTCAAGGCCACCATGTTCACCCTCAACGACAAGGGCATCTCCTGGGCGGTCGGCATCGCCGAGGACCCGATCATCGTCCGCTCTGCCTACCTCGACGGCCCTACCTCGGAGCTGATCGCCGCACGCGCCCACCAACTCCGCCAGGCAGCCGGAACGCTCTCCGGACAGGCCATCGGTCAAGAACCGGCCAGGCGGGCCTCCTACGACCTGCTGGCCGACATCCTGACCGTGACCACGGCCAAGGAAGAGAAAGTCTGGAACAGCACGGTCGTGGACCGACTGACCGGCTATCGGCCGGACGCCTACGGCCAGTGGGCGGATCTGGAGGACGACGCCAAGACCGCAACGCTGACCGCGCGCTTGAAGGAGTACGGCGTCAGAACGGACGATACGTGGAGCCGCGACAGCTCAGGTAAGGGCCGCAACCGCAAGGGCTTCCACCGCGCCGACGTGGCCGAGGCGCTGCGCAAGCGGAAGATCTAGCGTTCGCCGCTCACGCTCTTCGGTGAACGCCTCTGGGCTCATCCAGGGGCGTCGCATAGGTGCCGCGAGAACGCTAAACACCAGGCGAGAATTACGCGGAACACCGGGCCAAGTCAAGGTCACAGTGCAGCCGAAGGTGATGCCGGATGCCGGATGCCGAGGAGTTCAAGCGTGGGCTCCAGCTCCCGCAACTGGACAATCCAGACATCACCGTCGAGATCACGCTCTCCGTCGAATCGGTCGCTGTTCGGCCGTAGTGAGGGCCATCGAGACCCCGGCGCGCACACGGCCCGAACTCAAGCTGATCCTTCACTCCGCTACCTGGCGGTTGGGACATGTTCAGGAGCGGAGGGCCCTCTACCGCGACCCCATCGGATGTTCGGTAGCCCACGACCGAAGATCAAGCGCGGGTGACGTGCCGCGCTCTGCTCGGGGCTTGGTGAGGATTCGGCCAGAATTATTGCGGTGGCGTAGGACCCGCTGGGCATTAACCTGACCAGAATGAGTCTCTTAGCGCCCGGCCTGGTGCCGGTCCACGTGGGTCAACCGGAGCCCGGTTCCGAGCAAGAGCAGAGCCTGCTAGAGGAGCAGGAGCGCCTGCGCGCTAGGTATGGTCGGCAGCGGCCGCCGCGTGTGCCGGGCGGGCTGGATTGGCAGAAGCACGGTCTGCAACCGCGGTGGCTGGGGATGGAGACCAGCGACTGCGTCGTGGCCTTGGAGCCGGGATTTTTCCACAACCGCGGCGCTGACGAACGGGACCGCTTCCTTGCTGGCGCTCGACGGCGCAACGAACTTGCCCTGGTGGTCGCCGTGATCGGCGACGTCGATGACGACAGCACTCGCAGCGTCCTGTCGCACTTCGACTCGTCCGTCTACCTCAGCAGCACGCTCACCAGCATCAACGGTCGGCGCCTCCCCGTCGGGACTCGGCCCGAGATCGCGCCAGATCTAATCTCTGCTGACCGCGACCTGGCGATCCGGCTGCTGACTCGCCCACCGGACGCTCCGTGGTGGAGCTTGCACCTTGGTGGTGTGCAAATGGAACGCGGCGACGGCTCCGGCCTCGTGAACCATGAGGAAGAGGGGGAATTGCACCCTGTTCTCATTGACCCACTGGGAGACCCGGTGGTCGCGGCTTGGACCGCACCTTCAGGCGATCAGCGCTGGTACATCATCCCGGACGCCACCGATTGGGACAACGTTCTGGGATGGCTGGTACATCGGGCCCTGCCCGAGTATGCGCCCGACGCCTTACGCCGGGCGCGCTCCCCCCACTTCATCGAGCCTGACCTGCAGACCACCACCGAGTTGGCAACCAGGCAGGCCCTAGACGAGCTGGAGGCGCGCTACGTCGTGGAGAAGCTGCGCCTTGAACAGGACTTGCGGGAAGCCGAAGCGCGCGCCGAGCCGGTACGGTACGGGCTGCTCTATGGCACCGGCGCCGAACTGGTCCGCGCCGTTGCGGCTGTGCTGACCGAAGCGGGCCTGGACACCGTCGATCTGGACGACGAGCTCGGCGCCACCAAGTCGGCCGACCTGCTCGTGAGCCTCGGCTCCCTGCCCGGACGCCTCGTCGAGGTCAAGGCCGCTAGCGGCGCGGCCCAGGAACACCTGGTCGGCCACCTGCAACGGCACCTCGAGACCTGGCCCCAGCTACGCCCCGACGAGCCAGTCAGCGCTGGCGTCCTGGTCGTCAATCACCAGCACAAGCTGCACCCATCTAAGAGGGCGGCACACGTCTACTCCCGCCCCGAGTTCGTCGCCGCGCTGCCCGTGCCGGTCGTGAGCACTGTGCAGCTGTTTCACTGGTGGCGCTCGGAGGACTGGGCCGCAATCCGTACCGCAGTACTCGGCGCTGACCTTCGCACCCCCGCTTCGAGCGCGGTCACGGAGAAGGCCACAGAGCGTCCAGAAACGCCGCCAGCCAGCCGGTGGCTGCGGTGGCGCTCTCGCGGGCGTAGCCAGTAGCCGCGGGGCACACTAGGCGAGCGCCATGGTGGAACCGCGCTGGCGGCAGGTCAGACGCCAGAACGGGTGCCTATGCGACGATGCTTCACCCGGATAGAAATGACCATGCGCTTGCCCTTTCTCCTCTACTGTGCACGAAATGAGCGTGCTTCGTTCCCTTCGCCTGGAAGCCCTTCTCGACGGCGCCATTCCGACCTCTGGAGCCCTTGAGTACCGCCACCTCCAGCTTCTCGTGGCTGGGCAGGTCGGCGAGGCCGAAGATCTCGACTACAAGCGTGCGCTGTACGGCAACAGTGACAAGGACCGCCGCTCTCTTTGCACGGATGTGGCCGCCCTTGCCTCCACCCGGGGCGGGCTGCTCATTCTCGGCATCGACGAAGACGCGCAGGGTCGCGCCATCGTCATGACCGATGTGACGTTGTCCGACGCCGAGGCAACCCGCATGCACCAAGTCATCGCCTCCGGCGTACATCCCCTACCCACGTTTGAAATCATCCCCGTAGAGAACCCTGCCAGGACCGGTACCGGCTGCTACGCCATCGCTGTCGCGGCCGGCCCGCGCCGCCCGTACGCCGTCGCAGTGAACGACGGCTACCGCTACCCGCACCGGATCGGGACGACCATCGGCTACCTCACCGAGCCGGAGATCGAAACCGCCTACCGGCGCCGCGATGCTGTCCGACGCGATCAAAGCGCCCGCGCTCAGGAGATCGAGGAAGCCACAACCCGCCGCATCCCGGCAGGCTCCCCCTGGGTGATGGTCTCCCTCGTTCCAGAACAACCCGGTCAGGTGCGCGTCGATGCCGCATCGTTTGCGCAGGTCCGTCAGTCCTACGAGGGCACCAGCCCGATGATTGTAGATCGTCCGACGGGCGGATCCGCCCTCGACTATCCCTGGAGACGCGTCACGCTGGGCCAGCGCCGGTTCATCGTGGATGACCAGCCAGGACGCATTGCTGATCCCCTCTCCATGGCGGCTGAGCTATACGACGACGGCAGCGGCACCTTCGCTCACCGTCCGATGCACAGCGTCGAAGACGAGATCACGGCATGGCCGTTCATCGACGAGCTGGTCATCGTCGTCATCATCTCGGGTCTGCGCTTCTTAACCGATCACGCCCTCAACCGTGCACAAGCCGCCGGCGCCGCAACGGTGTGCGTCACCATGACGCCGAGCATCGAGCCCCTGGACTGGCAGCTGATCCATTTCGGCGGCTACGGTCAGATCGATCTTGGCAGCCCTGCCCGCTACGAGTCCTTCCGCCCAGCAGAAGCCGCCAGCCCACTTGACGTCCTCGCCACAGGACCAGGGTCGGTTAGCACCGCCGCGCTCTTGGCCAACGAGATATTCCAAGGCTTTGGGCAGCCCGAGAATCTTCAGATTTCTCAGCAGGGTGAAATTCGGCCAAGAAGGTGGAGTAAGGATTGGCGCATGCTCATCACGGACTGGGCAGACGACCACGACGTCGGTCTCCAGCGGGATGCTGTCGCCACACACTGATCGGCATGCACAGCCGTCGAGGGCGGGGTGGGGTTGCCGGGGCACTCTGAATCAGGCGTCGCAGGCAGCGAGTAGTTGGGCGCGTGTATAGGTGCCGCCTTCGGCCTGGGGCGTGTTCTTGATGAGCTCCAGCAGCCCGTCGGGCAGCGGGGTGCCGTTGGTAGGGCCGCGGTACGGCGCGACTGCGGTGATGTCGTCATGCGACAGCCGAGCATCCACGCTGACCGCAGCGAGGAAATCGACCCCCAGCCGAACCTCTCAGCCGACCAACTCAAGATTGAGAAAGGTCGAGGCTAGAACAGCTTATCAATTGCCGGCTCGCTCGGCTTGGCGAGCCTGATAATCTTATCGCCACTTAGCTGTCCCCCTTTCGGGTGGCGTTCCACAATTCCGTCAGATAGCAGCTTTCGAACGATCGGCGTCACATGAGGCGGGCGATAAACGGTCTCCAAGAGTGCCAGCTCTTTCAACTGTTCAAGGGTTCGTTCCCCTTGGCCCAGTTCGGCCAGGATAGCTTGCCGCAATGGCCGTGTGTCGGCAGTGGGAGTGAAGTCGAGAGTTGTCTGGTTCGGATCGCGAGGATCCCGATACCTCACACCCTTCACGGGATCGACCTTCCATACAGCTTCCTTCATCTTCTCCAAGCCTTTGTGGCTGGTGGTGCCGTAAACGAGGTGGAGGTCGCGCCCGCCCTCGTCGAGCATCTCAAAGGAGAGGACGAAGGGGAATCCAGCAGCTTTTAGGGAGTCTCGATAAGTGCTCACGAGGAACGCCTTCTTCTGATGCGAAGGCAGCTCCATAACCTTGCGCCAGGCGGTTCCGCCGAAAGCCTTATCGCCTGCAGCCTGATGATCTTCCGCTTTTCCGAACCGCAGAAGAAAGCGAGTGCCGAACGTTACAAGGACCTCACTTGAGGGAGCAGCGGCGATAGCGCGCGCGATGTCGAGTGGAATATCTGGACCACCCCAGCTGTCAAGAAAGGCGAGAATTGGAGTGGTCATCGGCCCAGCTTTAGCGAGAGCGGGAAGAAACGTGGTGGCGCACTTCCCCTCATGGAAATCGATCGCCATGGTCTGCGGTTGCCCGCCGTACCTGGCCGTGATGGCATCGACTTCTTGCTTAAGCCTTTCCAGGCGGGCAGCGTCGCCCTCAACGAGGGTGACGTTCACCTTCTTTCCGGAGTCGAGGAACCGGCGCTGGCGTAGAAACGCCTCCAACGCCAAGACGGGCGAGCCTGGCTCGCCCGTCTTGTAGATCCCAGGGCCGGCGAACCCCTCCGCGTACGTAACGCGATCCCATGAGCGCGAACTCTGCATCATGATCGGAAACCATGCGTCCAGGTAGCGGCGGAGGAGTTCGTGCTTGGCGCGAGTGTGGGGGTCGCAGGGCCAAAGAAGGTCTTTGGGGGTTGCCATGCATAACTCCTACCCGTTGTCGCTACGCACCCCCATGTCTAGCTTGTCCAGTTGTGGTCAGGCTGTAGCGGCCCCAGGTCCCGACTGAGGGGGGTGAATCGGCATTGGGGTTTCATCCCATATACGGTCGTCGAGGAGGCGGCCGCCCGCCTTCGGCGTACGGCCCCCCCACTGCTTGAAGAAGAATGGTACTTGACTCGCGATGCAGATATCACGGATATCGCGGACCCATTCCGGTTTGATGGCGCGATGGGAAGGCCCGCTCTCGCCGCCGGCGATTACCCAGTCCAAGCCTGTCAGGTCGAGTCCCGGCAGGGGCCCGACCAAGGGTTCGCAGGACAGGAACTTCACTGCCGCGGGAATGGAGCGGAGGTCATCGGTTCGGTAGAGGGCGGCCTCGTTCTCAATGGATACGCCCATCCATAGGTTGCTTGGCCACGCAAGCCTGTCGGCGATCTTGCGGAGGCGCGTTGAACGCTTGGTGAGGATTTGGTACGTATGTTGCGGTGTGTCGGCGATGACCTTGAAGACGTCATGGACGAAGCTCATGGGGACCCGAGCGTGAAAGAGATCGCTCATTGAGTTGACGAACACGACCTGGGGGGTGCGCCAGGAGTAGGGCTGGCGCAGCGCCGAGGGGTGCAAGGTCAAGCCGAACCCGGGGCCCGAGGTACGGGGGTCCCCATCTACCTGGTACTTTTCGGCGCCCATCGCTTTGAGGCGCTTCGCCAACGTGAGTGCGTAGCAGTTATCGCAGCCAGTGGAAACCTGGTCGCAACCCGTTGTGGGATTCCAGGTCACCTCTGTCCATTCGATGGCTGTTCGCCTAGCCACGGTATTACCTCCCGTCGCTCTGGCGTGCCAGAGCATCGGCGTCGCGTCGAAGGGTGATAAAGTTTTAGCGCTATTAATTTATCACTACTAGCGTTGGAATGGTGGCGTTGGGGCGAAAGAAACGCTGTGAGAGTAGGTATTTTTTGCAGGCGGTTCGCTTGGGGTCGAGACTGCGGGAGCTCCGTGTCGATAGGGGTTACACCCAGCAGCAACTGGCTGATCGGGCAGAGGTCGCGCTCTCAACGTTGAGGAAGATTGAGTCAGCGGCGGTGATCGAGCCTGGCTATTTCACGATCTTCAGCCTTCTTCAGGCGCTCGAAGCAAGTTGGGACGAGCTGTGATTCGGCGTCCTGATGCCTGTGCTCGCCGACACGGCGCGTGGCTTGATTGATCACCTGCGTGAGCATCGCGATGTTGGAAGGACAGTTGTTGGAGGCAACGCTCTCTCCATCGGCGTTTCGCGCAGCGGAGATCTGTCCCCTACGGGTCGGAGGCATCATGCGCGCGTCCATCGAAGTTGACGTTCGGCACTGGCGTGTCGGGGCGACGGTGGTAGTGCCGCTGGCCACGCTGGCTCGACTGGGGTGGGACGACGATGGGTCGGGCTAGTTGGTGGGATGGAGCGCCGAGGGGGAGTCGACGCAGTAGGCCCCTCGAAGGCTCTTTCCGCAGGTCAATGGGCGGTTGCTGATCGTGTGCGGAGCGTGGCCAACAGGGTGGCAACAAGATGCTGACCGGATGCTTGCGATACCCCAACAGCCCTCTGAGACGGAATAGGCTCGTGCGATGAGTCTGGCCGGGGCGACGGTGGAGGGGAACAGGTGAGCAAGTCCTTCGTGCATCTGCACGTACACACCGAGTACAGCATGTTGGACGGGGCGGCCAAGATGAAGCCGCTGTTCAAGGAGGCAGAGCGGCTCGGCATGCCGGCGATCGCGATGTCGGATCACGGCAACATGTTCGGGGCGTACGAGTTCCAGAAGGTGGCGAAGGGCTCCCCGGTCAAGCCCATCATCGGGATTGAAGCGTACGTTGCGCCGCACAACCGGTTTGTGAAGAAGCAGGTCTTCTGGGGGCAGCGCGCGGAGACCGGTGTGGCGGACGGCGAGGGCGGTAAGGACGTCTCCGGCGGTGGCCGGTTCACTCACATGACCATGTGGGCCAAAGACGCGGACGGGCTGCGGAACCTGTTCCGGCTGTCGTCGCTGGCCTCGATCGAGGGCTATTACAGCAAGCCCCGCATGGACCAGGACCTGATCTCGCAGCACGCGTCCGGGATCATTGCCACCACTGGCTGCCCGTCCGGCGCGGTGCAGACGCGGTTGCGGCTGGGGCAGTACGACGAGGCGGTCAAGGTCGCCGGCGAGTACCAGGAGATTTTCGGCAGGGAGAACTATTTCCTGGAGTTGATGGACCACGGCATCGACATCGAGCGGGAGGTGCGGGCGGATCTGCTGCGGCTGGCCAAGCAGCTCGACATCCCGCTCCTGGTCACCAACGACAGCCACTACGTGACAGAGGACCAGGCGGACGCGCACGACAGCCTGCTGTGCGTTGGCGTCGGCAAGAACAAGGACGACCCGAACCGGTTCCGGTTCAACGGCTCCGGCTACTACCTCAAGTCAGCCGACGAGATGTACGCGCTGTTCCCCGAACTCCCTGAGGCGTGCGACAACACGCTGCTCGTCGCTGAGATGATCGGCGACTACAGCGACGTGTTCAAGCAGGTCAACCGGATGCCGGACTACCCCGACGTGCCCGACGGTGAGACGCAGGAGTCGTGGCTGCGTAAAGAGGTGGAGCGCGGCCTGGAGATGCGCTACGGCTCGCCGATCCCCGCTGAGGTGCTGGAGCGGTACGAGACCGAGATGAAGGTCATCGGCCCGATGGGGTTCTCCTCCTACTTCCTCGTCGTGGCCGACATCTGCCGGTACGCGCGCGACAACGACATCCCGGTCGGGCCCGGCCGAGGAAGCGCCACCGGGTCGATCGTCGCCTACGCGACCCGCATCACCGAGCTCGACCCTCTGGAGCACGGGCTGCTGTTCGAGCGGTTCCTGAACCCGGAGCGGATCAACCCGCCGGACGTCGACCTGGACTTCGACGACCGCCACCGTGACCGGATGGTCAACTACGTCACTGAGAAGTACGGCAGCGCGATGACCGCGCAGGTCAACACGTTCGGCACGATCAAGGCCAAGGCCGCCGTCAAGGACGCCTCCCGCATCCTCGGGTACCCGTTCGCGGTCGGCGACAAGATCACCAAGGCGATGCCGCCGGACGTCATGGGAAAGGGCGTCCCTCTGGCGGACCTGTTCAACGAGGACCATCCGCGCTACAACGAGGGCGGCGAGATCCGTGCCCTGTACGAGAGCGACCCGGACGTCAAGAAGGTGATCGACACCGGCCGCGGCATTGAGGGGCTGATCCGTGGCACCGGTGTGCACGCGGCCGCGGTCATCTTGTCGTCGGCGCCGCTACTGGACCTGATCCCCTTGCACATGCGGGACAAGGACAAGGTGATCATCACCGGGTTCGACTACCCGTCCTGTGAGGACATGGGCCTGGTCAAGATGGACTTCCTGGGGCTGCGGAACCTGGGCATCATCGACCATGCCATCAAGATCATCGAACAGAATCGGGGGATCAAGCTCGACACCCTGACGATGCCGCTCGATGACGAGAAGACCTACCAGCTCATGGCCCGCGGCGACACGCTCGGGGTGTTCCAGCTCGACGGCGGGCCCATGCGTCAGCTTCTGAGGCTGATGGAGCCGACCCGGTTCGAAGACATCGCCGCGGTGCTCGCCCTGTATCGGCCGGGCCCGATGGCGGCCAACGCGCACACCAACTACGCGCACCGCAAGAACGGCCGCCAGGACATCGAGCCCATCCACCCGGAGCTGAAGGAAGCGCTCGACCCCATCCTCGGCCCCACGTTCCACCTGCTCGTCTACCAGGAGCAGATCATGGCCGTCGCCCGTGAGCTGGCCGGCTACACCCTCGGCGGCGCCGACCTGCTGCGCCGTGCCATGGGCAAGAAGAAGAAGGAGATCCTGGACGCGGAGTTCGCCAACTTCCAGAAGGGCATGCGCGGCAACGGCTACAGTGACGAGGCCATCCAGGCGCTGTGGGATGTCATGCTCCCGTTCTCGGGGTACGCGTTCAACAAGTCCCACACCGCCGGATACGGCCTGGTCGCCTACTGGACCGCCTACCTGAAGGCCAACTACCCCGCCGAGTACATGGCCGCCCTGCTCACCTCCGTCGGCGACGACAAGGACAAGGCGGCCGTCTACCTCGCCGAGTGCCGCAAGATGGGCATCCAGGTCCTGCCGCCCGACGTCAACGACAGCCAGCTCGACTTCGTCGCGGTCGGCGACACCCAGGTGCGGTTCGGCATGGGCGCGGTCCGCAACGTGGGGGAGAACGTCGTCGAAGCGATCGTGAAGGCCCGCCAGAGCAAGGGCCAGTTCAGCGACTTCAACGACTTCCTCGCCAAGATCCCGCTGGCCGCCTGCAACAAGCGAGTCGTCGAATCGCTGATCAAGTCGGGTGCGTTCGACTCGCTCACGCATCCACGTAAGGGCCTGCACCTGGTGCACGAGCAGGCCATCGAGCAGGTCACCAGCATCAAGAAGCAGGAGGCGCACGGCCAGGATTCACTGTTCGGCGGGCTGGCCGACGACGGCGCCGACGAGGTGTTCACCGTCACCGTCCCCGACACGGAGTGGGACCGCAAGACGAAGCTCGACTTCGAGCGGGAGATGCTCGGCCTGTACGTGTCGGACCACCCGCTGGCCGGCGCGGAACGTCTGCTCGCCAAGGGGCGGGACACCACGATCGCCGACCTGCTCGAATCCGGCCGGGACGACCGCGGCGACGTCACCGTATCCGGGCTGATCACCAAGGTGGACAAGAGGGTCAACAAGGCGGGCAACCTGTGGGCGATCGCCACGGTCGAGGACATGGACGCCGCCGTCGAATGCCTGTTCTTCCCCAAGAGCTACGTGCTGTACGCCGAGGCGCTGCGCGAGGACATCGTGGTGTCGGTGCGGGGGCAGATCAACAACCGTGACGGCGCGATCAGCATCTTCGCCACCGACCTCACCCTGATAGATGTGTCCGGCGTCAACAGTGATACCGGCGCCCCCATCACCCTGGTCCTGCGAGAAGAACGCGTCACTCCGCAACTGCTGGAGGATCTGCGGCACGTGCTGAAGCTGCACGAGGGCAAGGTGCCGCTGAACATCAACCTGAAGCGGCCGGTCGGCAAGACGATGGTGTTGTCGGTGCCGGACTTCCCGGTCAACGCCGACACCAGCTTCGCCGCTGACGTCAAGGCGTTGCTCGGGCCGGAGGCGATCGCGCTGTGAAACGGCGCGTGGATGTGATCACCACGGCCAAGCCGCCTTTGTGCCCCCGCTGTGAGGGCGAGGGCCTGCTGTGCGCGCGGGTGCCGCATGGGTGGACGAACGCCAGCGGCGCCGCCGTGGAAGGCCGCACCGAGGTCGTGTTGTGCGCGGCGTGTGACGCTGAAGTGCCGGGTGCGGCCGCGCTGATCACGTGGTTTCACGTGCACGGTCAGGTGGAGGACAGCGAGGAGTTCGTCCGGCTCTTGGTGGCGTGGGCAGAGCAGGTGTCGGTGCCGCCGCTGGACGAGCAACGACTAGAGGCCGAGATCGAACTGTGGCGCAACGGCGAGTTGTAGCAGCCGCACCAGACAGAGGGCTGGCCCTCGACCGCGCTGAGCGGCCGGGGGCCAGCCTTTCCTGGTACTAACCCGATGAGCTACAGACGAGCCGTCGTCTCCGCGGTCAGCGCGAAGTTGTTTTGCACCGCGCCGCAGTTGTTGGAGTCGGACACGATCATGCCCTCGCGGGCGAGGGCGAGGTACTGCTGCGTCTGGTCGGGGTCAATCGAGACACCGAGGCCCGGGGCGTTCAGGCCGAGACCGACGTTGTTCGCTTCCATTCCTTTTTCTCCCTTGGAGAGCGGTTTTGGATCTACGAGATCGACGTGGCAACCACGACGACGATGGCCTCTCCTTTCTCGACGGGGACGATGGAACAGGTCAGCCACCCGGGCACAACAGCTAGTGAACCGGCGGCCGGAGTGACGGTGAGCTGACGGCCCCAGGGCAGGCCGGGCATGGCGGTCATGGCGCTTCCCGCGCGCGGGTCGAACACCGCGACCGTTCCGGCGTCCGCTTCCTGCGGGGGGACGACCTCGATGAAGCACCAGCCGATGTAGTCGTTCGGCACGGCGAACATGGGCCGCTCGTAGCCGCCGCGCCAGATCTGCGCCTCCATGTCCACATCGGTGACGTGCCGGCCGCGGGTGCCGCCCTGCGCAGCCCGGGCGCTGAGGGCGTTCATGTCGGCGACGAACGCCTGGCGCAATGCCTCGATGTCGGCGACGACGTCGGCCAGGGGGACGGTCGCGAACGGGCCGGGTGTGTCGTGACGTCCCAGAATGTTGTCGCGGGCTATGCCGGCCAGGTCGATCTGCCGGATGGTGGAGGCGGTTCCCCAGTGGCGGGTCACCGCGCCTGCAGGCCGCTCATTCGTGACGGTCACCGGATTCCTCCCGTCTCGTACGAGGCGTTGAACGCGATGCAGATCCGCAGCCCACTGCTGGTGTGCTGAGTGGCCTGCACGGAGTGCGGCAGCCAGGAGGGGAAGGCCACCAGAAGACCGGGGCGCGGCTGGATCGCCAGCACCCCCGGGGTGACGGCGCGGGCGATAGCGGCCGGACGGGGGTCGAACAGGTGCAGGTTCCCCGAGGTTTCGCTGACCCCTCCGCACTCGATGTAGATCGTTCCGGAGTAGATCGAGTCGTGGTGCGTGTGCAGTCGGTGGGAACCTCCCGACCGGTAGACCACGGCCCAGGCCTCTGCGATCACCGCGTAGGCGGCTTCGACCTCTGGCGCGCGTTCGGCCAGTACGTCGCGGGTCATCGCTGACACGGCGTCGCGGATCTGGGCGCGCAGCCACGCCACCGCCGGATGATCCCACTTCAGGATGTCCATGCTGGACTTCTGGGCGCCGATGACCCCGAACGTGTGCGCGTCGGCGTCGCGGCCTTCGGCCTCCAGGATGAGGTCACGCAGCTTGCCGATCATCTCCCGGGCATGTGACCCCCCGTCGGGGGTGTCCCGATCAGCCAGTCCCGCCTGGTAGATGGGCGTCTCCCAGGTGGTCAGAACGACGGTCGGTGGGCATGTCACCGTCTGTGTCATAGAGCCTCCTTGAGCCGTTGGGTGAGCGCTCGCCCGGCTTCGGTCAGGTCGTCGCCGAGGCCGTCGAGCAGGGATATGCATCCGCGGCCGTAGTCGATCAGGTAGCGGATGTGGTCGGCGCTGGCCTGCAGGCCGGCGCCGGCAGGGTCGACCCGGTGCAGGCGGACCAGAACCGCCGCGACGTGGGCAGCTCCCAGGACCTCGCTGGGAGTGCGATCTGCAGTTCCCGAGGGCAGGATGAGTTGCTCGGCGCCCGCGTCGGCCAGCCGCCACACCTCCTGGATCATGTAGAGCCACTGGTGGCACAGCTCGTGCGTCACCTGCTCGCGCAACTCCCTGTGGTTGGCGAAAGCCACGTCGGCGAGCAGGACATGCTGGGGCCAGTCCCGGCACGAGGCCGAGATCGCCCCGTCGCCGGTGTCCATCAGCAGGAAGCGCACCGGGAGCCGCACGAGCGGACGCCACGCCGGCACGGTGTCGGCCAAGGTGTCGAGGACGCTGTCGATGGCCTCTTGCCTGCCTCGCTTGAACGCCTCACCGGGGACGTGGACTTGGTCCTGCTCCAGGAGCAGCGCGCGGCCCGGGTCGAGCCATGCACCTGCCTGAGCCTCGCTCACGCGGGGCAAACTCAGGGACTCCGCCCTCACGTGGCGGACCGCCGCGACCGCGGCCAGCAACTGCCCGTAGTCGAAGGAGTCGTCGAGGAACGGCATTCCGGCAAGAGTGCTGACGGGGTCCTTCAAGGTCACGTTCATGGGTTGGTCACCCTCCCGGCTGTGAGGTGGCGGGTGAGCAGTTGTGGGTGGCCGGCCAGCGGGCCGGGGTCCATGTCGATCGCGATGATGCCTACGCCGGAGCGCCGTCCGGTCTGCAAGCACGGGAGCGGCCAGGAGGCATGCGGGTCTGGGGTGCTGTAGGTGTCGGGCGGGGCAGACATGCGCGCGAGCACCTGCGGGCCGCACGCGATCCCGTTGTAGGTGTCGAAGCTGAACCGCTCGTGGCCCACGTCGAAGTCGTGGATCAGGACCACGCCGCGGACGATGGCGGCCAGTTCGCGCTCCAGTGGCCAGTTGTCCGCCCCGTGCGCGTCCAGGAAGTACAGCGGCCGCCGGTAGGTGCGGCCGGTCTCCTCGATCAGAAGTTGCGAGTCGACGCGCCTCACGTCCGCGTTGGGCAGATCGGCCAGGCGTTGCCGGGTGAACTCGGCGTGCGCGTGCACGATGTCGCAGGAGCGTACGGGCAGGTTCGGGTATCGGCGTGCCAGGTATGCGGTGGTGTCGCCGAGGCAGCAGCCCGTCTCGATGATGGCGTCGCATTTCGTAGGACGACAGCAGATCGTTGACCAGCAGCGCGATGGTGATGTCGAACCCGAACGGGCCGCCGCCGTCAGACAGATGCACCTGGCCAGCCCGGATGGTGGTGTAGAAGACCCGAAGGGTCTTCTCTATCCCGGCTTGCCGCCAGCCAGAGACTTTGTGTTGAGCTGAGGACGGCATTTTCGGACCTTCCGACGGTCGGGAATCGTCGCGATCTACAGTCGGCGGGTTTTCATCGGAGCAGGCGTGGCGTGGTGTCGATGACGAGGCCTTCACGGATGTCTCCTCACGATGAGAGGAAGAGGGAGCCCGGCACCAACGAAAGACGGAGGGACGGACACATGCCAGTCGCTGATCCGTGACGCTGCTGATGCCGTCTGCGAGTCGCCCGAGCCAACGTGCCGGAACCATGAGCCTGGCGGATACCTGGGGAAGCGATCGGCTCCACCGCCGGTCTGAGCTGCCAGCCGGCGGTGGTGACCAAGTCGGGTTGGGCGACCGTGTCGTTTTGACTCAGATCTGCAGGCGGGCGGCGGCCAGCGCGGCGCGGGTGAACCTCAGCGGCTCACGTTCAGGGTGCTTGCCGTCGCGCACCGCGAACAGGTCCGGCACGCCGGGCACCTCCGCGACCTCAACGCAGGACTCCGTCTCACCCTCGTCCTGGTTGCCGTCGCGCAGCGGCCGGAACTGTGCTCCGGCCAGGCTGTGGCTGTAGATGTCGTTGGCCATCGATCATCTTCCTTCTTCGGGGTGGAAGCTCGGACCGGGAGATCCGAGCGTGAGTCCGACGCGCCAAGATGGAGGTCGGCGGCCGGTGTCTGGGGCACCCGCTGTCGGCGCGCTCGTAGGCGCGACGGCACGGCCGGGCGCCCACCCAGCTGGGCGGATGGGTGGGCAGGATCCACGCCGGCAGGAGAATAAGGCCGCTGCCCAGGAGGGGATGGCGCATCCGGCGGACGGACGTCTCGCATATCTCCTGGAAGGTCTGCTGTTGACGCGGTCGGCGTCGGCGCCGAGGCTCGCCGGGTGTGTGCCTGCGACGTGAGGTGTGCAGCATCGGCATGGTCAGCCCTCCCGCTCGGGTGCCGGGCTGGCCACCAGCAGCGTCTGGCCGCAGGGCAGGTGCGCGCACCGGTCGATGCACAGCCCGGCCTGGTTCGCCAGCTCGCGCAGCTGGGAGACGCGGCGCACCCGGCCACCCTGGAACAGGGACATCATCCGGATGTCGGTGCTGTACCAAGGGCACGCCGTGCCCGGCCGCCGAGGCAGCGTCCCCTCGACGATCCAGACTTCTCCGCCGCCGTTGTCCTGCAGGGCCTGGCGCACGCCCGTCAGCAGGGTGACGCAAGCCTCGGGACTGTAGTTATGCAGAATCGACGACAGCAGGTACCGGTCTGCGTCCCGGGGCACGTAGTCGAAGATGTCGGCCGCGATGATCTCGATCCGGCTGAGCAGGCCCTGCCCGGAGACGTAGGAGTGGGCGCGCCCGGTGACGGTGGAGCGCTCGGCCAGGATGCCGCGCAGGTGTGGGTGGGCGTGGACGAGGGCGGCCAGGACGCCGCCCAGGCCGCCGCCGAGGTCGGCCACGAGCCGGACGTCGGCCCAGCCGTCGATGGCGGCCAGGTCCCGGCCGACGGGGGTGCTGCGGGCGGTCATGAACCGGTCGAACGTCTCGGCGAGCCCGTTGGTGAAGATCAGGTATTCGTACAGCGGATGGCCCTCTGGAGGTGTGGAGTAGCCGCAGCGGACGGTGTCGGGCAGGTGGCCGAGCGCCTCCCGCCAGTACGTTGAGCCGGTGACCAGGACGGCGTGGCGCTGGGACGGGTTGGCATCAGCGGTGAGGACGTGGCCGTCCTGGGTGAGCCGGTATCCGGTGGGGTTGCCGGCGACGAAGCTGTGAGCCTGTAGCCAGCCCAGCAACCGGCCCATCATGGCCGGGTCGGCGCCGCAGGCTTCGGCCAGCTCGTCGCTGGTCATCGTCGTCTCGGCCGCGAGGGCTTCGAAGACGTCCAGCTCGACGGCGGTGTACAGGGCAGCCGCGTCCGGCAGGGCGTCGAGCATCTTCTGGACGCGCTGGTAGCTGTCGATCGCGGGCACGGCGGGCGGGGTGTCGGGATGCTGGTGGAGGGTCACGGCGCGGGCACCTTCGTCGGAGAGGGGGTGGCGGTCGACGGGGTGGCCGGCGGGGAGGGCGGCGCCGGGGAGTGGACGTCGTCCGGGAGCGGCATGAGGAACCGGCTGACGTCGAGTTCGGCCTTGATGTATTGGTAATCCAGCATCATGTCCGCCACCCGCTGGATGCGGTCCGGGTGGAGGTCCATGGGGAAGGTGCCCAGGGTGATGGTCGCGGCCGTCCCGGGGCTGATCTTGGTGTAGGTGGGCAGCGTGTCGGTGATCACCTGCCGGTCCTGGGCGTCGGCCTGGGCCTTGAGGATGGCGCGCTGGAACGAGGTGACCTCGTGGCCGTGCTCCCGGGCGTACTCGGCGGTGGTGGCCCACCCGGCGATCGGCCAGTTCTCCGTCTGGCCCTGCATGACGTCGTAGAGCGTCGTGCCGCCGAGCTGCTGCCAGGCGGTGATGAACGGCTCGGTCATCCAGGCGGCGTCGATGGTGCCGGCCTGCAGGGCAGGGATCATGCTCGGGAGCGGCATCTCGGAGATCCGCACGTCGTCGGCGGTCAGTCCGGCGATCTTCAGCGCGGCACCGGTCGTGAGTGTGCCGACCGATCGCAAGGTCACGACCGCGATGTGCTTGTCCCTCAGGTCGCCCAGGCTCTTGATGGGCGAGTTCTTGCCGACCATGAGCTTGAAGGTGTTGGGCGCCGACTGGTAGGCGTCCGCGACGATGCGCAGGGTGCCGGGCTGGTTGGCCTCGGAGAGCACTGCGGCGGTGTAGTTCATGATCGCGAAATCCAACTGCCCGGACTTCAGCTTGGGCAGTGCGACGCCGCCGCCCTGCACGGTCGAGATCTCCACCTGGAGACCTTCGTCCTTGAAGTAGCCCTTCATCTTCGCGATGAGGACGGTGACGCAGTCCGGGATGGGCATGATCCCGACCTTGATGGTGCGCAGCGGGCCGCTGGTCGGGGCGGCGAGCGGCGAGGAGCCGCACCCACCCACCAGCATCACCAAAAGCGATAAAGATACGACTCTGCGTAGCCGATTCATGGGTGTGAACATCCAACAGGACAGGGGGAGAGCAGGACACCGCCTGCCGCCTCCCCAGGTGGGGGGATACAAAGGGAAACAGGACCAGAAGGCTCAGGACGCGAGGGCCTGAACCCGGCCGCTCAGCTTCACGGGGGGCTGCTGAGCGGCCGGGCAGCTAACGGCCCCCGTCACCTTCAGGCGGATCAGGAGCCTGCGGCTTGTCGCCGACGCCCTCATCCTGGGACGTCTGCGCGGCGGGCTTACCCCGCGTGCGAACGCCGCCCATGGTCAGCCAAGCCAGCGCGATGCCAGCGTCCATGAGTTCCCTCTCCTTCGAAGATGGAGGACGGGGCCGGCACGGTGGAGTGCTGCCCCGTCCTCCTTTCTGCGCGCCCGCCGCGTCCGACAGCGGGACACCGGCTGAGTGGGCAGCGCAGGGCTCTGGACGGCTGCTGGTGGCCGCCCGGAGAGAACCTCCTCTGCGCCGGGCCACGAGCGCCTGGAGACGGCGGAGCCCGCCAGGATGAGGGTTCCCCGGGCGATCACCACGGGCGTGAGGAGCGCACCCGGGGAGAGACCGGCTCCGCCGCCAGTCTGGGTAGCCGCCGCCGGTCACTGTTCCGCCTCCTGGGCGGTGCCCGGCAGGTAGTACTGCTGGGCGCGCACCTCGGCGGCAACGGCCGTGAAGTACGGGGCGGGCGGGATCATCGCGGACTCGTACTCGTAGTCGGGGTGCCAGGCCGCGGTGGTGACCAGGCCGGGCCGCAGCGGGACGCAACCCGGTAGCACCAGATCGGCGATCTCCTGCACGCTTCGCAGGTAAAGCTGGGCCCCGGTCTGCTTCTCATAGAAGTCGCGGGCGGCCTGGACCTGTTCGGGCCGGTAGTGGGGCTGGTCGCTCGTCGCGTGCGTGACCAGGACGAGGCTGCCGGGCGCGAGGAAGTCGTGCAGCTCCTCCATCACCTGCTTCACTTCGTCGTCGGTGAAGAAGTGGAGAATGGCGCCGAGCACCACGCAGACCGGGCGGCCGGTCTCGATCACTGACAGCAGCTCATAGGTGCGATACAGCGCGCAGATATCGCGTGCGTCGGCCTCGATCATGGTGACGCCGCTGCCTTGCAGCAGGGCCCGGCCGTGCGTGCACACCATCGGATCGTTGTCGACGTAGATGAACCGGGCGTCCTTCACGGTGCGCTGGGCTACCTCGTGCAGGTTCGGCGGCTGGTCCGGAAGTCCGGACCCCAGGTCGATGTACTGGCGGATGCCGAGGTCCGCCGCGGTCGCGACCATCCGCCGCAGGCAGGCGCGGTTGTCCGCCACGATGAGCCGCATTCCGGGCAGGATCTCATCCAGCGCGGCAGCGTTGGTTTGGTCGACCTTGAAGTGGTCTTTGCCGTCACCCAGCGCCCCGTAGAGGCGGGCCGGCGTGGACGCTTCCGCGCTCAGCGGGGAAGCACCGGTGATCTTCTCCTGGGGTTCATTGGTCATCGGGGCCTCGAAGAGTTTGTTTCGAGTGGAAGTGGGCGAAGCGGTATCGCGTGGGCATCTGTTCGTTGGTCAGGTTCAGCTGCCGGACCCGCGTCGCTGCTGGCAGCCGGTCGAAGAGTCGCCCGACACGTCCCGCGCGCTCTCTGGATTCATCTGTGAGAGCTGACACGTGCTGGCGTGGCGAGTTTCGGCAAGTCGCTCATCAGCATCGGCTGCGCGTCGTCGCAGTCGATGCGTGCCTGGCCGTGCAGCCCTGCGATGCGGACGTTCCCGCGCGGCGATCAGCTTGGCGCGGAGTACTGCCTCTGACATGGCGCGGTCCCATCTGGTCGCTGTGACACTCAGATGGTTCTCCGGAGGCCGGAGCGGAAGTGACCCAGTTAGGGTCACCGGGATCAGGTGGCGTGACACCACTCGGCGAAGCTGGTCAGTTCTTCGGCGCTGGCGCGCTTGAGCCTGCGCAGAGTCGCGGCGTCCTCCCGCACCCACCGGTGGTCGCGCGCGTGCTGAGGGGCGGTGCGCCGGGCTGCCTTCAGCGACTCGAACGCGTCATTCGGAAAGCCGGACCACAGCTGGGCACGGGCCAGCTCGATGTAGAACCCGCTGCGCCGCTCCGCGGGCAGCTCAGGCGGCGGGGCCCACTCCCGGGCGACGTCCAGAGCGCGGTGGACGTGCGCGCTGCCGAGGCTGACCGCGACGGACACCTCGTGAATGCGCACCGACGACGGCCCGAAGGCCGTGCCGGAGTAGATGGCCTCGGGCACCTGGTCGCCCAGTCGGCGGGCCTCGGAAAGATGGGTGTCGGCGGCGTCGGCGTCTCCGGCACGGCCGGCGATGACCGCAGCCCGCATGTGTAGTGCGCCGCGTGCGGCGATAGCCGGCGGGGTGTCTGGAGGGCCCGCGGCGTCGAGGGCGAGCTCCAGCGCGCGCAGTCCCTTGGCGTGTGCGTCGGAGGCGAAGAACGTCTCGGTGCGGACGTAGGCGACGCTGGCGGTCAGGATGGGGTCGTCGGCCTGGGCAGCGGCCCAGCGCATCAGCTCAACGTATCTGGCGGATAGGTCGTAGGCGCCGAACTTGAAGGCGACGGCGTCGGCCGCCCTGCAGGCGGATACGAGAAGTGCGGCCACCTCGGGATCGCGCTCGGGCGTGGCGCGGAACAGCTCCTCGAGCAGGTCGGGCAGTCGGCGGGTGATGCGCACGTACTGGGAGGCCAGCCGCCACGTGACCGCCTCGGAGACTGCAGCGCGGAGTTCCGGAAGCGGACGTATGGGTCCGTCGTCGGGCAGATCATAGGCAGCGATGGCTGCCGACAAGGCGGGGATCGCCGCCGCGATTCGCGAGCTGGCCTGTGCCCGATCAGCTACCAGTAGCGACGGGTCGATGCCGAGCGCCGCGGCGAGCGATTCCACAATGTTGTCACTGGCCCCCCGAGCTCCGCGCTCTATTTTGCGAAGCGTGCCCACATGGATGCTGGCGGCGTCGGCCAGCTGTTGCTGGGTGAGACGAGCGACGCTCCGGTGATAGGCGACACGCCTGCCTATCCCGCAGTGAGGGATTGTGGGCATGGGGGCTCCCGGTGTGCTCTTCTCGGACTGTAGCGAGCCGGTGACGGATCTGCCCAGTGGTCCGCGTCACCCGGTGATGTCGATGAGTTCCGCCAGGCTGGTGATCCGCCAGTCGGCTGAGGCCGCGGCGGGATCGTCGGCCCACAGGTACCCCCACGGTCCCCGCCGTACGTGCGCGGCGCGGAGGCCGGCGGCCTTGGCCGGGATGACGTCGTTGGCGGGGTGGTCGCCTACGTACACGATCCGCTCTGGGGCAGCGCCGGCGAACTCCACCAGGCGGGCGAAGAATGCCGAGTCCGGCTTGGCGACGCCCCACTCACCCGAGGTGGCGATCCCGTCGGCCGGAAGGGCGAGAGCACGCAGCAGTTCGGCGACGCGTCGCGTCTGGTTTCCGGCGATGAGCACGCGATGGCCGGCCGCCCGCAGTGCGGCCAGCGCCGGACGTACGTCGGGGTAGAGGTCGGACTCCTCAATGTGCTCGCCACGGCCCGCTGCTTCGCGGGCGGCATACTCGGCCCCGACGTCGATGCCAGGTCGTACGAGCCGAAGGGCGTCGGCGTTGTCGCGGCCTTGCGCGACGACGGCGCCGACGAGCGCCGACAAGGTGTGTGTTGGTACGTCGAGCCAGGCGGCCCAAGATGCCCAGTAACGGTCGTCGCAGACGATGGTCTCGCCGACGTCGAAGACGAAGGTCCTGCTCACCGCCCGAGCCTAGTGGCTCGGCTCGGACGCGAGAAGATGCCAGTGCTGGAACTGCTCACACCCTGGATACCGTATTCCCTGGCCCCAGGAAGATCCATCCTGGGCAATTGGGTACGTCGCCCTCGCCATAGTCCGTCGAGGATGGGTAATCGCCCACGGTGTAGCCGGTCACTAGGGTTATCTGCTGGCCTACCCGTAACCGCTTGCCCGCTTTCGGGGACTGCTTGATCACTCGCCGTTTATCGATCGGGACCTTCGAGCTCTCCCTCAGGTCCGTCTCGAAGACCTCCCCGATCGGCCGAAGAAGCGGTCCACCTTCTCCTCCGACCAGCCGACCACCTTCGGCATCTTCTTGTGGCGGTCGTAGAACTTCCGCTCCTCGGCAGTCAGGAACGTGACTGCCACCTCTTCACCGGCCCGGGCTGCGGCGCTCGCTTTCGGCGTCATGCGGTAGACCTCGCACACCGTGCGCGCGTCACCGATGCCAAGCGCGGCCAGCTCGCCGGTATGGAGTGGCGGCACTAGCGGCTGGGCCGGGCGCGTCTGTCTTGCTCGTCGTTCTGCCGGGTGCGTGCCTCAACCTGCGCTTCCGCGGCTGGCTCTGACGTGAGTGACCGTCCAGCATCATGGCGTGCAGGGTTACCTCTTCCTCGACCCCGCCGCCGGATGAATCCACCACGTGTCCCGTCGAGAGGCATACGTGACGGTCTGGCCATGTCAAGGATGGTTACATAGGGTCACGTACTCGATAGGGCTAGTTTCCGATTTGTGATGGTCGCGGATCTTGTCGGAATGATCCGATTTTCTTACGTTGCCTTTAGATCAACGATCAGCTTCGAGCCGCACCAAGCACCAGTGACGCGCGTGGCGAGCGGCGGTCGAGGTCCTAACGTCCGTTGTGGTTCGGAGTGTGGTGGCGCATGCGCCGGGTTTTGTCATGGCGTCGTTCGGTAGGCACTGTTGTCGCGCTGGCCGGTATGACGCCGGGCTTACTCCTCTTGCCTGCCTACCCAGCCGCGGCGGGCTCAGCGACGGCACTGGTTAACGATGCCAGGGCTTCGCCGGTGGTCCCGCAGCAGATGCGCGGATCGGCGCAGAGTCTGCCCTCGTTTCTCCCTGCGACGCAGTTGGAACAGGTGCCGGAACCCCGGGGCGGGTGGAAGGCGCAGGTGCAGCCACCGGAGGGGGCGGTGCCCGCCGAGGACCGTACACAGGACTCGGCAGGGTCTGACGGGGCGTCGGGTGAGGATCTCCCGGCGGGGGTGCGTAGGGCTGAGCAGGCCGAGCGGTCGGTGCTGGCGGTGCCGAGCGTGGTGGACTTCTATCCGAAGCAGGGGTATCTGGTCGATTCCTTGAGGCCGACGTTGCGGGCGTGGGGGCGCAGCAACAACGGCGGCGGTTCGGCGTTGTCGTACTCGTTCAAGATCTGCGATGTGGAGTCGATGTCCGGCTCCGGATGCGCCGACTCCGGGTGGGTGTCCGGCAACCGCAACACCTGGCAGGTGTCGGCCGACAAGCTGGTGTGGGGCAAACAGTACTGGTGGCGGGTCACCATCCGCGACTCCTACGACTTCTCCACGACCAACTCGCCGTTGCTGACCTTGACCACCGGGGTGCGCCAGCCGGTGGTGTCGTCGCTGCTGGCCACGCCGGGCGCCGGGGGGCAGGAGTTCAACCAGCAGACCGGTAACTACACCGCCACCTTCACCGACCTGACCGTGGCCACGGCGGGGCCGCCGTTGTCGGTGGTGCGTACCTACAACAGCCTGGATCCGCGCACCGATGGAATGTTCGGGGCGGGCTGGTCGACCCGCTGGGACATGAAGGTCGCCAAGGAAGTGCGCGGGGCGTCGACGTCGGCGCTGGTGACCTACCCGGACGGGCGTCAGGTGCGGTTCGTGTCCAACGGGGACGGAACGTTCCAGCCGCCGCCCGGCATGTACGCCACGCTGGCCGAGGAGAGCGGCGGCGAGTGGCGGTTGATGGACAAGAGCGCCACCACCTACCGGTTCGACTCCTCCGGCAAGCTGACCGAGATCAAGGATCGGCGCGAGCGTACCCAGACGCTCACCTACGATACGGGCGGCAAGCTCACCACGGTGAGCGGGGTGGGCGGCCGGTCAATCACGTTCACCTGGCAGGGCGACCGGGTGGCTTCGGTGTCCAGTGATCCGGTCGGCGGGCAGCCGCTGACCTGGACCTACACCTACGACGCGGGCCGACTCGTGCAGGTGTGCGCGCCGGTGGCGGCGCCGAACTGCACCACCTACGCCTACGCCGGCGGGTCGCTGTACCGCAGCCGGGTGCTGGACTCTGACCCGTTCGGCTACTGGCGGCTGGGCGAGGCGTCCGGCACCACCGGCACCGATCTGGGCTCCGGCGCCGGCAATCTGACCTATCAGGGGGTGACGCTGGGCCAGCCGGGCGCGCTGGCGGGCACCACCGACACGGCCGCCACCTTCCAGGCCGGTTCGATCGTGAAGCTGCCGTCGAACACGATCCCGCATCTGGGCGATCAGTTGTCGGTGGAGGCGTGGTTCAAGACCAGCCAGTCCGGTGTGCTGGTCGCGGCGGGCACCCAGGAGAGCGGCAACCTCGCCCGCGGGGCGATGTTGTATGTCGGCACCGACGGCAAGTTGCGCGGCGCGCTGGACGCGGTGATGACCCCGATCACCTCCACCGGCACGGTGAACGACGGCCAGTGGCATCACGCGGTGCTGACCGTGGCCGGCCAGGATCAGACGCTGTATCTGGACGGGCAGCAGGTGGGCACCACCACCGGCACCGTCACGGCGTGGCGGACCTACGCCACGATCGGCAACGGCGTGACCGATGCGGCCAAGTCGCCGGCGGTGCCGTCCGGGGTGCAGGCGTTCCCGTTGCAGGGCCAGCTGGACGAGGTCGCCCTGTACGGCAAGCCGCTGACCGCGGCTGAGGTGCAAGCCCATTACGCGGCCCGCGCAGGTGCGACGCATCAGCTGTCGACGATCACGCTGCCGTCCGGGCGGGTGTGGGCGTCCAACACCTACGACGGCAAGACCGACCGGATCGCCACCCACGTCGACAACCACGGCGGCACCTGGCAGATCGGCGACCTCGGCATCAACCAGCAGTACGGCGAAGCCCAGGTGACCGTCACCGACCCGGATAACGAGACGCTGAAGTATCTGTATGACGCCTGGCGCGGCTACCGCATCCGCGGCGAAACCGACCAACTCGGTCACACCACCTGGCACGAATACGACCAGGCAGGCTTCCTGAAGAAGATCATCGACCGCAACAACATCGCCAACGAGATCTACCAGGACAAACGCGGCAACACGCTCGGCCGGCAGTACTGCCGGGCGCAGACGCAGTGCGCGATCGAGCGCTGGACCTACTACCTGAACGAGAACAACCCGTTCGACCCACGCAACGACCAGGTCATCGCCTACCGGGACGGCCGCTCGAACTCCGACACCGACAACACCTACGCCGCCACCACCCTCTACAACAGCCACGGCGAGGTGATCGAGCAGACCAGCCCGAAGACGGCGGACTTCCCGTCCGGCCGCACCGTCGCCACCTCCTACACCGACGGCAGTGAGCCTGCGGTCGGCGGCGGCACCACCCCGGCCGGGTTGGCCGAAACGCGTACTGACGCGCGCGGGAACGTGTGGAGTTACCGCTACACCGCCGCCGGTGATCTGGCCGAGCAGACCGACCCGGAAGGCCTGGTCACCGAGCTGGAGTATGACGTGCTGGGCCGTCTGACCTCCAGCACCCGCATCTCTGATGCCGTCCCGGCGGGCGCGGAGACCACCTTCGCCTACGACGGGCGCGGCCGGCTGACGACCAGCACCGCTCCCGGGGTGGAGAACGAGATCACCGACGTCACGCACACCGCCCAGACCCGTAACGTCTACGATGCCGACGGCAACGTGACCTCGCAGACCGTAGCCGATCTGACCGGTGGTGAGCCGGACCGGGTCACCGCCTACACCTACGACAGCCATGGCCGTCAGGAGACGATCACTGGCCCGGAGGGCGGCGTGGTCCAGCAGGTGTTCAACACACGCGGCTGGCTGACCAGCGTCACCGACCCACGGGGCACGGTCATCGAATCGGGCTACAGCAAGCGCGGCGAACTCATCTCGCGCACGTTGAAGGGCTGGACCGGCAGCCCGGTCAACCCCCAGACGCCGCAGGACGAGGTGCTGGAGTCACGCGCCTACGACGCGGCCGGACGCCTGGTCGCCACCGTGGACGCCATGGGTCGCAAGACCACCAACGTGTACTGGCGGGACAACCGGCTCAAGGAGCAGATCGCGGAGGCTGCCAAGCTCAACGGCTCGGCCACGCCGCGCAATGTGGTGGTGCGTGCCGATGAGTACGACGCGGCGGGCAACCTCATGGAGCAGATGACCGGCCACGGCACCACCATCACCATCTTCGAGCACGACGCGGCCAGCCGGCTGGCGTCGCGGACGCTGGACCCGGGCAGGCTGGCCCGCAGGACCGCCTTCACCTACGACGCCAACGACAACGTCACCAAGACGACCATGACCGCGGGTGCAGGCCGGACCGAGTCCACCAGCTACGCCTACAACAAGCTGAACCAGGTCACCCGCGAAACTATCGAGAACGGCGCCCAGGACACCGTCTCGACCCTCGGCTACGACGAGCGTGGCCTGGTCACCTCCATCACCGACCCGCGCGGCAACGCCGACGGCGCGGCCGCCGCCGACTTCACCACTACCCTGCGCTACGACACGCTGGAGCGGCTGGTGGAGACCACCGCTCCCGAGGTGCAGGTGGACAAGAACGGCACCACCAGCCAGACCCGCCCGTCGGCGCTGATCGGCTACGACACCGTCGGTAACAAGACCCACCAGACCGACGCCGAGGGCCGCACCCACGTCTCCGCCTACGACAAGGCGGGACGACTGATCAGCACCAGCGCACCCGCCTACACCCCGCCGGGCGGCAGCCCGCACACGCCGGTCATCCAGCACGCCTACGACGCGGCCGGGCTGCGCATCAGCACCACCGATCCGCGCGGTAACGTGACGGGCTACACCTACGACCAGCTCGGCCGCCAGGTGCGCGTCACCGATCCGGCTCCGGCCGGGCAGACGGCTGGAGCCTGGATCACCGAGTACGACCTGGCGGGAGAGGCCACCGCTAGGGTCGACCCGACCGGTGCCCGGACCGAGGCCACCTACGACGACCTTGGCCGGCAGATCACCAGCACCCAGATCGAGCGCAAGCCCTCCACCGCCGCCTACATCACCCGGATGGAGTACGACGACGGCGGCCGGCTGGTCAAGCAGATCGCCCCGGGCCCGAGCAACCCGACCACCACCTACACGGTGAACGCGGCCGGTGAGGTCACCGCGGTCAAGGACCCGGCCAACCAGACCACCACGATGGCCCACGACCTGGCCGGACGCCCGACCAAAATCACCGATCCGTTGGGCAACGCCACCATCGCCGAATACGACCTGGCCGGACGGCAGACCGCCGCCAAGGACCTCAACTCCAGCGGCACCGTTCAGCGCACATATACCTACGGCTACGACGCGGCCGGCAACCCAACCAGCACCACAACCCCCGAAGGCCACACCACCCAGCGGACCTTCGACGCCCTGGGCCGCCTCACCTCGCTGATCGAACCGGTCTCCGCCAGCGAGTCGATCACCACCAGCTTCGGCTACGATGCCACCGGCGCCCGCACCCGGCTCACCGACGGCCGCGGCCACGCCACCTGGACCAGCTATAACAGCCTCGGCCTGCCCGAAACCGTCACCGAACCGGCCACCACCGCCCAGCCCAATGTGGCCGATCGCACGTGGACACACCTCTACGACGCCGCCGGCAACCAGGTCACCACCATCCAGCCGGGCGGCGTGCAAACTGACCGCACCTTTGACCACCTCGACCGCCTCACCGACGAGCAAGGCAGCGGCGGGGGCGCTGCTACCGCCGAGCGCGCTTTCGGCTATGACCTGGCCGGCCGCGCCACCACGATCGGCGATCTAACCGTGGACTACAACGACCGTAGCCTCCCGCTGACCGTGTCGAAGGGCGGCAGCCAGCAGACCGCCTACAGCTACGACGCGCTCGGCAACCCCACCCAGCGCATCGACGCCGCCGGCACCGCCGCCTTCACTTGGGACAACAACAGCCGGCTGAAGACCGCCACCGACCCCGTCACCGGGCGCACCCTCACCTACGGCTACGACGAGGCCAGCCGCCTGAAGACCATCACCGCCACCAGCGGCCAGGCCAGCACCCAAAGCTTCGACTATGACTTGATGGACCGGCTGACCGGCCACACGCTCCGGAACGGTTCCGGCACCCAGCTCGCCAAGGTCACTTACGGGTGGGACTACGACGACAACCTCACCACCAAAACCACCACCGGCACCGCAGGCGCGGGCACCAACACCTACGGCTACGACCACGCAGGCCGCCTGACCTCCTGGACCGCCCCCGGCGGCGCCTCCACCGCTTATGAGTGGGACGCCTCAGGCAACCGCACCAAAGCCGGCAGCAAGACCTTCACCTACGACGAACGCAACCGCCTCACCTCCGGCGACGGCAGCGATTACACCTACACCCCGCGTGGCACTCTGGCCAGCCAGACCAAGAACGGCGCCACCACCTCCTACACCTTCGACGCCTTCGACCGGATGATCGCCGACGGCGACAGCCTCTACACCTACGACGCCCTCGACCGAGTTACCAGCCGCATTCATGGCACCACCAATCAGACGTTTACCTACTCCGGCCTCGGCAACGACCTGGCCACCATCAGCGCCGCCGGCACAGTACAGGCCAGGTACAGCCGGGACGTCTTCGGCGCCCTGCTCGGCCTGCAGGAAGGTGGCGGTGCTGCGGTGGCCGCCCTGTCGGACCTGCACGGCGACCTGGTCGCCACGTTCAACACCTCCTTGGCCACCAGCACCAGCTACGACCCGTTCGGCACCGTCACCGCCCAAACCGGCACCGCGACCAGCCTGGGCTACCAGGGTGAGTACACCGACCCGGACACCGGCAAGGTCAACATGCACGCTCGCTGGTACCAGCCCGGCACCGGCACCTTCGCCAGCCGCGACACCGCCACCCTCACCCCGAACCCATCCGTGCAGGCCAACCGCTACACCTATGCCAACGCCTCACCCATGACGGGCATCGATCCGAGCGGCCACTTCACCCTCTCCGCCGGCGTGGGCTCCAGCGGTGGCTCAGGCTTTACAGGATCCTGGTGCAGCAGTGGCTACCTGTGCTTGGGAGCGGGAGGCGGCGGCACCCTCCCCGCTGGCCCTAGGGCTCCTGGCACAGGCTGGGGCGATGTCATGGAGTACATCGGCGGGGGTATTCGGTCCGGAGGCTGTGTCCAAATCGGCAACATCTGCTCCGAGACCTATATAAGCTCACTGTGGTGGACCGACTATGTCAACTCTCCTGGCTATGACTACTACTCCAACCCTCAGATGTCCGACGAAGAGGCAAAACGCATCGGCGTCATGAACAACGGTCGGCCTGTGGATCAGCCGAACTTCTGGTTCGCCTCGGAAAAGGTGCGGCAAGCGTATATGCAAGGCTGGTTCCCTGAATTGGGTCTCGATGATTCGGGAGCCCTTTGGATATCAATAGGAGGGCTGGACAGTTGGGGCGAGATGGAAAAGGCTGCAAAGAAAAACCCCAACGATTCAAGACTCCTTCATCATCTGATGCCCAGGAAACCGCTAGCTGCAGGGAGCGCGGGTGCGTCCGGAGCTCACCCCCCTTATCCCCTCTACCATAGATATGCAACGCTAGTAAAGCACGCAAAGATCATAGAAGCAGCCGCTAAAGAACATGGTGTGAATAAGAACGCATTCATGGCCATGCTTATCTATGAGAACTCTCACTTGGAGCCCAATGGAGGGTGGGAGGGAAATCTGGTCGGCGCCCGAGAGGGCTGGAAGAGCACTACTTCTCTCGGAATCGGCCAAATGCAGATCGGGACGGCGAGAGCAATGTTGAAAAAGTATTATTCTGCTCAATATGCCAAGATGGGTGGAGATAAAGCCACCAACGAGAGCATCGGTCGCATGTTGAACAACGATACCGAAATGGCGGTGCGGCTTTCGGCGGCGTATATGAGAACTTTGAAGGAGACCGTAAAGGTGACCTACTATGCAGGTGGGGGTGAATATAGGACTCGTCCTATAACTGATTGGGAGGCTGCTGTTGCTTATGCAGTGAGTCCTGCTGATTTCTCAGCATGGAGAAGTGGTGGGAAGGCTCCATCTGCGGAAGCGCAGAAGCGCTGGGGTCTGATTATGAACGGCACCACGGGGAAGGCGGCGAAAGAGTATTGGAGGTGTATAGAAGCAGGGAGGGCTCGTCGCCCTAACACTCCGTGCTAGCTCCTGAGGGCTCTGGGAGGCGAGGATTCAGAATGAACAAAAAAAGCAAAGTCATAGTTTGGATCTCTATTTTCTTCGGAGGGCTTGTATCTGTTGCTCTAATTATTCACTTCACCCTTCAGAGTTGGGCGGGTTCACCACTGGAAGTCGATCCGGCAGCCGCCCAGGAAGTAAAAAATATTGGTAAAGTTAAAGGGGAGGTGGTAACGCAATTTCAGGAGTCGGATGTGATTGTAGTGACTAGAAACATAATTCTAGATGGGAGTGATCTAGGTGCCGTAACTGCGCTACATGGAGCTTCGAAATTGCTCCAGTCAAAAAATTGGAATGTGGTTGCTCGACTCCATTCCGGCGGACTGCAATTCGAGTCAGATCGCTGGGAGAATACCTTGTTGACTATTGAACAAGTCGGCAGTGATTACCACTTCTATGATCAATCTGTGGAAGATGCTGCAAAAGAAGCGAGAGCGAGTATGGAGCATCCAGATGCGCTCTTGCTTGTGAGACTGCGGCGAACTGATGTTTGACCTTGATGTGCGTATCGCAAGTTACGGATCAGAATTGGGTTCGTTCCGGGGAGCGGTAATGGACCGACAGCCCGACCGCTTCCGCTGCTAGAAGGATTCGAGCTTGCCGGGTGTCGAAATCATCCGTCCAGGTCAAGGCGCATGCTGCAGGACTGAAGGAGTTCTCGAAGGTTGAGATGGTGAGTGGTCGGCTCGTCCCAGCTTGATTGGGTGCGGCGTGGAGGGAGCCTGACACGCAACAAGGCCCCGTAGAACGGTGGTTCTCACGCCAACCCGATCTACCGGCGCCTCGTTGTCCGAGCAGACTGTCATGCCGCCGTCCTGTCCGCAATCACCGCCCTCATCAATGACGTCGACCAGCACGAATCGCCGGCCATGGGGCAAGAGACGGTGGGCGAACTTCGCCAGGTGTGGGCGCAGATCCCCGACCCCGCGATCGGCGTGGCCGACGACATCCGCTGGCCGTGATCCTGGGCCTGGTCCAGGCCGCGATCGTGTCCGGCGCGGTCTCCTGCGCGGCGATCAGGCACTGGATCGCCCGCGCGCCGCAGGAGGTGCTAGAGCAGCTCGGCGCCCAGCGAGATCGGCGGACCGGAGCTTTCGTAGCTCCGCACCCCGACACGGTGTGCCGCACGATCGCGCAGGTCAAGCCACCAGCGTGGACACCGCCTACGCCGCGCACCGGGCCGGCCAGCTGCGCGAGTTGTATGACGACCCCGACGAACCGGTAGCGGAGATTGTCGACGGCAAGAGCCAGCGCGGCACCGCCACCGGCGACCAGCCCGCCCAGCATCGGCT
Organism: Nonomuraea sp. NPDC050478; assembly: GCF_044458265.1. Taxonomy (NCBI): domain Bacteria; kingdom Bacillati; phylum Actinomycetota; class Actinomycetes; order Streptosporangiales; family Streptosporangiaceae; genus Nonomuraea; species Nonomuraea sp. NPDC050478. The sequence goes on along the minus strand of NZ_JBITHT010000001.1, from coordinate 643,187 downwards.
CGGCGCGTACTGTCCGGCGATGCCCTCATGGTGGCCACCCTCGACGTCGGCGCCAGGAGCAACGAGATCACCGCCTTCGCCCCGCTGCTGGACCATGTCGGCTGCCTCAAGAACGTCGTGATTAGCCCGGCCATGCTCCACACCCAGCGCGAGCACGCCCGCTACCCGCACCGCCGTCAGGCCTTCTACGTCTTCTCCGTGAGCGGAAACCAGAAAGGGCTCTTCGACCAGCTCGATGCCCTGCCCTAGAAGGACGTCCCGGTCGAGTGGATCACCCACGACCGCGGCCACGGCCGCACCGAGACCGCACCATCCAGGTCCTGCCCGCCCCGCCCAGGTGACGCGGAAGCGGGGCAGGCGGGGGCGATGTACCGAGATGGCGTCACCTCGACGCGTCGCCCCGCAGCCTGGCTGAGGACCTCGCCGGCCCGGCGGGCCTCGAAGAGGACCGGCCGTACGACCTTGTCACTCGGTGCGCACAGCGTGCCGGAGGCGGCTCGGATGGTGGTGCGGCGATGCCCTTTCTTGGAGTCGATGACGAATACGCCGGTCGGGCCGATGACCAGGTGGTCGATGTTGGTGTTGCTGCGCGGAATCGCCAGGTCGTGCAGCACGGTGTAGCCAGCCAGTTCCAGGGTGCGCAGGCGGCGAGCGGTGGCGGGTTGTCCGGCCGCGCCGTTGCGCCATGATGCCCATCGGCGTGTGCGCAAGTCTCCGCCGAATCATGATGATCAGGCAGGACGGAACGGGGGCGATCAGTCTCCACCAGACGGTGCTTAGCCACGCCAGAGCCCGTCCGCGTCGATCGCGACCGCCAAGAGGGGCCGTCAGCCGATGGGCGCGGCCGGCGTTCTGGAGGGTGCGGTAGCGGGCGCGGGCCGAAAGATCTGTGGCGGAGCGTGGCTGGACAGGCAGCGCTCAGTTCGGTGACGTCGGCGCCTGCGGTGGATCGGGCTCCGGCGCGCTCGCCATGACGGACAAATTCAGAGACGCACGCTCTCGAGAACTACCTGCGAATCATGAAGCGGGGCGGAGATGAGTCGTGGAGGAGGGGCTCGTAGCGCTTCTCGACGGCGAATGCCCGTAGCAGGCGTCCGACGAGTCGTTGTGTGATGGCGCCCGGGGTGGTGGTCAGTTCTGCCCAGGTCGCCTCGGTGGTCTCTGCGTAGTGGTCTTCGTCGTAGCGGGTCGACTCGGCATAGCCGAAGCTCTGCATTCCGGAGTAGGTGCGCAAGCCGGACAGGCCGGTGGCGCCGAAGGCGAGTGCCCAGTTGCCGAAGTAGGCGCCATATTCGGCTGCGGCCAGGACGAGGGAAAGGAACCGGCGTGTGTAGGCGGCGGCCGCGACGTCGAGCAGGACTCGTCGCCCGTCTGGCGCCAGGTGGTCTCCGTTAAGAATGTCGGAGAACCGGCTGAAGAACACGCGCAAGCCGCCGTCTTCATGGACGCTCAGCTCGACGACCTTGTCCGCCACGGTGCTGGTCGTAGGCGTATAGGTGCGCCCTTCGCCCAGGTTGTAGGTGGTCAGAGCCGCTCCGCGAGCGCGCCGGTGGGCGCGATCAGCTTGGCGCAGAGACGGCTCGACCGAGTAGGGCCGTAGGAGCGCTTCGAGGTCGGGGGTTTGCGCCTGCCGGCTGAAGGTGCCGAGGCGCTGGTCCCACCCTTCTCCACTCACAAGATCAAGAAGCATGTCGCGGCGGCCGGCCAGCGGCTGGGCGACGAGGAACAGGTGGGCGCTGCGCTGCGGGTCGGCAGGGATCGGATCGCGGTCGATCTCGTGCTGAAGCAGGGATAGGGCGTCTTGGCCGCCAACGCGGCGGCGTTCGTGGAGGCGGCTGACTTCGGCGTCCGACAGGACGTACTTGGTTTTGTCGCCGCGGCCGTAGTACTTGCCGTCGACCATGTGCGGGGCGGCGGGGCTGGCCGGGATGTGGACGACGAGGTAACCCCTAGTGGGATCGGCGTCGCTAGGGATCTCCTCGGTGAGGATGGTCAGGGGCGGCTCGGGGACGTTGCGGGCGATCTCCTCGACCTGCTCGGCGAGGCCGTTAAGGGGCTGGGGCGCAAGTGTGAACGTGCGGTTCTGCTTGTCCTCCGCAACCCCCATGATCAATGTCCCGGAGTCGATGGCGAAGGAGACCATGTCCTTGGCCGACTCCCGGTTGTCCCCTTTGGTGGCGGGGACCTTCTTGAGGTCAAGGTGATGCGACTCTTTGATCAGCCCGCCGTCGATGGCCCGCCGGAGGTCGGTTTCAGTCTTCGGGGTCCAGCGCGGGTTGTCGGCGGACAGGTAGATCGGCGTCACGGAAGCCTCGCAATAGGACGGTGAGTTCGGCATCTTCATACAGGGCGGATGAAGATGCCGGTAAGTCCTCATCGATCGGGAAGTTAAGCGCATCTCGAATGGTCATGAAGGGTTTCGTGTTCCTGGCCGGTTCGCCAGGGGGCGTGCCGTCCCGTCCAGCTCTTCGTGGGGTCGGCAGGCCGAGGGTCGCGGTGGCGGCCCGACGGGCGTGCTTGTCGAAGTGAGCAGGGGTCGCGGATTTGTTCCAGCCGCTGCCGCTGGGTGGAGGTTGACGTGCAAGACGGGCAGCTGACGCAGCTCTCCCTGCGCACTAAGAGTTGATCATGTGACTGGCGGCGCCGGGTCGTTCAGGCTGGCGGCGTACTCTTTTTCCACCTCGAAGGATCGCAGCAAGGGTCCGACCAGCCGACGGGTGACAGCACCGGGCTCCTTGTTCAGTTCTGCCCAGCTCACGCTGGTCGTTTCGGCGTAGGTGTCTTCGTTGTACTGTGCCCTGCCGAGAACTTGCCTGCTGGTAAAGGCGCGCAGACCACGCAGCCCAGTGGCGCCGAAGGCCAGAGCCCAGTTGCCGAAGTAGCCCGCTTCCTCGGCAGCGGCCACCACCAAGGCCAGGAAGCGGCGCGTGTAGTTGACCGCAGCCAGGTCATAGATCACACGACTGTCCGGTCGTCCGAAGTCACCAGGCAGCACATCTGACAGGCGGCTGAAAAACAGCCGCAGACCGCCGTCTTCGTGAACCTGCAACTCGATGACCTCTTCGGGCGCGTCCGCAGAGGCGGGTCGGTAGACACGCCCGTCGCCCAGGTTGGAGGTGGCTCGTGCGACGGCGCGGGCGCGCCGATAGCCGTTGCCGGCCGCGGTGAGAGCCGGATCGATGTCCGGGCTGAGAATCTTGTTCAGTCCGGGGGTGTAGGCGCGGTCGATGAGGCTCGTGAGCTTGTGGTTCCACTCGGAGCCACTGGTGAGGTCCAGCAGCATGTCGCGGCGCCCGGCCAAGGGCTGAGCGACGAGGAACAGGTGGGCGTGGTGCCGCTGGTCGGCAGGGATCGGATCCTCGTCGATCTCGTGCTGGAGAAGTGCCAGAGCGTCGCGATCGGCGGAGCGGCGGCGCTCGTGGAGCCGGACCACGTCGGCGTCGGACATGACGATCTTGGTTTTGTCGCCACGGCCGCGATACTTCCCGTCGACCATGTGCGGTGCTGCCGGACTGGCTGGGATGTGAATGACCAAGTAGCCCAGGGTGGGGTCCGCGTCGCTGGGGATTTCCTCGGTGAGGATGGTCAGGGGAGGGTCGCAGACGGAGTGGGCGATTTGCTCCATTTTCTCGGCCAGCCCTTTCAAGGGCTGGGGTGCTCGGGTGAAGGTTCCGCTGGTGGTGTCCTCGGCGATCCCGATGATCACGGTTCCGGAGTCGATGGCGAACGAGGCCATGTCCCGGGCGGCTTCCCGGTTGTCGGCCTTGGCGGCAACTGCTTCCTTGAGATCGAGATGATGCGATTCCTCCAGCAGGCCGCCGTCGATGGCTTCCTGGAGGTCGGTTTCGGTCGTGGGGGTCCAGCGGGGGTGCTGGGCGGACAGGTAGATCGGCGTCATTGGCGATCCCTTATGTGAACATTGGGGGTGTGTCGCCCGTCCTGAGGCAGGACCGGCATCGGCAAGTATGGCCGGACTTAGGCGCTCAACAGGGTTGGTGCTGCGGCGTGTCGCCGAGAGTTACTCCAGGTCCGGGCGTAGGAGATCCACACAAGTCGCGGTCCCGGTTCCGGCGCACCGGATACCGGATACTGGGGTCTGCCCACGCCATAGCTCGGAGGCTATTTGAGGGCTACGACAAGAACCTGACCGCGCCTGAGCATCTCCCATTTCTGCTTCGCGTTCTCTGCTGGCCCTCACAAGGGGAACTCCACGACGGAAGGCGTACCCATGGGGAGGGGGATCTCGTCAAGCTGCACCACGACTGGGGCGCCGTCCTGGCCTGGCAGTAGGAAGCGCCGGTCCTCGGTGGGAGTGCGGTGCTCAGGGAGTCCGTGTACGGCTTCGATCAGTGCGGCGGCTCGCCGGTGCGGGATCAGGGAGATGCTCGCCTGAGGTAGGGAGTCGGCCAGGATGACTACGGCCGCTGTGGCGACGTTGACGCCCCGGCGGCGGTAACCGGCCATCGAGGCCCGGGGCACGGGGTAATCCAGCAGGGCGACAGCGGTGTCCAACGGCGCCAGCGTGTAGGTCATCCGCAGGTTCTTCCGCTTGACCTGGAGGCGTTCCAGCGGATCGTCTATGGCCTGCTTGCCGGGGCGGCTGGCGATGACCGGTCCTTCGCCGATGGCGGCGATCTCGGGGAATTGTTCGACGGTGACATCAACCAGGTGGTCCAAGGTCGGCAGCCAGACGACGGTGTGCCCGTGGATCGCGTCGCCTTCCCAGTGTGGAGTCAGGCTGCCGCGGCTGATGGTGGTCTTGGTGGAGGTGTTGGTGATGCTCACTTCCGCTGCGCGGATTTGGGCAGGGATGCCCAGTTGGGCGTAGGCGTGGACCAGCGTCATGCAATCGTCTAAGCAGCGCTCGGCGGGCAGCAGGTACTCGGTGGCGACGACGTCGATGAACAGCGGGAGTATGGAGGGAATCTGCATCGGGTCGGACGGGGAGCGGTAGGCGATCGTGCCGGCAACGCGGGCGGCGGCGCGGTGGACCGGGTCGGTCTCTTTGGCGATGCGCTCGGCCATGGCGCGGCGTCGAGGGTCGCCAGAGCGGCTGACCGCATGGGTGGTGGGCCGGGATCTGCGGCCCCGGGGCTTGGCCACATTAGGACCTTAGCTCGTGGCCTCGGCCACCGCTGTCGGACGCCCAGACGGGCGTGATTCGTAGCGGTGGCCGAGACGTAGACGAGGTCGCCATCCCAGCCAAGAACCTGTCGTGATCCACTTCGCATCGTTCACTTCACGATCACCCGTATATGCACCAGAACGCTCTAGTGCATATCGACAAAGTATGTCAAACTACCTGACAAGATCGTTTTACAGAATGGACGAGGTATCTGCGATACGTCTTGAGACTGCCGACCATCAGCGGTCCCGCGCCTTCGCTGCTGCCATCGTCTGAACGGGGGGTGGCATGGCCTGGGTGAACGCGCTCGGCCCTTGCATCGAGCAGGTGGACTACCGATTACAAGAGGGCGCCGGCTGCGGCGTGCCGCACGCCGACGAGCACAGCCACGAATCCGCCGAGGAGCCGGACAGGCAGCTGAGCTACCGGCTGGGCGGCGGGCGCGCCCTGGTATGGATCGGCGAGGGACTGCACGAGTTCGGCATCACCCCCGGCACCCCACTGACAGCCGACCAGCATGACAAAGCGCGGGCCCTGATGAACGGCGCGGACCCGAACACCGGCGAACTGCTGATGAAGGCCAAACACGCCGTCGACCCACGCGGCAAGCTGCCCGCGGCCCCGCTGCACGAGGCGCTGGAGACAGCCGCGGCCGAACGTGGCACCACCGTTGCGAGCCTGCTGGCCGGCCGCCCGGCGATGATCAAGCGGGCGGCTCAGATGGCGCGCGGTGTCGCCCGGCAGGGTGAGGCGCACCTGGTGCGCATCGGCGATCTGGAACAACTGGCCCGCGCCGCCAGCGTCGACCTGGCCGAGGTGTACGAGCCGGAGGCGTTGGCGTACGCGCGTCAGTGGCGCGATGCCCGGGTCAGGATCGGCAACCGGGGCTATGACCTGACGCTGGACGTGACCAAGAGCATGTCGCTGCTGGCCGGCATAGCCCAGCCGGACCTCGCAGCCCGTCTGGAGGACATCGTCGTCGACGCGGCGTTCGAGACGGTCGCGGCGGTCGAGCAGTGGGTGGGCTATGGGCAGCGAGGCCACCAGGGCGACGGCAGGGTGGCCGGGCAGATGGCCGCGACGGGCCTGCTGGGCTGGATGATGATGCACCGCACCGCGCGGCCGGTCGGCGCGGCGGCGCCGGATCCCCACCTGCACGCGCACATCGTCATCGCCAACGCGGTACGTGGCCTGGACGGGAAATGGTCGGCGGTCGCCTCCGGCGGGCGGGACCTGTACCGGCACGCGCACGCCGCCGACGCCTTCTTCAAAGCGCGGGTACGCCGCGAGACGATCGACCGCGAGGCCATCGCCTGGATGCGGGATCCGGACAACGGCGCGTGGGAGATCCCGGCCATCCCCGCCCCCGTACGGGCGTTGTTCTCCAAACGCGACGGCCAGGTCAAGCAGATCCTGGCCCGCCTCGGCTTCACCGCAGGGGAGGCCTCCCGCCGGGCCAAGATGGTGGCCTCGGCCGAAAGCCGCCAGCACAGGATCGACCCCGGGCAGGCCGAACTGCGCGCCGACTGGCACCGCCAGCTCGCCGCGGCCGGCGTGGACGCCGCCGCGCTGGTCGAGGCCTGCCGCAGCGGCGCAGGGCTGCCCGCCCGGCCTTCTCCGGCGCAGATCGCGGCATGGATCTGGCGGCCCGAGTGCGGGCTGACCTCGCATCGCAAGGAAGTCTCCCGGGCCGATGTGCTGGCCGCGGTCCTGGACGCCCTGCCCGACGGCATCGCCGGCCTGGCCGAGGCCGAGGCGCTCACCGACGAGGTACTGACGCTGGCTCCGGCGGTCCGCCTGCCTGATGCCGGGGCCCGGCACATGACCAACTCCGCCCGCTACACCAGCACCGACATCCTGCACGCCGAACGGATGCTCCTGGCCAGCGTGCGACGCCGCTACCACGGCGGCGTGGCCGTGCTCGACGCCGACGCCGTCCGCCTGGCCCTGGACACCTTCCAAGTCGGCCACCACCTCACCTTCACCGCCGAACAACGCGCCGTGCTGGAACGCATCCTGCAAGCCGGGCATGGCGTGGAGGCGATCATCGGGGTCCCCGGCGCGGGCAAGACCACGTTGATGGCCGCCGCCCGCACCGCGTACGAGAGCCGCGGCCAGGTGGTGCGGGGCGCGGCCACCGCGGCGGTGGCCGCCGCCACGCTGCGCGCCGAATCCGGCATCGGCACCGACACCATCGCCACCTGGCTGCTGCGCATCCAGAGCGGTCCGGGTCTGGCCGGAGTGGACGTGCTGGTGGTCGACGAAGCCGCCATGGCCGACGACCGGCAACTGGCCACGCTGCTGGCCGACGCCGAACGGCACGGCACCAAGGTGGTACTCCTCGGCGACCCCCAGCAACTGCGCGCGATCGGGGTCGGTGGCGGGTTCGCCGCCATCCACCGCCAGGTCGACGGGCTGGTGCTGCGGCACAACCGCCGCCAGCGCGATCCCCTCGAACGCCGCGCGCTGGAGTTGTTCCGCGCCGGTCAACGCCGCCAGGCCCTGCACACCTGGGCGGGGGGCGGCCGCGTGTACGCGGAGGCCGGCGCCGACGACACGATGGCCCGTCTGATCGCCGACTGGGCGACCGCCCGGCAACCGTACCGGACAGCTGAAGGACCGTCCGCGCATGACGAGCTGGCCGACCTGCTGGTGCTGGCGGGAACCAACGAGGCCACCCACCGGCTCAACCTGGCCGCCCGCGCGATCCGCCGCGAGCTGGGCGAGCTGTCCGGCCCCGACCGCGTCTACCACCTGGCCGGCGGCGCCACCATCGCCCTGGCCGTCGGGGACCACGTACGGGTACGCAAGAACGACTACCGGGCCCGCCGCGGCGAAGGCCCGGTGGACGTGCTCAACGGCTACCGCGGCCACATCACCGCCCTCGACCCCCGGCGCGGCGTTCAGGTCGCATGGCGTCGGACCGGGCCGGACGGACACGCCCTGGCACGCGAATGGTTCAGCCCCGCCTACGTCGCCGCCGGCGGCCTGTCGTACGGCACTGCGATGACCGTGGCCTCCGCCCAGGGCATGACCAGCCAGTACAGCCTCATCTACGGCCTGGGCCTGGACCCGCACACGCTGTACACGGCCATGAGCCGCGACCGGCACAGCGCCCGCCTGTACCTGCCCCGCGAGCTCCTGGAGAGCGACGCCGACCGGCTCCGGCACGGTCCCGTCCACGGCCCGGCCGACGAACTACAGCGTGCTCTGGCCGCCTACGCCGCGACCCTGCACGGCGACCGCGCCGACCAGCTCCTGACCCCCGAACCCGCACCCATCGCCCAGCAATTGAAACCCGCCCCGCGAGTCGGCGAGACTCCTGAAGGCGAGCTTGAGCGGGCACGGGCCGAGGTGCAGGCCGCCGAAGGCGAAGCTCATCATGCGGTGCAACGCCTGCGCCCCCTGCGGTCCCTCACCCACACTCCGTACGGCGTCGGACTGATCAGCGACGCCGAACTGCACCAGCGCATGGCCCAGCTCGCCAACCGGCTCACCGCGGCGTCAGCCCACATCCAGGCCGCCGACCAGAGCATGCAACGCCTCACCGTCGAGGGCGGCGGCCGCCACGAACGCCGCCTGCTGACCGAGCGCGCCGACCTTGAGGAACAGAACCTCCGGATCGAGACGGCCGAGACCGCCGCCCACCGGCTCCGGCAGGCTCGCCAGACCGCCGCCGGGGGACGCCAGCGCCTGGCCCGGCTGCGGGGGCGAGAACGCGCCATCGAGCGTGAGCTGGCCGATCTGCGCCCCTGGCACCGTGCCCGCCGCCGCACCCTGACAACCGCCCTGACCGATCTCCACGAGCAGCAGGACCGCCTCACCCAGCAACTGGGGCCGATCCTCGCGCAGGCTGCGGAGCTGGAGGAGCACGCCCGCCAGGCCGCCGCGCAGGCTCCGCCCCGAGGGGCCTGGCCCCAGGTACGGAGCCGCCACTCCGAACTGACGCGCACCTTCGACACCGCCCTGCGCACGGCACGAGAACGCGATGTCGGAGTTGTGCGGATGCTCGCAGCTGAGCACCGCCGCAAGCTTGCCGCCGCCCAGCGCGAACTCACTGCCTGCCAAGGCGAGGCCGTGCTCCGCATGGACCTGACCCCGGACCAGCGCAACCTCGAACAACTTTTCCGAGCCGGATACGCCGCACGGCGCGCGGACGCGCGGCAGAAGACAGGTCAGCGCATGCACGGGGGCGTCGAGCAGCATGGCCCGTCGCAGGGGTACCAGCCACCCGGCCATCGCTCCGGCAGCGAACCTCGGCATGGGCAAGGGCTCCGCCGATAGGCGGGCAGCTCACGCTGGCAAAGGCGTCGGTCCCGTTGCTGAATCAGGAGCCGGATCGAGGCCGGCTTCGCACGTCATACTCCTGAGCAGGCGGGATACGGGAATAGGTTCGAGACCCTCCGGCCTTCCTCGCATGCCCGGATTATGGCCGTCGCTCGCCACGCCTCCAGGTAGTCGGCCCTCGCTGCGCTCGGCCCGCTCCACCTGGACCCGCGTCTTCTCGACGGCGGATCGGCCACTGGCGAGGAAGGACCACAGGAAAGAACGCCTGTGCCTGGACCTGTGCGACACCGATTGCGGCTTCATAAGCCCATGCGGCGTCGGGAACGTGAAGGTGCTCAACGGTCTTCGAGTTCCTTCACGCGGACTTCCAAGCTCACAAGACGCTCGGTCAGCCGCCGTACCTCACCCATAACCTGTCGCAGCTCGGCAGGCGGCTCAAGTTGATCAGGAGTCTTGACAACGTACGTGCCACGCGTCGACTGCGTACTGATCAAGCCGTCACGCGCGAGTTCGTCCAAGGCACGACGGATGGTCTCGACAGCCACGCTGTAGCGCTGGGCCAACTGCCGTCGAGCCGGCAGTCGCTCACCCACCTTGAGCTGCCCTTCCGTGACCTCGCGACGCAGATCGTCGGCGATCTGAAGGTACGCAGGCCGGGGATCGCTGAAGTCAGGTACTGACACGACACCAAGACTAGGCCCTCTAACTGGACCAGGAAAGCAGGATTGAGCTAGCCTGATCTTGTACTAGTACAATATGCTTCAACCAGCCTGGACGGCTCGCTGGATGAGGGAGGGTGTGGACGCTGTTCGCTTGGGGCGAGGCTGGCCGGCGCGGTCGATGCGTCCAGTCCGGTCGTCATGGCCACGGTTCAAGCAAGAATTTCTGACATCTCAATCAACTCCAAGTAATGGACTCTGTGTAATCATGGGATTCATCCGCATTCGACCCTAAACGTGAGGGGGTGAGACATCAGGGAAACCGCGGCTGGCTGTGACACGGAGAGGCGGCAGCGCCACCGATGAACAGCCTTTGGCCAACCCCAGTAAGGGGATCCTCTGCAACCTCAATGCCAGGGAGGACCCGGCGCCGCTTTGCTTGGCGGCACGGGCGCCGGGCCTCCTCGACGGACCCACTCGAAAGGAGTCGGTCATGGTCCTCAGCATGCCATCCCGCGCGAGCGCGGACACCGCCAGGGTGCCTCGGCTCGCGTATCGGCCGCTGACTTCCGTCACCACTCTGACGGCACATGTACATCTTGACAAGGCTCCTGTGGACGGAGTCAGGGGCGATGGCTGAAACTATCTGGCTGTCCTCCGACCGCCCCCACGATGATGACTACGCGATCGAGACTGCCCGCGCGTTGTCAGAGGCTGTTCGTCTCCTCAACCACGCCTCGCTCTCCCACGCGGGCATCACCTATCCGTCCACCGTTCACCAGGTGCTCGGCCACATCGGTGATACCGCAGCTCGGCTTGACCAGTTGCTGACGCAGCTCGGCGACGCTCTGGGGCGCATGCAAGCATCCAGGCAGCTAGTGGATGACCACGGCGACCCCTCCGAACGTCTTGACAAGGCCTTGTCAGAACTGGCTTCGGCGAGGAAGGCGGCCAGCGACCTCGCATATCGAACCCACCGTGCCTTCAACACCAGCGCCAGCCTGCACCTGAAGGCTGGAGGCGAGCACTAGATGTCACGGCCAGGAAAAGTGCGCTTCGACGACCAATTCCCGATTCAGAGGCCGGTGTCAGCCCTGTCGGACGCTGCATTCCGTATGCATGTCACAGCGATCTTCTGGTCCGCCCGCATCGGAACCAACGGTGCGATCCTCCAGGAAGACCTCGTCGACATGTGTCCGCGAGTGCGAAAGCCGCAGCGCTTCGTCACCGAACTCGCTTCTCGGGGCATCTGGCATGAAGCTGGACAGGACTGCCCCTCCGCTCGCTGCCCAGCTCCTGTAGAGGACGGCTGGGCGATCCACGACTTCTTCAGCATGGTGTCCTCCGAAGAGCAGGCGGCGGCGGAACGGAAGGGCAATGCTGAGCGGCAGAGGAAGTATCGAGCAAGGCAACGCAATCGAACTGTCCCACCTCCAGTGGATGGTGGTAGCAGCGCCGAACGTAACGCGTTACTAACGTCACCCGGCATCGCTCATTCCCGGAAGAGGACTAGAACTGATCAGAACAGTCAGTCATCTTCTCGCCTTAGCGCATCATCATGGGCTGAAGACGATGAATCCATCGATCGCGGCATCGTCCAACTCCTGTCGGAGCTGACCGGCCACGAGATCACCCTCGCAGACGCGGCCGGGGTCCGTCATGCGATCCTCGATGGCCGGTCAGTCAAGCACCGCAGCCGTTATGTGGCCACCGCAATCGAAGACAACCCCAGCAAGTTCGTACCCGTGCTCGACGGCGGTGTGGTCACCACGTTGGAGAAGGCTGCCCCAGATTGGTGCGGTTACTGCGACGAGCGCACTCGCCTGCTGGATTTGCCCGATGACACAGTGGCACGCTGCCCAGCGTGCCACCCTCTCGCGGCCAGAAGACCAGCACCATGACCACCCTGAAGAACCGCCGACCGACCGTCGAGTCGCCGTCATGGCTTAGCTCGGCAACGTCAAAGGTAGGAGCCTCGTCTGAAGATCCGCCTCCGAGCCCTGTCTGAGGAAGCACCTTCGACAGTTCGCCGCTGCTCTCGGCCGCTGGCGCGGTGAGGGGCCAAACCCGCTGAGCCGCCAAGAAGCTGACCGCAGCGGGCGGATCTATTCCGAAGCACAACTTCAAAGCGGCCCCGGCGTCCATACCGCCAAGCACGTCGCCGGGGCCGCACCCCTACCGCCCAGCAACGAACGCATAGGAGCGCCCCCATCATGACCGCATCCAGCCCCCGTAACCAATCGACTCCGCGCGTTGTCGTTCCCAATAGACCGCCGCGCCTGACGCCCGGCGCAGCCGCCGAACTGCTCGCTCTCCTGTTAGAGGCCCACCGAGACAAGCCGGCCCGCCGTCCGAACGCCGCGTAAGGAAACCATGGACGACATCCCCTTCGCCTTCTACGGCCGGGTCTCCACCGAGGACAACCAAGACCCCCAGTCCTCGCGGGCCTGGCAGATCACTCGCTCCCGCGCGCTCATCGAGGCGCGCGGGGGCGTGATCGTCGCCGAGTTCTTCGACATCGACAAGTCCCGTTCGATCCCCTGGCAGCGCCGCCCGCACGCGGCGGCGCTGCTCACCGCACTGCGCAACCCTGATCGCGGCTTCGACGCGGTGGTGATCGGTGAACCGCACCGGGCCTTCTATGGCAACCAGTACGGCCTGACCTTCCCCGTCTTCGAGCACTTCGGGGTCCCGCTCTGGGTGCCCGAGGTGGGCGGCCCGATCGATCCGACCAACGAGGCTCATGACCTGGTCATGAGCGTGTTCGGCGGAATGAGCAAAGGCGAGCGCAACCGCATCAAGGTCCGTGTGCGCAGCGCCATGTCCGCCCAGGCCCAGATGGAAGGCCGCTTCCTGGGAGGTCGGCCACCTTACGGCTACCGGCTGGCCGACGCGGGTCCACACCCCAACCCGGCCAAGGCCGCCGACGGCAAGCGTGCGCACCGGCTGGAACTCGATCCCGCCGCCGCGCCCGTGGTGGAAGAGATCTTCGCGGCCTTCCTCGACGGCTACGGCCTGTTCGCCATTGCCGAAAGATTGACCCACAACGGGATTCCATGCCCGTCAGCTCACGACCCCGGCCGGAACCGCCACCGCTCCGGCATCGCCTGGTCCAAGAGCGCGATACGGGCCATCTTGACCAACCCCCGCTACACCGGCCATCAAGTGTGGAACCGCCAGCGCAAGGACGAGGTCCTCATCGACGTCGACGACGTCGGCCTCGGCCACACCACGAAACTCCGGTGGAACTCCAAGCAGGAGTGGGTGTGGTCGGAGACAGTCGTCCACCCGCCGATCGTGTCCAAGGACGACTTCGACGCCGTGCAGGCGACGCTGACAGGGCGCGGCGACCGGCACACCGACAAGACCCGCAAACGCACCCCGAAGCCGTACCAGCTCCGGGGGCTGTTGTACTGCGGGGTCTGCGACCGCAGGATGCAAGGCCAGTGGGTCAACGACGCGCCCTACTACCGCTGCCGCTTCCCCGAGGAGTACGCGCTGGCCAATCGCGTCATGCATCCCCGCAACGTCTATCTGCGAGAGGACCGGGTCGTCCCGCGGCTGGACCGCTGGCTCGGCCGGCTGTTCGCGCCACACAATCTCGACCGGACCCTCGACGCTCTGACGGCCGCGCAGGATCTGTTCCCGCCGGAGGCTCATGCATTCGCCGGGGCACGTCGGCAGATCGCCGAATGCGACCGGAAGCTCGCCCAGCATCGGGCCGCCCTGGAGGCGGGCGCCGATCCGGCGCTCGTCGCCGGATGGATCCAGGAAGAACTCGATCGCAAGGCAGCGGCTGAGCAACGTCTCCAGCGCGCGCACGTCCCGCCGCAGCAGAAGCGGCTGGGCCGCGACGAGCTCGCGGAGATCACGCATAGGCTTGGAGACATGGTGCGAGTCCTGTCGAACGCCGACCCGCTCCGGAAAGCCAAGATCTACGCGGACATCGGGATGCGGCTGACCTACCATCCCGTGAAACAGAAAGTCCTGGTCACGAGTGCTCATGACCAGGACCCCATAGGCGACCGGTTTGTGTCCGAGGGGGGACTTGAACCCCCATGCCCCGCAAAGGGCACTAGCACCTCAAGCTAGCGCGTCTGCCTATTCCGCCACCCGGACGTGGTGCCTGCACGCGAGACCGTCATCCCGCGTCGGCTCCGTAAGGTTAGCAAACCTTTCGGGGTGCGTCATACCAGCTATGGGGAGAGACGCCATGCGTGACGCACAGGTCGCCGGGAGCAGGCCGTGTCATGGGGGGCGAGGGTGGTTCGAGGGGGTTTGGGCGGGCGGGCTTGACCAGTTGCTGGATCTCCGGTGAAAAGCGCTTGCGACAACCTTGAGTACTGCTACGGTTACGGACCGTTGAGGGGTTGTCATGCGACCGGCCCTTGCGCCGGTCGTCCTTTCGGGAGGTCACGTGGCACGCATGACCGCACAGCGGCAGAGGGAGCGGTCCCTCGCTGTGCGGAGCGTGCCCACCGGCGCCCGCCGGGTTGACCGGATGGCGCGGTTCGCGGCCGTCGCTCGTCGGGTCCTGGTGCGTGCGGTTGCAGTCGGCGGTCTTGTGGCCGCCGGCTGGCTGCTCGCCGTGATCTTCCAGATGCTCACCGCCGCTCCCGCGGCCGCGGATTCCATCGCGGCGACAGGGACGGCGATAGGAGCGGCGTCAGGAAACGGCTCATCCCTCGCGGTCGTGGCGTCCGACGACGCCGAGGCCATGGCGGGGCTGACGGTCGACGGGCTCACCAGCCAGTCGGACCACGGTCTGCCGTCGCCCGGCCCCACCGGCCAGATTCTCGACACCGACGGTCTGGTGCCCACCGGCGGTGGCAACGGCCCGTTCGGGCCGAGCATGGGGGATGTCACACGGTACGGGTTCGACCCGCGGCTCGATGTGAGGCGCGTCGTTCCCGCTTACGTGCGACCCCCTGTCGTCCGCGCAGCGGCGGACGACCCTTCTTTCTCACCTGACTAATCCCCGCCACAAGGTTCCGGCCCTTTTCCGGCCGGCGGCGGAGCGTGGGCGAGTTCCCCTCCGTCAGCGGGTGACATGTCGATCACTTCAGCAGGTTCGCGCTCCCCGGGGTTTCCGCTGTGCTCTCGCATGGCTCCGGGCCGGCCGCGGGCTGTCAGGTAATTCCCCCCAAACATCAGTAGGAGCATTCTCATGCGTACATGGGCGAAGGCTTCCACCCCCGCGGCTCTGCTCGCCGTGGCGGTCCTGTCGTTCGGCGGCGGCACGGCTTCGGCCGACACCGACGGCGACCACTCCATCGGCGGCGGCAACCAGGTCAACCTGCCGGTCTCGCTGCCGATCGACATCAGCGGCAACGCCGTCGGCGTGGCCGGCGACTCCACCGCCACCTCGGCGGGCGGCGCGTCCGTCGTCGACCAGGGCAGGGGCGGCATCTCCGACCGGACCTCCGGCGAGTCGAGCGTGCTCGGCGGCAACCAGATCAACGCGCCGATCAGCGCGCCGGTCAACGCCTGCGGCAACGCGGTCTCGCTGTTCGGCAACTCCGACGCCGGGTGCAAGGGCGGCGCGACCGTGCGCAAGTCCGGCAAGGGCGGCGCGGGCGGCAACCGCACCTCCGGTGACCGCAGCATCATCGGCGGCAACCAGATCAACGCGCCGATCTCGGCCCCGATCAACGCCTGCGGCAACGCCGTGGCGATCTTCGGGGACGCGGCCGCGGGCTGCCAGGGCGGGGCCTCGGTGCGCAACACCGGTACGGGAGCGGGCGGCAACACCACGTCGGGCCGCGGCTCGGTGCTCGGCGGCAACCAGGTGATCGCGCCGATCAGCGCGCCGGTCAACATCTGCGGCAACTCGGTGGCCGCGTTCGGCGACGCGTTCGCCGGGTGCCGGGGCGGCGCGTCCGTCACCAACGACGGCGGTCGCCGCCACCAGAGCCACGGCTATCAGCGCGGCTCCACCGGCAACGACACCGACGGCCGGTTCGGCGCGGGCAGCGGCAACCAGGTCGTGGCCCCGATCAACCTGCCGATCACCGCCTGCGGCACCTCGGTCGGCAACGCGACCTCCGGGTGCAAGGGCGGGGCGAGCGTGCACAACAAGGGAGGCAGCTCCGGCGCCGGCGGCAACAGGACGTCCGGCCGGTCGGGCGTGCTCTCCGGCAACCAGATCGTGGCCCCGATCACCGCCCCGGTCAACGTGTGCGGCAACGCGGTCGCCGTGGCGGGTGACGCGTTCGCCGGGTGCGTCGGCGGCGTCTCGGTGAAGAACGGCGGCAAGGGCGCGGGCGGCAACAGGACGTCCGGCCGGTCGGGCGTGCTCTCCGGCAACCAGATCGTCGCCCCGATCACCGCCCCCATCAACGCCTGCGGCAACGCCGTGGCGGCGCTCGGCAAGTCCGAGGCTCACTGCAAGGGCGGGGCGAGCGTGCACAAGAGCGGCGGCTCCGGCGCGGGCGGCAACAGGACGTCCGGCCGCTCGGGCGTGCTCGCCGGCAACCAGCTGGTCGCGCCGATCACCGCTCCGGTCAACGTCTGCGGCAACGCCGTGGCCGTCCTGGGCGACGCCGCCGCCGGGTGCCTCGGCGGCGCCCACGTGGGCCGCCCCGGCCCCGGCAAGGGCTACCGCCACAACACCCCGCTGGCCGGCAAGGCGCGCCAGAGCGGCGGCGGCATGGTTCCCGCCCTGCCCGTGCTGCCCGCGCTGAGCGGCGCGCAGGGTCTCGGCAACGCCTCCCAGCAGATGAGCGGCGGCGGCCTGCCGGTCGTCGGCGACGTCGTCGGCCAGCTCGGCCTGCCGCAGGTGCCCGGCATGCCCGGCCTGCCGTCGACCCCGGCCACGCCCGCCAAGTCGGCCAAGCCTGCCAAGCCGTCCAAGAAGCACACCGCGGGCTCCGCGAACCCGGCCACCGAGCTGGTCGCCGCCACCCCGGTCGGCGGCACGGTCAAGTCGCTCACCCGCGGCCTGCCCGCCGGCGACCTGGGGCTGATGAGCGCCGCCCAGCCCGCGGGCGTCACCGGGATGTCCGCCGCCTCGCTGCTGGCCCTGGCGCTGGGCGGGCTGTTCGCGGTGACGGCGACCCTGTTCGCGGCCACCCGCCGGTTCCGTCCCACCAGCAAGTGACACCCGCTGAGCGACCCGCGCCTCGGATAGCTCATAGGTAGGTGTCCGCATACGGCCGCTGCCCCTGGAAGCCTTCCAGGGGCAGCGCGCGCTGAACGCTTTGCCCGTTCCGGGGGCGCGGCCCGGGACGGGCAAAGCCATGCCCGGGTGTTCAGCCTGGGCGTGCGAGGGTGCTGCGCACCCGTACGATCTTGCGTCGGAGGCGTACGTGCCTGCTGCCGTCCGCGTGCTTGCGCACTCGGGCGAGTTCCCACTTGCCGTACTCTGCGTGCTCGGTCAGCAGCTGACGTGCGGCTTCTCGGGAGAGGTCGCGCGGGATGAAGAGATCCATGTAGGAGTAGTCGAGCACAACGATTAGTCTCCAGGGTGAGTCAGGGCGCCATGCCGCTCGATGGGCCCTATTCTGCGTGCTCGTGGATGGACCCGGAAGCCAGTGGGTAGCCCGGGGGAAGGAAATTTCCGAGCGAGGGGTTACCTTTCAGATCTATGCCGGACGTCCGGCAGGGGGACTGCAAGCGAACAGCGAGGTAGGAAGCAGCGTGCCAGCCAACAACGGCAGTGCCGGCGGAAGACGTCTGGTGATCGTCGAGTCGCCCGCCAAGGCGAAGACCATCGGCGATTACCTCGGCGCCGGCTACATCGTCGAGTCGAGCATCGGCCACATCCGCGATCTGCCGGAGAAGGCCGACGACATCCCCGAGAAGTTCAAAGGGGAGTCGTGGGCACGCCTCGGCGTGAACGTCGAGCACGACTTCGAGCCGTTGTACGTGGTCAACCCTGACAAGAAGTCTCAGGTCAGCAAGCTGAAGCAGCTGCTGAAGGACGCCGACGAACTCTACCTGGCGACTGACGAGGACCGCGAGGGCGAGGCGATCGCCTGGCACCTGCGCGAGGTGCTCAAGCCGAAGGTGCCGGTGCACCGGATGGTGTTCCACGAGATCACCCCGCAGGCCATCCGCGACGCCGTCGCCAACCCCCGTTCGCTCAACCTGCGCCTGGTCGACGCCCAGGAGACCCGCCGCATCCTCGACCGCCTCTACGGCTACGAGGTCAGCCCGGTCCTGTGGAAGAAGGTCAAGCCGAGGCTGTCCGCCGGCCGCGTCCAGTCGGTGGCGACCAGGCTGGTGGTGGAGCGCGAGCGCGACCGCCTGGCGTTCACCGCCGCCCACTACTGGGACCTGCAGGCGCTGTTCGACAGCGGCAAGCCGGAGGAGCGGCCGCGCGACTTCAGCGCGACGCTGACCGGCGTCGACGGCAAGCGGGTGGCCCAGGGACGCGACTTCGCCAGCACCGGGCAGCTGAAGAACGCCGACGTGCTCCACCTGTCGGAGCAGGCCGCCGGAGAGCTGGCCGCCAGGCTCGGCGACTCGTCGTTCGCCGTCAAGTCCGTCGAGCGCAAGCCGTACACCCGCAAGCCGTACGCGCCGTTCCGGACGACCACGCTGCAGCAGGAGGCCAGCCGCAAGCTGGGCTTCTCCGCCAAGTACACGATGCAGGTGGCGCAGCGCCTCTACGAAGAGGGCTACATCACCTATATGCGGACCGACAGCATCACGCTGTCGGAGACCGCCGTGCAGGCCGCGCGCTCGCAGGCGATCAAGCTGTACGGCGCCGCGTACGTCCCCGACAAGCCGCGCCTCTACAGCAGCAAGGTCAAGAGCGCGCAGGAGGCGCACGAGGCGATCAGGCCGTCCGGCGAGGAGTTCCGCACGCCGGGCGAGACCGGGCTGAGCGGCGACAGGTTCCGGCTCTACGAGCTGATCTGGCAGCGGACCGTGTCGTCCCAGATGAAGGACGCGGTCGGCGAGTCGATCCAGGTCAAGGTGGGCGGCCGGTCGTCGGCGGGCGAGGACGTCGAGTTCGCCGCCTCCGGCCGGACGATCACGTTCTACGGGTTCCTCAAGGCTTACGTTGAGGGTCACGACGACCCGGCGACCGACCGCGACGACTCGGAGAAGCGGCTGCCCAACCTGGCGGAGGGCGACGCGCTCACCGTCTCGCGGCTGGACGTCGCCGCCCACTCGACCAAGCCGCCGGCCCGCTACACCGAGGCGTCGCTGGTCAAGGAGCTGGAGGATCGGGAGATCGGCCGTCCGTCGACGTACGCGTCGATCATCGGCACGATCCTCGACCGGGGCTACGTGTTCAAGAAGGGCACGGCGCTGGTGCCGTCGTTCCTCGCCTTCGCCGTGGTCAACCTGCTGGAGCAGCATTTCGGCAACCTGGTCGACTACGACTTCACGGCCGACATGGAGAAGGTGCTCGACGACATCGCCAACGACCGGGCGGAGCGGGTGCCGGAGCTGCAGCGCTTCTACTACGGCGGCGACGGCGACGAGGGCCTCAAGGAGATGGTCACCGACCTGGGCGACATCGACGCCAAGGAGATCAGCTCCTTCCCGATCAGGGGCACCGACATCGTCATCCGGGTTGGCCGTTACGGCCCGTACCTCGACCGTGAGGGCACCCGTGTCAACGTCCCGGAGGACATGACCCCCGACGAGCTGACCGCGGAGAAGGCCGAGGAGCTGATCTCGCGCCCGACCGGCGACCGTGAGCTCGGGCCCGATCCGGTGACCGGTCACATGATCGTGGCCAAGGACGGGCGGTTCGGGCCGTACGTGACCGAGGTGCTGCCGGAGGAGGCGCCGCCCGCCGAGGGCGAGAAGAAGCGGCGGACGAAGAAGGCCGACGCGCCCAAGCCGCGCACGAGCTCGCTGTTCAAGACGATGTCGCTCGACACGATCACGCTGGAGGACGCGCTCAGGCTGCTGTCGATCCCGCGCGTGGTGGGCGAGCTCGACGGCGAGCAGGTGGTGGCCCACAACGGCAAGTTCGGGCCCTACCTGAAGAAGGGCTCCGACTCGCGGTCGCTCGGGTCCGAGGAGGACCTGCTCACGGTCACGATCGACCAGGCCAAGGAGCTGTTCGCGCAGCCGAAGCAGCGGGGCAGGGGGCGGGCCGCGGCCGCGCCGCCGCTGCGCGAGCTGGGCGATGACCCCCACTCCAAGAAGCCGGTGGTGGTCAAGGAGGGCCGGTTCGGTCCGTACGTCACCGACGGCGAGACCAACGCCTCGCTCCGCAAGGGCGACACGGTGGAGGAGATCACCATCGAGCGGGCGGCGGAGCTGCTGGCCGAGCGGCGCGACCGCGCGCCCGCCCCGAAGAAGACGTCCACCAGGAAGGCTCCGGCGAAGAAGCCGGCCGCGAAGAAGAAGCCCGCCACCAAGTCCTGAGAGGGCTCTCAGGGGGCGGACCGCGCCGGTTCGGGGCCGCTCATAGCATGACGGCGTGGCGTTCCTGTTCGTGGTCCTGGGCGTGTTAGCCGGGGTCCACTTCTACCTGTGGCATCGGCTGGTCCGGGCGACGACGCGGCCGGGGGCGGCGCGCGGGCGGCTGACCTTCGCGGTGGCCGGGCTGTTCGTGCTCGTGGTGGTCACGTTCGTGGCGCAGCGGGTGCCGTGGCTGTCGTGGCTGGCCTGGCCGGGCTTCATGTGGGTCGCGGTCATGTTCTACCTGTTCTGGATCCTGCTGGCGCTGGAGGTGCCGCGGGCGGTGCTAGCGGCGGTGCTGCGCGAGAGGGAGCCCGTGCCCGCGGGCGGAGCCGTCCTGGTCGCCGACGCGCCCCCCGACCCGGGCAGGCGGCTGTTCATCGGGCGGGCGACCGCGCTGGCCGCCGGGGTGGGCGCGCTGGGCACGGTCGGGTACGGGGTGACGCGGGCGCTCGGCGACCCGGTGATCGAACGCGCCTCGGTCACTCTGCCGGGGCTCGACTCCCGGCTGAGCGGCCTGCGGTTCGCCGTGGTGAGCGACATCCACCTGGGCCCGCTCACGGGAAAGGCGCACACCGAACGCATCGTCCGCATGATCAACGGGCTCGAGGCCGACGTGGTGGCGATCGTCGGCGACATGGTCGACGGCACGGTCGAGGCACTCGGGCCGCTGGCCAGGCCGCTGCGCGACCTGGAGTCCCGGTACGGGTCCTACTTCGTGACGGGCAACCACGAGTACTACACGGCCAACGGGCCGGGCGAGTGGGTCGAGGAGCTGAGCGACCTGGGGGTGCGCTCGCTGCGCAACGAGCGGGTGGAGATCCGCCACCAGGGCGCCGTGCTGGACCTGGCCGGGGTGAACGACGTCACCGGCACGGCCGGGGGCGACGGCCCCGACTACGCGGCGGCCTTGGGCGGCCGTGACGAGAGCCGCCCGGTCGTGCTGCTCGCGCACCAGCCCGTGCAGGTGGCCGAGGCCGCGCGTCACGGCGTCGACCTGCAACTGTCCGGTCACACGCACGGCGGGCAGATGGTGCCGTTCAACCTGATCGTGCCGCTGCAGCAGCCGGTGGTGTCAGGGCTCGCGGCGGTGGACGGGGTCCAGGTGTACGTGACGCGCGGCGCCGGGTTCTGGGGCCCGCCGGTGCGGGTGGGGGCGCCGCCCGAGATCACACTGCTGGAGATTCGCTAACCGACTGCGTTCGGTCGGCTACATGCTGTAGTATCCCGGCGGATACTTCGGAGGTGGTCACTCATGTCTTCCCCCGGTGGAGGGCTGCCCGACGTCACTTTCTGGGCCGCTCGCGGCGCCCTGCTGCTGAAGCAGGCGCGCCACGAGGCCAGCATGCGCCAGCAGCAGCTGGCGGGGGTGTGCGGCACGTCACGCACCACGCTGTCGGCCTACGAGCACGCCCGCAAGTCGCCCACGCTGGAGACCGCGGGCCGCATCCTCGACGCGGCGGGGTTCCGGCTGGCGCTGGAGCCGAAGGTGGAGTTCACCGGCGGCGTCCCCAACAGGCTGCCGCGGCTGCCGGTCGGCCAGGCGCTCGGCCGGGTGCGGGTGCGCGAGCGGGCCTACGACCTGTCCGTGCGCGAGCAGCGCCGCCAGGCATACTCGGCGCTGCTGCGCGACGGCGACTCCGAGCAGCTGCTCACGTACGTCGACGAGCTGCTGCTGGTCGACCTGTGGGACGAGCTCGACCTGCCGGCGGGCGTGCGGTCGCGCTGGGCGCCGGTCATCGAGCGGGCCAGGGCGCGGATGTGAAACGACGGCGTGCCCCCGGCGATGTTGTTGGTGGGGCCCATTCGCCCGGTGTGCCATGCGCACCAGGCCATGGACGTACTACCCTCAGCGACGACCAGTCCGTTATTTCCGGACTCGTCGCTGTCATCCCACTCCCAGAACACCTGGATACGCTGACATCATGACCGCCATCGGCCGAAGCCGTCAGGCTCACGTGCTGGCCAACGCCCCCTTCCGCAGGTTGTGGGCGGCCATGTCGGTGTGCAGCCTGGGCGACTGGCTCAACCTCCTCGCGCTCACCGCGCTGGCGGGAAACCTCACCCAGGGCGACTTCCGCACGCAATCGCTCGCCATCGGCGGCGTGTTCGTCGCCAAGATGCTGCCCGCCGTGCTGCTCGGGCCGCTGGCGGGGGCCTTCGCCGACCGGTTCGACCGGCGGCTGACCATGGTGTTCTCCGACGTGGCCCGGTTCGCCGTGGTGCTGTCGATCCCGGTGGTCAACAGCTACCAGTGGGTGATCATCGCCACCGTCCTGGTGGAGTGCGTCAACCTCTTCTGGGTGCCGGCCAAGGACGCCACCGTTCCCAACCTGGTGCCCAAGCAGCAGCTCGAGTCGGCCAACCAGCTCAACCTGCTGGTCACGTACGGGAGCGCGCCGGTCGCGGCGGCCGTGTTCGCGATGCTGTCGGTGGTGGCCGACGTCGGCCGCAGCGTGGTGCCGCTCCTGGCCGGGCTCGACCCCACCGCCCTGCCGCTGATCGTGAACGCGGGCGCCTACCTCGTGTCGGCCGCCCTGATCTTCACGCTGCGCGACATCCCCAAGCGCGACGGGGCGATCTCCACGCCGTCGGTGCTCAGGCAGATCGTCGACGGGTGGCGGTTCGTCGGCGGCAACCGCCTGGTCCGCGGGCTGATCATCGGCATGCTCGGCGCGTTCGCGGCGGGCGGCGCGGTCATCGGCGTCGCCAAGCTCTACGTCGAGGACCTCGGCGGCGGCGACGCGGCCTACGGCGTGGTGTTCGGCGCGGTCTTCGTCGGCATGGCGCTGGGCATGTTCTTCGGGCTGCGGCTGCTCAGCGGCCTGTCACGGCGGCGGCTGTTCGGGCTGTCGCTGGTCGTGGCCGGGTTCGTGCTGGCCGCCATCGCGCTGGTCCACAACCTGGTGATCGTGGTCATCCTGACCGTGATGCTCGGGGCGTGCGCCGGCATCGCCTGGATCATCGGCTACACGCTCATCGGCCTGGAGGTCGAAGACGGCCTGCGCGGGCGCACGTTCTCGTTCCTGCAGTCCACGGCACGGGTGACGCTGCTGCTGGTGGTCTCCGTGGCCGGTCCGCTCGCGGCGCTGTTCGGCCGGCGCGGCGTGGACGTGGGCGCGCTGAGCTACGAGTTCAACGGCACCAACCTGGTGCTCCTGCTCGGCGGCGTGCTGGCGGTGGTCGTCGGCGTGCTCAGCCTGCGCCACATGGACGACAGGAAGGGCGTGCCGATCCTGACCGATCTGATCACGGCCGTGCGGGGGAAGAGCTTCCGCGGCGAGCCGGCCGAGCGGATGCCGGGGCTGTTCGTGGCCTTCGAGGGCGGCGAGGGGTCGGGCAAGACCACCCAGGCCAGGATGATCGCCATCTGGCTGCGCGACCAGGGCTACGACGTGGTGCAGACCCGCGAGCCCGGCGCCACCAAGGTCGGCATGCGGCTGCGCGCCATCCTGCTCGACGCCGCCGAGCGCGGCCTGTCGGGGCGGGCCGAGGCGCTGCTCTACGCGGCCGACCGGGCCGAGCACGTCGAGAAGGTCATCCGGCCGGCGCTCTACCGGGGCGCGATCGTGGTGTGCGACCGCTACGTCGACTCCTCGCTCGCCTACCAGGGCGCGGGCCGCTCCCTCGACCCCGACGACGTCTCCAAGGTCAACGCCTGGGCGACCGGCGGGCTCGTCCCGCACCTGACCGTGCTCATCGACACCCCGCCCCAGGTCGGCCTGACCAGGCTCGGCGGGGCGGCCGACCGGATCGAGTCGGAGCCGCTGGAGTTCCACGAGCGGGTGCGCAAGGAGTTCCGCGCGCTGGCCGCCGCCGCCCCCGACCGTTACCTGGTCGTCGACGGCACGCTGCCGCCGGAGCAGATCACCGCGGTCGTCCAGGACCGGGTACGCGAGATCCTGCCCGATCCGGTGCCGCGCGAGGCCGAAGACGTCACGGGCACGATGCCCGCCATCCGCGACTAGCCTTGTCGCGTGGGCGTCTTCGATGACCTGGTGGGGCAGGACCGGTCCGTCTCCGTGCTGTCGCGTGCCGCCGCGGCGGCGGCCGAGGTCGTGGCGGGCGGGCGCGGCGCGGGCATGACCCACGCCTGGCTGTTCACCGGCCCGCCGGGCTCGGGCCGCGAGGACGCGGCGCGGGCGTTCGCGGCGGCGCTGCTCTGCCCCGACGGCGGCTGCGGCCACTGCGACCAGTGCCACCAGGTGCTGATCGGCTCCCATCCCGACCTGGAGCAGGTCCGTCCCGCCGGGCTCTCCTACGGCGTCAAGCAGACCCGCGAGCTGATCCTGCGGGCGGCGGGCGCGCCGACGCAGGGCCGCTGGCGGGTGATCCTGTTCGAGGGCGCCGACCGGGCCACGGAGTCGGCGGCCAACGCCCTGCTCAAGGCCATCGAGGAGCCACCGCCGCGCACGGTGTGGCTGCTCTGCTCCCCGGCCCCCGACGACCTGATGATCACCATCCGGTCCCGCTGCCGGCTCGTCACCCTGACCACGCCGACCACCGAGGCGGTGGCGCACGTCCTGGCCACCCGCGACTCCGTGCCCCCCGACATCGCCCGCTTCGCCGCCCGCGCCGCCCAGGGGCACCTCCCGCGCGCCCGCGCGCTGGCGCTGGACGAGGGAGCCAGGGCCAGGCGCGAGGCCGTCCTGGCCATCCCGCGGTCGCTGACCGGCGTCGGCGAGTGCGTGACGGCCGCCGAACGCCTGGTCAAGACCGCCGAGGAGGAGGCCGCCGCGGCCACCGCCACGCTCAACGAGTCCGAGACGAGCGAGCTGCGCAAGGTCTACGGCGAGGGCTCCACGGGCAAGGGCCTCAACCGCGGCCTCGTACGCGGGGGAGCGGGCGCCCTGAAGGAGCTGGAGGACCGGCAGAAGTCCCGCGCCACCCGCATCAAGCGCGACTCGCTCGACGCGGCGCTGCTGGAGCTGGTGTGGTTCTACCGCGACGTGCTGGCCATGCAGCTCGGCGCCACGGTCGAGCTGGCCAACGACGACCTCCGCTTCGACCTCGACCAGCTCGCCCGTACGACCACGCCGGAGGAGACGCTGCGCCGCGTCGACGCGGTCATGCGCTGCCGCGAGCGCCTCGACCTCAACGTCAGCCCGCAGATCGCCGTCGAGTCG
The DNA here is from genome assembly GCF_044458265.1 of Nonomuraea sp. NPDC050478. Taxonomy (NCBI): domain Bacteria; kingdom Bacillati; phylum Actinomycetota; class Actinomycetes; order Streptosporangiales; family Streptosporangiaceae; genus Nonomuraea; species Nonomuraea sp. NPDC050478. Next base: position 617,619 of record NZ_JBITHT010000001.1, on the reverse strand, counting down.
ATGATGCTGGCACTTCGCGTGTGAAGGCGTGTCGATTCCCCGTTCTCTCGTTCGACGCGTCGGTGAGTCGAATGAGAGGACGAGATCATGCGAAAGATCATCGAGCAGGGTGTCGTGACGCTGGACGGGGTCATCAGCACCCCGCAGGAGTGGGTCGTGCCCAACTGGTCCGGCGAATACGAGGCCATCTCACGGGACCTGCTGTTCTCCGTGGACGCCCTGCTGTACGGGCGCGTCTCGTACGAGGCGCACGCGCAGGTGTGGCCGGGCATGGAGGAGGGGTACGGCGAGTACGCCGTCAGGATGAACAGCCTGCCCAAGCACGTCGCCTCACGGACGCTCCGCGAGACCGCCTGGAACGCCACGCTGATCGACGGTGACGTGGCCGAGGGGGTCGCCAAGCTCAAGGAGCAGCCCGGCGGGACCATCCTGAAGGTCGGCACGGGCGGCGAGCTGAGCCGCACCCTGCTGGAGCACCGGCTGGTCGACGAGTACCTGTTCTGGCTGTTCCCGACGATCGCCGGCGGCGGCGAGCGGCTCTACGACGGCATCCCCGCGACCCACTTGAAGCTGGTGGACGTCAAGCGGATCGACTCCGGCATCCTGGGGCTCACGTACGTCCCCAAGTGAGGCAGCAGATGCGGGGGTGAAGCGTCTCTGTGATGTGGAAGTCGAACTCGTCACCCAAGGAGAGGCGCTGACGCGCGAGCGGGTCGATGTGGCGGCGATCTTCGCCGAGCACCAGGTCGGCCTCGTCCGCCTCGCGTTGATCATGGTGGGGGATCAGGCGACGGCGGAGGACGTCGTCCAGGATGCCTTCGCCCGCACCCACGCCGGCCGCGCCCGGTTGCGCGATCCCGGCAGGGCGCTGGGCTACGTGCGCTCGGCCGTGCTCAACGGCTGCCGGTCGGTGCTGCGCCGCCGGGCGACCGTGTTCAGGCGGGCGGTCCCGTACGAACCGCCCGTCTGGTCGGCGGAGAGCGCTGTCATGCTCTCGGAAGATCGGCGTGCGGTGCTGGCGGCCCTGCAGGGGCTGCCGCGAAGGCAGCGGGAGGCGCTCACCCTGCGCTACTACCTGGATCTCACCGACCAGGAGATCGCCGAATCCATGCGGATCGGCGCGAGCACCGCCAGGTCGACGATCGCGCGAGGGCTGGCCGCCCTCGGCCGGGCTCTTGGGGAGGACTCATGAACAGCTCTGTGGAAGACCGTCTGCGCGGCGCGCTCGCGGAGGCCGGGGAGACGGTCCAGGTCGAGACGATCGCGCCGTTGCGCGGCGGCCGCCGGAGCCAGGTGCGCCCGCGCTGGATCGCCACGGGGATCGCGGTGGCGGTCGGGGTGATGCTCGCCGTGATCATGGCCCCGCTTCTGCCAGACGGCGACGGGCCCTCGGTGGCGGTGGCACCGCCCCGGGACCAGGCCGACCTGGCCGTCTACCTGTGCAGGATCGCGGCGGACCCTCAGTGTGATGCCGACGAACGGGTTGTCGAGAACGCGCTGCGCGGCATCCCGGGAGTGGACGAGGTCCACTTCGAGGACCGGCGCAGCGCCTACGAGGCTATGCGCGCCTTCTACTCGGACGACCCTTCCCTGGTCGAGGGCATCACCCCGGACGACCTTCCCCAGGCGTTCCGGCTGGTGACGCGGCCCGGAGCCGACATCGAGAGCATCTCCCGCCAGGTTGGGCAGGTGCCGGGTGTCGCCGAGGTGGTGGCCCTGGGCGAGCTCAAGGCGGCTCTGTCCGATGCCGACATGGAGCTGTCGGTCTTCCTGTGCACGTCCGAGAGGGAGCGTTGCGGCGGGAAGACCGCGAGCGGCGCGCAGAAGGCCGCGGTGTCGCGGGCGCTCGCGGCCCTGCCGGAAGTCCAGTCGGTCACCTTCGAGGACCAGGAGGCCGCGTTCGAGAACTTCCGTGAGTCGTTCGCGCACAACGAAGCGCTGGTTTCGGCGACTCGGATGAGCGACATGCCTGAGAGCTACCGGGCCGTCCTCCGGCCCGGCACGGAGTTCCGTACCAGGAGGAAACTCGCCGCCGAGCTTGGGCGCATGCCGGGTGTCTCGCAGGTCATCGACCAGAAGTGTCTCCTCGCCGAGCATGCCCTGCACGCCCGCTTCGGCATCCGCGCCGACGCGATCGAAGCCTGCGAATAGCGCCCTGCGCCCCTCACGCTCACGCGATCGCACACGTAATGTGTCAACGAAGGCCGTAAGAACCCCCGAGGCCGTCAGGAGGCGAGCACGAGCCCATGGGAATGATCATGGCCGTGAGCTTCACCCGCTACGGACGGCTCTACTACCTGGATCCCGGCGGGCACAGCCCGAAAGTGGGCGACAAGGTCCTGGTCCCGACCGACGCCGGGCCCGAGGTGGCGGAGTGCGTGTGGGCGCCGCAGTACACGAGCGAGGAGATCACCGGGCTGCCGGTGTGTGAGGGCATAGCGGGCGAGGAACACCTGACCCGCGACGAGACGAACAAGCGCCGCCGGGCCGAGGCCCGCAGCGTCTCCAAACGACTGATCAAACGCCACAGCCTGCCGATGAAGGTGGTGGGCGTCGACTTCCTGGACAAGGAGAACGTCTACACGGTCTATTTCTCCGCCCCGCACCGGGTCGACTTCCGCGCTCTCGTACGGGATCTGGCCCGCAACCTGCGGGCCAGGGTGGAGCTCCGCCAGATCGGCCCCCGCGACGAGGCCCGGCTCCAGGGCGGGATCGGGCCGTGCGGGCGGGACCTGTGCTGTGCGACCTTCTTGAAGGACTTCGAGCCGGTGTCGGTTCGCATGGCCAAGGACCAGGATCTTCCGGTCAATCCGCTGCGGATCGCCGGGGCCTGCGGGCGGCTGATGTGCTGCCTGAAGTACGAGCATCCGCTGTACGTCGAGACCCGGTACAGGATGCCTCGCTCCGGCAGCCGCGTGACCACGCCGCAGGGCGACGGAACCGTGATCGGGCACAACGTTCCGGCCGACACGGTCACGGTCCGTCTGGACGACGGGGGGCGGCGCTGCGCGTGCCCGTCGGCGTCCGTCTGCTCGCCGCGGCAGCAGCACGACAAGATGTACGGCGCAGGGGAGGATCTTACGGAGTGAGAGCGGCGTCACCGTTCGATTACTGATTGTCACCCTCGGGTAGGCATGGCCTGTCGGGGGGTGAACGGTGAATTTCACGATGAGCGTGATCTTCCGCGCCATACCACTGGTCATGGGCGTCATCTGCGCCGCGTACGGCCTGTACATCTACGCGGGAGGCCCGGACTCCAACCATTTCGTGGCCGGTCACGTGGTCGTGGCCCTGGCCGCCATCTGCTACGCGCTCTTCACCACCGCGGCCACGATCATCCGCCAGCTGATCGACCGCTACAACAAGATCTGGCGCGTCGTCCTGCCCGTCAGCGGCTACGCGGTCGCCCTCTTCACGATCATCTACGGGATCGTCCTCATCACCCGAGGCGGGGAACCCCAGAACCTGGTGGCCGGCCACGTGGTCGCCGGCGTCGGCCTGATCAGCGTCTGCGTCAGCACCGTGGCCACCGCCTCGACCAGCTTCTCCCTCATCTCGGTCAACGACGCCCGGAAGCGGGAGGACGAGGCGCCCATGGAAGCCTATTCGGCGACCACGGGGAAGATCCTCATCGCGTTCCCTCTCGTCTGCGCCCTCATCGGGTTCATCTGGGCCTTCATCCTCATGGCCCAGCCCGACGCCGCCCACTACACGGCAGGCCACGTCGTCTTCGGCCTCGCCGCCATCTGCGCCAGCCTGATCGCCCTGGTCGCCAGCATCGTCCGCCAGGTGCGCAACGCCTTCGACGAGCCCGAACGCTTCCGCTGGAGCTGGCTGGTCATCGCCATGGGCACCATCAACATCCTCTTCGGCATCTACGTCCTCGCCGCCTCCGACGAGCCCTACCGCATCGCGCCCGGCTGCGTCCTCATCGGGCTGGGCCTGATCTGCTACAGCATCCTGTCCAAGGCCCTGCTCCTGGCCCTGGTCTGGCGCCGGTCCTTCCCGCTCGCCAACCGCATCCCCATGATCCCGGTGGCCACGGCACTGGCCTGCCTGTTCTTCGCGGCCTTCCTCTTCGAGGCGGAGGTCTCCGACGCTTCCTTCTTCGTGCCGGCCCGGGTGCTGGTGGGGCTGGGGGCCGTGTGCTTCACGCTCTTCTCCATCGTCTCGATCCTGGAGGCTGGTACGTCGGGGTAGGGGTGGATTGTCGGGAGCGAAGTACCCCGTGGCTCCTGTAGACTCTTGGCAGCCGTTCGCGGCATGCCGCCTTAGCTCAGTCGGCCAGAGCACTTCACTCGTAATGAAGGGGTCTCGGGTTCGAATCCCGAAGGCGGCTCCAGGCAAAGGCCCTCCCGGATGATCTGGGGAGGGCCTTTTGCGTGGGCGTACAGCAGCGCCTTACCGGCGTTCGATCATCGGGCCTGACCGGTCAGGATCTGTGTCCACAGGTCTTGGGCGGCGCGGGCTGACAGCCAGGGACTTTCGACGGCCGGATGTGCCGTGGTGAAACGCCTGACGACCCAGAGCCCGCCTGCCGTGCACAGCTCGAAGTGCGGTGACACGCATGAGCAGGTGTGCGCCCGGACTCGTACCCGGTTCACGCGGGAACGGTTCGGCGCCCACTCGATCGGCCTCGCCCAGGGCAGCGGCGTGGCCGCATGCTGGTTGCCGCACGGCTCTGGATCAGACGTTGGCGCGGCCACAGTTCCACCCCCTGAGTTGCTGCTCGTGCAGGAGCGCCCCGAAGGTCTCGGCGTCGTCGGCGCTCACGGTCTGCTGAAGGCCCGCGTCGAGCTCGGAGTCGTTGAGTTGGACGCCGCGTCGCGTCGCGTAGAAGGCGCCGGCATCGCTCCTGAAGAAGGACCAGCCGGGGAACGAAGCGCGGAGGGCGCTGAGGTCGTAGTCCAGCGTTTGTTTCGGATTCACTGGCTAGGGCGGCTTCCTCGTTCTACCTAGGGGCACGTCTGGGTGCCCCTCAGGACCAGATGGGACTGCGGGACGGTTTGTGGCATAGCGGATGAGGTGGTTCCTAGTCGTCTACTCGACTAGAGGAGTTGTCGTCTCTTGTTTCCCAAACTCATCTAGAGGAGTCAAGGGCTAGTGCGCTGGAAGTTGGTAAGAAAGCACGTAGGCGTCGCTCGACATCACCGTGTCGCAGACCTCCACGGCCCTGCCGTCCTCGGCGTACGCGGTGCGAACGAGGTGGAGGACGGGCGTGCCGGGTGCCAGCCTGAGTGCCTTGACCTCTGCGCGCATGGGCATTCGGGATCTGACCTCCTCGTCGAAGTGGTCGAGCCGGTGTCCCATCTCCTCCAGCCGCGCATAGATGCCGCCGGGTCCCGTGTTCGGGTCGGCGATCCGTGTCCCGCGGGCGATCGAGGCGGGAAGGTAGGAGACTGCGGTCTCCACTGGGTGGCCGTTGATCAGGTAACGACGTGAGCGGACGAGCACCTTGTCTCGCTTGCCAAGACCCAGTCGCTCAGCCACATGGGCCGGCGGTTCCGCCTCGCTGATCTGGAGGGAATCGACTGACGGCTCGCCTCCGAGACCCTCTGTCTCCGCGATGAACGCGGCCTTGCCCTCCTCGCGGTGTCGCCGAGCGAACCGGTCGGCCGCGAGGCGACGCACCGGGGGTCGCGAACGGACGAACACGCCGCGCCCGTGCTCCGCTACGGTCAGCCCTTCCGCTTGGAGGACTTGGAGCGCGTTTCTGATTGTCATGCGTGCAACGCCGTAGTGCGCCATCAGCTTGGCCTCGGAGGGCACCTTCGCTCCGGGTTCCAGCGTGCCGCGTTCGATGGCATCGCGGAGGTGGTCGGCGATCTGCTTGAACACGGGGCGGTCCGTGACGGGGTCCAGGCCAGGCAAGGCCAGGGTCATGGCGGCGCCAACTCCTCCACTCGTACATACATGTACTAGCTTGGGAGTCTAGCCACCTTCAGGCATGAGGATTTCGATGGATCACGACTCGCGCCACTCGGTCAGCGTCGCAGGCGTCATTGTGGACGACCAGCGGCGGGCGCTGCTCGTCCAGCGGCGGGACAACGGTCGTTGGGAAGCACCTGGCGGCGTCCTTGAGCTGGAGGAGGACGTGGTCAGCGGGCTCAAGCGGGAGCTCCGGGAGGAGACGGGCCTCGAAGTCGAGCCGGAGTTGCTGACTGGCGTCTACAAGAACATGACACTCGGGATCGTCGCACTCGTGTTCCGGTGTCGTCCGGCGGGCGGAACTCTCACGGAAACTGACGAGACACGAGCTTTTCGGTGGGTTACGGCACAGGAGGTCCAGGGTCTCTCCGCCGAAGCCTTTGCTGTCCGAGTCCTGGATGCGATGCAGAGCGACGGAAGAGCGGCCGTCCGGCAGCATGACGGCGTACGAGTCATCGGGTCCGCCCTGTAGGTCTCCCTGCTGTCCCTGCAAGACCGTCAGGGTTGGGATGGGAGGAGGGCTCGCAGGGCGACGGTGACGGAGGCCTGGAGGTCTTCACGGCTGGTGCCGGACGCGGCGTGGACGGCGAATCCCTCGCTGAGCGCCATCACGAATCGTGCCAGTGCCCGGTGGTCCACGCCGGGCGGGAGGTCTCCTTCTGCTGCCGCGCGAGACAGCCGTTCTGCGACGGCGGCTTCGTTGGCGGCGCGGCCGGCGGCCAGGACTTCGGAGATGCGGGCGTTCTCGGGCGAGCAGGCCAGACCTCCCTGGATGGAGAGGCAGCCCAGGGGGTGGTCGTCGGCGGTGAGGCCGTCGGCGCTGGAGCGCAGGAACGCCTCGATGGCGGCGTAGGCGGTGGGTTGGTCGAGTGCGGCGCGGACCTGGGCCAGCTGGGTCTCGCGGTAGCGCGCGAAGGCGCGCTCGAACAGTTGCTCCTTGCTGCCGAACGTGGCGTACAGGCTCGGTCGGTTGATGCCCATCGCGCTGGTGAGGGTGGTCATGGACGCACCCTCGTAGCCGTGTCGCCAGAAGACCTCGGCGGCCCGGTCGAGGACCGCCTCCTCGTCGAACGCCCGCGGTCGTCCAATGGTCGGCGTCTCGGTGCTCATGAGCCCATCGTACCGATCGGTAGAGATGACGACCCGGCCGCGAACCGATCGGTACAAAACGTGCTAGGGTTGCTGCTTAACCGAGCGGTACAAAACATCCGCTCCGGCCGAACAGCCGATCCCGGGTCAGCCGGCCGGCACTTACAGAATGGGAAAAGATCATGAGCTCCGATGCGACGCGTTCGGGTATGTCGACCGAGGAACTGCGGGACTTCTACCTGCGGTACGTCGATCTGGCGAACAAGCGCGAGTTCCACCGCATGGCCGATTTCGCTCATGACGAGGTGATCATGGGCGGCACCCCGGTCAAGAGGGACGACATGGTGGCCGAGTTCTACAAGCACGTTGAAGCGGTGCCGGACTTCCATTGGGAGATCCAGGAGCTCGTCGTCGACGGTGACCGGGTGGCCGCCCGCCTGGTCGACACGGGAACGCCGGTCAAGGAGTGGAACGGTCTGGCCCCCACCGGGGCGTCGGTGTCGTTCGCCGAGACCGCCTTCTACCGGGTCGAGGACGGCCGGTTCAAGTCCATGTGGTACCTGATGGACGCCGACACGGTGCGGCGGCAGCTCGCCGGCGGACCGGCCGACTGAGCAGTGCATCGCGATGACCGCCGCTGACCTTTCCTCATCGAGGTCGGCAGCGGTTCCGCAGTCCGTGGAACGCGGGACGCGGCCTGCGATGCCAGTTCACCTACCTGGCAGGTAATCGCGCCGCTTACGAGGAGCTGTCAGGATCGGCAGCGCACCGAACACGACTTCATCGGGAGGACACCGTGCCGGCTTACGTCATCGCCCACCTGCAGGAGGCGGCTCCGCACCCGGAGATCGCCGAGTACATCGAGCGGCTCCCCGGGACCTTCGAGCCGTACGGCGGTCGCTACCTCGTCCACGTCACCCAGCACGAGGTGAAGGAAGGCAGCTGGCCCGGACATGTCGTGATGATCGGGTTCCCGGGGATCGCCGAGGCGCGGGCGTGGTGGGATTCGCCCGCGTACCGGGAGATCGCGCCGCTGCGCTCGCGGCACATCGAGGGCGACATCATCATGGTCGACGGCGTGCCCGAGAACTACAACCCGACGGCGGCCGTCACCGCCATCCGGGAGGCGGCGGGTCTGCCCGCGTAGGTCAGCGCCTGGGACAACGACGCCGTGTCTCAGTCCTCGTCGCGATCGACGTGGTAGGCGCGCAGCTTACGGCGCGCCTGGTGGCGGCTGCGGCGGCGCTCCTCGCGACGGAAGTGGTGCCACTCCCGGTGCCCACCTCTGGTTTCGTGAACGAGCACGTGGAAGCCGGGGGCGCCCCAGTAACAGCCGCCTCGGCGCCAGTTCGCGCTGTCGGCGGTGATCTCGTCCGGCAGCGTGCACGGGCCGAAACGGTGGTCATGCACGGGCACACAGGTGGTCAGCGGCGCGTCGGCCATCCGCACCCACCAGGGCCGGGTCTTGTCGGTCCTGCTCATACGGTCACCTTTCGGCTCCGTGACGCCCCTGACTGGGGCCGTCGCTAGACCGGGTGCACCGTGATCACCTCCGACTTCGCACACGACACAAGAGACCGAAAACCTGATCTCCACACTACTGCGGACCGCGGCCGGGGGCGCTGTCTCTTGTTGTCCGCTCATTCATCGTTCATCGTCGATTGACGATTAATGAGCGTACGGGCCGCGTCTGATGGACACGGACGACGTCATCGCGAAGTGCGGCGAGCCGGCCAAGGCGGCCAGGGCCGGGGAGCAGGTGATCGACTGCGGGTCGGCGGAGTTCGCGGCGGGATGCTTCGGCACGGGCCACCAAAGCGGAGTGACGGATCGCCTGGGACGCCTTCGGCGCTCGGTCATCGGCGTACCCGATACCGCAGGTGGAGCACCCGGTTGCCCTGGATCACCACGTCCGGGTCCTCCAGCAGGTGCTGTGCGTCGACCGACCCGAAGTAGCGCTTGCCGGACCCGAACACGACGGGTACGACGTCCATGCGCACCTCGTCGATCAGGCCCGCGGCGAGCATCTGGCCACCGACATCGCCGGCGGCGACCTCGACCACGCGGTCACCCGCGAGCTCCCGCGCCTTGGCCACGGCTGCCTCCACGCCGTCGACGAAGTGGAACGGCGCCTCGGGGTCCCAGCCCTCGGGCTCCGGCCGGTGCGTCACGACGACCACGTGGTCGACCCCGCTCGGAGGCTTCCCGTCCCAGCCGTCCGTCAGGTCGAAGACGTGGCGGCCGGCGATCGTGACTCCGATCTGGTCCCAGTACGGCCGGGTGTAGTCGTAGGACGTCCGCGACACCTTCAGCTCGCCGCTCTCGTCCAGCGGGACGTCACCGCTGGTCAGCCATTCGAACAGCGGTCCGGGCTGGTCATTCTCGTCCGCGACGAAACCGTCCACCGACACCGAGCCGTACATGACCACCTTGCCCACGGGGCTCTCCTCTGCTTCGGGGTGCCCCAAATTAGCGTGTCGTGAGCTGCCGCTCTTGTAAGAAATCAATCGGCCGGCAGCGGCCAGCCGTCAAGCGCGTGGCCGGGATGTTCGCGCAGGAACCGCCGCCGGACCTCGACGTACCGGGTCGGCGTGAGCCCGGTGAACGCCCGGAACTCGTGGCCGAAGTGGGCCTGGTCGAAGTAGCCCGCGCCACCGGCGAGGTCGCCCCAGTCGATCGGTCCGGCGGGGTTGATCGCGAACACGGTGGCGGTGAAGCGGTAGGCGCGGGCCAGCCGCTTCGGCGTGACGCCGATGAGCTCCTTGAACCGCTGTGCCAGATGAGTGCTGCTGACACCGGCCGCCACGCTCAGGCCGCCGATCGCCACCGCCCCGCTGGCCGCCGCGATGACGCTGCTTGTATGGCGGACCAGCCCCAGGCCGGTGGTCTCGCACAGCCGTCGCATCAGCTCCTCCTCGAGCAGCGTCAGCATCTCGTGCGGTCCGTCCGCCGTGGCCAGCCGGTCTCGCAGCTCAGCGACGGCGGGCTGGCCCCACACCTGCTCCACCGTCACCGGCCGATCACACAACTCGGCCGCGGGCATCGGCAGGAACGGCGCCAGCCCCCACGGCTTGACGTGCACGCCGACGGACCGGGTCCGGAGTGGGTAGCCGAACTCCCACGCGCGGGTGGGCATGGTGACCACGCAGCCGTCGGCGTACTCGGCCGTCTCGGTGCCGGTGCCGGCGCGGATGCGGAACGGCGCCCCGAGGTTGACGATGAGCAACGCCGACGGCGCCGGCGGCAGCGTCAGCCGGGGGTACGGCGGCTCGCCCTCCAGGTAGTAGAGGTCGTCGATCAGCCCGTCCAGCGGCGGTCGCGGGACTCTGGACACGTACTCCACGCGTCACAGCATCGCCGATGCGCGGGCGGGCCACCAGATCGGCTCACTGGCGCCGGCCTACTCCGATCGGGCCGTACGCGCAGATCGGATCGTTGTGATCGTCTGCTCGAAGGGGACCTCTTTCAACGCCGGGTCGCGGTGGCATGCCTGTTGTCGGAGCTCTCCCGTACGGCATCATGACGCGATGAGCGTGCGCTACGACGAGGTGATCGGTCTCCTCCGGGAGGCGTACGACGGCGGTGCCGAGCGGCGGGATGCCGCCACGAAGTCCGCGTGGAAGCTCGCGGAGCGTGAGGCGTTCCTGGGCCGGCTGAAGGGGCACGGTTGCCGGCGACTGCTGGAGGTCGGTGCTGGGACGGGTCAGGACAGCGCGTACTTCCAGGAGAACGGGCTGGACGTCGTGGCCGTCGATCTGTCGCCTGCCATGGTGGCCCTCTGCCGGGAGAAGGGCGTCGAAGCCCATGCCATGGACTTTCTCAGTCTCGACTTCGAGCCCGGTTCGTTCGACGCGGTGTACGCGCTGAACTGCCTCCTGCATGTGCCCGACGGTGATCTGCCGGCGGTGCTGGGCGCGATCCACACGGTGATGCGGCCCGGTGGGCTGTTCTTTCTCGGTGTGTACGGTGGGGGCGGGCTGACGGGGGAGAGCACTTTCGAGCAGGATGATCATTATCCTCCTCGGTTCTTCTCCTTCCGGGATGACGAGCGGCTTCAGGAGTACGCGCGCGAGTGCTTCGAGATCGTCGACTTCCACGTCGTGGGGACTCATGGATGGCGATTCCAGTCGCTGACACTCCGCCGTCCGGCGTCAAGCCCTGACCTGGATCAGCGCGCCGGGGGCGGGGGCCCGTAGGATCCGGCCATGAGGATCATCGGCGTCCCCGTACAGGTGTGGGGCGCGATCGCGTTAATCCTGGCCGTGGTGTGGGTGTTCGTGTGGCCGCAGCGCGAGGTCGACGGGGTGGCCTATCTGATCCTGCGGTGGGGTCATGCGCTGGTGTGGCTGCTGCTGGGGATCGCGGCGTTCCTGGCGCCTGTGGCGTCGACGGCCGCGAAGGGGACGGGCATGGCTGCCGGGCTGGTCTACCTGGCGTTCCTGGTCACCGTCAGCATCAACGGCTGAAATCGGCATGGTCGGATCCGGCGGCCGGGGTAGGCTCTGAGCAGCTAGGCAAATTTGGTTAGCTGGAGATGGAGAGACCATGGCCAACGAGATCACCGTGCCGCTGCTGCCCTGCCCGTCCATCGACGAGATCGCCGACTTCTACACCATGCTGGGCTTCACCCGGACCTACTACCAGGTGCGGCCGAACCCGTTCGTGGCACTCCAGCGCGAAGACCTGCGGCTGGGCTTCTTCGGCATCCCGGGCTTCAACCCGGAGGACTCCTACGGAAGCTGCTCCGTCATCGTGTCCGACACCGGGAAGCTCTTCGAGGCGTTCGCCGCGGGCATGCGCCGGACTCACGGCAAGCTCCTGGTCTCCGGGATCCCTCGGATGACCCGTCCACGCAAGCGCAAGAACGACGGGAACCACTCCGGATTCGCGGTCATCGACCCCGGCGGGAACTGGATCAGGTTCTCGGCCGCCCAGCCGGAGCCTGAGGAGGAGGCCGGCGGAAAGCTCACCGCGACGCTGCACAAGGCCGTGGTGATGGGCGACTCGCACGGCAAGCACGTACGGGCGGCGCAGATCCTGGACGCGGCCCTGGAGCGGGACAAGGACACCGCTACGGCGGCCGAGCTGCTCGAAGCGCTGGCCTATCGCGCCGAGCTCGCGCTCCGCGCCGAGGATCCCGCGGCTGCCGGCGACGCCCTCGGGCGGGCCCGTGCGCTGGCCCTTTCCGAAGCCGATCGCGACAGGCTCGCCGGGACCCTGGAAGCCCTCGCGGACGTGGAGGCCGTTCTCCGGCCCGGAACATAGGACGTGCGTGTGGTCAGGAGGGGCTCGTTCTTCCGGTCGGGGGTCCGGGGACGGTCATGGCGCGGGATATCTCGGCCAGTGCCCACTCTCTCGGTTGGGGGGTGGGCAAGGTGTGGGCCAGGTCGGTCGCGCGGGTGAACTCGCCGGTCCGGGCCATGGTGATGATGACGGTGGCTGCGGTCTGCGGGTCGGTGGTGAGGGCGAGGGCGCGGTCGTACTGGCCGAGTGTGGACAGGGCTTGGGCCAGGTCAGCCGTCGCTTGTGGGGGAAGGGCAGCGCTTTCGGTGAGCAGTTCGTCGATCGTGCGTTCGGCCCGGTGGGTGTCGCCGGTCGCGGCCCAGGCCCGCGCCAGGCGAGCCCGGAGCCGGACGCGGAGGGCTGGATCGGTGGCCTGGGCGGCTGTCGCGTCGGCGTGGAGGAGTACCTGCGAGACGCGGCCTGGCGGGGCGCCTGTGGCTGCCAGCGCTTCTGCCACCGAGGACAGCGCGCCGCACTGTTCCAGCGTGTCTCTGACGTCCAACGCCGTCCGGAAGGCGCGGTCGAGCTGCCCGGACGCGATCAGGACGGCGGCCAGTGCCGCGGGAGTGTGCGCGGCGGCTTCGGCCTGGGCGAGTAACTCGGCCGCCTGGTCGAGCCGGCCGGTCGCGAGCAGGGCGTCGACCAGTTCGCGGAGCAGGCGGTCGTGATCGCGGGAGGAGGTCACGGATCGGGCTGCGGTCTCGGCGTCCCGCAGTAGTGCGACGGCGTGGTTGAGCTGGCCTGACCGCGTTCGGGCCTTGGCCACCGACAGGAGCGCCTCCGCCCGGGGCGCTGCCTCCTCTATGGCCAGCGCGATGGATTCGGCCTGGTCGAGCCGTCCGGCCTGCGCGTGCCCGGCGGCCACGCGTTGTAGTGCCCAGGACCGTTGGCCCGGGTCGGGGATCGACGGGGTTCTCTCGTACGCGTCGTCGTATGCGCCGATGTCGCACAGTGCCCGTACGAGGTCGGGCCACGGCGACGGCCATCGGGCGGCGGCGATCACGTCGGCGCGGTCGAGCAGGCCCGCCCTTCCCAGGGTGGCCGCCAGCAGCCGCCAGGCCTCGAACCGCTCCTGCTCCTCGTAGAGGGTGTGGACCAGGAGCTCGGCGCGGCGCAGCAGCTCGCCCGCCTGTTCCCGGCGGCCCGCGTGGGCCAGGGCGTCGGCCAGCTCCGCCAGACCGCGGATGTGACGGATGTCGTCGGCGCCGTCTACGGCCAGGGCAGCGGCGGCGGCCTCGTCCAGGATCTCGCCGGCGCGTTCGGGCCGGCCGGCCTCGATCGCCGAGCGGGCTATCCGCGCGAGGGCCTGCTCACGCCGGAAGCGGTCGGCGATCGCGCGGGCGAGCGCCACGCCGCGGTCGATCCGACCGGCCTGCGCCATCGTGACCGCGACGTCGACCTGCAGGCCGCCATCCAGGGCACGGACGTCCCCGAGCATCGCCGCGACGTCAGCGTCCGGGGTTTGGGCGGCGTGGAGCGTCCCCGCGTTGTCGGCGTGCATGTCGTTGTCCGGGGTTTGGGCGTTGTGGAGCGTCGTCGCGTCGTCGGCGTCCCGGGGTTGGGCGTGGTCGAGTAGTGCGGTTGCCTGGGCTTTTCTTCCTGACTTGAGGAGTTGGCGGGCCAGGGTGATGCGGCCGGCCCAGTCGGGGGTGGTGAGGGCGCGGGTGAGGTCTCCGCGTTCGGCGCAGGCGAGGGCGAGGGCGCGCAGCTCGGTCTGACGGGTGCCGGGGTTGGGGATGGCTCTGGCCGCCGTCTCGGCTCGGCGCAGCAGCTCCGCCGTACGGTCTGGATCGTCGATCGCCAGGGCGGCGGCGCGCAGTGCCTGGGTGCGGCACGATGGGTCGGCGATGTGCTCGGCGACCTCTACGGCCTGGTCGCCGCGCCGGGATGCGGCGAGTGCCTCGGCGACCACCAGCAGTGCGATATCGCGTCGCGGCCGGTCGGTGACGAGGAAGAGTGCGGTGGCGTAGGCCTGATCGAGCCGGTCGGCCCGGACGAGGGCCCGTGCGAAGGCGTCCCACCCCCAACTGGGGTCGGGATCCCGCCCGGCCACCGTTACCGCGCGGTCGACGTCGCCGGTCATGACCAACGCCTCGGCCACGGCTCTCAGGCCCGTGGGGGAGAGCTCGTTTTCGGTGATGGGGGCGAGCGCCTCGGTGGTCCGGCCGGCCCGGGACAGGGCGGCGGCCACCGATCCGAGCGCGCCGATGCGGTCTTCCACCCGCTTGATGGCGTTCGCCGCGCGCAGTGCCTGTTGGAGCGGGCAGACCGTGGCCATGCCCGCGGCTACCGCGATCAGGATCCGCTCCTGCGGGCCGGTCGCGTCCTGGGCGATCCGCAGGGCGCGGTCCATCGCGTCGGCGGCTCCGTCGAGGTCGCCCTTCAGGGCCATCACCTCGGCGGAGGCTCCCAGCGTGCGGATCGATGTCTCCAGCACAGGGTCCAGCCTAATGAGGAAAGCGGTGGCTTCCCCGGGATCGCGGGGTGCGGGACGATGGGAGTTCCAGCCTTAACATGGCGGTGGATGGCGATGACTGCGTCCGAGATGGTGCTCGCCGGGTTGTCGGCGGTGGTCGTGGTGGCGGTCGTGGGGTGGCGCGGGCTGGTGAGGGCCCGGCTGCGGGCCGAGGTACGCAGTCGTCGAGCGGCGCTCCGGTCGCGGTCCGGGACGGCGCGTTACTTCTTCGACCGTGAGCGCGGGCGCTGGAGGCCGGAGCTCGACGCGGCGATGGCGGGCAAGCTGGAGGAGCTCGACCGGCGTGAGGCGGAGGTCGGCGCGCTTGCGGCCGGTGATCCAGGGCTGGGCGACGTCGCGAGCCGGCTGGGCGGTGACTACGAGAGCTTCGGCAACCTGGTCAGGGCGCTGTCTGAGTGCGAGGCCGCCGCGTCGGGGCCGCATCCGGATATCGACGAGCTGCTGCCGGAACGCGCTTCTTCGGAGGCGGTCGCCGCCCTCCGCAGCCGATGGGACGGGCTGGAGGAGCGCCGCGTCCGGCTCGTCCACCGGATACGGGACTCGTCTCCGGACGCCTGGGCGAAACTGGCGAGCAGCGCCACCTCGCTGGGTGCCGACTGCATGCGGCTGACCGCTGACGTCACCCGGGCCTGGGAGCGGATGTTCCCGGACCGCGCCGCCGCCAGGGCCGCCGAGGAGCAGGCGGTGTTCGAGCACATCCTGGACGACATCGCCCGCCGGGGCCGGGCCACTACCCGACGGCCGGATCGCTCCCGCGGCCATGTCTCTGACGCCGGCCCGTACGACGATCAGGGGTGACCCGGACCGCTCTCGCGGCCGTCGCTCCAACTCCGGCCCGTACGGCGATCAAACCCCGGATCGCTCCCGCGCCCATGTCTCCGACCCTCGCCAGTACGGCGATCAGGCGTGATATTGCGGAACCGGATGTTCCGCGATGGTCTCTAGCTTGGTCCGCATGACACATGACGTTCGCCCGTTCCGTATAGAGATCCCCCAGGCTGACCTGGACGACCTGCGCGACCGCCTGGCCCGTACCCGCTGGCCCAGCCGGCTGCCGGGAGCCGAGTGGAGCCGGGGGGTTCCCGTCTCGTACCTCAAGGAGCTGGTGGAGTACTGGGCGGGTGCGTACGACTGGCGGGCGCAGGAAGCGAAGCTGAACCGGTTCCCGCAGTTCACGACCGAGATCGACGGGCAGACCGTGCATTTCTTCCACGTACGGTGCGCCGACCCCGGCGCGCTCCCGCTGGTCATCACGCACAGCTGGCCGAACTCGATCGTGGAGTTCACGGAGCTTCTCGGCCCGCTGTCGGAGACCTTCCACGTGATCGCGCCCTCGCTGCCGGGGTTCGGGTTCTCCCCGTTCCCCGAGCCCGCCGACGAGCGGCCGTGGAGCGTCGAGCGGGTGGCCCGGACGTGGGCGGAGCTGATGGGCGGGCTGGGTTACGAGCGTTACGGGGTGCACGGCAACGACGCGGGAGCGCTGGTCTCGCCGCGGCTCGCCGCGCTGGCCCCGGAGCGGGTGGTCGGGGTGCACATCACCGGCGGCGTCGGCATGCCGACCGGGGATCCGGCCGAGCTGGAGGGGCTGTCGCAGGAGGATCGGGCGATGGTCGAGCACGTGGCCGGGATGCTGAGCGGTGAGGGCGGCAGCGGGTACGCGCCGTACCTGGCCGCGCGGCCGCAGACGCTCAGCTACGGGTGGGCGGATTCGCCGGTGGCCCAGCTGGCCTACCTCGTGGAGCGGTTCAAGGAGTTCGACGGCTGGCCCGACGGGGAGGCGCCGCGGGAGCCGATCGACCGCGACCTGGTTCTCGGCAACGCGAGCCTCTACTGGCTGACGGGCACCAGCGGGTCGTCGTCGTGGACCTACTACGAGGGGGCGGCCGGCATGCCGATCGACCAGAAGGCGGTGCCGACGGGCGTTTCGCACGGCGGCCCCGACGCCTTCCGCCGGCTCGCCGAGCGCGGGAACAGCATCGTGCACTGGGAGAATCACGAGCACCCCAGCCACATGCTCGCGATGGCGGCGCCCGGCCCGCTGGCGGCCGACATCCGCACGTTCTTCGCGGACATAGCAGGGGAGAAGCAACCTCGCTAGGACGGGTGCTTCTCCCCTGTGTGGAACGAATGTCCAGGCCAGGCCTGGACGGTCGGATCAGGACAGGTCGAACCGGTCGAGGTTCATGACCTTGTCCCACGCCGCGACGAAGTCGTTCACGAACTTCTCCTTCGCGTCGTCGCACGCGTACACCTCGGCGAGCGCGCGCAGCTCGGAGTTCGAGCCGAAGACCAGGTCGGCGCGGCTACCGGTCCACTTGACCTCGCCCGTCGCGGAGTCGCTGCCCTCGAACGCGTTGGCGTCGCCGGCGACCGGCTTCCACGTCGTGCCCAGGTCGAGCAGGTTGACGAAGAAGTCGTTGGTCAGCCGGCCCGGGGTGTCGGTGAGGACGCCGAGCTGCGACTGCCCCTGGTTGGCGCCCAGGACGCGCAGGCCGCCGACGAGGACCGTCATCTCGGGGGCGCTCAGGGTGAGCAGGTTGGCCCGGTCGAGCAGGAGGTACTCGGCCGGCAGGCGGTTGCCCTTGCCCAGGTAGTTGCGGAAACCGTCGGCGGACGGCTCCAGCACGGCGAACGACTCGACGTCGGTCTGCTCCTGCGACGCGTCGGTGCGGCCCGGCGTGAAGGGCACCTGGACGTCGTAGCCGGCGTCCTTGGCGGCCTTCTCGACGGCGGCGGCTCCGGCGAGCACGATCAGGTCGGCGAGCGAGATCTGCTTACCGCTGGTCTGGGAGCCGTTGAACTCCTTCTGGATCCCCTCCAGGGTGCCCAGCACGTTCGCGAGCCGGTCGGGGTCGTTGACCTCCCACCCGATCTGCGGCTGCAGGCGGATGCGCGCGCCGTTGGCGCCGCCGCGCTTGTCGCTGCCGCGGAAGGTCGAGGCCGACGCCCACGCGGTGGACACCAGCTCGGAGACCGACAGGCCCGAGGCGAGGACCTTCGCCTTGAGCGCGGCGACGTCCTCGTCACCGACCAGCTCGTGCGTCACCGCCGGCACCGGGTCCTGCCACAGCAGCGTCTCGGCCGGGACCTCCGGGCCGAGGTAGCGGGAGGCGGGGCCCATGTCGCGGTGGGTCAGCTTGAACCAGGCGCGGGCGAAGGCGTCGGCGAACTCCTCGGGGTTCTCGTAGAAGCGCCGCGAGATCGGGCCGTAGATCGGGTCCTCGCGGAGCGCGATGTCGGTGGTCAGCATTGACGGCGCGTGGCGCTTCGACGGGTCGTGGGCGTCGGGGATCGAGTCCTTGCCGGCGCCGTGCTTCGGCCGCCACTGGTGGGCGCCGGCCGGGCTCTTGGTCAGCTCCCACTCGTAGCCGAACAGGTTCCAGAAGAAGTTGGTCGACCACCGCGTGGGCGTCGAGGTCCAGGTGACCTCCAGGCCGCTGGTGATCGTGTCGCCGCCCTTGCCGGTGCCGTAGGTGCTCTTCCAGCCCAGGCCCATCTGCTCGATGGGGGCGGCCTCGGGGTCGGGACCGACGTGGTCGGCGGGGCCGGCGCCGTGGGTCTTGCCGAAGGTGTGACCGCCCGCGATCAGGGCGACCGTCTCCTCGTCGTTCATCGCCATCCGGCGGAACGTCTCCCGGATGTCGCGGGCCGCGGCCAGCGGGTCGGGGTTGCCGTTCGGGCCCTCGGGGTTGACGTAGATGAGGCCCATCTGGACGGCGCCGAGTGGGTTCTCCAGCTCGCGGTCGCCGGTGTAGCGCTCGTCGCCCAGCCAGGTGGACTCGGGGCCCCAGTAGACGTCGTCCTCGGGCTCCCAGACGTCCGCACGGCCGCCGGCGTAGCCGAACGTCTTGAAGCCCATCGACTCCAGGGCGACGTTGCCGGCCAGGACCAGGAGGTCGGCCCACGAGAGGTTCTTGCCGTACTTCTTCTTGACCGGCCACAGCAGGCGGCGGGCCTTGTCGAGGTTGGCGTTGTCGGGCCAGCTGTTGAGCGGCGCGAAGCGCTGCTGGCCGGCTCCGGCGCCGCCGCGGCCGTCACTGATGCGGTAGGTGCCGGCGGCGTGCCAGGCCATCCGGACCATGAACGGGCCGTAGTGGCCGAAGTCGGCGGGCCACCAGTCCTGCGAGGTCGTCAGCAGCTCGGCGATGTCGCGCTTGACGGCCGGGAGGTCGAGGCTCTTGAACGCCTCGGCATAGTCGAAGTCCTCGCCGAGGGGGTTGGCCACGGCGGGGTTCTTGGCAAGGATCTTCAGGTTGAGGCGGTCCGGCCACCACTGGTGGTTTCCGCCACCCTGCGTCGGGTGCGGCGCGCGGTGTGCGACCGGGCAGGCGCCTTCGCCCTCCGTCTTGGGGTCGGTGACGATCGCATCATGGTTCTCGGTCATGGGAGTCCTTCGGATCAGGCGGTGGAACAGTCGGGGCACCGGCCCCAGAAGATGACCTCGGCTTCGTCGATCGAGAAGCCGTGGTCGTCGGACGCGCTCAGGCATGGCGCGTGGCCGACCGTGCAGTCGACGTCGGCGACGGCGCCGCACGAACGGCACACGATGTGGTGGTGGTTGTCCCCCACGCGCCCCTCGAACCGGGCCGCACTGCCGGCCGGTTCGATGCGCCGTACGAGCCCGGCGGCGGTGAGTGCGTGGAGGGCCTCGTAGACAGCCTGGAGAGAGATGTGGCCTACACGATCGCGCACCCCCGAGGCGATGGTCTCGACATCGAGATGGTCACCGTCCCGGACGGTCTCGAGCAGTGCGACCCGGGCGGCCGTGACCCTCAGGCCGGCCCCGCGCAGCTCCTCGGCGGTGGTCTTGGGTGCGGTCATGGTGGTCAACCTACTGACTAAACCTGAACGATACAAGTTAATGAAGGACCCAAGTTTGGTGAACTTCCGGTCATGAGCGCTTCCGGAGGCGTCCGGTCGTCAGGTCCAGGGCGTGGACGCGATCACTGGTGTCGCGGACGAGGAATCGCCCCTTCTCGGTCCAGCCGAGACCGGCGGCGAGGTACTCGTCGCCGAATTCCGGCTCGACGCTGGACACCCGCGTGCCGGTGCTCGCGTCGTAGGTCTCGACGCGTATCAGGCCGCGGACGATCACGAGGCGGCGGCCGTCCGGAGAGAGGTGGTACGTGTCCCCGACGATGTTCTTGCCGACCTTCCGGGCAGGGAGGCGCATCCGCGTCCTGCCCCGGTGGTCGAGGACGAGCACTCCGGCCGGTGTCGTGGCGACGATGCCGGCCATGCTGAGGTCGTGCACCCGCCGAACTCCGGGGATCGACACCGTGGTCCAGGTCTGGGTGTCGATGATGCGTGCGCCTTCCTTGACCAGGGCGACATATCTGTTCTGGCGGGCGAATGTGGCCGTGGGCACCGCGGCGTCGGCGAGAGGGCCGGTGAGAGGGCGGATGTTCCCGGCGTCCTGGTAGACCATGCGGCGATCGCGCCTGCCCAGGTAGACGACGGCCTTTCTGTTCTGGCTGCGGGCGAAAGG
Organism: Nonomuraea sp. NPDC050478; assembly: GCF_044458265.1. Classification (NCBI taxonomy): domain Bacteria; kingdom Bacillati; phylum Actinomycetota; class Actinomycetes; order Streptosporangiales; family Streptosporangiaceae; genus Nonomuraea; species Nonomuraea sp. NPDC050478. The sequence goes on along the minus strand of NZ_JBITHT010000001.1, from coordinate 597,355 downwards.
CGGCTTCGTGGGCGCCTTGCCTTTCCTGCTGATGTACGGGGCGGCCTGGGGAAATGGCTCACCGTTGACTTGCCATGACTGGCAGGGGTCGTCCAGCAGGTCGTTCAGCGCGCAGGTGGGAGCGGTCAATTTCCGTGCTGTCGTGAATGCGGCCGTCCCGTCGGGAACCGATTTCGGCAATGTGTATTCGGGCAGAATCCGTTCCGGTGCCTGGCCGGGGGTGAGCAGCGCGCCCGACAGGACGATCGCGGTTCCCGCGAGGTAAAGAGAGCGGGTCGACCAGTGGCCGATGGCCAGTTCGGCGGGGGACGCCCCGGCCGGAGGGCGAGGGGCGGGTTCACGGGTGAGGTGCCGCACGGCCAGCGCGACGGCGAGGACGGCGGTCGTGCGGGCCAGGACTTCCGCCGTGAACTCCCGGTCCACCACGAAATAGGCGCATACCGCGAGGGAGCCCGCCAGGCTGAGCTGCCAGGTCGTCCGATAGATCTCCGTCTGGAGCGCGGGTTGTCGCGCGTGGCACAGAACGCTGACCGCACACCAGCCCAGCACCAGATAGAACGGGTCATCGGTGAGGAGGACCAGTGGGACGGCGGGAACGAGAGTGATCAGCCGCCACCGCCGCCGCTCGGCGAAATGGTCGATGATCCGGCGGGCGTCGGCTGATGTGACGGTCAGGCCGGTCAGTTCGGCGAACCTGCTGAGCCGCTCCCGGGTGACCGGCGCGAGCGCCACCAGGATGGCGATCGTCGTGACTATCCAGGTGATCATCGGCGGTGTCGTCACGACTTGCCACCATATAAGGTTCTTTCTCGTGGGTTCGGATGAAATATGGGAGCGATTCGGTATCGCCTCGTGGCGTGCCCATCTGGCGCGATTACGACTCGTGGTCGCCGCAGGACTTTCGCTCACCGTTTTCGCCGCGGCCTTCTGGTGGTCGGGAGCGATGACGCCGCGCATCACCTGGGAACCTGAGCCGTTTTTCGCCAGGGCTCACGTGGATGAGAGCGGCATCCTGAGCGTCAGGCTCGAAATCGCAATGGAAAACGAGGGAATGACCCCCTTCGTCCTCACAGGTTTGTCGATGAACATTCCCGGCCTGCGCCTTCTTCCCGCGGAAGAGACGGAAGAGATCGAAGTGGACGCCGGAGGCCGGGAGTGGCTGACCAGGCAGATCGCCATCACCGACTGCGCCGCGGTGCCGCACGAGCCTCGGCCGGTCAGCTTCACCTATAGCACCTGGATGGGCTCTGGTTCGGCGGAGGCGATGTGGGGCCCCTGGTGGATGTCGAACACCGCCGGAGGAGTGCCTGTCGCCTGGCAGCGAGCACTCGCTGTAGACGCCTGCAGCAAGGCAGTGAGCGGCGAATGGTTCTGACGCTCCCGTACGAGGAAGGTCCCGCGGGTCTCCGCCCGCTCAAGCGGATCGTCGCCGGTCTCGTCATCGTGTACTGCGCCCTTCGCGTCAACGACTTCGACCTGCTGCTGAACCCTCTCGGCTGGGCGATGTGCGCGACCCCGCTGCTCCTGCTGCGGCGATCGGCCGGGGACCCCTTCGACCTGGCCAGGACCTCGGTCCTGGCCATGGTCTGCCTGTCGGCGGTCGCCGTGTTCGCCGGCTGGGTGGGGCCGAGCCTCGGGTCCACGCCCTCTCCCGTCGTCGAACTGATCGGCGTCGCCGAGGGAGTGGGCGGGCTGGTCGCCGTCTGGCTGATCACCGACGCCGTCATCAGGAGGATCCGGTCGTACGGGATCGCCTCCGGGGTGGCGGTCCTCGACGTGCTGCGCTGGGTCGTGGTCGGGCTGGGCGCGCTCGGCACGCCGGCCGGTCTCGGTTACACCGCGCTGGGGCCCGTCGTGGCGGTCGGCTGGTTCGCGTGTCTCGCCGCGCTGCTCGTGATGCTCTACCGGTCGGCCAAGCTTCCGTACGCGGCATCCGTACGGAAGCTCGGGGCATGATCCGAAGGTCTCACGGCCAGTACGGGGCGAGGATGTCGAACTTGTTCGGCAGCCCCAGCTGGTAGCGGATGTCGTCCAGGTCGTAGAGGGACTTGAACTCCTTCGGCAGGTAGAGGTCGTACAGCCTGGCCTTGGTCGCCGAGGAGCCTGCGGCGTCGAGGATGGCGTTGGCGGTCTTGCGGCCGGCCTCGTTGCCGCCCTCCATGGTCGCCAGGTTGATGTTGTTGCGGACGTAGTCGGCGGCCAGGTAGAAGTTCGGGATCCGGGTGGTGGCCTCGGGACGGTTCGCCCAGGAGCTCGGGGAGTTGATGAGCAGCGGCTCGTCGTTGGCCACCGCGGGGGTGCCCTCGCCGCTGATCGCGGGGTCGACGAACCAGCTGTGTACGAGCGAGTCCGGCAGCAACTGGTTGCCGTTGGGGGTGACGGCGCGGATCTGGGCCAGCACCTCCTGGACGATCTCCGGGCGGGTGCACTGCTTGGCGGTCTTCCCGAACAGGATGCCCGGACTGTTCCAGTCGGACAGGTCGATCGACAGGCAGTCCTTGGCCACGCCGTCTCCGTAGGCGGCGGGGAAGTCGGTCGTCCAGAACTGCGCCTGGCTGATCGAGGTGAGCGCCCACGGGGTGCCGGCGTAGACCAGGTGGCCCTCGACGATCGGCGTGGGCTGCTTGAGGTAGATCATGACGCCGTTCATCCAGTCCGTCTCCAGGTGGCTCAGGCGGGCCAGCTGGGGGTCGGCGGACTTCATGGAGGACGACAGGAGCGGCATGACCCGCTCGATCGGCATCGCGGCCACGTAGTGGTCGGCGGTGACGGTGCCGGCGGCGCCGGTGGGGTCGGTCACCCGCGCGCCGGTGATCCGCCCGCCGGAGTGGTCGAAGCCGGTGGCGGACCAGCCGACCTTGAACTGGACGCCGAGCCCGGTCAGGTAGTCGATCCAGGGGTTGATCCACACGTCGTTGGACGGGCCGTTGAGCACCTGGTCGGGCGGGCCGTACGGGCCGAGCCCGAGGCCGCTGTAGAGGAGCGCCTCGAACATCATCGCGATCGTGCGGGTGTTGGCCCTGTCGGGCTGGGCGGCCACCAGGGAGGCGGTGAACATCCTGGTCAGCAGCTCGCGGTACTCGACCGACATGATGTCGGACTTGGTGAAGTCGGAGAAGCTCATGTTCTCCCACTGGCCGAGCTTCCGGCGGGGGCCGCTGGTGATGAACGTGATCATCTTCGACAGGAAGAAGTTGATCTGCGTGAGCGGGATGGTGGTGCCCGCGATGATCGCGCTCCGTAAGAAGTCCTGGATGACCTCCGGGGTGAGCCCGTTGCTCAGTTCGCTGGGGATGGGGACGCGCAGGAACTTCTTCCGGTAGGCGATGGCCGTGAGGCTGGCGGCCACCAGGTTGTCGCGCACGGTGCCCGAGCCGAACGGGATGCGGCTCATCGTGTCCGGCAGGTTCTGGTAGAAGCCGGGGAAGAAGCGGAAGCCGTGCTCGCCGGGCAGGTCCTTGCGCCCGCCGGTGGCGGTGCCCGGCACCGGGATGCTCCTGGACTTGCCGCCGAGGACCTTGCGTTCGTACACCGTGACCTGGAAGCCGCGCTCTGCCAGCTCGTGGGCGGTGCTCAGGCCGCCCATGCCGGCGCCGAAGATCGCCACGTTGCGGCCGGTGACACTGCTCTTGAGCAGGGCGGGGGCGGCCGCTCTGGCGCCTTCGGCGCCCCATAACGGCCCGGCCGCCGCTCCTGCTGTCGCGGCCAGCGCGCCGGTGACGAACCTCCGCCGGTTGATCCCGCCCTGACCGTTGTCCCGGGTCTCCTGCTCTGCCATGGTGCGGCCTCCGCTCACCGTTTAGCTAACCGACACAGCTGTTGGTTCAGCTAGGCGAGACGATGAACGCGTGGATCACTCTTGTCAAGACGCGGATGTGCGCCCGGGTGTGTGGGAGAGACCGTTCCACAGCACGAGCATGGCGGCGTCGACGAGTTGCTCGCGCGGCATCTGCGGGTTTCTTGCCCACCACTGGGCGAGGCCGTCGGTGCCGGAGATGAGCAGCTCGACCACGGCGTGGGCCGCGTCGGTGTTGGGGTCGAGGCCGAGGTTGCGCAGGTCGCGGCCGAGCATGACGGCGACCGAGCGGGTGCGGGCCTCGCGGATGCCCCAGCGCACGGCCTTGATCTCCGGGTCGTCCTCGTCGGTGTGGTCGAACAGCAGGCGGCGCGCAGCCGGCCAGTCCTCGGAGAAGCTGAAGTAGGCGTCGAGCGTGGCGCGCAGCCGGCGGCCGGGAGAGCCGGTACCGGTGATGCGGGCGCCGATGTGTTCGACCAGGCGCGCGTTCTGTTCCTGCAGGACCGTGATGAGCAGCACCCGCTTGGACGGGAAGTGGTCGTAGAGGACCGAGCGGGTCACCCCGGCCGCGGCCGCGATCTCTTCCATGGCGGTGGCGTGGTAGCCGCGGGCGGCGAAGACCTCCAGAGCCGCCTCGGTGATGCGGGCCCGACGGGCCGAGCCCCGCATGCGTTTCTTCGGCTCCTGGATCGCCATGCCCGGCAGCCTACCCCCGACCCGTTGACGCCGCGCCGCTGCGGGCATAAAACCGACACTAGAGTCGGTTAGCGCGCCAGGAGGCCCGATGCCAGAGCATGCGGACGTCGTCATCGCCGGAGCACGCTGCGCGGGTTCTTCCACCGCGGCAGCCCTGGCGCGGCGCGGATGCAAGGTGATCGTCGTGGACCCGGCGCGGTTCCCCTCCACCACGGTCTCCACCCATCTGCTCTTCGCGTCGGGGGTCGCCGAGTTATCCAGGGTCGGCGCCCTGGAACGGGTGGAGAAGATCGGCGCGCCCAAGCTCTCCCGTGCCTTCGTCGGCGGCCCCGGCCACGCCGCCTCCGGCCGCTACACCCCGATCGACGGCATCGACTACGGGCTGTGCGTGCGGCGGACCGCGCTGGACGCGGCCCTGGTCGAGACGGCCCGCGAGGCCGGCGCCGAGGTCAGGGAAGGTCACCGCGTCGTCGACCTCCTGTGGGAGGGAGGCCGGGCCGTGGGCGTCAAGGTCAGCGAGCGCGGCGGCCGGGAGTACGAGGTGCGCGCCAACCTGGTCGTCGGCGCCGACGGGCGCCGCTCCACCGTCGCCCGGCTGGCGGGCGCCGAGCGGCCGCGCGCGTTCCACGCCAACGGCCGGGCCTGCTACTACGCGTACTACGAGGACCCGCGGGAGGAGTGGCGCACGACCGCGGCGATGTGGCTGACCGGGCGGGAGCTGGGCAACGCCTTCCCGTGCGACGGCGGGCTGACGATGGTGTTGCTGATGCCGCCGGCCGAGCGGGCCGCCGACTTCAGGGGCGACCTGGAGGCGGAGTTCGCCCGTACCGTCGGCTTGGTGCCGGGGCTGGCCAAGCGCCTTGAGGGGTGTGCGAAGGCGACCAAGATCGTCAGCTCGGCGGCGCATCCGTCGTACTTCCGGACCTCGGCGGGGCCCGGCTGGGCGCTGGTCGGCGACGCCGGGCACTTCAAGGACCCGGTGACGGCGCAGGGCATCCGCGACGCCCTCAGGTTCGGGAGGCTGCTGGGCGAGCGGGTCGCGGGCGTGGTGGACGACGCGGCGGCCGTCGACGAGGCGACCCGGGCCTGGGAACGGTCGCGTGACGCGCAGTGCCTGATCATGTATCACTGGACGAACCTGCTCGGGCGCGGCGACGGGCTCGCGTACGTGCAGATAGAGCTGCTGCGAGGGCTGACCGAGGGGCCCGGCGGGGTCCGGCGGATCCTGGAGGTCTACTCCAGGATCCGCGACCCGCGCGAGACGCTGGCCATGGGCGGCATGATCAAGGCGGTCGCCCGCGCCCTGCGCGACAACCCGCGCTCCCGCCTGGCCGTGCTGAAGGCGACGGCCGAGACGCTGCGGGAGATCGCCGGGCATCACGACGAGGCCAGGCGGCTGCTCCGCCCCGCCTCATGACCGCCCAGCGGGGTCCGACGCGCTGACGGGTCGTCCGGTGGTGGTGGGTGCCGTCCCGCCTTGTGAGGGGTGCCCGGTGGTTGGCTCCGCCCCGCTCTGTGAGGGGTGGGCGATCAGCACGTAGCGTTCGTCGCTGATCGGGCGGCCCCACAGGGCCGGGTCGGTGAGCTGTTCGTGGTGGACCACCCGGGCGATCGGGGCGAGCGCCTGGGCGAGCCGCTCGGCGGGGACGCCGCCGAGCCAGGGCAGCGGGGGCGACGGCGACGCGTACGGGGTCTGCCCGGGGGTGTCCCAGCGGCCTTCGACCAGCACCAGCCGGCCGCCCGGCCGGAGCAGCCCCAGCCAGCGGCGCAGCGCGTCCTCGGGGGCGGGCAGGGTCCACATCAGATGGCGTACGAGGATCGCGTCGTAACGCGCGCCGGCCTCCACGGGCGGGTCGGCGGCATCGCCGACGTGCAGGGGCACGCCGAAACCCGCCTGCTCCAGCTTCAGGCGGGCCTGGTCGATCATGCGCGGGGAGAGGTCGACGCCCGTGGGGCGGTGGCCCTGCCGGGCCAGGAGGAGGGTCAGCGAGCCCGTGCCGCAGCCCAGGTCGAGGATGTCGGAGGCCGCGCTGGGCAGCCACTGGGTGAGCCTCAGCCACCAGGCCGCGCGGACGTGCGGGCTGCGGAGACCGTGGTCGGGCTCCTGGTCGAAGGCGTCGGCTGATGAGTCCCAGTAAGTCGAGATGGGAGCGAGATCGGGTGTCGGCACCCGCGCAGTCTCGCAGCGGGCGCCGACAGTTTCCGCGCGGCGTTCAGGCGGCCGGGATGGACCGGCTCCACCAGGCGTTCCAGCGCGCCTCCAGGTCCGCGAACTCCTCGTCGGTCCGCCCGTACGTGGTCAGGATCATCATGGCGACGCCCTCGGGGTGGACCGGGACCGGCGGGGTGTGGGCGACCACGAGGAGACCGTCGCCCCAGCCGTCCACGGTGAGGCCGAGCTGGTGGTCGGAGCGGAACCAGACCGTGCCCGCGAGCGGCTCGCCGGTGGGGGCGGCGTGCTCGTACGGGGTGCCGGGGGCGAGGCCCGCGAGCGCGTCGAGGCCGGCGGCGGCCAGCGGTGGGGTGGTGCCGTGGCCCGAGAGGAAGACGGTGCGCCGGTCGGCGCCGGGGTGGCGCTCCAGGGCGAACCTGAGCTGGTGGATGAAGGTGACCCAGCCCTCGTTGACGTCGTCGTAGTAGGCGTCCCACTCGGTGTCGCCACTGAGCGGGGCGCGGGTCATGCGCAGGTGGGTGCGGCCCTCGCCGGCGTCGGTCAGCTCGAACCTGTCGCCGCCCTGGACCTCCATCCAGTGCTCCTGCGGCGACTCGGTGACGTGTTCGGCGTAGATGAAGTCGATCTCCTTGTCGAGGCCGTCGAAGTGCCAGCCGTGCCAGCGCCGGATCTGCTCCGGGTCGCGCAACGCCCGCCACACCTCCCCGACCGGCGCGGAGATGGTGACCTCGACGGTGAACCGCTCTTCCGTCATCTGCCTGGCTCCTTGTGTGGGGTGGGATGGCCGCCGGCGGTGAGGCGGTAGGGCCTGCCGCCGGCGGTGTCGTAGCGGGCCGCGACGCGGGAGACGGCCTCCGCCAGCTCGTCGGTGAAGCGGTGCACGTCGCCGGGCTCGGCGAAGCGCACCTCGGCCTCCAGCGTGAAGGTCAGCAGGCGGACGCCCTGCCGGTCGGCCTCCGCGGCCATCCGGGTGACGTCGCGTACGGTGCCCGCGGCGACCTCGACCAGGTGCTCGGCGGCGTGCCGGTCGGCGATGCGGGCGAAGCCGGCGTCGACCTCGGACGGCTCGGCGGGGGAGCCGAGCACGCCGGGGTCGACGAGGAAGGCCTTGGCCGTGGCGCGCATGACGCGCTCGACGCAGCCGCGGCGGCGGCGCTCCTCGACGAGCTCGACCAGCTCCTCCTGCTCCAACACCTTCAGGTGGTAGCCGACCCGCTGGCGCGGCATGTCGAGCTCGGCCGCGAGCTGCACCGCCGACGCGGGCTCGCGCAGGCGGGCGAGGAGCTGCCTGCGGATGGGCGTCAGGGCGACGCGCAGGCGCTCGGGCTCGTCCATGAGCGACATCTCGGTGGCTGCCATACGGCGATGAAACCATTGGACAGTTTTTCCTGTCAATTGGACGAGTGTGCATTTTTCGCGATTACGCCTGATACGTGGAGTTATGCACGGTAATGAGCAGGCCGCTGCCGCACCGTAGGGGACGAACGTGAGCGGCGCTCGACCGAGCGCCGCCGGAGATCTCATACGGGGTGAAATCCATGAACAGCATCAAGCGTGGCGTGACTCGCGTGGCCCTGCTCGGCGGCCTGGCGGCCGGCGTGCTGGCCGCGATGCCCGCCGCGGGCAACGCCGTGGCCGGTGAGCCGACAGTCACCAGGAGCGGCGTCACCGTGACCATCACGGCGCCGAACATCGCCAGGGCCGACAACGTGACCGTCCAGGAGGTGAGCGGCCGGCTGCACGTGTTCGGCGCGGTCGTCGCCGGGACGGGCTGCACCACGGTCTCCGCCAACGAGGTGAACTGCGGCTCCGGAGTCACCACGGTCAACGCCGCCCTGGGCGCGGGCAACGACCGCTTCTCGTCGCTGGTCGGCGTGCGGGGGACCGTGGACGGCGGCACGGGCGGCGACGTCTTCCTCGCCGGGCGCGGCTTCCGCGGCACCGGTCTGACCTACGTGGGCGGCGGCGGCGCCGACACCGTCGACTACGGCTCCAGCGGCACCCCCGTGAAGGTGAGCAAGAACGGCGCCGCGGACGACGGCCGGCCCGGCGTCGACCTCGACAACGTCGCCTCCGACGTGGAGACCGTCCGCGGCACCGTCGGCGCCGACACGCTGATCGGGCACTCGGGCGCCGACACGCTGATCGGCGACCAGGGCGCGGACACCCTCGACGGCAAGGGCGGCGACGACGTGATCGACGCCCGCGACGTCCAGGGCACCAAGGACACCCTGGTCGACTGCGGCACCGGCACCGACCAGGCGTTCGCCGACCAGGCGGACGCCCCGGTGTCCTGCGAGACCGTCTCCAAGTAGAGAACCCGGAGCCCGGCACGAGAACTCCCGTGCCGGGCTTCGTCACATGATCCATTAAGTCGCTATATTTCGCCCATGCCTCCCCAGGACGAGACGCACGACGAGGTGCTCCCGAGCATGGACGACCCACCGGCAGGGGAACGGTGGCTCGCGCCCGCGCTCAGGGAGCAGCGGCTGTACGAGCTGTGCCGCGAGGGCGGCGACGAGGCGCACCTGGCCTACCTGAGGATCGTCGCGGCGGAGGGGCTCTACCGGCCGGTGGCTCTCGGGCAGGCCGTGGGCAGCGACGGCGCCGCGCCGCTGCACGTGACCACGCTGCCGGACGGACGCCGGCTCGTGCAGGTATACACGGTGGGCGTGCTGCCCCGGCCGCATCCCGACGTGGTGTACGAGTTCATCACGCTGCGGGGCCTGATCTCGCTCTGGCCGCGGGACGTACGCGTCCTCCTGGTCAACGGGGCGACGCCGTGCGCGCGGGCGTTCCTGGCCGGGGAGGACGAGCGGGAGACCTGGCTCGGGCTGCACGACGAGCTGTTCGAGCCCGACGGCACCTGCGACCGCATCGAGACCCGCCGCACCGGCATGCCGCACGACGAGGGCCTGCTGCGCGGCCTCGCCTGCGGGGCCCACCTGTGCTACGGCAACGGCGACGCCTGGAACACGCTGGACTGGCACGGCGCCGGCTACAGCAGCGAGGTCGAGCGGCTGGCCGGAAGCTGGGGGATCGACGGTCACGACAGCTGGCTGGACACCACGGAGCTGCTGCTCGCCGCCGAGCTCAGCCCCTGGGTGTGGGACTACGTGCTCGGCGCCCGCCTCTGGCTGGCCCAGGAGACGGGCGAGCGGCGCGTCGACCCGGTGGTGTGGCGCGACTGCGTCGAGCAGAGCATCCGCTCGCAGCTCCAGGACGAGGTCTCCGGCGAGGAGCTGGACGACCTGGCGGCGAGCCTGCGCGGGCTCGCGGGCAAGATCATGCGGTACGAGTCGCGCTTCCGGGCCGACGGCCTCCTCCCGCCCGACGGGTACGTGCGCACCGTCGCCGCCTGGGACCTGGGCCGCGCCACGATGGTGGCCCGGTGGGGCCGCGGCGCTCGGTACGCCGGCGAGCAGGAGCTGCACGCCGCGGTCGAGCGGGCGGGCAAGGCGGTGCAGGCCGCGTACGGTTCCTGGCCGGAGTTCTCGGCCGGCTACATCCTCGGCCGCTGCCTGCACTTCGACGAGGAGACGTTCGGCGACTGGTACACCACGGTCCTGGACGCCCACCGCGCCCTCCTGGCCGCCCCCGACAGCCCGTGGAACACGGTCCCCCTGCACTGACGGCTAGCCGCGGTCCGCGCCCCCGGCGCCGCTCGCGCACACGGTGGACCGGGTGTGGAAGAGGCCGTAGTGCTTGCCCCAGTAGATGCGGCCCGTCGCCATGACGCAGCCGCGCGAGACGTTGAGCCGGGCGGTGTCGGTGCGGCCGGTGTACCAGCCGCGCCTGGCCGTCGACTGCAGCTGGCCGTCACACCGGCCGAAAGCGCTGCTGGGGCGGGCGCAGTGCTTCAGCATGATCGTCATGTGCTTCCTGGTGCCCCAGGTGGCGTTCGTGGAGTTGAGGTACGCGCAGGCGGTAGAGGTGCGGGAGTCGTAGAACACGTGGATGTACGCCGCCTTCAGCATCTCCCGCGTGTGGACCGCCTCGCGCATCACCCGCTTCCCGGAGCAGGTCGGCAACTGAGTGGACGACTGGGCGGACGACTGGGCGGACGCGGCGGCGGGCAGACCGGTCAGCGCGGCGGCGGCGACGAGCCCGACGATCAGGGATCGCATGATGTCTCCTCAAGGCTTCGGCTCGCACTGCTGTGCGAGCATGAGTGGTTCGCAAGACGCAGGTTGACCCCGGGCCGCTGGCGGGGCCAGAGGGTGCATGGCGTGCAATCGTGCGCGGCCTTGCACCCCTGGCTTCACCTGCGGTTCCACGGTCCGGCGAACAATTGCGGGAAGGGGGTGCGCGCCGAGATGGGGACGTTCGAGGAGCTCGTGGACCGGCTCGCCGCGGCGCTGGACGAGGCGGCGGAGGGCATCAGGGAGGCGCTGCGCTCGCAGGGACGCCCGCAGAAGTACCTGGCGAACCGGGTCGCCGACGCCAGCCCTTCGCTCATCTCCCGCTGGCTGTCGGGAGCCCGCCAGCTAGCCGACCGCAACCGCCTGCCCGGCGAGGAGGCGATGCGGCAGATCGCCACCGCGCTGGAGCTGCCCCCGGAGCGGGCCCGGACGCTGATCGCGCTCGGCCGCGGCATCGACGAGCTGCGCAAGCGGCTGGAGGGCGAGGAACGCGGCTGGCGGGCCAGGGCCGCCGAGCACCGCGGCCGCGAGGCCGCTCTCCAGCCCGCCCCGTCCCCCCGCCGGTCGGTGCCGCTCCTCACCGCCGCCGTCGCCACCGCGACGGTGGCGGTGATCTCCTTCCTGGGCGGGGTGCTCGCGGGCCGGAGCTGGGGCACCGAGCCGCCGCCGTCCGTCGCCGCCACCGTGACGGCCGGGCAGAGCGGGGACCGCTGCAGCACGTGGGCCGACGCGGGCGACGGCGTCCAACTGGAGGCGTGCGTACGGATCCGCGAGGGCCGCATGCTGATCAGGAGCCGGCTGCGCGGCCCGGTCGGCACCCGCGCGGACATGGTGGTGCAGGCGTACGACACGTTCCTGGAGAAGCCGGTCACCAAGGAGCTGAAGTGTCACCGGATGCACCTCACGTCGGAGGGCCAGATCCAGACGTGCGGCTGGCACGAGATCAGGCCGCCGTACGGGCCGGAGTACGCGGCGCGGGCCGGGTGGCGTGAGGCCGGTGACGGCCCGTTCGGCGGGCACGTGCTGAGCTCGGGCCTGCGCTGGTGAGGGCGGCGGGGCGCGTCCCTTGACGCACCGGGTTGGTATGCCCAAACCTGGGGAGGTTTCTTCTCCTAGCCAGGGGAGCGCCGGTGGGCGAGAGCACGATCCGGGACCGCGGGGTGGCGCGCTGGCTCGCCGCCCTGGCGCTCCTGCTGGTGGCCGCCTGCGGGTCCGGCGACGCCGGTGAGCCGCCGGTGAACGCCGACGACGTGATGTTCGTACAGATGATGGTGCAACACCACCGGCAGGGGATCGAGATGGCCGGGGTGGGCGCCGAGCGGGCGACCACGGAGGAGCTGAAGACGCTGGCGGCGGCCATCGTGAGCACGCAGCAGAGCGAGGTCGAGATGATGCTGCGCTGGCTGCACGCGTGGGGGCAGCCGATCACGCCGCCCGACGGGGCGCACGACCACCACGGCGGGCTGCCCGAGACCGACCGGAAGAAGATCGCCGCGCTCAGGTCGGCGAAGCCGTTCGAGCCGGAGCTGCTGAGGCTGCTCCTGGCCCATCAGGACGGGGCGGTCCAGATGGCCGCGCAGGAGATCCGCGACGGGGTGAACCACGAGGCGACCCGCTGGGCGGCTCAGGTGCAGGAGTCGCGCAAGGCGCAGATCGAGCAGATGCGGCGGCTGCTCACCAAGGTCGCCGGCTGAGAAACAGCTTCCGCCATGGACACGTATGCGGATAAGTGATTAGATCACTTGATATGTCAGAGGTAGCACGGCCCACCCTCTCCGACGCGCTCACCGAGCGCATGCTGGAGCTCATCCGCGAGGGCGGGCACCGGCCCGGTGACCGGCTGCCTTCCACCCGAGAGCTGTCCCAGCGGTTCGCCGTCACCACGCCGACGCTGCGCGAAGCGCTGCGCAGGCTGGAGGCGACGGGCGCGATCGAGCTGCGGCACGGGTCCGGCATCTACGTCGGCGCCGCCATCGAGCGGCTCGTGCTGCCCAACCCCAACATGCGCGCGATGCACGCGCCCAAGCTGCTCGACCTGCTGGGCGCACGCATCGTCATCGAGCCGCCGCTGGCCGCGATGGCCGCCGGGCACGGCACCGAGGCGGAGCTCACGGCGCTCAAGCGGGTCCTCGTGGACGCGGAGGCCCACCTGCGCGGCCAGGACGCCGAGTTGCACGACGCCAACATGACCTTCCACCGGGCCACCGCCCGGATGGCGGGCAACACCGTCCTGCACGAGGTCGTCGACTCGCTGCTCACCGTCCACGCGGCCGAGCAGCAGGCGATCCTGCAGATCTTCGACGACCGCCGGCGCGACTACGAGGAGCACCTGGCGATCCTCCAGGCGATCGAGGCGCGCGACGCCGCGGCGGCCGAGGAGCGCATGCGGGCCCACCTGGTGGACGTGAAGACGGTCATCGAGCAGAGGTTGCACCACCCCCCCGAATGATCAAGGAGGCCGGGAACATGGTCCGGTCACGAGTGGCCACGATCGGCGTGGCAGCCGTCCTTCTCGCCGCCTGCGGCGGGAACGGCGCCGAGGCGCCGAAGCAGAAGACCGAGCTGACCCTCTACAACGACAAGGGCGCCTGGAGCGAGTACTTCGAGCAGATGGGGGCCCTGTCCAAGCAGTCCGTCGGCCTGAGCATGAAACCGACGGGCTACACCGACTCCGCGCAGTATCAGGCGTTCATCAAGGCCTCCTTCCGCACCAACGTCAAGCCCGACCTCTTCACCTGGCAGACCGGGGGGATGCTGGCGGAGATCGTCAAGCAGAAGCAGGTCGCCGACACCACCGCGATCTGGCAGGAGGCCGTCGCGAACGGCGACCTGCCGCAGGACCTGGCTCCCTACTTCACCGTCGACGGCAAGCAGTACTGCGTGCCGCTGAACGTCGCGTACTGGGGCATGTTCTACAACAAGAAGATCTTCGACGAGCACGGGCTGCGGCCGCCGGAGACCTGGGACGACCTGGTCAAGATCGCCGACACCCTGAAGCAGAAGGACGTCAAGGCCTTCTACCACACCAGCGTGCTGTTCTCGTTCGTCTGGTTCGAGCAGCTCATGGCCGGCATGGACCCCGACCTGTACGACCGGCTGTCCACCGGCCAGGCCAAGTACACCGACCCGGGTGTGGTCGCCGTGATGCAGAAGTGGAAGGAGCTCATCGACGCCGGCTACTTCATCAACCCGGGCGACAAGACCGACCCCGGTGACGTGCTGAAGAACGGCAAGGCGGCGATGGTGTCGTTCGGCACCTGGTTCAACACGAGCATGACCCAGCGCGAGATGAAGGCGGGCGAGGACTACGGCTTCTTCGTCATCCCCAACGTCGACGCCTCGCTCCCCAAGACCTCGATGATCTTCGAGAGCGGCCCGCTCTGCTCCCTCGCCGAGGCGCCCGACCCGGCGGCCAGCGCCAAGTACCTCAAGTGGTGGACCACCGCCGAGGCGCAGGAGAAGTGGGCCACCGCCCGCGGCGACGTGAGCGCCAACCCCAAGGTGGAGATCGCCGACGAGGCGCTCGGCCAGGTCACCAAGGACGCGGGCAGCGGCGAGTACCGCCTGGTCAACCGCTACTTCGAGGCCACCCCGCCGCCCATCCTGACCGCTGCCCTGGACGGTTTCTCCAAGTTCGTCACCGACACGAGCACGCTCCAGGAAGTGCTGGAAACCATCCAGAAGGAGGCCGACGAGTACTGGAGCACGCACCAGTGATGCTCGGGCGGTTCAGGTACGGGTACGTCGCGCCGGCCGCGTTGCTCGTCGCCGGGTTACTCTATGCGCCGTTCGTGTGGACGGCGTACCTGAGCCTGACCCGGTACGACGGGCTCGCGCCGGCCGAGTGGGTCGGCCCGGCCAACTTCGTCAAGCTGCTCGACGACCCCGTCCTGCTCACCTCGGTGCGCAACACGCTGATCTGGGTGATCGGCACGATGGTGCTGCCGGTCGGGCTGGGCCTGCTCGTCGCCGTGCTCTCGTACGACATCAAGGGCGGCGGGTGGTACCGGCTGCCGTTCATGCTGCCGTACGCGCTCAGCGGCGCCGGGCTGGCCCTGGTGTGGAGCCCGATCCTGTCGCACGACGGGGTGGCGAACAACCTGCTCGGCGTCGACACCGCCTTCTTACAGGAGGCGCCGCACAACACGATCGCGATGCTGCTGGTGTGGACGTGGCAGCAGCTCGGCGTGAACACGCTGCTGTTCGTCGTCGGGCTGCAGTCGATCCCGAAGGAGCCGATCGAGGCGGCCAGGCTGGACGGGGCGTCCGGGTGGCAGCTGTTCCGGCACATCATCTGGCCGCTGATGCGCCCGCTGACGGCGGTCGTGGTCGGGCTGGCGCTGGTGGCGAGCCTTAAGACGTTCGACATCGTCTGGGTGCTGACGCAGGGCGGGCCGGGCCGCAACTCCGAGACGCTCGCGGTGACCATGTACAAGGAGACGTTCGTGGCCAGCGACTACGGCTACGGCTCGGCGGTGGCGGTCGTGCTCACCGTGGTGACCGGGCTGGCGTCCTACCTCTACCTCAGGAGGCAGGTGCGATGATCCGGCGTGCCGTGCTGATCGTGCTCGGGCTGATCTGGCTCGGGCCGACCTACCTGCTGCTGGTGAACGCCTCCCGGCCGGCGGACTCCTACGACCCGTCGCGGGCGTGGGCGCCGCCGGAGGACTTCTCGCTGGTGACCAACTTCCTGCGCGCGCTGGACAGCGCCGATCTGGGCGCCAGCCTGGGCAGCACCGCGCTCTACAGCGTCGTCTCGCCCGCGCTGGGCGTGCTCGTCGGCGCGCTGGCCGGCTACACGATCGTGGTGCTGCGGCTGCGGCACGGGTTCTGGTGGTTCCTGCTGATCTTCGGCGGCACCGTCTTCCCCGCGCAGATGCTGCTCGTGCCGCTCTTCGTCGGCTACAGCGACGCCGGACTGTACGACAGCCGCCTCGGGATGATCCTGATCTACACGGCGATCAACGTGCCGCTGGCCGCGTTCGTGCTGCGCAACTTCTACACCGGGGTGGCGTTCTCGATCTTCGAGGCGGCCCGCATGGACGGCGCGTCCACGTTCCGCATCTTCTGGCGGATCTACCTGCCGCTGTCGACCAGCGCGCTGGCGGCCGTGTTCATCCTGGAGTTCACCTTCATCTGGAACGACCTGATCTTCGGCCTGACGCTCACCCAGACGGCCGAGGTGCGACCGGTCATGACCGCCCTGGCCGGGCTGATGACCGACGTGTACGCCGGGACGCCGGTCCCGGTCGGCCTGGCGGCGGGCCTGGTGGTCTCGCTGCCCACGGTCGTGCTGTTCCTCGCCACCCAGCGGCTGTTCGCCCGTGGCCTTTCTCTAGGGAGTGTGTGATGACGAGCCGGTTGCTGCAGCGGAGCCTCGGTTCCCCGGACTACGACGGGATCCGGCAGGCGCTGCGCACCGACACCTCGACGCCGGTGATCAGCCTGCGCGGGCTGGAGGTGCGGGTGGCGGTGCTGCCGCTGTTCACCCACGACGGCCGCCAGGCGGTCCGGGTGTCCAGCACGGTGCCGCTGACGCACGTGCTGGTCGGCGTCGACAGCGCCTCAGGCACGGACGTGACGCTGCTGGTGCCGGAGGTGGACGGGCCGCGCACGCTGACGCTGGAGTGCCGCGACGACGCCGGGGTGGTCGGCACCGCCCAGGTGACGGTCACGCCGCAGCGCAAGTGGACCGTGTTCGTGGTGCACCACTCGCACCTCGACATCGGCTACACCGACCCGCAGGGCACCGTGCTCCGCCACCATCTCGACTACCTGGACGCGGCCGTGCGGCTGGCCGACGAGACCGCCTCCTGGCCGGACGACGCGAAGTTCCGGTGGACGGTCGAGTCGTCGATGCCCGCGCTGAAGTGGCTGGACGCGCGCCCGCCCGAGCAGGTCGACCGGTTCGCCGAGCTGGCCCGCGAGGGCGTCATCGAGGTCACCGCGCTGCCGTTCCAACTGCACACCGAGGCGTGCTCCACCGAGGAGCTGTACCGCCAGCTCCGCTTCACCACCAGGCTGGAGCGCGCGTACGGGTTCGCCACCCGGTCGGCCATGCACACCGACGTGCCGGGCGCGGTCGTCGGCCTGATCGACGCGCTGTCGTCGGCCGGGGTGCGCTACCTGGCCGCGGCGCACAACTGGGCCGGCCGGTCCGTGCCGTACCTGCACGGCGGGGAGAAGCTGACCCGGCCGTTCCGCTGGCGGGCGCCGAGCGGCAACGAACTGCTCGTGTGGTTCACCGACACCCCGCACGGCATGGCGTACATGGAGGGGAACACGGTCGGGCTGACCGACTCCTACGAACTGGCCGACGACCTGCTGCCGCGCTACCTGGCCGCGCTGGCCTCGCGCGGCTACCCGTACGGGCCCGGCACGTTCGGGTGGCAGGGGCCGGACGCGCCGCGCGAACCGTACGAGCTGGACGTGCTGCACCTGCGGGTGCAGGGCGCGCACGCCGACAACGCCGGGCCGTCGATCGTGCCGGCGTCGATCGCCCGCCGGTGGCGCGAGCAGTGGGCGTGGCCGCGGCTGCGGTCGGCGGTCAACAGCGACTTCTTCGACCACGTGGCCGAGCACCACCACGACCGGCTGGCGGTGCACGAGGGCGACTGGACCGACTGGTGGGCCGACGGGCTCGGGTCGGGGGCGCGTCCGCTCGGGTATGTGCGGCGGGCCCAGGCCGCGCTGCGCACCGCCGAGACGCTGCACACGCTGGCCGGGGCGGACGCCACCGAGCAGGTGGACGCGGCCTACGACAAGGTGGCGCTGTTCAACGAGCACACCTGGGGTGCGGCCAACCCGTGGGAGGACGCCGAGGAGGCGGGCGACTCGGGCGGGCTGCAGTGGACGCGCAAGTCGTCCGGCGCCTACGACGCCCAGGACGACGCGGCGGACCTGCTCCAGGCCGCCACCCGCCACTTCGCCGCCGCGCTGACCGGCGCGGAAGAGCCGGCCGCCGTGCTGGACGGCGGCACCGGAGGGCCGGCCCTCGCCGGGATCGGCGTCGCGTCAGGGGACGGCGCCGCTTCCGGAGAGGGCGCGCTCGCGGCCTTCGCGGTGTTCAACCCGGGCACCGCGCGGCGGACCGACGTGGTGCGGACGTTCCTGCCCAGGGACGTGGTGGCGGTGGACGTGCCGATCGCGCTGGTGGACGCGCGCACCGGGGAGCGGTTGTCGCACCACGAGGAGTACGTGGACCCCGACGACTGGCCGACCCGGCCGATCGGGCGGCACATCCACGCCGTGGTGCCCGACCTGCCCGGGTACGGGTACGTACGGCTGGATGTCGTCAGAGGCGAGACCCAGGCCCCGGAGCCGGTCGAACCGGACCTCGGCGGAGTGGTCGAGAACGAGTTCTACCGGGTGACCTACGACGTCCGCGAGGGCTACATCGCCTCGGTCTTCGACAAGAAGGCCGGCCGGGAGCTGGTCAACCAGGACGCCGCCGCCGGTTTCGGCCAGTACGTCTACGACCGCTACGCCACCGCGCCGCACTTCAACCACCTGTCCGGGCACGTCGGCGCGCACGACCGCACCCTCCTCGGCGACCGCGCCATCGCCGGCAACGCCACGATCGTCAGGGCCCAGCGGACCGCCGTCGGCGAGAAGCTGGTCGTCGAGCTGCGGGGCAAGGGCGTCGACTGGCTGCGCACCACGGTCGAGCTGCACCACGGCGTGCCCCGGCTGGACCTCACCTACCAGCTGGCCAAACAGGGCACCCCGGCCAAGGAGGCGGTCTTCCTGGCCTTCCCGTTCGCCACCGGTGAGGCCACCGCGTGGGAGCTCACGGGCGGCGTGGGCGGCCCCGACGTGCCGAGCGTGCCGGGCTCGGCCGCGTACATGCTGCCCATGCGGCACTGGATCGCGTTCGACGACCCCGAGCTGACCGTCGCCTGGGCGACGCTGGAAGCGCCGCTGGTGCAGCTCGGCACCATCCACATGCCGTACGCGCCGTTCCCGCCGACGCTGGACGAGGAGCCGGGCACGGTCTACTCGTGGGCGCTCAACAACATCTGGGACACCAACTTCCCCGCGCAGCAGCAGGGCGAGACCACCTTCCGGTACGCGGTCCGTTCGGCGGCGGGCGTGCCGGGCAGGCGGCTGGGGGCGCTGACCGCGGCGGGGCTGACCGAGCCGTTCACCGGCGCGCTGCTGCCCTCTCCGTCGGCCGAGCCGGCGCGCGTGTACGTGTCGGTGGACCATCCGGACGTGCTGGTCACCTCGCTCGGTCAGGCGGGCGGCGAGCGGGTCGTGCGGCTGCGGTCGCTGGCCGCCGAGCCGGTCGAGGTGACCGTCGAACTGCCCGGACTGCGTGCCGCCCGGGTGAGCGCGGGACTGGACCGCGCGGCGGAGCCGCTCCAGGTGACGGGCGAATCGGTCAAGGTGCGGATCCCCGCCTGCGGGGTCGCCGCGGTTTGGGGGACTTGTGAAGATCGTTGACATCCGGGCCACCACGGTCGCCGTGCCGCTGGAGGCCCCGCTGCGGCACAGCAACGGGGCACACTGGGGCCGCTTCGTGCGCACGATCGTCGAGGTCGAGGCCGACAACGGGCTGGTCGGGCTGGGCGAGATGGGCGGCGGCGGTGAGAGCGCGGAAGCGGCGTTCCGCGGCCTGCTGCCGTACCTGCGCGACCACGACCCGTTCCAGCTGGAGACGCTCCGCTTCAAGATCGCCAATCCGACGGCGTCGCTCTACAACAACCGGACCCAGCTGCTGGCCGCCATCGAGTTCGCCTGCCTCGACCTCATCGGGCAGCAGCTCGGGGTCGCGGTCTGCGACCTGCTGGGCGGGCGGATCCGCGACGAGGTGCCGTTCGCCTCGTACCTGTTCTTCCGCTACGCCGCCGACGGCTTCGCCGAGGTGCGCACGCCCGAGCAGCTCGTCGAGCACACGCGGGCGCTGAAGGCGGCGCACGGGTTCACCGTCCACAAGCTGAAGGGCGGCGTGTTCCCGCCGGATTACGAGCTGGAGTGCTACCGCGCGCTGGCCGCCGCCTTCCCCGGCGACAGGCTCCGGTACGACCCGAACGCGGTGCTGTCGATGGCCGAGGCCCTGCGGTTCGGGCAGGCCATCGAGTCCCTGGACAACGACTACCTGGAGGACCCGGTCCTCGGACTGGAGGGGCTCCGGCTGGTGCGGGAGCGGGTCCGGGTGCCGATCGCGACCAACACCGTGGTGGTCAACTTCGAGCAGCTCGCCGCGAACGTGCTGCGCCGCGGGGCGGACGTGGTGCTGCTCGACACCACGTTCTGGGGCGGCGTCCGGGCGTGCGTGAAGGCGGCCGGGGTGTGCGAGACGTTCCAGGTGGACGTGGCCGTGCATTCGTCCGGCGAGCTGGGCATCCAGCTCGCGACCATGCTGCACCTCGGCGCGGTGCTGCCGAACCTCACGTACGCCGCCGACGCCCACTACCACCAGCTCCGCGACGACGTGATCGAGGGCGGCAAGCTGGCCTACTCCGGAGGCGCCATCCCGGTGCCGTCGGGGCCGGGGCTCGGCGTGCGGCTCGACCGCGACCGGGTGGCCCGCTACGCCGAGCTCTACAAGCGCGAGGGCGGCTACCCCTACGACCGTGACCCGGGGCGGCCCGGCTGGTTCGCTCGGGTGCCGAACCAGCACTTCGCCGACCCGACCGTCCCGGCGGAACTCTGAGCTTCGCCGTCCCGGCGGAGCCGGACCCCTCATACGTCGGCCCTGCCGTACGTCGGCCCTGCCGTACGTCGGCCCTGCCGTACGTCGGCCCTGCCGTACGTCGGCCCTGCCATACACCGGTCCGGCCGCTCCGCCGGTGTTTCCCGGCGTCTACCTCGTTCTGGCCGAGTTGGGGCGGTGACGTTTGGGCTTCGCCGTCTTTGCGGAGCCGTGGCGCCTTACCGGTTTGGCCGTGTGACGTTGCAGGAGGGTGGTGGCTCGCTGGACGCGCTCGTTCAGGTCGGCGCGCAGGAGGGCGAAGCGGCCCGCGTGCTTGTGGACGAGCGCCCGCTGGAGCGCGGCGTCGGCCGCGAACCAGCGGGCCACCAGCCCCGACGACCACTTGCACACGACGTCGGCCACGGCCGTGCGCTTCTCGTCGGCGCTGATCGCGCGCTTGTCGAGGTCCCACCGGGGATCGCCGATCGCCGCCTCCGGTGACGGGTACGGGTGGCCCGCGTCCCGCATGCAGGCCACCCATCCCGTGATCGCCTCACGGACCTCGGGCCGCGTCGAGGAGCGTTCGAGGGTACGCGTGTCCCGCTGGGCCAGCCAGTCCCACGGAGCCCGGTCCGAAGGCGCGAGCCGCTCCGCCGCCCGCCCCTCGCACCACGGCAGCACGTACAGATGGCGGCGAGCCTTCTCGCCCCGCCGAGCCTCCCCCGAACGGCCGTCCCTCCGCGCCGCACCCGAGCGCCCGGTCGTCTCGGCCTGGCGGGCGGCACCCGAGCGGCCGGTCGTCTCGGCCTGGCGGGCCGCACCCGAGCGGCCGGTCGTCTCGGCCTGGCGGGCGGCACCGGAGCGGCCGGTCGCCTCGCTCCGACGGGCCGCACCCGAGCGGCCGGTCACCTCGCTCCGGCGGATCTTCCCCGAGCGGCCGGTCGTTTCGGCCGTGCGTGTCTTTCCCGAGCCGACCTGGCGGACCGTACCTGAGCGGTCGGTGGTTTCGGTGGTACGGGTCTTCCTGGAGCTGCTGGTCGTTTCGGAACGGTCGGTCCGGCGGGTTTTCCCCGCGCCGTCGGTCTTCCCAGGCTCGGCCGGTTCGTCGGTGGTGGGGAGGTGGTAGCCGAAGCGGTGGGCCTGGTCGTGGTCCACGACGCCGTAGCGGCGGGAGTTGCGCGGGTCGGGCGGGGCCGGCAGGAGCCGGCGGGAGATGCCGCGGCGCTTGAGGCAGCGGGAGACCAGCGAACGGTGGGCGGTGTCGAGCAGCGCCCGCTGGCCCGGCGTGGGCTTGTAGGCGTCGAACGGCAGCAACAGGTCCTCGGCCGAGGCGACGGCGGGCTCCTCAGGAAGCGGCGCGTGCGTACACCCGGCCGCCAGCGACAGCGCCAGACCCAGGGCGAGGAGCCGGTTCACCGGCACCAGATGTCGAGCGAGCTGACGCGGTTGTTGCCGATGGCGTTGTTGGCCAGGAAACCGTCGCCCGTGGCGTGGTCCAGCGTGCTGTGGGCGCCGGTGAAGTGGGGGTTCTGCCAGAGCGTCACCGGGCAGCCGAGCCGGTTTCTCGCCGAGCTGGTCGCGTTGTCCATGGTGTGCCAGGAGTCGGTGTAGTCCCATTTCAACCACGTGTCGTCGGCCAAGTTGGTGTCGTCGTGCACGAAGTCGCGCCAGAGGTCGACCTGGCTGCGGTTGAACGCGAAGCCCGCGTACAGGCAGACCCGGCCCTGGAAGCAGGCCCCGCCCGGGCTCGCCTCCGCCACGCCGGGGACGATCAGGGCGAGCAGGACGGCGGCCACGACGGTGGACAGCCTCAAGAGGACCTCCTTGGTCAGTGCGTTCCCGGGGATGTCGCTAACCTAGCGTGTGCGTACGCATACTCCAGGTCATGGCGCGTGTCGTCCGGTAAAGCCGGTGGCGTAATCCGCAATGGTCGTGTCATTGACGCCCCGAAGGCCCGGCCCAAGCATGGAAGCCATGAAGAGGCGGATCGTCCTGGTGGTCTACGAGGGCTTCCAGCTGCTCGACCTGGCGGGCCCCGCCGACGTGTTCGCGGCGGCGGACCTGGTGACGAGGGGCGGCTACCAGGTCGAGGTGACGGCGCCGATGGCCGGTCCGGTGGCCGCGCAGCACGGCGTCGAGGTCGCCGTGCGGACGCCCCTGCGCGAGGTCGGCGGGCCGATCGACACGCTCGTCGTCGCCGGGGGCATGACCACGATGACGCACGCCCGCGACCCGGAGACGCTGGAGGAGATCGTCAGGCTGTCACGGGCGGCCCGTCGCACCGCGTCCGTGTGCAGCGGCGCGTTCCTGCTGGCCGCGGCGGGGCTGCTCGACGGCCGGCGGGCCACCACCCACTGGCTGGTCGCCGACAAGCTCGGCGCGTGGTACCCCGGGGTCACGGTCGAGCCGGACGCGATCTACGTCCGCGACGGCCACCTCTGGACCTCGGCCGGGGTCAGCGCCGGCGTGGACCTGGCGCTCGCGCTGGTGGCCGACGACCACGGTCACGAACTGGCCCGGCGGGTGGCCTGCGGGCTGGTCGTCTACCTGCACAGGCCCGGCGGGCAGAGCCAGTTCAGCATGCCGATGAGCATCCCCGCCCCGCGCGACGAGTCGCTGCGCGAACTGCAGGCGTTCATCGACGCGAACCCGGCCGCCGACCTGAGCGTGCCCGCGCTGGCCAGGCGCGCCGGCATGAGCGAGCGCCACTTCTCCCGCGTCTTCACCGAGCAGACCGGGACGTCTCCGGGCAGGTACGTCGAGCGCAGCCGCGCCGACACCGCCCGGCGGCTGCTGGAGATCACCGACCATCCGCTGGACCGGGTAGCCCGGGAGTCGGGGCTGGGCCGGCCCGAGACGCTCTACCGCGTCTTCCGCCGCCACCTGCGCGTCTCGCCCGGCGACTACCGCCGCCGGTTCCACACCAAGGAGAGTTGATGCACGTCGCCATCCCCCTCTACGACCGGTTCACCGCGCTGGACGCCGTCGGACCGTACACCGTGCTGGCGTTCGCGCCCGGCTGGACCGTCACCTTCGTCGCGGCCGAGCCGGGACCGGTGACCGACGACCGGGGTCAGCTGAGCATCGCCGCCACCGCCGGCTACGAGGAGGTGCCGAGGCCGGACGTGATCGTGGTGCCGGGCGGCATCGGCACCTTCGAAGCCCTCGCCGACGAGGCCCTGGTCGGCTGGATCCGCGAGGCCGACGCGCACACCCGCTGGACCACCTCGGTGTGCAGCGGCTCGCTCCTGCTGGGCGCGGCGGGGCTGCTGCGCGGGCGCCGGGCGACCAGCCACTGGGCGGTCACCGGCTTCCTGGCCGACACGGGCGCGCGGGCGGTCACCGAGCGGGTGGTGGTCGACGGCAAGATCGTCACCGCCGCCGGGGTGTCGGCCGGGATCGACATGGCGCTCACCCTGCTCGGCCAGGCCGCCGACACCGAGACCGCCGAGGCGGTGCAGCTCGTCATCGAGTACGACCCGGACCCGCCGTTCGACGCCGGGGCGATCGGGAAGGCCTCCGACGCGCTGCGCGAGCGCGCGGCGGCCCTACTCCGGTAGCGCCGCCGGGTTCCTGGCCAGCAGGCCGCCGTCCACGCGGTGCTCCGCCCCGGTGATGAACGACGAGCGCGGGCCCGCCAGGAACGCGACCAGCTCCGCCACCTCCTCCGGCCGGGCCACCCGGCCGAGCGGGTGCGCGGCGCCCCACCGCGCCACCTGCTCGTCCTGCGACAGCTCGCCGCGCCACAGGTCGGCCGCCCAGCGCAGCATCGGGGTGTCGACCGAGCCGGGGCAGACCGCGTTCACCCGGACGCCCTGACCGGCGTGGTCCAGCGCCATCGCCCTGACCAGCCCGTTCAGCGCCGACTTGCTGGCCGTGTAGGCGGCCACCTGGGTCTGGGAGGCGAACGCCTGCACCGACGAGACCACCACGATCGAGCCGCCGCCGCGCTCGGCGAGCCGGGGCACGGCCGCCTTGCAGGTCAGGTAGACGCCCTTGAGGTTGACGTCCAGGACCTCGTCCCAGACCTCCTCGGGGGTGTCGACCACGGTGCCGTAGCGCTGCACGCCCGCGCAGGTCACCACCACGTCCAGGCCGCCGTGGCGGCTCACGGCCAGCTCCACCAGGTCGCGCATGCCGGCGGCGCTGCGCACGTCGGCGACCACGCCGGTGACCCGCTCGCCCTCGACCGCCGCCCCCTCGTCGGCGCCGCAGAACACCACCGACGCGCCGCCCGCGGCCAGCCGGTCCACGACCGCCCGGCCGATGCCCATGGACCCGCCGGTGACCAGCGCCACCTTGCCGTCGAACTCACTCACGCCAGCACCTCCGCACGCATCGACAGGGCCCTGGTCCCGCCCGGCCCCAGGGCGAGGGCGGTCCCGTTGGCGACCGCCGCCGCCAGCCCGTCGGTCGGCATGCTGGAGAACGGCTCCAGCCCGACCGTGTACGCCCGGCCCCACCAGGGATATCCGGTGGTGGCGCCGAGCTCCTGCCACAGCCACAGATAGGGCAGCACCTCGGCGTCCCACTCCACCCGCAGCCCGATGTCCGCCATGATCTCGTACCAGCCGGTCTCGAAGCCGGTCAGGTAGACGATGTCGCTCGGCGCGCCCCGTTCGGGGATCACGCTCAGGTCGACCTCGCCGCCGCCGTCGGCGGGCACGACCGGCCAGTCCCACGGCCCGCCCGCCTTCACCCTGCGCCCCTCCGGGTTGATGGCGCTCTCGTGCGGAATCACCCGCACGCCGTCGGGCAGCCGGATCCTGGCTCCCGGCCGCAGGAACGGCATCCCGTACACCAGGTGCTGCCCCCACATGGCGTGCAGGGTGAGGCCGGACTCGTTGGCGGCCCGTCCGCCGATCTCCAGCGCGGCGGTGCCCGACCGCAGGCGGAGCGTCCGTTCCAGCCGGTACGGCAGCCGCCTGGTCCGTACCGAGAGCCGGATCGCGACCTCGCGCTCGGAGTCGGCCACGACCTCGTACTCCCACGGCAGCCCGGACACCTCGCCGTGCTGCGCCAGCCGGGCGCCCCGGTACTCGCTGGGCGCGCCGCCGTTGGGGAAGACCTCCTGCCAGCCGCCCTCGTAGTGGTCGACGAACTGGGCCACGTCGTCGGCCGCGCCGCGCAGGTGCTCGCGCGGGTCGCGCAGGCCATGCGGGGAGAGCCAGACGAAGTCGGTGTCGGTGGGCTTGTGCAGGAACTCGACCACGTCGCCGCCCTTGCCGGGCAGCACGGTCACGCGGAGCAGCTCGTTCTCCAGCGTGACCGCGCGGAGCCCGCCCACGCTGCCGTGGCGCAGGCGGGCTCCCCAGTTGCGGTTGATCGTCATCCGAATCTCACGTCGATGAACCTGGGCCGGTAGATCGACACGTCCCGGTAGTGGTCGGTGTTGACGAAGCTGTTGACGTTGTACGAGACGACCAGCCCGTCGCCGTCGACGGCGGGGTGGGCGTGGGCGTTGTAGGTGAAGATGTTCCCGCCCGTCTCGGGGGTGGTGTAGAGGAGCTGCTTGCCGGTGAACGGGCCGGTGGGGGAGCACGACGAGTACGCCACGATCCGCGCGCTGAGCACCTCGGTGGTGTCGTGCGTGATGAGCACGTAGCCGTCGCCGATCTTGGTCACGCTGTACTCGTTGGCCACGCCGTCCATGACGCGGGCCGAGTCCGCCTCGTCGGCCGACCACGTGCCGTCGGCGGTCAGGAACTCCCAGGCGCCGAGCAGGCTGTCGCCCTTGACCCTGGCGACGTGCATGTACTTGGGCGAGCCGTGGTCCTCCACCCCGTAGACGTACGTGTGAGGGCCGTCCTTGAGTATGCCGGAGGCCCAGGCGACGCCGTTGCCCGACGGCAGGTCGTGCACGCTGAGCGGCCGGTCGAGCCTGCCCTGGGGGAACCTGGCCACCACGTTGCGGTGCCAGCGCCAGTCCCACGCGCCGGGGCCGAAGCGCTCGTACTCCTGGTAGGTCACCTCGACGATGCCGCCGGCCAGCGTCACGTCGCCGGCCCAGTACCAGTGGTTCTGGTCGCGGGGCGGCATCACGGCCTTCGGGGCCTGGCTCGTGCCGCCGGTGATGGTGCGCAGCCGGCCGTCGCGCTCGACGGCGAAGGAGTTGTTCAGGAAGACGGTCGTGCCGCCCTCCTCGACCACCGGGGGCCGGGAGCCGTCGGGGTTGACCTGGCCCAGGAAGGTGTCGGAGAACACCCACAGCTCGCGCCCGTTGGGCAGGCGGACCGAGTAGGTGCCGTCGGCGCCGGTCCAGTCGTCGAGCCGGCTGTTGTCGTCGCCGTAGGTGGTGAAGAGCGTGGTCAGCCGCTGGTTGACCGAGGAGCTCTGGAAAGCGGGGGCGCAGTCGGATGCGGCCGCGGCGACGGGCTGGGGGAGGGCGGTGAGGGTGGACAGGGCGAGTACCAAGGAAAGGAGTGCTGCTCTGAGTCGCGCCATGACACGTCCTAGGGGTGGGGGCTCCCTACAGTTCTAGTCATCAGATCACTTACTGTCTAGACCTCACGCCGCCAGGTGGACCCGGTGAAAACGGGGTGCTGGGCCGTCATACCGGCAGGTACCCTCCACAAGGACCTAGGAGGGGAATTGTCGTGGGACACGTCGAGGTCGCTCACCTGACGTACGTGCTGCCCGACGGGCGGCCGTTGCTCGACGACGTGTCGTTCCGGATCGGCGAGGGCGTCAAGGCCGCGCTGGTGGGGCCCAACGGGGCCGGGAAGACCACGCTCATGCGGTTGATCGCGGGCGATCTGCGGCCGGTCGAGGGAGGCGTGGTGTCCTCCGGCGGGCTGGGCGTGATGCGGCAGTTCATCGGGAGCGTGCGCGACGGCAGCAACGTGCACGACCTGCTGCTGAGCGTGGCGCCGCCCGCCGTGCGGCAGGCCGCCGAGCGGCTCGAACAGGCCGAGCTCGTCATGATGGAGCGCGACGACGAGAAGACGCAGCTCCGCTACGCCCAGGCCATCAGCGACTACACCGACGCGGGCGGGTACGAGATCGAGGTCCTGTGGGACACGTGCACGGTCGCCGCACTGGGCGTTCCGTACGATCGCGTGAAATATCGGGATGTGGCCACGTTGTCCGGCGGCGAGCAGAAACGGCTGGTGCTGGAGGCGCTGCTGCGCGGCCCCGACCAGACCCTGCTGCTCGACGAGCCCGACAACTACCTCGACGTGCCCGGCAAGGAGTGGCTGGAGCAGCAGCTCCGCGAGACGTCCAAGACCGTGCTGCTGGTCAGCCACGACCGGCAGCTCCTGGCCAACGCCGCCGACCGGATCGTCACCGTCGAGTCGGGCAACATCTGGATCCACGGCGGCGGCTTCGGCACGTACGCGGAGGCGCGCAGGGCCAGGAACGCCCGCCTCGACGAGTTGCGGCGGCGCTGGGACGAGGAGCACGCCAAGCTCAAGGCCCTGGTCAACATGCTGAAGAACAAGGCCCGCTACAACGACGGCATGGCCGCCGCCTACCACGCGGCGCAGACGCGGCTGCGCAAGTTCGAGGAGGCGGGGCCGCCCGAGACGCCGCCGGCCGACCAGAACATCAGCATGCGCCTGCGCGGCGGCCGCACCGGCAAGCGCGCGGTCATCTGCGAGGGGCTGGAGCTGACCGGCCTGATGAAGCCGTTCGACCTGGAGGTCTGGTACGGCGAGCGGGTGGCGGTGCTCGGCTCCAACGGCTCGGGCAAGTCCCACTTCCTGCGGCTGCTGGCCGGTGAGCAGGTCCGCCACAGCGGCGCGGCCCGGCTCGGCGCCCGCGTGGTGCCCGGTCACTTCGCCCAGACGCACGCCCGGCCCGACCTGATGGGCCGCACCCCGGTCGAGATCGTGATGTCCGAGCACGCCCGGCTCAAGAACGAGGCGATGAAGGCGCTGGCCCGCTACGAGCTGGCCGGTCTGATCGCCGACCAGCGGTTCGACACGCTGTCGGGCGGCCAGCAGGCCAGGCTGCAGATCCTGCTGCTGGAGCTGTCCGGGTCCACGCTGCTGCTGCTCGACGAGCCGACCGACAACCTCGACCTGGCCAGCGCCGAGGCGTTGCAGGAAGGGCTGGACGCGTTCGACGGCACGGTGGTCGCGGTCACCCATGACCGGTGGTTCGCGGCGGATTTCGATCGCTATTTGGTATTCGGCGCGGATGGCGCGGTTTATGAGGCGCCGGAGCCGGTCTGGGATGAAAAGCGGGTCGTTCGCGCCCGATAGGAAAACAAAGAGCGCGATAGGAAGTCAAAGAGTTGGTACGCCCGGCGCGTGTCAGAGGCCGGACGTGCCCATGAGCGGGTTATCACGGCAAAGTGATCCAGCGTAGCCGAACCGTCAGCCTCCTCGCACTCGGGGCGATCTGCCTCGCCGGATGCTCGTCCGAGGAGCCGACACAGCAGCAGCTCAAACCGCTCACCCTCATGGAACAGGCGTCGAACGTCGTCAAGTCGGGCGACGGATACGCCGTGACCTGGGCCGCAGTCCTGGCCAACGGCAACCCGTGGCACTTCGGCGAGCACGTCGTGGCCAGTGTCGTCGGCAAGGACGCCGGAGGCCGCGAGGTCTTCAGGATGGACCAGCCGCTGGACGCCGTGCCGCCGGGCGGCTCCCTGACCTTCACCGGCCAGGGCACCGCCACCGCGAAGCCGGCCAAGGTCAGCGTCGACTACCGGCCCGCCCAGTGGCGGCAGGCGGCCCGGGTGCCCTCGGCCTTCCGGCCGTTCCCGGCGTCGCGGGTGCAGACGATGCGCCAGAAGGACGGCTCGTACCTCATCACGGGCTACGTCGCGAACCCGTACCAGTTGCCCGCCAGCAGCCTGGTGGTGAGCGCGCTGCTGCGCGACGGCGCCGGCAAGCTGCTCGGCGGCGGCAGCACGTTCGTGGACGACGTGCAGGCGGGCCGGCCGCCGCGGTTCATCCTGACCGTGGCCGGGCTGCCGCCGGGGACGAAGGTGGGCAGGACCGAGGTGGTCGCCCGTACCTGGGGGTCGACCGCGCGCCCGTACGAGGAACTGGCGATGGGCGGCGTGATGCCGCTGCACACCGTCAAGCCCAGGACCGCGCCGTTCCAGACGGACCGCGGGAGCGAGGTGACGTCGGGCTCGGAGTAAGCAAAAGGGGTTATTCCCGGCGAATCTCGTTACATTTTTCTGGCTTGCCCATGACAAGAGATGTGTATCGCGCGGAATCGGTAGAACTACAAGTTACGACTCCATTACATTCGGTGATATGAATGACCGCGTCCTGGTCGAAGCCCTGCGCGCCGGCGACCCCAGCGCACTCGCCGCGCTCTACGACGCGCATGCCGAGAGCGTCTACCGCTACTGCCGATGCCTTCTCCGCGACGCCGACAGCGCCCAGGTCGCCCTGCGCGACGCGCTGATCGCGGCGGAGGCGCACGCCGGCTTGCTGGCCGACCCCGGCATGCTCCGTCCCTGGCTGTACGCGCTGGCCAGGAGCGAGTGCCGGCGCCGCCGGATCGCCGGGCCGCAGGCCGCCGGCGAAGCGCTCGCCGGCGCGCCGGAGCCGGCCGATCCGGCCGACGCCGACCTGCGGATCATGGCCTGGAACGCGGTCCAGAGCCTGCCCGCCGCCGACCGCGAGGTGCTGGAGCTGGACACCCGCCACGGGCTGTCCGCCGCCGGGCTCGCCGCCGTGCTGTGCATCCCCGCGCGCCGGCTCGACGCCGTCCGCGAGCAGGCCCGCGACCGGCTGCGCGACGCGGTCACCGCCGAGATCCTCGCCATGAAGGGCCCGTACGACTGCCCGCGCCGGGCCCGCATCCTCACCGGGTTCGCCGGTGAGCTGACACCCGACATGCGCGAGCACCTGGTGCGCCACCTCGCCCGGTGCGAGACCTGCGCGCCGCACCGCAGCCGGCAGGTGTCGGCGGCGAAGGTGTTCGAGCTGCTGCCGCAGGTCACGCTCCCGGAGTCGCTCAGGGTGCGGGTGCTGAGCTGCTTCGTCGACCCGGAGCTGTTCCTCTACCGCCGCTACGTCGCCAGGCGCTCGCAGGCGCTGGACGGCGCCGGGTTTCCCCTGCCCGGCGACCGGAAGCCGCGCGTATGGCCTCGGGCGGTGGCGTGCACGGTGGCGGCGGTCACGACCCTGGTGGCGATAGCGGGCATCTTCGAGTACTTCGGGAAGGAGGTCGGCGGCCTGCCCGGCGTCGCCACCGCGGCGTTCCCGCCGGAAGGCAAGCCGCCCGTCCTCCCGTGGCGGCGGGCCGAGGCGGACGCCACCGCCGGACCGGAGCTCGGCCGCACCGCCGGCCTGCCGCTGGACGTCGCCCGTGTCACCCCGCGGGCCCGGCTGATCTCGCCGGCCACGGAGACCACCCGCTGGCTCCCCACCATCGGCGGCCTGCCGACCACGTGGCCCGACGTCGAGCCCACGTGGAGCACCCACGACCCCGTGCCGTCGCCGCCGCCGGGCGAACCCACTCAGGGGCCCGGCGACCCCGGCTCCCACCCGCCCACGCCCGGCCCGACGGCGCAGCCGACCCAGCCCACGGTGCGGCCGACGGTGCGGCCCACTGTCCGGCCGACCGTGCGCCCCACCGTGCGGCCGACCAGGCCGACCGTGCACCCCACCCGGCACACGCCGGCTCCCTCACCCACCGAGGACCCGGTGCCCACGCCGGTGCCGCAGCCGACCCCGACCGTGTCCCCCGCCCCGCCGCCCACCACCCCGGCGTCCTGACCCTGAGCAAGGGGTGTACGTAGGTCAACGGTAGGGAAGTGTGTGCATAGAGTGACAGCGGGGGGATTCTATGCACGTCCGAGCCGGGATCCTGCTCGCCTGTCTGGCCGTCACCCTCAGCCCGCCGGCACGCGCCGAGCCGGCTCCCCCGTCCCGTGACATCGCCAGGGCGCGGCAGGACGTACGGGCACGAACGCAGGAGCTGGCCAGAGCCGGCGTCGCACTGGCCGAGGCGCA
Source organism: Nonomuraea sp. NPDC050478 (assembly GCF_044458265.1). Lineage (NCBI taxonomy): Bacteria > Bacillati > Actinomycetota > Actinomycetes > Streptosporangiales > Streptosporangiaceae > Nonomuraea > Nonomuraea sp. NPDC050478. Next base: position 565,986 of record NZ_JBITHT010000001.1, on the reverse strand, counting down.
GGCGCGCCTGGAGGAGCTGGCCGCCGAGGCCGGACGCCGGGTGGAGGCCTACAACGGTGAGCTGGTCCGGCTGCGGCGGGCCCAGGAGGCGCACGACCAGGCGCTGGCCAGGCTCGCGTCGGCGGACGCCGAGGTGGAGCGCGCCCGGCAGCCCGTGGCGGCGCTGGCCGCGCAGGCGTACGGCGGGATGTGGCGGTCCCACGCGTTCCCCGTCATGGACGGCGGAGACCACGACGGCTACCTGCACCGCGTCGGCACGCTGCGGCAGCTCGGCGGCGAGCGGGCCGCGGTGCTCTCCCGGATGCGCGACGCCCAGACGGTGGCCGCGATCCTGCGCACCCAGGCGGCCCGCGCGCACGCCGCCCGGCAGGCCGCGGCCGACGCCGCCGCGCAAACCAAGGCCGATGCCCAGAAGGCCGTGGCCAGGCAGAGACGCGAGACCAGGACGCTGACGGCCGAGCGCGACACGCTGCAGCGGCGGGTGGACGCCGCCCGCGACCGGGCCGACCTGCTGGCCAGGAAGCGGGCCGGCCGGTTCCGGATCCCGCTGAGCCGCGGGTCCGGGCTCGGCGACCGGGCGGCCAACTGGGCGCTCACCCAGCTCGGCAAGCCCTACCTGTGGGCCGCCGCCGGCCCGGGGAGCTACGACTGCTCAGGTCTGACCATGCGGGCGTGGGAACGGGCCGGCGTGCGGCTCGACCACTGGACCGGAACCCAGTGGACGTCGGGCCCGCACGTGCCGCTGCACCTCCTGCGCCGCGGCGACCTGCTGTTCTTCGGCCACGACAGGAACGACCCGCGCACCATCCACCACGTGGGCATGTACGTCGGGCGCGGGCTGATGGTGCACGCGCCGCAGACCGGCGACGTCGTACGCGTCGCCCCGATCTGGAGGCGGGACCTGGTGGGCGCCACCAGACCCCTCCAGAGAGTGGGATGAATCAGTGGCCGCCGTCCTTGGCGCGCTGGAAGGAGCGCTCGATCTCGGCCTCGGCCTCCATGCGGCCCACCCAGTTGGCGCCCTCGACCGACTTGCCGGGCTCCAGGTCCTTGTAGACCTCGAAGAAGTGCTGGATCTCCAGCCGGTCGAACTCCGCCACGTGGTGGATGTCCTGGATGTGCGCCATGCGCGGGTCGGTCGACGGGACGCAGAGGACCTTGTCGTCGCCGCCCTTCTCGTCGGTCATGCGGAACATGCCCACCGCCCGGCAGGTGATGTAGCAGCCAGGGAACGTCGGCTCCTGCAGCAGCACCAGCGCGTCGAGGGGGTCGCCGTCCTCACCGAGGGTGTTCTCGATGAAGCCGTAGTCGGCGGGGTACTGCGTGGAGGTGAACAACAGCCGGTCAAGCCTGATCTTGCCGGTTTCGTGGTCCACTTCATACTTGTTCCGTTGCCCCTTGGGAATCTCAACGACAACGTCGAACTCCACCGCGGTTCCTCCGCTCGCGCCCCCCGGGATCCCCGGCTGGGCGTTAATGTCTCGTAGGCGAACACCAGGATGAGAGGTCAGGGCGACGTGGCACGGCACGAGCGGTGGGTGATGCTGACCACACTCGTCCTGCTGCAGGTCGTGACCATCGTCACCGGCGTCTACGCGGTTGACAACGACCTCACCCTGAGCGCGCTGACGAGGCAGCCGCCACCGGCAGAGCCGACCGCGCCTCCCGAAGTCCCCGTGGTCACCGCGGGGCCGGTGCTGGCCGGCCTGGCGGCGAGGCCAGGAGACGGACCTCTCCCGACCAAGGGTACTTTGACCCGCAGGCTCACGGATGCGCTGGGTGACCGAGCGCTGGGTGACCGGGTCGGCGCGGTCGTCGTCGACGCCTCCACGGGCGAGCGCGTCTTCGCCGCCAACCCCGACGCCGGCATCGTCCCCGCCTCCACCACCAAGGTCGTCACCAGCGTCGCGGCGCTCGCCTCGCTCGGCCCCGACACCCGCCTGGCCACCCGCGTCGTGCAGGGCGGCGCCCCCGGCGCGATCGTCCTGGTCGGCGGCGGCGACCCGCTGCTCGCCGGTCCCCGGGCCAAGCCGGGCAGCTTCACCGACCAGGCGTCGATGACCACGCTCGCCGCCCGTACCGCCGCCGCGCTCAAGCAGCGGGGAGTCGCCAAGGTCACGCTCTCGTACGACGCCTCGCTCTTCACCGGCCCGGACGTCGGGCCGGGCTGGAAGCCCGGCTACATCCCCGACGGGCACGTCGCGCGGGTGCACGCGCTGGCGATCGACGAAGGGCGGCAGAACCCCGGCCAGAACAGCCCGCGCGTCGCCGACCCCTCCCGCCACGCCGCCGACGCCTTCGCGGGCCTGCTGAAGAAGAAGGGGATCACCGTCGCCAAGACGGTCGAACCCGCCCGTGCCCCGGTTGGCGCCGCCGAGCTGGCCAAGGTCGAGTCGGCCCCGGTCTACGCCCTCGTCGAGCACGCGCTCACCTACAGTGACAACGACCTGTCGGAGGCGCTGGCGCGGCACGTGGCGATCAAGGAGGGCCAGCCGGGGTCGTTCGCGGGCGTCGCCAAGGCCGTCCCCCAGGTGCTCCAGCGGGTCGGCGCCGGTGGCGGCATCCAGGTGTACGACGGGAGCGGCCTGTCGACCCGCAACCGCATCAGCGCCGGCGCCATGGCCGGCCTCATCGCCCTCGCCGTCTCGCCCGACCGGCCCGGCCTGCACGCGGTCGCCTCCGGCATGCCCATCGCCGGGTTCACCGGCACGCTCGGCAACGGCCGCCGCTTCACCGGGGCCGACAGCAAGGGGCAGGTCGGGCTGGTGCGCGCCAAGACGGGCACCCTCAACAACGTCAGCACGCTGGCGGGGCTCACCACCAGCAAGGACGGCCGGGTCCTCGCCTTCGCCTTCATGGCCGACAAGGTCCCGGTCTACGCCGAACCGGTCCTCGACCGGCTGGCGGCGATAGTGGCGCGCGCCTGACCGCGATCCGCCAGGATCGCGGTTGTGTTTATTCGCGATCCGGCAGGATCGCGGCGCTGTGTTTATTTGCGATCCTGACGGATCGCGGCTCGTCGCTCAGACCCGGCGTCTTCCCTCGTCGCTCGGTCGCTTCGCTCCCTCCCTCCTCAGTCCAGACACCGGCGCTCCTCGCAAACCTTGGATGCTCTTCCTGCGGATACCGGGACCGCTCCGATGTCGGGACCGCTGCGATGTCGGGACAGCTCCGATGCCGGGACAGCTCCTTGGTCGGGATACCCGGAGGGTTCAGGGCTTTTCGTGGGCTCCCTGCTTCTTCAGTCCAGGCAACTGGGGCTTCTTCGTGGGGTCTCTTCCTCCACAGTCCAGGCACGGGGACTTTTCGCGGGCTCCCTTCCTCCACAGTCCAGGCAACCGGGGCTTCTTCGTGGGTTCTCTCCCCCCTTTGTGCAGGTACCGGAGGGTCCTCGTGGGTTCCCTGCCTCCTCAGGGCAGGCACCTGGGGTTCTTTCCTTGGTTGGGGGAGCTGGGTTCGGGGCTTCTTCGCGGGGTTGGGCGGAAGCACGTACGGTGGTGGGTATGCAGGTGATCGACTGGGATCTGGCCGTCTCGACCGGCACGCGTCTGGTGCGCCCCGGTCCTCAAGTAACCCGCGAGGAGGCCAGGCAGGCCGTCGCCGAGCTCCGTACGCTGTCGCGCGAGGCCGAAGGGCACGTGCGCGAGTTCACCAAGATCGATGCTGAGACCGCGCCGCAGGCGGCGACCGTCGTCGACCGGCCCGGTTGGATCAGGGCCAACGTCGAGGGCTTCCGCGTGGTGCTGGAGCCGCTCACCCAGCGGATGACCAGCGGCGCCAACCGGCCGCCCGCGATCGTCAGCGCCGTGGGCTCCCGGATCACCGGCGTCGAGGTCGGCGCCGTGCTCGCCTTCCTGGCGACGCGGGTGCTCGGCCAGTACGAGCTGTTCCTCCCGCCCGACCCGACCGGCCGCGAGGCCACCGGCCGGCTCACGCTCGTCGCGCCCAACATCGTGCACGCCGAGCGCGAGATGAACGTCAACCCGCACGACTTCAGGCTCTGGGTGTGCCTGCACGAGGAGACCCACCGGGTGCAGTTCACCGGGGTGTCCTGGCTGCGCGAGTACGTGCGCTCGCAGATGACCGAGTTCCTGCTGGCCTCCGACCTCGACCTGCCGACGCTCGTCGAGCGCCTGCGCAACGCGGCCGACACCATCCAGGACGTGGTCAGGGGCGGCGAGGGCAACCTCATCGACGTCATCCAGTCGCCGCAGCAGAAGGAGATCCTCGACCGGCTCACCGCCGTCATGACCCTCGTGGAGGGCCACGGCGACTACGTGATGGACGCGGTGGGGCCCTCGGTGGTGCCGTCGGTGGCCGACATCCGGGCCAAGTTCGCCCAGCGCCGCGAGGGCGGCTCCAAGCTCGACAAGACGATCCGCCGCCTGCTGGGCATCGACCTGAAGATGAAGCAGTACGCCGAGGGTTCCGCCTTCGTCCGCCGGGTGGTGGAGAAGGCCGGCATGGACGGCTTCAACCGCGTCTGGACCTCGCCCAACACGCTGCCGACCCCGGCGGAGATCTCCGACCCGGACGCCTGGGTGCGCCGCGTGATCGGCACCCCGGCCCTCCCCGGCTGACCCCCGTCCAACGCTCGCCCCGGCCGTCCGGGGCGAGCACCACTGAACCCGGCCATTGTCCACGGACGCTCGCCCACGTGGCTGGACGCCGTACACCCCTCACCTCTGTGGACGCCGGACGGGGCTCGTCGCCGTGGCTGGACAATGGTGGTGTGGGACCGCACCCTGCTGTAGCCGATGTCCGCCGGGCTGTTCGTGAGGCGCTGGCCGGGCTGGACGGCGGGATGACGGTGCTGGCCGCGTGCAGCGGGGGCGCCGACTCGCTCGCGCTGGCCGCCGCGCTCGGGTTCGTCGCGCCGCGCGCCGGGCTGCGCGCGGGCCTGGTCACGGTGGACCACCAGTTGCAGGAAGGCTCGGACGTACGGGCGAGGCGGGTCGCGGAGCTGGCCGGAGAGCTGGGGCTGGAGTCCGGTGAGGTGCTGACCGTCACGGTGGGCACGACCGGAGGGCCGGAGGCCGCCGCGCGGGAGGCCAGATACCGGGCGCTCGGCGAGGCCGCGGAGCGGGCCGGCGCCGCCGCCGTGCTGCTCGGCCACACCCGCGACGACCAGGCCGAGACCGTGCTGCTCGGGCTGGCCAGGGGGAGCGGCCCACGGTCGCTGGCCGGGATGGCGCCGCGGAGCGGGCTCTACCGCCGTCCCCTGCTCGACCTCCCGCGCCGCGTCACCGTCGCCGCCTGCGCGGCGCTCGGCCTGAGCCCGTGGGACGACCCGCACAACGACGACCCCCGCTACACCCGGGTCCGCGTGCGCTCGCGGGTCCTTCCCGTACTGGAGAAGGAGCTCGGGCCCGGGGTGGCCGAGGCGCTCGCGCGGACGGCCGGGCTCGCCATGGACGACGCCGACGCGCTCGACGAGTGGGCTGACACGGTGTATCACGATTGCGCTCTAAGCGATATTTCGGGAAGGCTCACGCTCTCCGTCGAGGCGCTGGAGCGGGTTCCCGCGGCCGTGCGGCGGCGGGTGCTGCGTCGCGCCGCCATCGCCGCCGGGGCGCCGTCCGGGGCGCTCTCGGCGACCCACGTGCACGCCGTGGAACGCCTCGTCACCTCCTGGCGGGGGCAGAAGGCCGTGGACCTACCCGGGCGAGTGTCGGCCGTCCGGCGGTGTGGCACCCTGATACTCGCCATCAGCCCCATCCCGTAAGGAACCACAGGTGGACGCAGCCGACATGGGCGAGGACCTCGAGAAGGTCCTCATCGCCGAGGACGAGCTCCAGGGCAAGATCAGGGAGCTGGCCGGTCGGATCGACGAAGACTATGCGGGCAAGGAGCTGCTCCTCGTGGGCGTGCTCAAGGGCGCCGTCATGGTGATGGCCGACCTGGCCAGGGCCCTGCACGTGCCGGTGCAGATGGACTGGATGGCGGTGTCGTCCTACGGCGCCGGCACTAGGTCGTCCGGTGTCGTGCGGGTGCTCAAGGACCTCGACACCGACATCATGAACCGCCACGTGCTCATCGTGGAGGACATCATCGACTCCGGCCTGACCCTCCACTGGCTGCTGGAGAACCTCAAGTCGCGCAACCCGGCCTCGCTGGAGATCTGCGCCGCCCTGCGCAAGCCCGACGCCGTCAAGGTGCCCATCGACGTCAAGTACGTCGGCTTCGACATCCCCAACGAGTTCGTCATCGGCTACGGGCTCGACTACGCCGAGCGTTACCGCAACCTCCCCTTCATCGGCACCCTCGCCCCGCACGTCTACACCTAGAGATCGCTTGGATGGCCGTGAACCGCCGGGAACACAGCGGGCCGTGACGTACGTTGGTAGGGCAAGGCCGGTTGTAGCGGGCGGTCCCTCCGCGCGCTTGTCCGGTGTACCTTCTGACGACGGGAGGGTGACCGAGCGTCCCCTCCGGGTAGTCAGAAGTCGCGGCGTCGGGATGCCGCGGCCCCGGGTCCTGCCCGGGGTTCCAGGCCATGGTCAGGGAAGGGACGGGCCCGCCAGGGGTTCCGCATCGGATGGATCTCAAGCGATTTACACGTGGGCCACTGCTGTGGATCCTGGGCATCGTCGTGCTGCTCCTGCTCGTCACCCAATTGTGGAGCGGCGGGGGCAACTTCAAGCAGGCCGACACGTCCACGGTCCTCGAGCAGATTCGCACCGGCAACGTCAGCAACGCGAAGATCATTGACAAGGACCAGCGGATCGAGCTGACGCTCAAGAACGGCATCACGGTCAGGCCCGGCGACCAGCCCACCAAGATGATCCAGTCCGACTGGGTCACCGGCTACGGCGCCAAGCTGACCGACGACCTGCAGGCGCAGGTGCAGGCCGGCAAGACCGACAGCTTCACCACCGAGGTGCCGCAGGAGAACATCCTGCTCAGCATCCTGGTGAGCTTCCTGCCGATCGTCATCATCGTGCTGCTCTTCCTGTTCATCATGAACCAGATGCAGGGCGGCGGCAGCCGGGTGATGAACTTCGGCAAGTCCAAGGCCAAGCTGATCACCAAAGACACTCCCAAGACCACCTTCGCCGACGTCGCGGGCGCCGACGAGGCCATCGAGGAACTCCACGAGATCAAGGACTTCCTCCAGGCCCCGGCCAAGTTCCAGGCGATCGGCGCGAAGATCCCCAAGGGCGTCCTGCTCTACGGCCCGCCCGGCACCGGCAAGACCCTGCTCGCCCGCGCGGTCGCGGGTGAGGCGGGCGTGCCGTTCTACTCGATCTCCGGTTCCGACTTCGTCGAGATGTTCGTCGGTGTCGGCGCCTCCCGGGTGCGCGACCTGTTCGAGCAGGCCAAGGCCAACGCCCCGGCGATCATCTTCATCGACGAGATCGACGCCGTCGGCCGCCACCGCGGCGCCGGCCTGGGCGGCGGTCACGACGAGCGCGAGCAGACGCTCAACCAGCTGCTCGTCGAGATGGACGGCTTCGACGTCAAGGGCGGCGTGATCCTCATCGCCGCGACCAACCGGCCCGACATCCTCGACCCGGCCCTGCTGCGTCCCGGCCGCTTCGACCGTCAGGTCACCGTCGACCGTCCCGACCTGGAGGGCCGCAAGGGCATCCTCAAGGTCCACGGCCGCGGCAAGCCGTTCGCGCCCGACGTCGACCTCGACGTCATCGCGCGCCGGACCCCCGGGTTCACCGGCGCCGACCTGGCCAACGTGATCAACGAGGCGGCGCTGCTCACCGCGCGCGCCGACGAGAAGCTGATCACGATGGACATGCTGGAGGAGTCGATCGACCGGGTCATGGCCGGGCCCGAGCGCAAGACCCGCGTCATGTCCGACAAGGAAAAGAAGATGATCGCCTACCACGAGGGCGGTCACGCGCTGGTGGCGCACGCGCTGCCGAACTCCGACCCGGTCCACAAGATCACGATCTTGTCCCGGGGCCGGGCGCTCGGCTACACGATGACGCTGCCGATGGAAGACAAGTTCCTGGCCACCCGGTCGGAGATGATGGACCAGCTCGCGATGCTGCTGGGCGGCCGCGCGGCGGAGGAGCTCGTCTTCCACGAGCCCACCACCGGCGCCTCCAACGACATCGAGAAGGCCACCGCCGTCGCCCGCCGCATGGTGACCGAGTACGGCATGAGCGAGGCCCTGGGCGCCCGCAAGTTCGGCAGCGGCCAGGCCGAGGTGTTCCTCGGCCGTGAGATGGGCCACGAGCGCGACTACTCCGAGAAGATCGCCTCCACGATCGACGAAGAGGTCCGCCGGATGATCGAGACGGCTCACGACCAGGCGTGGGACATCCTGGTCGAGTACCGCGACGTGCTCGACAACCTGGTGCTCGAACTCATGGAGAAGGAGACCCTCTCCCGCGACATGGTGCTGGAGATCTTCTCTCCGGTGGTCGTCAAAGAGCACCGTCCGTCCTACGCGGGCTACGGCAAGCGGCTCCCGTCCGACCGGCCGCCCATCCTGACCCCCAAGGAGCAGTACGGCAACGGCTCGCTCGGACAGGGCCACCAGGGCGCACTGCCTTCCGGAGACACTGCGTGAAAGCGCACGAAGTAGATTTCGGACGGATCGAGAAGGCCGTCCGCGAGATCCTCTACGCCATCGGCGAGGATCCCGACCGCGACGGCCTTCTCGAGACGCCCGCCCGGGTGGCCCGCGCCTACGCGGAGCAGTTCTCGGGCCTCGGGCTGACCCCCGAGGACGTGCTCAACAAGGTCTTCGACGTCGACCACGACGAGATGATCCTGGTCAAGGACATCGAGGTCTACTCGACCTGCGAGCACCACCTCGTCCCGTTCTACGGCCTGGCGCACGTCGGCTACATCCCCAACGAGCACGGCCAGGTCACCGGCCTGTCCAAACTGGCCAGGCTGGTCGACGTCTACGCGCGCCGGCCGCAGGTGCAGGAGCGGATGACCTCGCAGATCGCCGACGGCATCATGCGGGTGCTGGAGCCGCGCGGCGTGATCGTGGTGGTCGAGGCCGAACACCTCTGCATGACGATGCGTGGTGTACGCAAGCCCGGCGCGAAGACGGTCACCTCGGCCGTCCGCGGCGATTTCCGTACCAGTGACAAGACGCGCGCCGAGGCGATGGCGCTGATCCTGGGGCGCTGACGGCTGGCGGCGCCGCGTGAGATCCGCGCGCGTTCCAAGCGCGAAGGGATCGTTATCCACAACGGGGCACCCGCGATATCGCCGGGTATGAGCGAGCGCCTAGGCTTGGGCACATGACGAGAGTGCCGGGGCTTGACGACGCCGACCGGTGCCTGGTCATGGGCGTGGTCAATGTGACCCCTGACTCGTTCTCCGACGGCGGCCTGTGGTTCGACGAGGCGGCGGCCATCCGCCACGGGTTCGAGCTGGTCGCCCAGGGCGCCGACATCGTCGACGTGGGTGGCGAGTCCACCCGGCCGGGCGCCTCCAGGGTGTCGCTCGACGAGGAGCTCGCCCGCGTGGTGCCCGTGATCGGCGCGCTGGCCGCGGAGGGCGTCCAGGTCAGCGTCGACACGATGCGGGCCGAGGTGGCCAAGGCCGCGGTCGAGGCCGGGGCCGTCCTGGTCAACGACGTGAGCGGCGGCCTGGCCGACCCGCAGATGCCGCGCGTGGTGGCCGCCGCAGGTGTGCCCTACGTGGTGATGCACTGGCGCGGCCACAGCGAAGACATGCAGAGCCGCGCGGTCTACGAGGACGTCGTGACCGAGGTCTGCGAGGAGCTGGCCAAACGGGTGGAGCTGGTGCTCGCCGAGGGGGTCTCCCGCGAGCAGATCGTGCTCGACCCCGGGCTCGGCTTCGCCAAGAACGCCACCCACAACTGGGCGCTGCTGGCGGCGATCCCGCGCCTGACCGAGCTGGGCTACCCGCTGCTGATCGGGGCGTCCCGCAAGAGGTTCCTGGGGCGGTTGCTCGCCGACGCCGACGGCACGCCGCGCCCGTTCGACCGCAACGACGACGCCACGCTGGCGGTGACGGCGCTGGCCGCCCGTGACGGCGCCTGGTGCGTCCGGGTGCACACCGTAGGTCCGAATGCCGATGCCGTGCGCGTGGCAGCAGCATGGAAGAGAGCCGGAGCTGACACATGAGCGTCGACACCGCCGCGATCGAGACCATCAACCAGGAGTTCTATACCGCGATAGAAGACGCCGACCTCGATCGGATGACCGAGATCTGGGCCGAGGACGGCGTCGACGGCAAGGTCAGCTGCGTCCACCCGGGCTGGACCCTCCTGGCGGGCCGGTCGGAGGTGCTGCGGTCGTGGGCGTTGATCATGGCCAACACGACCTACATCCAGTTCGTGCTCACCGACGTCAACACCACCGTGCTCCGCGACGACGTGGCGGTGCTGACCTGCGTGGAGAACATCCTCACGGCGGGTGAGGAGGGCGAGTCCAGCTTCGCGGCCGGCAAGGTGGTGGCCAGCAACGTCTACATCCGCACCCCTCAGGGCTGGCGGCTGTGGATGCACCACGGGTCGCCGGTGCTGCAGAGCGACGACGACGAGGAGGAGGAAGGCGAGCTTGAGCACTGACCGGATCGCGCTGAAGGGCCTGCGGGCCCGCGGGAGACACGGCGTGCTGGCGGCCGAGCGGGAGCTCGGCCAGGAGTTCGTCGTGGACGTCACCCTCTTCCTCGACACCGCGCCCGCGGCCGCGGGCGACGACCTGACCCTGACCGTCGACTACGGCGAGCTGGCGCAGGCGCTGGTGAAGGTGGTCGAGGGCGAGCCGGTCGCGCTGATCGAGACGCTCGCCCAGCGGCTGGCGGAGGTCTGCCTGGATAGGGAGCTCGTCGAGTCCGTGGAGGTGAGCGTGCACAAACCCGCCGCGCCGATCCCCCTGCCGTTCGGCGACGTGGTGGTGACGATCCAACGGAGGCGCCGATGAAGACCGTGCTAGCGCTCGGGAGCAACCTGGGCAGACGTTTCCAGACGCTGCAGGGCGCCGTGGACGCGCTGTTCGACGCGCCGGGTCTGGAGTTCGTGGCGGCCTCGCCGGTCTACGAGACCGACCCGGTGGGCGGCCCCGGGGGCCAGCGGCCCTACCTGAACGCGGTGGTGGTGGCGGAGACGACTCTCGAACCGCACACCCTGCTGGAGCGGGCGCAGAGCACCGAAGACGCCTTCGGCCGCGTCCGCCAGGAGCGGTGGGGGCCGCGGACGCTCGACATCGACCTGATCATGGTGGGCGACATCGTCAGCGACGACCCGGAGCTGACGCTGCCGCACCCCATGGCGCACGAGCGGGCGTTCGTGCTGCTGCCGTGGGCGCAGGCCGACCCCGACGCGGAGCTGCCGGGCAAGGGCCGGGTCGCCGACCTGCTGGCGGGCCTCGACCAGCGGGGCGCGCGACTCCGTGAGGACCTGAAACTGCAGAGGCCCGATTGAGACCGACCCGTCCCGGCCTGCTGGCCGTCGTCTTCGTCGTCGTCGCGCTGCTGACATGGCTGACCGTCCAGCAGTTCTACTCCCAAATGCCGCTGGTGCCGTGGACCGCGATCCCGACGGTGCTGCTGCTGGCCATCGGCGAGGCCTACGCCGGGTGGATGACCCGGGCCAGGATCGCCCGCCGGCCCGGCACCAAACCGGTGGAGCCGCTCGCGGTGGCCCGGCTGGTCGCGCTGGCCAAGGCGTCCGCATACGGCGGGGCGGGGTTCGCGGGCCTGTTCGGCGGCTTCGTCCTGCACACGGCGACGGAGCTGGAGAAGGTGACGCCGCGGAGCGAGTTCTTCGTGTCCGGCGGCTCGCTGCTGGCCTGCGTGGTCCTCGTCTGCGCCGCCCTCTTCCTCGAACACGCCTGCCGCATCCCCGACGACCACGAGGGTGACCGGCCCGAGTAGGAGCCGGTCACTTGTCGATGTCGCCCACCACGAAGAACATCGAGCCGAGGATGGCCACCATGTCCGAGACCAGGTGGCCGGGCAGCATCTCGCGCAGCACCTGGATGTTGCCGTAAGAGGCGGAGCGGAGCTTGAGCCGCCACGGGGTCTTGTCGCCCTTGGAGACCAGGTAGTAGCCGTTGATGCCGAGAGGGTTCTCCGTCCAGGCGTAGGTGTGGCCCTCCGGCACCTTGAGGACCTTGGGCAGGCGCTGGTTGATCGGCCCCCGCGGCAGTGAGCGGAGCCGGTCGACGCACGCGTCGGCCAGGTCGAGCGAGACCTTGACCTGCTCCAGCAGCACCTCGAAGCGTGCGTGGCAGTCGCCGGCGGTGCGGGTGACGACCCTGACGGGCAGCTCGGGGTAGGCGAGGTAGGGCTGGTCGCGGCGCAGGTCGACGTCGACGCCGGAGGCCCTGGCGATGGGGCCGCTGACCCCGTACTGCATGATCTGCTCGCGGGTGAGCACGCCGACGCCTCTGGTGCGGGCGAGGAAGATCTCGTTGTTGAGTATGAGGTTCTCGATGTCGGGGATCTTCGCGCGGACCTCGGCGACGGTCTGTGAGACCCGGTCGAGCCACCCGTACGGGAGATCCTCCTTCAGGCCGCCGACGCGGTTGAACATGTAGTGCATCCGCCCGCCGGAGATCTCCTCCATGACGGCCTGGATGCGCTCGCGCTCGTCGAAGGCGTAGAAGATGGGCGTCATGGCGCCCATCTCCAGGGGGTAGGAGCCGAGGAACATCAGGTGGTTGAGCACCCTGTTGAGCTCGGCCAGCAGCGTGCGGGCCCACACGGCGCGGACGGGCGGCTCCATGCCGAGCATGCGTTCGGCGGCGAGCACCACGCCGAGCTCGTTGGCGAACGCCGACAGCCAGTCGTGGCGGTTGGCCAGCATGATGATCTGCCGGTAGTCGCGCACCTCGAACAGCTTCTCCGCGCCCCGGTGCATGTAGCCGACGATCGGCTCGGCGGTGGCGATGCGCTCGCCGTCGAGCGTCAGGCGGAGGCGGAGCACACCGTGCGTCGAGGGGTGCTGGGGGCCGATGTTGAGGATCATGTCCTCGGTGGCCAGTTCCTTCGCCCCTGCGCCGATGCCCACCACGCGTTCCGTCATACGGCCCATGCTCTCACCGGATACCAGGTCAAGGAACGGGTGTGCCGGGGTCCGTCGTCCGAGGTCAAGGTACGGCAAGCACGCGCATCACCAGGCCATGGCGGGGGAGGATTGTCTGGAACGGGGGAACAAGACGATGAAGAGGGTCATCTTTGATGTGGCTGCCCTGATCGCCAGGGTGGTGATCGGCGTCATCTTCGTGGCGCACGGGCTGCAGAAATGGACAGCGGGTCTGGGGGCCATCAGCGCCGGGTTCACCGAGATGGGCGTGCCGCTGCCTCAGGCGTCGGCCGCGTTCGCGACGATCGTCGAGGTGGTCTGCGGGGTGCTGCTGATCGTGGGGCTGGCGGTCCGGATCTCGGCGGCGCTGTTGCTGGTCGACATGATCGGGGCGCTGCTCTTCGTGCACGCGGCCGGCGGGGTGTTCGTCACGGAGGGCGGCTGGGAGCTGGTGGCGGCCCTGGGCGCGGCCTGCCTGCTGCTGATCGCGCTGGGCGGCGGGCGCATCGGCCTCGACGGGATCATCCACGCGGTGCACAGGCGTCGCTCCAGGCGGGCCGCCGCGACCGAGCCCGCCTACGAGCCGGTGCCGGGCGGGCTCGACAACGCGCCCACCCGGCCCACGGTGATGGAGGAACCGCAGCGCGACGTGCCCCCGCAGGGGAGCGCGAGCGGCTTGGACGACCGCGACATGCGTGACGTTGACCGCCTGCTCGGCGACGAGCCGACCCGGCCCCACCCACGCAAGCCGTAGGAGTTACGGTCGCTGAGCGGGCCGCTCAGCGACCGGCCAGGTCGCGCAGCGCGGCGAGAAGACGGTCGACATGCTCTTCGGTCGTGCCGATGCCGATCGAGGCGCGCACGGCCGAGGCGGTGCCGTCCGCGCAGCCGCCGTCCTGCGTGCCGAGCAGGTGCCGGACGAACGGGTGCGCGCAGAACTTGCCGTCCCGCACCCCGATCCCGTGCTCGGCCGACAGCGTCTCGGCGACCTCGCGCGCCGGGTGGCCATCGACGGTGAAGGACACGATGCCCACGCGCGGGTGGCCGGGCCCCCACAGCGAGAGTTCCCGTACCCCGTCGATGGCGGCGAGGCCGGCACGCAGCCGGGCGAGCAGCCGCTCCTCCTCGCGGACGAGCGGGGTCCAGCCGGTGGCGGTGAGCGCGTCGCAGGCGGCGGCCAGCGCGATGGCGCCCAGCACGTTCGGGGTGCCCGCCTCGTGCCGCGGCTCGGGGTCGTCGTGCCAGTCGGCCCCGTCCTCGCCGACGGCGCGCACCGCGCCGCCGCCCTTCAGGTACGGGTCGCCGGCGGCCAGCCAGTCACCGCGGCCGACCAGCGCCCCCGCCCCGAACGGCGCGTACAGCTTGTGCCCGGAGAAGACCACGTAGTCCAGGTCGAGCGCGGTCAGGTTGAGCGGCCGATGGGGGACGAGCTGGGCGGCGTCCACCAGGATGCGCGCGCCGTGCCGGTGCGCGATGTGGGCCAGCGCGGCGACGGGCCAGAGTTCGCCGGTGACGTTCGAGGCGGCGGTCACGACCAGGAGCTTGGGGCCGTCGATCCCGGCCAGGGTGTCGTCGGCGGCGCGCACGGCCTCGCCGGGGAAGGCGGGCGGCGCCAGCCGGACCACCCGCTGCCACGGCAGCAGCGAGGCGTGGTGCTCGGTGTCGAAGACGACCACGGTGGTGCCTTCGGGCAGGCAGCGGGCGAGCAGGTTGGTGGCGTCGGTGGTGTTGCGGGTGAACACCACCGCGTCGTCCGTGCGGGCGCCGACGAAGGCCCGTACGGTGTGGCGGGCCTGCTCGTAGCGGGCGGTGGTGAGCTGGGAGGCGTACCCGGCGCCGCGGTGCACGCTGGAGTAGGCCGGGAGCGCGGCGGCGACGGCGGTGCTGACCTGCTCCAGACAGGGGGCGCTGGCGGCGTAGTCGAGGTTGGCGTACCCGGTGAGCCTGCCGCCCTTGACCGGGACCCGCAGGTCGGCGCCGAGCACGACGGGGATCGCGCGCGCCGGACAGGGCTCCAGGTGCTTCTCGGGAGCGGTGCGGGCGGCGTCGAAGATCGTCAAAGTGGACACGGCATGCCTCCTCGGGCGTCATCGGACCCCAGGAGCAGCCACGGAGCCCGCGCTTGCCCGCCACCCTTCGTGGCGGACCAGGTCTTCACCCGGGGCACCCCGCCGCGGACGCGAGGGTTGCCGGCCAGCGAGCCGGGGCTTGGCGCTGGCACTCATGACCTACGTGCCGGACTATAACCGATGATTCATCCGGATCGCGAACTTCTCCGGACTTCTGCTCGTTGGGCGGTGGTACGTTCCCCCACCGAAAGTAGGCGGCGATGCTTGACTGGGTGTCCAACCCGGAGATCTGGATAGGGTTCCTCACCCTGGTGACCCTGGAGATCGTCCTGGGCATCGACAACATCATCTTCATCTCCATCCTGGCAGGGAAGCTGCCTCCCGAGCAGCGCGACCGGGCGCGGGTGGTGGGCCTGGCCGCGGCGCTGGTGATGCGGCTGCTCCTGCTGCTGGCGCTGTCGTGGGTGGTCCGGCTCACTGCGCCGCTGTTCGAGGTGTTCGGTCATGAGATATCGGGACGAGATCTCATCCTGCTGCTGGGTGGGCTGTTCCTGCTGGCCAAGAGCGTCACCGAGATCAGCCACACGATGGACGGGCCCAGCAAGGACGGCAAGTCGGCGGCCGTCGTCTCGTTCACGTCGGTCATCGTGCAGATCATGCTGCTCGACATCGTGTTCTCGCTCGACTCGGTGATCACCGCCGTGGGCATGGTCAATGAGCTCGGCGTGATGATCGCGGCCGTGGTCGTGGCGGTGGCGGTGATGCTGTTCGCCTCCGGGCCGATCAGCCGGTTCGTCGACGCGCATCCGAGCATCAAGATGCTGGCGCTGGCGTTCCTGGTGCTGATCGGGGTGATGCTCGTGGCCGAGGGTCTCGACCAGCACATCCCGAAGGGCTACATCTACTTCGCGATGGCGTTCTCGGTCGTCGTCGAGCTGCTCAACATCCGGGTGCGGAGCAGGAAGAACAAGCAGGTGGAGGAAGCTCCTACTATGCAATAGTGCGCTTTGATCCCTGGAATCCGGATTTCGTGGCCCATCCCTACGACGTCTACGCCGAGCTGAGGCGGGAGGCCCCCGTCAGCTACTTCGAACCCGCCGACCAGTGGCTGATCGCCCGCCACGCGGATGTGGACGAGCTGCTGCGTGACCGCAGGCTCGGCCGTTCCTATCTGCACGTGGCCACGGACGAGGAGTTCGGCAGGCCACCGGAGCCGGAGTTCCAGGAGCCGTTCTGGCGGGTGGTCCGCGCCGGCATGCTCGACGTCGAGCCGCCGGTGCACACCCGGCTGCGCCGCCTGGTGTCCAAGGCGTTCACCCCGCGCATGGTCGAGTCGCTGCGGCCGCGCGTGCGGGCCATCGCTGAAGGGCTCGTGGACGCGTACGTGGAGAAGGGCGGCGGAGATCTGATCGCGGAGGTCGCCGAGCCGCTGCCGGTGACGGTCATCGCGGAGATGCTGGGCATCCCCGAGCGGGACCGTCACCTGCTGCGGCCCTGGTCCTCGGACATCTGCCTGATGTACGAGCTCAATCCGAGCGAGGAGATGCAGCACACCGCGGTCAGGGCGGCGGACGAGTTCGCCGAGTACTTGAGAGGGCTGGCCCGCGAGCGGGCGGGGAAGCCGGGCGACGACCTGATCAGCGCGCTGGCGGGGATCCCCGAGCTGACCGAGGACGAGCTGATCGGCACCTGCGTGCTGCTGCTCAACGCCGGTCACGAGGCCACCGTGAACGCCACCGGCAACGGCTGGTGGGCGCTGTTCAGGAACCCGGACGAGCTGGCCCGGCTCCGCGCGGACCGCTCGCTGCTGCCCACGGCGATCGAGGAGGTGCTGCGCTGGGACACCCCGGCGCAGATGTTCGAGCGCTGGGTCCTGGAGGACATCGAGGTCGGCGGCGTGCGGATCCCGCGCGGGGCCGAGGTGGCGCTGCTGTTCGGCTCGGCCAACCGCGACCCCGAGGTGTTCGACGACCCCGACCGGTTCGACGCGGGCCGCAAGGACAACCCGCACATCTCGTTCGGCCTGGGCATCCACTACTGCCTGGGCGCGCCGCTGGCCAGGATCGAGATGGTCGAGTCGTTCGGCGCGCTGCTCGACCGGACGCCGGCGCTGGAGCTTGTCAGGGAGCCGGAGTGGAAGCCGGGCTACATCATCCGAGGGCTGCAGGGCCTGGAGCTGAGCACGCGCTGACGCCGGGTCACCGGCGCTGGCAGAGCCAGCCGAACCCGCCCAGCCCCGCCGGATCGATCAGCTCGGCCTCCTCGGAGGCCCGGGCGAGCGCCCGGAGATAGCCCGGAGGATCGGTGCGGGCCAGGTCGAGGGAGGGGCGGGCGCCGGTGACGCCCAGCTCGCGCAGCGCGGCACGCTGTGTGGACAAGGCTGTGGATATCGCGCCCGCCCGCCGCCCGGCCTCGGCGCACGCGTCGAGCGCGACGTGCGCGGTGATGTCGCAGGTCCCGTCGGGGATCGGGGATACGACCGCGCCGTCGCGATATCCGGTGAGCGTGCCGCAGCGCGGCCGGTTATCCACAGGGTGTGCATAATCGACGGCGACGGCCCGCCCCTGGTCGAGCCGCGCCAGGACCGCCGCCCAGGCCGCGTCGCGGGTGCGGCCGATCTCGGCTCTCGTGCCGACGCACGACAGCGGCCACCACCGTTTCAGCCACTCCAGATCGGCCGCCGGCGGCTCGCCGCCCAGCCGCTCCTCGCCGGTCTCGGTGTCGACCAGGACCAGCCGCGGCCCGTCTGCGGTCTGCTCGGCGACGTCCAGCGGGACGTTGTCGAGCCACTCGTTCGCGATCACCAGGCCGCGCACCCCGGAGGGGATCCGGGCGGACCACCCGATCTCCTCGGGAAGATCGTCCGGCCGGGGGGACAGGTCGACGGCCGTGACCCGCAGCCTGGCCCGCAGCCCGCGGCCGGCCATGGCGAGCACGTGGCGGACCAGCACGCCTTCGCCCGCGCCGACGTCGACGAGGTCGATCCCGGCGGGGGCGCCGAGTTCGGCGTCGACCTCGCGCAGCAGGGCCAGCACCGCCTCGGCGAACGCCGGTGACGCGACGACCGAGGTGCGGAAGTGGCCGGACGGGCGTTCGCGAAGGTAGAAGCCGCCCTCGCCGTACAGCGCGCGCTGAGTGGCTTCGCGCCAGGTGAGCCACATGTCTGGACTATCTCACGATGGACACGGGGCCCGGACCGGATCCGGGCCCCGCCATGGCCGCCAGTCGGCGGTGGCGGCCATGCGCACCGCCCAAGAGGCCCCTGACACAGTGCGGGCGTCGGGTCGTGATAGGACTCGGCGCCCGCTCCCAGCGGTGAACCCCTCTCCTCATCTCATCCGACAGGGGGTGCACCGGTTCACCTGCCCTTGTCCCTTTTGTCGGTAACGCAACATGCAGCAAAACCCCGGTCATCTCTTCTTGCCGGTGCGCCGGTTACCCTGGTCGGCAGTGCCATCAGGTCGACGGGGGGTGTGACGTCATGGAGGCAGCCGATCGCCCGGCCCGCCTGGCCGTCGGCGTGCTGGGAGCGGGCAAGGTCGGCTCCGCGCTCGGCTCCGCGCTGGCGCAGGCCGGCCATCGCGTCGTCGCCGCGAGCGGCGTCTCCGACGCCTCCCAGCGTTGGGCCGCGGCCAGGCTCGGGGTCGAGCCGGTGCGGCCCGACCAGGTGGTGGCGGCGGCCCAGCTCATCCTGCTCACCGTGCCCGACGACGCGCTGCCCGACCTCGTGGGCGGCCTGGCCGCCACCGGCGCCGACCTGCACGGCAAGATCCTCGTCCACTGCAGCGGCGCGTACGGGCTGTCCGTGCTCGACCCGGCCGCCCGCAAGGGCGCGCTGCCGCTGGCGCTGCACCCGGTGATGACCTTCACCGGCCGCGACGACGACCTCAACCGCATCACCGGCTGCTCCTTCGGCGTCACCGCCCCCGAGCCGCTGCGGCCGATCGCCGAGGCCCTGGTCATCGAGATGGGCGGGGAGCCGGTGTGGATCGCCGACGCCGACCGCCCGCTCTACCACGCGGCCCTGGCCAACGCCTCCAACCACATGGTGACGCTCATCGCCGAGTCGGAGGAGCTGCTCGGCCGCATCGGCGTCGACCACCCGGGCCGGATGCTCGGGCCGCTGCTCGGCGCCGCGCTCGACAACGTGCTCAGGCTCGGCCTGTCGGCCCTGACCGGGCCGGTCGTGCGCGGCGACGCCGGCACCGTGCGCAAGCACGTCGACGCGCTGATCCTGGCCGCCCCCGAGGCGGCCGACGCCTACGTGGCGCTGGCCAGGCTCACGGCCGACCGGGCGCTGGCGGCCGGGCTGCTGAAACCGGAGGAGGCGGAGCGGCTCCTCGACGCGCTGGGTGGCAACATATGGACCTGACCGTGACCCGCGACGGGCATGGATCCGTTCTCGGAGGCAGCGCATGGACCTCATCCTCGCCAGGAACCGCACCGATCTGATCAAGGCCCGCGGTGGCGGCACCCTCGCCCTCGTCCCCACCATGGGAGCCCTGCACGAAGGGCACCGCTCGCTCATCAGGCTGGCCCGCGACCGCGCCGACCAGGTCGTCGTCAGCGTCTTCGTCAACCCGCTGCAGTTCGGGCCCGGGGAGGACTACTCCCGCTACCCGCGGACCTTCGACGCCGACCTGGCGGCGTGCCGCGAGGAGGGCGTGGACGTGGTGTTCGCCCCGGCGGCGGGCGACATGTACCTCCCCGACCGTCAGGTGAGCGTGTGCGCGGGCGAGATGGGGCGGATCGTCGAGGGCGCCTCCAGGCCGGGCCACTTCGACGGCATGCTGACCGTGGTGCTCAAGCTGTTCAACCTGGTGCGGCCGGACGTCGCGGTGTTCGGGCAGAAGGACGCCCAGCAGCTGTCCATGATCCGCCGCATGGTCGCCGATCTGGACGTGCCCGTGGAGGTCGTCGGCGCGCCGACCGTCAGGGAGCCCGACGGCCTGGCCCTGTCGAGCCGCAACCGCTACCTGTCGGCCGGCGAGCGCCGGGTGGCGCTGGCGCTGTCGCGCGCCCTGCGCGCCGGAGCGGGGGAGCCGACCCCGGCCCGGGTCCGCGCCGCGGCCTCGAAGGTGCTCGCCGAGGCCCCGCCGGAGCTGGAGCTCGACTACCTGGTGCTGGTGGATCCGGCCACGTTCACGGAGGTCTCCGACCCGTACGAGGGAGAAGCGGTTCTCGCGGTGGCCGCGAAGGTCGGCGCGACCAGGCTGATCGACAACATGGTGGTGCGGCTGGGCCGGTAGCGGCCCCCGGGGCGCGCGCATACTCGGTCAGGCGTTATCGTCATATTGACGAAATAGCCCCGATTGAGGAGGGCCCATGAGTGCACCGGCGATCCCCCTGCGGCTGGCGGCGCCCGATCCGGGCTGGACCGCCGAGGCCGACCTGGTCGTCGTCGGATCCGGGATCGCCGGGCTCACCGTGGCGCTGCGCCACGCCGAGCTGGCCCCGGCCGAGCGGGTCCTGGTCGTCACCAAGGACGTGCTCTCCTCCGGCTCCACCCGATGGGCGCAGGGCGGCATAGCCGCCGTCCTCGACCCCGGCGACAGCCCGGACGAGCACCTCAACGACACGCTGCTGGCCGGCGTCGGACTGTGCGACACGCGGGCCGTGCGCACGCTGGTCACCGAGGGGCCGGGGGCGCTGCGGCGGCTGATGGACCGCGGCGCCCGCTTCGACCGCACCCCCGACGGCCGGCTCCAGCTCACCCGCGAGGGCGGTCACCGGCGCGACCGCATCGTGCACGCGGGCGGCGACGCCACCGGCGCCGAGGTGCAGCGGGCGTTGGTCGAGGCGGTACGCGCGAGCGGCATCGAGGTGATCGAGCACGCGCTCGTCCTCGATCTGCTGAAGGACGCCGCGGGCCGGGCCACCGGCGTCACCCTGCACGTCATGGGCGAGGGCGCGCGCGACGGCGTGGGCGCGGTGCGGGCCCGCGCGGTCGTGCTCGCCACCGGCGGCATGGGCCAGGTCTACGCGGCCACCACCAACCCGGTCGTGTCCACGGGCGACGGGGTGGCGCTGGCGCTGCGGGCCGGCGCGGTGGTGCGCGACCTGGAGTTCGTCCAGTTCCACCCGACCGTGCTGTGGCTGGGCGAGGACTCGACCGGGCAGCAGCCGCTGATCTCCGAGGCGGTCAGGGGAGAGGGCGCGTTCCTGGTCGACCACGAGGGCGACAGGTTCATGACCGGCGTCCACGAGCTGGCCGACCTGGCGCCGCGTGACGTGGTGGCCAAGGCGATCATGCGGGTGATGCGGGAGACCGGGCGCGACCACGTCTTCCTCGACGGCCGCCACTTCGGGCCGGACAAGTGGCGGACCAGGTTCCCCACCATCGAGGCCGTCTGCCGCGCCCACGGCATCGACCCGGTCACCCAGCTCATCCCGGTCTCCCCGGCCGCCCACTACGCCAGCGGCGGCGTCCGTACGGACCTGTACGGCCGCACGTCCATCGAGGGCCTGTACGCGTGCGGCGAGGTCGCCTGCACCGGCGTGCACGGCGCCAACCGGCTGGCCTCCAACTCGCTGCTCGAAGGGCTGGTGTTCGCCGAGCGGATCGCCGAGGACGTGCACCGCGCCAGGCCCCGGCCGGGCGGGCCGGAGCAGTCCGCCGTCCCGGCCGGGCTGATCGACTCGCGGGCGCGCGGCCGGATCCAGCACCACATGAGCGCCGGCGCCGGGGTGCTGCGTAACCGCGGCTCCCTGACGGCCACGGCCAGGGCGCTGCGCGACGCCCGCTGGACGCCCGTCGAGGTGCCGCCGTGCACCGAGTCGTGGGAGACCACCAACCTGCTCACCGTCGCCACCGTGCTCGCGGGCACGGCCGCGGCGCGGCTGGAGACGCGCGGCTCCCACTGGCGGGAGGACCGCCCCGAGCGCGACGACCACGAGTGGCTCGGCCACCTGGACGTGACCCTGACCGAGGAGGGCCTGCAGATGACCTACACCCCGCACGGCGACGCCATGCCGCCGAGGCTGGCCCGGGAGCTGGCCGACGCCGGGCTCGACCCCGCCGACGCCGACGCCGTGATCGACCGGGCGCTGGCCGAGGACCTGTCGGCGGCCGGCGACGTCACCAGCATCGCCACGATCCCGGCCGGTCAGCTCTCGTCCGGCGACATGGTGGCCCGCGCCGACGGCGTCGTGGCCGGCCTCGCCCTCGCCGAGGCGGTCTTCCTGCGGCTGGGCGCGACCCGTACCGAGAGGAAGACCGAGGACGGCGAGCGCGTCCGCCGCGGCGAGGTGCTGATGACGGTGGAGGGCCCGACCAGGGCCCTGCTGACGGCCGAGCGCACGGCGCTGAACCTGGTCACGCACCTGTCCGGCATCGCCACGCTCACCGGCCGGTGGGCCGAGGCGATCGGCGGCACCCGGGCGCGGGTGCGCGACAGCCGCAAGACGCTGCCGGGGCTGCGGGCGCTGGAGAAGTACGCGGTGCGCTGCGGCGGCGGCGTCAACCACCGGATGTCGCTGTCCGACGCGGCCCTGATCAAGGACAACCACGTGGTGGCCGCAGGAGGGGTGGCGCCGGCGTTCCGCGCGGTGCGCGAACGGTACCCGGACCTGCCGATCGAGGTCGAGGTCGACAGCCTCGCGGAGCTGGAGGAGGCGCTGGCCGAGGGGGCGGACCTGATCTTGCTGGACAACTTCACGGTGGAA
The DNA here is from genome assembly GCF_044458265.1 of Nonomuraea sp. NPDC050478. Taxonomy (NCBI): domain Bacteria; kingdom Bacillati; phylum Actinomycetota; class Actinomycetes; order Streptosporangiales; family Streptosporangiaceae; genus Nonomuraea; species Nonomuraea sp. NPDC050478. Next base: position 543,273 of record NZ_JBITHT010000001.1, on the reverse strand, counting down.
CAAACCACCCAGGCCGTCCAAATTGTGAAAAATCGCGCCAACAAGGCGGTTGCGCTCGAAGCCAGCGGGGGATTGACCTTGGAATCGGCCCGTGACGTGGCGGAGACTGGCGTGGACTACCTTGCGGTAGGCGCCCTTACCCACTCGGCGCCGGCCCTGGACGTCGCACTGGATCTACGGGGGTAACACATGCTGCTCACGATCGACGTCGGCAACACGCACACGGTGCTCGGGCTCTTCGAGGGCGAGGACGTCATCGAGCACTGGCGGCTGGCCACCGACGCCCGCCGCACCGCCGACGAGATCGCGGTCGTCCTGCAGGGACTGCTCGGTCAGTCACCCCTGCTGAAGGGCGCCGACATCGGCGGCATCGCGATCTGCTCGACCGTGCCCAGCGTGCTCAACGAGATGCGCGAGATGTGCCGCCGCTACTACGGCGACGTCACCGCCGTCGTGGTCGAGCCCGGCGTCCGCACCGGCGTGCCCGTACGGATGGACAACCCCAAGGAGGTCGGCAGCGATCGCATCGTCAACGCGCTGGCCGCCATCGACCAGTACGGCGGCCCGTGCGTCATCGTCGACTTCGGCACCGCCACCTCGTTCGACGCGGTGTCGGCCAAGGGCGAGTACATCGGCGCCGTCACCGCTCCCGGCATCGAGATCTCCGTCGACGCCCTGGCCGCCGCCGGCGCCCAGCTCCACAAGGTGGAGCTGATCAGGCCCCGCTCCGTCATCGCCAAGAACACCGTCGAAGCGCTTCAGGCGGGCATCATCTACGGCTTCGCCGGCCAGGTCGACGGCATCGTCGAACGGATGGCCGCCGAGCTGGCCGACGACCCCGACGACGTGACCGTGGTCGCCACCGGCAGCCACGCCGGCCTGGTCGTCGGCGAGTCGCGCTCCATCGACGTGCACGAGCCGTGGCTCACGCTGATCGGCCTGCGGCTCATCTACCACCGCAACACCGGCTGACACATGAGCAAGCGGCCCCCCGCTCGGGTAGGGGGCCGCTTGCGGCTGGAGGAAACTCACTCGGACTCGGCGGCGTACAGGTACTCCCACTGGCCGCACTTGCTCACCCACTGCTGGTGCGGGTGGATCTGGCAGACCTTCACCCGCACCGCCGCGACGTCGTCCACGTCGAACCGGAGCTTCTTGGAGCCCGGGTAGCCGCAGAACTTCCTGGCGTGGACCGCGTCCCACTCGTGGTCGAAGCCGGCCGCCTGGAACCTCACGTAGGCGCACTTGCCGCCCTGCCCGTAGGTGCGCTGGTCGAGGTCGTGGAGCCGGCCGCGGAGGTGGACCGTGTTGGACGTCTGGTGCTCGTCCCACTCCACGCCGATCCAGCCCTGGGCCTTGGCGAGGTGGTGCTTGGCGTAGACCGGGCCCCAGGAGTGCCCGTCGGCGGTGGTGGCGCTCGCGGCGGCGGGCATCGACAGGGCGACGGCCCCGGTGGCGGCGACGGCGAGCAGGCCGGTGGCGATCTTCCTGAACATGGTCTCTCCCCGAGCCCTCCCCTGGACCGGCCCGCTGCCGGATCCCCCTTCGAGCCCGTGACACATGGGTAACCGAGCGTGCTTGCAGGCCCCCTGCAGGGGACCGACGAGACCTTGCACGTGGCCGTATCCCCTACCCTTTGGTGATGTGAGCGACGAACTTCCCGAGCAGATGCGCATCCGGAGGGAGAAGCTCGACCGCCTTCGCGCCGAAGGCGTCGACCCTTACCCGGTGAGTTTCCCCCGCACGACCACCAACGCGGAGGTCAGGGCGAAATACCAGGGCCTGGAGCCCGACACCGCCACCGGCGACCGGGTCGGCGTGGCCGGGCGCGTCATGCTCAACCGCGTCGGCGGCAAGCTCTGCTTCGCCACCCTGCGCGACGGCAGCGGCGACCTCCAGGTCATGATCTCGCTCGACAAGGTGGGGGAGGAGTCGCTCGCGTCCTGGAAGCACGACGTCGACCTGGGCGACCACGTCGGCGTCGAGGGCGAGGTGATCACCTCGCGGCGCGGCGAGCTGTCCATCCTCGCCGACCGCTGGCAGATCACGTCCAAGTGCCTGCGCCCGCTGCCCGAGAAGCACCTCGGCCTGACCGACCCCGAGGCCAGGGTCCGCCAGCGTTACGTCGACCTCATCGTCAACGACGAGGCGCGCAAGATGGCCCGCGTCCGCAGCGCCACCGTGCGCGCGGTGCGCGACTTCTGGCACGAGGAGGGCTACCTCGAGGTCGAGACGCCGATGCTGCAGCCGATCCACGGCGGCGCGGCGGCCCGGCCCTTCGCGACCCACATCAACGCCTACGACATGGAGCTCTACCTCCGCATCGCGATCGAGCTCTACCTCAAGCGGCTCGTGGTGGGCGGCGTCGAGAAGGTCTTCGAGGTCAACCGCAACTTCCGCAACGAAGGCGCCGACTCCACCCACAACCCCGAGTTCACCATGGTCGAGGCCTACGGCACCTACCTCGACTACCACGACATGGCCGACCTCACCCAGCGCATGTACCAGAAGGCCGTGGTCGCCGCGCTCGACACCACCGTGGTCGTCCACGACGGCGTCGAGGTCGACCTCGGGCTGCCCGAGTGGCCGCGGGCCAAGCTCTACGACCTGGTGTCCGCCGCGGTGGGCGAGGAGGTCACCACCGAGACCCCGCTGGAGCGCGTCCGCGGCCTGGCCGACAAGCACGACGTGCACTGGGACCCGAAGTGGGGCCAGGGCAAGCTGGTCCAGGAGCTGTTCGAGGAGCTGGTCGAACACACCCTCGTCCAGCCCACGTTCGTCATGGACTATCCGCTGGAGACGTCCCCGCTGGCCCGCGTCCACCGCGACAACCCGCTGCTGACCGAGAAGTGGGACCTCATCGGGTTCGGCACCGAGCTCGGCACCGCCTACTCCGAGCTCATCGACCCGATCGACCAGCGCCGCCGCCTGGAGGAGCAGTCCCTGCTCGCCGCCGGCGGCGACCTGGAGGCCATGCAGCTCGACGAGGACTTCCTGCAGGCCCTGGAGTACGGCATGCCCCCGACGGGCGGCATGGGCGCCGGCATCGACCGGATGATCATGGCCTTCACGGGCCGCAACATCCGCGAGACCATCCTCTTCCCCCTGGTCAAGCCCACCCGCTGACCGCGCCGAGCCAGCCCGCCCGCGCTACAAGCGCGGGCGGTTGAGCCTGACGGGCAGCCGGGCCAGGCCGCGCAGCACCAGGTTCTCCTTGTACGGCGGATCCGCGTCGGCCAGCTCCAGCCCCGGCGCGGCCCCGGCCAGCGCGGCCAGCGCCACCTCCCCTTCCAGCCGGGCCAGCGGCGCACCCAGGCAGAAGTGCACCCCCAGACCGAACGCCAGATGCCTGCCGGGCGCCCGCCCCACGTCGAACCGGTCCGGGTCGGGGAAGGCCGCGGGGTCGCGGTTGGCCGCGCCGACCAGCGCCAGCGTCGACGTGCCCGCCGGCACCCGGACGCCGCCCAGCTCGGCGTCCTCCAGCGCGACGCGGGCCGTGAGCTGGACCGGCGGGTCATACCTGAGCACCTCCTCCACGACCTCCCTGGGCCGCTCGGCCGCCCGCCCCAGCACGCCGTGCCTGACCAGGTTGAGCACGCCGTTGGCGATGAGGTTGACGGTCGTCTCGTGACCGGCCACCAGCAGCAGCACGCACGTGGCCAGCAGCTCGCGCTCGGTCAGCTCCTCGACCTGGACGAGCGCGCTGAGCAGGTCGTCGGCCGGCCGCTCCCGCCGCAGCGCGATGAGACCCTGGAAGTAGTCGTGGAACTCGCGCCGGTGGCGTTGTGAGCGCTCGGTCAGCTCGTCGGTGACGATCGGGTCGAGGCTGCGCGCCAGGGTCTCGCTCCAGCCGCGGAAGCGCTCGTGGTCCTCCGCCGGCACGCCCAGCATCTCGCTGATCACCATGACGGGCAGCGGGTAGGCGAAGTCGCGGACCAGGTCGGCCTCGTCGGGCAGCGCGGCGATCAGGTCCGCGGTGATCGTCTCGATGCGCGGACGCAGCCGCCGCACCATGCCGGGCGTGAAGGCCTTGCTGACGAGTCCGCGCATCCGGGTGTGGTCCGGCGGGTCCATCATGAGGAACGAACGGACCGGTTCGTCCGGCCCGGCGGGCGCGGGGGCGGGGCCGTGACCGAAACGAGGGTCGCGCAACAGGGCCGAGCAGAGCTCGTGGGAGGTGGCGACGAGCAGCCCGCCGCGCGTCCGGAAGAGCGGCCCGCTCTCGCGCAGCTTCCGGTATCGGGAATACGGCTCGCGCAGGAACGCATAATCGTACGGATCGAAACCCAGCATGTCGCTGGGGCTCAGCGTGGACGGCGGCGCGCTGTCAGAGTCCTTGTGATCGATCATTGCGCTTGGAAATGTGCCGACATACGCCGAGTACTTCACGTAGGACGGATCATGTCAATGGCTATGGTCAAGTAGGGCAGATCTTACGCTTGACGGCCTTTGCCGGATGCGTTTACGTAGTCGGGGCGAGCAGCCTTTCGCTCGTGCCAGGACGTCACCGAGTAGTGCTGTTGGGGGGGAGGGCTCCCGATGGATGTGCTCAGTGAAAATGTTGAACTGAGCCATGCAGATCTGGCGTTGCTGGCGGAGCTGGCCAAGGGCGTCACAGTAGACCGAGTGGGGAGGCGCCTTGATTGCAGCGGCCGCACGGTGCGCCGAAGACTGAGGGGCATCTGCGACCGGATCGGGGTGGCCACGGCCATCGAAGCCGTGGCCTGGGCCGCGCGCCGCCAGCTGATCTAGCCGTCAGTCGGCGATGCGCACCGCTCCGGCGTAGGGGCGCCGGTCGAGTGAGGCGATGCGCACGACGTCGCCCGTGCGCGGCGCGTGCACCATCATGCCGCCGCCGAGGTAGATGCCCACGTGGTGCAGGTCGCTGTAGAAGAAGACCAGGTCGCCGGGGCGCAGCTCCTCGCGCGCGATGTGCCTGCCCGCGGTCCACTGGTCGCCGGTGTAGTGCGGCAGCGAGATGCCGACGCGCTGGTAGGCGGCCATGACCAGCCCCGAGCAGTCGTAGCCGTTGGGGCCTTCCGCGCCCCAGACGTACGGCTTGAGCTGCTGGGTGAGGGCCCAGCGGGCGGCCTGGGCCGCCTTGCCGTCGCCGGGGATGGGCAGGGTCACCTTGACGGCCCTGGTGCCGGGGCGGCCGGCCTCGCCGAGCGCGCGCTGGAACAGCCGGCTCTCGACCTTGGTGACGAGCGTGGAGATCCGGTCGCGCTTGGCGCCGAGGTCCTTGACGATCTTGTTGACCTCGTCGATGCGGGTCTGGGCGCCGGTCCTGGCCCGCTCGGCCGCGTCCATCGCCTTGGTCAGCTTGAGGACCTCCTCGCTCTGCTGCTGTCGCAGGGCGTAGGTGGTGGCCGCGCGGTCGAGGTAGCTCTCGGGGTCGCCGCCGGTGGTGAAGGCGAGCACCCGGCTGAGGCCGCCCGACATGTATTCGGCCTCGACCAGCTGCGACGCCCTGGTCTTCTTCGTGGCCAGGTCGGCCTCGCTGGCGGCGAGCCTCTTCTTGGCGTTCTCCACGGCCTTCTTGGCCGTCTTGAGCTTCTCGCGCTGCCCGTTGTACTGCTCGGTGAGGGTCTCGATCTCCAGGTGCATCTCCTCGACCTGCTCGGAGAGCTCCTTGAGCGAGGGCTTGGGGTCGGCGGCGACGGTGCCCGCGGGAGCGGCGACGAGCAGCGCGGCGAGGGTGGCGCCCACGATGCCCAGCCTGCGGCCGTAGCCGGCCCGTTCCGGAGGGCGGGCGCGCTCGCCCGCGGAACTCCCCCTGCGGTCGCGCGTGCGCTTCACCAATCGAGCTCCTTCCGTAGCGCGCCGACCGGGTTAGCTGACGGGTTCGGGCTCGGACCGGCCCTACCGAGCGAGGTGCTCGGACTCACCCCTGGCGGCGCCGCTCGAACGCCGCCGGCGGGTCCCCGGCTCCCCTTGCGGGGATTGGGCGCGTCTCCGCGCCACATGCACGGGGACATCGACGCTGGACACTAATGCACCGAGGGTTCCTGCTCAACCGGAACTACAGACTCTGTAGAGATTTCACAACCGGGGGGTCACAAGGTGGTCTCGTAAAGCACGGTACGGCAAAGACTTCATGTCCTCTTTGTGCCTGCTTGGACCAGGCATGGAACGGTAGGAAACCTCCAACGCCACAGGTGCTCGTACAGCCACGAGACGTTACAAGATGGGCGCAAGTCCGGGGTTAGGGGTGAGCCGTAATCACAAACTGTAGGCTGGAGGGTCATGGAGCAGGTCGCCGAACGTCCCCTTCCCGACACGCAGGTCCTGGTCCGGCGTGCCCGGACGCCGGACGTCAAGGCCATCAAATTCCTGGTCGACACCTATGGAGGCCCCGGCCCCCGGCTGCTGGAGAAGGCCACGGTCACCCTGTACGAGGACGTGCAGGAGTTCTGGGTCGCCGAGCGCGACGGCAAGGTCGTCGGCTGCGGGGCGCTGCACGTCCTCTGGGAGGACCTGGCGGAGATCCGCACCGTGGCGGTCCACCCGGAGGCGCGCGGGCTGGCCATCGGCCACCGCATCGTCACGGCCCTCATCGACACGGCCAAAGAACTCGGCCTGCAGCGTGTTTTCTGCCTCACATTCGAGGTCGACTTCTTCGCGAGACACGGATTCCGGGTGATCAAAGGCACCCCGGTCTCGCCCGAGGTCTACGCCGAACTCCTGGCCTCGTACGACGAGGGCGTGGCCGAGTTCCTGGACCTGGAACACGTCAAGCCCAACACCCTGGGGAACACACGGATGTTGCTCCACCTGACCTCGGGTGATGCGGATCTTGACTGACAGAAAAGGTGATTGTTGATACCCATGTCGATACGTTGTCCAGGACAGGCATGTGCCCTGACACGTGCCACATGCGCACGCGAAGCGAGGTGACACGGTGAGCACCGGACAGCCGCCGTATCCGCAGGATGAATCCAGCGAGAATCATCCGGGATACGGGCACAACCCGGGACACCCCCATGGGGAGGATCCCGACGCGACGGTCGTGGGCTACAGGGCCGACGACCCCTACGGCCAGGGCCAGTACGGCCAGCAGCCCCCGTACGGGCAGCAGCAGCAGTACGGTCAGCCGGGTCAGCAGGGCTACGGCCAGCAGGGCGCGTCCCAGCCGGGCTACGGCCAGCCCCAGTACGGCCAGCAGCCCGACTACGGCCAGCAGGGTTACGGTCAGCAGCCTCAGTACGGTCAGCAGGCTCCCTCGCAACCCGACTACGGCCAGCCCCAGTACGGCCAGCAGGCCCCTTCCCAGCCTGACTACGGCCAGCAGCCCCAGTACGGCCAGCAGGCTCCCTCGCAACCCGACTACGGTCAGCAGCCCCAGTACGGTCAGCAGCAGTACGGCCAGCCCGGCTACGGCCAGCAGCCCTCCTCGGGTCAGCAGGGCTACGGCCAGCAGCCCTCCTCGGGTCAGCAGGCTTACGGTCAGCAGGGCTACGGTCAGCAGGCCCCCTCCCAGCCCGGTTACGGCCAGCAGCCCGATTCCCAGTCCGGCTACGGTCAGCAGGCCTACGGCCAGCAGGGTTACGGTCAGCAGCCGCAGTCAGGGCAGCAGTACGGCCAGCCCGGCTACGGTCAGCAGGCGCAGTATGGCCAGCAGCAGTACGGCCAGCCCGGCTACGGTCAGCAGCCCCAGTACGGCCAGCAGTACGGTCAGCCCGCCTACGGGCAGCCGGGCTACGGCCAGCCGGTCGGCGTGCAGCCTCCGGGTGCCCCCGCGCCGCTGGCGGAGTGGTGGCAGCGGCTGGTGGCCCGTCTCATCGACGGCTGCATCTTCGGCGTCGTCTATTTCCTCATCTCCCTGGTGCTGGGCATCTTCTTCGTGGCCAGCTACAACTCGGTGACGGGTGTCACGACGGGCTTCTTCAGCTCGTTCCTGATCGGTCTCATCCAGTGGATCCTGCTGGTCGGCCTCTACGTCGCCTACGACTACTTCATGACCAAGATGAACGGTCAGACGGTCGGCAAGATGGTGATGGGGATCAAGGTCGTCCCCGTGGGCGGCGCCATGCCGCCCGGCGGCCTGCCGGGCAACATGGCCCTGAAGCGGGCCGGCGGCACGTGGGGCGGCTATGCGCTCGGGATCCTCCCGCTCGTCGGTGCCTTCCTCGGCGCGATCGCGGTCATGCTCAACGCCGCCTCGCAGCTGTGGGACAAGCCTCTGCAGCAGACGTTCGCCGACAAGTTCGCCGGCACCGTCGTGGTGAAGATCAAGTAGCCTGTACGGCTCGGAAAACAGGGATCGGTGATCCACCGGTCCCTGTTTTCGCGTGTGTGCTCCGTACCAGAATGGGAACGGTCGGGACACCGATGGGGCGAGGTGAGGGTTATGGCCACGACGCCGCGGGCCGATCCGGTGCCCGCGGAATGGTGGGAACGGCTGGCCGCCCGGCTCATTGAAGCGCTCGTCTTCGGGGTGTTCTATTACATTCTGTTCATCGCGCTGTGGGGCATCTTCCGGACTGTCGGGGTGCTGGAGCTCTTCGGGGGCCGTTTGCCGGGCGTGTTCGCATGGGTGTTGGCCGGGCTGGGTTATACGGTCTACGACTGGGTCACGCTTTCACGAGGCGGGCGCACGTTCGGCAAGGCGATCATGCGCATTCGGGTGGAACCGGCCCGGCTGGGGGCGCGTGACCGGTTGAAACGGGTCCTCGGCTATCCGGCCCCGGCCATCGTGATGGGCATTCCGGTGCTCAATCTGCTGGCCGGAATGTACGTGTTCGCGGTGGGCCTGCTCATCCTGATCGACAAGCCGCTGCAGCGTGGGCCCCATGACAAGCTGGCCGGAACCCTCGTCGTTAAAGATCATTCCTGAGCTGGGAAGCCTGGGCGCCGCTTTTCAGGAAACTTGGGGTAGATCCGGTAAGGCACCTGGAGAGACTGGCATTAGGCTATGAGGCGTCCGGGTTGCCGGATGTTGATGCCCCTGCCAGGCTATGGGCATCTGTGTGCCGCTATGGTCTGCGGTGCGAAGGTCGTCGACAGGGCGACACCCGGGGCGGTCAAGCCCGCGCCCGCCGCACCGCCCGTGCATAAAAGGCCAGGAAACCCCCCGTCCGCTGTGGAGGCGAGGACGAATGGAAGTTGTGACAGAGGTTTTGTCGGCGCTCATCCCGCCGCTCGTCGTGGGGGGCGCCTTCATCTTTGGGGTGGTGAAGTTGGTGCGCGCCGAGGGCCCTGGGAGGCGGCCAAACCGGCAGGATCAGGCCGAGAAGAGCAACTGATCAGCGACTCAGCGGAATCGTCGCTGAGCTGAATTGTCTTAACGTCTTTCCGGGTATATGTTTGGTCGAGCGAATGAAACAATGCTCCGGAAAGGATTGCGTAGATGGCCAAGCAGATCCAGGAGATTCTCATCGATGACCTCGATGGGGGCGAGGCCAATGAGACGGTCAGCTTCGCTATTGACGGCGCTTCCTATGAGATTGACCTCAGCGACGTTAACGCCAAGAAGCTGAGGGACGCTCTCACGCCTTTCGTGCAGCACGCTCGCAGGGCAGGGGCGGTCACCACGCGCCGTCGAGGCCGCGGCGGTCAGCGGGCGATGAGCCGCGAGAAGAGCGCCGAGATCAGGCAGTGGGCCAAGGCCCACGGTCTGCCCGTCAGTGAGCGAGGCCGGATCGCCTCCACCGTCGTCGAGAAGTACGAGGCGGCCCACTAAGGGAGCCGTCGGCTGACCATGCGCTTATGCCGCTCGCCTAAGGACCCCGGCGGTCGCCATAAGCGCATGATCGTTCAGGGCGAATCTCAGATCGTGGACACTTTCCGTTCTGTCGATCTTCGATTCGCCCGAAACATGGGCATTTGGGTCTTCGCATCGAACCGCCGGGCGCGTGTTTTGGCGGTTTTGTCGGGGATGACGGGGCTCCAGCGCTTTCGGGCGATCTGGGGCCCCATCTCTGTTGTACGGCTTCTCTGAAGGGGCCGCTGCCGCGCATTGCGCGCACTTCCCGCGTCGGGTAGGCCACCTACCGTTCCGTCCCTCCGGGCCTTGGCGATCACGCCGGACTGGTAACGTCGCTGACCAGACTGATCAGGCGGCGGATTTCGCTCTGGGTGATGCGATGCACATCCGCTTGGCCCGCGTTTGCATCGCCACATACGATGGCAGGGTGTAAGAGATACGGACCCGGCGTCTCAGGATGCATGGGCATGATGACGGGCGACGACCCGACCCAAGGGCCGGCCCGTCAGGCGTCCCCATCGCCGATCCGTGTGATCTGCCACCGCCGCCGGCGGCGAATAAGAGCCGCAGTACCCATGCGTCCCAAACATCGTTCGCTTGCGGCGTATCGGGAACACGTCACCCCCGAACCATAGTTGGATGGAGGGTGAACGCCCTGCTCTCGGGGAACGCTCTCTGCTATAGAGCGCGTCAGCGGCAGAGGGCACGGTTCGCCGAGCCAGGGCTAGCATGCGGGATGACGGGACCGGATTTACCGGCCTGACTGACCGCTCTGTGAGGAGCGACGAGATGTTCGAGAGGTTCACCGACCGAGCAAGGCGTGTTGTCGTCCTGGCCCAAGAAGAGGCCAGGATGCTCAACCACAACTACATCGGCACTGAGCACATTCTTCTTGGTTTGATCCACGAAGGTGAGGGCGTGGCCGCCAAGGCTCTGGAGAGCCTCGGCATCAGCCTTGAGGGCGTGCGTCAGCAGGTCGAGGAGATCATCGGCCAGGGCCAGTCGGCTCCGTCGGGGCACATTCCCTTCACCCCGCGGGCCAAGAAGGTCCTCGAGCTGTCGCTCCGTGAGGCTTTGCAGCTGGGTCACAACTACATCGGCACCGAGCACATCCTGCTCGGTCTCATCCGCGAGGGTGAGGGTGTGGCCGCCCAGGTGCTGGTCAAGCTTGGAGCTGATCTCAACCGGGTGCGGCAGCAGGTAATCCAGCTGCTCCACGGTTACCAGGGCAAGGAGCCGGCCGCCGCCGGCGGCCCCCAGGAGTCGGCCCCGTCGACGTCCCTGGTGCTCGACCAGTTCGGCCGCAACCTGACCCAGGCCGCCCGCGAGGGCAAGCTGGATCCGGTCATCGGCCGTGAGAAGGAGATCGAGCGGGTCATGCAGGTCCTCTCCCGGAGGACCAAGAACAACCCCGTTCTCATCGGCGAGCCCGGCGTCGGCAAGACCGCCGTCGTCGAGGGCCTGTCGCAGAAGATCGTCAGGGGCGAGGTGCCCGAGACGCTGAAGGACAAGCAGCTCTACACGCTTGACCTCGGCGCCCTGGTCGCCGGCTCCCGCTACCGCGGCGACTTCGAAGAGCGCCTGAAGAAGGTGCTCAAGGAGATCCGCACGCGCGGCGACATCATCCTGTTCATCGACGAGCTCCACACGCTCGTGGGTGCGGGCGCCGCCGAGGGCGCGATCGACGCCGCCAGCATCCTCAAGCCGATGCTGGCCCGCGGCGAGCTGCAGACCATCGGTGCCACGACTCTCGACGAGTACCGCAAGTACCTCGAGAAGGACGCCGCGCTGGAGCGCCGGTTCCAGCCGATCCAGGTGGCCGAGCCCTCGCTCAGCCACACGATCGAGATCCTCAAGGGTCTGCGCGACCGCTACGAGGCCCACCACCGCGTGTCGATCACCGACGGCGCGCTGGTGGCCGCCGCGCAGCTGGCCGACCGCTACATCAGCGACCGCTACCTTCCCGACAAGGCGATCGACCTCATCGACGAGGCCGGCTCGCGCATGCGCATCCGCCGCATGACCGCGCCGCCGGACCTGCGCGAGTACGACGAGAAGATCGCCAACGTCCGCCGCGACAAGGAGTCCGCGATCGACGCGCAGGACTTCGAGAAGGCGGCTGCCCTCCGCGACCAGGAGAAGCAGCTCCAGCTCAAGCGCGAGCGGCGCGAGAAGGAGTGGAAGGCCGGCGACATGGACGTCGTGGCCGAGGTCACCGAGGAGCTCATCGCCGAGGTCCTGGCCACCGCCACCGGCATCCCGGTCTTCAAGCTGACCGAGGAGGAGTCGCAGCGCCTGCTCCGCATGGAGGACGAGCTCCACAAGCGGATCATCGGGCAGGACGACGCCATCAAGGGCCTGTCGCGGTCCATCCGGCGCACCCGCGCCGGTCTGAAGGACCCGCGGCGTCCCGGCGGCTCGTTCATCTTCGCGGGTCCGTCCGGTGTCGGTAAGACCGAGCTGTCCAAGGCTCTGGCGGAGTTCCTCTTCGGCGACGAGGACGCGCTGATCAGCCTGGACATGTCGGAGTTCATGGAGAAGCACACCGTCTCGCGGCTGTTCGGCTCGCCTCCCGGCTACGTCGGCTACGAGGAGGGCGGCCAGCTCACCGAGAAGGTGCGGCGCAAGCCGTTCTCCGTGGTCCTGTTCGACGAGATCGAGAAGGCCCACCCCGACATCTTCAACTCGCTGCTGCAGATCCTGGAAGACGGTCGCCTGACCGACGCCCAGGGCCGGGTGGTCGACTTCAAGAACACGGTCATCATCATGACCACCAACCTCGGCACCCGCGACATCTCCAAGGGCATCGGGGTCGGGTTCGCGAAGTCCAACGACGCCGACTCCAACTACGACCGGATGAAGGCCAAGGTCCAGGAAGAGCTCAAGCAGCACTTCCGGCCCGAGTTCCTCAACCGTGTCGACGACATCGTGGTCTTCCACCAGCTCACGCCCAACGAGATCATCAAGATCGTCGATCTGATGCTCGCGCAGGTGGCCGAGCGGCTGAAGGACCGCGACATGGGGCTCGACGTCTCGCCCGAGGCCAGGCAGCTGCTGGCCGACCGCGGCTACGACCCGGTCATGGGCGCCCGGCCGCTGCGCCGTACGATCCAGCGCGAGCTGGAAGACTCGCTGTCGGAGAAGATCCTCTACGGCGAGCTCCGTCCGGGGCAGGTCGTGAAGGTGACCATCGAGGGTGAGGGCGACGACGCCAGGTTCCTGTTCGCGGGAGAGGACGCCACTCAGGTGCCCGACTCCGCGGCGGCGATCGCCGGTTCCATCCAGAGCTGACCCAGTTCACGAAAACCCCCGTGCGCTCCGGCGCACGGGGGTTTTCGCATGTGGTGACGGGAAACGTTGCCGAATCGTTGAAGGGCGAGTGGCCCCGCCACGACAAGTAGTACTACTCTGTGTAGAGCTTCGCCAAGTCCTGTCCAAGTGATCCGCAAGAGCGTGTCTCTACGGTCGGGACTGCTCCCCTGGGAGTAGCAAGAGATCAACCCAGGGCTGACGCGCACGCCGCCACGGGCCGACATGCTCGGAGTGGCACCAGCGGGCGAGGGGGAAACCAGTGAGAGTCGTGGAGGAAACCGATGCGCCTGCGTCACGATGACGGAACGCTCGTTCACCTCGCCTACAACGCAGGCGTGCACCCCGCGGAGGATCTGGAGAACCTGATCGCCCATCTCACCCGCTACGCCGTGCCGGTGCGCAAGCGGCTCGGCGTGGAGCGGATGGGGGTCGGCCTGTGGCTCTCGCCCGCCGTCGCCGACCATCTGACCGCCGACCGCATAGAACTCGTCCGCCTGCGCCGCTCCCTCGAAGAGCGCGGCCTGGAGGTCGTCAGCCTCAACGGCACCGGCGGTCGCAACCAGGAGGCGCCCGGCCCCGACTGGGCCAAGCCCGAGCGCTACCGCTACACGATGGCGCTGGCCAAGATCCTCGCGTTCCTGCTGCCGGACGACATCCAGTCGGGCAGCATCTCCACCATCCCGATCGGCTGGCGCCGCGACTGGCCGGCCGACCTGCAGGCGATCGCCACCCGGCGGCTGGAGCGGCTCGCCCGCGAGCTGCGCGGCCTCCACAGCATCACCGGCAAGACGGTCAGGGTCGGTTTCGAGCCGTGGCCCGGCTGCGTGCTGGAGACCACGGAGCAGGCGCTGGAGCGGGTGCGCGGCATCGACTCCGACCACCTGGGCGTCTGCCTCGACGCGTGCCACCTGGCCCGCGGCGCCGAGGAGACCGGTGAGGCGCTGCGCGGCCTGGCCAAGACCGGCGCCCCCGTGGTCAAGCTCGGCCACGTGCACCACCACACCGGCGGGTCGCCCAACACCGGCGGCGTCCTGCACGACACCCTGACGGCGATGCTCTCCGGCGCGGTGAGCGGCAGCGCCCACATCGAGGTCGAGACCCACAACCTGGCGGTCCCGGGCCGCGCCAAGGGCCCCGGCGCCCTGGTCTCGCTCCTGGCCCAGGAGCTCGACTGGGCGCGCACCAGCCTCACCAGCCTGGGTCTCCAGCTCGCCGCCTGACCCGGGGACTGGTCCGGCGCCTCACGGGGCGCCGAACCAGCCCGGGATGTCGAGGCGCCACAGGTTGGCGGGGGTCATTGTGCGGAGGTCGGCCTCCAGCGCCCGCAGCCGGTCCTCGCCCAGCTCGGCGGCCCAGCGGGCGCGCAGGTCGTCGAAGATCGCGGCCGAGCGGGCGAGGGCGTCCATGCCGTACGGGGTCAGACGGACGATCTTGCGCCGGGTGTCGGCGGGGTCGCGGGTGCGTTCGACGTAGCCGATGCGTTCGAGTGCCTCGACGGTCTTGCCCGCGGCCTGCTTGGTGACGCCGAGCGTGCGGCCCAGGTCGACCGCGGTCGTGCCGTCGGGCCCGATGGCCTGCATGACGAAGCCGTGCATGGGCCGGATGTCCGGATGTCCCTGACGGCCCAGCTCGGCGTGGAGCTCGTCGATGAGCACCCGGAAGGCCAGGAAGAGGCGGAGCGGGAGTTCGAACCCCGGGGGTGTGCTTGACACGATAGACAACCTGGTTCACTATCTAGACAATGACGTTGTCTATCTTAGAGGAGCACCTGCCATGACCGTCATCCGCGACGCGCGGGCACGCAGGATCGAGACGCCCAACGGGACCATGACCACGCTCGCCTCGCCCACCCAGGGCGAGTCCCGCCAGGCCGTGTGGCGCGTGGACGCCAAGCCCGGCACGGCGGGCCCGCTGCACGCCTTCGACACCGAGTCGGTGTGGACCTGGCTGGCGGGCCGCTGCACCGTCCAGCTCGGCGGCGAACGGGTCGAGGTCGAGGCGGGCGACACCATGGTGCTGCCCGCCGGCGCGCTGCGCCGGTTGTTCGCCGACGAGCGGCACGGCTTCGCGGCGATCGTGGCCGCCCCCGCGGGCGTCCAGGTCTACAACCCGGACGGGCTCGACACCCCGGACGCCTGCGACCTCGTACCGGAAGGCACCCGCAGCATGCCCCTGCCCTGGGCCCGGTGACCACCCTCAGTACGGGTGCGTGTGGGCGTCGGCCCAGGAGGGTGCCCTGGGCCCGGTGGCCGGCTACACGGCAGGTGCGTGTGGGCGTCGGCCCAGGAGGGGGCCCTGGGGCCGGTGGCCCGCCTCACGGCAGGTGCGTGTGGGCCTCGGCCTAGGAGTGGAAGGTGTGGGTGCCCTGGGCCCGGTGGCCAGCCTCAGGGCGTGGGTCGGAACAGGTGGGTGTGGGCCTCGGCCCAGGAGCGGAAGGTGCGGGCCGGAGTGCCGGTGACCTTTTCGACCGTGGTGGTGACCGGCGCAGGGCCGGCGGTCATCGCGGCCTGGGCGCGCAGGACGTCGTCGGCCACGTGGGGCGGCCAGCCGCGGGCGAGCATCCGCTGCCGGGCCTCCTCGGGCGGCGCCTCCTCCCACCGTACGGGCCGGCCGACCGCCTCGCCTATGGCGCGCACCTGATCGGCCTGGGTCAGCGACTCCGGCCCGGTCAGCTCGTGGACGGCGCCCTCATGCCCCTCCTGGAGCAGCGCCGCGACCGCGACCGCGGCGATGTCCTGTTCGTGGACGAGCGACATGGCGGCCCGGCCGTATGGCTCGCGCACCATGTCCCCGGCGCGGATCTGCCCGGCCCAGCGCGACGCGTTCGCCGCGAAGGCATGCGGGCGCAGGACCGTCCACTCCAGACCGGACCGTTCGATCAGGCCCTCGGCCCGCCGCTCGTGCTCGCGCACCGTGGCGGAAGACAGGTAGACCAGCTTGCGGGCGTGCCCCGCCATCAGCGCCAGCACCGCCTCCAGCCCGTCCACCGAGGCGAACGGCCAGATCAGGAACACGGCGTCGACGCCGTCGACCGCCGGGGCCAGCGAACCGGGCGCCGACAGGTCGCCGCGCAGGGGCTGGACGCCGGGCGGGAAGCCCGCCGGGGTCCGGGACAGTGCCCGCACCTCGGCCCCGTCCTCCGCCAGCCGCGCCGTCACGTGGCGCCCGACCGTGCCGGTCGCCGCCGTCACCAGAATCCGTTGTGACACTTCTTTCCCTCCCCGAAGGACTCACTGATCGTCAACCGTAGGAGGAAGGCGCGCGACGGCCCATGCTCAGCTGTCGCGGATTCATACGCGATCGTCGTTCCCGCCCAGAGGCAGATCGTCGTTCCTGGCTAGAGGCAGTACGTGCCGTCCTCCAGGACCTGGGCCAGGCCGTCCGCGACGAGGCCGTCGAGCGCCCGCTCGCGCTGCACGGCGTCCTCCCAGACCGCGTCCAGCGCCGCCTTCGGCACCGGCCCGTGGGCGGCGCGCAGGACCGCGAGCAGGCGCCCGCGGCACTGGCGGTCGGTGCCCGCGTACGTCTGACCCTTGCGGGCGGGACCCGCGTGCGGCGGCTTGCCGGCCAGCCGCCACGCGCACACCCCCGCGATCGGGCAGCCCTCGCACCGGGGGGCGCGGGCGGTGCAGACGAGCGCCCCCAGCTCCATCACCGCCACTCCCCAGCGGGGCGCGCCCAGCTCGGGCAGGAGTGCCTCCGCGAGGCGGCGTTCGGCGGCGGAGGTGGCCGTCGGGGGATACTCCTCGGCCCGTACCGCCCGCGCGAACACCCGTCGCACGTTGGTGTCCAGGATCGCGTGCCGGCCGCCGAACGCGAAGCCGGCGACCGCGGCGGCGGTGTACTCGCCGATCCCCGGCAGGGCGAGCAGCGTCGCGTGGTCGGAAGGGACCTCGCCGCCGTGCCGCTCGGTGATGGCCGTGGCGCACGCGTGCAGGCGCAGCGCCCGGCGCGGGTAGCCGAGCCGCCCCCAGGCGCGCACGGCCTCGCCGGAGGGCTCCGCGGCCAGCGCCTTCGGAGTGGGCCAGCGGGCCATCCACTCGTGCCAGACGGGCAGCACCCGGGCCACCGGCGTCTGCTGCAGCATGATCTCGCTGACGAGCACTCCCCACGGGGTCCGGTCAGGGGTGCGCCAGGGGAGGTCCCGGGCGTTGTTTTCGTACCACTCCAGAATGGGAAGGTGTAGGAGTTTCGGCTCGATCACGCAGCCCAGCGTATGACGAGATGGCAAGGTCCGGCGTGTCGTCACGACGCGTCACCGGATGGTTACCCATCCTGGCGGCATGGATCCGGAAACCATGCGCGGAGACTCGGGAATCGGGGGCGACGTCTACTGGCGGCGGCGCATGAGCCTGCTCATCGGAGTGCTCGTGGTCGTTGCCGTGGTGGCGTGGGCCTGCTCCAGTTCGGGCGGCCCGGAGAAGCGGTCCGACGCCCAGGTCTCCCCCAGCCCCGCCCCGGTCACGGACCCGCTGCTGGCGGGGCTGCGCACGCTGGCCATGGGCACCGCCAGCCCGTCACCGACGCCCAGCCCGAGCAAGACCCCGCGCGCCAGGCGCGCGGGCGAGCCCTGCGACGACAAGGACCTCGTGCTCCACCTCCAGGGCAAGCAGGAGATCTACGCGAGCGGCGCGCGCCCGCACTTCATCGTCACCGTGGTCAACACCGGGCCGGTGATGTGCAAGGCCGACGTCGGCCCGCGGGCGCTGGAGATCCGCATCACCTCGGGCGAGGACCGCATCTGGTCCACGGCCGACTGCGTCAGCGGCCCGGGGACGGAGACGCGCGAGCTGCAGCGAGGCGTGCCCTACGTCCGCACCCTCGACTGGAACCGCCGCCGCTCCAGCGGGAGCTGCCGCGCCGACCCGCCCGCCGCCCTTCCTGGCACGTACGTGGTGGTGGCGCGCCTGGGCGAGCACAAGAGCCCGAAGGGCGTCTTCCATCTCCGCTGAGCCCGTCGCCGCTCACAGGACGTCTCAGAGGCGTACGGGGGGCGTCTGGTCAGACGTAGCGCTCCAGGATCGAGGACTCCGCGAGGCGGGAGAGCCCCTCGCGGACACTGCGGGCCCTGGACTCGCCGACGCCGCCCACGGCCTGGAGGTCGTCGATGCTGGCCGCCAGGAGCTTCTGCAGACTGCCGAAGTGGTTGACCAGGCGGTCGACCACGGTGGCGGGCAGCCGGGGCACCTTGGCCAGCAGGCGGAACCCGCGCGGGCTGACCGGGCTGTCGAGCTTGTCGCCGCCGTTGTGGCCCAGCAGGCCGGCGACCACCGTCAGGTCGAGCAGCTCGTTGCCGGACAGCGCGTCGAGATCGTGCAGGGCGTCGGACAGGCGGCGCTGGCGGCGGCTCGACGGGGCCGGCAGATAGTCGCGCACCACCAGCTCCCGCTCGGAGTCGACGCCGGAGACCAGCTCGTCGAGCTGCAGGGACAGCAGCCTGCCGTCGGTGCCGAGCTCGACCACGTAGCCCTTGATCTCGTCGGAGATGCGCCGGACCATCTCCAGCCGCTGCGCCACGGCCGCCACGTCGCGCACGGTGACCAGATCCTCGATCTCCAGGGCGGAGAGCGTGCCGGAGACCTCGTCGAGGCGGTGCTTGTAGCGCTCCAGGGTGGCCAGGGCCTGGTTGGCCTTGGACATGATCGCGGCCGACTCTTCGAGCACGTAGCGGATGCCGTCGAGGTAGAGGGCGATGATCCGCATGGACTTGCTGATAGCGATGATCGGCAGGCCCGTCTCCTTGGCCACGCGCTGGGCGGTGCGGTGGCGGGTGCCGGACTCGTCGGTGGGGATGGTGGGGTCGGGAACCAGGTGGACGGCGGCGCGCACGATCTTGTGGTCGTCGCTGATGACGATCGCCCCGTCCATCTTGGCCAGCTCGCGCAGCCTGGTGGCGGAGAAGTCGACGTCGAGATGGAAGCCGCCGCTGCAGAGGCGCTCGACCATCTTGTTGTAGCCGAGAACGAGCAGGCCGCCTGTCTGCCCGCGCAGGATCCGCTCCAGACCGTCGCGCAGTGGTGTGCCCGGGGCCACCGCGGCCAGGGCTTCGCGACGGCGGTCGTCAAGACTCCTGTCGTTTGGCACCTGACCCCCGTGTCGAAATAGTCAAGCCCAGCTTAGCCGCGCCGTCTCACTCTCTCCTCCGCCTTTGGGCGGGTCATACCACGGTAGCGAGTCACCCGGGTCCGGGTTCAACGGCCGGCGGCATCCCACCGCTCCCGGGCCGCCGCCATGGTGTCCCTGTGCTCCCTCGACCAGTCGGCCAGCCGCTCGACCGTCTCGGCGAGGCTCCGGCCGACCGGCGTCAGCCGGTACTCGACCTGCGGCGGGATCGTGGGGTACGCCGTCCGCTCGACGAGCCCGTCCCGGCACAGCCGCCGTGTCGTCAACGTCAGCATCCGCTGCGAGATGCCGGGGATCGCCCGTTGCAGCTCCCTGAACCGCCGCACGCCTTTGGCCAGCTCCACTATCACCAGCACCGTCCATTTGTCGCCGAGACGGTCGAGCACATCGCGGATGCCGCAGTCGTCATCCCCGCACGGCCCGGGGGCCTGGGGGGTTACCTCCGTGTTCGCGACTGACATGAAAGTGCCTCCTTAAAGTCGGCGCCCGGACGCCCCATGCTGGGCGTCATTCACCTTTTCGCGCACCTCAACAACAGGAGTGGTCTCATGATTCTCGTCACCGGCGTGTCGGGGAAACTCGGCAGTGCGATCCTCGCCGGGCTGCGGGCCGTGGACGGGCTGGTGACGGTCGGGGCCAGCAGTTCCGGCGACGGCGCGGTGGTGCGGCTCGCCGACTTCGACCGGCCGGAAACGCTGGAGCCGGCCTTCGCGGGCGTGGACGTGCTGGTGTTCGTCTCGGCGGGGTACGCCGAGGACGACGTCGTGCTGGCCCGCCACGGCGCCGTGGTGCGGGCGGCCACCGCCGCCGGAGTCCGGCACGTGATCTACACCAGCCTGGCCGGCTCGGGGGAGCGGCTCACGATCGCGCTCGCGCACCGCTGGACCGAGGCGCGGCTGGCCGAGGCGCCCTTCGACGTCACCGTCCTGCGCAACGGCCTGTACGCCGAGATCCCGGCCGGGCTGGCCGTGGCCGGGGCCGCCGCGGCGGCGGCGAGCGGGGTGTTCGCCGCGCCGCTCGGCGACGGGCGGCTGTCGGCCGTCGCACGCGACGACCTGGCCGCCGTGGCCGTGCGGGTGGCGGCCGAGGCGCAGGAGGACCTGACGTCGGGGGCGTCGGGGGCGCAGCGGCGGCACGCGGGCCGCACGTACGAGCTGGAGGGCGTGGAGGCGGTCGGCGGGCGGGAGCTCGCCGAGGCGCTGGCCGAGACCCTCGGCCGGCCCGTCGAGTACCGGCCGGCGCCGCTGGGCGAGACGCGGGCGTCGCTGGCCGGGCTGGAGCCCTACCAGGTGGGGCACACGATGTCGACGTTCTCCAACATCGGCGCGGGGCTGCTGGAGAGCCGCGGCGGTGACCTGACGGCGTTCCTGGACGCGCCGCGGCCGGTGCGCGACCTGGTCACGGCGGCGGTCAAGTCGGCCCTGGGAGGCTAGCGCCCCCTCAGGTCCTCAGAGGTACGGGTCAGGTCACGTGGGTGAGGGCGTCCCAGACGTTCTCCGCCTCGACGACCTCGAAGCCGGGGGCGAAGGCGACCGGGCCGACCGGGACGAGGGAACGCTGGCCGTTGGGCTTGCGGGTGCCCTCGTCGAGGGAGCCGACCGGGACCAGGCCGCGCTTGAAGCCGAGGCGGGCGGCTTCGGTGAGGCGGCGGCGGACGTCCTTGACGGGGCGGAGCTCGCCCGCGAGGCCGACCTCGCCGAGCGCGACCAGGCCCGCCGGGAGGGGCTTGTCGCCCGCGGCGCTGGCGACGGCGAGCATGACCGACAGGTCGACGGCCGGGTCGCTGAGCTTGATGCCGCCCACGGTGGCGGTGAAGACGTCGCAGCCGCCCAGCCGGGCGTTGAGCCGGCGCTCCAGCACGGCGAGGACCATCTGGACGCGGTAGGTGTCGAGGCCGGAGGAGGTGCGCCGCGGCTGCTGGGCCTCGGTGCGCGCCACCAGGGCCTGGACCTCGGCGGGCAGGGGGCGGGTGCCCTCGACCGTGACGGTCACGCAGGTGCCGGGGACGGGGTCGGAGCGGCGGGAGACGAACAGGCCGCTGGGGTCGGTGATGCCCTCGATGCCGCGCTCGTGCAGGTCGAAGCAGCCGACCTCGTCGGTGGGGCCGAACCTGTTCTTGATCGCGCGTACCATGCGGAGCCGGGAGTGGCGGTCGCCCTCGAAGTTGAGCACCACGTCGACGAGGTGCTCCAGGGTGCGCGGGCCGGCGATGGAGCCTTCCTTGGTGACGTGGCCGACCAGGACGGTCGACATGTCGCGCTCCTTGGCCAGCCGCACGAGGTTGGCCGCGACCTCGCGGACCTGGGTGACGCCGCCGGGGACGCCGGTGGCCTGGGCGGAGCCGACGGTCTGCACCGAGTCGACCACGAGCATGCGGGGTTGGATCTTCTCCACGTGGGCGATCAGCGCCGACAGCTCGGTCTCGGCCGCCAGGTAGAGGCGGTCGCGGATGGCGCCGATGCGGTCGGCGCGGAGCCGGACCTGGGCGGCCGACTCCTCGCCGGTGACGTAGAGGACGGTCTCGCGCTCGGCGATGCGGGCGGCGGCCTCCAGCAGCAGTGTCGACTTGCCGATGCCGGGCTCACCGGCCAGCAGCACGACCGCGCCGGGCACCAGGCCGCCGCCGAGCACCCGGTCGAGCTCGCCGACGCCGGTGGTGCGGGCCGCGGCGATCTCGGCCTTGACCTGGCCGATCGGCATCGCCGGGGCGGTGGTGGCGCCGGCCTGGACGACGTGCGCGCCGGCGCGGCCGCCCTCCTCGTCGACGGTGCCCCACGCCTGGCACTCGCCGCACCGGCCGACCCACTTGGGGGTGCGCCAGCCGCACTCGGCGCAGCGGTATCCGGGCTTCTGCGCAGTCTTGGCCATGGCGAGCAGGCTAGCGGGCCGGACCGACAAGCCGCCGCTACGCCAGGCCCAGCTCCTTGACGAGCATGCGCTTGGGCCGGGCGCCGACGATCTGCCTGACCGGCCGGCCGTCCTCGAACAGCAGCAGCGTGGGCAGGCTCATGACGCCGTAGCGGGCCTGGATCTCGGGGTGGTGGTCGGTGTCGAGCTTGCCGATGGTCAGCCCGTGCTCGGCCTCGATCTCCTCCAGCACGGGGGCGATCATCTTGCAGGGCGGGCACCATTCGGCCCAGAAGTCGACGAGCACCGGCTTGCCCGCGCCGAGCACCTGCTCGTCGAAGTTGTCCGTGGTGAGCGTGATCATGTGTCTCCTCTGAAGAAGCAGCCTTCGCACGATCCGGCGAGTTGCGCGGCGACCTCCGCGCGGCGGGTCAGCAGCAGCCGGATCTCGTCGTCGATCTCGGCGAGCTTGCGCTGGTAGACGGCCATCGACTCGGGGCAGGACCCGCCGCTGTCGTGGCCCGAGCGCAGGCAGTCGACGAACGGGCGGGTGTCCTCCAGCGTGAACCCGACCGACAGCAGGGCGCGGATCTCCGACACGAGCCGGACGTCCGCCTCCGCGTAGTGGCGGTAGCCGTTGGCGCTCCTGTGGGCGCGCAACAGCCCGTGCTGCTCGTAGTAGCGGAGCGAGCGGGTGCTCACCCCGGTCCGCCGGGCCAGCTCTCCGATGCGCATGCGCTCAAGGTAAACGTTGACACCGGCGTCAAGGTCAAGCGCTCAGAAGTAGCGCCAGCGGAGCACGTTGGGATAGGCCAGCTCCAGGCCCGGCGTCTCGGCGATGGCCTGCTCGGCCACCTCGGGGGCGAACTCGATGCGCAGCACCGCCTCCAGATCGGCCCGCCGCTCGAAGACCATGCGCAGGTCGAGCCGCCGCCGCTGCCAGCCCTGGCGGTCCCAGAACGCCTCCACCTTCGGCGCGGAGTAGGCGGGGACCGTGCGCTGGAACCACCGGCCGAACGCGCCCCCGGTGGCGTCGAGGTCGAGGACGAAGGCCGCGCCGCCGCGCCGTACGACCCGCGACAGCTCGCGCAGGCCCGGCTCGCAGCCGGGCCCGAAGAAGTACGCCCAGCGCGCGATCGCGACGTCGACCGAGGCGTCCGGCAGCGGCAGGTCCTGGGCGGCGGCTTCGCGCACCTCGACGGACGGGAGCGCGGCGCACCGGCGGCGGGCCGCGGCGGCCAGGTCGCGGTGCGGCTCGACGCCGATCACCCGGGCCGCCTCGGCGGCGTAGCCCGGCAGGTGGTAGCCGGTGCCGCAGCCGATGTCGAGCACGGTCGCGCCCTGCCACGGCCGGAGTTTCCGCATCGCCGCGCCGGCGATGTCGTCGGGGTCGACCGCGCGGTTCTCCAGCTCGTACACCTGCGGTGTGTTCCAGATGTTGGGGCTCGGGATCGCGCCTCGGACCGTCCTGGGCATGCGACAACCGTACGGGGTGGCGCGCCGGCACGGGACATCCGGCTTAGGCTGGCAACGTGGCTGATGTCATCCGCGTGCCCAATGCGAAGATCGCATTGTCCACCGCTTCGGTATATCCGGAACGCACGCCTGATGCGTTCGAGCTGGCTGCCCGGCTGGGCTACGACGGTGTCGAGATCATGGTCGGCGCCGACCCGGTGAGCCAGGACATCGACGTGATCGAGCGGCTCTCCGACCATTACGAGGTGCCCGTCCTCGCCATCCACGCGCCCTGCCTGCTCGTCACCCAGCGGGTGTGGGGGCGCGACCCGTGGGCCAAGCTGGTCCGCGCGCAGAAGGCGGCCGAGCGGCTCGGCGCCTCGGCCGTCGTCGTGCACCCTCCGTTCCGCTGGCAGCGCGACTACGCCCGGGAGTTCGAGGTCGGGCTGGCCCGCATGCGCGACGAGACCGACGTGATCTTCGCGGTCGAGAACATGTTCCCCCTCAGGGCCCGCGGCAACGACGTGGTGCCCTACTCGCCCGACTGGAACCCGACCGACTACGACTTCCCGCACGTCACGCTCGACCTGTCGCACACCGCCGTGTCCGGCTCCGACGCCATGGACATGGCGACCAAGCTCGGCGACCGGCTGGCGCACCTGCACCTGGCCGACGGCATGGGGGTCACCAACAAGGACGAGCACCTGGTGCCCGGCAGGGGCAACCAGCCGTGCGCGCCCATGCTGGAGCGCCTGGCCCGCAACGGCTACGACGGCCTGGTCGTCCTGGAGATCAACACCCGCAAGGCGGCCAGCCGCTCCGAGCGCATCGACGACCTGGCCGAGGCGCTCGCCTTCGCCCGGCTCTACCTGGCGGCCTCGACATGACCCATGAGCGCCTGCGCACGGGGCCGAGCCGCGAACTCGGCCTGGCGTTCGAGCGGGTGGCCGACGCGTACGACGCCGGCCGGCCCGGCTATCCCGACGAGCTCTACCACGCGCTGGTGGAGGTGTCCGGCGTGCCGCTCGGCGGCGCCACGGTGGTCGACGTGGGGGCCGGCACCGGGAAGCTCACGCACGCCCTGCGCGCCCGCGGCGCCCGGGTCGTCGCGGTCGATCCGGGCGCGGAGATGCTCGCCAGGCTGCGGGCCAAGGGCACGGCGGGGGTGGCCGCGGTGCGGGCCGACGGCAACGCGCTGCCGCTGGCGGGCCGGTCCGCCGACCTGGTGACGTACGGCCAGTCCTGGCACTGGCTCGACCCGGTGGCCTCGATCGAGGAGGCCAGGCGGGTGCTGCGGCCGGGCGGGGCTGTCGCCGCCTGCTGGAACTTCGCGCACGCGGCCCAGGCCGAGTGGCTGGCCGCCCACGAGGAGCGGTTGGCCGGGGCGTGCCCCACCTACTGGGGGCCGGCCACGGAGGAGTGGTCGGTGCCGCCGATCGCGGCCGCGTTCGAGGTGGTGGAGGAGCGCTGGATCCCGTGGACCCGCCTGGTCGGGATCGAGGACTTCCTGCTCGACCTGCGTTCTCACTCGTACATGGCGGCGATGCCGGAAGCCGAGGCCGACGCGCTGGTGGAGCTGCAGCGGGCGGAGCTGCGCCGTGAGTTCCCGGACGACGTGGTGTCGGTGCCGATGCGGGTCTACCTGGCGGTAGGCCGGTGAGCACCATCAAGAGGCGTCCGGGGCGGCGTCCCGGCTCGGCCGACACGCGCGGGGAGATCCTCGCGGCGGCCCGGAAGGTCTTCGCCGAGAAGGGCTTCGACAAGGCCACGGTGCGCGGCATCGCCAGGGAGGCGAAGGTCGACCCGGCGCTGGTCCACCACTACTTCGACACCAAGGAGGGCATGTTCGCGGCGGCGATGCGGCTGCCGATCACGCCTGACCTGGTCGTCTCGGTGCTGCTCGACGGCCCCCGTGAAGAGCTCGGGAGGCGGCTGGTTACCATGATGCTCACGGTGACCGGTGATCCCGAGACCCGTGAGCCGATGATCGCGCTGGTCCGCTCAGCCATGACCCACGAGCAGTCGCGCGTGCTGTTCCGCGAGTTCATCACCAACGCCCTGCTCTACAGGGTGGCCGACCACCTCGGGATCCCCCATCTCCGGATCGAGGCCGCCTTCTCGCAGATGTTCGGGGTGATCGTGGCCCGTCACGTGCTGCGGCTGGAGCCCATGGCGAGCGCCGAGCCCGAGGAACTGGTGGAGCTGCTGGCGCCGACGATTCAGCGCTATCTCACACTGTAGAGCATTGTTCTGGAGCTGATCCTCACCATAAGGTGAAACTCGGTTACCTCCAGGAAGTTACTCGCGGGTAGGATCCCGGCGGGGCCAGGTCAGCGGGGTGACCGTACGCTGACAAACAACGTCGTTGTGGGAGGACCCGTGCTCTGGGTAGCCATCATCGGGCTCGTGATGACCGTCGTGGCGGTGGCCGTCGCGGGCCGCAGGGCTCTGTTCCTGTTCAAGCTCGCCACGGTGGGCCCGCCGGCCCCCGAGCGCGTGCAGTACGCCAAGGACAACGCCGGCGCCGAGATCAAGACGCAGCTGGTGGAGGTGCTCGGCCAGAAGAAGCTGCTCAAGTGGACGCCGTCCGGGGTGGCGCACTTCTTCGTCATGTGGGCGTTCTTCATTCTGCTGACCGTCTACATCGAGGCGTACGGCGCGATCATCCAGGGTGCGATCACCGGCCGGCCGAACTTCCACATCCCGTTGATCGGGCAGTGGCCGGTACTCGGGTTCCTGCAGGACTTCATCGCGGTGGCGTGTCTGCTGGGCCTGGTCGCCTTCGCGATCATCCGGTTGCGTGAGTCGCCGGCCAAGCTGGGCCGCGGGTCGCGGTTCTCCGGCTCGCACCTGGGCGGCGCGTGGCTCGTGCTGTTCATGATCTTCAACATCATCTGGACGCTGTTCCTGGCGCGCGGCGCGGCGGCGGCCAACGGCAACCTGCCGTACTCCTCCGGCGCGTTCGTGTCGATCCCGCTGGGCCAGGTGCTGCCGGCCAGCGGGCTGCTGGAGGAGATCGCGCTGCTCCTGCACATCGGCTTCATGCTGGTGTTCCTGATCATCGTGGTGAACTCCAAGCACCTGCACATCTTCACCGCGCCGCTGAACGTGCTGTTCTCGCGCCGCCCGGACGGCATGGGCGCGGTGCCGGAGATGCGCGTCGACGGCAAGCCGGTCGACTTCGAGGACGAGGACCTGGATCCGGAGCGGCTGGGCCGGGGCAAGATCGGTGACACCACGTGGAAGGGGTTCCTGGACTTCTACTCCTGCACCGAGTGCGGGCGTTGCCAGTCGCAGTGCCCGGCGTGGAACACCGACAAGCCGCTGTCGCCGAAGATGCTCATCCTGGACCAGCGTGACCACGCCTTCGCGGTGGCGCCGTACCTGATGGCCGCCGCCAACGGGGGCAACGGGCACGAGGACACCGACGTGCTGGCGCTGCTGAACAAGCCGCTGGTGGGCGAGGAGGGTGTGATCCACCCGGACGTGCTGTGGTCGTGCACGAACTGCGGCGCGTGTGTGGAGCAGTGCCCGGTGGACATCGAGCACATCGATCACATCATCGACATGCGTCGTTACCAGGTGATGGTGGAGTCGTCGTTCCCGTCGGAGGCGGGGGTGATGGTGAAGAACCTGGAGAACAAGGGCAACCCGTGGGGCATGTCGGAGATGAAGCGGGCCGACTGGATCGCCGAGCTCGATTTCGAGGTCGAGCTGGTCGAGGAGAAGATGCCTGAGGACGCCGAGTACCTGTTCTGGGTGGGCTGCGCCGGCGCGCTGGAGGACCGGGCGAAGAAGACCACCAAGGCGGTGGCGGAGCTGCTGCACATCGCCGGGGTGAAGTTCGCGGTGCTCGGCCCGATGGAGGCGTGCACCGGTGACCCGGCCCGTCGGCTGGGCATGGAGTACCTGTTCAACATGCTGGCCCAGCAGAACATCGAGACGCTGAACGAGGCCGGGGTCAAGAAGATCGTCGCCACCTGCCCGCACTGTTTCAACACGCTGGCCAACGAGTATCCGCAGCTGGGCGGCATGTTCGAGGTCGTGCACCACACCCAGCTGCTGGCCAAGCTGGTGGACGAGGGCAAGCTGACCCCGATCACGCCGATCGAGGAGAAGATCACCTACCACGACCCGTGTTTCCTGGGCCGGCACAACAAGGTCTACTCCCAGCCCCGCGACATCATGTCCAAGGTGCCCGGCGTGCAGACGCAGGAGATGCACCGGCACAAGGACCGCGGTTTCTGCTGCGGCGCGGGCGGGGCGCGGATGTGGATGGAGGAGCGGATCGGCAAGCGCATCAACACCGAGCGGGTGGACGAGGCGCTGACCACGGATCCGGACACGGTTTCCACCGCGTGCCCGTTCTGCATGGTGATGCTGGGGGACGCGATCAATGAGAAGAAGAACAGCGGCGAGGCCAAGGAGTCGCTGGAGGTCGTCGACGTCGCGCAGCTCCTGATCAAATCGGTGAAGACCCCCGTCTGACCCGGAAAGTGAAACTCCTCCACAGGTGTCTGTGGAGGAGTTTCGCCGGTCAAAGGGGGTGATCGCCGGAAATCCGGCATCCACATAACGGGTAAATCACGGTAACCTCAACGTCGCATGGCTCTATTCGACGGGGAGGGGGGCTCGTGATGAGCGTTGTCGTGACAGACTCCGAAGTCACCCTTGCCGACGTCCTCTCCCTCCGGCTCGCCATGGAGGAGCCGCTGAAGAGCGGCACCGAGCTGGTGCTGCGCCACCGCACCAGCGGCGTGGAGCGAGAGGTGACGCTCGGCACGCCGGGCGCCGTCGCGCGCGAGGCCACCGTCGCCGTGTCGCTGGCCCCGCTGCTGCTCACCGCCGGGCGCTGGGACGCCTACCTGCGCCACCAGGGCAAACGCAACAGGCTGCGCAGCATC
Source organism: Nonomuraea sp. NPDC050478 (assembly GCF_044458265.1). NCBI lineage: Bacteria > Bacillati > Actinomycetota > Actinomycetes > Streptosporangiales > Streptosporangiaceae > Nonomuraea > Nonomuraea sp. NPDC050478. Next base: position 514,926 of record NZ_JBITHT010000001.1, on the reverse strand, counting down.
GACCCCGGCTTCTCGCTCGACCATCTCGACGCGTACGCGCTGTGCAAGCGCACGCTCGCCTACCGCTCCTACCGCACCCGCAACGGCTATCTGGCGCTGAAGATCGACGACGCCGCGCCCGTGGCGGAGGTGCGCGCGGTCTGGTTCAGGGAGGGCCGCTTCGAGGTGACCGGCCTGCTCGCCTACACCGGCCTGGAGGACGACGACTCCCGCCACGAGGCCATGCTGGCGCTGCAGCGCAGGCAGACGGGCGCGCGCGTGTCGGCCAACGCCACCGTCCAGGGTGTGCGCTTCCACGCCGCGGTCTCGCTGGTCGACGTGCTCGCCGCCGACCCCGAGGCCTCGGGTACGTGGGAGCCGTCGCTGGAGGTGGACGGGGTCGGCGAGCCGTTGCGGCTGGGCGGCTGGCTCGACGACGTCGACGGCAAGCGGCGCCGCCTGCACTACCCGTCGGCCCGCATCGACGGCGTGCCCATCAAGCCCTCCTACACCGCCGACGACGAGCTGCGCATCGAGGTGGGCGGGTGAAGGTCACCTTCCTGCTCTCCTCCGCGTACGCGATGCGGGGAGACGTGCGCTCGGCGCTCAACCTCGCGGGCGCGCTGGCCCAGCGGCACGAGGTCGAGGTGATCAGCCTCAGGAGGCAGAAGGAGAAGCCGTTCTTCCCGGTCGCCGCGGGCGTGACCATGCGCTCGGTGATCGACGTGAGGCCAGGCGTCCGGCGTCTGTTCCCACAGGGGCAGGTGCGCACGGAGGTGGCGCTGTGGCGGATGCTGCGCTCACTCAGAAGTGACGTTCTCGTCACCGCCAGGCCGGGGCTCAGCGTCCAGGCCGCGCGGCACGCCCCGCGCGAGATCCTGCGCATCGCCCGCGAGTGGGGCAGGCCGGCGGTGCCCGGCCCGGTCAAGAAGCTCTACCCGCGCCTGGACGCCGTCGTCGCGGCCACCGAGCCGGCCCGCGAGGAGTGGGCCAGGCTGCTCGACTCCGGGCCGCACGTGCACGCCATCCCCGACGCGCTGCCCGGCTCGCCGTGGCCGCGCTCGCGGATGGACAACCGCATCGTGGCGGCGGGCGGCCGCTGGGTGGCCGCCAAGTCGTACGACAGGCTGATCCGCGCCTTCGCCGTCGTCTCCGCCGAGCGCCCCGACTGGCGGCTCAGGCTGTACGGGAGCGGCCCCGAGGAGCGGCGGCTGCGCGCGCTGGTCGACGAGCTGGGCCTGCACAACCACGTCTACTTCATGGGCACCACCCCCGATCTGACCGGGGAGTTCGCCAAGGCGTCGATCGTGGCCAACACCTCCCACACCGCCGACCTCGGCATGACCGTGCTGGAGGCGATGGGGTGCGGGGTGCCCGTGGTGGCGTTCGAGGGCACCCACGGGCCCGCCGAGTTCGTGGCCACCGGCTACAACGGCGTGCTGGTGCCCGAGGCCGACGAGCGGGCGTTCGCCGGGGCGATACTGGCGCTCATCGGCGACGAGCGCAGGCGGCGCTCGCTGGCCGCCGGGGCGCTCGACACGGCCATCCGCCACGCCGCCGACGAGGTGGGCGAGCAGTGGGAGAAGCTGTTCGCGGGGCTCCGCTGAGTGATACCCGGAGCGGGTACCTTAGATGTATGCATGGGTACAGCGGAGACAAGCAGGCCTATCTGACGCGGCTCAGGCGCATCGAAGGGCAGATCAGGGGTTTGCAGCGCATGGTCGACGACGACGCCTACTGCATCGACGTCCTCACCCAGGTCTCCGCCGCGACGCGGGCGTTGCAGGCGGTGGCGCTGGGGCTGCTGGAGGAGCACATCTCCCACTGCGTCGCCGACGCCATCGCCACCGGTGGCCCGGAGGCCGACGCGAAGGTCAAGGAGGCCTCGGCCGCGATCGCGCGACTCGTCCGTTCGTAGGAGGGCCGCCCCCGGGAGGACTAGTCATCGTGAGCCACCCCGTACATGACATGTCCCGGACCCCTGGGGGAGTCCGGGACCAAGTCATGTGATCGTCTTCAGCGACTCGCCGAAGTCCGCAATCCGAGCGCGTCGTCGAGCTCGTCCAAGGTCAGCCGCCGCTCGCTGACAGCGACGGCGGTGAGCACCTCGGCGTAGAGCGCAATCTCGTCCAACGCGACACGGTCATGGACCCGAGTGTCCAAGTTTTCGTGCCCCACCGCGTCGTCCTTCCTTCCGCAGCCCACACCCTCTCCGAGGTTACGGCGCGGGCCCTTCCGGCGACATGGCCCATCGGAGTCATTCCTTTCGTCGCCGATGAGGCCCCAAGGGGATCATTTCCCCGGGTAGAGATCACAATTCAGCTAATAACGCGTGATCTTAAGTGTTAGAACGATATAGGCGGAGTTAGGGTGAAATAGCGGCATTAGTGGTTTACGTGTGACTCATGGGGTCGTCGCGCTCCAGGACCAGGCGGCGCACCAGCGCGGCCGACCCCGCGAACCCCCGCTCCGGCACCCGCGCCCCGGACACCCGATGCCAGGCCAGCCCCACCGCGTACGCGGCTCCCAGCACCGCGGCCGTACTGGCACGGTCGGGTGGCATCATGCCGGTGCCGGCCTCGTCGCGCACGTGCGTGAACCCGCCCCGCAGGTCGGGCGGACCGGCCCCCGGCAGCCGGAGCCGCCGCGTGCCGGTGTCGTCCGGAGTCGTTTCCGAAATGTGACCTGTACTCAACTTATTGGGCCCCGGAATGCCCCCCGTTCCCGTAACGGGGCCGCCCGGGACGGGGAGCGGGCCGGAGCCGGTGAGCGGGCCGGTAAACGACTCGTTATCGGGGTTCCGGTATTGACCGGAAAAGCCTCCGGAGGGCCGCACGGGAAAACCCTCCGGCTCGGTCCGCTCGCCCGCCGACGTGCTCGTCAGGCCCGCCCGCAGCAGCTCCTCGTACGCGTGACGGAGCCGGTGGTCGAGCCGGGGCGGCAGCAGCCCCTTGGAGTCGGACAGGTCCGCCAGATAGGCGGCGGCGGCCCGCGGCGGGTCGGTCGTGAAGGCCAGCGCCTCGACGAGGTCGTAGACCGTGTGGGACAGGTGGGCCTCCGGGTCGGTCTCCGCCATCACCGCCCGGGCCAGCCGCGGCGGGCAGCGGCGCAGCCAGGCCCGGCGCAGCTCCTGGTCCCCGCGCGCGGCCGCGTGGTCGTCCAGCCCCGGCTTCCGCAGCTCGGGCTCCACCATCGTGAGCAGCGCCAGCGCGCGCGGCCTGAACCGGGTGTCGGACAGCAGGATGTGAGCCGTGTCGGCGATCAGCGCGGCCAGGCGCAGCGCGGTGCGCGGGTGGCCGGCCCGCAGCCGCTCGCCAACCAGCGCGACCAGGCCCGCCAGCGGCGGCGCCGGCAGCCAGCGCACCCACTCGTCGCCCGGCAGCGACCGGCGCAGGAACTGGCCGAACATGGTGATCAGCCGCTCGTTGCCGTCGAAGGCCGGCGCGTACGCGCACCACATGATCGTGCCCCAGATGGCCGCCACCGTGCTGGGCACGTCGGAGGCGAAGACGTCGTCGAAGGCGGCGAGAGGATAGTCGAGCTCGCTCCTGCGGCAGTTGGCCCGCAGCAGGTCGTTGACGCGCTCGCACAGCTTCGGCGGCACGTCCGGGCCGACGAAGGCCTGCGTGGAGCCCGGCTCTGCGGCGAAGTCGGGGCCGCCGGGGATGATCTTCGGGGGCAGCGCGGCCGGGGAGTGGCCCACCTGCCGGGCGCGGATGCGCCGGGGCGGCGGCGCGGGGTGCCAGCGGCCGTCGGCCGGGTCGTGCAGGTGCCAGCGCGCGTGCGCGCCGAACAGCCACCGGTCGCCGTCGCGGGTCACCAGCGTCCTGGCGGCGATCGCGTGCGCGCGGGTGTCGCCGGGCAGCCCCTGCCAGCGCGGGTCGTCGACCATCGCGCGGATCTCCGCCTCCGCGGCGGTGAACGCATTCCAGGGGCGCACGGCGGCCATCGTAGTAGTCCGTCCGTAACCGAAGGTTGGCAGTACACGGCAGAATGTCCGCTATGAGGGCGAGACTGGCGGGCATGATGGCGGTCGTGGGTGTGGTGAGCGGGTGCGGGACGATCACGGCGGCCCAGCCGCCGCTGGAGGGGCCCGGTGTGCTCACGCTGGAGAAGGCCCAGCCCCCCACGCCGGGCGGCGAGGTTGGCGGCGCCTCCACCGAGTTCGCGTCCGCCAAGGACCTGTCGATGTGGCTCAAGCTCAGCGAGAAGGAGAAGGACGTCGACCGGCTCGCCAAGATGGACGTCGGCAAGACGGCCAAGGGCGCCATGTACCTGGAGCCCAAGACCTCCGCCTGGTTCGACGGCTTCCGCGGCCCGTTCGTCTACCAGGACCTGGCCGGCGACATCGTCATGCACGCCAGGGTGAAGGTCGAGGGCAGGAGCGGCGGCAAGCCCAGGCGCAAGTTCTCGCTCGGCGGCCTGATGGCCCGGGTGCCGGACTCGTACGACAACGCCAACTGGGTGTCGATCACCACAGGCACGACCGACAGGACCGGCCGGCTGGAGTCGAAGTACACCAGGGACGGCAGCTCCAAGCCCAAGGAGACAGCCGTCAAGAGCGGCTGGACGGAGTTAGTGCTGGCCCGGGTGGGCAGGGTGTGCGCCGCGCTCTACAAGGAGGAGGGCGGCGAGTGGAAGGTGGCCGACCGCTGGCCGACCGAGTTCCCCGAGGTGCTGCAGTGGGGCATGGTCGCGTACACCGACTGGGACAGCTACTACGCGCTCAAGAAGGACCACGTCAAGGGCAACGCCAAGCAGGTGAAGGGGCAGCCCGACCTGAAGATGACCGTCGACTACGTGCGGTTCCTCCGGCCGGAGCTGCCCGATTACGCCGACCCGCTGAACACCGCGTCGGTCTCGGACGAGGTGCTGATCAAAGTGGTGACGCCCGCCGATGCCTGAGCGCCGCCGCCATGTAGGTGTCGGGCGTGCGGGCGAAGGACGCCCGGTCGTCGTCGGTCAGCTCGCGTACGATCTTCCCCGGCACCCCCGCCACCAGCACGCCGGCCGGGATCTTCTTGCCGGGCCCGATCAGCGCGCCCGCCGCGACGAGCGTGCCGGCTCCCACGTGGGCCCCTCCCAGCACGATCGCGCCGATGCCGATCAGCGCGCCGGACTCGACGTGGGCGCCGTGGATCATGGCCTTGTGCCCCAGGCTCACCCGGGGCTCCAGGATGGCTGGCTCGCCGGGGTCGGCGTGCAGGCAGCACAGGTCCTGGACGTTGCACTCCTCACCGATCTCGATGCGCTCACTGTCCGCCCTGAGAACGGAGCCGTACCAGATGCTCGACGCCCGGCCGATCGAGACCCTGCCGACCACGACGGCGCCAGGGGCGACGTACGCGTCCGGGTGGATCTCCGGGGCCGCCCCGTCGTCCAATGCAGCGATGTACATCTGACCCATCGTAATTCCCGCCGTTTCCTGCCCGGCTCTGGCATTCCGGTTGCGGGTGTGGGCAGTTGGCAGGAAAGTCGATTACTGACGTCTCGTCGTCACACCCTCACAATCCGCAGTTATCCCCCGCCTCACGCGAATTAGGTAATCCCCATGACACAACGGCACGACAGCATCCCCGACCTCATGCAGGACGACACCTTCGAAGTGGCCATGCGCGGCTACAACCGCCGCCAGGTGCACGACTACATGGCCAGGACCGGCAATCAGATCAGGGACCTGGAGGAGCGGCTGGCGCGGGCGATCGACCAGGCCGAGCAGAGCCGGGTCGAGCTCGCGGAGGCCAGGCGGCAGATCGCCGAGGTGCCCCAGAACTTCAACCCGAGCACCCGGCTGGAGCAGATTCTCAAGCTCGGCCACGAAGAGGCCACCGCCATGCGGGAGGAGGCCGAGGCCGAGAGCAGCGCCCTGCGCGAGTCCGCGAAGACCGAGTCCGACCGGCTGCTGACCTCGGCCCGCGAGACCGCCGACAAGATGCTCACCTCCGCGCAGGCGGAGGCGGAGCGGCGGGTCGCCGAGGCCACCGAGGCGGCCGAGCGCATGCTGGCGCAGGCCGGGGCCGACGCCGAGGAGGCCCGCTCGTCGGCGCGCGCCGAGGCGGAGACCCGGGTGCGTGAGGCGCAGGCCGAGGCCGAGCGCACGGTCACCGCGGCCCGGGAGGAGTCCGAGCGGATGGTCGCCTCCGCGACGGCCGAGGCGGAGCAGACCATGGCAGGGGCGCGGGCCGAGGCGGAGCGGACGGTGGAGGCCGCCCGCGCGGAGGCCGAGGCGTCACTGGCGGCGGCGCAGCAGCGGGTGGCCTCGCTCGACGAGCACGCCGGCCGCCGCGTGGAGTACCTGAGCAACACCCACAACGAGGTGGTCCGCAGGCTGAACGAGGTCAACTCGGTGCTCAGCGACCTGATGCGCAAGGAGGCGGGGGCGGGCCCGCTGGTGCCGGAGGCGATCGCGCCGCCGGCCGCGCAGCAGGAGCTCCCGAGCGGGCAGGAGCAGGACGACGTGCGGGTCATCGTCGAGGACGAGGAGCCGCGAGAAGAGCGGTCGGTGGACGACACGGACGTCAACCTGGGACGTCTGGAGCTGCGCAAGTAGCGGGTGGAAGCCTCCGCCCCCGATCGGGTCGGAGGCTTCCACGCGTGCCCCCTCTTGGTGGCCCGGTGCCGGGGCCGCCGAGACGCAGGACCCGGCACCGGGCGGATCGTGGTGGCGGCGGGTGAGGCGCCCGCCGCTCACGGAGGTGCCGGGCCGGCGCGCCGCTCGGGCTCGCCGGCTCGTCTCTCCTGGTCCCGGAGCTGCTCGCGCAGGTCTTCCGGGTCGTCCGCGTCGATGGTCATCGCACAGCCGGCGTCGCGCTGCTCGGCGCTGATCGGGTGGTGGCGCGTGGCCCACCAGCGGCCGGCATCGCTTCGCCAGATGGTCCACTGCGGGTACTCCCGGGCGATTTCGGCGAGATGCCGATCAAAGGTCATCCACACCGCCCTTCCAAGAGCCCCTGGCCGAGGTTCCATCCGCTTCGAGCGTGCGCCACTTCTCTAGAGAACGCAATGATCGTGGGGGACAGGTCAACCTATCGCTTGACATCCGCCCTTGATTCAGGCGTCGAAGTCGTACTGGAGTACGTATGCCGCGGCGTCCAGGACCATTTCGTTGACCTCCACGGGCATTCCGGCGGTGGCGTAGGCGGTGCGGTCGACGACGATGACGGGGGTGCCGGCCGGCAGGCCGAGCAGGGCGCTCTCGCGAGGGCTGGGCATGCGGGCGCGGACCTCCTCGGTGAAGTGGGCCGGGGGGAGTTCGAGGTCGCGCAGCCTGGCGTAGACGCCTCCTGGCCCGGTGTCGGCCTCGGTGATCGGGCTGCCCTCCACGAGCCGCGCGGGGAAGTAGGAGGTGGCCAGCTGCACGGGCCTGGCGTCGACCAGGTAGCGGCGCCTGCGGACCCAGACGTCGGGGCCGCCGAGCACGTTCGCCACCTCGTCGGGGGCCTGTTCGCGGGCCACCTCGACCTGGTCGACGGTGAAGGGGCGGCCGCGGGTGTCGGCGTCCCAGATCGATCGTCCCTGCCCCCATTGTTCGCGTGCCAGGCGGCGGGAGCCGTGCCTGCGTATGGGTTTGAACAGTCGCACGTAGACCCCCGAGCCTCGCTTCGGCACCGCCAGACCTTCGTTGATCAGAACCGCGAGCGCCTGCCTGGCCGTGGCCCGGGCGATCGCGTACTCGGTCATGAGCGTGTTCTCGCCTGGTAGCCGGTCCCCGTCGCGCAGGTCGCCGGAGTGGATCCGGTCGCGGAGTGCGTCGGCGATCTGGCGGTAGATAGGAGGTTCTTGGGGTACCGGGGATTCAGACACAGTTAGATCACCCTCTGTCACCAACCGGGTTTGGCGTCTCCAGAGAACTTGCCCCGTCTTGTCCACGATCGCACAGATACGGAGGTTGGTCGCGAGTCTCTTTTTGCGCGGTGTGTGCCTGTGTGGTGACATCGGCCGGTTTTTGTGCAGCCGTTATCCCCGAACTGGTTCGCCCGTTACGGCTTTCGCCCACCAGCGGCGAGTAATCAGCGCCGCCGCCACCGCACCGGCCGTGTTGATCAGCACGTCGTCCACGGACGAGAACCGGCCGAGCCGCAGGACGTACTGCAGGGTCTCCACGAGCAGCGAGGCGGCCCCCGCGACGGCCGCCACGCGGGCCGGCGAGGCCATCCTGGCGGTGCGCACCGGGAGCAGCGCGCCGAGCGCGGCGAACACCAGCAGGTTGCCTCCGACCTGCACGAACGCCGTCTCCCACGGCGATCGGACCACCGCGGCGAGGTCGGCGAACGGGATCAGGTTGACGCCCTCCTGGCCGGTTCCCGGGGTGAGGATCATCCAGATCCAGGGCGCGGTGCCGGCCGCGATCCCGACGTCGGCCAGGGCGGTGCGCAGGGGCGCGGCGTGCCCGCGGCGGGCCCGGCGGCGCGACAGCAGCACGACGGCCAGAGCAGCGAGGGGAAGGGCAAAAGTACCAGCAATAATGACGTTTCCCCATAATTCCCACGTGCGCGCCACCGGACCATGATGTCCGCAGGCGACGGCTACGGGAAGATGACCCTCAGGACAGGTCCCGGCCGGGGAAGCGTGAGCGGCATGGCGCGCGTCGGCGCGGCGAGAGACGATGCTAAGAGACACGATCACGATCAAGCGGGAGTGACCCGATGCACGATGAATGGTCGCAGGCGGTCGACGGGCGAAGCCACGCGGCCGACCGGTTGGCGGAGGCCGCGCGGTCGGGTAAATCGTGCGAGCCGGTGCGCGACCTGGTCGGCACCGCGCAGGAGGCGTACGCCGTCCAGGAGATCAACACCCGGCGGGCCCTGGACGAGGGGCGACGGCTGGTCGGCCGCAAGATCGGCATGACGAACGTGCCGTTGCGGGAGAAGCTCGGCATCGACCAGCCGGACTACGGCATGCTTTTTGCGGATATGTCGTATTCCGATGGGCTTCCTATCCCCATCACGCGCTTCCTGCAGCCCAAGGTCGAGGCGGAGATCGCCTTCGTGATGGGCGCCGACCTGGTGGGCGGGCCGTTCACGGTGGCCGAGGTGATCAGGGCGGTCGACTTCGTGCTGCCGGCCATCGAGATCGCCGACTCCCGCATCGCCGACTGGGACATCACGCTCCCTGACACCATCGCCGACAACGCCTCCGCCGGCGCCTTCGTGCTCGGCAACACGCCCACCTCGCTGATGGGCTCCGACCTGCGGTCGGCCGGGATGCGGATGACCCGCGCGGACGCGGAGGTCTCCACCGGCTCGGGCGAGGCCTGCATGGGCCACCCGCTCAACGCCGCCGTGTGGCTCGCCGGCGCGCTGGGCCGCACCGCCTTCCCGCTCCGCGCCGGTGACGTGGTGCTGACCGGGGCGCTCGGGCCGGTGGTCCCGGCCGAGCCGGGCGACGCGTTCGAGGCCCACGTCGACGGGCTGGGCTCCGTCCGGGCGGTGTTCTCCCCGTGACACGCGATCGCGGCCGGGCGCTGCGGGTCGAGGGCAAGGCGACGCCGCGCGGCCGGTTCCCGCACGTGCGCCGGGCCGGCGACTTCCTGTACGTCTCGGGCACCAGCTCCAGAAGGCCGGACAACACCTTCGTCGGCGCCGAGGCCGACGAGCTGGGCGTCACCGACCTCGACATCCGCGCCCAGACCAGAGCCGTCATCGAGAACGTCGGCGACATACTCAAAGCCGCGGGCGGCTCGCTGGCCGACCTCGTCCAGATCACCGCCTACCTGGTGAACATGAACGACTACAAGGGCTACAACGAGGTCTACGCCGAGTTCTTCGACGAGGAGGGGCCCACCCGCACCACCGTGGCCGTCCACCAGCTCCCGCACCCGCACCTGCTGATCGAGGTGCAGGCCGTCGCCTATCACCCCCTGGAGAGATCATGATCCCTCCGATCGACTTCACGAAGTGGATCGACGAGCACGCCCACCTGCTCAAGCCCCCGGTCGGCAACAAGGTGGTCTTCGAGGGCGCCGAGGACTTCATCGTCATGGTGGTCGGCGGGCCCAACGCCCGCACCGACTACCACGTCGACCCGTACGAGGAGCTCTTCTACCAGGTCCGCGGCAACATGCACGTCAACGTGATCACCGGCAGGGGGCCGGAGACCGTGCACATCAGGGAGGGGCAGATGTGGCTGCTGCCCCCGTCCATGCCGCACTCCCCGCAGCGGCCCGAGGAGGGGTCGGTCGGGCTGGTGGTGGAGAGGATCCGGCCGGAGGGCACGCTGGAGAGGTTCCAGTGGTACTGCGAGCAGTGCGGCTCGCTGGTCCACGAGGTCGAGCTGCAGGTACGCGACATCGTCGCCGACCTGCCGCCGGTGTTCAACGCGTTCTACGCCGACGAGAAGGCGCGCACCTGCGCGGGCTGCGGCGCGCTCCATCCGGGCAAGGGCTGAATGATCACTGACGTCCACACCCACTACGTGCCCAGGGGCTGGCCCGACCTGGGCTGGCCGGGGGCGCCCAGCCTGCGGGTGGAGTCCGAGCGCGAGGCGGTCATCCTCGTCGGCGGCGCGGAGTTCCGCCGGATCCGCCACGAGTGCTGGGACCCCCGGGTGCGCCTGGAGTCGATGGACGCCGACGGGGTGGACCGGCAGGTGGTCTCGCCGACGCCGGTGTTCTTCGGTTACGACCGGCCGCCCGCCGAGGGCGTGCGGATCGCCAGGGTCTTCAACGACCTGGCGCTGGAGATCTGCGACGGCGACCGGCTGATCCCGTTCTGCCAGGTGCCGTTGCAGGATCCCGACCTGGCCTGCGAGGAGCTGGACCGGTGTCTCGCCAACGGGCACCGGGGGGTCGAGATCGGCAACCACGCCGGCGACCGCGACCTGGACGACGACGGGATCGTACGGTTCCTGGCCCACTGCGCCGACCGGGGCGTCCCGGTGTTCGTGCACCCGTGGGACATGCCGTCGGGGCCCCGGCTCGACCGGTGGATGGCGCGGTGGCTGGTGGGCATGCCTGCCGAGACCCACCTGTCGATCCTGGCGATGATCCTCGGCGGCGTGTTCGACCGCGTCCCCGACACCCTGCGCATCTGCTTCGCCCACGGCGGCGGGTCGTTCGCCTTCTGGCTCGGCCGGTTGGAGAACGCCTGGCACCGCAGGAAGGACGTGGTCGGCGTCTCGGAAAGGCCGCCGTCCGCCTATCTCGGCCGGTTCGGCGTCGATTCGGTCGTCTTCGACGAGCGGGCGCTGCGCCTGCTGGTCGACACCTTCGGCGAGGACCACGTCATGCTCGGCTCCGACTACCCGTACCCGCTGGGCGAGTCGCCCGCGGGCGAGCTGGTCAGGACCGCCGGGTTCCTCACCGACGGGGCGCGGGCCAAGCTGATGCGCCGCAACGCCGAGGTGTTCCTGGGCTGCTGAGGGGAGCTCACCATGCGGTTACCGCCCGTCGTCGGGCTGGTGGTGCTGATGGCGGCAGGCTGCGGCGGCGGCGCCGCGCCGCAGCCGCCTCGGCACGAGGACGGCGAGGTCCGGGTGGGGGCGATCATCTCCCAGACCGGCGTCTACGCCCCGCTCGGGGACGAGATGGAACGCGCCATGCGCCTGTACCTGGAGGAGCACGGCGGCGAGCTGGGCGGCAGGCCCGCCAGGCTGGTGGTCGCCGACGACGGCGGCACCGCCGAGCAGGGCAGGCGGGCCGCCAGGGAGCTCATCGAGCGCGACCGGGTGGACGTGATTACCGGCCTGCTGGCCTCGCCGGTGGCCGAGGCCGTGGTGGCCGAGGCCGGGCGGACTCCCGTCGTGGTGGCCAACGCGGGGGCCGACGACCTGGGCGGGCCCGGCGTGTTCCGGGTGTCGTTCACCAACCACGCCCACGGGCACGCCGCGGGCCGCTACGCCGCCCTGGCCCACGGCCGCCGCCCCGCCGTGCTGATGGCCTCCGACTACTCGGCCGGCGTCGAGACCCTGGACGGCTTCGAGGAGGGGTACGGAGCCGGCAAGCTGGAACGCGTTCTCACCCCTTACGGCAGGACGCCGGACCTGGCGCCCTACCTGGCGCGGATCCCGGCGGAGGCGGAGCTGCTGTACGCGTTCTACGCGGGGGGCGAGGCGGTCGCCTTCGCCAAGGCGTTCAGGCAGCTCGGCTACGACACCAGGATCGACCTGCTGACCTGCCAGAACCTCACGGACGAGGACGTGCTGGCGGCCGTCGGGGCGGACGCGGAGGGCATCGTCAGCGTCGGGCTGTACGCGCCGGGGCTGGAGAACCCGGAGAACACCGCGTTCGTGGCGAAGTGGCAGACGCGGACCGGCCGGAACCCCTCGGTGGTGGCGGTGCAGAGCTGGGACGCCATGTCGCTCGTCGACCGGGCCGCGGCCCGGGGCGGTGACCTGACGGCCGAGCTGGAGGGAGTCGGCGAGTTACCCAGCCCGCGCGGGCCGCTGCGGCTGGACCCGGCAACACACGACCCGGTGCAGAACTGGTACGCCCGGCAGTACCAAAATGGTACAAATCGGGTTATCGCTACCGTTCCCCCGAAGGAGTGACCAGTTGCTGGATCGCGACCGCTGCCTCGCCCTGGACGCCGAGGACCCGCTGCGGGAGTTCAGGGAAGAGTTCGTGCTCCCCGAAGGCGTCATCTACCTCGTGGGCAACTCGCTCGGCGCGCTGCCGCGCCACGCCCCCGAACGGCTCCGCGCGGCGGTGGAGGACGAGTGGGGCGGTCAGCTCGTCGGCGGCTGGAACAGCGCGGGCTGGTACGACCAGCCGCTGACCCTGGGCGACCGGATCGCGCCCCTCATCGGGGCCGGGCCCGGCCAGGTCGTGGTGGGCAACACCACCTCGATCGCGATCCACCAGGCGGTCTCGGCGGCGGCGCGGCTGCGCCCCGGCAGGAAGGTCATCGTCTCCGACGCGCGCAACTTCCCGACCGACCACTACATGGTCCAAGGGTTGGCGGAGTCGCTCGGGTACGAGGTGCGCGACGTGTCCGAGGGCCGGTTCGACGACGTGGCGGCGGTGCTGCTGTCGGAGGTCGACTACCGCACCGGCGAGCGCCAGGACGTGCCCGAGGTGACCGCCCGCGTACAGGCCGCGGGGGCGCTGATGATCTGGGACGTCTGCCACAGCGTCGGCGCCATGCCCGTGGACGTGTCGGCCGCCGACTTCGCGGTCGGGTGCACGTACAAGTACCTCAACGGCGGGCCGGGGTCGCCGGCGTTCCTGTACGTGAACCCGCGCCACCAGGCCGATGCCGTGAACGTGCTGTCGGGCTGGTACGGCCACGCCGACCCGTTCGCGTTCGAGGCCGGCTACCGGCCGGCGCAGGGGATCAGGCGGTTCGCGGTGAGCACCCCGCACGTGCTGTCGTTCGCCGCCCTGGACGCCGCGCTGGACGTGTGGGAGCGGGTGCCGCTGCACCTGCTGCGCGCCAAGAGCGTGGCGCTCGGCGAGCTCTTCGCCGGGCTGGTCGGCGACGCGCTGGAACCGGCCTCGCCCGCCGACCCCGAGCGGCGCGGCAGCCACGTCGCCTTCCGTCACCCCGACGGCTATCCGGTGATGCGGGCGCTGATCGACCGGGGCGTGCACGGCGACTTCCGGGCGCCCGACATCCTGCGGTTCGGGCTGGCGCCGCTCTACCTCCGCTACGTGGACGTGTACGACGCGGCGCGGACCCTGCTGGAGGTGCTGGACAAGGAGCTGTGGCGGGACGAGAAGTACGCCAGGCGGCTCGCCGTCACGTGACCCGGCCGTCGAGCTCCTTGACCGCCCGCTTGGTCGCGACGGCCCGGTAGCTCTCCTCGACCCAGTCGAGCAGCACCTCCGACGGCGGCAGCGGCGACTCCAGCGGCACCGTCACCCATCCGGCCTTGCCGAGCCCGTAGCCGCTGGGCGCCGCCCCCTCGACGGTGAGCGCGTGGCCGTGGGCCTCCGAGCTCAGCTTCACGCCGAACGTGGGGCGCCACTTGTCGGTGGGCTCCTCGACGCCGAGGAACAGGAAGATCTTCTTCCCGACCTTGACGACGGTGTCGCCCCACGGGTGGTCCTCCCACGCCTCGGGCAGGCCGAGCGCGAACGCGCGCAGCTCCTCCCGCACGTCGTGCCAGTCGCTCATCGCGGCCCCGCCCTGAACTCGGTCAGCTTGCGCTCGATGTCGTCCCTGATGCGCTCGCGGGCCTCCATCCGCGGCACGCCCGCCATCAGCATTCCGTCATACCCCGTGTCATGGTGACGGATGGACGCGACCACCGCCAGCGTGATCGCGTTCTCGTCCAGCGCCCTGGCCGCCGCCGTGCGGCCGACCCGGCCGCTGCCGCGCAGACCGGCGTGCTCGGCGATGGCGCGGGCCCGCTCCGGCGGGCAGCCGGGGAACAACCTGGCGATCTCGCCCGCCATCCGCCCCTGGAACACGACGTCCTGCTCGGCCCTGCGCTCCCGGTCGCGCTCGCGCCGCCGCGAACGCGCCTCCTCGTCGGCGAGGCACCGCTCCTCGGCTCTGGCCAGCGCCTCCTCCTCGACCAGCAGGCCCCTGCGCTGGTAGACCTTGCGCCGCCGGTCGAAGCGCACGACCACCGCCGCCAGCCCGCTCTCCTGCTTGGCCCGGCGGCTCAGCGCCGCGTTCCCCGACGGCAGGAACACCAGATGGTCCAGGTCGGCGCAGGTCAGGCAGTGTGGCCGGTCATCCTCCATGATCAGGTAGGGGCCGGTGTCGGCGCAGCCGGCGCACGTCCACGCCTCCAGCGGCTCGACCGCGACCAGGTCGGGCGGCTTGGCCTGGCGCTCGGCGAGCCGCCGCACCCGCGACTCGCTCAGGTCGGGAGACAGCCAGTGGACGGTGAACGGCTCCTGCTCGGGATGCCCGGTGAAGCGCAGCGGGCGGCGGTCGCGGCTGCCCGACACGTACGGCGCCGGCATCGGGCGCAACCCTTTGGCCCGTGCCCAGTCGCGCAGCAGGGCGGCCGTGGTGAGCAGGCGCTCGCCGTCGACCGCGGCCAGCTCGGCGAGCGTGGCCGCGCGGCCCTGCCGCCAGACGTCGACGTGTCGCGTGTGGAGCCAGCGCAGCCCCGTCACCACGTCGATGAACGTCACGTACTGGTGGTCGGCCAGCGCGATCTCGGCGGCCTGGGCGACCCTGCGGGCCAGGTTCGGCTTGCTCACGCCCCTTAGTGTGCCGCGCCTTTGTCGGCCGGTGGGCATCCCTTGTGCCGATCGCGGCGAGTATCCGGGCAAGCCCATCCCGCGGAGGAACCTTGCGCCTGCTCTGGCCCGCCCTGCTCGTGCTCGCCACGTCCTGCGGCACCGCCCCGGCCGCTCCGCCGCTGCCCGAGGTGAAGGGCGCGTTCGGCGCCAGGCCGCAGGTGATCATCCCGGCCGGCAAGCCCGGCCGCACGACGCGGGTGGCGGAGCTGGAGCCGGGCGGGGGGCGGGAGACGGCCCCCGGCGACGTGGTGCTGGCCGACGTCGAGCTCCGCCTCTGGCGGGGCAACCAGACCCGGGCGAGCACGTACGGCACCCACCGGCCGATCGCGGTCGTCCTCGACGGGCGGCCGATCCCGCGCGTCTGGCGGGAGGCCGTCGTGGGCCGGCCGGCGGGCAGCCGGCTGCTGCTGGTCGGGCCCGCCGCGCAGGTGCTCGGCCCCGACCTGGACCTGGACGCTGGCGACCTGCCGCCGGGCGAGCCGCTGGTCGCGGTGGTCGACATCCTCGGCGGCTACCCGCCGGACGCCCGGCTGGTCGGCCGGCCGCTGCCCTCGCCGCCCGCCGGCCTCACGCCGGACGACCCGGCCCGCACGCTCATAGGGGGTTCGGGAGAGGCCGTGCGGGCCGGGTCGAAGGTGGTGGTGCAGTACGTGGCCGTCGACTGGCCGTCGAGGACCCTGGCGGACTCCTCGTACCGCACCGGCGGCCCCGCGGCCTTCACCCTGACCGGGGACGGCGCGCCGGCCGGCTGGGTGGAGGGGCTGCGCGGGCAGCGGGTGGGCGGCAGGGTCGCGTTCGGCTCGCCACCCGAGGGGTTGCTCTACGTCGTCGACGTGGTGGACTGCGTCGACTGCTAGCCGCAGTGCTCGAACGGGCTGTCGTAGGTGGACGAGCCCGCCTTGCCGCCCCACTTGACGCACTTGCCGGCCGCCTGGGCGGTGACCGGGCCCGCGTAGTAGGAGAAGTTGCCCGAGTCGGTCTTCCTGGCGCTGCCCTGGACCTCCAGGTAGGCGCTGGTGGCGGTGGCCGTGCCGAGCGAGGTCCGCTTGATCGTGGTCACGCAGTTGTTGCCCGTGGTCGTGTTGTAGAGCAGGTAGACGGTGCCCGCCGTGCCCAGCGCGGCCGAGTCGATGACCTTGAACCCGCTGCCGCACACCTTCTCCGGCGTGTGCGGGTTGACGCTGCCGCCGGTCACGTAGCTCATGTACTTGGCCCAGTCCCAGTGCGGGCCGGGGTCGGTGTGGTCGTTGCCGGGCACCTCGACGTGGCCGACGATGTGCGTGCGGTCCTTCGGGATGCCGTACCTGTCGGCGATGTTGCGGGTCAGCGCGGCCGACGCCCGGTACATCTGGTCGGTGAACCACGAGGCGTTGTCGACGAACCCCTCGTGCTCGATGCCGACGGAGCGCCGGTTCCAGTCCTTCGCGTGGAAGGCGCGGTCCTTCTCCCGCACCATCTGGGTGATCTGCCCGTCGGACGAGCGCACCAGGTAGTGCGAGGACGACTTGGCCGCCGGGTTCTGGAACCACGAGATCGAGCCCGCGTAGGTGCCCTGCATGACATGGACCACGATCCGGTCGATGCGGTCGCTCGACGGGCGGCTGGAGACCGCGTAGTTGGCGCTGTTCGCGGCCACCCAGAGCGCGCCGGGGTAGTCCACGGCCGCGGCGAGGGCGCGCGGCTGCTCGGCGTACTCGCCCTGGTCGGGCTGGACGGCCCGGGGCTTCACCTGCACGCCCCGGGCGTCCACCCCGGCGGCGAGCGTCTCGTACACCGCGTCGGCGTAGATCCTGGCCGTGGCGTCGTTCGCGGCGTGGGCGTACGCGGCCACGGCCGGATACCAGCGGCCGAGGTCGTCCCGCTGGGCGGCGCCCAGCCCGAGCGCGTCGGCCTCGGCCCGGAGCACGGCCGCGCCGCCGAGCACGTTGGCCGCGTCGTCCGACTTGAGCGCGGCGACCGGCTTGGAGGTCAGCTTCGCGGCCTGCTCCAGGGTCTTGGCGGTGGGGTTGCTGACCAGGTGCATGATGCCGTAGCCGCCGCTGGCGCTGGGCTCGCCCCGGTGACCGTCCAGCCGGGACTCCGCGTACGCGAGCGCCACGAGCAGGTCGCGCGGCACGTCGTAGGCGGCCGCCGCGCGGTCGAACGCCTGCGCCAGGGGGTTCTGGGCGGTCTCGGTGGAGGCGTGCGCGGCCGTCGTGCCGGACAGCGCCAGCAGCCCGGCCACGATGAGGATCTTGGACTTCACGTCACTTCCGCTTCGGAGAAGGGATGGGGAAGGGAACCGCCCCGCCGCGGGTGCGCGGCGGGGCGGAGAGGCTCAGCTGCCGCAGTGCTGGAACGGGCTGTCGTGGGTGGACGAGCCCGCCTTGCCGCCCCACTTGACGCACTTGCCGGCCGCCTGGGCGGTGACCGGGCCCGCGTAGTAGGAGAAGTTGCCCGAGTCGGTCTTCCTGGCGCTGCCCTGGACCTCCAGGTAGGCGCTGGTGGCCGTGGCCGTGCCGATCGACGAGTGCTTGATCGTGGTGACGCAGTTGTTGCCGTTGGAGGCGTTGTAGAGCAGGTAGACGGTGCCCGCCGTGCCCAGCGCGGCCGAGTTGATCACGCTGTAGCCGGCGCCGCAGACCGAGGTCGGGGTGTGCGGGTTGGTGCTGCCGCCGCCGCAGTTGCGCGAGGTCAGCGTCTGGTTCGGGTAGCCGAAGGTGACCCCGTTGAAGACGGCCTTGCGGACGTTCGACGGGTAGCTGGTGCCCTGGCGGACCTCGTAGTGCAGGTGGGCGCTGATGTTGTTGCCCGGCTTGCTGGTCTTGCCCACGGTGCCGATCTTCTGGCCCTGCGCCACCGACTGGCCCACGCTGACCGAGCGGGCGTTCAGGTGGGCGTAGTAGGTGGACCAGCCGCCGCCGTGGTCGATCTTGACCAGGTTGCCGAAGCCGTTCGTCGAGCCCTGGTGCGAGGAGATCACCACGGTGCCCGACGCGGCCGCCACCACGGTGTCGCCGAGGTCGGCGTCGGCGCTGCCGCCCCGGTTGAAGTCGATCTCGTACGACTGGTGGGCGCTGCTCGCGTTCGAGTTGCCCGTCCACGCCTGGCCGCAGGGGAACGGCAGCTGGAAGTCGGTGGCGAGCGCCTGCGCCTGCTGCGTCTCCGCCTGCCTGTCGGCGGCGGCCGCGGATGCCGTGCCGAGGCTCATCAAGAGAGCGGCTCCGGCCACGATTGCTCCGCTGATCTTCATCAGGTGATCCTTTCGGGGGCGATCTCTCTCACCCAGGGTCGGGATAACCCGTACAGAAAGCGTCCAGAACCGGTACAACAAGCTGTCAGGCCTCATAGAGGAGCTGATGCGGTCATGACGGTCACCTTTCATGTGCTCGGACCGCTGGAGGTACGGTCGGCGGGTCAGCCGGTCCGGATCTCCGGCAGAAAGCCACGCCTGCTGCTCGCCACTCTGCTGCTGCACGCCAACCACGTGGTCGGCGCCGACGACCTGGTCGAGGTGCTCTGGCCGGAGCGCGCGCCCCGCTCGGCCCTGGCCAACCTGCGCACCTACGCCAGCTCGCTCCGGTCCGACCTGGCCGGGACCGGCGAGGAAGCCGGCAGCCGGCTGCGCGGCGAAGGCTCCGGCTACGCGATCGACGTGCCCGGCGGCGCGCTCGACCTGCTCGCCTTCGAGGAGCTGGCCGGCCAGGCGCGCTACGCCGACGCGCTCGCGCTCTGGCGCGGCGCGCCGCTCGCCGACCTGCCGGGCAGCCCGCTGTGGGACCGCCGGCTCGAACCCCTGCACGGCTTACGCTTACGCGCCGCGGAGGAGCTGATCGGCCAGCGGCTCGGATCGGGCGACCACGCCGGGGCGGTGAGCGAACTGCGCGGACTGCTGGGCGAGCACCCCTACCGGGAGGACCTGTGGTCCAGGCTGCTGCTGGCCCTGCACGGCGGCGGCAGGAGGGCCGAGGCGCTGCGCACCTACGCCTCGGTGCGGGCCAGGCTGGTGGACGAGCTGGGCGTGGAGCCCGGCACCGAGCTGCGCCGCGCGTACGAGACGATCCTCGCCGACGAGCCGGCGCCCGCCGCGCCGCACCAGCTCCCGCCCGACGTGCCCGACTTCATCGGGCGCGAGGCCGAGCTGGCGGCGCTGGCCGGGCCGTTCCCGCTTGCGACGATCTCCGGGCCGCCCGGCGTGGGCAAGTCCGCGCTGGCGGTACGGGCCGCGCTGGCCCTGCGCACCCGCTTCCCGGCGGGCCAGCTCTACCTCGACCTCGACGGCAGGGAGCCGGGCGACCTGCTCGCCGAGGCGCTGCGGGCGCTCGGCGTGGAGTCGCCGCCGCCGACCGTGCGGGAGCGATCGGCCCTGCTGCGCTCGCTGCTCGCCGGGCGGCCCATGCTGCTGCTGCTCGACGACGCGCTCGACGCCGCCCAGGTACGCCCGCTGCTGCCGGGCAACGACAGCTCGGTGATCGTGACCAGCAGGCGCCGCATCACCGAGCTGCCCGGCGCGCTCCACGTCGACCTGGCCGAGCTGCCCCAGGAGGAGGCCCTGCTGCTGCTCGGCCGGATCGCGGGCGCCGACCGGGTGGCGCGCGAGCGCGCCGACGCGCTGGCCATCGTCGACGCCTGCGCACGGCTGCCGCTGGCGCTGCGCAGCGCCGGGTCCCGGCTCGCCGGGCGGCCCGGCTGGTCCCTGGCGGTGCTCAGGCAACGCCTCCAGGACGACAGGCTCGGCGAGCTGAAGGAGGTCCGCGCCTGCCTGGAGCGCAGCTACCGCCACCTGCCGGCCGAGGCCGCCCGCACGCTGGGCACCCTCGGCCTGCTCGGCGCGCCCGCCCAGCCCGGCTGGGTGGTCGGCGCCGCGCTGGACCGGCCCCGCGCCGACGACGTGACGGACCTGCTCGTCGACGTGAACCTGCTGGAGGTGGCCGGCACCGACCTCGTCGGCCAGCCCCGCTACCGGTTACCCGACCTGATCCGCCGGCACGCGCTCGAACGTGGTCCCGACCCGCAGGGCGTGGCCAGGGTGCTGGCCGCGTGGACGGCGACCACCGAGCACGCTATGGCCAGGCTGCCCACCACCGTCTTCAGCCTCACCGCCGCCGGGGCGCCGCGCTGGCGGCTGCCCGAGCAGACCCTGGACCGGCTCACCGCCGACCCGCTCACCTGGTTCGAGACCGAGCACGAGGCGCTGGCCGGCGCGGTGTCCGTGGCCGCCGAGGCCGGTCTCGCGGCCTCCGCCTGGGGCCTTGCCGCCGCCATGGTGCCGTACCTCGACCTGCACTGCCACCTGGACACCTGGCAGCGCACCCACGACGTCGCGCTGGCCGCCGCCCGCGCCGCCGGCGACACGTACGGGGAGGCCGCGATGCTGCGCGGCCTCGCCCAGGTCGCGCTCTACCGGGACCGGTACGAGGAGGCGGCCGAGGGCTTCACCCGCGCCCGCGGGCTCTTCCGCGAGCTGGGGGACCTGCGGGCGGAGGCCACCTCGGTCTGCGGGCTGGGCGCGGTCAGCCAGTTCAGCGGCCGGCACGCCCGCTCGCTCGACCAGTTCAAGCAGGCGCTGGCCATGTTCCTCGCGGCGGGCGACCAGCACGGCGAGGCGTTCACCCGGCAGGCCATCGGGCGGGCCTGCATCAAGGCCGGCGACCTGGCGCAGGCGTCGGAGTCGCTCGGCCAGGCGATGCGGCTGGCCCAGGACCTCGGCGACGCGCACCGTGAAGGCTGCGTCTGCCTGCAGATGGGCACGCTGCACCGGGCCATGTCGTTCCACCGGCACGCCCTGGAGATCTTCGAGTCGCTCGGCGACCGCCACTGCGGGGCGTACGCGCTGCAGAGCCTGGCCGGGCTGCAGGTGGACCGCGGCGAGCTGGCCCCCGCCTCGGCCGGGCTGGAGCGGTCGCTGCTGGTCTTCCGCGAGCTGGGCGACCGCAGCGGCGAGGCCTCCGCCACCCAGCTGCTCGGCGAGCTGCACCGCTCCGCCGGCCGGACCGGCCTCGCCCTCGGCTACCTCGAACACGCCAGCCTGCTGCGCCGCGAACTCCCCGCCTGAACCGATCGCTCCGCGTCAGCCGTTCGTCAGGCGGCGGAAGAGCCACTTGAAGCGGGAGCCGCCGCCGCGAGCCGAGCCCTCCAGGGCGGCCAGCGACTCCTCCGCGGTGGGGCGCTTGGCCGGGACGAGGTCGATCATCCGCCGCACCACCTCCGGCACGTCCGCCCGCCCATAGGCGTCGGCGCTGGTCGGCAGCGCGCCGGTCAGGAGCTGGTAGGCGATCACGCCCGCCGCGTACACGTCGGCGGCGGCGGTCATCCGGTCAGGACGCTCCTGGCACTCGGGCGCGACGTAGTGGGCGTCGAGCACGTTGTGGAGCTCGTGCACCACCGTGTAGTCGCGCGGCCCCGGCTTGGCGTAGTCGAACCCGGTCAGCACCGCGTGGCCGTCGTCGGTCACCAGCACGCTGGCCGGGGTGAGCGCACGGTGGATCACCCCGTGGGCGTGCGCGTGGGCCAGGCCGCGCAGCATGTCCTGGATCACGCCCAGCCGCTCGCCGCTGCCCAGCCGCAGATGGAGCGCCTGGCCGTGGACGTCGTCGAGCACCAGCACGAACCGGCTCTCGTCGTCGATGGCGAAGAAGTCGCGCGAGCGCACCACGCACGGGTGGGGAGGGATGCGGGCCAGGGTCTGGTAGGCGTTGGCGATGCGCTGCCGCTCGGCCGCCCTGGACGCCTGGTCGGCGAGCGGGTCGGCCTGGTAGACCCGGAGCAGCACGGTCTCGCTGCCCGGCAGCGTGGCGTTGAACGCGCGGTATTCGGTGACCCGCGCGTCGCCGCCGAGCTGCTCCTCGACCTCCCAGTTGCCGAAGCGAGGAGGCGCGGTGCTGCGGCGTACGGTCTGGTTGAGCGCGTCGAGCACGGCGGACAGGTAGGGGCGCACGTCGGGGCTGCAGCCGCGCCTGACCCGGGAGACGTCGCCCAGCGTCGCGATCAGGCCGGACAGGTCGGTGACGTTGACCGCGTCGCGCCCGGCCGGGTCGACCAGCCGCGCGTCGGGGGAGGTGAGCACCACCAGGCTGTCGACGTAGACCCGCTCCAGCTGGGTGGCCCGGGAGACGAGCAGGCCCTTGAGCGCCTTGGCGGTGCCGCGCAGCTTGGTGACCGGTGAGCCGAACGCCTCCCTGCGCGGCGGGAACCAGCGCGAGCCGGACACCTCGATGCGGCCCCTGGTGCCCTTGACGTCGACGACCACCAGCGCGTGGCGGGTCAGCACGATCAGGTCGACCTCGTAGACGTCGTCGCCGCGCGGCACCTCCACGTTGTGCAGCAGGAGCCAGTCGGCGGGCGCGTTGTCTCTCAGAAAGGCGATCACGCGCCGTTCGGCGTCGTTGACCGGCCTCCCGCCCCCGACGATCTCTGCCATGGCCCTATCCTCGCACGAAATGGATTGACAACATGCTGTCGAAATGACAGTATGTTGTCATGAGTGAAGCGAAGAGAACGATCCATGTGGCGGCTTACGACACCATGGCCGACTGGGAGGTCGGGCACGCGACGGCTCATCTGCGCACCGGCCGCTTCCACCGCGACCGGAGCGGCTTCGAGATCGTCATGGTCGGTCTCACCCGCGACCCCGTCACCACCATGGGCGGCCTGCGGGTCACGCCCGACCTGGCGCTCGACGAGCTCTCGCCCTCGGGGAGCGCGCTGCTCATCCTGCCCGGCGCCGCCACGTGGGACGAGGGGGACGACCTCACGCCGTTCGCCCGCACCGCCCGCGCGTTCCTCTCCGAGGGGGTCCCGGTCGCCGCGATCTGCGGCGCCACGGCCGGTCTCGCACGGGAGGGCCTGCTCGACGGGCGCGCCCACACCAGCGGCGCGGTGCAGTACCTGGAGGCCCAGGAGGGCTACTCCGGCGCCGCCCGCTACGTCGAGACGGACGCGGTCACCGACGGCGACCTCATCACGGCGGGCCCCACCGAGCCGGTGGCCTTCGCCCGCGAGATCTTCCTCCGGCTCGACGTCAACCGGCCCGAGATCGTCGACGCGTGGTACCGGCTGTTCTCCCGCAGCGACGCCTCGGCGTACGAGGTGCTGATGTCGGCGTGAGCGGCGCCTCGCCCGAGACGGTGGAGCTGCTGTCGGACGCCGCTCTCACGGTCTTCCGGCTCAACGGGCAGTTCCTGGAGGTGGCCGAGTCGCTGGCCCGTCCGGCCGGGCTGACGGCCGCCTGGTGGCAGGTGCTCGGGGCGGTGCTGCGTGAGCCGTTGCCGGTGGCCGGCATCGCCAGGGTGATGGGCATGACCCGCCAGGGCGTGCAGCGGGTCGCCGATCTGCTGGTGGAGAAGGGCCTGGCCGAATACCTGCCGAACCCGGCGCACAAGCGCGCCAAGCTCCTCACCCCGACCGATGAGGGCAGGGCGGCCGTCGCCAGGATCGTCCCCGGCCACCGGGAGCTGGCCGCCACCTTGGCCGCCGAGCTGGGCGCGGACGGCTTCCACGCCTGCGTGGAGTCACTGCGGCGGCTCAGCGCCGCCATGGACCGCATCCAGCGGACCCCCTGAGCCTCACCAGTCCGGCTCCACGCCTGGGCGGACCGCGCCGATGTAGGTGGGCCTGTCCACCGGTTCCACCCGTACGGTGGCGCCGGTGAACGGGGCGTTGACCATCCGCTTGCGGTTGATCGCGATGCCGACGTGCTCCGGCCCGCGGCGGCGCGGGTTGCTGTCGTAGAAGACCAGGTCACCGGCGCGCACCTCGTCCCTGGGGATCCGGATCCCGTCCTCCCACTGCCTCTGCGAGGTGCGGCTGATGGTCACGCCCACCCTGGCCCATGCGTACTGGGCCAGGCCCGAGCAGTCGAAGCCCCAGGTCTTGGCGCCGCGCCCGATCCCGTAGCCGGGCCCGCTCGTGCCGCCTCCGCCCCACGAGTACGGCAGCCCGATCGCTTCCAGGGCGGCGTCGGCCACCACCCGGCCGGGCCGCGGATACCACGGCCTGTCGTCGTAACATTCGACCGCGTACGGGTCGAAACAGTCGTGTGCCATTGCCGTGGCGGAATTCAGGGTTCCGGGAAAAGCGCACGCCATGGCCGTGGCGATAAGTATGCGTACTGCCCGCATCTGGATATTCACCGCTTCTGCCTTGTCGGTCACGCCGATCCTCGCCGCCGGCGCGGCACCGCTCGTCCCCTGATGAATGCTCCCGGCCTATAGGCATAAAACGCCCTTTAGCCAGGCCGGATGCACGTATGGCGACAAGCTGAAAATGCGTCCACAATGGCCCACGACAAAAGCGGATCAGCTCGGACATATCACCAATAAGAAGCGGCAGGAGATATTCGCTATCCCGAAAAGGGCTTGGTTTTTCCGTGAGCGCCTCCGCTCGCCCGCCGGTCGAGGCGCGGCCCCGCCCGTTCACGAGATGGTGTGAATACGGTCATTTCATGGCGAAGATTACATAAGTCGGCATATTGCGTGTATTGTGGGCAGCGGCCGGTGTTTCGGCCGCAGGGCTCGCCGGCAACCCCCTGAGACCGAGTGGGGGTGTGCGCATGATGAGCGATGACATGGGGCGGCTGCTCTACCAGGACGCCCAACTGCGGATCATCGCGCGGAGCGGTTCGACGGCCGTCCTGGTGGGCGAGGTCGACGTCACCAACAGCCCGGCGCTCGAACGTACCCTGCGATCCGCGTGGCACGGCGGCGAGCCGCTGACCGTCGACACCGGCGCGCTGACCTTCGTCGACCTGTCCGGCCTGCGGGTGCTGGTCATGCCCGCGGTGCCGCCCGGCCGGCGGTGGATCCGGCTGGTCAACGTGACACCGTTCCAGAGACGGCTGATGGGCCTCATGGGCTGGCACCATGAGGCCCGCGCGCAGCCGCTGGTCTAGATGACCGACAGGGCCGCCGTGCCCAGCCCCGTCGGCCCGGACGGCAGGCCGCGGAAGGGCCGGTTGTGCCGCCGCAGGGACTCCTCGTCGTAACGGCGGCAGTCGCGGTGCCAGACGAGGATCCCGGACATCCAGTTCTCCAGGTCCCGCACGTAGCCGTCGAGCGCCTGCCCGGCCCGCTCGTCCAGCCCGAGGTCGGCGCGGAGCACCGGCAGCTCGTGCGCGGCCACGTGCTGGAACTGCCGCATCCGCGACTCCATCAGGTCGACCACGATCCGCAGGCCCTCCGGATAGCCACAGCCGAAGAAGCTCTGCACCACCAGCACCCCGTTGTGGATCTCACCCTCGAACTCGATCTCCTTCTGGTACGAGAACACGTCGTTGAGCAGGCAGGCGTAATCCTGCGCGGCGTTCTCCAGCGACTTGAGCGGCCCGCTCGCGCACACCTCGGGAGGGATCTCGTCGGCGCGGGCCAGCCGGCACAGGCTCATCGTCAGGTCGGAGCCGAACGTCAGCCGCCGCATCTCGACGTAGTCGACCGGTTCGGGGATGCGGTGCGCCGCCTGGTTGGCCAGCTCCCACACCCAGCTCTCGGTCATGTCCTCGACGGACCGGCGGAACGCGCGCCGCGCCGCCTCGCTCATCGGCCCGGCCGAGCGCCGCCACAGGTCGGCCAGCGAGCGCTCCAGCGCGCTGGCCGGTGTCGCGAAGGTGACGCCGTCGAGCGGCATGAACCCCGGCAGCCGGGCCACCGCGGCCCGCGCGGCGACCAGGTTGCGCCCGAACACCTTCGGGAAGTAGTCGTCGCCGTACGTCCCCCAGGCCAGCCAGGCCGACGACAGGTCCAGCTCCTCAGGCGTGGCGTCCGGGTGGATGCCGGCCGCGCACAGCGGCAGGTCGTAGTCGGCGAGCTTCTCCTCGTCCCACACGGCCACGTCGAGTATGCCCATCCGGCGAGCCCACGCGTCCAGGTTGCGCCGGGCCCCCTCCAGGTGCGGGGAGAGCCGCGCGGTGAACGGCATGAAGAGGTCGGGCACCCGGGCCGGCCCCACCCGCTGGTACGGGACGTGCTGATGGGAGCGGAACCGGTGGAGCCCCAGCGACGCCATGCCGAGCCCCGGCCCCGGTGCGGCCTTGGTGTAGCGGCTGGACCGGGCGTGCCACTCGTGCCCGCCCGACTGCCAGTCCTGCAGCCCCTTCACGTACGCCAGCACGCCGCCGCAGCTGACCGGGTCGATCCGGTGCTCGGCCAGCAGCGGCCCCAGCTCGGTGGCGAAGGTGTGCTCGAACTGCTGCAACCGCGCCGTGAGCAGGTCGTTGACCGCGTCCGCCGCCTGCTGCGTGGTGCACTCCAGGAACGTCTCCAGGACCAGCACCCCGTTGCTCAGCTCGCCCTCCTCACCGGTCTCCCGCTGGTAGGAGAACAGGTCGTTGCGCAGGTGGACCCCGTCGGCGAAGGTGTCGCGCAGCACCCGCATCGGCCGCGACCCGGCGATCACGTCCGGCACCTCGGCTCCCACGGCGTGCTCGACCAGCCCGGCCGACCAGGGCGCCCCGCCGACCTTGCGGCGCATCTCGATGTACTCGACCGGGTTCGGCACCCGGCCCGCGTTGATGTTGGACAGCTCCCACAACGACTCGTCCAGGAGCGCCTTCGTGCTCTCGGCGAACCGCGCACGCCACCCGGGCGACGTCCCCGGCACCGTGCGCGCCCACAGGTCGGCGAGCCCCGCCTCGACCGGGTTGGCCGGCTCGGGCACGGCGGCCCCCGGCTCCAGCGGCATGAACGCGGGCATCCGGTCCAGGTAGGCCTTGCCGCCCTCCCGGTCGCCCGGCCGCTTGAACACCTCCAGGAAGTGGTCGTCGAAGAAGAACACCCACACGTACCAGTCGGTCACCAGGCACAGCTCGGCGGCGTCGCAGTCGGGATGGGTGTACGCGCACAGCAGCGCGTAGTCGTGGGCGTCGAGGTCGTCGGTGGTCCAGACGCCCGAGCCCTCCAGCATCCCCATGCCCCGCGCCCACAGCCTGGCGTGGGTCCTGGCCTCCTCCAGATGCGGGTTGAGCCGCGCCGGATGCGGCAGGTAGAAGTCCGGCATGTCGAAGCTCACCCGTACACCTCCACGCCGTCGAGCACGCCGAGCGCATCGGGGACGAGCACGGCGACCGAGTAGTAGGCGCTGACGAGGTAGGTGGTGATGCCCCGCTCGTCGATGCCCATGGCCCGGACGCTGAGCCCCGGCAGGTGCTCGTCGGGGATGCCGGTCTGGTGCAGCCCCACCACGCCCTGGTCCTCCTCGCCGGTGCGGAAGGCCAGGATCGAGCTGGTGCCCGACCGGCTGATCGGGATCTTGTCGCAGGGCAGGATGGGCACGCCGCGCCAGGCGGTCATCCGGCTGCCGTCGACCTCGACGCTGTCGGGGTAGACGCCCGTGGCGCTGCACTCGCGGCCGAACGCCGCGATGGCGAGCGGGTGCGCCAGCATGTAGCGGGTCTTGCGCCGGCGGGTCAGCAGCGCGTCCAGGTCGGACGGGCCGGGCCGCCCCGAGCGGGGGGTCAGCCGCTGCTTCGGGTCGGCGCTGTGCAGCAGCCCGAACCGGGGGTTGCCGACCAGCTCGCGCTCCTGCGCCTCGCGCACCGCCTCGACGGTGAGCCTGAGCTGCTCCTTGGTCTGGTCCATCGGGTCACTGAACAGGTCGGCGACCCTGGTGTGGACCCGCAGCACGGCCTGGGAGACGCTCAGTTCGTACTCGCGCGGGCTGGGATCGTAGTCGGGGAACGTGCCGGGCAGCCGCGGCTCCCCCCGGTGGCCGGACGCCAGGTCGATCGCGACCTCCCCGCGCCTGTTCAGCGGGCGCGGGTCGGGCCGCTCGGGTGAGGGGGTGAGCCGGCGGTTCACCCGGTAGCTCCCCGCGGAGAGCTCCACCCACGGCAGCGCGCGCAGCAGCCACCGGGGGGAGCTCTCCTGCGTATGGGGAGCCGTCTTGGTCGTCGTGGCCAGCGTGCGAGCCCCGGGCGTGCCGAGGCTCAGCGGCCGTTCCAGCTCGGTCAACCGGGGCACCTAGTCCTCGCGGCCGATCTCTACGTCCTCAAGCACGGCCAGCGCGTCGGGAACCAGGACCGCGGCCGAGTAGTAGGCGCTGACCAGGTAGGAGATGACGGCCTTCTCGTTGATGTTCATGAACCGGACCGACAGGCTCGGTTGGTACTCGTCGGGGATGCCGGTCTGGTGCAGCCCGATCACGCCCTGGTTCTCCTGCCCGGTGCGCATGAGCATGACCGAGCTGGTCCGCTGCGCGCTGATCGGGATCTTGTTGCACGGGAAGATCGGGACGCCCCGCCAGGCGGGCACCCGGTGGCCGCTCACCTCGGCGGCCTGCGGGTAGAGGCCGCGCTTGCTGCACTCCCTGCCGAAGGCGGCGATGGCCTGCGGGTGGGCCAGGAAGAACGCCGGCTCCTTCCACACCTTGGCCAGCAGGTCGTCCAGGTCGTCGGGGGTGGGCGGGCCGGTGCGGGTGCGGATGCGCTGGGCGAAGTCGGCGTTGTGCAGCAGCCCGAAGTCGCGGTTGTTGATCAGGTCGTGTTCCTGCCGCTCACGCAGCGCCTCGATGGTCAGCCTGAGCTGCTGCTCCAGCTGGTTCATCGGCTGGTTGTAGAGGTCGGAGACCCGGCTGTGGACGCGCAGGACGGTCTGCGCCACGCTCAGTTCGTACTCACGCGGGCTCAGCTCGTAGTCGACGAACGTGCCGGGCAGCGTCGCCTCGCCGCTGTGGCCGGAGGACATCTCGATCGCGGCCTCGCCGTGGTCGTTGCGCGCCCGGTCACCGCCCGCCTGCCACGCCTCCAGGTGGTCGCGCAGCCCCGGCGAGCGGTCCAGCAGCGCCTGGAAGTCCTCGCGGGAGAGCGTCAGCAAGGTGGTGGCGGTCCTGGCGCGGGCCGAGAACTCCCAGGTGCCGCCGGAGGTGAGCATCGAGTCGCCCAGATGGTCGCCGTCGGCCAGCACGCCGAGGTTCTGCTCGTCGCCGTAGGCGCCCTGGGCGACCCTGCCGACGCGGCCGTGGGCGATCAGCACGAGCTGGTCGACGGGCTCGCCCTCGCGGACGATCTCGTCGCCCGGCTCGACCTCGCGCTGGGCGAACCGGTACGCGAGCGCCTCCAGGACCTCGATGTCGTCGAAACCGCGCAGCATCGGCAGCTCGCACAGCTCGGCGGGGACCACCCGCACCTCGGCGCCGCTCGTGCTGAACGTGATCCGGCCGTCTCCGAGCGTGTACGTGAGCCGCCGGTTGACGCGGAAGACGCCGCCGGAGGTCTGCGTCCAGGGCAGGAGCTTGAGCAGCCACCGTGAGGTGATCTCCTGCATCTGCGGCGGGGTCTTCGTGGTCGTCGAGAGATTGCGCGCGGCCTCGGTGCTGAGGCTCAGCTGCTGGCCTGCCGCGGCGGAGTCGGTCGTCTCGGTCATTCGGGCACCACCCATCATGAGAAATTTACGGAGAGTGACGAAAAAGTACGTTGGGTAATCGTTCGTGGGCAGGGGTCAGCCCCGGCCGTGCTCTCGACATGGCCGGGGTCAGCTGTCGCGGTGGGCGAGCCGGGCCGCGAACAGGGTCAGCGCCGCCCGCGCGTCGGGCGCGACAGGGGCGGTGTCGAGCGCCTCCACGGCCTGCCGGACCCGTGCGTCGATCATCGACTCGACCTCGGCGAGCGCGCCCGTCTCCAGCAGGATGAGGCGCAGCTCCGCCGCCTGCTCCTCGCCCAGCGCGGGGTTGCCGTGCCAGGCGGCGAGGTAGGCGAGCTGCTGGGGCGTGGCCCGTGCCAGCGCGTGCGCGACCAGCACGGTGTGCTTGCCGTCGCGCAGGTCGTCGAGCGCCGACTTGCCGGTCTCGCCCGACGAGCCGAACGTGCCGAGCACGTCGTCGCGGAGCTGGAACGCCTCCCCGAGCGGCACCCCGAACCGGGTGTAGGCGCGCAGCAGGTCCGGCTCGGCCCCGGCCAGCGCGCCGCCGATCTGCAGCGGCCGCTCGACGGTGTATTTAGCCGTCTTGAACCTGATCGTGGTCAGCGCCTGCTCCACGCTCGCCCCGGCGCGCAGCTGGGCCAGCATGTCCAGATACTGGCCGCTGATCACCTCGGTGCGCATGGCGTCGAAGACGCGGTGCGCGGCCCGCAGCCGGACCGGGTCCACGTCGCACGACGACAACAGGGCATCCGACCAGGACAGGCTGAGCGTGCCCAGGAGGATCCCGCCCGCCTGCCCGAAGGCCTCCGCGCCAGGTCCTTCGTGCAGGCGGGCGAGGCTTTTGTGGATCGTCGCCTGCCCGCGGCGCAACTCGCTGCCGTCCATGATGTCGTCATGGATCAGCAGCCCCGCGTGGCAGAGCTCCAGCGCCGCGGCGGCGCTGATGATCTCGTCGCAGTCTTCGCCGCCGGCGCCCCGCCAGCCCCAGTAGCACAGCTGCGGCCTGATGCGCTTGCCCCCGCCCAGGATGAAGCCGACCAGCAACTCGTAGGCCGCCGCCACGTCGGGGTCGGCGACCGGGGGCCGCCAGCCCTCGAGGAACCCGGCCAGCCGGTCGTCGATGCGGGGCGCCAGCAAGTCGGGGGTGATGCTCACGGTCATCGGCCAGACTCCTTCAGGGCTGCTCTGTGCTACGAGTAGTTACTCACCGAATACGGAGTGTGTAAAGCGGGTTGAGGGACCCGAGTTTTCCAGGGATATCCAAGCCCTCCTCATGAACGTCCCTTGACCTGCGGTCCAGAGGGTCTAGGGGCGCGTATCCCGGGTATGCGGGCCTGGTCGATCGAGGGAGGCAGACCATGAGAGCCGTCACCTGGCACGGCAAGCGGGACGTACGCGTCGAAGAGGTGTCCGATCCGGAGATCAAGGAACCGACCGACGCCGTCATCAGGGTCACCAGCAGCGGCATCTGCGGCTCCGATCTCCACCTGTACGAGGTGCTCGGGCCGTTCCTGCAGGAGGGCGACATCCTCGGTCACGAGCCGATGGGCGTCGTGGAGGAGGTCGGCGCCCAGGTGACCGGGCTCAAGAAGGGCGACCGGGTGGTTATCCCGTTCAACATCGCCTGCGGCCACTGCCACATGTGCGGGCTGGAGCTCTACGCCCAGTGCGAGACCACCCAGGTCCGCGAGCACGGCATGGGCGCCGCGCTGTTCGGCTACACCAAGCTCTACGGCCAGGTGCCCGGCGGCCAGGCGGAGTACCTGCGGGTGCCGCAGGCGCAGTTCGGCCCGATCAGGGTGCCCGAAGGTCCGCCGGACGAGCGGTTCGTCTACCTGTCGGACGTGCTGCCCACCTCGTGGCAGGCCGTCGACTGGGCGGACATCCCCGACGGCGGCACCGTGGCCGTCTTCGGCCTGGGCCCCATCGGCCAGATGTGCGCCCGCATCGCCCGCCACCTGGGCCACCGGGTGATCGGCGTCGACGGGGTGCCCGAGCGCCTGGAGATGGCCCGCCGCCACGGCATCGAGACCGTCGACGCGAGCGACGTCACCGACGTGCCCGCCGCCATCCGCGACCTGACGTCCGGACGCGGCACCGACTCCGTGATCGACGCGGTCGGCATGGAGGCGCACGGCTCGCCCGCCGGCAAGCTCGCCCAGACGCTCACCGGCTTCCTGCCGGACAGGATGGCCGCGCCGCTCATGACCCACGCGGGCGTGGACCGGCTGGCCGCGCTCAACCAGTCCATCGAGAGCGTCCGGCGCGGCGGCACCATCTCGGTCATCGGCGTCTACGGCGGCATGGCCGATCCGATGCCGATGCTGCGCATGTTCGACAAGGGCATCACGCTGCGCATGGGCCAGGCGCACGTCAAGCGCTGGATCGGCGCGCTGATGCCGCTGCTCACCGACGACGGCGATCCGCTCGGCGTCATGGATCTCACCACGCACACCATGCCGCTCGACCAGGCGCCCGAAGCGTACGAGATGTTCCAGAAAAAGCGGGACGGTGCGATAAAGATCCTGCTCAAGCCGTGACTCCAGCGGTTTCGCCGCGCGAGAGGTGGGCAGCCACAGGCCCATGAGAGTCGTGGTGGTGGGGGCGACGGGGAATGTCGGGACCAGTGTGGTGCGAGCGCTGGAGGCGGACGAGAACGTGACGTCCGTCGTCGGCGTGGCCAGACGGCCTCCCGGCTCGCGCGGCGGCCCGACCGAGTGGCACAAGGCGGACGTGGTCCGCTCCGACCTGTCGCCCATCTTCGAGGGCGCCGACGTGGTCGTCCACCTGGCCTGGCTGTTCCAGCCGACCAGGGACGCCGTCGTCACCTGGAGGGCCAACGTGCTCGGCAGCACGCGGGTCTTCAGGGCGGCCGCGGAGGCGGGGGTCTCCGCTCTGGTGTACGCGTCCTCGGTGGGCGCGTACTCGCCCCGGCCGAAGGACGTGCCGGTGGACGAGAGCTGGCCCACCCACGGCTTCCCCGGCGCCGCGTACGGAAGGGAGAAGGCCTACGTCGAGCGGGTGCTCGACGTGTTCGAGAACGACAACCCGGGCATCCGGGTGGTGCGCATGCGGCCCGGGTTCATCTTCAAGCGCGAGGCGGCCTCCGAGCAGCGCAGGCTGTTCGCCGGGCCGTTCCTGCCGCGGCGGATGGTCAAGACGGGGCGCATCCCGTTCGTGCCCGACATCCCCGGGCTCAAGCTGCAGGTGCTGCACGCCGAGGACGCGGCCGAGGCCTACCGGCTGGCCGTCACCAAGCCGGTCAGCGGGGCCTTCAACATCGCCGCCGAGCCGGTGCTCGACCCGCGCACGCTGGCCGAGCTGCTCGGCGCCCGCGTCGTGCCGGTCTCCGGGCCGCTGGCCAGGGCCGCCGTGTCGGCCGGCTGGCACCTGCGGCTGGTGCCCGCCGCGCCGGGCCTGATGGAGCTGGCGCTCGCGATCCCGCTGATGAACGTCGACAGGGCCCGCGAGGTGCTCGGCTGGACGCCCCGGCACACCTCGGAGGACGCGATCCGTACCGCGCTGGAGGGCGTCCACGACGGCGCCGGCGGGGACACCGCCCCGCTCGCGCCCGACAGCATGCGCGGCCGCCTGCGTGAACTCGCCACGGGGGTCGGCGCCCGCGCCACCCCTGAAAGGTGAGAAACGCCACCGTCTCCGGCAAGGCAGTGTAAATCCCTGATGTCAGGGAAATGGGTGAACTACGCGAGGTCCGGAAGCGCGGCCTGGGTGTCATCGCGACACGGAGGAACCGCATGGATCTCGAACCCTCGATCGTGCCGGCCGGTCGGCAGCTCGGCGGCTCCCGCGCGCCCGCCCCGGGCTCACCATCGCCACCCGATCGAACGCGTACGAGCACCGCACGTATGACGCCTGCCTTCGAGTCCCGCGCGTCGGCGACACCAGGCAATCGCGAGGAGCCTGCCATGCGCACTCTTCTGGCCCAGCCCTTCACCGTCGAGGAGGTGGCCGAGCTGCGCCATGCCGTCGCGCGGCACGCGACGGGCTGCGGGCTGGTGAGCCCGCGCCTCGACGACTTCGTCCTGGCCGTGCACGAGAGCGTCATCAACGCCGTGGCGCACGCGGGCGGGAGCGGCCACGTCACGCTGTGGACGGTGGACGGGCTCCTGCGGGCGGAGACGGTCGACAGGGGATCGGGGATCCCCCGCGGCCGCCTGAACGGTCACAGCCTGCCGGGCGACTCGGCCTTCGACGGCCGGGGGCTCTACCTGATCCGCCGGTTGAGCGACGGCGTCATGTTCAGCACCGGTCCCCAGGGGACCCGGGTGGAGATCACCATGCGCCTGCCGGAGAACCG
Source organism: Nonomuraea sp. NPDC050478 (assembly GCF_044458265.1). NCBI lineage: Bacteria > Bacillati > Actinomycetota > Actinomycetes > Streptosporangiales > Streptosporangiaceae > Nonomuraea > Nonomuraea sp. NPDC050478. The sequence continues at coordinate 481,163 of NZ_JBITHT010000001.1, read as the reverse complement.
CGGGAGGCGGCTGTCACCCATGAGACGCGTCCGGGTGGCGGTCACCGGGCTGGGCCGCCATCCAGGCACCTTCGTCGCCTGAGTCCCCCGGACCGAGGCCCCGCCTGCCGTGACACAGCCCGCGCCTTCGGCGGGCGGGGTCCTCGCATAGGCTCGCAGGAGAGCCTGAGATCTGGGGAGCAGCGCGTGAGCGAGCGCAAACCGCCGGGGGTGCCCTTCGAGAACTGGGTCGACCGGCAGATCCGTGAGGCCATGGAGCGCGGGGAGTTCGACGATTTGCCGGGCGCCGGCAAGCCCATCCCCGGCCTCGACCGGCCGTACGACGAGATGTGGTGGATCAAGCAGAAGGTGCGCGCCGAGGGCCTGTCCATGCCGCTGCCGCCGACGCTCCAGCTGCGCAAGGACGCCGAGGAGGCGCTGCGCCTGGCCGAGGGGGCGCGCACCGAGGCCGAGCTGCGGCGGATCGTCGGGGAGATCAACGCCAGGATCCGCGAGGCGATCAGGACCGGCCTGTCGGGGCCTCCGCTCAACCTCGTGCCGTACGACGTCGAACGCCTCGTCGCGCGGTGGCGCGAGAGGCGTTCGAAGTGATCATGTGCTTTTGATATGTGGCTTTTGATACAGGGCCCAGGCCGGGGCTGCTCCGGCGGCCTGGGCCCTGTGCCGTGTGTCAGGACAGCGGCGGGTACGCGTTCCTGACGAGCTCTCTGAACTGGGCGGAGAACCACTGGCCGGAGATCGGCGCGTCAGCCAGGGCGCCGGTCAGGTTGTTGCCGTTGAGCTCGTTGCCCGTGTAGGTGGGGTCGCACATCCGGTCGAAGCGCTTGCCCTCGTCGTTCTGGATCTCCCTGCTCGCGCCGTCCGACTCGCCCGGAGGCTTGATCCAGACGTAGGCGTCGAAGCCCGCCGCCGGGGCGGCCTGCGGCCGCTCGCCGAGACCCGCGCCGCTCTGGTTGCACCAGTTGCCGGCGTGGATGCGGCGGTCGATCCTGGACTCGTTCACGAACGTGTTCACGTTGGTCGAGGTGCTCGCCGCGCCCGGGCGGGCGGTGCCGCCCCAGCCGTTGCGCGAGGTGTCGACCAGCATGCCCAGCCCCTGACGGAAGCCCTTGGCGATCAGGGCGTTGCGCAGGGCGGTGGCGAAGCTCGCCTCGTCGATGTACCAGTTCCAGTCCACCCAGGTGGACTGGCGGACCGAGGTGCCGTTGACCGTGGTGTTGATCGTGTAGTGCGGCTCCCTCAGGCCGGAGTAGTTGGCGGTGTTGACGATGAAGCCGTCCACGCTGTCCACGCCCGCGGCGGTGCCGGCCACGGTCTGGTAGAAGAGGTCGACCGCGGGCTGGAAGTTCGAGTCCCAGCCGAGCCAGGCGTGGTGGGCGGCGTCGACGTAGGTGTAGACGTTGGTGATCGCGTGCAGCTTGTCGAGCGCGTAGCGGACGCCGTCACGGTAGCCGCCGGGGCCGTCCGCCTCGCGGCAGTCGGCGAACTGGTCGGTGTTGGTGATCAGGTTCGGCAGCGAGTCGGGCTCGATGATCGTGACGATGCGCAGGTTGGCGTACTGCGAGTCGTCCAGGATGTCGGCGATCGGGTCGATGTACTCGGTCTTGTAGCGGTTGAAGCCGTTCTCGGAGATGCGCAGCTCGCCGTTGGAGGCCAGCGCCGAGCAGTCGCGGTTCGGCAGGTTGTAGATGACGACCTGGATGGTCAGCGGTGAGGCGCCGTTGGCGGCGTCCTGCCTGACCGCCTCGTCCAGGTGCTCGCGCAGGCTCATCGCGGTGGCGGAGCCGGCGATGGCGGCGGTCCGGTCCATCCAGACGGCGGTGGAGATGTTGGCCACCGCCGCGCCGCCGGGCTCGGCCGCGGCCTTGGCCGACCAGTCGGGGTTGACGTAGCCGGTCGCTCCCGCGTACGGGTTCTCGACGTGCGTCGGGTTGGTGCCGCCGTCGTCGTCCGCCTCGGTGGCGGTGACGGTGCGGGAGGTCAGGCCGGTGGAGGCCACGGTGAAGGTGCGGGTGCCCGCCGTGGTGTCGGAGTCCTGCGCCGCGGCCAGGGTCACGGTCTGCGGGGTGTTCCAGTTGTCCGGCGTGAAGGTGCGCGTGGCGCCGGCGGAGACGGTCAGGCTCGTGTCGCCGCTGCCGGCGGTCGTGGTGACGGTCACGTTCGCGGTGGGCCTGGCGGCCAGCCGGACGGTGAACGTGGCGGTGCCGCCTTCCGGCACGGTCACGGACGTGGGCGTGACGATCAGCGACTGCTCCTGCGTGGCGTCGTCGTCCACCTCGCTCGCGTTGACGCTCGCCGAGGTGACGCCGGTGCCGCCCACGGTGAAGACGGCGGTGCCGGAGACGGTGTCGGCGTCCTGCGCGGCGGCGAGCGTAACGGTCTGCGGGGTGTTCCAGTTGCTCGGGGTGAAGGTGAGCGAGGCGCCGGAGGAGACGGTCAGGTCGGTGTCACCGCTGGTCCTGGTGGTGCTCACGGTCACGTTGGAGGAGGGGGCGGACGAAAGGCGGGCGGTGAAGGTGGCGGTGCCGCCCTCGGCGACCGCGACCGAGCTGGCGGAGGTGATGACCGAGGGGGTCACGCCGCCGGGCCCGCCACAGGTGGTGCCGTTCACGGCGAACGACGTCGGGTTCGGGTTGGTGCCCGACCAGGTGCCGTTGAAGCCCACCGAGATGCTGGCGCCGGTGGCCAGGCTGCCGTTCCACGGCATGTTCCGGCCGGTCATGGTGGTGCCGGACTGGCTCCAGGAGGCGCCCCAGCCGTCGGGGGTGTAGCGCTGGGTGGTGGTCGGGAAGTCGAAGGTCAGCGTCCAGTTGCTGAGCGGGTCGCCGAGGTTCTTCAGCGTGATGCCGGCGGTGAAGCCGCCCTGACCCGGACTGGAGGTCCACGTGTTGGGGGTGTACACGACGTCGCAGGCGACCGCGGCGTGCGCCGCCGTGGTCTGCCCGGCGACCAGGCCGAAGGCCGCGACGAGGGTCGCGGTCGCGGTCACGGCCCATCTGCGCAGGCCGCGTGGGATCTTCACGAGTCATCAACTCCAGGGGGACAGAGGCTGACTGGGAGCGCTCCCAATGGTGCAACCGGTCCGCCAGGGTGTACAGCCGACGACACTCCGCGAGCCCCGTCACGCCGTCGCACGCTCGCCGAACGCCCCTTAACCGGCGTGAAACTTTCATGCCACGCCACCAGGTGAGAGGAAATACCGGCGTCACGCGGAGGGCATTTCGTTGACATCGCCTCCACGGCGCAACGCACAATCCCCATGGGAGCGCTCCCACCCCCTACTCCCATGGAGCAACCGTGATCCGTAGACCCCGTTCGATGCTCGCACGCCTGGCCAGGAGGCTCGCCGCACCCGCGGTCCTGGTCCTCGTGGCGGGCACCACCACCGTACTCGCCCAGGCGCCCGCCAGCGCGGCCGTCGCCTGCCAGGTGTCCTACACCTCCAACGACTGGAGCAGCGGCTCCAGCGGCGGCTTCACCGCGGCCATCACCATCGAGAACCGCGGCGACCCGCTCAGCAACTGGACGCTGACCTTCGACTTCCCGACCACCACCCAGCGCTACCAGCAGGGCTGGAGCGCCACCTGGAGCCAGTCCGGCACGCGGGTCACGGCGCAGAACATGCCGTGGAACGGCAACCTGGCCACCGGCGCCAGCACCTCCATCGGCTTCAACGGCACCTGGTCGGGCAGCAACCCGGCACCGACCTCGTTCGCGATCAACGGCACCACCTGCGGCGACACCGGGCCCGTCAACGACCCGCCCACGGTCTCGCTGACCTCGCCGAACGCCGGGCAGAGCTTCACCGCCCCGGCCACCGTGCCGATCGCCGCGACCGCCGCGGACGCCGACGGCACCGTCGCCAAGGTCGACTTCTACCAGGGCAGCACGCTGCTGGGCACCGACACCAGCGCGCCCTACACCTACAACTGGCAGAACGTGGCGGCCGGGAACTACTCGATCACCGCCAGGGCGACCGACGACGACGGTGACACCACCGTGTCGTCCCCGGTCGGGATCACCGTCACGTCGACCAACACACCGGCGCTCCTCGTCAGCCCGCTCAGCCTGGCCGTGCCCGAGTCGGGCGACGCCTCCTTCTCCGTCCGGCTCTCGGCACAGCCCTCCGGCAACGTGTCCGTGACCACCGCGCGGGTGAGCGGCGACACCGACCTGACCGTCGGCACCGGCGCGACCCGCACGTTCAGCACGTCGAACTGGAACACCGCGCAGACCGTGACGCTCAACGCCGCCGACGACGCGGACGACGTCAGCGGCTCGGCCGTGTTCCGGGTCAGCGCCAGCGGCTACGCCCCGGTCGAGGTCACCGCCACCGAGGTGGACGACGACGGGACCGGCGGCGACAACGAGTACATCCAGCGCTTCACCGAGATGTACAACGACCTGCACGACCCCGCCAACGGCTACTTCTCGCCCGAGGGCGTGCCGTACCACTCGGTGGAGACGTTCATGGTCGAGGCGCCCGACCACGGGCACGAGACCACGTCCGAGGCCTACAGCTACTACCTGTGGCTGGAGGCGGTCTACGGGCAGGTCACCGGTGACTGGACGAAGTTCAACGACGCCTGGGCCTCCATGGAGAGATACATCATCCCGGCCACCGCCGACCAGCCGACGAACTCGTTCTACGACCCGTCCAAGCCGGCCACGTACGCGGCCGAGCACACCAGCGTCAGCAACTACCCGTCGCAGATCGAGCAGGGCGTGAGCGTGGGCAGCGACCCGATCGCGGGCGAGCTGCAGAGCGCGTACGGCACCCGTGACATCTACGGCATGCACTGGCTGCTCGACGTCGACAACACCTACGGCTTCGGCCGCTGCGGCGACGGCACCACCAAGCCCGCCTACATCAACACCTACCAGCGCGGGGCCGAGGAGTCCGTGTTCGAGACCATCCCGCAGCCGTCGTGCGACACGTTCGAGCACGGCGGGCCCAACGGGTTCCTCGACCTGTTCATCAAGGACTCCTCCTACGCCAAGCAGTGGAAGTACACCAACGCCCCCGACGCCGACGCCCGCGCCGTGCAGGTGGCGTACTGGGCGCTGACCTGGGCCAAGGCGCAGGGCAAGGAGTCGCAGATCTCCGCCACCGTGGCCAAGGCCGCCAAGATGGGCGACTACCTGCGCTACTCGATGTACGACAAGTACTTCAAGCAGCCCGGGTGCACCAGCCCGTCCTGCCCGGCGGGCACCGGCAAGAACGCCGCCTCCTACCTGATGTCCTGGTACTACGCCTGGGGCGGCGCGACCGACGCCAACGCGGGCTGGGCCTGGCGGATCGGCTCCAGCCACAACCACGCCGGCTACCAGAACCCGTTCGCGGCCTGGGCCCTGTCGAACGTGGCCGAGCTGCGGCCGCGCAGCTCCACCGGCGCCAACGACTGGAGCACCAGCCTCACCAGGCAACTGCAGTTCTACACCTGGCTGCAGTCGGCCGAAGGCGGCATCGCGGGCGGCGCGACCAACAGCTGGGAAGGCGACTACGGCACCCCGCCGAGCAACCTGCCCAAGTTCCACGGCATGACCTACGACTGGCAGCCCGTCTACCACGACCCGCCGTCCAACCAGTGGTTCGGCTTCCAGGCCTGGACCATGGAGCGGGTGGCCGAGCTGTACAACGTGACCGGCAACGCCGACGCCAAGCGGCTGCTCGACAAGTGGGTCACCTGGGCGCTCGACAACACCACGGTCGGCAGCGGCGGCGACTACCAGATCCCGTCCACGCTGCGCTGGACCGGCGCGCCCGAGGGCAACTTCAACGCCACCACCGGCATGCCGCCGGCCAACCCGAACCTGCACGTCGAGGTCGTCAACCACACCCAGGACGTGGGCGTCGCCGGCTCCTACGCCAAGGTGCTCATGTACTACGCGGCCAGGGCGAACCACGCCGAGGCCCGTGACACGGCCAAGGCGCTGCTCGACGCCGTGTGGGAGAACCGCGACGACAAGGGCGTCTCGGTCGAGGAGACCAAGGCCGACTACCAGCGCGTCGACGACCCGGTCTACGTGCCGCCGGGCTGGACCGGCACCATGCCGAACGGCGACCCGATCAACTCCAACTCCACGTTCCTGTCGATCAGGTCCTTCTACGAGGACGACCCCGACTGGCCCGAGGTCCAGGCGTACCTGGACGGCACCGGGCCGGTGCCCACGTTCAACTACCACAGGTTCTGGGCGCAGGTCGACGTGGCCGTGGCCCTGGCCGAATACGGGCGGCTCTTCCCATGATCAGCCGCACCCTCCGGAGGGCCGCCGCCGTCGCGGCGGCGGCCCTCGCCCTCCCGCTCCTCGCCGTACCGGGCGCCCAAGCTTCGGCGGCCCCGGCGTTCGCGTACGGCGAGGCCCTGCAGAAGTCGCTCTGGTTCTACGAGGCCCAGCAGTCGGGCGAGCTGCCCGACTGGAACCGGGTCGGATGGCGGGGCGACTCCGCGACGGACGACGGCGCCGACGTCGGACGCGACCTGACCGGCGGCTGGTACGACGCCGGCGACCACGTCAAGTTCGGCTTCCCGATGGCGTTCTCCGCCACCATGCTGGCCTGGGGCGCGGTCGAGTACCGCGACGCCTACCAGGACTCCGGCCAGCTCACCCACCTGCTGAACAACCTGCGGTGGGTCAACGACTACTTCATCAAGGCCCACCCGTCGCCGAACGTCCTGTACGGCCAGGTCGGCAACGGCGGCACCGACCATGCCTGGTGGGGCCCGGCCGAGGCGATGTCCATGGCGCGTCCCTCGTACAAGATCGACGCGTCGTGCGGCGGGTCGGACCTGGCGGGCGAGACGGCGGCGGCGATGGCCGCCGCGTCGATCGTCTTCCGGCCGACCGACCCCGGCTACGCCGACACGCTGGTCACCCACGCCAGGCAGCTCTACACCTTCGCCGACACCGTGAGAAAGGAGTACAGCGACTGCATCACAGACGCCCAGAGCTACTACAACTCCTGGAGCGGATACACCGATGAGCTGGTCTGGGGCGCGATCTGGCTGTACAGGGCAACGCAGGACTCGACCTTCCTGACCAAGGCCGAGTCGCTCTACGACAGCCTGGGCACCGAGCCCCAGACCTCCATCAAGTCGTACAAGTGGACCATCGCCTGGGACGACAAGTCCTACGGCACCTACGTGCTGCTGCACAAGCTGACCGGCAAGCAGAAGTACCTCGACGACGCCAACCGCTGGCTCGACTGGTGGACGGTCGGGGTGAACGGCTCCCGGGTGGCGTACTCGCCCGGCGGCCAGGCCGTGCTGGACCGGTGGGGGTCGCTGCGGTACGCGGCCAACACCGCCTTCGCGGCGCTCGTGCACAGCGACTCGATCACCGACGCCACCCGTAAGGCCCGCTACCACGACTTCGCGGTACGGCAGATCGGCTACGCGCTCGGCGACAACCCCCGCAACTCGTCCTACGTGATCGGGTTCGGGAACAACCCGCCCAAGAACCCGCACCACCGCACCGCGCACGGCTCGTGGACGGACCAGCTCTCCTCCCCGGTGGAGACCCGCCACACCCTGTACGGAGCGCTCGTCGGCGGGCCGCCCGACCCCAACGACGCCTACACCGACAAGCGTGACGACTACGTGATGAACGAGGTCGCCACCGACTACAACGCGGGCTTCACCAGCGCGCTCGCCCGGCTCTACCGCGAGTACGGCGGGCCGCCGGCGGCGGGCTTCCCCACCGAGGAGACGCCCGACGGGCCGGAGATCTTCGTGGAGGCCGGGGTCAACGCCACCGGCGCGAACTTCACCGAGATCAAGGCCATCATCCGCAACCGGTCGGCCTGGCCCGCCCGGGTCCTGGACGACGGGTCGTTCCGCTACTACTTCACCCTCGACGGCGCGACCACGGCCTCGCAGATCACCGTGTCGTCCGCGTACACCCAGTGCGCGGCCCCGACGCTGCACGCGGCCGGCGGCAGCACGTACTACGTGTCCGTCGACTGCTCCGGCCAGCGCATCGCCCCGGCGGGACAGTCGCAGCACCGCAGGGAGATCCAGTTCCGCATCGCCAGCTCCGGCACGTGGGACCCGGCCAACGACTGGTCCTACCGCGGCGTGACCACCACGCCGGGCGCGACGCCGGTACGGGTCGACAACATCACCCTCTACAGCGGCGGCACCAAGATCTGGGGCCAGCCGCCAGGACCCGAGGAGGAGGACGACACCCCGCCCGGCAGGCCGGGCACCCCGGCGGCTTCCGCGATCACCGGCTCCACCGCCAGGCTGACGTGGAGCGCCGCCACCGACAACGTGGGCGTCAGCGGTTATGACGTCTACCTGGAAGGGGAGAAGGCGGGAACCGCGACGGGCACGACCTTCGACCTGACCGGGCTCACGCCCGGCACCGGCTACACCGCGTACGTCGTCGCCAGGGACGCGGCCGGCAACACCTCTCCGCCGTCCGGCAGCGTCACGTTCACCACCACCGACGAACCGGCCCCGACCGGCGGCTGCACCGCCGCGTTCAAGGTCGTCAACTCGTGGAGCGGCGGCTACCAGGGCGAGGTCACGGTGAAGAACGCCGGCACCTCGCGGATCACCGGCTGGGCCGTCTCCTGGACCGGCTCCGGCGCCATCACCCAGATCTGGGGCGGCAGGCACACCGCGTCGGGCTCGACCGTCACCGTGCGGAACGAGACCTGGAACGGCTCCCTGGCCCCCGGAGGCACCACCACGTTCGGCTTCCTGGCCAACGGCGGCGGTGTCGTACCCGACCCCATCACCTGCACCACTGAGGGCAGCACATGAGATCACGCCTCGCCGCCCTGGCGGCGCTCATCCTCCTCCCGGTCGCCCTGATCAGCCAACCGGCGCACGCCGCCGTCGGCATCCACGTCAGCGGCGCGAACATCGTCGAAAGCGGCGGACAGAACCTGATCTTCCGCGGCACCAGCCACGCCCACACCTGGTACACCAGCCAGACCCAGTCCTTCCGCGACATCAAGTCGCTCGGCGCCAACGCCGTGCGCGTGGTGCTCAGCGGCGGCCGGTGGACCCCCAACAACACCGCCGACGTGGCCAACGTCGTCTCCCTGTGCAAGCAGAACAAGCTGATCTGCGTCCTGGAGAACCACGACACCACCGGGTACGGCGAGCAGAGCGGCGCCTACACCCTCGACCAGGCCGCCGACTACTGGATCAGCGTCAAGTCCGCCCTGGTGGGCCAGGAGGACTACGTCGTCGTCAACATCGGCAACGAGCCCATCGGCAACAACGCCGTCACCCCGGGCTGGGCCGCCGCCACCTCGGCCGCGATCCAGAAGCTGCGGACCAACGGCTTCGACCACGCGCTCATGGTCGACGCCCCCAACTGGGGCCAGGACTGGCAGTTCGGCATGCGCGACAACGCCAGGACCGTCTTCGACAGCGACCCCGACCGCAACGTGATCTTCTCGATCCACATGTACGGGGTCTTCGACACGGCCGCGGAGATCACCGCCTACATGGACGCGTTCAGGACCGCCGGGCTGCCGCTGGTCGTGGGCGAGTTCGGGCACAACCACTCCGACGGCAACCCCGACGAGGACACGATCATGGCCCAGGCCGTGAGCCGCGGCCTCGGCTACTTCGGCTGGTCGTGGAGCGGCAACGGCGGCGGCGTCGAGTACCTCGACCAGGTCACCAACTTCGACGTCACCCAGCTCACCTCCTGGGGCCAGCGGCTCTTCAACGGGACCAACGGCATCAGGGCGACCTCCCGCGAGGCCGCGATCTACGGCGGCGGCGGCCCGGTCGACACCACCCCGCCGTCCACCCCCGGCACCCCGTCGGCGTCGAACGTGACCGCCACCGGCGCCCGCCTGACCTGGACCGCCTCCACCGACAACGTGGGCGTCACCGGCTACGACGTCTACCGCTCGGGCGGCACGCTCCTCGGCCAGACGGCCACCAACGCGATCACGCTCTCCGGCCTCACCCCGTCCACCGCCTACCAGGTGTACGTGCGGGCCAGGGACGCGGCGGGCAACCAGTCCGGCTCGTCCCCGAACGCCTCGTTCACCACCCAGCCCGGCAGCTCGGGCGGCGGCTGCTCGGTGGCTCCCACCGTGCAGAGCCAGTGGGGCGACGGGTACGTCGTCCAGGCCGGCGTCACCAACACCGGCACCTCGGCCGTGACGGGGTGGACGGTGACGTTCACGCTGCCCGCAGGCCACCAGATCACCGGCTCCTGGAACGCCACGGTGTCCGTCAGCGGCCAGACCGTGACCGCCAGGAACGCCGGCTACAACGGCAACCTCGGCCCCGGCGGCAGCACCAGCTTCGGCTTCCAGGCCGGTCGGCCCGGCGGCCAGACGAGCGTGCCGTCCGGCTACACCTGCGCCACCTGACCACCCCGTTCCCCGCCCGAGGAGGTGAGGCCCCACCCCGATGAAGTGAACCGCCCCTGCGAACCATCCCGCCCGGATGGCGCGAACGCGGCCGGCCCAGAAGAGAGTCCTCCCCACTCCCCGCCGGCCGCGTTCGCGTGCGGGCCACCGCCTCCCGCGGTGCCCGCCCGCTCCTTCTCGCAGTGCTCGTTCCTACTTGGCCTGCTCGAACCTCGCCCGCGCGGCTTCCAGCGCCTCGTCGTCGCCGAAGTCGGCGAACGCCTCCTCGTGCAGGCGCTCCGGGATCAGCTCCCTGACCCGCTGCGGGTAACCGGTGCCCGCCATGGGCACCTGTACCTCCGCGTGGTGGCCGAAGTGCACCGCGAGCGGCCCGGCGGCCCGTACGGACGTCTTCCAGTCCGTGCCGGGGCCGGTGATCGCGCACATGTGCCGGGCGTACACCCACTCCACCTCGGTCACGCTCCGCGCGTCCTCGGGGGACACGCCGAACGGCTCGACAGCGCAGATGATCTTCCCGGCGTCCTCTTCGAAGTGGTGCCCGTGGTGGAGGTGCTCCTCCTGCGAGGCGCTCTCCAGCAGCACCGTCACGCGGGCGGTGAGCTCCTCGGACAGGTCCTGCGGCAGGTCGCCCTGCCGCAGGACCGCGAAGAGCGACGTACCCGCGATGGCGGCCACGACCACGGCGGCGACGGCAAGGAAGCCGCGCCGCCGGGCCGGGGGTGTTCGCACGTCCTCCAGCATCAGCCTGCCTCTACGGGCTCGTGCAGGTCAGCGTCGGGACGGGGCTGGGCACGCTGCCCGTGGCGTTGAAGCCGAACGTGGTCGAGGCGTTCGGCGCCAGTTGCCCGTTGTACGACACGTTCTTGGCCACCACGTTGGGCGGTTGCCCGGTCAGCGTGGCGTTCCACGGCGCTCCGGCGAAGCCCTGGCCACCGGAGTACGTCCAGGACACCGTCCAGCCGTTGAGCGGGGTGGTGCCGGTGTTGCGGACGGTCACCTCGCCCTGGAAGTGGCCGGCCCAGCCGGTGTCGGTGGCGCGCAAGGTGGCCTGGCAGTCCGCGTCGGGGTCCGGGGTCGGCGTGTCCGACGGGCCGGGGCCCGGGCCGGGAGAGCTGCCGCCCGGGCCGACACCGGTGACCTCGCCGTTGCCGCCGTCGAAGACGACGTCCGAGCAGCTGTAGAAGTTCTCGTTGCTGTCGGAGCGCTTCCAGTGGATGAACAGGATGTGGTCGCCGCTCTTGCCGGCGGGGAGCGTGGAGTTCCAGTAGTAGTAGTTGAGCCCGCCCACGCCGCCCGACTGCGGCGGGTTGCTCACGGTGCCGAACTTCTCCAGGTCGGCCCAGCGCAGCGGACCGTTCGCGTTCCACCCGTTCTTGGTGATGTACAGGTCGAACGAGCCCGGGTGGGCCGCCCAGTTGCTGTGCCGGATCTGGATGTTGGCGCCTGACGTCAGGTGGGTCTTCGGCCAGTCGTTGCGCACCGCGTTGTAGGCGCTGAAGTCGTACGGCCCGCCGGTGCCGCCGCTGCAGATCTGGCCGTCGGGGATGAACCCGCTGGTCCGGCCCGCGCCGTCGGAGCGCAGCACGGCGAACCAGTTGTAGAGCGGGGTGGTGCCGCTCTGGGCGACGGCCGCGTCACAGGCGGGGTTGTACGGGTCGATCGCGCCGTTGTCCCGCAGGCCGTCCTGCCAGCACAGGAAGGTGCGGCTGCCGGGGAACATGGTGACGCCGTGGGCCTGGGCCGACTGGGGGATGACGAAGGCGGTGACGATCATGACTAACGCCGCAGCGGCCGCCAGTGCCGCCGAACGCATGACTCTCATGAAGAAGATTCCTTTGCTCGCATGACAGAGGAACCCACCACGACCCGCCCGCCCGGCAGCTTTCGCGTGGTCGCATTACAACATGTCCGGACTTCGTTCGACAACATCGAGTGAAACTTTCAGCCCGTACCGCCGCCGCTTTCCCCTGGTGGAACACCCTGCCGCCGCCCGCGCGCACCGGGTCGGGGTTGCCCTGGCCGCCGCGGGCTCGTGATCCTGACGGCCATGAGACGCGTGCACATCCCCCTGGCCCTCGCGGTCCTGCTGGCCGCGTTCGCGTTCGCCGTCCCCGCGCACGCCGCGCCGGTCATCTGCGAGAAGTACGGCTCGGCTCAAATCCAGAACGGCCGCTACATCGTGCAGAACAACGTGTGGGGCGCGAGCACGGCCCAGTGCATCGACGTCAACCAGAACGGCGGCTTCACCGTCACCCAGGCGGCGCACAACAACGCCACCAACGGCGCGCCCGCCGCCTACCCGTCCATCTACGCCGGGTGCCACTACGCCGCCTGCACCACCGGCAGCGGCCTGCCCGTGCGGGCGGACGCGAGCGGGTTCCGCAACCTGCGCTCCAGCGTCAGCATGAGCTATCCGGGCAGCGGCACCTGGAACGCCGCCTACGACCTGTGGTTCGACCCCACCCCGCGGACCGACGGGCAGAACACCGGCGCCGAGCTGATGATCTGGCTGAACCACCGGGGCTCCATCCAGCCGATCGGCTCCCGCGTCGGCACCGCCAACCTGGCAGGCGGCACCTGGGACGTGTGGTTCGGCAACGTCGGATGGAACGTCATCTCCTACGTCCGCACCTCGCCGACCAGCTCGATCGACTTCGCCGTCGACACGTTCTTCTCCGACGTCGTCGCCCGCGGCTACGGCCAGCGCTCCTGGTATCTGACCAGCGTGCAGGCCGGGTTCGAGCCCTGGGTGGGCGGCGCGGGGCTGGCCGTCAACTCCTTCGCCGTGACCACCTCGGGCGGCCAGGACCCGCAGCCGGGCGGCTCCTGCCAGGCCACCGCCACCACCCAGGGCCAGTGGGCCACCGGGTACGTCGTCCAGCCCGTCACGGTCGTGAACCGCGGCTCCTCGCCGATCTCCGGCTGGCGGGTCACCTTCACCCTGCCGGCCGGCCACGCCATCACCGGCTCCTGGGGCGCCCAGTTCTCCACCAGCGGCCAGACGGTGACCGTCACGAACTTCCCCTACAACGGCAACCTCGCCCCGGGCGCGAGCACCACCTTCGGCTTCCAGGCCGCCAAGCCCAGCGGGAGCTCCGCCCTGCCGTCCGGCTACACGTGCGCCTGATCAGGGTGAGCGGCGGGCGGCGGTGATCTCGTTGAGGCTGATCTCCAGCTGGGTGCGGCAGGCGGGGGCGAGCCGGCCCTCGCGCTCCCGGTCGGCCAGCTTCCGGCGCAGGCCGGCCAGGAGCGAGTCCTCCTGCCCCGGGGACACCAGCGCCCCCCGCAGCACCTGCTTGAGATCCAGCGCCACGTCACCGCCGAGCGCGCCGCACACGTCGGAGCCCTCCAGCGTGGCGTGGAAGCCGTCGACCGCCTGCCGGACCGTCCGCCCCTCGGCCGGGGAGCGCTCCATCGACGGCATCGAAGCGGACGGCATCGACGTGGACGGCAGCGACGCCACGGGCGAGGCCGGCGGCGACGCCGTCACCCCGGGGGGCATCGCGTCCCGGGGCAGCTCCATCAGCGCCACCAGCGACAGCGCGAGCACCCCCGCTCCCGCCACGGCCAGGCCGCGCCGCAGCCGCTTGGGCAGGCTGAGCGCGGCCGTCAGCGCCGCCGCGACCTCCGCCGCCTCCGGGCGGCGGGCCGGCTCAGGGTCGAGGCACCGCTGGCAGAGCAGCGCGATCGCGTGCGGCGCGCCCGGCGGGCGCGGCGGCGGGTACGGGCGGCGCGCCGTCTCCAGCTGCTCCCACGTGGTCTCCGGGTACGGGGTACGCCCCTCGATCATGGTGAACAGCAGCACGCCCAGCGCGTACACGTCCACGGCCGGATGGGTCGGCGCCCCCGCCAGCCGCTCGGGCGCCACGTACGGCGGCGTGCCCCGCTCGTCGTCGGGGTCGCCCGCCCAGGCGGCGATGCCGAAGTCGAGCAGCTTCAGCCCGTCGCCGGTGAGCAGCACGTTCTCGGCCGTGACGTCCCGGTGCACGAGCCCGCGGGCGTGCCCGGCGGCCAGCACGCGGGCGGTCCGCATGGCGACGGCCGCCGCCTCCGCCCACGGCAGCGGCCCCCTCTCCAGGCGCTCGGCCAGCGGCACCCCGTCGAGCAGCGGCATCACGACGAAGGCCGCGACCTCCCCGCTGGTGGTCACGGCCTCGCCGTAGTCGTAGATCTCGATGGCGTCCGGATGGATGAACCGGGCCGCGGCCCGTGCCTCGCTCCGCGCTCTCACCCGGTCGCCGAGGCCCGTCTGCAGGGACGAGCACTGCACCTTGACCGCCACCATGCGGTGCAGCGACTGGTCGAAGGCGCGCCAGATGACGGACATGCCGCCCCGGGCCAGCGGGTCCAGGAGCAGGTACCTGCGGGCCAGGATGTCGCCGGGTTCATGCCGAGTCACGGATGACCAGTTCTGTCGGGAGAATCGGATCGATCCCTGTCGTTCCGGACAGTAGCAACCTGGTCGCGATGGTGGCCACCTCCTCGACAGGCTGGCGTACGGTCGTGAGCGCGGGGTTGGTGTGCCGGGCGACCGGGGCGTCGTCGAACCCGATCACCGCCACGTCGGCCGGCACCCTGCGGCCGGCCCTGCGCAGCGCCTGCATCGCCCCGGCGGCCATCAGGTCGGAGGCGGCGAAGACCGCGTCCAGGCCGGGTGCGTGGCGCAGCAGCCACTGCATGGCGTGGGTGCCCGAGGCGGCGGTGAAGTCCCCGTACGCGACGGGCACCTCGGCCACGCCCGCCTCCCGCAACGTCTTGACCAGGCCGTCGAGCCGGTCCCTGGCGGCGGGCAGCGAGGGCGGGCCGCCGATGGCGGCCACCGACTTGCGGCCGGTGAGCAGGAAGTGCTCGGCGGCCTGGCGCCCGCCGTCGTAGTTGTCGACGTCGGCGAACGGCAGTTTCAGGTCATGCGGCGGCCGGCCGATGTTGCGCACGGTGATGCCGGAGGTGCAGAGCTTGATGGCGAGGGGGTGCCGCTCCCTGGCGCCGACGAGCAGCACCGCGCCGGACAGCGTGGGCAGGACGGACGAGGTCGGGTTGACCGTGGTGATGGTCAGATGGGTGCCGTTCTCGGCGACGACGGCCCCGCTGGCGGACAACAGCCGGGCATAGTACGGTTCGGAGAATAATCGCGGCAGATGGTCGCAGATGACCGCGGTGATTCCCGTCACCGGGTTTCTGGAGACCGATCCTCTGGGCGCCCGCTGCCGCACGTATCCCATCCGGGAGACGGCTTCGTAGACCTGGCGACGGGTCGACGTGCTGACCCGGACCGAGCCGGTGAGCACGCGGGAGGCGGTGGCGGGGGAGACCCCGGCGGCCGCCGCCACCTGGGCCAGTGTGGGCTGCTCGGACATGATCGACACCTCGCGCCGAAGATCCCTGGGAGCGCTCCCACGTTATCAATGTTTCGCCGCGGTTAACAGGCCCTCTGTACTGCACTGTTAGTACCCAGTAAAGAAAAGCGCAGGTGAATGGGGTCAAAGTGAGCGCAGAGATTTCGGAGACATTTCGCGGAGGGGACACCGGGGCGTCCCCTCCGCGTGTCGTCAGTCCTGGCCGGTGCCGATGGAGACGTCGTTGTCGGAGTCGATGTCCCGCAGCTCGTTCGGCTCCTCACGGTCGCGCTGGACCGGCGCGCAGCTCGACCCGCAGCCGCCGAACCTGGCCGTGTCGAGCGGGTGGAAGTCCGTCGCCTTCGTGCCCTTCAGCGCGGCCAGCATGGTGTCACGCCAGATGGGGCCCGGGATGCTGGCGCCGAAGACCGAGCCGTAGTAGCGGCCGCCGATCGTGACGTTGTTCAGCTTGTACTTCTGCGAGCCGCGCGGGTCGCCGATGCTGACCGCGCCCGCCAGGTCCGGGGTGAACCCGGCGAACCAGGCCGTCGCCTGGGCGTCGGTGGTGCCCGTCTTGCCCGCCGCCGGGCGGCCGATGCCGCCGACGCCGCGCATCGTGCCCTTGGTGAACACCCCTTCGAGGATGTTCGCCGCGGCGTCCGCGACCTCGGGGTCCATCACCTGCTTGCACTTCGGCTCGTACTTCTTGACCTTGCCGTCGCGGTCGGTGATCTCGGTGACGACCATCGGCTCGCAGTACTTGCCGCGCGCCCCGATCGCCGCGTAGGCGTTGGCGACCGTCACCGGGTCCATCTCGTTGATGCCGAGCGTGAACGTGGAGTATTCCTGCAGCGGCAGGCCGTCGGAGCGCTTGATGCCCAGCGACTTGGCGGTCTTGATCGTGTCGCAGAGCCCGACCTCCTCCTCCAGCTTCATGAAGAAGGTGTTGACCGACTGCCAAGTGCCCGTCTGCAGCGTCTTGAAGCCGCCCGACCCCTCGTCGTTGGTGACGGTGTGGGACGGGTCGCCGATGTTCTCGCCCTTGCAGTTCTTGAACGTCGAGTAGCCGGAGGCGCGGTAGCCGGCGCCCACCGAGAACCCGTCGTTGACCTTCATGCCCTCCTTGAGGCCGGCGAGCAGGGTGAAGGTCTTGAAGGTCGAGCCGGCCTGGAAGCCGACGCCGCCGCCGTGTGCCGCGTCGGCCACGACGTTGTACGACATCTCGTTGCGCTTCTTGGAACGGCCGTAGGTGCGGCTCGCGGCCATCGCCTTGATCTCGCCGGTGCCGGGCTCGACCAGGGCCTCGGAGGCGACCGGGTTGTCGGAGGCGTGCACCCACTTCTTGATCGCCCGCTCGGCGGCCCGCTGCATCTTGGGGTCGAGCGTGGTCTTGATCGTCAGGCCGCCCCGGTTGAGCAGCTGGGTGCGCTCCTTCTTGGTCTTGCCGAAGACCGGGTTGTTGAGGATCTCGGCGCGCACGTACATGCAGTAGTACGGGTACGGGCTCGCGCCGCAGCCGCCGGGCAGCGGGGTGCCCTTGTAGCCGAGCTTCTTGGCCTTGGCCTTCTCCAGCTCCTCGTCGGTGATCTTGCCGAGCTCGTGCATCCGGTTGAGCACGACGTTGCGCCGCTCCAGCAGGCGGGTGCGCTGCTGCCTGCCGAGGTTGGGGTCGGTGCGGTTGGGGTCCTGCACGGCTCCGGCGAGGGTGGCGGCCTGGACCAGGTCGAGGTCCTTGGCCGAGACGCCGAAGAACCGCTTGGCCGCGGCCTCCACGCCGTTCGCGCTCGCGCCGAAGTAGGCGATGTTGAGGTACTTCTCCAGGATCTCGTCCTTGGTGTACTTCTCCTCGACCCCCATCGCGTAGCGCAGCTCGTTGAGCTTGCGCGCGTAGCTGGCCTCCAGCGCCTTGGCCTTCTCCTCGTCGGTGACGGCCGAGTTGAGCAGCACCTGCTTGACGTACTGCTGGGTGATGCTGGAGCCGCCCTGGGCGATGCCGCCGGAGGTCAGGTTCTTGGCCAGGGCGCGCAGCGTGCCCTCGATGTCGATGGCGCCGTGCTCGTAGAAGCGGAAGTCCTCGATGGCGATGATGGCCGTCTTCATGACCTCGGAGATCTCGTCGAGCTTGACGACCTCGCGGTACTCCTCGTAGAACTGGCCGATCTCGTCGCCCTTGGCGTCCAGGAGCGTGGTCTTCTCGGCCAGCGGCGGCTCCTTCAGGGTCATCGCCTTCAGGTTGAGCTCTTCGGCCGTGTTGACGAACATCGCGCCGGCGCCGCCGACGGCCGGGAGGGCGATGGCGGCGGTCAGCACGCCGGCGGCGGCCGCCGCCCCCACGAGCCGCACGATGCCCGATCCCCAGTCCATTCAGAGAACCTCCCCGATCTACCAGCCCTTGCCAAAACCCTATAGCCACGGTAATGGCCAGAAATCCGTCCGTTTACCAACTCACAGGCAGGCGGCCGGCTCAGGTCAGCTCGGAGAAGCGCTCGATCTGATCGCTGCGGCCGGAGACGAGGATGATGTCGCCGTACGACAGCTCGGTGTCAGAGGTCGCGTACGTGAACTCCTCGCCTTCCTTTTTGACCGCCACTATTGTGACGCCGTACTTGCGCCGAAGGTTCGATTCGCCCAGTGCGACGCCGACGTACTCCTTGGGCGGCCGGGTCTTGATCAGCGCGAAGTTCTCGTCCACCTCCATGTAGTCGAGCATCCGTCCGCTGACCAGGTGGGCCACCCGCTCGCCCATGTCGTGCTCGGGCAGCACGACGTGGTGCACGCCGACCCGGCTGAGTATGCGGCGGTGCTGCTGGCTGACGGCCTTGGCCCAGATGTCGTCGATTTCCAGCTCGACCAGGAGGGACGCGCTCAGGATGCTGGCCTCCAGGTCGCCGATGGCGACCACGGCCCGGTAGAAGTCGGCCACGCCGAGCTGCTGCAGCGCCTCCAGGTCGGTGGCGTCGGCGGTGGCCAGGTGCGTGATGTGCCCGGTGAGCCCCTGCACGATCCTGGGCCGGTTGTCGATGGCCAGCACCTCGGTCCCGCGTCTGGTGAGTTCGAGCGCCAGCGCGGAGCCGAACCGGCCGAGGCCGATCACCACCACGGGGTCATTGCGTTGGTCAGCCAACGATCATCCGCTCCTCGGGTAGTTCGTAACGCCGGGCGCGTTCCTTGAGCGCCAGGGCGGAGCCGATCGTGAGCGGGCCGATCCTGCCCACGAACATGAGCACGATGAGCAGCACGTGCCCGGCGGGCGGGATCTCATTCGTGATCCCTGTCGTCAGGCCCGCCGTGCTGAACGCCGCGATCACCTCGAACAGCACCTGGTCCAGCCCGTGCGGGGTGAGCACGAGCAGCACGTAGGTGCAGAAGGCCACCAGGGCCGCGCTCATCGCGGTCACCACCACGGCCTGGCGCTGCGCGGTGTCCGGCACCTGGCGGTGACGGACGTTCACCCTGGGCTCGCCGCGCAGCTCGGCCCAGATGACGAAGGCCAGCAGGCCGAGCGTGGTCACCTTGATGCCGCCGGCGGTGCCGGCGCTGCCGCCGCCGATGAACATCATCACGTCGGTGAGCAGCCAGCTCGACGGGTGCAGCTCGCCGGTGTCGATGCTGTTGAACCCGGCCGTGCGCACCATGGCCGACAGGAAGAACGCGGCCAGCAGCTTGCCGGAGTCGTCCAGCCCGCCGAGGGTGCCGGGGTTGCGCCACTCGGTGGCCAGGTAGACCAGCGTGCCCAGGACCAGCAGGAAGAGGGTGGCGTAGACGGTGATCATGGTCAGCACGCTCCACCTGCCGGGGTGCCGCCAGGAGCGCAGCAGCTCGAACACCACCGGGAAGCCGAGCCCGCCCACGATGACCGCGGCCGCGATCGTCAGGCAGATCCACGGGTCGCCGACGAACCCCATGATGTTGTCGGACCAGAGCGTGAAGCCGGAGTTGTTGAAGGACGAGATGCCGTGGAAGACGCCGAGGTAGAGGGCGCTGCCGAAGCCCTCCCCGTACCCGATCATGAACCGGGCGGTGAACACGGCGGCGGCGACGGCCTCGCACACCAGGCTGAACACCACGACCTTGCGCACGACCTTGCGCATGTCGGCCATGGTCGCCGTCTTGGTCTCGGCCTGCGCGAACAGCCGGGCGCGCAGGCCCAGCCTGCCGGACACCAGCACGGTGAAGACCGTGGCCAGCGTCATGATGCCGAGCCCGCCGATCTGCACCAGGCCGATGATGACCACCTCGCCGAACATCGACCAGTGCGTGGGGGTGTCGACGATGATCAGCCCGGTCAGCGAGACGGCGGCGGTCGCGGTCCACACCGCGGTCATCCAGGTGGTGGTCTGGCCCGGGGCGGTGGCGGCGGGCAGGGACAGCAGCAGGGAGCCCGCGAATATGGCGAGGCCGAAACCCACCGCGATCATCTGGGTGGGGTGCTGGTAGCCGCCGAAGAGGGCAGAGGCGGCCCGAACACGTCTCATGTGAATGTCAGGCTTCCCCGAAGAGGCTTTCCCGGCGGACCCGCGCCAGCGTACAGCGGATGAGGATAGCTGGTCCGAAACACCAAAACATTCCGGACGACCTGACCCTCACGCAAGTCCTAACCGGCAATGTCACCAGATTGCCAGGGAACTGCCAGGAAGTGTGGGTAGTCTGCGTCGCCATGAGCTGGCAGCGTAGAATCAACAAAGCGCTGGTCAGGTTCACCGGATTCCAGGTCAATCGAGTAGGGAACCAGGGGATTTCGACGGCGCCGTCGTCGGCTCCGGCCAGGGCGGCCTCCGCGAAGGCCACCGCCAAGGCCAAGCAGACCGAGGCCGAGATCAGGCCGCCGACCGACCCGAAGGCCGACCGGTTGCTGACCGCGCCGATCTTCATTATCTCCCCGGTGCGGTCCGGTTCCACCCTGCTGCGTTCGATCATGAACGCCCATTCGGACCTGCACGCCCCGCACGAGCTCCATGTGCGGCGCCTCAGAGTGGAGTTCGGCACGTCCCTGGCTGCGAAGGCAATGGAAGCGCTCGGCCACAACCAGGCCGACCTGGAGCACCTGCTCTGGGACCGCGTGCTCCACCGCGAGCTGGTACGCAGCGGCAAGCGGTTCATCGTGGACAAGACCCCGGCGAACGCGTTCGCCTACGAGCGGATCTCGACCTGCTGGCCTGACGCGCGCTACATCTTCCTCCTGCGCCACCCGGCCTCGATCGCCACCTCCTGGTACGAGGCCAGCCCCGACAAGCGCGACCGGGAGGAGGCCGCGGTCGACGCCCTGCGCTACATGAAGGCGGTCGAGAGGGCGAAGTCCGGGCTGTCCGGCCTGACCGTCCGCTACGAGGACCTCAGCGCCGAGCCGGAGCGGGTGACCCGCGAGATCTGCGAGTTCCTCGGCCTGGCGTGGGAGCCGGGGATGCTCTCGTACGGGGAGCAGGCGGTCATCCAGAAGGGTCTCGGCGACTGGCGGGACAAGATCCGCTCGGGCACCGTGCAGCCCGGCCGCGAGCTCCCGGACCCCGACTCGGTCCTGGACTCGCTGAAGCCGATGTGCCGGACCTGGGGGTATCTGGAGTGAAGATCCGCTACCTGATGCTGCACGCCTACGGCATGGGCGGCACCATCCGCACCGTCGTGAACCAGGCCAACGCCATGGCGAAGGCCGGTCACGACGTCGAGATCGTCAGCGTGGTCCGCCGCCGGACCAAGCCCCAGTTCGCCATCCACCAGGACGTCCGGGTCAGCGCCCTGGTCGACCAGCGCCAGGGCAGGCAGACCGACTCGCTCGCGCGCAAGGCGTGGCGCAGGTTCCGC
The DNA here is from genome assembly GCF_044458265.1 of Nonomuraea sp. NPDC050478. NCBI lineage: Bacteria > Bacillati > Actinomycetota > Actinomycetes > Streptosporangiales > Streptosporangiaceae > Nonomuraea > Nonomuraea sp. NPDC050478. The sequence goes on along the minus strand of NZ_JBITHT010000001.1, from coordinate 459,677 downwards.
GGCAAGATCGTGCCCCGCGGCGAGTTCGCGGCCGAATACTTCACCGAGCGCGTGGAGAAGGCGGCCATGGACTACGTCTCCTCGCTGCCGGACGGGATCCTGGTCACCACCCGCCCGGCGCTCAACCTGATCGCCGCCAGGCGCGCCCCCAAGAGCGTCGTGAGGGTGGCTCAGGAGCATATGAACCTGACCGCCTACCCCGACACGATCCGCCACGAGATCGCCCGCCACTACGGCAGCTTCGACGCCGTGGCGGTGCTCACGAGGACGAACCAGCTCGAATACCAGGAGATCCTGCCCGACACCAAGATCGTGCAGATCCCCAACGCGGTCCACAAGGTCGACCAGGTGCGGTCCACCCAGCAGAACCCCGTCGTGGTGGCCGCCGGCCGGCTGGTGCCGCAGAAGGGGTTCGACCTGCTCGTCAAGGCGTTCGCCGAGGTGGTGGCCGACCATCCCGACTGGAGGCTGCGCATCTTCGGCAACGGCCCGCGCGAGGCCCGGCTCCGGGCGCAGATCGACGAGCTGGGCGTGGGCGACAACATCGCGCTGATGGGCCGCACCGACCGGCTCGACGACGAGCTGGCGGCGGCCTCGGTCTACGCCCTCAGCTCCCGCTTCGAGGGCCTGCCGATGGTCATGATCGAGGCGATGACGCACGCCCTGGCCATCGTCGCCTTCGACTGCCCGACCGGCCCGCGCGACGTGCTCACCGACGGGGTCGACGGGCGGCTGGTGCCGCCGCGCGACGTCGACGGGCTCGCCGCCGCGCTCAAGGAGGTCGTCGGAGACCGCAGGCGGCGCCTGGAGATGGGCGCCGCCGCGGCCGCGACCGCCCGCGGCTACGCACCCGACGTGGTGATGCCGATGTGGGAGAACCTGTTCGCCGAGCTGACGAGGGGCGACCGGGTCGGCTCCCGCTGACCGCCGGGCGGCGGGGGTCAGTCTTCGCCTTCCTCCTCGTCGCCCTCGAAGGCCTCCTCGATCAGCTCAGCGGCGATCATCCCGCCGGCCACGCCCGCGGCCACGCCGACGGCCCCGGCCGCGATCGCGCCGCCCATGCCGCCGCCACCGCCGTGGTGGTGGTCATGGTGGTCATGGTGGCCGTGGTAGTGGCCCTCTCCGTGGCCGAAGCCCTGGTGCTGCGAGAGCCCGCCCAGCCAGTTGCCGAGCTCGGCCGCCCAGTCCATCCGCAGCGCCTCGTCGTGGCTCACCCGGAACCGGCCGATGGCGTCCGACCCGTAGTGGCCCGAGCGCCTGTCGGCCTCGATGACGATGTCCATGCCGACGGGGTCGGCGACGAACGTCAGCTCCGCCTCGGAGATCTGCCCGGGCGGGCCGTAGAACTCGATCTCCTGGTAGCACGGCAGCTCCTGCCGGACGCCGTAGATCTGCCCCATCTCCAGGTCGGCCGACTTGAACGCGAAGCCGAGCTGCAGGAATGCCTCCATGACCCGCTGCTGCGACGGCAGCGGCTCGACCGCGATCGGGTCGAGGTCGCCCTTGTCGACCGCCTTGGCGATGGCCAGCTCGGTGCGCACGCCGAGCGCCATCCCGGTCAGCGGCTGCCCCTGCACCTCGCTGAGCGGCGTCTCCCACGGCATCTCGGCCTCGAACGGGATCGTCCGGTCCTCGCCCTTGGCCAGGGTGAAGGGGCCGGAGACCCGGATCTCGTGCAGCACGGCCAGCCCCGTGTGCTCGTCGTCGCCGGCCTCGGCCTCCGCGCGGGCGACCAGGGCCAGCGTCACGTGCTCGATGCCGGCGTCGAACTCACCGCCCTTGAGGCGGACCTCACCCGCGAGGGCGCCCCCGGGGCGCACCCGGGGCGTGCTGAGGACCGTGTCGACCGACGGTGCTCCGACGCCGAACGCGCCCAGCATCCTTTTGAATACCACTGCTCACTCTCCGTTTCCGTACGGCAGGCGACCGTATCGGAAACGATCTTCGGTTTCCTCCGGTTCCCGGAAATCGGCATCACCCGACATCAGCTCGGCCACGATCTCCGCGACGCTGTCGCGTACCTCCACGCGCGCCAGCAGATCGGTCTGCCGCAGCACGCTCAGCAGGTGTTCGGTGGGCCGGATGAGGATCACCCGCCCGCTGCCCGTGGCCTCGATCCGCTGCAACGCCGTGCCCAGCACGCCGATGGCCGAGGAGTCGTAGAAGCGCAGCTCGCTCAGGTCGAACACGAGCACCGGCCCCGGCGACCAGCCCCACACCGCCTGGACGTGCGCGCTGAACCGGGCGCCTCCCGCGTGGTCGAGCACTCCGCCGGCCCGCAGGACCGTGCACCCCAGGTGGTGGGTCGTCTCGATCCTCAACCTGTCGGCCACGTCATACGGCTTCCCGCTGAGCGCGGTCTGCAACGCGACGGGCCCGGGGGTTCGCCAACTCTATCCTCCGGAGTAGGCCGCGGGTCAGGTGTCGTCGTGGTCCGGGTCGTACTTGGTCGGCTCGGCGGGCAGCGTGTAGCGCCGCTCGATCAGCTCGGCCACCCGGCGCAGGCTGTCGTCCGGCTCCTCCCGCTCCACCCGCCCGACCTCGCCGGCCAGCTCGGCGTCGCCCAGCTTCTCGCCGATCCAGGTCGAGTAGTCGCCCCGCCTCAGATGGAAGGCCCAGGTCTCGTCGTCCACGCCCTCGGCCAGCTCCACGAAGGTGTGCAGGTTGCGGGCCCGCAGGTTGAGCCGGTCCTCGGGGCCGGTGAAGTAGAAGCTCTTGCCCTTGGACATGGTGCCGGCGGCGTACTTGCGGCGGTGGCGGGTGCGGTGCGCGCGGGCCGGCGTCGGATGGACGAGCTGGGCGGTGTCGGCGGAGACGCGCCAGAGCGCCGCACCCTCGGCCGCCTCGCCCTCCAGCGCGGGGGTGTCCCGGCCGAGCGCGCCCGCGAACGCGCCCAGCGTCTCCCCGGGCTCGGGCCCGACCGCGATCACCCCGTCCACGAGGTCCAGCGCGGCGGGGCTGAGAGCCTCCGGATGCACGGTGATCATCATCAGCGAGCCGAGGTCCCGTACGTCCTTGACCGGCACCTCCTGCACCTCGGCCGGCATCAGGTGGTGCGCCTCGTCCACGACGACGCAGTGCGGGTGGCCGAGCCTGGCCCGCAGCGCGACCAGGCGGGGCATCAGCTCCGCGAAGAACGCGGGCCGGTCGCGCAGCGGCATCCCGATCATGTTCACCACCGCGCTCTGGTCCGGCGACTCCAGCAGCCGCAGCACCTCCTCCGGGCCCGGCGGCCGGTCCGGCTCGCCCAGCACGGCCGCGCCGGCGAACTCCGCGTAGTCGCCCTCCGGGTCGATGACCACGCACTGGTAGCGGGCCTCGACGAGCCGCTCCAGCAGCGCCGTGGTGACCGTGGACTTGCCGCTGCCCGACGGTCCCGCCACCACCAGGCCGGTCCCGTACGGGCGCAGCCGCACCTCGCCGCCGGCCCCCTCGCCGAGCAGGACGTGGTGCCGCGGGATCTCCATCTCGTCCAGCTCGCCCGACAGCAACAGGTCAGCCAGCTCGGCCACGCCGTCGCCGTCCTCCCGGCCCAGCGGCAGGTCGCACTGGCGCAGCAGGGCCGGGACGGCGTTCGCGACGGCGGCGCCGCACTCGGCGGCGGTCAGGAAGGCGTGGTCGTTCTCCGCGTCCCCGACGGCCACCACGTTGTGGCCCGACAGGCCCAGCCGATCCAGCGCGGCGGCCAGGCCGCTGGCCTTGTTCACGCCGGGCGGCAGCACCATGACCGCGCCCTTGTTCCTGATCACCTGCAGCTCCAGGCCCAGCTCCCGGATCGCGTCCTGCACCTGGACGTCGTACGGCTCGCGGGTGGCCACGATCACCGATCCCACGCCGAGCGGGGTGACGCCCTCCCCGCGCAGCCGCTCGGCGAACTCCGGCGGCGGAGGGTCCGCGAGCGGTTCGCCGGAGCGCTGCCCCGGGTCGTAGAGCAGCGCCCCGTTCTCGGCCACGACCAGGTCGAACAGGTCGGCGTGCGGGAAGACGGTCAGCAGGTCGTCGAGCTCCCGCCCGGTGACCAGCAGCAGTTTCCTGCCCGAGCGGGAGACCCGTTCCAACGTCTTGATCGTGTGCTCGGCCACCTCACCGTGCCGGGCGAGGGTGTCGTCATAGTCGCAGGCGAGCACGTGATACCTCATGGGCGGCACGTACCCCTACGAAACCGACGCGAACGCGGCCCGGTCAGGCGGCCGGGGCCGGCTCCGGCTCCGCGGCCGCCCGCGCCCGGCGGCCGATGATCACCCATGCGGCCACGAGCAGGTACGGGACGCTCAGCAGGGCGAACATGAGCCCGTGCGAGACCAGGCCGGACGCGGCGCCGTAGACGCCGTAGACCGCCAGCGTGATCACGCCGGTGCCCAGGCCGGCCACCGAGGTGACGGTGGCGCGGCTCGGGCCGGTGATGCTGTCCTGCAGCCGGGCGTCGGCCACCACGCCCGCCAGCTGGAACACCCCGAACGCCGCCGCGATCGCCACGAACCCCGCGGGATGCCCGCTGAGCGCGCCACCGGCCAGGGCGACCGCCCCGGCCGCCAGCACCGCGCCGAACCCGCGCGCCCGCAACCGCCGCGCCCGCCCGGCCAGCAGGCCGCCGGCCGTGGCCCCGGCCCACACCAGCAGGTACACGGGCGGGATCGCCGTCTCCGGCAGCCCGGCCTCGATGCCGAGGAACGCCACGTACTCGTCCAGCGCACCCCACACGGCGGTGACGGTCGCGAGCAGGACCAGTCCGTGGAGCACCCGCCGGTCCCCGCGCGCCTCGGCCAGCCCGGCCCTCAGCACCTGCCCGTACGAGAGCTCCCCGTCGTCACCGGCTTCCCGGACGGGGGAGCGGTGCTCGGGGAAGGCCAGGGCGGTGGCGGCGGTGAGGAGGCAGGCCAGCACGCTGGCCACGCCCACCGCGGGGTAACCGCCGGCGGCGAAGACCGGGATGGCCAGCGCGATGGCCGCGGCGGTCGCCGCCATGCTTGCCGACGCCGCCCGGCCCATGACCTGCGCGTAGCGTGACGTCTCACCGGTGTGGGCGAGCTCCTCGTACACCAGGGCCTCGATCGAGCCCGAGCCGAGCGCGTCGCGCACGCCCCAGAGCACGAAGCCCAGCGCGAAGATCCAGTAGGACGGGAAGATCACCCACAGCGCGAACCCGGCGGCGGCGAGCAGCGGGCCGGCGAACAGGAGCAGGCGACGGGAGACGGAGTCGGCCAGCGCCCCGGAGGGCACCTCCAGCACCAGCCCCGCGACCGACCAGATGACGAACAACGAGGACGTCTCGGCCACGGACAGCCCGGTGTCGGTGAACAGCAGCGCGTAGACCGGATAGAGCAGGACGAAATCGTCAAGGAACGTGTAGACGTAGAGCGTGCGGACCAGCCGCTTGGCAGGCGGTGACATGCGTGAGGCCTTCCGAAGGGAACGAACGGGGGACGCGACTGCCTGCCTGCGCGGCGGCCCGCGAGCCCTTCGGCCTCTGGTGATGCATCAATGTCGCCAGGTCATGCGCCCGATTCTAACCCGCTATGACGGCAGCCGGAGCTCCGCGAACACCCCCCGGTGATCGGTGCCCGGCACGTCCAGCACGTCGAAGGAGCTCACCCCGGCGCGCTCGTCGACCAGGATGTGGTCGATCGTGATGAACGGCGGCAGGCCGCGCCGGTTCGGCCAGGTCGGCGTCAGGCCCGCGCCGGCCTGGTGCGCGGCGTCGGCGTAGCCGCGGCCGAGCAGGTCGCGCATGGCCCGGTGGTCCAGGCTGGCGTTGAAGTCGCCGGCCAGGATGCGGATCGCGTCGCCGCCGGGCGCGGGGAAGGACTCCATCGCCCGGTTCCAGCCGTCCACCATCCGGCCGAGCGGCGGGTTCGGGTGCACGGCGACCACTTCGACGCGCCGGCCGCCGGGCAGGGTCATGGCCGCCGCGGGCATGTTGTGGCCGACCGGGGTGAACAGGCCGGGCAGCTCGGTGAGCGGGTGCCTGCCGTAGAGGCCGCTGCCCGCCGCGTCGTGCTCGTCCTGCAGCACACGGTGCGGCATCAGCTCGTCCAGCCCGGCCGCGTCCAGCGCCGCCACCTGGCGCGTGGTCAGCTCCGTCGCGGCGAACACGTCAGGGCGCAGTTCCCGTACGAGGTCGACCACGGTACGCGGGTCGGCGCGGCCGAACAGGTTGACCGCCAGCACCTTGTACGGGGTGCCGCCGGTGGCCGGTTCGCCCGCCGGGAACGCCCTGGGCGCCACGGCGGCGGCCATCACCAGGCTCGCCACCAGGGCCACGACCGCCGCCGGGCGGTTCCGTCTGACGAGGGCCGCGGCCAGCAGCAGGGCCAGCGCGGCGCCGTACGGGGTGACGGTCATGAGCTGGGTCAGGAACGATCCAGACTCCAGCCCGCCGGCCCTGACCACGGCCCAGACGGTCAGGAAGGTCACGGTGAGCCAGGAGACCCACCGCCTGCGCGGTGAGTGTCCACGAGGCGGCGGGCCTCCGCCTGACGCCTGCTTCGCCTCGACGGTGATGTTCAACCCTTGCCGCCCGATTCGTGCGAGATCAACCTTTTCGTGGTGAGCCTAAACGCTGACGGTCGGCGGACCGCGCCGGGCGGGGCGGCGTCATCAGCTCGTAAGGTTCTCGGCGGCACCGCGTGCCTAGCCTGGTGGGCGTGAACAGAGCTGGCATGGCGGCCGTCATCACCGCCGCGACACTGACCCTGGCCGCCTGCGGCGCGGCCGCCCCTTCCGACCCGATGGGGACCACGTCCGCCGCGCCCTCCGATGAGATGAAGAGCACGGATCAGATGAAGAGTGCCGATCCGATGAAGAGCGCGGATCCGATGGAGAGCGGGTCCACGCCCGCGGCGCTGCGGTTCAGCGCGAAGACCCTCGACGGGAAGGAGTTCGAGGGCGGCAGCCTGGCCGGCAAGCCCGTGGTGTTCTGGTTCTGGGCGCCGTGGTGCACCAAGTGCCGGTCGGACGCGCCCGCGGTCAAGGCCGCCGCGGCCGCGCACCCTGACGTGGCGTTCGTCGGCGTGGCGGGGCTCGACACGGAGGCCGCGATGAGGGAGTTCGTCGAGAGCACCGGCACCGGCGGGCTGGTCCACCTGTCGGACGAGAAGGGCGCGGTGTGGACCAAACTGGGCGTCGCCCAGCAGTCCGTGTTCGTCTTCATGGAGCCCGGCGGCGGCACCACGAAGGTCAACGGCCCGCTGGGCCGCGACGGCCTCGACGCCGAAGTGGCCAAGATCAAGGCCGCCTGAGCCATGACGGATCTGCCGATCGCGCTCGCCCTGACGGCGGGCACGGTGGCCGCGTTCAATCCGTGCGGGTTCGCGATGTTGCCCGCGTACCTGTCGATGCTGGTCGCGGGCGAGCCGCCGCGCGGCGCGGGCGGCGTCTGGCGGCGCGGCCCGGTGGTGCGCGCGGTGATGCTGTCGGCGGCGATGACCGCCGGGTTCGTGACCGTGTTCGGACTGTTCGGGCTGGTGGTGACGCCGCTGGCGGCGGTGGCCGGGACGGTCCTGCCGTGGGTGACGATCGTGATCGGGATCGTCCTGGTGGGGCTGGGCGGCTGGCTGCTGGCCGGCCGGTCGCTGTTCGTCCGCGTCCCCGGGCTGGCCGCCAGGCCCGCCATGTCGGCGCGCTCGCTCTACGGCTACGGGATCGCGTACGCGGTGGCCTCGCTGTCGTGCACGGTGGGGCCGTTCCTGGCGGTGACGTCGGCCTCGCTGACGAGCGGCGGGGTGGCCGGAGGGCTGGCGGTCTTCGCCGCGTACGCGCTCGGCATGGGACTGGTCGTCGCCCTGCTGTCCCTGGCCGTGGCGCTGACCAGGGAGGCCGTCCTGTTCCGGGTGCGCCGGTCGCTGCCGCACGTGTACCGGCTGAGCGGGGTCCTGCTCGTCCTGGCCGGCCTGTACGTGACCTACTACGGCTGGTACGAGCTGCGGGTCTTCGGCGGCGGCGACCCGGACGACCCGGTCGTCGGCGGGGTGACGGCGGTGCAGGGGACGATCTCGGGCTGGTTGGAGACCGTCGGCGCGGTGCCGGTCGCGGGGGCCGCCGCGGCGCTGGTCGCCATCCTCCTGATCAGGTCGAGGCGGGCCCGCCGTCCGGGGTGAGCCCCGGTCAGGTGGGTGGGGCGGCCGTCGAGTGAGCCCCGGTCAGGTCAGGTCGAGGCCGCCGTCCACGGTGAGCACCTGGCCGGTGAGCCAGGTCGAGGCGGGGTCGGCGAGCCGGACGATCCAGGTGGCGACCTCCTCGGGGGTGCCGCGCCGGCCGAGTGGGACGCGGCGGGCCTCGTCCTGCTTGATGCGCTCGACCTCCGGCCCCGGCAGCCCCGCGCGGGCGAGTGCCCGGCTCTCCGTGGGGCCCGGAGCCAGCGCGTTGACCCGCACCCCGGCCAGCTCCAGCGCCCAGCTCCGGGTGAGCTGCTCCAGCGCGGCCTTGGAGGCGGCGTAGTGCGAGCCGCCCGGCAGCGGCCGGTGCCCGTAGGTGCTGGAGACGTTGACGATGGAGCCGCGGGAGCGCAGCAGGTGGGGCAGCGCGGCCTTGGCCAGCAGGCTGGGCGCGATCACGTTCAGCTCGAACAGGGCACGCGCCCGGTCCGCGTCGAGCCGCTCCAGCGGCATGACGGCGGTGGCTCCGGCGTTGTTGACGAGCACGTCCAGGCTGCCCCACCGGTCGGCCGCCGCCTGGACGACCGCCTCCGGCGTGCCCGGCGTGGCGAGGTCGGCGGCGAACGGGACGATGTCCCGATGCCGCCGGGCGGTGCGGTCGAGCTCGTCCTGATCGCGGCCGACGCCGAGCACCCGCGCGCCGGCACGGGCGAACGCCACGGCCGTCGCACGCCCGATGCCGGAGCTGGCCCCGGTCACGATCACGGACTTGCCGTCCAGGTCCATGGCCCTCCCTTGTTCGATGTTCGTAGAATGTCGAACAAGCTACCATGGGGGCGTGAAGCGAGCCTCGCACCCCGCCGCCGACGAGCTGAGGCTCGTCGCCGCGATGGCCGCGCTCAGCGACCCCATCCGGATCGGGCTGGTGCGGGTGCTGTCCGACGGCCGCGAGCGCGGCTGGGGCGAGCTGCGCGCGCCGGTGGCCAAGTCCACGCTGAGCCATCACCTCAAGGTCCTCCGCGACGCCGGCATCACCCGTACCCGCCAGGAGGGCACCCGCTGCTACGTCACGCTGCGCCGCACCGACCTGGACCGGCGCTTCCCCGGGCTGCTCGACGCGGTGCTGGCGGCGGCGGAGGGCGAGGATGTGGGCGACCAGGTGGGGCTCGCCGGCCACCGATAATGGGGTGGTGGAGCGACTCGACGGCCCCGGCTGCGTGACGATCTCCGGCGAGATCGCCGGCCTCTACCGGCAGTGCTTCTCCGTGCCGCCCTGGTACGAGACCGAGGAGGACTTCGCCGCCTTCCCCGGCAAGCTCGCACGCGACGCCGAACGGCCCGGCTTCGCCGCGTGGATCGAGCGTGACGGCCACGAGCTCGTGGGCGTGTGCTTCGGGTGGCCGACGCCTGACGACCTGTCCGGCAACGCGATCTACGAGGAGCTCCAGCGCAGTTGCGGCCCGGAGGTCGTGGCCGGGTTGACCAGGGGCGCGTTCGAGGTCGTGGAGCTGTTCGTGGGCCCCGGCGCCCAGGGCCGGGGGATCGGGCGGCGGCTGCTGGACGCGGCGGTGGCCGGGTGGCCGCGGGCCTGGCTGCTCACCTCGCCGCGGGCTCCCGCGGCCCGCTTCTACCGGGCGCTGGGCTGGCGGCGGGTCGGCGCGCTGCCCGAGCGGGCCCTGGAGGTGCTCGTGCTGCGGACGGGTAGGGACGTGGCGTGAGAGTGGTCGTGCTGTCCGACACGCACGCGCCGCGCCGCTGGAAGTCGTGCCCGCCGAGGGTGGCCGAGCTGCTGGTGGGCGCCGACGTGATCCTGCACGCCGGTGACGTGTGCGTGCCCTCCGTGCTCGCCGAGCTGGCCGCGTACGCGCCCGTGCACGTGGTGAAGGGCAACAACGACGGGCCCGACCTGGACGCGCCCGAGACGCTGGAGCTCGACCTGGGCGGGCTGCGGGTCGGCATGATCCACGACAGCGGCCCGGCGCGGGGACGGACGGCCCGGATGCGGCGGCGGTTCCCGGAGGCGGACCTGGTGGTGTTCGGGCACTCGCACATCCCGCTCGACGAGTCCGGTGACGGGCCGCGCATCTTCAACCCCGGATCGCCGACCGACCGGCGCCGCCAGCCGCACGGCACCGTGGGGGTGCTGCGCGTCGAGGGCGGCGCGCTGGTCGAGGCCGAGATCGTCCCGGTCACCTGAGCACGGGTTTGTCTGTCACGCCCGAGCGGTATGTCGATTACAGAAAGTGACAGATCGACTGCAAGGCGGCTCGATATGGACAGAGCGCGACAGATCGCGCAGGCCGTGCTGTACGAGTGCCACCCGTACCATCGGCTGCTGGACGACCGGTACCTGCGCGGACTCCACCCCGAGCCCTACGCCGGCGGGCGGGCCGGTCTCTCCTGGATGATGCAGACCCAGTGCCTGGTCGAGGCCGCCCCCGCCGACACCGTGGACGTGCACGTACGGTTCCTGCAACTGGTCAGCCGCGAGGTGGCGCGGGCGCGCGGCGGCGAGCTGGAGCCGGCGGCCGAGCTGACCGTCGACGGCGCCCGCTACGTCTCGGGGCTGGAGGCGCGCGAGCGCGAGGCGGCCGTGTCGGGGCTGACGCTCGCCGACCTGGCGGCGGCGGCGTACACGATGCGCGTCGACGTGCCGGGCGACCAGGAGGCGGTCTGGCTGATCGACGCCCGCGGCCGGGCCGGGGCAGTGCTGCGCTGCTGGGAGACCCTGCACGGCCAGGCCGTGGTGCGCGCGGAGCCGCTGCGCGACCGGCTGTTCAGGCTGACGGTCAAGGTGGCCAACACCACCGACTGGCGGGGCGAGGATCGGGCGGAGGTGCTCAGGCACACGTTCGTGTCGGCGCAGAGCGTGGTGCGCACCCACGGCGGGCGGTTCGTCTCCCTCCTGAACCCGCCGGCCGAGCTGCGCCCGCTGGCCGAGGGCTGCCGCAACATCGGCACCTGGCCGGTGCTGGTGGGGGAGGTCGGCGAGCGGCACACGATGCTGTCGGCCCCGATCATCCTGCGCGACCACCCCCGGCTCAGCTACGCGACGTAGCCGGTCAACCCGGCGCGCGTTCGGCGGCGATCACCAGCACGATGCCCAGGGCGGCCAGGGCGAGGTTGGCGAACAGCTCGTAGCCGGTCAGCACGTCGATACGGGGAATGATCACCCGGTTGAAGAAGTTCAGGAAGAAGCCGAAGAACGGCTGGACGGCCACGTGGTCGATGGCCCCGCTGATGCCCTGGAGCGCCAGGACGAAGCCGACGATCTGGATGGCTTTGCGCATGGCCCGACGCTAGTGCCCGGCCGCGGCCCGGCGGATCGGCCTTAGGGATGCTCAGGACCGACCGAAGTATGTGTCACGCCTCGATCTCGTCCCGCTTGGGGTAGGTGTGCGGGTAGTGCAGGTCGAACGCGGGCCGTTCGGAGCGGATCGGCGGCATGAAGGAGAAGTTGTGCCGCGGCGGCGGGCAGCTCGTGGCCCATTCCAGCGAGCCGCCGAACCCCCAGGGGTCGTCCAGCGTCACCCAGCGCGGCTTGCGCTGGGTGATCCACACGTTGTAGAGGAACGGCAGCGTCGACAGCCCGAGGATCGCCGCGCCGACGGACGAGATCTGGTTGAGCAGGGTGAACCCGTCGCCGGGCGCGTAGTCGGCGTAGCGGCGCGGGAACCCGGCCCAGCCGAGCCAGTGCTGCACCAGGAACGTGGTGTGGAAGCCGATGAACAGCAGCCAGAAGTGGACCTGGCCGAGCCGGTCGTCCAGCATCCGCCCGGTCATCTTGGGCCACCAGAAGTAGAACCCGGCGAACATCGCGAACACCACCGTGCCGAACACCACGTAGTGGAAGTGGGCCACCACGAAGTAGGAGTCGGTGACCTGGAAGTCCAGGGGAGGCGAGCCCAGGATGACGCCGGTGAGCCCGCCGAGCAGGAAGGTGATGAGGAACCCGACGGCGAACATCATCGGGGTCTCGAAGCTCAGATGTCCCCGCCACATGGTGCCGATCCAGTTGAAGAACTTCACCCCGGTCGGCACCGCGATCAGAAAGGTCATGAACGAGAAGAACGGCAGCAGCACCTGCCCGGTGGGGAACATGTGGTGCGCCCAGACGGTCATCGACAGCCCGGCGATGGCGATGGTCGCGCCGACCAGCCCGATGTAGCCGAAGATCGGCTTGCGCGAGAAGACCGGGATGACCTCGGTGATGATGCCGAAGAACGGCAGCGCGATGATGTAGACCTCGGGATGGCCGAAGAACCAGAACAGGTGCTGGTAGAGGATCGGCCCGCCGGCCGCGGGGTCGTAGACGTGCACGCCGAACTTGCGTTCGGCCTCCAGGGCCAGCAGCGCGGCGGCCAGCACCGGGAACGCCATGAGCACCATCATGCTGGTCAGCAGCACGTTCCAGGTGAAGATCGGCATCCGGAACATGGTCATGCCCGGCGCGCGCATGCAGATGATCGTGGTGATGAAGTTGACCGAGCCGAGGATGGTGCCGAGCCCGGCCAGCACCAGCCCCATGATCCACAGGTCGCCGCTGATCCCGGGCGAGTACGTGGCCGACGACAGCGGGGTGTAGGCGAACCAGCCGAAGCTGGCGGCCCCGCCGGGGGTGAGGAAGGTGGACGCGGTGATGAGCCCGCCGAACAGGAACAGCCAGTAGCTGACCATGTTGAGCCGGGGGAAGGCCACGTCCGGCGACCCGATCTGCAACGGCATGATGACGTTGGCGAACCCGGCGAACAGCGGCGTGGCGAACAGCAGCAGCATGATCACGCCGTGCATGGTGAACAGCTGGTTGTACTGCTCCGCGTTCACCAGTTGCAGCTCGGGCCCCGCCAGCTCGGCCCTGATGATCATGGCCAGGATGCCCGCGAACAGGAAGAACATGAAAGACGTGATCAGGTACAGGTAGCCGATCACCTTGTGGTCCGTGGACGTGAGCCACTTGGTGATGACCGCGCCCGTGCGACGGCCGTGGACCGGGGCCGGCGGCGAAGTCGTCGGCTCCTCGTCTCTCGGCTTCTGGATCGTCACCCTGGTTCCCCCTCGGCAGGCGCTCCGTAAAGAACCAACTACCCTCCGTGTCGCCACGGTAGGCCCAAGAAAGTGATGGCTTGCGGCATAGCGGGCCCGGGTTCGCGGCGTCTCAGTGGTGACAGTCAATCCCTGGAGGTGACGTGGACGCCGAAGACGAGCGCGGCTTCCGCGAGTTCGTCTCCGCGCGGTCCCCCGCGCTGATGCGGCTCGGCTTCCTGCTCACCGGTGGCGACCAGCACGCGGCCGAGGACCTGGTGCAGGCGGCGCTGGCGAAGCTGGCGAGCAGATGGCGGCGGGTGGACGCACCGGAGGCGTACACGAAGCAGATCATGTACCGCCAGCAGGTCAGCTGGTGGCGGGCGGCGGGCCGGCGGGTCGAGGTGGTCCGCGGCGCGGTGCCCGACCTGCCCGGGCGCGACCGTACCCATCAGAGCGAGCTCCGCGTGGTGCTGCGCGCCGCGCTGGCCAAGCTCACCGCCAGGCAGCGCACGGTCCTGGTGCTGCGCTATTTCGAGGACCTGCCGGATCACGAGGTGGCCCGCCGGCTCGGCTGCTCGGTCGGCACGGTACGCAGCACCGCGCACCGGTCGCTGGCCCGGCTGCGTGAGGTCGCACCCGAACTCGCCGAGGAACTGGAGGCCGCGAAATGACCAGGCTGCTCCGCGAGACGATGGAGGAGTGGGCCGGGCAGGCCGAGGTGCCGCACGACCTGGCCGATCGGGCGCTGCGGAGGAGGCGGCGCGGCCTGCTGCCCGCCGGCGCCGCGCTGCTGGCCGCGGCGGTCATCGCGGCTGTCGCCGTGTTCGTGACCGTCCAGCCGCCAGGCCCCGTGCTGCCGGCCGTGACGGTCACGCTTCCGCCCCGGCCCTCGCCGGCGCCCACGGACGTGCGGGCGGACCCGGACCACGGGCGGCCCACGAAGCTCGTGGCCGCCGGAAATCTGGCGGTCGGCGCGTACTACACCTTGCGCAGGGAGAAGGGGGAGAACGGGCTGGACCACGTCCGGCGCACCTGGCACCTGTACGACCCGCGTACCGACAGCTACGAGGAGACCCCCTGGGCCTGGGTGGACGTCGCCCCCGGCATGCGGGTCGCCGCCGTGGTCCAGGGCGACCTGCTGGGCGACCGGATCGGCGTCATCGACCTGGACACCCGGCAGTTCCTCTCCTGGATCCAGCTCGGTCGCCGGGCCGGGCACGTCGCCTGGTCGCCCGACGGCACGAAACTGCTGGCCACCACCTATTCCTCCTACCCCGACGAGCTGCCCACCGACGGGGTCGCATGGCGGCGGAAGGACAGCCCGCGCATCGGCTACTACCTGATCGACGTGCCGACGGGCCGGGCCGAACACCACGCGCTGCCGCCGCTGCCCAGCACGGACGGTCCGCCGAGCAACTCCAACGGCAGGCAGGACCTCGGCTGGAGCCTCGACGGCTCGCTGATCTGGGGGCCCACCATGATCTCCTCCCCGGAGCGGGTCTACTACGGCCTCGACGGCCGGCCCGCGGAGCCGCCGCCCGGTGAGGCGTTCAACCGCCACGGTGAGTCGAAGATCTCGCCCGACGGCCGGCTCGAACTCGGCCCGGACGGACTGCCCACGGCGATCATCGAACGGCGCACCGGGAAGGTCGCCGGCAGCCAGAACGTGCTCCAGCTCATCGGCTGGGCCGACGACGAGCACGTCATCGCGCTCGGCTGCGCCGGAGGGTGCGAGAACGAGTTCCGCAACGGCCTGGTGCTCGTCAGCGTCGACGGCCGCACCACGGTCCCGCTCACCGGCGTTCAGGAGAGCCAGGAGGACGGCAGCTGGAGGTGGGTGCTCACACCCCGGTGACTGATCGCCCCGATTCTGGGCACTTTACGGTCCTTTCAACTTCCGAGGAGGATCCCGTGAACACTGCGCAGAGCGCGGGGCGGTCAGCGGAGGCCGCTGCCCGGCGAGCGGCTGACCACCCGGCCCTGGACCGGCTGGCCCGGGTCGGGCTGGCCTGCCGCGGCGTGCTGTACGCGTTGATCGGTGTGCTGGCGGTCCAGATCGCCCTGGGCAGCGGCGAGGAGGAGGCCGACAAGGGCGGCGCCATCACCACGGTCGCGGAGCTGCCGTTCGGGGCGGTGATCCTGTGGGTGATGGTCGTCGGCTTCGTGGCGCTGGCCCTGTGGCAGGCGTCCGAGGCGCTGTTCAGCCACCAGGAGAAGCTCGACAGGGCCGAGTCGGCCGGCAGGACGGTGGTCTACGGACTGATCGTGTTCACCCTGCTCAGCGTGCTGCTGGCCGGGCGCGCCGCGTCGGAGGACGAGAAGTCGCAGGACGTGACCGGCATGCTGCTCGACCTCCCGGCCGGCGAGTGGATCGTGGGCGCCGTCGGCCTCGGCGTCATCGCGCTCGGCGTCTACTGGGTGCGGCAGGGCGTCACCAAGAAGTTCCGCGAGGAGCTGGACCTCGGGCGGATGTCGCCCCGGGCCCGCTCGGTGATGGAGAAGCTGGGCATGGCCGGCTACGTGGCCCGCGGCGTCATCGCCGGGCTCGCCGGGTTCCTCGTCATCCAGGCGGCGATCACCCATGACCCGGACAAGGCCGGAGGCATCGACCAGGCGCTGCGCTCCTTCGCCGACACTCCCGTCGGACCTTGGCTGCTGATCGCGGTCGCGCTCGGGCTGGTGCTGTTCGCCGGTTACTGCTTCGGCGAGTCCCGCTGGCGCCGCACCTGAAGGAGCGCAAGCGCACGGCGGTGCCGAGAAGTCGAAGGAGAGGCCGGACATGTACTTGTCGGTTCACTTGAAGCCGATAGCGGACACCACGATGGTCGTCGCCCTCGCGGGTGAGCTGGACGCGATGACCGTCCCGATCCTCTCCGAGACGCTCGAACCGCTGGTCGCGTCCCCGGCCATGTGCGTCGTCGTGGCGGCCGGTGATCTCTGGTTCTGCGACCTGAGAGGGGTGAGCCGGCTCGTGGCCGCCCGCCGGGGCCTGCGGGTCAAGGGCGGCGACCTGTTCCTCGCGGAGGCGAGCCCGGCGCTCCGCCGGCTCATCTCGCTCATGGAGAAGGGCCGGAGGTCGCCGCTGCCGGTGTTCGACACCCTGCCCCAGGCGCTGGCCGCCTGTGGCGTGTGCGCGGAGCCGGCGCCCCCGGGACCTCGTCACCTGCCGCTGCTGCGCGGGCTCCCGGCGCGGCCTGTCACGGGCCGGCGGCGCGGCACGATGCCGCCCTCGGCACCCGGCCGATCACCCTCCGCCCGGAGCCGCTGCGCGAGCGGGCCGGGCCCCTGAGAGGCCATGGAGTCGCGCGTACGGATGGCCGGGCAGGCGACCGCTTCGCACGCATAAGCCCGCGCCTGCGGGACAGGGGGAGAAGGTGTGGACAGTAGGACGAGACACGATCGTGGTGGCGGCCTCCGCCGGAGGAGTGGAGGCGCTGCGGACGCTGGTCGGATCGCTGCCCGCTGATCTCCCCGCCACGGTGCTCGTGGTGCTCCACCTGCCGCCCCAGGGCGGCGGCGTGCTGGCCGGGATCCTCGACAGGGCGGGTCCGCTCAAGGCGGTCCCGGCCGAGGACATGCAGGAGTTGCGCCGGGGGCGGGTCTACGTGGCCAGGCCCGATCACCACCTGCTCGTCCACGAGGGCAAGGTCCGGCTGTCACGCGGCCCCCGGCACAACGGTCACCGCCCCGCGGCCGATCCGCTCTTCATGAGCGCGGCGCTCGACGCGGGGGAGCGGGTGGCCGCCGTCGTGCTGAGCGGCATGCTCGACGACGGCGTGCGAGGGTGCGTCGCGGTGGACCGCAGAGGAGGCGCGGTGGCGGTGCAGGATCCGGGCGAAGCGGCCTTCCCCGGCATGCCGGAGGCGGCCGTCGCCGCGGTCCCGAACGCGCCGTCGCTTCCCGTACGGGAGCTCGCCGACTGGCTGGTGCGGCAGAGCAGAACGCCTGTCATCACGGAGGCCAGGATGGACGACACGGAGATGATGCGGGAGGTCGGGCGGTTCCTGAGCGAGGAGCCCGCCCTGGCGGAGCCCGGTGGCACCCTCTCCGGACTCGGCTGCCCGGAATGCGGCGGTCCGATGTACGAGCAGAGGGACGAGGGCCTCGCGCGCCTCGTCTGCCGGGTGGGACACGCCTGGTCCGACGAGAGCCTGGTCGGGGCCCAGTCGGACGCGGTGGAGAGAGCCCTGTGGATCGCCATCCAGCGGTTGGACGAGCGGGTGCGGATCCTCGGCCGGATGGCGCGGTCGGCGGAGGAGCACGGCGGGAAGCACTCCCACGGCTTCATCCGGAAAGAGGCGGCGCGGACGCGTGAGGCCGTGGAGACCATCCGCATGGTGCAGGCCCGCATCAGCGGAGGCGACGACAGCCTGCTCCTGTCCTGAAGGAGGGCCTGACGGGGAGCACCGGCGCGGCGCTTCCCGTCAGGCGCGGGTGAGATCTAGATGCGGGAGATGCGCACGGCGTCGGCGATCACGTAGCCGGTGCCGCCGGTCCACCGGCTGACGCCCACGACGTTCTGCGTGCCGGCGTTGAGCTGGAAGGTGCCGATGCTCCGCCAGGCTCCGCCACCGGAGCGCTGGTCGACGTAGACGGTCTGGTTGCCGCCTGCCGCCGCCACGATGTACGGGGCCGAGCTGTTGTATCCGGGATCACTGGGATACCAGACCTCGATCCGGTACGTGCCGGCGCTGGGGATGGCCGCCGAGTACCAGGCCGGGTCGCTGGCGGCCACCGGGTCTGCGAACCGGTAGTCGGCGCCGTGCCGCTGGCTGGAGTACGCCGAGGTGCCCCAGTTGGTGCTGGCGGTGAACTGGGAGCTGGCGTTGTCGACCGTGGTGGTCCAGGTCGGCGGGTTGGTGGTGCCTCCGTTCACGTAGTTCATGTACGTGGTCCAGTTCCAGTGCGGACCCGGGTCGGTGTGGGTCGCGCCGGGCACCTCGTTGTGGCCGATGATGCCGGTGCGGTTCTTCGGCACGCCGTACTTGTCGGCCAGGTGGCGGGTCAGCGCGGCCGAGGAGCGGTACATCGCGTCGGTGAACCAGGACGCGTCGTTGACCCAGCCCTCGTGCTCGATGCCGATGGAACGGTTGTTGTAGGTGGAGTTCCCGGCGTGCCAGCCGACGTCCTTGTCACGCACCATCTGGGTGATGGCGCCGTTGGACGACTTGACCACGTAGTGCGCCGAGACCTGGGCGGCCGGGTTCTGGAACCAGGAGATCGTGCCCGCGTAGGAGCCCTGGGTGACGTGGATGACGATGCGGTCGATGTTGTAGCTGGTCTCGCGGTTGGACACCCGGTAGTTGCTGGAGGAGGCGGCGACCCAGGCGGCCGGCGGGTAGTCGGGGCTGGCGACCGCGGCCTGCGCGTTGAGGTCGCGGGCCTTGGCCAGGTCGCCGCGGTCGGCGGTGACCTCCTGCGGCTCGACGGTCACGCCGCGGGCCTGGAGGCCGAGGCCGAGCATCTCGTAGACGGCGTCGGCGTACAGCCGGGCCGTCTCGGGCGAGGAGGCGTGGCCGTACTCGGCGACCGCCTTGTACCAGCGGCCGGCGTCCTTCCTGGCGGCCTCGTCGAGGCCGAGCTTGTCGGCGTACGAGCGCAGCACGGCGGCGGCGCCGAGGATGTTGGCGGCGTCGTCCTTCTTCAGCGTGGCGGCCGGCTGCCCGGTGAGGGCGGCGGCTTCGGCGAGGGTCTTGTTGGTGGGGTTGTCGACGAGGTGCATGAGCCCGTAGCCGCCGCTGGCGCTGGGCTCGCCTGCGTGGCCGTCGAGGTGGGTCTCCGCGTAGCCGAGGGCGACGAGCAGGTCGCGGGGGACGTCGTGGGCGGCGGCGGCCTTGGCGAAGGCGTCCGACAGCGGGGTGCCGCGCTCCGCGAGGGCCGGCTGGACGGCGAGGACCAGGAGGGTGGAGAGGGCGGCGGCGACGAGGGCTACTAATCGGGTGCGTACCAGTGTCATGAGAACTCCACTCTGGGGGGTACCGCACGCACAGTAAGGGACTTTCATGACAGATGTCGATAATTGACATTACTCAGGTATTAAAGGAAACTTTCCGCCCGCGCGTCGGCGGCCCGGCAAAGTTGGGCCCCCGCGAAAGCTGTGAAAACTATTGCACCCTGATGACGATGCGCTGAAACTAATCTTCGTGACCACGCTCCTGCGCCTCGTCCTGGTAGCACTCACTGCCGCGCTCGGCACCCTCGTCGTCCCGGCCGCCCCCGCCGCCGCCGTGACCGCCCACGCCGCCTGCGCGACCGATCCGGCCACCCCCAAGCGCCAGCTCCGGGCGATGTGGATCTCCAGCGTCGCCAACATCGACTGGCCCAGCCGGACCGGCCTGAGCGTCTCCGCCCAGCAGGCGGAGTTCCGCGCCTGGCTGGACCTGGCCGTCCAGCGGCGCATGAACGCCGTGGTCGTGCAGGTCAGGCCCACCGCCGACACGTTCTGGCCGTCCTCGCTCGAACCGTGGTCGCAGTGGCTGACCGGCGCCCAGGGCGGCAACCCCGGCTACGACCCGCTCGCGTTCATGGTCACCGAGGCGCACAACCGCAACCTGGAGCTGCACGCCTGGTTCAACCCGTACCGGGTGGCCAACCACGCCGACCCGAACCAGCTGGTCTCCTCGCACCCGGCCCGCCGCAACCCCTCCTGGCGCTTCGCCTACGACGGCAAGCTCTACTACAACCCGGGCCTGCCGCAGGTGCGCGGCTTCATCGAAGACGTGATCATGGAAGCGGTCACCAGGTACGACATCGACGGCGTCCACCTCGACGACTACTTCTACCCGTATCCGGCCAGCGGCCAGACCATCCCGGACTCGGCCGCGTACGCCCAGTACGGCGGTGGCTTCGCCAGCGTGCACGACTGGCGGCGGGAGAACGTCAACCTGCTGGTACGCGAGCTCGACCAGCGCATCCACGCGGCCAAGCCGCACGTGGCCTTCGGCATCAGCCCGTTCGGCATCTGGCGCAACTCCGGCACCGACCCGCTCGGCTCGGCCACCTCCGGCCTGCAGTCGTACGACGCCATCTACGCCGACACCCGCCGATGGGTGAAGCAGGGCTGGGTCGACTACATCGCGCCGCAGCTCTACTGGCACATCGGCTACTCCGTCGCCGACTACCGGGTGCTGATCGCCTGGTGGGCGGACGTGGTCAGGAACACCGGCGTGCGGCTCCTGGCCGGCCAGGCCTCCTACCGGGCCGGGGTGAGCAGCCACGGCGCCGACTGGCAGGACCCGGACGAACTCAGCGACCACCTGCACCTCAACCGGCAGCACCCCGAGGTGGCCGGCGACATCTTCTTCAGCGCCAAGGACGTCAGGGCCAACCGGATCAACTCCTTCTCCATCCTCGCCGCCGCCCACTACGCGAAACCGTCGCTGCCGCACCCCCGCGGCACGGCCGCCGCCCCCGCCGCGCCCGCCATCACCTCCGCCACCCGCGGCTCGACCGGCGTGTCCCTCGCCTGGAACGGCGGCGGCACCGCCTACGCCGTCTACCGGGTGAACGGCACCCCCTCGGCCGCCGACCCGTGCGCGTTCGCCGACGCCCGCAACCTGCTCGGCACCACCCGGTCCAGGACGTTCACCGACACCACGGCCGCCGCGGGGACCGCCTACACCTACTACGTGACCGCGCTCGGCCGCACCCACCAGGAGAGCGCGCCCAGCGCGGGCCGCGCGGTGACCGCCTCGGGCGGCGGGTTCTCCGTCACCGTGGACAACGCCGACGCCGCCTTCACCGCCGGCGCCAACTGGGGCTCCTCCGCGTTCTCCGCCGAGCGCCACGGCGCCGACTACCGCTTCGCCGACCCGGTGGCCGCCAGCGACCCGGCCTGGTTCCGGGCGAGCATCCCGAGCGCGGGCACGTACCGCGTCGAGGTCTGGTATCCGGGCAACGCCGGGTACAACAGCGCGACCCCGCACATCGTCGCGGCCTCGGGCGGCAACCAGACCGTCACCGTCGACCAGCGCACCGGCGGCGGCGCCTGGCGGAGCATCGGCACCTTCTCCCTGAACGCGGGCACGTACAACGTGGTCGGCGTGAGCCGCTGGACGACGACGGCCGGTTACGTGATCGCCGACGCGGTGCGCATCACTCGAATCTGATGCCCGCCAGCCGCGCGGCGGTCTCCCGGTCCAGCACCCGGGCCGTGGCCGCCGGGGCCGGGTCGCCGGCCCGGACGCGGGCGAGCAGCGCCGCGCAGTGGCGCCGGTGACGGGCGAACGTGCGCCAGGGGACGACCCGGCCCCTGGCGCGCTGGCCCGCCATCGCCGCGCCGGCGGGCACGTCCAGGATCACCAGATGGAAGCCCGCGCCGGCGCGGCGGGCCAGCCGGGCGAAGCCGCGCAGCACCAGCGGGCCGCAGCCCCGGTTGTGCGCGACCACCGACTCGCCCCGCCCGAGCGCGGCCCGGATGCGCCGGATGTGCGTGACGAACACCACGGCCGTGCGCACCGGCTTCGGCGCCCAGGCGAGCGCGGCAGCCCAGCGCAGCCGGGACTGCATCGAGTCGACGACCGTCGCGCCACCCGCCCTGACCGGGGAACTCTCGGCTCCGGTCAGGGGGTAGAGGCGGCCCAGCAGCGTCGACTTGCCCGCCCCCGGCAGCCCGGTGATGATCACCAGGGAGCCCGCGGGGTAGCACAGCGGCTCGGCCGCCTTCCTGGCGGAGGGAACCGGGGCGGTCAAAGGCGCACATCCTCCCAATAGGACGGGAGGAGTATAGGGCTACGAACCACCCGGGCGCTGGTGACCGAACCTGACGGGTTCGAGCCCGCCGAGCCGCACGACCGGGTCGGCCAGCACCCTCTCCTCCGCCTCGCGCTCCACGGCCGGCTCGATCACCGGCTCGGTCTCGCCCGCGGCTGCCATCCTGCGCGCCAGCCGCTCCCGCAGCCCGGCCGCCTCCTTGACGTGGGAGCGCAGCCCGGCCAGGTTCACCAGCTCGTGCGGGTCGCTGGCCAGGTCGTACAGGGCCTGCTCCCGGTAGCGGGGCGCGGCCCGGTCGTGCCAGCCGTCGGCGTCCTCGGCCACCACGTAGTACTTCCACCGTTCCGTGCGGATGCCGCGGCCCACCTCCGACTCGCTCACCTGGAAGAACACCTCCTCCGGCCAGTCGGCGCGGGCGTCGCGCAGCAGCGGCAGGAACGAGCGGCCCTGCATCTCCTCCGGCACCGGCAGCCCGGCCGCCTCCAGGAGCGTGGGCGGCAGGTCGATCGTCGACACCGGCCGTGCGATCGCGCCGCCGCCGTCGAAGCCCGGCCCGCGCAGCGCCAGCGGCACCCGCAGCGAGGCGTCGTGGCAGGACCGCTTGTACTCGTCGTTGCGGGTCTTGAAGTGGCTGCCGTGGTCGGAGGTGTAGGCCACGATCGTGTCGTCCAGCAGCTCCATGCTGCGCAGCGCGTCCAGCAGCCTGCCCAGCCCCTCGTCCAGCCGCTTGATCTGGCCGAGGTAGCCGCCCAGGTGCCGGTGCGCGGTGCCGCCCAGCGCGGCCAGGTCGGGCGGCAGCCAGCTCCCCTGGTAGCGCTCCTCGTACCCGTCGGGCGCCGGGTAGTTGTCCACCTCGTTCTGGTGGTGCGGCTCGATGAACGACAGGAACAGGAAGAACGGCTCGCGGCTATGGTCGGCGACGTAGCGGATCGCCGCGTCGACCAGCGCGTCCGAGCGGTAGCCCGGCAGGAACACCGGCTCGCCCGCGTCGTCGTAGGTGATCGTCCGGTAGGCGTCGGAGGTGAACTCCAGGATGTTGGACGCCAGCCAGCTCCGGTAGCCGCCGCGCTCGTCCGCCGGCACCGGATCCCGGCTGCCCAGGTGCCACTTGCCGAGGTAACCGGTGGCGTAACCGGCCGCGCCGAAGTGGTGGGCCAGCGTCCGCTCCTCCGGCGGCAGCACGATGCCGTTGCGGTAGACCCCCGTCGTGGTCGGGTAGCGCCCGGTCTGCAGCGCCGACCGGGCCGGCGCGCACACCGGCTGCGGGGTCAGCGCCACCGCGGCCTGCGTCCCGTACCTGGCCATGCGGTCGAGGTTCGGGGTGAAGGCCGGGCCGACGGTGTCCCACCGCTGCTGGTCGGTGAGGACGACGATCACGTTCGGGCGCACTCGATGACTCCTAACGAAGGCCGGTCAGCGCGATACCGCGCACGAAGTATCGCTGGCTGACGATGAACAGCACGGCGGTGGGGACGAACAGGATCACCGAGCCCGCCGCCGTGAGATGCCAGAGCGTGAAGTACTCCTGGTTGAACAGCGTGAGCCCGACCGGGATCGTCCGCATCTCCGGCGTCGTGGTCGCCACCAGCGGCCACAGGAACTCGTTCCACTGGAACACGAACGTGAACAGCCCCAGCACGGCCAGCGCCGGCCGGGTCTGCGGCAGGATGATCCGCCGGTAGATCGCGAACTCCGAAGCGCCGTCGATCCGGGCCGCGCTGATCAGGTTGTCCGGGATCGGCTGGATGAACTGCCGCATCAGGAAGATCCCGAACGCGTCCATCAGGAACGGGGTGATCAATCCCTGGTACGTGTTGATCCACCCGAGATGCGCCATGAGCACGTACAAGGGGATCATCCGCACGAAGAACGGCACCATGAGCGTCGCCAGCAGCGCCACGAACAGCGTGTTGCGCAGCGGGAAGCGGAACTTCGCGAACACGTAGCCGACCAGCGGGTCGAACAGCAGGTGGGCCAGCGTGATCGCGCCCGCCACGACGAGGCTGTTGACGATGAAGTCGCCGAACGGCGCCCGCTCGAACAGCTCGGCGTAGTTGCCCCACTGCGGGCTCTCCGGCACGATCACCGCCTCGGCCGCGAGCGTCTCCGCCTCCGTCTGCAGCGACAGCGAGAGCATGTAGAGCAGCGGCAGCACCATCACCAGCGAGGCGACGGTGAGCATCAGGTAGATCAGCGCGCGCCGCATCAGTACTGCACCTCCCCGCGCCGCCCGGCCCGCAGCTGGATCAGGGTGAAGGCGACGATCACCACCAGGAGCAGCACCGACTGCGCCGAGGCGTAACCGAAGTCGCGGGCGCGGAAGGCCACGTTGAAGATGTGGAACACCGACAGGTCGGTGGCGTCGCCCGGCCCGCCGTTGGTGATGATGTACGCCTGACCGAAGGCCTGGAGCCCCGAGATCACCGCCATCACCGACACGAACAGCGTCGTCGGCGCCAGCAGCGGCAGCGTGATCCGCCAGAACCGGTGCCAGCCGTCGGCCCCGTCGATCTTCGCCGCCTCGTGGAACGTCTCCGGGATGCCCTGCAGCCCGGCCAGGAACAGCACCATCGTGTAGCCCGCGCTCTGCCAGAGCGTGATCGCGGCGATGGTGAGCAGCGGATGCGTGTTGAGCCACTGCTGCTCGGGCAGCCCGACGGCGGACAGCGACCGGTTCAGCACGCCCAGCTCCGGGTCGAGGATGTTGCGCCACAGCAGCCCGACGATCGCCACTGACGTCAGGTAGGGCACGAGCAGCATCATCCGGAACGCCACCCGGCCCCGCAGCGGCCGGTCCAGGGCCAGCGCCAGGGCCAGCCCGAGCACGATCGACCCCGCCACCACCGCCACCGCGAACGCGACCGTCACCAGGAACGAGTGGCGCACCGACGGGTCGGCCAGGGCCTGGGCGTAGTTGCCCAGGCCCGTGAACCGGTCCGCCTGCGGCCCGGTCATCAGGCTCGTGGAGACCACGTTCCCGATCGGCAGGTAGAAGAACGCGGCGAAGAACAGGATCGCCGGCAGCAGGAACAGGTAAGCGGTGCGGGCGTACCTGGCCGACAGGGTGCGCGGGCGGAGCACGCTCACTTCAGGAAGCCCTTGGCCGTCTCGGCGAGGGCCTCGATCGCCTCCTCCGCCGGCCGGTTCTGGATCACCACCGACTGGTACATCTTCTTCAGCTCCTCGTCGAACCTGCCCGACTGGCCGGTCAGCCGGATCTCCTGGCTGGAGTCCTGGGCGTAGCCGAGCGCATCGGCGAAGGGCTTGATCAGCGGGTCGTTCCCCACCTCGGGCAGCTCGGCCCAGGAGACGCGCGGCATGAGCATGCCGACCTCCTCGGTGGCCGCCCGCTCGACCTCCAGGGCGGTGATGCGCTTGATGAAGTCCCACGACAGGTCGGGCCTGGCGGCCTTGGACGGCACGAGCAGGCTGGTGCCGGCCGCGTTGGTGGCCTGCCTGTCCTTCTTGAGCGGGGCGGCCAGGCCGAGCTCGATGTCGGGGCTGGTCTCCTTGATCGGGCCGAGGTCCCAGGGGCCTGTGATGATCATCGCGGCCCGCCCGGCGGAGAACAGCTTCTGCGGCCCCGAGTAGTCGGTGCCCGACACCGGCACCGGCGCCACCTTGTGCCTGTGCACCAGGTCGGCCTGGAACCGCATGGCCTCGACCGCCTTGTCACGCGGCGTCAGCACTTCCTTGGTGCCGGGGTCGTAGTGACGGACGCCGGCCTGCAGCAGCCAGGGGTTGGCGTAGGTGTGGTCCTGGTTGAGCGCGATGCCGTACACGTCACCCTTGGTGAGCTTCCTGGCCGCCTCCAGCAGCTCCTCCCAGGTGGTGGGCGGCTGGACGCCGGCGGCGTCGAGCATCCCCTTGTTGTAGAAGAGCAGGGTGCACGTCAGATGGAGCTGCACCCCGTACACCTGGCCCTGGTAGGAGTTGCGCTCGACCGTGACCGGCTGCCAGTCGGCGGGGAAGCCCATGGCGGCGCCGTCGCGGTCGACGTACTCCTGGAGCGAGCGGGCGTTGCCGGAGAGCGCGAACTCCTGCACCCACCCGCCGGGCTCCTCGACCACGTCCGGCACGACCCCGGAGGCGAAGTCGGCCAGCAGCCGGGTGCGCAGGTCGGGCCACTGGTACTTCTGGAAGTTGACGGTGACCTTGTTGGCCTGCTCGAACTCGGCGATCACCTTGCGGTAGGCCTGGTAGTCGTGGCCGGCGTTCCAGTAGACGGTGAACGTGCCGGGCTCGGCGCCCGGCGCGGGCGGGGCGCCCGCGCACGCGGACAGGATGGGTACGGTCGCGGCGGCGGAGGCGAGGCGGAGCAGGTCCCGGCGGGAAAGGTGGGGAGACATCTGCGTCGGTTTCCCTTCTAGGAGGAGCCCCTCCGCACGAACGTCCACGGGCGGACGATCTCGCGGGCGGGCGGTGGCTCCTCGGCCTGGAGCCGGTCGAAGAGCAGGCGGACGACGTCGGTGTAGTCGTGCCGGATGGGGCCAACGGTGCTGAGCTGGGGGTTGGTGATGAGGCCTTCGTCGATGTTGCCGACGCCGACCACCGCGACGTCGGCGGGCACGCGCAGCCCGGCGTCCCTGACCGCCCAGATCGTGCTGATCGCGGCCCGGTCGCTGGCGGCGAAGACGGCGTCGGGAGGGTCGGGGGAGCGCAGCAGACCGGTCGCCGCCTGGTAGGCGCTCACCCGGTCGTCGGCGCCCGACACCACGGTCCGCTGTTCGATCCCGTGGCGGTCGAGCGCCGTGTGGTAGCCGAGGAGCCGGCCGATCGGCCGGTCGCGGTAGAGCTCGTAGCGCTGGGCCAGGAACGCGACGCGCCGCCGCCCCTGGGCGATCAGGTGCTCCACCGCCTCGGCCGACACCTCGGTCTCCGGCGCCCGTACGACGTCGCAGCCGGGCGGCACGGGGCCGTTGCCGATCACGACGGTCGGCAGCCGGGCGGACACGACCTGGGCGAGCAGCTCCTCGGTGAGGTGGTCGCCGACGTTGTTGACGAGCACCGCGTCCGCGATGCCGCCGCGCAGCACGTCGACCGCGGCCACGGCGCGGGCCTCGGAGTAGACGGCCAGCGTGACGACGGAGTATCCGTGGCCGTCGGCCATCTCGTGCAGGTCGCGGGCCAGCCGCTCGTCGGTCGGCACCCCGCCGAACGAGCCCTGGACCAGGCACACCCGCTGCGTCCTGCGCCTGCGCAGGCTCCTGGCGGCCTGGTTGGGGGTGTAGCCGAGCCGGGCGGCGGCGTCGAGGACGCGCTGCCTGGTCTCGGCGCCGACGCGCCGGTCCCGCCCGCTGAGGACGTACGAGACGGTGGCGGTCGACACCCCGGCCAGCTCGGCTACCTGCTTGGCGGTGGGTCGCATGTTATACGTATAACGTAGTAATCCCTATATGTAAAGAGGGTTTTGGTGACCGCGCGATGATGCCCGATGCCTCTGCTGTACGAGGCGCGGTCCCGTACGATCCCGCTCATAGTTAATCGTTTAACACTCGCCGCGCTCCCTGTGAAGAGGTCGGCGGGAACTCGGCGTCAGCGCACGGTGTCCACGATCGCCTCCGCGGCGGGATGCCAGGGCCGGCCGGGCGGGCCGGTGAGCACCAGTCTCCTGGTGACCCGCTGGTCGAGCGGGACCAGGACGAGCCGGGTGTCGATCATCGCGGCGGTGAGGCCGGGCACGACGGTCACCCCGACGCCGGAGCGCACCATGGCGAGCAGCGTGCCCATCTCGCGGATCCGGTGCGTGGGCGTGAAGGGCACGCCTCCCCGCCGGAAGACCTCCCTGATGTGCGGCTCGCAGCCGCCGCACGACAGCAGGAAGGCGTCGTCCGCCAGGTCCGCCATGCTGACGGACGGTTCCCCCGCGAGAGGGTGGTCCCGGCGGAGCAGGGCGTGGAAGGCGTCCTCGCCGACGACCGCCCCGGCGCCCGGAGGCGGATCGACCAGCACGGCGAGTTCGACGGTGGAGTCCGCGAGCCAGTCGGCGACCTCGTCGTCCTCGCCCTCGAACACGGTGATCTCGACCTTGGGGAAGTCGGACCTCCAGCGGTTCAGCAGGCCGGGAAGGAGCCCTTGGCACACGCTCGGCGGGGCGGCCAGCCTGATGGCCCCGCTCGGCACGCCGTCCCGCCGCGCGACGAGGTCCTCGATGGCGACGGCTGCCGCGACGGCCGCGCGGGCGTGCGCGAGGATCCGTTCGCCGAACGCGGTGGGCCGCGGCCCGCCCTGGCGGAGCAGCACCGGAGTGCCGAGCGTCCGCTCCAGCGCGGCGACGGAGTGGGAGACGGCCGACTGGCTCACCCCGAGGCTGTCGGCCGCGGCGCCGAAGCCGCCTTCGTCCAGCACCGCCACGAACGCCTTCAGCTGCGCGATGTGCACCGTCATGAGCATCCTTCATGGCATCGGTGGTCCGACTTGTTGGACTCATGATTCCCGCGTGAGCAGGATGCCGTCCATAGCCACACCGAGGGAGGCCGGATGCGCTGGATGCCGGGGTTCGTGATGCTGTCGGTCATCTGGGGGGCGAGCTTCGCGCTGATCAAGATCGCGGTCGAGGCGGGGGTCCCGCCGCTGTGGGTCGCTTTCTGGCGGTGCTTCTTCGGCGCGCTGGCTCTCCTCGCGGTGTGCGCGCTCCGGCGCGAGCGCCTCCCCCGCGACCGCACCGTGTGGGGGCACGCGCTGGTGGTGGCCGCGCTGCTCAACGCGGTGCCGTTCACCTTCCTCGCGTACGGCGAGACGCTGGTGAGCTCGGTGCTCGCCGGGGTGTGGAACGCGACGACGCCGCTGACCACGCTGGTGTTCGTCATCCTCATGGTGCCGCAGGAGAGACCGACCGCCCGGCGCCTGCTCGGGCTGCTCGTCGGCTTCGCGGGGGTCCTCGTGGTCCTCGGGATCTGGCAGGGCGTGGACGGCGCCCCGGTGGCCGGGAGCCTCGCCTGCCTGGCGGCGACGACCTGCTACGGGGCCGGTTTCGCCTACACCCGCAGGTTCTACTCCGCGCGGGAGGGCTCCGCCGCCGCCCTGTCGGCCGTGCAGATCGTCTGCGCGACCGCCCAGCTGGCCGTCTTCGCTCCCCTCGGCGGTGGCGGCCCGTCCTGGCCGGGCGTGCCGGCCGCGGCGGCGCTCGTGGTGCTCGGCGCTGTCGGGACGGGTCTGGCGTACATCCTGAACCTGCGGGTGATCCGCTCGGCCGGGTCCACGGTGGCCGCCACCGTGACGTACGTGACCCCGGTGTGGTCGACGTCGCTCGGCGTGACGCTGCTCGGCGAACCGCTGGGCTGGAACGTCGTCGCGGGCGGGGTCCTCGTGATCGCCGGGGTCTTCCTCTCGCGCACGGACCGGGCGGCGCCTGGGGTCCTCTCCGGGTCCCGGCACGCCGCGTCCCGGGATCCGGAGAGGACCCCGGGACATCCCGTCAGCCGGCGTCGAGGGCTGCGGTGATCTTGCGGGCCATCTCCGCCATGACTGGGCCGGGCTCGCCTTCCTGTGCCCGGGCGGCTGCTTCGACGGCGATGAGGACGGTGTCGCGGAAGTCGCCGGCCGCCGCCGGATCCTGCCGCTTGAGCAGGCTCATGGCCTCCGTCAGGGCCGGCAGCACATGGTCGGCGAGCGCGGCCACGGACTTGCCGTTCAGGTCGATGTCTCTGGTCTTCTCGGCGAGCGCGTGCCCGACCGGGCCGGTCGCGGAGTACAGAGCGACGGAGCCGCCGGTGGCGACCTTGTGGGGCTTGCCGGAGGCGGCGGCCAGCAGCGAGACGGCGCCGTAGGCGGCGGTGCGCAGGGTGCGCTTGTCCTGGTCGGTGAGGGTGATGGACATGGTGGTGTGCTCCTTCGCGGGGTCGGTGTCAGTCGTCGATGGCCTGGTAGAGCGTGGTCCAGAAGTCGTGGATCAGCCGCGCGGGATCCGGGACGGACAGCCCGACCTGGGTGAGCAGGATGCCGACGAGCCGGTTGTGCGGGTCGGCGTAGCTCGTGGTGCCGGTGCCGCCGTCCCAGCCGAACTGGCCGACCGGAGCGTAGTCGCCGCGGTAGGTGCGCACCGCCATCCCCACGCCCCAGCCGCCGTGCTGGCCCTGGCCGTGCGAGATGTGGACGTTGTCGACGGCCGTGGCGGTGCGGGCGGCGGTCTGCTCGGGCGTGAGCCGGTTGGTGGTCATGAGCTCGACGGCGGGCCGCGACAGGATCCGCCTCCCTTCGTGCACCCCGCCGTTGAGCAGCATCCGGAAGTAGGCGTGGTAGTCGTCGACGGTGGACACCAGCCCGCCGCCGCCTCCCTGGAACGCCGGCGGCTCGCTCCACCGCCCTCCCTTGGCCTCGTCCCACACCAGGAACTCGCCGGTCTGCGGGTCGGGGGCGTAGAGAGCCGGCAGCCGGTCGAGCCGGTCGGCGGGCACGTGGAAACCGGTGTCGTTCATCCCGAGCGGGTCGAAGACGCGCTCGCGCAGGAAATCCTCGAACGACCGGCCGGTGACCCGGGCCACCAGCACACCGAGCAGGTCGTTGCTGATCTGGTACTGCCAGTGCTCGCCGGGCTGGTGCATCAGCGGAAGCTCGCCCAGACGGCGCATCCACTCGTCAGGCTCGGGCATCGGCACCGGCAGGTTGGGCGTGAGCCCTCGCTCGAAGACCGCGTTCATGATCGGCGTGCCGAGCGCCATCATGTCCATGCCGAGCCCGAACGTGGAGGTCAGCAGGTCACGTACGGTGATCGGCCGCCGCGCCGGCACGGTGTCGTCCAGCGGGCCGTCGATCCGCCTCAGCACCCGCCGGTCGGCCAGTTCGGGCAGCCATGGCTCCACGGGGTCGTCCAGCCGCAGCCGGCACTCGTCCAGCAGCACCATCGCCCCCGCGACCGTGACCGGCTTGGACGTGGAGGCCATCCGGAAGATCGTGTCGCGGCTCATCGGCGCGCCGCCGTCGCGGTGCATCGTCCCGAGCGCCTCGACATGTGTCCGGCCGCCACGGCTGACCAGGGCGACGAGCCCGGGGATCTTCCCGGAGTCGACATGCTCGGCCAGCACCTCGCGCATCCTGCGTAGCCCTGCCGCGGAGAAGCCGCCGTTGCTGTGTTCCATCATCATCCCCTCGCTCACCGTCTGTTCGGAAATCTTTGAACACCTGGAAAGCTACATTGCATTCAAGAATCAGTCAACACAAAAAGGCATACATCTTTCCTGTTCAAGCAGGATCTAGATGCTTGCATTGCAATAAGGATGGAGCTGAACGCAATGAATGATCAAGCGGGCATTGCAACAGGCTCGGAGTGAATGCATACTGTGCAGCGAGCGCGCGCATGCCGGCGGATGGGAGACGAACACCGATGCCCGGAGGCAGACTCACTGACGAGGACCGTCGGCACATCGCTGAGGGGCTGGCCGAGGGGCTCGGATACGCGGAGATCGGCCGGCGCCTGGGGCGGCCCGCCTCGACCGTGATGCGGGAGGTCGCCCGCAACGGCGGGCCCGACGACTACCGTGCGGACCGGGCCCACGAGGCCGCGCGGCATCGTGCGCGCCGGCACAAGCCGTCCCGGCCGCCGGCGCCGCCGATCCCCGGCGACGACCACGGGCGTGATCCCCGAGCGGTGCTCGACTTCACGGAGTCCTTCACCGAGCTTCTCGTCCAGCAGGGGCTGCCCCGGATGGAGGCCCGGGTGCTGGCCTGCCTGTACATCACGGACTCCGGCACGCTCACCGCCGCCGACCTGGTCCAGCGGCTCCGCGTCAGCCCGGCGTCGATCTCGCACGCCATCGCCTTCCTCGAACAGCAGGGAATGCTGAGGCGCGAGCGGGTTCCCGGCGCGCGTCGCGAACGCTATGTCGTCGACGACGAGATCTGGCTCCCGAACCTCCTCGCGGCTCTGCGGATGAACGAGGCCCTGGCGGCCGCGTCACGGCGCGGGGCCGAGATCCTCGGGGTCACGACGCCGGCGGGCGCCCGCTTCGAGACCTCCGCCGAACTCCTCCTCCTCCTGAGCGAGGCCTTCCGGCAGGTCATCGAGCGGTGGCAGCAGAACCCGGCCCTCCGGGGCGAACGCGCGGACGGGCCCGGCGTGCGCAGGTGAGAACTGCCGGACGGTTGCGCTTTATATGAAGACCGGTCTATTTTCACTCGTGTGGGACGCAAAGGGGACCAGACGCGGGCGCGGCTGCTCGACGCGACGCAGGAGCTGATCGAGGCCGGGGGATACTCCGCCGCCGGGCTCAACCAGGTGATCGCCGCCAGCGGCATGCCCAGGGGATCGCTCTACTTCCACTTCCCCGGCGGCAAGGACCACCTGGTCGCCGAGGCGCTGCGGCGGGCCGGCCGGGAGATCGAGCAGGCCGTGCGTGACCTCGCGGACGCCGCCCCCGACACCGTCTCCCTGGTGACCGGCGTCATCCACCTGCTGGCCGACCGGCTGGAGGCGTCGGGCTGGCGCAAGGGCTGCCCGGTGGCCACGGTCGCCCTGGAGATGGCGGCCGGGAACGACGCGCTCCAGCAGGTCTGCGCCGAGGTCTACGACTCGTGGGAGGCCATACTCCGGGAGTGGCTCGCCGCCGGCGGGCACCCCGACGCTGACGACGCCGCCACGACCGTCCTGGCCCTGATCGAGGGCGCGCTGCTGCTGGCCAGAGCGCGACGCAGCCGCGAGCCTCTGGACCGGGCGGCACGGAAGGTCGCCGCCCTGCTGTGAACGACGGCCGGGACCGGCCGACCCATGCCTCAAAATATGTAGACCGATCTATTTGCAAGGAGTTGCCATGCGACCCGACTCGATCGTCTTCGGCGCCGCGGGGTTCGTCGGCCGTGCCCTGGTCGAGGAGCTCCTGCGGCGCGGCCACGGCGTCGCCGCCGCCGTCCGCGGCGGGGGAGACCGCCTGGCTTCCGCGCTCGCCGAACGCGACGTCCCCCTCGACGGCCTCCGCGTCGTGACCGCCGACATCACCCGCCCCGGCCTCGGTCTGGCGGACGACCTGGCAGACGTACGCGACGTCTACAACACCGCCGCCCGGTTCGCCTTCGGCCTGGGCGTCACGGAGGCGCGAGCCGTGAACGTCACCGGTGCGCTCAACGTCCTCGACTGGGCCGCCACCCTGACGTACCTGCGCCGGGTGGTGCACATCAGCGGATACCGGGTGAGCGGTGGCGGCGCCCCCGACTACCGCAGGCTGGGCGCCTACGAGGGGTCCAAGCGGGAGGGCGACACGGCGGTACGGGCCCGCGCCCGGGAGCGGGGCATCCCGCTGACCATCGCCAACCCGGCCACCGTGATCGGCCCCGGTCAGTTCATCGGCCTCGCCTCGCTGGTGTCCGACCTCTGGCGCGGCCGGCTGCCCGCCGTCCCGGGAGGCCCCGAGGTGTTCGTGCCCGTGGTCGACCTCGGCTATCTCGCCGCCTTCCTCGCCGACCTCCCCTCGGACGAGAGGACCGAGGGCAACGCCTACTGGGTGCTCGACGAGGAGACACCCCACCTGCCCGACCTCGTCAAGCTGATCGCCGCACACCTCGGAGTCCCGGCGCCGGAACGCACGATCCCGGTCGGGCTGCTGCGGCGCCTCCCCCGTACGATCACCGGAGCCGAGCCGGAGACCCTGTCCTTCCTGTCCGCGGACCGCTACGACACCGCCTCCGCCCGGGCCGTCGCCAGGCGTCCCATGCCCCCGGTCGGACCGGCGCTCAAGCGGTGGGCCGACGACCTCGTCGCCACCGGCTTCGGCACGTCGGCCCCGCCGCGCGGACCGTACGGGTTCCACCGGGTCGCGGGCAGCGCGACGTGGCTGACCGGGGAGCGCGAGCACCCGTCCCACGTCCTGCTGCACGGGCTGCCGCTCGACTCCGCGTCGTGGTCGCAGGTGGTCGAACGGCTCGACGCCCCCGTCCTCGCCGCCGACCTGCCCGGTCTCGGCCGGTCGTCCCCCGCCGACGGGCCTCTGGAGGACTGGCTGGCCGAGCTCCTCCGTACGGTCGGGAGCAGGCCCACGCTGGTGGCCCACTCCCTGGCGTGCGGTCCTGCCGTCCGTCACGCGGCGGCCCATCCCGACGACCTCGCCCGCCTCGTGCTGGTCGCCCCGGCGTTCCTCCAGGCTCCCGCCCCGTGGCCGCGGCGCTCCTCGCTCGCCGTCCCCGTGCTGCGGCGCATGACCTCCGCCCGGCTGGCCCGCGCGCTCGGCGTCCCCGAGAGCCCCGCCACCGTCAGCGCCGCCGCGAACCTCGCCCGCCCCGGTCACGCCCGCCGCGTCGTCGCCGCCCTGCGGGCCGCCCGCGCCGGCCTCGCGAGCACGCTGTCCCGGGTGACGGTGCCCGTGGACATCGTCGTGGGCTCGGCCGACCCGCTGGTCACGCCCGTGGACCGGCCGGTGACGGTGATCGAGGGAGCCGGCCACTACCCTCAGCTGACCCATCCGGACGACCTCGTCCACGCGCTCGCCGGCGCGGGCACACCGCCCAGAATCGGCCTCTAGACTCACCGATCATGACGAACATAGACGAGCAGGGCAGGCCGGAACCTCCTGTCAACGCCGACGAGACCGGCACCCTCCTGGGCTTCCTCGACTTCCAGCGTGCCACGTTCGAGTGGAAGATCGGCGGCCTGGACGCGGCCGGCCTGAACGTGACCGTCGCCGCCTCCTCGATGACCCTCGGCGGCATGATCAAACACCTGGCCTACGTCGAGGACTACTGGTTCTCGGTGTTCCTGCACGGCCGCGACGCGCACGCCCCGTGGGACGCCGTCGACTGGAAGGCCGACAGCGACTGGGACTGGCACTCGGCCGGCCAGGACACGCCGGAGCAGCTCATGGAGCTCTGGCAGGACGCGGTGGCCCGCTCTCGCGCCGCCGTCAAGGAGGCGCTGGCCGTCGGCGGCCCGGAGCAACTCGCCCGCCGCACCTGGCCCAACGGCGACACCCCCAACCTGCGCTGGATCCTGTGCCACATGATCGAGGAGTACGCCCGCCACAACGGCCACGCCGACCTCATCCGCGAGTCGATCGACGGCCTCACGGGCGAGTAGGCGACGATCAGCCCTTCGCGGAGTCGTACTCCTCGCGGGCTGTCTGGACGGCCGGGAGGCGGCGTTCGGTCCATTCGGCGAGGGAGCGGACCTGGGTGGCGGCTTCGCGGCCGAGGGGGGTGAGGGAGTAGTCGACGTGGGGCGGGATGACCGGACGGGCGTCGCGGCGGACGAAGCCGTCGCGCTCCAGGGTCTGGAGGGTCTGGGCGAGCATCTTCTCGCTGACCCTGCCGATCTCGCGGCGCAGCTCGCTGAAGCGGTGGGTGCGCTTCTCCAACGCCAGCAGGATGAGGACGCCCCAGCGGCTGGTGACGTGCTCCAGGACGAGCCGGTACGGGCACGTCTCCTCCGTGACCCTTACTTTCATGTCAGTACCTTACTTTGAAGTGTGTACTCCTTCCAGGGTGAGTTTCCTGCCTAAGCTGGGCGGAAACGGCAGAAGGGGTATCACGCATCATGAGTTTCGTCGTCACCGGAGCCACCGGACACCTCGGCGGCCTGGTCGTGGACGGGTTGCTGAAGGCGGGCGAGCCCGTCGCCGCCGTGGTCCGCGACAAGGACAAGGCCGCCCGTCTCGCCGAGCGGGGTGTGGAGGTGCGGGTCGCCGACTACGACGAGCCCGAGGCGTTGCGTGAGGCCTTCCGCGCCGGCGACAGGGTGCTGTTCGTCTCCGGCAGCGAGCCGGGGCGGCGCGAGCCCCAGCACCGCAACGTCGTCGAGGCGGCCCGCGACGCGGGTGTGGCGCTGCTCGCCTACACCAGCGTGCTCGGCGGGCCCGAGGCCGACTTCGTCCTGGCCGCCGACCACAAGGCCACCGAGCAGGCCATCCTCGACGCCGGGGTGCCGTACACGTTCCTGCGCAACGGCTTCTACCACGAGGTCTACACCGAGACCATCCCCCAGGCCCTGGAGCGCGGAGCCGTCACCGCCTCCGCCGGCGACGGGCGGATCGCCACCGCCTCGCGGGCCGACTACGCCGCCGCGGCCGTCGCCGTCCTCACCGGCGAGGGTCACGAGGGCAGGGCGTACGAGCTGTGCGGCGACACGGCGTGGTCCTTCGCCGAGTTCGCGGCCGAGTTGTCGAAGCAGTCGGGCCGAGCGGTCGAGTACCGGCCGCTGACCACCGAGGAACACCGGGGCCTCCTGCTCGGCGCCGGGCTGCCCGAGCCGGTGGCGGACCTGGTGGCCGACATCGACCGGGCGATCGAGCGCGGCCTGCTCACCCGTACCTCCGACGACCTGCGGCAGCTCACCGGCCGGCCCCCGACCCCACTCGCCGAGGCCATCACGAGCGCGCTCAAGGACTGACCCGAGCTCTCGATGTGCCCAAGCTGAGACCCCTTGGTCAGCTCGATGGCTGAGCTTGTTCCGCTTCGGCGGCCTCGTGGTCGGCAGGGCTAGCCAGGCCGCTGTGCGGCCGGGGGAGGGGCGGTGCTGCCGCGGGGGACGAGGCGGGGGGCCTGGTCGCGGATGGCCTCGACCTCCTGCCCTTCGATCAGTGACAGCAGCGCCCGCGCCGCGTGCGCGCCGTAGGCCGGGATGTCGCGGGTGAGCGCGCTGAGGGCGGGCCGGACGATCTGGGAGAGCGGCGAGTCGTCCCATGCCACGATCGACAGGTCGGCCGGCACCCGGAGCCGCAGCTCGTCGGCCGCCGACATGCCCGCGACCGCCATGATGTCGTTGTCGTACATGATGGCCGTCGGGCGGGTGGCGGCGCTCATCAGCCGGCGGGTGGCGTGGGCGCCCTCCTCGCCGGTGTAGTCGGTGTGCATGATCGTGTGCCACTCCAGCCCGAGCTCCCGGCAGGCGGCGGTGAACGCCTGGTCGCGCAGGACGGTGTGGACGAGGTCGGGCAGCCCGGCGACGCGGGCGACGCGCCTGTGGCCGAGGGCGTGGAGATACTCGACGGTCTCGCGGACGGCGGCGGCGTCGTCGGCCCAGACGGGGGTGAGCGCGCCGGCTTCGGACGGGTCGCCGAGGACGACGGCGGGCATGCCGAGCTCGTGCAGCGCCGTGACGCGGGGGTCGGAGAAGCGCAGGTCGACGAGGATGGCGCCGTCGACGCGGCCCTCGCCCCACCAGCGCCGGTAGACCTCGGTCTCCTGCTCGGGGGCGGTGACGACCTGGAGCATGAGGGCGTAGGAGCGGGCGGACAGCTCGGTCTCGATGCCGCTGATCAGCTCCATGAAGAACGGCTCGACGCCGAGGATGCGGGCGGGGCGGCACAGGGTGAGCCCGACGGAGCGGGCCTGCGCGCCGTTGAGCGCGCGGGCGGCGCTGTTGGGCCGCCAGCCGATCTCCTCGGCGATGGCCTTGATCGCCGCGCGCTTCGCGGGCGACACGCCGGGGCGGTCGTTGAGCGCGTAGGAGACGGCCACTTTGGAGACCCCCGCCCTGCGCGCGATGTCGGCGATCGTTGGTCGCTTCACCGAGCCCCCTGGATGTGAACCGGTTAGTCAGGTACGTGAACGCACCTTACTACCGGCGAGAGGGGCGCGCACCTGCGAAACCGTCCTTGGGAGCGCTCCCTCGGCTTAACCGGTCCTCCGAAAGCTGCATCTCAAACTCGTTACGACCCTTGACGCGATCGTCGCGCCGATTTTACCGTCGCGGTACTTATCCGGTTCAGCGACAAGCCGTCCGCGACATTTCGGGAGCGCTCCCACAAGGCAGCAGCGGACGGCCGTGCGGCGGCGTATGTCCCGGGCCGCCCAACGTTCGGGGGTTGGACAGACGGTCGACCTCCGCCGACGAGGCGGGGGAAGGAGAGCACAGATGCAGACCCGGGCGCGGATTCTCATACCGCTCCTCGCGGCGGGCCTGGCCGCAGCCGCCTGTACCGGTGGCGGCGGCACCGCCGCACCGACACCCGCGACCTCCCAGGCGGGCAGCCCGCCCGCCCAGGGCAACGCCGGCGCGCTGCCCCGCAACGAGACGCTGTACACGACCGGCACCCAGTGGGGCCCGCCGGCCAACTTCAACCCGATCCGCGAGTGGGACTCCGCCACCGGGACCAAGGGCCTGGTGTACGAGACGCTCTTCCACTACGACCCGAACGCGGGCAAACTCGTCCCCTGGATCGCCGAGAGCGGCAGCTGGACGGACGACAAGACGTACGAGGCCAAGATCCGCCAGGGCGTCACCTGGGCCGACGGCAAGCCGCTGACCGCCAAGGACGTCGCCTTCTCCTACGGCCTCGGCAAGATGGAGACCGTCCCGTTCCACAACATGTGGGACTGGCTGGAGAACGTGGAGGCGGTCGACGACCAGACGGTCCGCTTCTCCTTCTCCGAGGCCAACTACCAGGAGTGGGACTTCAACCTCTACAGCCGCGTCATCGTCCCCGAGCACGTGTGGACCGGCCGCTCCGAGGAGGACGTGCTCAACGGCGTCAACGAGAACCCGGTGGGCAGCGGCGCCTACAAGTACCAGAGCCACGACCAGGACCGCGTGGTCTGGGTCAAGCGTGACGACTGGTGGGGCAAGACCGCGCTCGGCATGGAGCCCAAGCCCAAGTACATCGTGGACGTGGCCAACCCGAGCAACGAGGTCGCCATGGGCATGCTGCTGCAGAAGGGCCTGGACCTCAGCAACAACTTCATGCCCGGCGTGGCGAACCTGATCAACGGCAACTTCGGCATCACCTCGTACTACGACGAGCCGCCGTACATGCTGTCCGCCAACACCGCCTGGCTGGTGCCCAACACCACCAAGAAGCCGATGGACGACCCCGCCTTCCGGAAGGCGCTGGCCACCTCGGTCGACGTCAAGAAGATCGTCGAGGGCGTCTACGGCAACCTGGTCAAGGCGGCCAGCCCGACCGGCCTGCTGCCGCAGTGGGACCAGTTCGTCGACCAGGCCGTGGTGAGCTCCGACGGCTTCACGTTCAACACCGACGAGGCCAAGAAGATGCTGGCCGACGCCGGATACCGCGACCGCGACGGCGACGGGCTGGTGGAGAACAAGGACGGCTCCAAGATCAGCCTGACCATCGAGGTGCCCACCGGCTGGACCGACTGGATGGAGGCGGCCCGGGTCATCTCCAGCAGCGGCAAGGCGGCCGGCATCGAGATCACCCCCGAGTTCCCCGACTTCAACGCCCTGGTGGAGAAGCGCGGCAAGGGCAACTTCGACCTGGTCATCAACAACGAGCGCCAGCTGTCCAGCAGCCCGTGGACCTACTACGACTACATGTTCCAGCTCCCGATCCGGAAGGTGCAGAACACCACCAACTTCGGGCGCTACGAGAACAAGGAGGCCTGGGAGCTGGTCCAGCAGCTCGACAAGGTCAAGACGGACGACGTCGAGGGGATGAAGGAGGTCATCTCCAAGATCCAGAAGATCCACATGGACGACATGCCGATCATCCCGCTCTGGTACAACGGCATGTGGGCCCAGGCCAGCAACGCCACCTGGAAGAACTGGCCCTCCGCGGCGGAAGGCGCCCCCAAGCACGCGCCCACGATGTGGCGCAACTGGATGGAGCTCGGCGGCTTCGAGACGCTGACGCAGCTCCAGCCGGCGGCCGGCTGACCTGACACAACGGCGCCCCCTCCGCCTGTCCTCCTGGGCGGAGGGGGTCCCTTGGGGAGATCTTCGTGCGCCAATACTTCGGCAGGAAACTGTTCATCTACGGCCTCACCTTCGTGGCCGCCGTCACGGTCAACTGGGTGATCCCGCGCTTCATGCCCGGCGACCCGGTCGCGAGCATGCTGGCCAGGGCCCGCGTCTCGCAGCCCGAGGCCGTCGAGGCGATGCGGGTCTACTACACCAACCTCTTCGGCTTCGACGAGCCGATCTGGCAGCAGTACCTGAACTTCTGGGGCGCGCTCTTCCGGGGCGACTTCGGCATCAGCATCTACGTCTTCCCGGTGCCGGTGACCGACCTGATCATGGGCGCTGTCCCGTACACGCTGGGGTTGATGATCCCGGCGGTGCTGCTCAGCTACTGGGTGGGCAACCGGTTCGGCGCGTTCGCCGCGCGCAGGAAGCTGCTGGACAACACCGTGCTGCCGGTCGGCTACGTCCTCACCGCGACCCCGTACATGTGGCTGGCCGTGCTGCTGGCCTGGGGGTTCGGCGTGGTGGCCGGATGGTTCCCGATCGCCGGCGGCTACAGCTTCTCGCTCACGCCGAGCTGGTCCTGGACGTTCTTCCTGGACCTGCTGCACCACTGGGCGCTGCCGTTCCTGTCGCTGTTCCTGGTGGCGCTGGGCGGGTGGGCGATCGGCATGCGCAACATGATCATCTATGAGCTGGAGTCGGACTACTCCAACTACCTGGCCGCGCTCGGCGCGCCGGCCAAGCTGATCCGCCGCTACGCCTACCGCAACGCGATCCTGCCCCAGATCACCGGCCTGGCGCTGCAGCTCGGCGTGCTGGTCGCGGGCGCGCTGGTCACCGAGATCGTCTTCTCCTATCCGGGGATCGGCAGCCTGATTCTCAAGGCGATCCAGAACCAGGACTTCTTCCTGCTGCAGGGCTCGTTCATGTTCATCGTCATCGGGGTGCTGGTGGCCAACTTCATCATCGACATCGTGTACGTGCTCATCGACCCACGCACGCGCACCGGGATGGCGGGAGCGCAGGCATGACCGCGACGACGGCACTGCCCACCGAGGAGCGCGTGGTGCGCCGCGAGGCGCTCTACTTCGCCGTACGGAACCCGAAACTGGTCATCGGCTTCTCCATCGTGCTCGTGCTCGCGCTGACCGGCCTGTTCGGGCCGGTCATCCTGGGGGTGGACGCGCCCAACGAGTACGTGGCGATGCCGATGCTGCCGCCCTCGTCGGAGTACTGGTTCGGGACGACCACGCAGGGACAGGACGTCTTCGTCCAGTTCGTGTACGGGCTGCGGACCACGATCCTGGCCGGCGCGATCGGCGGCGGCATCGCGGCCGTGATCGCCATGGTGATCGGGTTCGTCGCCGGTTACCGGGGCGGGATGGTGGACGAGGTGCTCAACATGCTCACCAACATCGTGCTGGTCATCCCGACCCTGGCCGTGCTGCTGATCATCAACGCCTACCTCGGCATCCGCAGCGTCGGCATGCAGGCGCTGCTCATCGGCCTCACCTCCTGGCCGTGGGCGGCGCGGGCGATCCGGGCCCAGACGTTCTCGCTGCGGTCCAGGGACTTCGTCGACCTGGCCAGGCTGAGCGGGGTCGGCACGCCCAGGATCATCGCGCGGGAGATCGCGCCGAACATGAGCTCCTACCTGTTCATGACGTTCATCCTGCTGTTCGGCAGCTCGGTGCTGATCGCCGCCTCGCTGGACTTCATCGGGCTCGGGCCCACGGAGGGCGTCTCGCTCGGGCTGATGCTGCAGAACGCGACCCAGTGGAGCGCGCTCCAGCTCGGCCTCTGGTGGTGGTTCGTGCCGCCGGGCGCGGCCATCACCGCCGTCGTCGGCGCCCTGTACGTGGCGAACGTCGGTCTGGACGAGGTCTTCAACCCGAAGTTGAGGGAAACATGAGTCTGCGGGTCAGCGAGCTGAGGGTGCACTACAAGACACTCAGAGGCGATGTGAAGGCGCTCGACGGGGTCTCCTTCACCATGGACGACGGGGAGATCCTCGGCCTGGCGGGTGAGTCCGGCTGCGGCAAGACCACGCTGGGCAAGAGCCTCATCCGCATGGACGGCCGGATGCGCCACGTCGGCGGCACCGTCGAGCTGGACGGCCGCGAGCTGCCGATCGGCGACGACCGGGCGATGAACGACTACCGCTTCCACGAGATCTCGCTCATCCCGCAGTACTCGATGAGCGCCATGAACCCGACCCGCCGGATCGGCAGGATGGTGACCGAGCTGCTCCGCTCGCGCGGCGTGACGCTCGACAGGAAGGAGCTGGAGAGCCGGATCGGCATGGTGGGGCTGCCGCGCGAGGTGCTCGACCGCTACCCGATCGAGCTGTCCGGCGGCCAGAAGCAGCGCATGGTCATGGTCATCTCCACGCTGCTCGACCCGGCGCTGCTGATCGCCGACGAGATCACCTCCGCGCTCGACGTGTCCACCCAGAAGGCGGTGGCCAAGGCGCTGCTCGGCTTCCGCGACGGCGGCTACGTCAAGAGCATGATCTTCATCACCCACGACCTGGCGCTGACCTCGCACATCGCCGACACGGTCATGGTGATGTACGCGGGCAAGCTGGCGGAGAAGGCGCCGTCGGAGAAACTGATCAAGGCGCCGAAGCACCCGTACACGAAGCTGCTGATCAACTCGCTGCCGGAGATCGGCGTCCGCTACGAGGAACGCAAGCTGGCCGGCATCCCCGGCAGCCCGCCGTCGCTGCTCAACCCGCCGCGGGGCTGCCGCTTCCGCGACCGCTGCCCGCTGGCCGGCGACGAGTGCGCCGAGGAGCCGCCGGTGAACGAGATCGAGCCCAACCACTTCGTCGCGTGCTGGAAGGCCTGATGCTGAAAGTCGAGAACGTCACCAAGGTCTACAAGGTCGGGA
Organism: Nonomuraea sp. NPDC050478; assembly: GCF_044458265.1. NCBI lineage: Bacteria > Bacillati > Actinomycetota > Actinomycetes > Streptosporangiales > Streptosporangiaceae > Nonomuraea > Nonomuraea sp. NPDC050478. Next base: position 417,395 of record NZ_JBITHT010000001.1, on the reverse strand, counting down.
CCTTCGGCGGGCGGACGCTGACGGCCGTGGACGCGGTGAGCTTCGAGGTGCGGCCCGGCGAGGTCGTCTCCCTCATCGGGGAGAGCGGCAGCGGGAAGAGCACGATCGGCAAGATGATCCTCGGCCTGATCCCGATGACCGGCGGGACGATCACCGTCGACGGCGTGCCCGTCAAGCCGGGCCGGGACTACTACCGGTCCGTCCAGGGCGTCTTCCAGGACCCGTTCAGCTGCTACAACCCGGTCTTCAAGGCCGACCGGGTGTTCCAGCTGATCAAGGACAGCTACTACCCGTCGGTCCCCGGCAAGGAGTGGACCGAACGGGTCCACTCGGCCATCGAGGACGTGCGGCTCAACCCGCGCGAGGTGCTCGGCAAGTTCCCCCACCAGCTCAGCGGCGGCCAGCTGCAGCGCCTGCTGATCGCCAGGGCGCTGCTGCTCGACCTGAAGCTGCTGATCGCCGACGAGATCACCAGCATGCTCGACGCCTCCACCCGCATCGACGTGCTCAACCTGCTCGCCGAGCTCAAGGGCCGCGGGCTGAGCGTGCTGTACGTGACGCACGACCTGTCGCTCGGCCACTACCTGGCCGAGCGCACGGTCGTGCTGCGCAGCGGCGCGGTCGTCGAGATGGGGCTGACGCACAAGGTGTTCGACGACCCCCTGCACCCCTACACCAGGCAGCTCCTGTCGTCCGTCCCCCGGCTGCACGCCCCGTGGGAGGACGCCCCGCCGGTGGAGACCTGCCTGTATCACGAGCGCGGCGCGACCGGCGGCCTGTACGAGGCCGAGCCCGGCCACCTCGTGGCCTGCGCCAAGCTCGACGACTGCTGAAGGAGAACCACGTGAGCTCGTACCGACCCCTGCACGACGGCTGGGTCCTGTCGGCCGCATCGGGGGACGTGCCCGCCACGGTGCCCCCCACGGTGCCTGCCACGGTGCCCGGTTGCGTGCACACCGATCTGCTCGCCGCCGGTCTCATCGACGACCCGTACCTGGACGACAACGAGAACCGGCTGGCCTGGATCGGCCGCACCGCGTGGACGTACACCACCGTGTTCTCCTGGTCGGGCGACGAGCACGAGCGCACGGACCTGGTGTGCGAGGGGCTGGACACGGTCGCCGAGATCGCCCTGAACGGGGTGCGCGTCGCCGCCACCGCCAACCAGCACCGCTCCTACCGGTTCCCGGTGCGCCACCTGCTGCGCGAGGGCGAGAACACGCTCACCGTCACCTTCGGCTCGGCGCTGGAGTACGCCGAGGAGCGGCGGGCCGCGCTCGGGTCCCGCCCCGGCGCTTACGAGGCGCCGTACGCGTTCATCCGCAAGATGGCCTGCAACTTCGGCTGGGACTGGGGGCCCGCCCTGGTCACCGCCGGCATCTGGCGCCCGATCGGGTTGGAGAGCTGGACCGGCGCCCGGCCGGCCGCGGTCCGCCCGCTCGCCACCGTCGCCGCCGACGGCTCGGGCCGGGTGGACGTGCACGTGAGCGTCGAGCGCGCCACCGAGGCGCCGCTCACCCTGGTCGCCGAGGTGGCCGGGGTCTCGGCGGAGGTGCGGCTCGCCGCCGGTCAGCGGACCGCCGTCGTGCCGCTGACCGTGCCCGAGCCCCGGCTGTGGTGGCCTCGCGGGTACGGGGAGCAGCACCGCTACGAGCTTGCCGTGCGGCTCGGGGACTCGTCGTGGACCGGGAAGATCGGGTTCCGGACGGTCGAGCTGGAACGGGAGGCGTTCAGGCTCGTCGTCAACGGGACGCCGGTGTTCGCCCGCGGCGTCAACTGGATCCCCGACGACTGCTTCCCGTCCAGGATCACCCGCGACCGGCTCGCCGCACGCTTCGGCCAGGCCGTCGGCGCGGGCGTCAACCTGCTGCGTGTATGGGGCGGGGGCCTGTACGAGAGCGAGGACTTCTACGACCTGGCCGACGAGCTCGGGCTGCTGGTGTGGCAGGACTTCCCGTTCGCCTGCGCGGCCTACCCGGAGGAGGAGCCGTTCCGGTCGGAGGTGGCCGCCGAGGCGCGCGAGCACGTGACCAGGCTCGCCCCGCACCCCAGCCTGGTGCTGTGGTGCGGCAACAACGAGAACCTGGAGGGGCACGCCGACTGGGGCTGGCAGGACGAGCTGGAGGGCCGGAGCTGGGGCGGCGGCCTCTACCACGACCTGCTGCCGTCGATCGTGGCCGAGCTGGACCCGACCCGCCCGTACATCCCCGGCAGCCCGTTCTCGGCCGACCCCGCCGTCCCGCCGCAGGACCCGTCCACCGGCACCATCCACATCTGGGACGTCTGGAACCGGGAGGACTACCGCCACTACGCGACCTACACGCCCCGGTTCGTGGCCGAGTTCGGCTTCCAGGGGCCGCCCGCGTACGCCACGCTCCGCCGCGCCGTCTCCGGGGAGCTGGCCGCCGACGCCCCGCTGGTGCTGCACCACCAGAAGGCCGACGACGGCAACGGCAAGCTGCTGCGCGGCCTCGGCGACCACCTGCCCGCGCCGGACTCCTTCGACGACTGGCACTACCTGACCCAGCTCAACCAGGCCCGCGCCATCACCTTCGGCGTCGAGCGGTTCCGCGCGCTGGCGCCGTACTGCATGGGCACGATCGTCTGGCAGCTCAACGACTGCTGGCCGGTCACCTCCTGGTCGGCGGTCGACGGCGACGGCAGGCGCAAACCCCTCTGGTACGCGCTGCGCCGCCTCTACGCCGACCGGCTGCTCGCCGTGCAGGGTTCCTCGGTGGCGGTGGTCAACGACTCGGGCACGGCGTGGCAGGGCTCACTACTGGTCACGCGCCTCGGGTTGGACGGGGAACCGCTGGCCAAGGACGTCCTGGAGGTCTCGGCGGAACCCCGGTCGGTGGCGCGGGCGCCGCTCCCGCCTTCGGTCGCCACCCCCGACGACCCTTCCCGCGAACTCCTCTCGGTCCGCCTCGGCGACTCGCGCACCCTGTCCTTCTTCGCCGAGGACCCGGCCGTGGCCTTCCCTCCGGCGTCCTACGACGCTTCCGCCGACCGGGTGGACGGCGGCTACCGCGTGACGGTCACCGCCCGCACGATCCTCCGCGACCTGGCCCTCTTCCCCGACCGCCTCGACCCCGCCGCGTCGGTGGACACCATGCTGGTCACCCTCCTACCGGGCGAGACCACCACCTTCCACGTCACCTCGGACGCCGCCCTGGACCCGTCGGCGCTCACCTCGCCCCCGGTCCTCCGCTGCGTCAACGAGCCGTGACCGAGGTGCCCAGCAGGCGGTCGTGCAGCATCCGCCCGTCCCGGTCCGCGAACGACCAGAGCGCGTCGGCGGCCAGCCACAGCACCCCGTACTCGGGCCACAGCACGGCGACGGGGAAGAGCAGCGCCCGCAGCGCCGCCTTCCCCGGCCCGGCGCCCTCCACCCGGAGCCCGAGCAGCCGTTTGCCGACGGTCGTGCCACGCGGGATCCACACGTACAGGAACAGCAGCGCCAGCAGGGCCAGATCCTGACCCACCGGTAGCGTCCCCGGCTCCCCGTGGGAGAGCAGCCCCCCGAAGTCACGGCTCTCGGGGAGCAGCGGCATCACCAGGCCGAGCGCCGCGCAGAAGATCACGTAGTCGGCCAGCAGCGCCGCCGCCCTGAGCCCGGTCCCTTCGGCGGCCTGGCCGGGACGGCGCGGCATGCCGAGCGAGGCGGCCAGCACCAGCAAGGCCGCGAGCAGGTAGCAGACCTGGTCACGCCCCCAGCAGTCAGCCATGGCCACGAACCACTCCGGGCTGAGAACAGTGAGCGAGAAATCAGGCGCGGTGACCGGCCCCGCCGCCGCCACCGCCACCAGCCCCCACGCGATCCGCCGCCCCGCCGCCTCCGGATCGCCCTGCCGCAGGCAGCCAAGGAACCCGGCCAGCACCAGCACCGCCGGGAGCGCGTACCAGTAGGCGACTTCCGCGACCGCGCCGAGGTCGCCGACCAGCGGCGACAGCACCGGCGTCGGCTTCGAACCGCTGTAGAGGCGGACCATGCCGTAGACGTCGCCGTGCTCCTCGAAATCCTCCAGCCCGGCCCACTCCAGCGTTTGCAGCGGTTCCGGCGCCGCCCACTCCTCCCACAACCACCACGTGGGCAGGAGAGCGATGAAGACGGCGGCTGCCCAGGCGGCACGGGATAACGGAAGCACGACCGCAAACCGTACTAGCTATAGATCACCGACAGAAAACGCACCAGGATCGCCTCCCGCAGCTCGGCCGGGAGCGCGTCCAGCACGGCGTTGACCACGGCCATCCGAGGCTGCCCGGACCCAGGCCGCAGATCCACCCCCACCGAGGCGGCCAGCTCCGAGAAGGTGGCGTCGTCCAGCGCGTCCAGGTCCAGCCCGGTGATCAGCTCCACCAGCCCGTCCGGGACAACCGGAGGCCCGAGCCGCCGGGCGGCCTCCGCCGACTCGGCGATCACCTTCAGCATCGCGTCCACCCCGGCCAGCGTCACCCCCGTGACCGTGATGTGCAGGTTCGCCGGGATCCCGGCGTACGAGAGCTGCGGCTGCAGGAACCACCCGCGCGCCCGCGCCTCGTCGGCGAGCACGAACACGTCCACGTCGTCGGAGGTGAAGGCCACCAGCGTCGACCCGGAGCCCAGCACCCGCAGCCCGCCGATCCCGGCCAGCCCCGCGCGCAGCCGGTCCGCCGCCTCCAGCGTGGCCCGCCCCAGCTCGACGTACCCTTCCCGGCCGAGCGCCTGCAGAGTCGCCCACGCCCCGCCCAAGGGCCCCGCCGACCGGGAGCTCTGCACGGTCGCGTTGATGATCGTGTAGCCGGGCCAGGCCGCCGACGCGAAGTACGCCCGCCGCCGCATCGCCGGGTCGGCGAACAGCACCACCGACGCCCCCTTCGGCGCGTACCCGAACTTGTGTAAATCACAGGAGATCGACGTCACCCCCGGCACCGACAGGTCGAACGGCGGCACGTCCGCGCCCGCCTCGCGCAGCCACGGCAGCAGCCAGCCGCCCACGCACGCGTCCACGTGGCAGAACACGCCCGCCTCAGCTGCGATCGCCGCGATCTCGCCGACCGGGTCGATCACCCCCTGCGGGTACGAGGGAGCGGACGCGACGACCAGCACCGTGTTCTCGTCCATCGCCGCCGAGACCGCCCGCACGTCGGCCTTGAACGTCCCCAGGTCCACCGGCACCGGCCTGACCTCGACCCCCAGGTAGTGGGCCGCCTTGTGGAAGGCCGGGTGGGCGGTGACCGGCAGCACCAGGTTAGCCCGGGGCCGGGAGGCCGCGTCGCGGGCCGCCTTCACCGCCAGCATGATCGACTCGGTGCCGCCGCTGGTGAAGATGCCGTGGCCGCCGCCTAACAGGTCCGCGACGGCGCCGACGACCTGCTTCTCCATCTCGACGATGCTCGGGAACGCCGTCGGGTCCAGGCAGTTGACCTCCAGCATCGCCGCATAGGCGCGGGCCGCCGCGTCGTGCACCTCGGGCCGCCCGGTGTCGTACACATAGGAGGTCACCTGGCCGCCGCGCACGGGCAGGTCGTGTTCGGTGAGCCGGGCGAGCTCGGCCAGCAGGTCCTCGGCCGTCTTCCCGATACGGGGCAGGTTCAATGGTCCTCCTCAGCGGCCGAACCTAATTCTGTTATTCGGTTCCGTCAATCGTCCGATGGAAAGGCAGCGCGAAACCGGCTTTGCCTCCCTGTTAGCGTTATTGCAAATCTAGGGGGTGAGCGCATGGCCGCTAAAGGGGACGAATCCGAGGCCCCGCGCAAGCCCGCCGTGCTGGGCGACGTGGCAGCACTGGCGGGGGTCTCGGCGATGACGGTCTCGCGGGTGCTCAACGCACCGCACCGGGTGCGGGCGGAAACCCGCGAGCGCGTGCTCGCCGCCGTACGCGAGCTCGACTACTGGCCCAACCTGGCCGCCCGCCAGCTCGTCACCGGCCGCTCGGGCGTGCTCGGCGTGGTCAGCATCGACACGACCCTGTACGGTCCCGCGTCCACCCTCTACTGCATCGAGCAGACCGCCAGGCTCAGCGGCTACAGCGTCAGCATCGCCAGCCTGAGCCTGCTCAGCAGGCGGTCCATCGAGGAGGCGGTGCGGCGGCTGCGCGCCCAGGCGGTCGACGGCGTCGTCATCCTCGCCCCGCACGAATCCGCCGCCGACGGCCTGCGCCACCTGCCGCGCGACCTGCCCGTGGTGGCGGTCGACGCCGGTGAGGACATCCCCGTCCCCGTCGTCACCGTCGACCAGCGCGCCGGGGCGGCCAGGGCCACCCGCCACCTGCTCGACCTGGGCCACCGGACCGTCCACCACCTGGGCGGGCCGGTCGACTGGCTGGACGCCAACTACCGGATCGACGGCTGGCGGCAGGTGCTGGAGTCCTCGGGCCGCCCGGTCCCCGAGCCGCTGCGGGGCGACTGGAGCCCGCGCTCCGGCCACGAGCTCGGCCGGCGCCTGGCCGACGACCCCTCGGTGACGGCGATCTTCGTGGGCAACGACCAGATGGCGCTCGGCCTCATGCGCGCCCTGCGCGAGGCGGGCCGCCGGGTGCCGGACGACGTGAGCGTGGTCGGGTTCGACGACATCCCGGAGGCGGCCTACTTCTGGCCGCCGCTGACGACGGTCCGCCAGGAGTTCGGCGAGGTCGGCAGGCACGCCTTCCACCTGCTGCTCGACCGCATGGCCGGCCACACCGAGCCGGCCCGCCGCCTGGTCGAGCCCCAGCTGGTCGTACGCGAGAGCACCGGCCCCGCCCCCGGCTGACCCTCAGCGGCGGAACCAGTGGGGGTGCGACTTGACGAAGGTGACCAGGAACAGCGTCTGGATACCGCCCTCGACGAGCAGGAAGAGGCCGCCGTCGACGCCCAGCAGCACTGGCCCGCCGTTCAGGCTCTCCCAGACGGCCACCAGGGCGCGGAAGAGGGCGGTCACGATGATCGGCAGGGTGTAGACCGCGAACATGCCGAGGGCGATGGCCGCGCTGGGCACGAGCAGCACCGCGTAGATCCGCACCGCTCGCCGTTCGCGGGCCGACAGCTCGGCGCTCGGGTCGGCGGGTGGTCGCGCCCGCTTCACGACGGTGACCACTCGGCGGAGCAGGTAGCGGGCGTAGTCGAGCCCGTCGCCGAACAGGTTGCGGCAGCGCAGGAGGTCGGCGAGCACGAAGTAGAAGTCGGTCCGCATGTAGACGTGCAGTTGTATCGGCACGCTCAGCATGATGACCAGCGCGAGGGTCCGCAGGAACGCCGCGGCTCCCTCAGGCGGGTTCGCGTGGGCGAGCACGAGCATGAGGATCGCGAAGAGGAAGAGGTCGCAGGCGGTCCCGGCCAGGTAGACGCGGTAACGCGAGCGCCTCGGCACCGACCAGATCGCGGTGACGTCCGTCTGCACGACCAGGTTGTGCAGCCGGGTGCCGAACCCGATGCGCGCCGGGGTGCCGAGCGACCGCGCGGCCGCCAGGTGCATCAGCTCGTGCAGGCTGATCACCACCGAGAACATCGCCGTGTTGACCAGCGTCGTCAGTCCGACGTAGTCGCTCCAGAAGAAGTCCTGGTACACCGGGACCAGATCAGGCCGGCCGAACAGGGCGACGAGCGCCGCGCCGACCACGACCGCCCACAGCACCCGCATCGGGAGGCCGAAGAGCCACCGGACGTGCCTTTCGGCCAGCCAGGGCAGGTGAGCCGGCGGGGCCTGCCCGGCCGGATCCGGCAGGTCCGCGCCGTTCAGCCGGGCCACGAAGCCGAGGTCGACCAGTGCCTCAACGAGCTGCACGACATCGAGTTCGACGTCGTGCTCGTCCTCGATCCTGCGCTGGACCACGCCGATCGGGAGGCCGTCGCCGAGCAGGCGGATCGCCTCGCCGTAGAGGGCGGGCAGGCTGACGAACTCGCCGAGCTCCGGCCGCCCGACGATGACACCGTCCGGGTCGTCGTCCGCCTGGATGCTGAGCGGACGCAGCCGGACGGTGCCGGTCGTGTCGACGGTCATCCGCCGGCCGGGCCGCAGGCGGGACAGTCGTCCTGGCGGACCACGTCCACGGCGTAGACGTGGTCCCACACCGCGAAGTTCCAGTGGAACATCCGGCCGCGCGCCTGGGTGCTCAGGCCGCCGAGGTGGTAGATGATCTCCAGCGCGCACAGGTGACCGCTGATGTTGGCGCTGGCGGCGATCACCGCGTTGGGCCACGACTCGTGGGTGATGAGATCCCGCTGCCCGGTGGCCTGCTTCTTCCGGTCCTCGTCACCGCGCATGCAGCGCCAGCACCCGGTCTCGCCCGGGTGGAAGGAGCCGACCACCGCCATCGGCCCCCCGTAGAAACTGACGAACCACGGCGTCCCGGTACGCAGTGCCGCCTCGTTCGTCCAGATCTTTATGTCCGGATCCGGCTCGTCGGCACAGAGCACGAACACGTCGCAGTCCGCCATCAACGCAGCTATGTCGTCGGTCCCGGTCGCCTTGAGTTCGCTGCCCGTCACCTTGACCAGGCTGTTCATCGCGCGCAGCCGGGCGACCGCCCGCTCGACCTTGGACTCGCCGATGTCCTGCTCGGTGTAGAGGAGCTGCCGGGTCAGGTTGGATTCCTGCACGTCGTCGAAGTCGGCCAGGTGAAGGGCGCCGATGCCGCTCGCCACCAGCCCGGCCGCGACGGCGGATCCGGTGCCGCCCACGCCGAGCAGACCAACCTTGGCCTGCTTGATCTTCGACTGGACGGTGTAGGGGGACTCCCGCGGGACGGTGTCGATCCAGGAGTAGAAATGGCGGGCGCGCGCGTACCTCTCCAGCTCCCTTGCGGAGAGATTGGCGGGAGGCTCCGCCTCGGCGTCCTCGATGAACCCCTCGGAGATGAGCGCCTCGACGATCTCGCGGACGTTCTCCCGCTCCACCTCCGGGCTGTCCGCCACGAAGTCGGCGCAGATCTGCTCGATGTCCCGGGTGCCGTCCATGAGGGTGAGGATCCGCGCGATGCTTCCCTCGGCGTCGTCCTGCAACTCCGTGGCCACGCCGTACTGACCGAGACTGATTCTTATCCGGCCGTCCGGGAAGACCGTGGGCAGATGAACGTGTTTCAGACGAGGCTTCCGCATGAATGCACTCTTTCTCCATAGAAGGCCGGAGCCGATCGCGGCTCGATCGGCTCCGGCACGTCATCCGGGTTCACGCACTGAAGTGCTCGCGGATAACGGTGGTCTCGATCTTCTCCAGCTTGCGGACCTTGAGCTCAAGCTTCTTGGTCTCCTTCTTCTGCTTCTCCATGTTCACCTCCCGGTGTTTTCCGGCGCCGTCGAATTGAATCCGTAAGGATGTCCAGAATCTACGAACCGCTGCCATGGCCGCACTACATCACCGACGGTGGCGGGTACGTGACGGCGGCGAAGCGGCCACCGAACAGGCCGTCCCCACGAACGGGCAGGTAGATCACGACCTTCCGGACACGTCCGGAAAGCCCTTTGCGCCCGGCACGGCGACGACCTAAAATCGGCACGCCAACCCGTCGAGCCGCACCCCCCAGCGAGCATGACCGAGCGGCAGATCACTGCCGGCGATCTCCTCTATGAATGTCCAGGGCGGAGCGACACTGGATGCGTTTCGAGATCCTAGGCCCACTCCAGGTGATCCAGGACGGCCGGCACCACTTTCTCGGCAACGCCCGGAAATTACGTATGCTGCTCGCCGGTCTCATCTCCAGGGCCGACCAGCCGGTCTCCAGCGATTTCCTGTCCACCGTTCTGTGGAATGACCGGCCGCCGGTCTCGGCGCGCAGCAATCTCCAGTCGTACGTGCATCAGCTCCGCGTCCAACTGGGCGCGGAGCGACTGCTGAGAAAGCCGGAAGGATATCTGCTCGTCACCCACGGCGAGGTGGACGCGGCGCAGTTCCGGAAACTCGCGGCGGAGGGGTCGGCGGCTTTCGACGGAGGAAACCACGAATCCGCCGGTCGCTGTTTCCGGCGCGCCCTGGATCTGTGGCGGGGGCCCGCGTTCGCGGAATTCCTCGATTCCGGGCCGATCGCGGAGGAGGCGCTGTCCCTCGAACAACTCCGGCTCACCGTCCACGAACGCTGGGCGGAGACCGAGCTGGCCCTCGGGCGGCACGCGGAGGCGGTGACCGAGCTGCGCGAGGTGGCCAAGGCCCACCCCTACCAGGAGAGCTTGCACGCTCTCCTCATGCTCGCCCTCTACCGGTCCGGCCGTCAGACGGAGGCCCTGGAGACCTACGCCGCCGTCCGCGACCTGCTCGCGGACGAGCTGGGGCTTGAACCGAGCCCCGTGCTGCGCCGCGTGCACGAGGCGATACTCCGCGGCGACGAGCGGATCGACCTGCCCGCGAGGCCGGGCGCGTGGCCGTCGACGGGAGGCGCTGTGGTGCCTCGTCAGCTCCCGCCCACGGTCGCCGACTTCACCGGCCGGGACGACGAGGTGGCGACGCTCAGGGACGCCCTGTCCCCCGGTAGGCGCCAGGCGCTGACGATCTGCGCGATCTCCGGCATGGGCGGGGTCGGCAAGACCACGCTCGCCCTGCACGTGGCGCATCAGCTCGCGGGCGCGTTCCCGGACGGCCAGCTCTACGTCGGCTTCTCCGGCGCCGACGACCGCACCGCCGTGGCCCGGGCGCTGGAGTCGATGCTGCGCGCTCTCGGCGTCGGGGGAGCCGCCGTCCCGGAGTCGGTCGGCGACCGCACGGCCCTCTACCGGTCGCTCCTGGCCGGCAAGCGGATGCTCGTGGTGATCGACAACGTGGCCGACGAATCGCAGGTCAGCCCCCTGCTGCCGGGGTCGGGCACCTGCGGCGTGCTGATCACCGGCCGTCCCCGGCTGGTGGGCCTGGCCGGCGTCCGGCACCTGCGCCTGGACGTCTTCCGGCCCGCCCAGGCGATCGAGCTGCTGGCCCGGATCACGGGGCCGGAGCAGGTGCGGGCCGCGCCCTCGGAGGCGAGCGAGATCGTCCGGCTCTGCGATCACCTGCCGCTCGCCGTCCGTGCCGCGGGGGCGCGCCTGGCCTCCCGGCCCGACTGGCCCCTCTCCCGCATCGCGGAGCTCCTGCGCGACGAGCGACGCCGCCTCGACGAGCTCTCGGTCGGAGACCTCACCGTACGGGCCTCGCTCGGGCTGAGCTACACGGCACTGTCGCCCTCGGCCCGGCGCCTCTACTACCTGCTCAGCGTGCTGCACACCCCCGACTTCGCGGGCTGGGTCGCCGCGGCCGTGCTCGACACGTCCCCGGAGGAGGCCGAGCGCAGCCTCGGCGAGTTGCTGAGCGCCAACCTCCTCACCGTCGCGGGCGTCGACCCCGCCGGTCAGTCCCGTTACCGCTTCCACGACCTGATCCGCCTGCACGCCCGCGACCGCGCCGACGCCGAAGCCGCCCCGCACGAGATCCACGAGGCCGTGACCCGCGCGCTCGGCGGCTGGCTGGTCCTCGCCCGGCGGGCCGACACCGGGCTGCCCGGCAGGGTCTTCCCGACGCTCCCGGCCGAAGGCGTGACGCACGAGCCGCACGTCCGGATCTCCGATGCCTGCGCCTGGTTCGAGGCGGAAAGAGGCGCGCTCCGGGCCGCGGTGGCGCAGGCCGCCGCGCTCGGCGCGCACGACCTGTGCTGGCAGCTCGCCGATGCGACCGTCAACTTCTTCGAGCTGCACGACTACTACGACGACTGGGAGTCGACCAGCCGGCTCGCGCTGGAGGTCTGCGAGCGCGCCGGGGACGCGCGTGGCCGCGCCTTCATGCTGCGCGACCTCACCGAGTGCCTGCGCATGGGGCCCCGGCACGCCGAGGACGAGGCACTGGAGCACGCCCTCTCCGCGGTCGCGCTCTTCGAGAGCCTGGGCGACGTCCACGGCGAGGTCGACGCCCGGATCCTCGCCGGCACCGCGTTCCTGGTCAGGGGAGAGCCCGGCAAGGCCGTGGCCTACCTCGACGCGACGCTGGCGAAGGCGAGGGACGCCGGCTACGTGCTCGGTCAGGTCGAGGCCGAGTGGCAGCTCGGGTACGGCCACCGGGTCCTGGGAGACTCCGAGCGGGCCGGCGTCCACCTGGAGGCCAGTCTGCGACTGGCCGAGGACGTGCCCCTCCCGTCGCAGCTGTGCCGGATCCACAGCCTGCTCGGGATCGTACGGCGGGAAAGGGGCAGCCTCGTCGAGGCCGAGGCGCACTTCACGCGCGGCGTGACGCTGGCCCGTTCGCTCCGGAGCCTGAGCGACGAGATCACCATCTTGCCGCACCTCGGCATGACCTACGTCAAGCTGCGCGACCCGCGGGCCAGGGACGTGCTCGGCCGGAGCATCCGGCTGGCCCGCCGGTGGAGGGCGCGATTCCAGGAGGCCACGTCGCTGGGCGCGCTCGGCGAGCTCGAAGCGGCCGAGGGCCACCACGCCCTCGCCGTCGCCCACACCGTCGCCGCCCTCGAGATCTGGCGCGAGCTCGCCAGCCCCTTCCACGAGGCGCAGACCCTCAAGTCCCTCGGCGCCCTGCACGCGGCCGCCGATCCGGACCAGGCCCGTACGGCCTGGAGCGCGGCCCGGCGGCTCTTCGCGCAGCTCGACAACCACACCGAGGTGAAGGAGCTCACGGCGCTGCTCGAAACCGTCAGGACAGGTGGATGACGTTCCAGCTCACCGGGGGGAGGAGGACGCGCATCGGGTCCTGTTCCACGTTCTCGTTGGGGCGCGGGGCCACCCGGTCGGGGTCGTCGGCGGTGTTGCGGGCGTAGACGTCCGGGCCGGTGAGGGTGGTGGCGGAGGTGATGCGCGCGCCGCCGAGGGCGCGGGCGTCGATCTCCAGCGAGAGCGGCCCGTCCGTGGCCCGGTTGACGGCGAAGATCGTGACGCCCTCGTCCGCGTGGGTGGCGACCGCGTGCAGCAGCGGCACCTCCCCGTACTGGGCGGTCTCGTACAGGGGAGAGACCGGCTCGACCCGCAGCACGTCGCCGGCCGCGTGCCGGCTGGCCTGGGCGAACGGGTGGAAGGTGGTCTGCCGCCAGGCCCGCCCGCCCGGCTCGGTCATGATCGGCGCGATCACGTTGACGAGCTGGGCCAGCGAGGCGGCCGTCACCCGGTCGCTGTTGCGCAGCAGGGTGATGAGCAGCCCGCCGAAGGCCACCGCGTCCGCCAGGTGGTAGTGGTCCTCCAGCAGCGGCGGCGCCACCGGCCAGTCCCGCGGCGGCTCGGCCGCCTGGAAGCGCGACAGGTACCAGACGTTCCACTCGTCGAACGAGATGTCGATCCGCTTGCGCGACTTGAGCCGGGCCCCCACGGAGTCGGCGGTGGCGACGACCGAACGGATGAAGTACTCCATGTCGGTCGAGCAGGCCAGGAAGCTGCCGAGGTCGCCGTCCTTCTCCTCGTAGTAGGCGTGGCACGAGATGAAGTCGACGACGTCGTACGTCTCCTCCAGCACGGTCGACTCCCACGCGCCGAACGTCGGCATGGTCGAGCCGGAGCTGCCGCACGCGACCAGCTCCAGGCCGGGGTCGACCATGCGCATGGCCCTGGCGGTCTCGGCGGCCAGCCGGCCGTACTCGCGGGCGGTCTTGTGGCCGGTCTGCCAGGGGCCGTCCATCTCGTTGCCGAGGCACCACATCCGGATGTCGTGCGGCTCCTTGGCGCCGTTGGCGGCGCGCAGGTCGGACAGCGCGGTGCCGGACGGGTGGTTGCAGTATTCCAGCAGGTCGAGCGCCTCGGCGATGCCGCGGGTGCCGAGGTTGACCGCCATCATGGGCTCGACCTCCGCCTTGCGGCACCAGCGCACGAACTCGTCGACCCCGACCTCGTTCGTCTCGGTGCTGTGCCAGGCCAGGTCGAGCCGGCGGGGGCGGCTCTCCTTGGGGCCGATGCCGTCCTCCCAGCGGTAGCCGGAGACGAAGTTGCCGCCGGGGTAGCGGACGGTGCTCACGCCCAGCTCGCGGGTGAGGTCGAGGACGTCGCGGCGGAAGCCGTCCTCGTCGGCGCCCGGGTGGTCCGGCTCGTAGACGCCGGTGTAGACGCACCGGCCCAGGTGTTCGACGAAGGTGCCGAAGGTCCGGCGCCGCACCGGCGCCACCCGGAACGCGGGATCGATCGTGAGGCGGGCGTCGTGCACGGGGGGCTCCTCGCGGTTGGTGGTGCTCCAGAGATTGTTAGCGTTATCAACCCGCGAGGTCAAGGGCACGGCAAGCGCTTGCCGCACAAACCTTGACAGCGTGCTTGTTACCGCTAACACTCGGGTAACCCCGCCGAAACATGACCCATAGCCACCCCAGTGCCCCTTGGTGTTAGCGAGAACATTCCTCGGCGAAGGAAGAGGCCACTGTGCAAGACCCCCCAGCCATCACCCGCCGGCACCTGCTCGGCGGAAGCCTTGCCCTCCTCGGCGCCGCCGCCTCCGGCTGCGCCATCCCCGTGGGACTCGGTTCGTCCCAGACCCGCGTGAAGTACTGGCACTTCCTCGGCGCGAGCGACGGCATCATCATGAACCAGATGGTCGGCGCGTTCGCCCGGGACAACCCCGGCGTCTTCGTCGAGGAGAACGTGCTCGCCTGGGGCGAGCCGTACTACACGAAGATCGCCATGGCGGGCGCCGGCGGCCGGTCGCCCGACGTCGCGACCTTCCACCTGGCCAGGCTCGCCGGCATCGGCGCGGGCGAGATCCTCGACCCCATCAACGTGGACCTGCTGACCGAGGTCGGCCTCCGGGCGGCCGACTTCAGCCCGCCCATCTGGGAACGCGCCCACTACCAGGGCACGCTGTACGCGGTGCCGTTCGACGCGCACCCGATGGTGCAGTACTACAACACCGACCTCTGCGGGCGGGCCGGCCTGCTCGGCGCCGACGGCAAGCTGCGACCCACCACCGGCGCCGACCAGCTCCTGGAGCAGCTCCGCAAGGCCAAGGAGGTGCTCGGCGGCAAGCCGCCGCTGGTCTTCGACGCGCTCGGCCTCGGCACCGTCGGCCCCTGGCGGGTGTGGTACTCGCTGTACCCGCAGAGCGGCGGCACCCTGCTCTCGGAGGACGGCGGCCAGGTCACCATCGACGACCAGAAGGCGCTGGAAGCACTGCGGTTCATGCGCCGGCTCGGCGAGGAAGGGCTGTGCGACCCCACCACCGACTACGGCGCCTCGGTGGCCAAGTTCACCAACAGCGAGGCCGCGTTCCTGTGGAACGGCGACTGGGAGGTCACCGGCCTGAAGGAGCGCAAGACGCCGTTCAGCATGACGCGCTTCCCCAGCGTGTTCGGCAGCGGCGCCGCCCAGGCCGACTGCCACGTGTTCGTGCTGCCGCACCAGCGCGACCGCGACCCCGAGGTGGAACGGGCGACCTACCAGTTCATCGCCTACCTGGTGAAGAACAGCGCCGACTGGGCGGTGGCCGGCCACGTGCCCTCCTACCTGCCCGCCCTCCAGGAGCCCGACTACCTGGCGCTCCAGCCGCAGTCGGAGTACCGCTCCGTCATCACCGACGTCGCCCTCGACCCCCAGGTCTGGTACACCGGCTCGGCCTCCCGGCTGTGGATCGAGTTCGGCGGCGCGTTCTCCCCGGTCATCAGCGGTGAACGCACGCCGGAAGAGGGGCTGGCCAACGCCAAGGCGGCGCTGAGCCGGCTGATGTCCGCCCCGAACCCCTTCCCCGCCGAGGAGCGATGATGACGACCACCGTCGCCGCCCCCGCCACCACAGCCCCCGCCGCCAAGGCCCAGGTCAAGCGGAGCTGGACGCAGCACGGGCTGCTGTTCGTCGCGCCCTTCCTGCTGGTCTACGTCGCCTTCCTCGTCTGGCCGACGCTGCTCGGCCTGCGCATGAGCTTCACCGACGTCAACATCGCCGGCAGCAACGACCGCTTCGTCGGCTTCTCCAACTACGCCGAGGCGTTCGGCGACCCGCGCATGTGGCGCTCGCTGTGGAACACGCTCGTCTTCACCGTGCTCAGCACGGTCCCGCTGGTGCTCCTCGGCCTGGGCCTCGCCCTGCTGGTGCACAACCTGCGGTTCGTGCAGTGGCTGTGGCGGCTGTCGTTCTTCGGCCCCTTCCTGCTGCCGTCGGCCGTGGTGTCGATCCTGTG
Organism: Nonomuraea sp. NPDC050478; assembly: GCF_044458265.1. Taxonomy (NCBI): domain Bacteria; kingdom Bacillati; phylum Actinomycetota; class Actinomycetes; order Streptosporangiales; family Streptosporangiaceae; genus Nonomuraea; species Nonomuraea sp. NPDC050478. Next base: position 401,392 of record NZ_JBITHT010000001.1, on the reverse strand, counting down.
GCTGCAGATGATCTACCCGCCCGAGTACGGCCTGCTGAACGGCACGCTCGGCACCGACGTCCTGTGGCTCGGCGACCCCGGCACGGCCATGTGGTCGGTGGTGCTCACCACCGTCTGGTGGACGGTCGGCTTCAACTTCCTGCTCTACCTGGCCGCCCTGCAGTCGATCCCGCAGCACCTGTACGAGGCCGCCGCCATCGACGGGGCGTCCGCCTGGGACAAGCTCAGGTCCATCACGCTGCCGATGCTCGGCCGTACGACGGCGCTGATCGTCGTGCTGCAGCTGCTGGCCTCGCTCAAGGTGTTCGACCAGATCTACCTCATGACCGGCGGCGGGCCCGAGGACGCCACCCGGCCGATCATCGAGTACGCCTACGACGTCGGCTTCACCGGCTACCGCATCGGCTACGCGTCAGCCGTCTCCTACATCCTCTTCGTCCTGATCGTCATCGTCTCCCTGGCGCAGCTCCGGCTGTTCCGCAAGCGCGCGGAGGTCTCCTCATGACCAAGCGGTTCAGCGTGAGCCAGCTCGTCCTGCTGGTGGTCGCCTCGGTGCTGGCCGTCATCTGGATCGCCCCGATCGCCTGGGCGGTGGCCACCTCGCTCAAGCCCGAGGACGAGACCACCAAGCTGCCGCTGGAATGGTTCGGCAGCACCGTCACGCTCGACGCCTACGAACTCGTGCTGGGCACCGGCGGCATCATCACGTGGGCCGTCAACTCCACGGTGACCGCGGTGATCGTCACGTTCCTGACCGTCCTCTTCTCGGCGATGGCCGCGTACGGGTTCGCGCGCACCCAGTTCAAGGGGCAGCGGGCGCTGCTGGGGCTGATCCTGGCCGGGATCATGGTGCCGCCGCAGGTGCTCATCGCGCCGCTGTTCGCCGAGATGGTGTCGCTCGGGCTGGTCGACACCTGGTGGGCGATCATCCTGCCGCAGGTGGCGGCGCCGCTGATCGTCTTCATCCTGTACAAGTTCTTCCAGGACGTGCCGCCGGAGCTGGAGCAGGCCGCGTTCGTGGACGGGGCCGGCCGTTGGCGGGTGTTCTTCACGATCGTGCTGCCGCTGTCGCGGCCGGTGCTGGCCGCGGTGTCGATCTTCACGTTCATCACCACGTGGAACAACTTCCTCTGGCCGTTCCTGGTGTCCACCGACCCGAACACGATGACCCTGCCGGTCGGCCTGGCCAACGTGGTGCAGGGCACCTTCGGCCTCCGGTACGCGCAGATCATGGCCTCGGTGGTGCTCGCCGGACTGCCGCTGATGGTGGTGTTCGTGCTGTTCCAGCGGCAGATCGTACGCGGCGTCGCGCACACCGGGCTGGGGGGTCAGTAGCTCCTCTTTAGGGGGTGCCCGGCGCGGCCCCATGGGCCAGGGTGGAAGCATGACGCGACTGACCCGTACGGCGTCCGCCCTGGCCGCGGCCGTGCTGCTGGCCGCCTGCGGCGCGACGGCCACGACGAGCCCGTACGAGCCCGGCACGGGCCACGCGGGGCACGGCGCGCACGACCCCGAGCCCTCGCCGCTGCGCGACGGCGAGCGGTTCATGACCCTGGGCATGCCCGAGCCGTACACCCCGGCGCCGCCGAACGGCGGCACCGACGACTACCGGTGCTTCCTCATCGACCCGGGGCTGGAGGAGCAGGTGTTCCTGACCGGCGCCCAGTTCCTGCCGCAGAACACCGAGCTGGTCCACCACGCGATCTTCTTCAGGGTCGGCCCGGAACACGTCGCGGAGGCCGAGCGGCTCGACGAGAGCACGCCCGGCCAGGGCTACACCTGCTTCGGCGACGGCGGGGTCGCCGCCGCGTGGGTGGCCCACTGGGCGCCCGGCACTGACGAGGTGCTGCTCGACCCGTCGCACGGCTACGCGATGCCGCCGGGCAGCCGGCTCGTCATGCAGGTCCACTACAACACGCTCGGCGTGGAAGGGCGGCCGGGCACCGACCGGTCCGGGATCCGGCTGCGGGTGACCGACCGGACGCTCCAGCCGTTCGACACCGTCCTCTTCTCCGCCCCGATCGAGCTGCCCTGCACGCCCGAGGAGTCCGGGCCGCTCTGCGACCGCGCCGCCGCGGTGCAAGACCTCGGCCGCAGGTTCGGCGAGAAGTCGCTCGACCAGGTCGACGCCCTGGCGCAGCGGTGCGGCCGGCCGGAGCCGGGTCCGACCCAGCACTGCGACCTGCCGGTGGAACGGCCGGCCAGGATCCACGCCATGGCCGGTCACATGCACCTGCTGGGCCGCGCCATCAAGGTGGAGGTCAACCCCGGCACGCCGGAGGCGCGGACCCTGCTCGACGTGCCCGCGTACGACTTCGACGACCAGGCGTTCCGGCCGCTGCCCGAGCCCGTCGCGGTCGGGCGGGGCGACGTGGTCCGGGTGACCTGCACCCACGACGCCGGGCTCCGCGCCAAGATCCCGCAGCTCCGGGAGCTCGACCCGCGCTACGTGGTGTGGGGCGACGGCACCGCCGACGAGATGTGCCTCGGGATCGCCGTCGCCTCGGCCACCTGACCCATGCGTGACGAAGATGTCACGCCCAGGCGACACCCCGGGACTCAACCTGCCGTGCTCCTGTCTTCGTACAGTCTGAAAACGGCGTCCTCGGGAAAGGCCCGTCATGACCACGCTGCGCCCAGCTCCGCACAGCCGCTCGCAGGACGCGTGGCCGCTGCCCGGCGACGCCCAGGCGGTGGCCACGGCCCGCGCCACCGCCCGGAAGGCGCTGGAAGGGCTCGGCGTGGACCCCGAGCTGGTCGACGACGCGGTGCTGATGATGAGCGAGATCGTCACCAACGCGCTGCTGTACGGCGATCCGCCGTACGAGATGGCGGTGAGCGCCGATCGCAGGGAGATCGTCTGCGGGGTGGTCGACAGCGGCCCGCCGCTGCCCGCGCCGCGCACCCCCGGCAGCGGCGACGAGCGCGGCCGGGGGCTGCACATCGTGGCCATCCTGTCGGAGGGCTTCTACGGCTGCCACCCGCAGCGCTACCTCACCTGGCCCGACCGGCTCGGCAAGGCCACCTGGTTCGCCCTGCCCCGCACTCCGGAAACCGACGGCGGCTTCCGCATCTAGCGGCATACTCCACGGCCGCAGGGTCCCCGGTGGGGGTAGGGGCAGGGGCCCTGCGGCTTGGAACGTTCTACTCTCGCCGGTCGAACACTTCGCCGAGCCTGAACGCGTCATCCCTCGCACTCGGCAGAGCGTGGTCCACGACCACGCTGTCAGGCCGGGGGTCGGCCTGTTTGTCGCCGGCGCTTCCCGTGCCGTCGCACGCGGGACACCTGTCTGACTTGTCCCTGGGAGAGCCCTGGGCTTGGGTCATCCAACCTCCTCCAGCCAGGATCCATGACCTACCTGCAGTAGGCCCCCACCTATGAAGCGAGCCCTCCCCAGGCCCCGCACGTACGCATCGTGCACGGCGATGGTGTGTTCTCGCCCCCGCTCAGGCTGGATGAAAGCCGTCGACGGTTGAGTGAATGTTACAGCAACCGTACGTAGGTGGTGATGAACTGGATCATACGCTCGACTATGGTTCGAGTGCTGGGCATACTGAATCTTCCTCACTTCTAGCAGCGTAAACTCCGACAAAAGCCACAAAAAGTGTGTAATATATGACTGTCTTCGTCCGAATCAGAGGGCGTGGTCGGGCGGTTCATCATGTGGATTTCATGTGGATCGATAACATGCATCGTGTGGTAGCGGGTACATGACGGGTTGTAGTCAAAATCTTCCTGGAAGGCCCTTACTGGAGCAGGCTGGAGGTATGGCGAGTGGCGCAAGATCGTGAGCAGGAGCTCGCAGAGGTGAAACCCAAAGAGGCGAAAAAGGGGTTCGTGCGTCTGTCCATAAACCTGAGCACGGAGACGATGGACATCCTGAGGAGGCTGATCGAGGCCAAGGGCCTGTCCATCACCGATGGTGTCCGGCGTGCGATCAAGGTTTGGCAGTTTGTCGAGGAGCAGACCGAGAAGGGCAACGAGCTGGCGGTCATCGAGCCCAACGGAGACGTGCGGAAAGTGCTGGTGCTCTGACGGGTTTCTCGCCCGGGAGCCCTGAATGCTGAGACTTACTGCGAGCTCACTATCCTCCACGGCTGCGGAGGATAGTGAGCACATGGGCTGAATTACTCTCTGCTCTGCGCCCCGAAGTAATAGCCCACGATGAGCGAGACGATGGGCGCGATCAGCTCCCTCGCCTTGTTGACCTCTTCGATCGTTTCCTTCGGCTCCGGCAGGAGCGCGGCGGCGACCGGGCTCGCGACCATCGAAAGCGTGAAGAGGACCAGAAGAATAGTCATGATCCACTTACGGTTCCGGATCGCGCTCTTCTCACGCATCGCCAGTCGCAGGGCGTCCTTCCCCTCCTCGCTCGGCAGGGTCCGGTCGACGATCACCTCTTCCGGCTCGGGAGCGTCGGCCACGTCGTCAGCTATGCCGGTGCCGTGACAGCGCGGGCAGACGTCTTCGCCCGCGCCCTGCGGGTCGTGCGACTCGGGCACTTTCGCCTCCTACTGTCTCCCGAGGCGGACTCCGTCGTCCGCCTCTCGCCCCCGGACACCCATGCACCGATGTTACATCGATGTGTCGAATCTACGCCTTTGATGTGTATCGGATCAACATCTCGACCATAGTGAATGTAGTGCGGGTATGGATGAATGCCGTACCGGGCCTTGCATTCCTGGGGAGCTGGCCCATAATGGGGCGTGGATGTGGATCCTAGGTTGATATCAGGGGGTCCCCATCAGCTTGGGGTGGTGGTGCAGGAGAGGTGGGTCCACCTCGGGAGAATGGGGAGGGAAGGGGCATGAACATCAATCACAGCTCGACGCGAGGGTTAGGAGGGGTCTGGTTACGCCCGCCCCTTTCACCGCATTCGTATGGCAGTGGCTCTCGCACGTCCACCGACGATGGGAAGAGCCTGCTTATGTCTGATCCGCGGTGTACCGACGGCCGGGCCGCAGGCGCCGGCCAGAACGCCTCTCACGCGCCTCCCTCATTCGTGCGCCTCACGGTGAACGTGGAGCGGGAGACCATGCGGACCCTGCAGCGGCTCGCTGAAGCCAACAGAGTGTCCCTGACCGACGGAATCGGTCGCGCTGTGACGATGTGGGAGTTCTTGACCGATCAGGTCGCGCAGGGAAACAGAATCGCGCTGATCCATCCCGGAGGAACGATCCAAACACTGGACATGAGGTAGTCCTCTGCCGGCGCCGGAGCAGCGGGCCGGCCGAACCTGCTCTTCCGGATACAGGGCCGGTGACCTGCCCGCCTTGTGGCGGGCAGGTTCGCCGTGGGACGCTCACCCCGGCTTCGAGGGGAGAAACCGCTGTGAACGTGGGTCTGCCGGAACTGCTGATGCTCGTCTTCATCTTCCTGCTGATCCCGGCTGCCGTGGCCGGGCTGGTCGTCGTGCTGGTCAAGCGGGCCGGCAAGCGGCGCTAGCTGATCAGGTCAGGGCGGCCGCGGCGGGGAAGCGGTCCCAGACCCGGTGCGCCGCCAGGAGCTGGAGTGTCTCCCGCAGGACCGTCGGGCCGTCGTCGCCGAGGAGCACGCCCGGGGCCTGCGTGGGAATGCCCGCCTGGGTGAAGACCTGGGAGGCCGTGCCCCAGCCGCCGATCGGCTTGGCGTGCCGGTAGGCCTCGGTGATCAGCAGCAGCACGCGCGGGTCGACCGCCGCGTCCGAACCGCCGCCCGCCTTCGCGTCGCGGGCCCCGTACGCGTCCTTGCCCGGTGCGGGGGCGCTCGCCACCAGCAACGCGTCGAACTCGACGGAGCGCGCGGTGACGAACGTGCGCTGCACCGGCAGCGTCCCGCCGAGCATGCCGCCGGTCGGCGCGATGATCAACGGCACCATGCCGCCGTCGAGCACCGCTTGGCGGACGTCGCCGACCGCCGCCGCGTCGTCGTCGCCGGCGACGATGCCGATGATCCGGCCGTCGGCCGGCCAGGTCCGCCCGACCTGGGACAGCGCCGGGCTGGGCCGCGGGTCCGCCAGCGACTCCGACCCGGCCGGCGCGGGCAGCCCGAGCCCCTCGGCGACCTGTTCGCACAGGACCGGGTCGATGTTCGCGAGCACCCGCAGGTATCGCTCCTTGATCGCCTGCTCGTAGCACTTGGCCAGCTCGAAGGTGTAGGCCGCGATGGTGTGCTCGCGCTCGACCGGCGTCAGGCTCAGCCAGAACAGCCGCGCCTGGCTGAAGTGGTCGGCGTACGACGCGGGCGCCTCGCGCACCTTCCGGCCGGACACCTGCGTGGGCACCTCGACGTACCCTCCCTCGGCCGCTCCCGCCGTGAAGGGGCAGCCGCCGTCGAGCGAGTTCGGCCGGTACGGGGCGACGCCCCGGTGCACGGCCGTCTGGTGGAAGCCGTCCCGCAGCATGTCGTTGACGGGGGCGTGCGGCCGGTTGATCGGGATCTGCGGGAAGTTGGGCCCGGCCAGCCGGGTGATCTGCGTGTCGAGGTACGAGAACAGCCGCCCGGCCAGCAGCGGGTCGTCGGTGACGTCGATGCCGGGCACCAGGTGGCCGACGTGGAAGGCGACCTGTTCGGTCTCGGCGAAGAAGTTGGACGTGTTGCGGTTGAGGGTGAGCAGGCCGATCGGCTGGACCGGGGCCAGCTCCTCGGGGACGATCTTCGTCGAGTCGAGCAGGTCGATGCCTTCGAACATCTGCTCCGGCGTGTCGGGGAAGACCTGGATGCCCAGCTCCCACTCCGGATAGGCGCCCGCCTCGATCGCGTCGAAGAGGTCGCGCCGGTGGAAGTCCGGGTCCACGCCGTTGAGCAGCTGCGCCTCCTCCCAGACCAGGGAGTGCACGCCGAGCTTGGGCTTCCAGTGGAACTTGACCAGCGTGGTCGCACCCTCCGCGTTGACCAGGCGGAAGGTGTGCACGCCGAAGCCCTCCATCATCCGGTAGGAGCGCGGGATGCCGCGGTCCGACATGTTCCAGATCGTGTGGAAGGTGCCCTCGGTGTGCAGGCCGACGAAGTCCCAGAACGTGTCGTGCGCGGTCTGCGCCTGCGGGATCTCCCGGTCCGGGTGCCACTTGGCGGCGTGGATGACGTCGGGGAACTTGATCGCGTCCTGGATGAAGAAGATCGGGCAGTTGTTGCCGACCAGGTCGAACACGCCCTCGGAGGTGTAGAACTTGGTCGCGAAGCCACGCGTGTCGCGCACGGTGTCCGCCGAGCCGCGCGAGCCGATCACGGTGGAGAACCGCACGAAGACCGGCGTCTCGACGTCCTTGGCGAGGAAGGCGGCCTTGGTGACGTTCGAGGCGGCGCCGTAGCCCCGGAAGACGCCGTGCGCCCCGGCGCCGCGCGCGTGCACGACGCGCTCGGGGATGCGCTCGTGGTCGAAGTGCATGACCTTCTCGCGCAGGTGGTGGTCCTGCAGCAGAACCGGGCCGCGCGGGCCCGCCTTGAGCGAGTGGTCGGTGTCGGGCAGCCGGAGCCCTTGGGCGGTCGTCAGGTATGCCCCGCCTTGAGCAACCTTGTCCTGCGGAACGCCGGTGGGCCGGCCGGTGGGGGAGAAGGTGTCCGGCCCGCTCTGGTCCGGCTTGGGCGGCAGCGGCTCCCGAGGCTCCGTGGGCTCCTCCAGCGACGGCGGCTCGCTGTTGGGGACGCCGGGGATCTCGGCGGGCCCGCCGCCGGTCACCGCGTCGACGACCTTCTCCACGGTCGACTTGATCGGGTGCTCCATGGTCTCTCCTTGGCGTGAGGCTGCGTCGCCGGGTGCCGGGCGTACGCAGACTTCCCCACGCCGGAGGTCGCCACGCGGAGTTTACGGTGCTTACAGGCGAATCCGGTCAGGTGTTGGGCCTCAACGTTCCAGGGTGATGCCCTCCCGTCGCAGGTCCTCGATGACGCCGTCCACCAGCCGGGTGCTGACCGTGTGCGTCAGCCTGCCGGTGTCGCGGAGCTCGCGGGCGGCGGGCACCGGGTCGGGGTCGGCGAACAGCCGCTCGTCGGTGTAGTCCACCGGCCTGCCGGTCGCGTCGAGCGCCCACCAGGAGGCCTCCAGGGCGATGCCGTTGGGGTCGCTGAAGTAGATCGAGCGCAGGAAGCCGTGGTCGATGACGTCGGTGACCTCGCAGCCGTGCTCCTTGAGCCGGTCGCGCATCCGTACCAGCGCGTCCTCGTCGGGCAGGTGCAGGGAGAGGTGGTCGAACTGGGCGGCCTTCGCGTACGGGACGCCGGCCGGTTTGGCGAAGCTGTCGAGCTCCTGGTCGGCGTACTCGAAGAAGGCGATGGTGCTGCCGACGCCGACCTCGAAGAAGTAGTGCTTGAACGCGGGCACGGCCAGGGTGGCGACCAGTCGCGCGTCCAGGACGCCGTGCCAGAACCTGACGGTGGCGTCCATGTCCGCGGTGATGAGGGCGAGGTGGTGGACGCCACGCCAGTGCACCGTTTCCGGGGTTGCAGCCATGGCCCAACAGTACGCCTTTCAACTACCTCCGGGTAGTCACGTCCCGGTGAGATCCAGCGGCGCGGACTTGGTGGCCGCCGGCTCCGCGCGCAGGCGGCGGACCTCGCGGGAGCCGGACCAGCGGGTGATCGCCTCCTCGTCGGCGAAGGCCATCGCGCGCAGCATGTTGCCCCCGTCCGTGGCCTGCACCGTGCGGCGCAGCCGCGCCCGCAGCGACTCCGGCAGGTTGGTGGTGCGGGCCTCGATCGTGTCGCCGTAGAAGGGGGCGTAGCCCGCCCCCGCGAAGCCGGTACGGCGCAGCAGCACCGGGAGCGTGTCGGCCGAGTAGAACATCAGGTGGTTCTTGGTGAAGCCGCTCCACGCCGACTCGTACGCCTTGAGCAGCAGCGAGTTGGCGTTGACCGTGAGGATCATCAGCACCCCGCCCGGCGCGAGCAGCTCGCGGAACCGGCGGAAGTCGTCCACCGGCCTGGGCAGGTGCGCCAGCACCGACCAGAGGGTGATCACGTCGAAGCCGCCGGCGGCGATCTCCGGCACGTCCTCCGGCGCGCCCAGGTACGCCCGTCCCCGGGTGAGCCGCTCGTTGGCCTGCGCGACCGAGTCGGGCGACAGGTCCACGCCGACCGCGTCGAAGCCGCGCTGCTCGGCCAGCTCCAGGAAGAGCCCGGCGCCGCAGCCGAAGTCGAGCAGTCGCCGCCCGGCGCCGTCGTCGAAGACCGGGGAGAACGCGTCCATGGTCAGCTGGTAGCGGCGCTGCCGGTTGGCGGCGTACTTGCCGGTCAGGAACTTGCTGTAGCCCTTGGCGTACAGGTCGCCGAGCCGCTCGGGACGGATGTTCGGGTTGCGGTAGAGGAACCCGCAGGAGGGACAGCGCACCACGTGGTAGCGCCACTTGCCGTCCTCGCCCACCGGCTCGTACAGCGGCTGCATGCGCGGCTCGCCGCAGAGCGTGCAGTCGATGAACTCCTCGATCTCGCCCAGCGGCATGCGTGCCTGGTAGTCCTCGGGCTCCACGATCGGCGAGCGTCTCAGCAGCCTGCGCCACTGCGCCTCGCGGATCAGCCGCTCTCCGGGGCGTACGTAGACCCGCTGCCCCCAGGGCACCTTGTCGTAGCGCGAGCCGTAGACCAGCTTGCCGAGCAGCCGTCGAGCCGAGACCATCGCACACCCCTAACGCAGACCGTTTGCGCGGGTATTGCCCTGACTATTCCATCGCTACCGCCAGCAAACCATCCCCAAACGGCCAAGGCGGGCGGGCCGCTGGAGACGGCCCGCCCGGGGAGGTCACGACGGCCTGCCGTCGGCCCCGCACTTGATGATCGGCCGGATGCAGTCGCGTACCCGGCGCTCCAGCTCGGCGACCGGCCAGGCGTTGAAGAAGTCGCCGTGCATGGTGTAGCCGCCGCCCGAGGCCAGCCGGAACCCGGACGGGTCACCGCTGACCGGGTAGCGCAGCACCTGGCGGAGCTTGGGCACGGGCACCGGGTGGCTGCTCGGGCAGTCGTCGCCGACCGGGTAGGCCATGTGGCTCTTGTGGTCGGGCGAGTCGAGGTCGCGGCCGTTCCAGCACTGCGGGAAGTCCAGGTACGACTCCAGCATCGTGCCGGGCGGGCAGGTGACGAAGTCCTTCGAGGCCGGCACGTGCCCGGCGTGCAGGCAGGACCAGCGGGCGATGGTGGAGTCGCCGGGCCCGGTGGCGCGCGCGTTGCCGGCCACGATCCGCAGCCCCAGGGGGAACGGCTGGATGCGCGCGGTCACGTCAGGCCGCACGCCCTCGCCGAGGTAGTAGAACGTGGTGATCGTCGGCTCGACCGGCGTGCCGTTCCGGTAGAGCGTCGGCACCCAGTAGGAGGACCTGTCCACCGACGGGTTGCAGTTGGTGGCGCCGCGCTGCAGGTCGGCCAGCGTGGTGTGGGCGTTGGTGATCCGGCTGCCGAAGAAGCTGTGCATGTGGGAGGCGCCGGGCAGGCCGGGGAAGATGATCGGGTCGTCGGGCAGCCGGTGGCTGTAGGGGCAGTCGGCGAGGAACTCCGCCACCCGTACCGGTTCGGCCTGGGCGGGCTGGACCGACAGCGGCGCACCCATCAGCACCGCGAGCACGGCGAACAGGCGTAACAGTCTCATGGCGGGGTCCTCACTGGTAGACGCGCACGTAGTCGACGAGCATGCGGGCGGGAAACGGGGTGGAGGCGTCGGGCGGGCCGGGCCAGTCGCCGCCGACGGCCAGGTTGAGGATGATGTAAAACGGGTGGTCGAAGACCCACGGGCCGCGCGTGCGCTCCACCTCTTCCTTGCTGAGGGTGACGACGGTGCGGCCGTCGAGCGTGTACGTGATGCCGCGGCTGTCCCAGTGGGCGGCCCAGACGTGGAAGTCGTCGGCGAGGTCGGCGCCGCCGGGCAAGGTATAGGAGCCGCCGATGCCGCCGCCTCCGTTGTAGGCGGGCGCGTGCACGGTGGAGTGTGACGTGCGGGTGTCCTTGCCGAGCACCTCCATGATGTCGATCTCGCCGTTGTACGGCCACGGCCGCCCGGTCAGGAAGTCGGCGCCCATCATCCAGAACGCCGGCCACAGCCCGTTGCCCCTGGGCACCTTGATCCGGGCCTCGACGCGGCCGTAGGTGAAGTGGAACTTGCCGCCGGTGTTCATCCGGTGGGAGGTGTACTGGCAGGTGGCGCTGCCGGTGAGCGGGTCACGCGGGCAGGCGGAGCCCGGGGTGGCCTGCTTGCGCGCCTCCATCACCAGCCGGCCCTGGCCGTCCAGGGCGGCGTTGCCGTTGTCGGTGTAGTACTCCAGCTCGTTGTTGGGCCCGGTGCCGGGATCGGCGGTCCACTTGGCCGGATCGGGCCTGGCGCCCGCCGGGCCGTCGAACTCGTCCTGCCAGACGAGCCGCGGCGGGTCGGCCGGGTCGGGGGCGGGGGACGGTGGGGTGATGGGCGCGCCGCCGGTGCCGTACACCTGGAACTCCCAGAGGCTGTAGCCGTACGAGGTCGCGCGCTGCGTCCCGTACACGCGGACGTAGCGGCCGGTTCCGCTCACGGTGAGCGTCTGCTTGAAGCCGGTGCCCGACGTGGTGGAGTAGATCGTGGTCCAGGCCGAGGCGTCGGGCGAGACCTGGATCTGGAACGCGCGGGCGTAGGCCGGGTCCCACTGCAGCACGACCCTGGTGATCTGGGCGGTCGCGCCGAGGTCGACGTAGATCCAGCCGGGGTCGGCCCAGGCGGCGGTGGCCCACCTGCTGGCCGGGTCGAGGTCGAAGGCGCGCGCCGGGGTGCACTCCCAGCAGGTGGAGTCGTGCTGCGAGGAGGAGGCGACGCCGGGCCTGCCGTAGGAGAGCAGCCGCTCGCCGCTCCCGGTGCCGTACACCTGGAACTCCCAGAGCGAGTAGCCCCACGGGGTGGCCCGCTGTGTCCCGTGCACGCGGACGTACCGGCCGGTGCCCGACACGTCGATGGTCTGGGTGCCGCCGGGGCCGGACGTGGTGGTGTGGACGGTGGTCCAGGCGCTGCCGTTCGCGGACACCTGGATCTGGAAGGCGGTGGCGTGGGCGGCCTCCCAGCGCAGCACCACCTGGGAGAGCGCGGCGGACGAGCCCAGGTCGACCTGGATCCACTGCGGGTCGGAGAAGGCGCTGGACCAGCGGGTGCCGGCGTCGCCGTCGACGGCGGCGGAGGCGGGGAAGGCCGCGCTCTCGGTGGAGGAGGCGGTGGCGGGCCTGCCCTGTGACAGCAGGGCGGCGGCGGCCTGGGCGGGCAGGGCCGCGAGGAGGGGGGCGACGAGGGCGAGGACGAGTGTGACGAGCGTCCCCAGGCGGGGTGGACTCACGGAGGTCTCCTCAGGGAGCGAGGGGGGAGCGCTCCCTAAAGTGAGGGTGATGGTGTCAGGAAAATCTGTCAAGTCGCCTGTCAGCAGGAAGGGAGTATTAAGGCACAGAGTGGAGCAGATCGGAGAGCGCTCTCCCATCCTCACGGCATACCGGGTCCATACCGACCGCTGGCAAGCTGCCGCGGGATCTCAGGTCACGGAGAGGACTTCACGCACATGGGAAAGCCCCGACAGATCACGGCGGCGGCGCTCGCCGTCGCCGGTCTCACGACGGCGGGCGCTCCGGCCCCCGCGTCCGCGGAGCTCGCGGCGGCGGCGCCGTTCCGCGTCGACTACGAGAACGGGGCGCACCCCAAGGTGGGCCTCAACGAGTGCTGCAGCCACTCGATCAAGGTCGACGACCTGCCGAGGACCGGCGAGTACGCGGTACGCAGCGTGCTGAAGTACGGTGACCCGAAGGTCGCGGGCAGCACCCGCGCCGAGAGCCACACCCTCCACGCCAAGGAGACCCACTTCCGCTCCGGCGACACCGTCTACTACGGGTTCAGCGTCTACCTCCTGAGCACCTGGCAGCGCGACTCCAGGGAAGACATCGTGTTCCAGTGGAAGCCCTGGAGCGACGCGTGCGAGACCGGCAAGTTCCCCAGCGCCTTCCTCAGCGTGCAGCCCTCCGGGAAATGGCGGCTCCGGGTCAACTCCGACGGCAACGCCTGCTCCACCCCCGAATCCGTCCGCAAGACCAGCTTCGACCTGGCCGACGTGAAGCCAGGGCAGTGGCACGACTTCGTCTTCAGGTTCACCTGGAGCCACGGCAGCCAGGGGAAGATCGACGGCTGGTACCAGACCCACAAGAACCCCGGATGGCGCAAGGTCCTGACCGCCGGCGGCCCCAACACCTTCAACGACGACAAGACCACCAGCGGCTACCTGAAGTGGGGCATCTACAAGCCCGCGTGGGCCTCCGGGAAGACCGACGTCGACAGCCGCACGATCTTCCACGACAACATCGCGGTGGGCAGGACCTTCAGCGAGGTCAACCCGGCGTCCACCCGCTAGCCGTCAGCGGGCGGCGCGGGCCAGCACCTCCTCCGTCGTCAGCGGCGCCCTCGGGTGGTGGCTCAGGCACATCGGCGCCCGCGCCTTCACGAAGGCGCTCCCCTCCAGCGCCACGTAGAACTCGCCCGAGCTCAACCGGGCGATGTCCGGCGTCGAGCCGCCCTTGGCCCGCGCCATCTCCTTGGCCGCCTCGATGTGCACCGGCGCGTTCAGCAGGCCGAAGAACTGGGTGGCGGCGTTGCCGGGGATCTGGTTGTGCAGACCCTTGGGCGCCTGGGTGGCGAACACCAGGCCCAGACCGTACTTGCGGGCCTGCGACGCCAGCGCCAGCGTGCTGTGCGTGCAGGCCGTCACCCGGCCACCGCCGGGGGCGAACGTCTGCGCCTCGTCCATCACGAACAGCCCGCCCAGCGGACGGTCGCCCGCCGGGTTCCTCCTGATCCAGGCGAACAGCGCCATCTGGAGCTGGCTGACGAAGCTCTGCCGCTGCTCGTCGTTCGGCAGCCCGACGAAGCTGATCACCGAGACGCGCGCCCGTCTGCCCGGCGACGGCGTCAGCAGCACGCCGGGGTCCACCGGCTCGCCACCGCCGCCGAACAGCGGGTCGTTGTCCATCGCCGCCTGCAGCGACTGCGCCAGGTCGGCCGCCAGCCGGGGGGCGTCGGCCAGCTCGCTCACCCCGTCGGGCAGGTCGGCCAGCAGGGCGACGAACCCCCTGAGGCTCGACCCGCCCCCGCGGCCGTAGTGCTCCAGCGCCTTGCGCAGCACCGCCCGGCCCAGATCCGCCTTCTTCGTCCGCGCGTCCACCTTCACCCGGGGCGCGATCGACGCCACCGCCGACTCCACCGCCTCGGCGAACTCGTCGGGGTCACCGGCCACCCCGGCGAAGTCCGGCAGCGGCTGGAAGCTGAGCGGCCTGCCCGCCGCGCGCCTCGGCGTCCAGACCACCACCTCGGTCCCGGCCAGGTAGTCGGCGGCCTTCCCCGCGTCCCCGTCGAGCCAGCCCTGCGGCCGCTCCGGCCACCGGTCGCCCAGCCTGGCCAGGTCGTTGTTCGGGTCGAGCACGATGGCCGACACGCCGTGCATGGCGCACTCCTCGACCAGCCGCCTGATCAGCACCGTCTTGCCCGAGCCGGAACCAGCGAAGATCGCCGCATGCTTCCGCAACGCCTCCAGCCGCACCTGGACGGGCTGCCCGCTCCCGACGGCCCTCCCCAGGGGGACGTGGGGGGTGTCCTCACGGGATGGCGAGGGCGCCAGGGGACCGTGGGATGAAGGGGACGCGTCCTCTCTCCGTACGGCGGCGTCATCGGACGGAGCAGGCGCGGGGCCCGTCGGACCTGTCGGCCTCTCCTGCTCTTCGGCACGCCCGACGGCGGGATCGCCGGTCCTCAGGCCGTCGTCCCGGGTCGCGGGCGGGACGGTCCGGACGTCCGCCAGGGCCTCGGCCAGGAAGGTGACCGCGCGGGTGGGACGGCGGGAGGCCAGCCACGACGCCAGCCCCGGCGGGTTCTCCGCGCGCAGATGCCTGAGCGCCGCCAGGACGCGCAGGTCGGTGTCGGTGAAGGACAGGGTCCTTCCGCCCGCGCGCTCGAAGGCGGCGACCACCTCCCGCGTCCGCGCCCCCTTCGACCACTCCTCGTTACGCAGCAGGAACAGCCGCCGCTTGGGCACCTCGGCGTCCAGACCGGCCGCCACCGACGCCTTGCGTATCCGGTTGAGCGCCGAGACCGCGTGCTCGGCGGTGATCGCCCGGAAGGCCCAGTGAGCCTCGTCCTCCGTCGTCTCGTCCAGCGTGAACCGCAGCCGCGCGTGCAGGGGCGGCTTGGCGCTGGGCGGCGGGTCGACGCTGAACGCCTGGCCGTCCTCGCCCTGCTCGGTGATCCACGCCGCCAACCCGGCCGCCAGCAGCGCGGGCATCAGCACGTCCTCGGTGGCGCCGTTCACGTCAGGGGCTTCCCCGGCGTCGCGGAGTGTGGCGAAGCGGGCGTCCAGCCCGGCGAGCGCCGCCGCCTCCGTGACGGCTGCGGGCTCCTCGACCGGAGGCTGCGGTCGCGCGGTGAGGCTGGTCAGCTCCGACACCTCGCCGCTGAGCAGGCATGCCCGTACGTGCTTGTCGATCGTGATGAGCAACTGCCGCGCGGTGAACCCGGGCGCCTCGTCGAACGCCTCCGGCCGCACGGGCCAGGTCGGGTACGGCGGCTCGACCCCGGCCGCCCCGTACTGCACGCCGAACCGCTTGGCGACCAGCTCGCGCGCGGTCTCGGGGTCAGGGATGGTCATGAGCTGCACGGCCGTACGGAACCGGTCGCGGACCGTGTCGACCGCCTCCCGCTCGACGAGCGTCCAGGTCTGGGGGATGCACGAGACGACCGTCATGGTGCGCCTGGTCACCTCGCGCAGCGCCATCAGGCCGCCGGCGATCCGCTCCAGGAGCAGCTTGTCGCCATGGCCGTCATCCGTCACGGTGTCGGTGGAGATCCTGGACTGGGCGATCAGCGGGTCGATCTGGTCCACCGCGATGATCGTCGGGCCGGTGAGCGCCAGCAGGTGGGAGACGTCCCTGACGATCTCCTGCGGCGACTTGTTGATCGGCCGGATGCCCCAGCGGACCCGGTCGCCGGTCTCGCCCTCCGGCATCGCGTACAGGAAAGCCTCGCCGAGGTCCTGCAGGGCCGGGTCGGGGGAGGCGTAGAGCACCAGCGCCCGCGCGGTGTCCTGACACTCGCGCCCGACCTTCTCGTCCATCGCCCGCAGCGCGTGGACGAACGCGTCGAGCTCCTCCCTGGACAGGGTCTTCTTGCCGGTGACGGCCCTGCGCGCCATCCGGGACAGGTCGGCGCGTGCGGCCAGCCGCGACAGGAACGCCCTGAGCTGCGTCTGCCCGCCCTCGCCCGGCCGGGAGAAGCTGTCGAGGAGCGACACCATGACGCTCTCCCAGAACTCCTTGGCATCCAGCAGCCCGACCAGCACGAAGTAACCGCCCTGGCGCTGGGTCACTTCGCGCAGCCAGCCGAGCAGGTGGGTCTTGCCGGTGCCGCGCTGGCCCTGCAGGACCACGCCGATCGGGCTCGTCTCCCGCTGGCCGCCGGCCTCCGCCAGGCCGTCGAGCAGGATCTTCGCCGAGTGCCCGTGCAGCCCTTCGACATGGAACGCCGAGGGCCGCCAGACGTCGTCGGCGCCCTCGGTGTAGTTGAAGCTGAGCGCGGTGAGCGCCTCGGTGCCGGGCCCTGTCATGCTTCCCCGATCCACAGCAGGTGCTTCTCCTGACCCCCGATGATCACCCCGGCTTCCCGGTCCGCGGGCGTGAGGATCTTCTGGTTGGACTCGGGGACGATGTTCACGTCCGGCAGCCGTTCCAGCCGGACGAGCGCGGCGTCGACCTCGTCCCTGGGCGCGTCGCCGAGCAGGGGACGCAGCCAGGCCAGCCCCACCCAGGAGCCGGGCAGGGGCGCGAGCCGCGCGTACGCGGCGCGGATCCGCGCCTCCAGATCTCCTGGTAGCAGCCCGACCGGCTCGGCCACCGGGGCCTCATCACCAGGCGGAGCGGTTTCCAGGGGCGTGGACACGTCGGCCAGTCGCAAGCCGGAACGGTCCATGTACTTCCGCAGCCAGCCCTGCAGGCCACGGGCGATCACCTTCGGCGAGCCGGTCATCGCGGGAAGCGCTCCGGCTCGCAGGTCCTCCTCAAGGCGAGCCCAGCCGCTGTCCGTGAGCATGTGCACGTATGTCCGGCCCTGCCGCCAACTGTCGACCAGTTTCAGCTCGTTGAGCTTGAGACGTCTCTTGCCGTCGATGGTCAGGCCGTGCCGCTCCTTGAGGTCGGGGTTGGAGATCTCGGCGTTCTCCTCGGCCAGCGCCATCAGCGCGGCGAATTCAGGGAGCGACAGCTTTCGCTCTGACATGTTTCATCCTTCTTGAGAGACTCGACGGTTCCGCAGGAAAAGCTCGATGTGACGGACCACGGCCTGGGGATCGGTCAGCACCTGGACATCGGTGAACCGGAGCACGGCGTAACCGGCGATCTGCAGGCGCACATCACGGGCGCGGTCGGTGGTGAACTTGTCCAGCTCGCGGTGATCCGGCCCGTCCAGCTCGACGACGCACCACTCGTCCTGCCACACCAGGTCGGCCCGTACCGGAGAGGCCAGGGCGCAGGGGTGGATCGTCTGGTTCCAGGCCCGGCCGGCGGCCCACGCGCACCCGCTCAGCGCGGCCTCCAGCGCGTGCTCCGCGGCGCTCGCCGGGTGCGGGCGGCCGGCGACGGGCGGGTGGCCGGTCCTGCCCGGGGTGATCTGCTGTTCGGGACGGGAGGCGGCCTGGGCCGGTGCTTCCGCGACGAGGACGGTCTCCACCCGGTCCACGGCGGGGAGCGGTCCCGAGAGCCAGATGCCCAGCCCGGCGCGGTGCGCCAGCCACTCGCCCGCTGCGACCAGGGCTTCCTGACCGGCGGGCGACAGCCCTTCCGGCACGTCCACCAGGAGCGCCGCGCCGGGCCTGGAGAAGGCGGCGGCCAGCGCCCTGGCCAGCCCCGCGGCCCGCACCTCCGGCGGGAACCCGCTGGGCCGGATCTCGGGGGAGAGGCTCGCCCGCAGGTCCGGGAGCCGGCCGGGGCGGGCGCGCAGGGCGCGTTCCGCCAGCTCGGCGAGGAACGGTCCGAAGTGGGCGCTGGTGGCGGCGGTGCGGAGGGCGAGGGTGCGTACGGCGGCCAGGCCCGCCCCGCCGGGCCCGTCGATGCCCTCGGCGTCCGGCAGCCAGGCGGGGAAGAGGCCGAGCACCGTGGCGTCCAGCTCGTCCAGGATCGCGGAGGCCAGCGCTTTCGGGGAGCGCGCCTCCCGGGCGGTGCAGGTGAGGATCGCGGGGGCCTCGCGGGGCAGCGAGTCGACGGCGAGCGGCAGCGGACCGGCGCCCTCCAGGCGCACGACCTTGCCGGTCGGTAACGCAGCCCAGGACCGCACCGCTCGCCCCCGTCGTCAGCCGGACTCGGACAGTGGTGGCGACGTTATACGCCACCCCGCGCGGCTGTCACCCGCTATCGCCGTCCGGGTCCGCGGCGAGCACGATCGCGCCCACATAGCCGTCGCCGTCGGGGGTGACCTTCATGAGCATCTCGTCCCGGAAGATGCCGTCGCCGTCGTTGCGGGTGTCCCGCTCGCCCCGGGCCGCGTACGGCCGCCCCGCCAGGACCCGGTCGTTGAGCGCCTCGTCGAACATCATCTGCGTGGTCAGCACCCGGGCGTCGCTGACGTGCACCATCGCGTGGATGTGCACGCAGCGGCCCCGGTACCAGCCGGGCCAGATGGTGGTGAACTCGACGACGCCGTCGGCGTTCGTGACCTGGGCGCCGCGCAGGTAGCGCTCGTCGTCCTGCGGGTCGAGGTCGGGCGACGAGACCGAGAGCGCGCCGCCGCCTCGGGACATCGCCTCGGCGCCCGAGTAGAGGCCGCCCGCGTCGCAGTGCCAGATCTCCACCACCGCGTCCTTGATCGGCCGGCAGCTCCCGCTGTCCTGCACCTTGACGGCCACCCGCAGCCGGACGCCCTCCCGGTCCTCGCGGATGTCGGCGCGGACCTTGTCGGCGTCGAAGTAGTACGGCCCCGCGGTGGTGGCGGGGGTCAGCGTGCAGGTGTTCGCGCCGTCGAAGAGCGAGGTGAGGTCCTGGGCGGTGGTCGTCTGAGGGGTGACGGACTCGCCGGTGGAGGTGGTGACCGGCTGCCCCGTGCACGCGGCGATCAGCCCGCCGAGCCCGAGAGAGCCGATGCCCGCGATCATCCGCCGCCTGCTGACGCGCTGCCCTTCATGATCGTGTCCCATATCGATCCCTTCGATGGGGTTTCGACGTTAGGTGAGTCACATGAAGGTCTGCTGAGAGAGATCCACCGGTCTTTGTCGGTGAGGTTCGCTACATTCCGGTTCCGTTGATCATTGCCGAGCCCGGCTGGAGGTCGTTGACCGTGCCCGCTGACCCGACCGTGTGGGAGCTGAGCAGCGTGACGTGCGTGGTGCCGCCCGTCCAGCCGCGCAAGCTGGCCAAGGTGCCGTTCGTCGAGCTGGCCGACGGCAGGCTGCAGGGGGTGGTGTCGAGCGGTTCCGACATCGCTCGCGTGTACGTCTCCTCGATCGCCGCCGGATCCCACGACTTCAACTGCAGCACCAACAACAACCGCCCGTGCGGCGGTCTCTACGGCTCGCTCTGCAAGCACCTGCGGTCGCTGGTGGACGAGGCGGTCGTGCAGTACGGAGCGGAGCGGGTCGCCCGATACCTCCGGGTCGAGGGGGCCGAGACGGTGGCCTCCGGGGCCGACCTGGCGGCCAGGCTGGGCGGGCAGCAGGAGTCGCAGCCGGCGGCCGTGGTGTTCAGCCGGTTCCTGCGCCACCTGGGCTACCTGGAGCTGCCGGTCACCACGGCGCCGCTCGCGGAGATGCACTGGTTCCCCGGGACGGTGCGCTGATGCTCGGGATGCAGCTGAACGACCTGGTCGGCGGGCTGCCCGACGGCCTCGCCGAGGCGCTGGAGCTGGTCGACGGCTTCGACGACGCGCTGTCCCACGGCTTCGGCCGGGTGGGCGAGCAGCGGGCCGCGGCGATCGCCGCGCTGGCCGGAGCGGTGGCGGCGACGCCGCTGGGCGACCGGGTGGCGGAGGCGGCCGCGAAGGTGTCGGCCGGATCGGTGAGCGGCGAGCACCTGACGGCCCTGGCCGCCGCGCGGTCCGCCCTCCTGGGCGCCGCCCACGACGCCCTCCTGACCCGGCTGGACGAGTCGCTGGGCAGGACGAGGTCTCCCTCCGGCCCGCCCGCCGCCGGTGACTCGTCCGTACCGGGAAATCTGCTCGTCGGGTGCCGGTCGTGGCTGTACGAGCTGGCCATCACCGGGTGGCGGGGAGTGGGGCACGATCTGGCCGCCGCCGGTGACCAGGCCATCGAGGCCGTGCTGGCGGAGCCGGGGGCGCGCCGGCTGGCGGTGCTGCTCGACGGGCTGGCCGCCGAGCTGCGTGACTCCTCGCCGGTGTCCACGATGGAACGGCTGCCCTTACGGCGCTGGGCCGACCTGTGGACGCGGGCCACGCTGCTGGCCGAGCCCGGCTGGCCGGGGTCGGGGGAGGGCGCCGAGACGGTGTCCGGGCGGTTGCTGCCGCTCGGGGCGGACGTGCACGAGCACGGCACCGCCGTCCAGGTGCAGGTGCACGCGGTGCTGGAGCCCGCCGGCGGCGGGACGTCCCGGCTGGTACGGGTGAGCGTCGCCGCGGGCAAGGTCGACACCATCACCGGGCCGGCCGTGTGGGGGCTGTTCCAGGCGTATCCGGTGCTGCTGGCGACGCTGGCCAAGCATCTGGCCGCGGAGATCGACGGCATGCCGTTGCTTCCCGGCGGCGACCTGGTCTGGCAGGAGGAGAAGGCCACCGCGGCCGAGCTCACCGACCCGTTCGCCACCGCCCGGGTGCTGCTCGCGGGCGCGGTGGCCGGGGAGACCCCGCCGCTGGACCGTCACCCGGCGCGCGTCGCGGAGCCGGTCCTGGTGGAGGGATACAAGGCGGCCAAAGCCGGGCGCGGGGTCACGCTCACGCTCGACGGCGCCACCTTGCCGTTCGCCACCGGGCGGCTGCCGGGGTGCGGGCCGCTCACCCCCGAGTTGCTCGCCGCCTCCACCGCGTGCGTCGGGTTGCTGCGCTGGGACGCCGGGGGGTGGCTGCTGCAGCCGCTCGCCGTCCAGGCCACGGTCAAGAAGAAGCCGGTCGCCGCGCACAACGGCGACTGGGCGCTGGGCACCACCGACCCCAAGGCGGCCAAGGCGCTGGCCAAGACGGGCGACCCGGTCGGCGTGCTCCGCGAACGAGCGGGACGGCTGCTGCGCAAATGACCACCGACCACAACCCCACCGGCGACGCGACCGCCCACGGCGACGCGACCGCCCACGGCGCCGCCGAGGCGAATCGGCGGCAGGTGCTGCTCTGGCGGATGCTGGCACGCGTGTTCGGCGCCGACGAGCAGCCCGCGCTGGAGTCCGCGAGCGTCGCCATCGTCGAGGACCTCGGGCTGCCGGCCCAGCTGCTCGACCCGTCCGTGTCCGTGGACAACCTGGTGCAGCGCTTCCCCGAGCTGGGCCCCGAGTTCCGCGGCCTCATGACGGGCGACGACGACCGTGACCGCGCCCGTACCGCGGCGCTCGCCGCCAAGCTGCTGCTCAACCTGTTCGCGACCGGCACGGGCGACGTCACCGCCACCCGGCTGGCCGCCTGGCAGCAGGACGCGGGCTGGTTCGAGCAGGCGCTCGGCTGCGAGGCCGGCGAGCTGCGCGCCCAGCCGGGGCAGAGCGAGCTGGGAGGGATGCTCGCCGGGCTGGAAGGCGACCTGGTGCGCCGGATGCGGCTGCGCGAGGTGCTCGCCGACCCCGCGCTGGCCAGGCAGCTCACGCCCAGCATGTCGCTGATCGAGCAGCTGCTGCGCGACAAGTCCAACCTGTCGGGGGTGGCGCTGGCCAACGCCAAGGCGCTGATCCGCCGGTTCGTGGACGAGGTCGCCCAGGTGCTCCGCACCCAGGTGCAGCAGACGAGCGTGGGCCCCGTCGACCGTTCGGTGCCGCCCAAGAGGGTCTTCCGCAACCTCGACCTGGACCGGACGATCTGGAAGAACCTCACCAACTGGAACGCCGAGGACGAGCGGCTGTACGTCGACAAGCTCTTCTACCGGCACACCGCCCGCCGCACCACCCCCGCCCGCCTGATCGTGGTCGTCGACCAGTCGGGCTCGATGGTGGACTCCATGGTCAACTGCACCATCCTGGCCTCGATCTTCGCCGGGCTGCCCAAGGTCGACGTCCACCTGATCGCCTACGACACCAGGGCGCTCGACCTGACGCCGTGGGTGAGCGACCCGTTCGAGGTGCTGCTCCGTACCAAACTCGGCGGCGGCACGAACGGGACGGTCGCGATGACCCTGGCCCGCCCCAAGATCGTCGACCCGCGCAACACCGCGATGGTGTGGATCTCGGACTTCTATGACAACCGTGAACTGCAGCGCGACTTCGAGAGCGTGCACCGCTCAGGGACCAGGTTCATCCCCGTCGGGTCGGTGACCAGCTCGGGCCATCAGAGCGTGGACCCGTGGTTCCGCCAGAAACTGAAGGACCTGGGCACGCCCGTCATCTCGGGAAACATCAACAAACTCGTGTTCGAGCTCAAGAGCTTCCTCACCTAGGAGATACGCCATGACCGATGAGATGCTGCGTGCCCCCGCCGAGGCCAAGTACGCCGAAGAGCTCGACTGGCTGGAGTCGGTCGACGACGGGCCCAAGCCGTTCTCCTGGCGGCTCAGCCCGCGCATGGTCCGGCTGTTCGTGCTCGGCTCCGAGCGCTCCGACGGCCTCGACCGGGAGATCAAGCAGAAGTGGTTCGGCGACCGGAGTTTCGTCGAGCGCGCCATCGTCACGCTCGCGTCCGACCGCGGCCTGCTGCTGATCGGCGACCCCGGCACCGGCAAGAGCTGGCTGGCCGAGCTGCTGTCGGCGGCGATCTGCCGCAACTCGACGCTGGTCGTGCAGGGCACCGCCGGCACCACCGAGGACCACATCAAGTACTCGTGGAACGTCTCCATGGTGATCGCCAAGGGCCAGTCGCGCCAGTCGATGATCCCGTCCCCGATCATGACCGCGATGGAGCAGGGCGTGATCGGCCGGTTCGAGGAGCTGACCCGCTCCACCAGCGACGTGCAGGACGCGCTGATCTCGATCCTGTCGGAGAAGTACGTGTCCATCCCCGAGCTGGACGACGACAACATCGTCTTCGCCAAGCCCGGCTTCTCCATCATCGCCACCGCCAACAGCCGCGACCGGGGCGTCAACGACCTGTCGTCGGCGCTCAAACGGCGCTTCAACTTCGTCCGCATCCCGGTCGTGACCAACAAGCGGAGCGAGGCGGAGATCGTCCGCTTCCGCACCACCGAGCTGCTGCGCAGGCACCGCATCGAGCTGGAGGTGCCGCCGTCGCTGCTGGACATCCTGCTGCAGAGCTTCGCCGACCTGCGCGCCGCAGCCCAGTCGGCGACCAGCGACGACGAGAAGCTGGAGTCGGCGCTGTCCACCGCCGAGCAGATCGGCGTGCTGGAGGACGCGATCCTGCACAGCAACTTCTTCGGCGACAGCACGCTGCGGGCTTCGACGCTGGCCGGGTCGCTGGTCGGCTCGCTGGCCCGGCGCAGCCCCGAGGACCTGGCCATACTCAACAAGTTCTGGCACGGCGTGGTCGAGCCGCGCAGCAAGAAGGACGGCGGCGAGTGGCAGGGCTTCCTCGAAGGCGGCCGCCAGGCGATCGCCACGCTCTCATGAGCCCGTTCGCCGCGCTGCGCGAGCAGCTGCACGCCGCCGCCGAAACCTTCGCCGACGGGCCAGGCGCGCTCTCCGGCATCCTGTCGGGCCTGGTCGACGACGTCGACCGGGCGCTGGCCGAGCCGCTGGAGATCTTCCCGGTCTGCCACCACTCCCCGGCCTCGGCGCTGGCCATGGCCAGGAGGCTGCGCGAGAAGCAGCCCGAGGTCGTCTACCTGGAGCTCTGCGAGGACCTGCGGCCGGTGCTCGACGAGCTGCGCAACTGCCGGCTGCCGGTCGCGCTGCAGGCGTTCGCCACCGAGCTGGACGGCTTCCCCGAGGGCTGGGGCCCGCTCAACGTCGTCGCGCCCATCACCGAGGCGTCCGCCGAATACCAGGCCATCGCGTACGCGCTCGACACTCCCGGCGTGGAGCTGGTGCTGGTGGACCGCTCGGCCGACCACGTCTACCAGTGGCTGCCGCAGGAACGTCCTGACGAGTCCGTCGGCATCGAGATCGGCGACCTGCGGCCCCGCTTCGCCGAGCTGGAGCAGCACCTGCTGCACCACGCCAAGGTCCGCCACTGGTCCGAGTGGTGGGACCAGTACGTGGAGCAGCCGCTCTCCGGGGCCGACTACGCCACCTACCGGCAGGTCATGGTGCTGATCGGCAGCCTGTTCCGGCGGCTGACCCCGGAGGACTCGCCCCGGCTGGCCGGCGACGAGGAGCGCGAGCGCCACATGTGGACGCGCATGCGCGAGCACCTGGCCGCCTCCGGTGCCGACCCCGGGCGCTGCCTGTACGTGTGCGGCGCCTTCCACGCCGCCAGCCGGGTCGAGGAGTTCGGCCTGCACGCGGCGGAGCCCGCCTACGAGGTCACCCCGCGCACCGGCACGACCTGGCAGTACGGGATCGTCCCGGCCAGCCACTCGGCCGTCGAGGCCCAGTTCGGGCTGGCACCCGGCTCGGTGTCGATCGCCGCCGCCACCTACGCCAAGGCGGTCACCCGAGGCGGCGTCAAGACCTACCAGCTCAAGGGCCGGCAGGCGACGACGAGGCCGCGCAAGGCGGCTCCGGCCGCGGAGGGGCCGGTGACCGACCGGCTGACCGGATTCCTGTCGAGCCCGCCCGCGCTGGACGCGCTGGACGAGGCCGAGCTGCTCGGCTGGTGCGTCGACATCGTCCGGCTGGCCCGCCGCAACGGCTACCTGGCCAGCACCGCCGACGCCATCGCGGTGTTCGAGACGTCGATCCTGCTGGCCGGGATGCGCAACCGCGCCAGGCCCACCCCGTACGACTTCCAGGACGCGGCCGTCACCTGCATCGAGAAGGACGCCGTGCCCGGCCGCAGGGACGTCGCGCAGCTCTGCGAGATCCTGCTCGGCGGCGACCGGATCGGCGAGGTCGGCTACGCCGCGCTGCCGCCGCTCGCCCAGGACGTCTACGACCGGCTGGAGCCGCTCGGCGTCGACGTGCGGAAGCGGGCCGTGCACCGGGTGCTGCTCGACTTCGGCACCGACCCCGAGCTGGAGCCCTGCTCCCACCTGCTGTGGATGCTGCGCCGCCTGATGCCGGACGGCGCGGTACGGCCGATCATGGGCAACCGCGCGCTGGGCGAGCGGTCCAGGCAGGAGAGCTGGGACGTGGCCATCGGCCACCACCAGCGCGCGCTCATCGAGCTCGGCTACGAGGGCGTCACCGTCGAGCAGGTGCTGGAGCAGCGGCTGCGCAAGATGGTGACGGATCCCGAGGCCACCGCCGCCGTCGCGCTGGAGGCGGTGGAGGAGTCCATCGTGCTCCTCGGGAGCCGCCGGTTCACCGAGGAACTCGGGGCGCGGGCGGTGGAGCTGCTGGCGGCCGAGCGCACCGTCGACGACGCGCCCGACGTGCTGCGCCGCATCCGCCGGCTGCTCACGCACTACCGGTCCGCCGAGCCGGCGCTGCCCGCCTGGGTCGAACGGTTCGTCACCACCGGATACGCGCACTACTGCACGCTGCTGCCGAGCGCCTTCGTGGCCGACGACACCGGGGTGCGGCAGGTGGCGGCCATGCTGGGGTTCCTGTCCGGGATGGAGAGCCTGGCGATCTCGCTCGGCTGCGACCGCGCCCAGCTGGAGCTGGCGGTCAAGCAGTCGCACCCGGAGACGCCGGGCAAGGTCGCGCTGCTGTGGGCGGCCAGGTTCCAGCTCGGCCTGCTGTCGTCGGCGGAGCTGCGGGCGCGCTGTGCCGAGCTGCTGGCCAACCCGCTGGTGGTGCCGTCGTTCCCGCAGTACCTGAGCGGTTTCGTGCAGGCGCTCGAACCCGCGCCCGCGCTGACGCCGTTCGTGGTCGAGCTGATCTCCGACGCCTTCGCGACCCTGCCCGACAGCGTGCTGCTGCCCTGGCTGCCCAAGCTCATCACCACCCTGAAGGACGAGGCCGCCGAGCTGGTGCCGGTTCTCGTACGCGAAGCCGGACGGACATTCCCCGGCACGCTCGCGGCGGTGGACGCGTGGACCCCGCCATGGACCGCCGCGCCCGCCCCGACTCCCGTCCCCGCCCCGGCGGGCGGCCCGGTCACGAACCTGCTCGCCGCCCACCCGGCCACCACCGACGCACTCGCGGCCCTGCTGGGCTGCGACGGCACCTGGCAGGCCACCGGGGCGACCGGCCCCGGCCCGGCAGGTGATCTCCTGACCCGCCACCCGGCGGCGGCCGACGCACTGGCAGGCCTGCTGGCACCGCGTTGACGACAGCGGGGAGCCCGGTGGCGGCCGTGCCGTGCTGACAAGCCGTGCTGTGGAGCGCTGACCGCCACGGGGGTAGGGATAGCCCTACCCCCGTTCCGCCTGCTCGCGGGACTGATTCGGCCGCCGCCGATCCGTAGCGTTGCCGGTATGACGACCCTCCAGCAGCGCATCGCCGCCGACTCCCGCTACCTGCTCCTGTCCTTCCCCACCGTCCTCGTCACGTTCCCGCTGGTCGTCGCCGGTGTCTCCGCCGGGCTGGGCGCCGCCGTCGCGTTCGTCGGACTGCCCGTGCTGGCCGCCACCGCCGGGCTCGCCAGGAACGTCGCCGACGTCGAGCGGGCCTCCCTGCCCGGCGTGCTGGGCCACCCCGTCGCCCGTCCCCGCTACCGCGAGGCGCCCGTCTGGGCCGGTTGGTTCCGCCGGATGATGAACCCGCTGACCAGCGGTCAGGCGATCATGGACCTGCTGCACGTGATCATCGCCTTCCCGATCGCCGTCGCCGGGTTCGTGGTGGCCGCCGTCTGGTGGGTGGGCACGCTGGCCGGGCTGACCTTCCCGCTGTACGGGTGGATCATCGCGGGCATCCCCGGGGCCGTCGAGACAGGGCTGCCCGACCTGCTCGGGTTCGGCGCCAGCCCGGCGCTGTTCGTGGTCTGGAACACCGTGATCGGCCTGCTGTTCGCCATCACCCTGGCCCCCGTGCTGCGCGGAACCGCTCTGGTGAAGGCGAGCCTGGCCGAGCTGATGCTCACCCGGCCCGCTCTCGCGCGCCCCGCCGCCGCGCCGCATATCGTGGACCAGAGGATCCCCGCCTGATCTTGAAGGGTAAACCCGTGCGCAGCCCAATCTTCGGCAACCTCGACACCCAGCAGCTCCCGCCCGGCTTCGCCCTGCAGAACGGCAAGATGCTCCGGGTCGAGCTCCCCGAGGTGCTCGCCAAGCAGGGGTCGATGGTCGCCTTCCAGGGCAACTGGGACTTCGACTACGAAGGCTCCGGCGGGCTGGGCAAACTGTTCAAGAAGGCCATGACCGGCGAGGGCGCCTCGCTCATGCGGGTG
Source organism: Nonomuraea sp. NPDC050478 (assembly GCF_044458265.1). Lineage (NCBI taxonomy): Bacteria > Bacillati > Actinomycetota > Actinomycetes > Streptosporangiales > Streptosporangiaceae > Nonomuraea > Nonomuraea sp. NPDC050478. The sequence continues at coordinate 373,997 of NZ_JBITHT010000001.1, read as the reverse complement.
CGCGGGCAGGGCGCGCTCTACCTCGCCGACAACGCCGACGACATCCACCTGTTCTACCTCGAGAACGAGGGCCTGACCGTCAACGGCCGCAACCTGCTCGCCTTCCAGCCGCAGATCAGCTGGGACATCCAGCGGGTGCAGGGGGCCGGGGTCGCGGCGGGCGGGCTGTTCAACACCACGCTCACCGGCACCGGATGGGTCGCCGTCACCACCCACGGCACCCCGGTCATGCTCGACGCGAGCCGCATGCCGACCTTCGCCGACGGGCAGTCGGCCGTGTGCTGGAGCGCCGCCCTGCACGTCGGCGTCAACCGCACCTTCAAGGCCGGCGCGCTGATCGGCCGGGGCAGCGGCGAGGCCATGCAACTGGCCTTCCAGGGCCAGGGTTTCGTCCTGGTCCAGGCCAGCGAGGGCCCGCTGGTGCCGAAGCCCGCCTGACGACACCGGCGCGGCCGAGGCAGCCGGTGCCAAGTCACCCGCAAGCCGCGGTCGCCATTCTGTCCCGCATGGGAAACTTCCCGCGGATCGTCCTGATCCTGCTCTGGCTGGCGGTCTGCCTGGCGCCGATCCCGGTGGCGGTGCCCGACTACCTGCTCACGCTCGGCCACACCGGCACACCCGGGACGCTCACGGTGGTGTCCTGCGAGTCGCTGGGCCGGGGCCGGTACGACTGCCGCGGCCGGTTCGTCCCCGACGACGGCGGCCGGCCCGTGATGGTGGCGACCTCGCCCGACTCGGACGCGGGCGACGTGACGCACGCCCGCCTCACCCCCGACGGCACCCGCGCGCTCCCCGACGGGCTCAAGGGCGTGCTCGCTGTCTCCGCCGTCCCGGCCGCCGGGCTCGCCGGCCTCGGTTTCCTCCCGTACGTGCTCGCGTACTGGTGGGGTGGGCCGAGGGCGCGCAGGCGAGCGGTCACGGTGGGGATCGTGACCACCTCGGTGGGCCTTCTGACCATGGTCGTCGGATTGGTGGCCGCGCACTCTTAAGGCACACACGCCGGAACCGGACCACCTCGACCGTCAACTGTGAGTAGTCGTCACGCAACCTACGCCGCACTCCTCTTCACCGAAGGAAAGGTCAAACTGGCGGTCATCACCGAGGTGCAACGTCAGCGCGACGACACCAAACACTGGACGTGGCTGGCCTACATCGCCAACATGCGTGCCCGCGACCGCTGTCAGGCGTTGCTGGTCGTCATCTGCCCCAACCGCGCCGTTGCCGCATGGGCGTCCCAGCACATCCAGACCGGCCATCCGGGCCTGGTCCTGCGTCCCTTCGTGATCGGCCCCGATAACACGCCCGTCATCACCGACGTAGCCGAGGCCGTCGGCAACATCGGCCTGGCGGCTATCGCTGCGATCACCCATAGTGAGAACCCGCAGATCAAAGCCATTCTCGCCACCCTGACAGAAGCTCTGGACCACATCGACCCGGAGAAGGCAGGACGCTACGCTGAGTATGTCACCGTGGCACTGGCGGGGGACGCGCAGAAAGAAATGGAGCGGCTCATGGCCACACAGACCTACCTCTACCAGGGCGAATATGCACAAAGCCTCATGGCGAAGGGTGAGGCCCGGGGTGAGGCCCGGGGTGAAGCCAAAGGGCTGCTCGTCGTGCTGGAGGCGCGCGGGTTCCGGGTGACCGAGGACGACCGGGATCGGATCATGTCCTGCACCGACATCAAGACGTTGGAAAGATGGCTGCAGCGGGCCGCGCTGGTCGACTCCGTGGACAAGCTCTTCGAGTGAGACACTCGGCCAGGGTTCTCCCACCGCCCAGGAGACGCTCCGCGTACTTCGGGTCACGCCGGCTCTCAGCAGCGGGCGACCGCATGGTCGGAGCCGGTGACCTGGGGAATCTCAGGTGGTGAAGCCGTCCTGCCGGACGCCTTCGGAGAGGACGGCCGCCAGCGCGGGGTTTCCGATGACGCGCACCGGCACCGTCAGCCACGTCCAGCGGGCGGCGGCGAGATCCGCCGGGATCGGCGCTTCAGCGTGGGAGACCAGTCGCCGCAGCGCGGCCTCGATGTGGGTGTCGGCCGCGCGGCCCTCAGCGTGGGAGTGATCCGGGCAGGTGGCGGGGACGAGGGGCCCCAGGCCGGCTATGGCGAGACAGGCGAGGGGCGGGAGGCGACGGGCGGCCTCCAGGGCGAGGACCGCCCCCGGACCCCACCCGGCCAGCGCCACGGTGCCCCCGACGGCCGTCAGGACCGCCAGGAGGTCCTCCACTTCCCGCGCCACCGCGTAAGGGGCGGTCGTCCCGCTGCCGCCGGTGCCCCGCCGGTCGTAGCGGTATACGGTGAAACGCTCCGCCAGCAGGGCCGCCGCCCGATCGGGGAACCCGGCCAGGACCACCGCAGGTCCCTCCCCGTCCGTGCGGTACGCGATGGACGTCCCGTCGCAGGACGTGACCCGGGGCACGACGTCACCGGGGCGCGATGTTGAGGTTGAGCCGGAACAGGTTGTCCGGGTCGTACGTACGCTTCACCTCGGCCAGCCGGGCGTGATCGGCTTCCCTGTACGCGTCCGCGACCCGGCCGGCGTCGGCCAGGAAGTTGAGGAACGTGCCGCCGGTCCCGTGCGGCGACAGCGCGTCGGCCATGCCGGGGAGCCGCTCGCTCACGATGACCGAGAACGCCGCGCCCCGATGCCCGACCGGCCCCGCGTCCGGGCCTGGACGGGACATCGCGCCGCCCCAGTGCCTGATCTCCACGGTGGCGTGCCGCCCGGCTTCCACCAGTGTGCCGATCACCTCGTCCGGCAGGTCGTGGAAGAAGTCGAGGTAGCGGGCCGGGGTGCCGCCCATGGCCGCGTCCGCGTACCGGACCGGCCGCACCTCGTCCCTGATCGCCGGCCCGGCCGCCTCCCACAGCGGCCGGAGCACCCGGTCGCCCCGCTCGGGCGCTCCCGCGTACATGGCCTTGATCCCGAACACCCGCTCGGTCCCGCCCGGCAGCGTGGTGAGCATGACCGCCGTGCTCACCTCGTCGGGGGCCTGCGCCGCCCAGGCGCGGTAGTGGGCCAGGGTCTCGGCCGCTCGCTCGTACGGGAAGAAGGCGATCCCGGCATGGACCAGGTTGACCGGGTAGAGCCGGAACTCCAGCGAGGTGACGATCCCGAAGTTGCCGCCCCCGCCGCGCAGCGCCCAGAACAGGCCGGCGTGCCGGTCGGCGTCCGCCGTTACGGTCCGGCCGTCGGCGGTGACCACCTCGGCGCTCACGACGCTGTCGGCCGCGAGCCCGTACCTGCGCGCCAGCCACCCGACCCCGCCGCCGAGCGTGTAACCCGTCACCCCGACGTCGGGCGACGACCCCGACAGCGGCGCCAGCCCGTACGCCGCGGCCTCCCTCAGCACCCGCCCCCACCGCACGCCGGGCCCGACCCGGGCCACCCGCCTCACCGGGTCGATCTCCAGGCGGTCCAGCGCCCCCGTCCGCAGCAGGATCCCGCCGTCGGCCGGCACGTGCGTCCCGTGCCCGGTGGACTGCACGGCCAGCGGCAGCCCGCACGTCCTGGCGGACACCAAGGCGGCCCGCACGTCCTCCGTCCGCGCCGCCTCCGCGACCATGACGGGCCGCGCGTCGACCGCCGGGTTCAACGACTGCCGGCCCAGCTCGTAGCCCTCGTCACCCGGCAGGTGCACGGCACCGGTGAAGCCGTCGATCCGGTCGGCGATGTTCGTCAGCATGATGCGTCCCTTCGGTGGTTGACCTGAACTCAGGCTCCTGCGGCACGCCCGCGGGGGGCATCCGTATAGACCACGGATCCACCACGGATTCACCGCCCACCCGCGCCCGTTCTGGCGCGGTGGGCGATGATGGGGCCGTGACGGGCGGAGGGATGTCGGAGCGCGAGGCCGAGGTGCTCGCGGCGCTCGGGCACCGCCTCACCAACGCGCAGATCGCCGCCCGCCTGCACATCTCCGTCCGCACCGTCGAGAGCCACGTCTCGTCGCTGCTGCGCAAGCACGGGGCCGCCGACCGCAAGGAGCTGGCCGCGCTCGCCCGGCAGAGCCGGACGGGGGAGCTGGCTGGGCTGCCGGCGGCGCGCACGAGCTTCGTGGGGAGGTCGGCGGAGCGCGCGGAGATCATCGCGGCCTTCGAGTCCTCCCGCCTGGTGACGCTGGCAGGGCCCGGCGGGGTGGGCAAGACCCGGCTGGCGGTGGCGGTCGCCGGGGCGGCGGCGCCGTCGTTCACACACGGCGGCGCGTTCGTGGACCTGGTGCCGGTGCGCGACGGGTTCGTGGCGGAGGCGGTGGCCGCGGCGCTCGGCGTGGCGGAGCGGCCGGGGCAGCCGCTGGAGGACGCGATCGCCGACCGGCTCGGGCGCGGGCGCGCGCTGCTGGTGCTGGACAACTGCGAGCACCTGCTCGATCCGGTGGCCGCGCTCGTGGACCGGCTGCTGGCGGTCTGTCCTGCCACCCGGGCGCTGGTGACCAGCCGCGAGCGGCTCGGCGTCCCCGGGGAGCGGGTCGTCTCCGTCGAGCCGCTGCCGCCGGGGTCCGACGCGGTCGAGCTGTTCCTCGACAGGGCGGGGGCCGCCGGGTTCGCCGCCGGACGGGACGTCGCCTCGCGCATCTGCGCCCGGCTCGACGGGCTCCCGCTGGCGATCGAGCTGGCCGCCGCCCGGGGGGCCGCGCTGGGAGCCGACGGTCTGCTGGCGGCGCTCGACGACAACCTGCGGTTGCTGGCGGGCGGGCGCGGCGGCGACCGGCGGCACCGGTCGCTCCGGACCGTGCTGGGCTGGAGCCACGACCTGCTGGAGGCGGACGAGCGCGCCCTGTTCCGGCGGCTGGCGGTGTTCGCCGGCGGGTTCGGCCTGGACGCCGTGGTGGCCGTGACGGGCGGCAGCCGGAGCGCCGCAGCCGACGTGCTGGGCAGGCTGGTCGACAAGAGCCTGGTCGTCCACCGCCGCGACGCCGGCGGCTGGCGCCTGCTGGAGACGGTCCGCGCCTTCGCAGCCGAACGCCTGGAGGAGAGCGGCGAACTCCCGGACGCCCGGCGGCGTCACCTCGCCTGGGCGGTCGAAACGGCCGACGCGCTCACCACCGCCCGCGCGGACGACCCCGACACCGCCTGGTGGGGCCGCTTCGACGCGGTGGCCGACGACCTGCGAGCCGCCCTCGCCACCGCGACGGGTGAATCCGCGAACGCCGCCGCGCTCCCGTCCCCCGAGGGGACGTTCGCGGCGGGGACTGCGGATGGGGGAACCGGCGCGGGCGCTGACGGGTCGGGCGTGGGGGAGAGTGCGGGCGCTCGCGTGGGCGTGGATAGGGCAACCGGCACGGACGCTGACGGGACGGGTGCGGGGGAGAGTGCGGGCGCTCGCGTGGGCGTGGATAGGGCAACCGGCACGGACGCTGACGGGTCGGGTGCGGGGGAGAGTGCCGGTGCTCGCGTGGGCGTGGATGGGGGAACCGGCACGGACGCTGACGGGTCGGGTGTGGTGGGCGTTGGTGGGGAGGCGCATCGGCTGGCTAGGCGGTTGGCGGGGCTGACGTATGGGCGGAGGTTTTTGCGGGAGGCTGTCGCGCGTTATGAGCAGGCGGCGGTGCTGGCTCCTGGGGATGGGGAGGCGGCGCGGGATCTGGCCGACGCCGCCGAGTGCGCGCTGGCGTTCGCGCGTGCGGGGCAGGCGTATCGGCTGCAGCTCGGCGCCGCGGAGAGGGCGCGGGCGGCCGGGGACGGGAACGCCGAGGCGGTGGCGCTGGCGCGGGCGGCGGTGATCGCCGAGAGGCATCCGGGGTTCGGGTTCGACGACGAGCCGGAGGAGGAGCGGGTGCGGGCGCTGCCGTCGGAGGCGGCCGCGGCGGGAGACCTGGACGATCCGTACGTGGCCGCGCACGTGGCGGCGGCGCGCGCCTGGAGCACCGGACGGCCGGACGTGGCCGGGCGGGCGCTGGAAGCCGCACGGGCCACCGGGGACCCGGTGCTGACCAGCTCCGCGCTGGACGCCGTCATCTGCGCCGCCGACCGCGGGGGACGGGCCAGGGAGGCGTACCGGCTGGCAGGGGAGCGGCTCAAACTGCTGCCCGCCATGGACGGCGACGACCCGCGGACCGGTATCGAGATCGTCGACGCGCTGCACACCGCGTCCTTCTTCGCCGTCGCCGTCGGCGACCTGCACGGGGCACTGGAGGCGGCCCGGATGGCGGCGGACGACGACGTCACGGGCAGCCATCCCGCGCTGGCCGGCAGCAGGCTGGTGCCCCCGCTGGTGCTCGCGGGCGACTTCGACCAGGCGCTGGCGCGGGCGGCCGAGATGGTGGACGGCCAGGCGCGCGTGGACGCCCCGCCCGGACGGTGGATGGCTCCCGCCCTCGGCATGGTGGCACTGGCCCACGGCCTGCGCGGGGACGACACGGCATGCCAGGCGTGGCGGGCCCGCGCGATCGCCGTCGGCCACATCGGCCCGGCCTCCCGCTACGCCCCTCTGATCACCTTCATCGACGCCCGCCTCGCCATCCACCAAGCCGACCTCGCCCTCGCGCACACCTCGCCGCCGGCGGACGGCCCAGGGCGAGAGGGTGGCGGTGGGATGTTCGGGAGGTACGCGATCGCGGCGGTGGCGGAGCTGGCCGTGGTCCGCGGGGAGGCGGATGCCGCTGAGCGGGTGGCCGCGGCGAAGGCGGCGGGTGAGGAGAACGCGTGGGCCGCCGCCTGCCTGAAGCGGGCCCAAGGGCGGTTGCGGGGGGACCGGGAGGCGTTGAGCGAGTCGGCGGAGATGTGGGGGCGGATCGGGGCGGCCCATGAGCGGGAGGCCACACTCCGGTTGCTCAACTTGACCGATCGTTCTGGATAGAGCTAGGTTCTCCGGTATGGCGAGGAGCAAGGAGTTCGACCCCGACGCGGCGCTGCAGCGTGCGCTGGAGCTGTTCTGGGAGCGCGGTTACGAGGCGACCTCCATGGCCGACCTCGTGGCCCACCTGGGCATAGCGCGGGCGAGCATCTACGCCACGTTCGGCGGCAAGCGCGAGCTCTACCTCAAGGCCCTGGAGCGCTACCTGCACAACATGGACCCGGCCGTCCTGGACGCGCTGTCCCAGCCCGGCCCGGTGCTGCCGGCCGTGCGCGCGCTGATCAGGACGTACGCGGAAGAGTCCGGCGGCGACGACCGGCGGGGTTGCATGGTCGTGAACGCCGCGGTCGAGCTGGCGCCGCGCGACCCGGCCGCGGCCGCGTTCGTGGAGGCCAGCTGGAGCCACCTGGAGACGGTGCTGACCTCGGCCCTGACCAGGGCGCGCGCCCAGGGCGAGCTGGCTCGGGGCAAGGACCCGCGGGCCGTCGCCCGCATGCTGCTGGTGCTCATGCAGGGGATGCGGGTGCTCGGCCGGACTCCCGGCGGCGCCGCCCGGCTGGACGACGCCGCCGATCAGGCGCTGGCCGTGCTGGGCTGACGCGGCCTTTTTCATGCTCAAATTCTAGACCGATCGTTCTCGATAAAGGGGTTTGTCATGCAGGGCAAGGTCGTTCTCATCACCGGCGGTTCCTCCGGCATCGGCTACGCGACCGCCCGGGCGTTCGCGGCCGAGGGCGCCACCGTCGTGATCACCGGGCGGGACGAGGGGCGGCTCGCCGACGCGGCCAAGCGGCTCGCCGCCGACTGGATCGCCGCCGACGTCTCCAGCGCCGCCGACTGCGCCCGCATGGTCGCCACCGCCGCCGACCGGCACGGCGGCCTGCACGTCGCCGTCAACAACGCGGGCGTGCTGGGCCGCCCCGGCCCGCTCGCCGACCTGGACCCCGCCGGCTGGGCGGCCCTGCTCGGCGCCAACCTGACGGGCGTGTTCCACTCCATGAAGTACGAGATCGCGTACATGAAGGAGCACGGCGGCGGATCGATCGTGAACGTGGCCTCCAACATCGGCGCGCACCGCCGCATCCCGGGCATGGCCGCCTACGCCGCCTCGAAGGCCGGCGTCAGCGTGCTCTCCAAGGCCGCCGCGCTCGAGTACGCCGCCGACGGCATCCGGATCAACTCCGTCAGCCCCGGCGCCACCGACACGACCATGAGCTTCCTGCCGGGCGAGACCCCCGCCGAGCGGGACGCCAGGCTCGCGCCGTCGATGCCGCTCGGCCGCGTCGCCGACCCCGACGAGGTGGCCGCCGCCGTGCTCTGGCTGGCCGAGGCCCGGTCGAGCTTCGTCGCCGGCCACGACCTGGTGGTGGACGGCGCGGCCAGCGCCTGATCTCACCCTCCGGCGAAGAACAGGAAGGCCGCGGCGTCGCGGGCCAGCAGGAAGCCGGCGATGCCCAGCGTCCAGCCCACCGCCGACGCCGCGTGCCTGGCCAGCCAGGCGCGGAGCCGTACCAGCTTCGGCTCCACCCAGGCCGCGGCCGTCGCGCGCAGCCCGAGCAGCGCCAGCACCGGCACGAACATGAGGGCCACGTACGCGGCGAGCAGCGGCAGCCACTGACCGGCGGGGAGCGCCGCGGTCGTCATGATCCCGATGGCCGCGAGGTAGGGCACCATGGTGGCCACCTCCAGCGTTCCCGCCGTCAGCCCGAGCAGCACCATCGCCCGCGGCCCGCCCATCCGCGGCTCCAGCCGCGGGCCCTTGCCACGCTTGCCGTCGAAGCGGAAGCTCAGCGCGAACAGGCCCACGCCCAGCACGAGCTGCACCCAGTACGCGGCCTCGCTGTGCAGCGCGTCGCCGAAGTTCTCCATGGCTGTGGACAACCCGAGCATGAGGCCCACGCCGACGAGGTAGTAGAACACCGCCACCGTCGGTGGTCATGTCACCGATCCTGGCCGAGCGGCCTCGGTCGTCGCATCCTGCTCATGGCCGAAGAGGCGCGTACATCTTTCTGCCTACGGGGCCCGCGTTCCCGTACTCGCGGGCGCGTACGGGGGAGACAACCGCGGGGCGACGCCGCGCGCCGAGCCGTGCTCCTACCGTCGGACGATGAGGAAGACGAACTCTCTCGGAATGTCACCGGTCGCCGTCGCGGGGCTGGCCGCGCTCGGCGTGCCGCGGGTGATCGCGCACGATCTGGGGCTGGTCGGCCCGGTCGTCAACGCCGTGCTGGTGTTCCTGCCGGTCGCGATCTGGCTGGGCGTCGTGCTGTGGAGGCGGGTGCCGAACCCGTTCCTGACGCTGCTGGCGATCGGCGGCGCCTACGGGGTGCTGCTGGCGATCACCCACCAGCTGCTCTGGTCGTCGGCGTTCGGTGAGGACGCGCCGCGGCTGGGCGGCAACCTGGCGGGCGGGCTGTCGCCCGGCGCGGAGGAGGCGCTGATGCGGACGTTCGCGTTCGGCAGCAGCGTGTTCACCGGGGTCATGGTCGGGCTGGTCGTGGGCGCGGTCGGCTGGGTGCTGTCGCGCGCGGTGCCGGCGTTCCGGCCCCGGGGTCGCGAGACCGGGTCCTGAGGCCGGAACGGCGGGTGGTCAGCGGACGGCGTGCGGGCGGCGTCGCGCCAGGAGCAGCCCCAGGGCGATCATGCCCACGCCCAGGACCAGGTGGAGCCAGTTGTCCGCGTTGTTGACCGGCACGAAGTTCGCCGCGCTGTCGTGGTCGACCAGCATGCCGTAGATCCACAGCAGCAGGTAGACGACGCCGCCGCCGACGAGGAAGTTGCGGGCGCCCGACACCGTGCGGGCGAGCAGGATGCCGGCGACCCCGAACAGCAGGTGCACGATGTTGTGCAGGATCGACACCTGGAACACGCCCAGGAGCATCGCTTCCGAGTCGTGCGAGGCGAACTGGAGCTGGTCGTAGTCCGTGGTGATGCCGGGAACGAACCCCAGCACACCGACCAGCAGGAACACGGCTCCCGTGACGAGTGCCGCTAATTGCACGGGGGTCCGGGTGCCGGCTGTACGGGGGGTGTTCATAGGAGCTCCCTCGGGACGGGTCTCTTGTGGATCCGCCGTCTGCCCTCCGCGGGCAGGCGCTAACGCGACCGCCCGAACGGACTCTCCGGAATCGAGTCATTACTCTGCGCATAAGGTTTCGATCGGTTGCTCACGGTCACCGTTGGTAGATACACGACATGGTCAACGAGCGAACGGCCGAGGAGCCCAAGGAGGGAGCCACCGGGGCCCTCCTGCGGATCGGAGACTTCTTCAGCCGGGGCGTCTATTCGGGCGACCTGAGGGACGTGTCCTATCGGGGCGGACGGGCGGGCGAGGTCTTCTACCGCGACCGCTGGTCGCACGACAAGATCGTGCGGTCGACCCACGGGGTGAACTGCACGGGCTCCTGCTCCTGGAAGGTGTACGTCAAGGACGGCATCATCACCTGGGAGACCCAGGAGATCGACTATCCGACGGCCGGCCCCGACCGCCCCGAGTACGAACCCCGGGGCTGCCCGCGCGGAGCGGCGTTCTCCTGGTACACCTACCACCCGACCCGGGTGCGCTACCCGTACGCGCGTGGCGTCCTCGTGGAGATGTACCGCGAGGCCCGCAGGCGGCTCGGCGACCCGGTCCTGGCCTGGGCGGACGTCGTGGGCGACCCGGAGCGGCGGCGCCGCTACCAGCAGGCGCGCGGCAAGGGCGGGCTGGTGCGCACCACCTGGGACGAGGCGCTGGAGATGATCGCCGCCGCCCACGTGCACACCATCAAGGAGCACGGCCCCGACCGGATCGCCGGGTTCACCCCCATCCCCGGACAGTCGATGCTGTCCCACGCGATCGGCACCCGGTTCCTGTCGCTGATCGGCGGCCAGGCGCTGTCGTTCTACGACTGGTACGCCGACCTGCCGGTGGCCTCCCCGCAGGTGTTCGGCGACCAGACCGACGTGCCGGTGTCCGGCGACTGGTGGGACGCGGCCTACCTGATCATGTGGGGCTCCAACGTCCCCGTCACCCGCACGCCCGACGCGCACTGGATGGTCGAGGCACGCTACAACGGCCAGAAGGTGGTCGTGGTCTCCCCCGACTACGCCGACAACAGCAAGTTCGCCGACGACTGGCTGCACCCCCATCCCGGCACCGACGGCGCGCTGGCCCACGCGATGGGCCAGGTGATCCTGCGCGAGTGCTTCGTCGAGCGGCAGGTGCCGTACTTCCTCGACTACGTGCGCCGCTTCACCGACATGCCGTTCCTGGTCCGGCTGGAGGAGAAGGACGGCGCGTACGTACCGGGCCGGTTCCTGCGCGCCGCCGACCTCGGCGGGGAGCACGCCGCGGCCGAGAACGCCGAATGGCGCACCGTGCTGCTGGACGAGGCCACCGGCGACGTGGTCGTCCCCTCCGGCACCGTCGCCGACCGCTGGTCGCACGAGGACGGACGCTGGAACCTCGACCTCGGCGACGTCCTGCCCCGGCTCACCCTGCACGGCCTGCCCGACGCCGTGGGCGCCGAGGTGCTGCTTCCCCGGTTCGACACCGCCGACGGCTCGGGGGCGGTGCTCAAGCGCGGCGTCCCGGCCAGACGGCTGACGCCCGGCGGGCCGCTGGTCACGACCGTATACGACCTGATGCTGGCGCGCTACGGCGTCGGCCGGGACGGCATGCCAGGCGACTGGCCGACCGGCTACGACGACGCGGCCTCGCCCGGAACCCCGGCCTGGCAGGAGACGATCACCTCGGTGCCGGCCGCCGCGGCCATCCGGATCGCCCGCGAGTTCGCCATGACCGCCGAGAGCACCGACGGCCGCTGCATGATCCTCATGGGCGCCGGCACCAACCACTGGTTCCATTCGGAGACCACGTACCGCAACTTCATCACGCTGTTGCTGATCACCGGCTGCATCGGACGCAACGGCGGCGGCTGGGCCCACTACGTCGGCCAGGAGAAGTGCCGCCCGCTCACCGGCTGGACCACGCTGGCCACCGCGAACGACTGGAAACGGCCGAGCCGGCAGATGATCGGCACCGGCTTCTTCTTCCTCAACACCGACCAGTGGCGCTACGACCACTTCCGCGCCGACGCCCTGGCCTCGCCGCTCGGCGAGGGACGCTTCGAAGGGATGACGGCGGTCGACATCCTGGCCCAGTCGGCCCGGCTCGGCTGGATGCCCTCCTATCCCACCTTCGACCGCAACCCGCTGGACCTGGCCGACGAGGCCCGCGCCTCCGGCCGGGACCCTGGCGAGCACGTCGCAGGTGAGCTGGCGGCGGGCCGGCTCAAGTTCTGCGCCGAGGACCCGGACCATCCGGGCAACTGGCCGCGCATCCTCATCGCGTGGCGGGCCAACCTGCTCGGCTCGTCCGCCAAAGGCGCCGAGTACTTCCAGCGCCACCTGCTGGGCACGCTCAGCAACCTGCGGGCCACCGAGGCGCCGGAGGACGTCCGGCCAAGGGACGTGCGCTGGCGCGACCCCGCGCCCGAGGGCAAACTCGACCTGCTGCTCTCGCTGGACTTCCGGATGACGTCCACGACCCTGCTGTCCGACATCGTGCTCCCGGCCGCGACCTGGTACGAGAAGCACGATCTGAACTCGACCGACATGCACCCGTACGTGCACTCGTTCAACCCGGCGGTGGAGCCGCCCTGGCAGGCCCGCACCGACTTCGAGATCTTCAACGACATCGCCGACGGCGTGTCCGAGCTGGCCGGCGAGCATCTGGGCACCCGGTACGACCTGGTGGCCACGCCCTTCCAGCACGACACACCAGGCGAACTGGGCAACCCCACGGGCGCCGCGCGGGACTGGCGGGCCGACGGATCGACCCCGGTCCCCGGCCGGACCATGCCGAGCGTGACCCTCGTCGAGCGGGACTACACGGCGATCGCCGCCCAGCTGCGCGCCCTAGGCCCGCTCGCCGCGTCCGAGGGCGTGCCCTGCAAGGGCGTCACCTATCAGGTGGATCACGAGATCAGGCTGCTGGGTCAGGTGAACGGCGTCGCGCGCGGCGGCCCCGCCGACGGCCTGCCGCTGATCGACACCGGCAAGAAGGCGTGCGAGGCGATCCTGACGCTGTCCGGCTCGACCAACGGACGCCTCGCCGACCAGGGCTTCCGCACCCTGGCCCGGAAGGTGGGCGCCGGCGAAGAGCTGGCAGGCCTGGCCCGCGCCGACGCCGACCGCCGCATCACCTACGCCGCCACCCAGGCGCACCCGCAGACCACCATCACCAGCCCCGAATGGGCGGGCATCGAGACCGCCGAACGCCAGTACAGCGCCTTCACCATCAACACCGAGCACGGCAAGCCCTGGCACACCCTGACCGGGCGCATGCACTTCTTCCTGGACCACGACTGGATCGCCGAGCTCGGCGAGAACCTGCCGACGTACCGGCCGCCGCTGAACATGCACCGGCTGTTCGGCGAGCCCGTCCTCGGCCCGGACGGCGCGCGCGAGGTGACCGTGCGCTACCTCACCCCGCACAACAAGTGGTCCATCCACTCGGAGTACCAGGACAACCTGATCATGCTGTCGCTGTCGCGGGGCGGTCAGGTCATCTGGATCAGCCCGCAGGACGCCGATGCCATCGGCGTCGCCGACAACGACTGGATCGAGGCGGTCAACCGCAACGGCGTGGTGGTCGCCCGCGCCATCGTGTCCTACCGGATGCCGGCCGGGACGGTCTACATGCACCACGCCCAGGACCGCGTCATCGCCGTACCCAAGAGCGAGACCACCGGACGGCGGGGCGGCATCCACAACTCGCTGACCCGCGTGCTCGTCAAACCCACCCATTTCATCGGGGGGTACGCCCAGCTCTCCTTCTTCCCCAACTACATGGGCCCGGTCGGCACCCAGCGTGACGAGATCACGGTGATCCGGCGGCGGGCGCAGAAGGTGGAGTACTGATGCGCGTCATGGCCCAGATCTGCATGGTGATGAACCTGGACAAGTGCATCGGGTGCCACACCTGCTCGGTCACCTGCAAGCAGACGTGGACGAGCCGGCCCGGCGTCGAGTACGTGTGGTTCAACAACGTGGAGACGCGCCCGGGGCAGGGCTATCCGCGCCGCTACGAGGACCAGGAACGCTGGCGGGGCGGCTGGAAGCTGACCGCGCGGGGCCGGCTGGTGCCCAAGGCGGGCGGCCGGATGCGCCGGCTGGCGAGCATCTTCGCCAACCCGCTGCTGCCCAACATCCGCGACTACTACGAGCCGTGGACCTACGACTACAACGCCCTGTTCGACACCCCCGCAGGTGACGACTTCCCGGTGGCGGCGCCCCGCTCGCTCATCAGCGGCCGGCGGATGGACAACATCACCTGGTCGGCCAACTGGGACGACAACCTGGGCGGCATGCCGCAGCACGAGGGCGACGACGTCGTCCTGCAGCGGATCCAGGACAAGGTGCGGATGGAGCTCGAACAGACCTTCATGTTCTACCTGCCGCGCATCTGCGAGCACTGCATCAACCCGTCGTGCGTGGCGTCCTGCCCGTCGGGCGCGCTCTACAAGCGCGTGGAGGACGGGATCGTGCTGGTCGACCAGGACCGCTGCCGCGGCTGGCGGATGTGCGTCACGGGCTGCCCGTACAAGAAGATGTACTTCAACCACCGCACCGGCAAGGCCGAGAAGTGCACCTTCTGCTTCCCGCGCATCGAGGTCGGCCAGCCCACCGTCTGCTCCGAGACCTGCGTCGGCCGGTTGCGCTACATCGGCGTGCTGCTGTACGACGCCGACCGGGCCCCGGCGGCCGCCGCGACCCCGCGCGAGCAGGACCTCTACCCCGCGCAGCTCGACCTGTTCCTGAACCCGCACGACCCGGACGTCCGGCGGGCCGCCGAGGCGGCGGGCATCCCGCACGACTGGATCCAGGCGGCCCGCCGCTCGCCCGTCTACGACCTGATCGCCACCTACGGCGTGGCGCTGCCGCTGCATCCGGAGTACCGCACGCTGCCGATGGTCTGGTACGTGCCTCCGCTGTCGCCCGTGGTGGAGGCGATCACCGCCTCGGGCCACGACGGCGAGGACTACCGGAACCTGTTCGGCGCCATCGACACGCTCCGCATCCCGGTCTCCTACCTGGCCGAGCTCTTCACCGCGGGCGACCCGGCCCCCGTCGAGCTGGCGCTGCGGCGGCTGGCCGCGATGCGCTCCCACCGGCGGCGGATCAACCTCGGCGAGCCGGTCGACCCGGAGATCGCCGCCTCGGTCGGCTTCGACGTCGAGAAACTGGACGCCATGTTCCGGCTGCTCTCCCTGGCGAAGTACGAGGAACGCTACGTCATCCCGACGGCCGCCGCCGGAGACGTACGGAGCCTGGAGGAGACCGCGCTGAGCGGATGCAGCCTCGACTACGAGGGCGGTCCGGGGATGGGCGGCACCGAGTCGTCGGGGCCGTTCGGCGAGGCGTCCGGCCGGCCGGCGCCGCAGGCCGTGGAGACCTTCCACGTCCTGCGGCAGCGCCAGACCTCGGAGTCGGCCGCCGACACCTCCGGCCACGAGGGCCGGATCAACCTGCTCAACTGGGACGGCCGCGGCCTCCCCGAAGGGCTGTTCCCGCCCCGGGCGAAAGGCGGCGCCCGGGGCGGTCAGGTGGACAGGGGCGAGGACCTGGGCGCCGAACCCGGCGAGATCAGCGAGCGGCGCGAGCGCGGAGAGTCGTGATGAAGTCACCCTGGACCTCGCGGCGGCCCCGGCTGTCCGCCGACGGCGTGGCCGTGGTGCGGCGGGCGGCCGGGATGTGCCTGCGCTACCCCGACCGGGCCCTGTTCGACCGGCTGCCGCTGATCAGGGCCGCGCTCGCCGAGACCGGCGCGCATCCGCCGGTGTCCGCCGTCGCCGAGTTCGCCGAGCACCTGGCGGGCCTGGAGCCGCTGCGGGCCGAGGAGCACTACGTGGCGGTCTTCGACGTCCGCAACCGCCGCTCGCTGCACCTGACCTGGTGGACCGACGGCGACACCCGCCGCCGGGGGTTCTCCCTCGCCGCGATCAAGGCGCGCTACCGGGCGCACGGCCTGACGCCTCCGGGCAGGGACGAACTGCCCGACTACCTGCCCGTCGTCCTGGAGTACGCGACCCTGGAGCGCGAGGACGGCACAGAGCTGCTCCAGGAGCACCGGGCCGGGCTCGAACTGCTGAGGTTCGCCCTGGTCAAAGCCGCCACGCCGTACGCGCGACTGCTGGAGGCGGTGTGCGGCACGCTGCCCGGGGCCTCTCCCGGCACCCCCGAGGAGGCCGCCCGGATGGCCCGCCGCCCGATCGGCGGCGGACCCGAACTGGTCGGGCTGGACACCATCGGACTCCCCTCGTCGCTTCCCTTCGCCATCACCGGGGGTCTCAAGTGATCTCACCCGTCGACGTCTTCCTGTGGGGCGCGTTCCCCTACATCGCGGTGGCGATCCTCGTCACCGGCCTCGTCTGGCGATACCGCTACGACAAGTTCGGCTGGACGACCCGCTCGTCCGAGCTGTACGAGTCGCGGCTGCTGCGGTGGGGGAGCCCGATGTTCCACGTCGGGCTGCTCATCGTGCTGATGGGCCACCTGCTCGGCCTGTTCATCCCGGACAGCTGGACGGCCGCGATCGGGGTCAGCGAGACCGTCTACAGCTTCCTGGCGATGTCGCTCGGCGTCGCCGCCGGCGTGCTCACCTACGCCGGCATCGCCCTGCTCGTCTGGCGGCGGCGCACCACCGGGCCGGTCTTCCTGGCCACGACCGTCAACGACAAGTTCATGTACGTCTTCCTGGTCGCGGCGCTGACGCTCGGGCTGGCCACCACGCTGATCAACGCCTCGACGCTGCACTACAACTACCGCGTCGACGTCTCGCCCTGGGTGCGCAGCCTCTTCGTGTTCCAGCCCGAGGTGGCGCTCATGGCGCGCACGCCGATCGAGTACCGCATCCACGCGATCTCCGGGCTGGTGCTGTTCGCGATCGTGCCGTTCACCCGGCTGGTCCACGCGTTCACCGCGCCCGTGCACTACCTGTTCAGGCCGTACATCGTCTACCGGGCCCGCGACCCGCGCAACATCGGCACCGCGGCGCTCCGGCCGGGGTGGAAGCGGAGCGACGTATGACCCGCGAGGCGAAGCCCTACTATCTGGAGTCGCTGGAGGACCGGTATCCCAGGTGGGCGGTGCGTTCGGTCTACACGGGCGTCAACAGCTTCATCTCGATCTTCCTCATGGCGATCATCGCCTACAACACCCACGCCCCGTTCGTCTTCCCGTCACTCGGGCCCACGGCCTTCCTGCTGTTCTACACGCCGCTGGCCGCCGCGTCCGCCCCGCACAACACCCTGGTCGGGCACCTGATCGGCCTGCTGGCCGGGTGGTTCTCGCTGGCGGTGACCGGGCTGCTCGCCGTGCCGCCCGACCTGGAGAAGATCGACTGGCAGCGGATCCTGGCCTGCGCCATCGCGCTCGGCCTGACCTGCGGGCTGATGCCGATCTTCCAGGCGGCGCATCCGCCGGCCGGCGCCACCACCCTGATCGTCTCGCTGGGCCTGATTCGGACCCCGGAACACCTGCTGATCATGATGGTCGCGGTGTTCGTCATCGTCCTGCAGGGCTTCGTCATCAACCGGGCGGCCGGCCTGCCCTATCCGATGTGGCGCAAGCGCGCGCAGAACGCGCCGCCGGACGACTGACAGGCCGGCAGGGACAGCCCAGTCAGTGCTTCTTGTCCCTGGCCTTCCTGATGACGTCCCTGGCACGGTCCATCATCGCCATCGGGGTGCCCACGAGCACGTTCTTGGTCGCCGACTCGGTGCCGGGATGCGGGTGGGTCGGGGCCATGGCCTCGGCGGCCTTGACGCCGGCGCCCAGCGCGCGCCGCTCGGCCTGGGAGGTGTGCTGGACGACCTTCGCGAACTCGTACCGCTCCTCGGCGCGGGCGTGCGCCTCGACGGCGGCGCGCAGCGCCAGGAGGTTGCGCATGAAGTTCGGCGCGTCCGGGCCGGCCTGGTCCATCTCCTGGAGGAGCTTCTTGGCCTCGTGCTCCTCTTCGAGGCGGTCCTGGACGACGCCCGCGCCGCCGTCGAGCTTGGTGCGGGCGTAGGGGTGGAGGATCTCCTCCTCGGCCGTCTCGTGCACGGCCAGCAGCCGCACGAGGCGGGTGAAGGACTCGCCGCGCCGCTCGGGCGGCGCCTGCTCGACTTCGTCGAACAGATTCCTGATCATGCCGTGCTGGGCGATCAGAAGTTCGATGACGTCCGTCTCTTCCATCTTCTCGGGAACTGTCTTCGTCACGGTCCATCTCCTCTCGGATTACGGCGGGTGCCTACCCGTGGTCCGGCTGGTCACGCATGCGCTTGCCGTTTCTGGAGGGACCGGCGGTGAGCTGAGGAGATTGCTCCCGAAAGCCTCGGGTAGGCCCGATTCGGACGTCGCCCACCCCCCGGCGCACGCGAGTCGAGCAGCCGAAGGAGCGCGAAACACATGACCTTCAATCCCTTGCGGGAGCGGGGCATCCCGCTGGACAAGCAGATACGTAACTGGCGTGAGCTGAACGTCATGCCCATCGACCCCGATCACGCGGACCCGTACACACGCTGCCGCGTCATCGCGATGAACGGCATCGAGACCGAGGCGATCTTCTTCAGCCACCACATGGCCCGGCACTGCCCGAGCATCGACATCAAGCAGCAGCTCGCCCGGGTCCGTTACATCGAGGCCCAGCAGCAGAAGGTGGTCAACTGGCTGCTGCCGGGCGTCGCCTCGGTGCTGGAGACCACCATCGCCTACGAGCAGGTCGCCGTCGACCTGACCGCCTGGGTCGCCCGGATGGAGCCCGACCCGTACCTCAAGCAGGCCTACCAGTTCGGTGTCCTGGAGGACTTCGACCACCTCTACAGGTACTCCAACCTGTACGAGATGATCGAGCACCGCAAGGCCGAGAAGATCGTCGACAACCTGACCGAGATCATGCCGGGCAGGCCGACCCCCCTGCACCACCGCGACCCGATGGACAACGTCCGCGACCCGTACGACAGGTCGACCGCGGCGCCCATCTCCAAGCTGCACGCGCTCACCATCATGGCCGCCGAGCAGCAGACGATGAACTTCTACATGAACGTCGGCCCGACCTACATGGAGCCGATCGCCCGCCAGCTCTACCAGGAGATCGGGCTGATCGAGGAGGAGCACGTCACCCACTACGAGTCGCTGGTCGACCCGGGCGAGAGCTGGTGGGAGATGCTGCTCAACCACGAGTACAACGAGTGCTACCTCTACCACTCGTTCATGGAGACCGAGTCCGACCCGAAGGTGAAGAACATCTGGGAGCTCCACCTCAACATGGAGCTGGAGCACCTGCGCCTGGCCGCCGAGCTGTTCAAGACGCACGACGGCCGCGACCCGGAGCAGGTGCTGGCGCCGGAGCTGCCGGCCCCGGTCACGTTCGAGCCGAACAAGGACTACATCCGCGAGCTGCTCGCCACCCAGATCGACTACACCACGCTGGGCACCGGCTACGTCCAGGAGGCCCACGAGCGGTTCGAGAGGATGCAGGAGCAGATCATGGGCGGCGAGCCCGCGCCGTCGCAGGTGGCGATGCAGGAGAACGTGCACAAGTCCGGCGAGGAGTACCGGCTGGAGACCGAAGGTCTCCACCCGGTGCCGAGTCTCAGGCGCCGATGAGGAGACCAGCCACGCTCGGGGCCCGGCTGCGTCGCGGCCGGGTCCTGCACCCGAGGGGCCGCCTGCTGGCCGGCACGCTGGAGGTGACCGGCGCGGGCGAGCTCGGCGTGCCGGTCCTGGACGAGCGCGGACAGTACGAGGTGATCGCCCGGCTGTCGAAGGGCGGCTCGCTGCCCGGCCGCCTGCCCGACGTGCTCGGCCTGGCGGTGCGCCTGCCCGGCCCGGTCGACCTGTTGTTGTCCACCTGCGGGGCGGCGCCGTGGCTGCTGCGGCCCAGGGCCGGGTTCACCGCGGGCCCGTACTCCAGCGTGGTGCCGTACGGCAGCGACGCCGGGCCGGTCTGGCTGGTCGCCGTGCCCGAGGGCGAGGACGTGCCGGCCGATCCCGCCCTGCTGCCCGCGGCGCTCAGGCGCGGCCCGCTGCTGTTCCACCTGCTGGCCGCGCGCCGGGACACGCCCGCCCGGCCGCTGGCGACCCTCAGGGTACGGGCGACGCTGTCGGAGCGCGCGGACCTGTCCTTCGACCCGGTGCGGCACGGGCACCCGTCGCTGCGGATCGAGGGCTCGCTCGCCCGTCTGCGGCGCGGCGCCTACCAGGGCTCCCGGGAGGGACGCCACGCCGAGCTCTGAGCCCGTCAGCCCGGCTTGCGGCCGACTCCGGCGGCGATCCAGGTCTTGACGGCCTCGGCGTCGGACACCGGGGTGTGCGGCCGCCACTGCCTCACGTAGACGAAGCCGGGCTCGATCAGCTCCAGGCCGTCGAAGAAGCGCTTCGCCTCCGCCATGGTGCGGGGGCCGCCCGAGGGGCGCTTGAGCGCGTCGCGGTAGATGTCGGCGACCGCCTCGGCGATGTCGGGCCGCGTGTCGAACACCGCGTGGGTGATCGCGACGTAGCTGCCGGGCGGGAGCCGGTCGCACAGGGCGGCCACGCTCTCGTAAGCGCCGAAGTCGTCGGGGATGTACTGCAGCATGCCGAAGAGCAGCACCATCACCGGCTGGGAGAGGTCGATGAGCCGCCGCGTCACCGGATGGTCGAGGATCGCGTCAGGCTCCAGGATGACGCCCTCCGCCACCCCGGTGCGCTCGTTGGTGGCCAGGAGGGCGCGGGCGTGGTTGAGCGCGACCGGGTCGTCGGCGACGTAGACGGCCCTGGACTCGGGCGCCAGCTCCTGGGCGATCTGGTGGACGTTGCGCTCGACCGGCAGCCAGGCGCCGATCTGCAGGAACTGCCGCACGCCCGCCTCGACCAGGTGGGCGACCACCCGCTGGCGGAACTCCTGGACGTGCTCGCCCATGGCCTTGGCCTCGGGGGCCAGCGCGAGCACCTTCTCCGCCAGCTCGCGGTCGATGGCGAAGTTGTCCTTGCCGCCGGCGAAGTAGTTGTTGATCCGAGCGACACTGGGCGTGCTGGCCGACACGCCGGGGCTCGGCGGCTGAGTGGCATCGCTCATGAGTGATCTCCTGTTCGCGGAGCGCTACGGACAACGGTAGCGGCTTCTCAACGGACGGAAAGGACGATCCGCCCCGAAGGAGCGCCCGCCGCCTGACGTTGCCACGCTTTTTCCGCGTCGTCGAGCGGCATGATCTCATGAACGACCGACAACGCGCCGCGCGCCGCGTGTCCGGCGATCTCGGTGATGGCGGCGGCGCGCTGGGCCGGAGTCAGCTCGTTGTTGGTGTAGCCCAGCAGCCGCAGCGACTTGCCGCGCAGCGTCGAGGAGTCGATCGGGCTGGTCTCGGAGGCGGAGCCGCCGAGGTTGACCAGGCGCCCGCCGGGGCGCAGCACCCGGGTCGCCGCCGCGGCCGGCACTCCGAAGAGCGGGTCGAGCACCAGGTCGGCGGGGCCGTCGAGGGCCGCGGCCAGCCGGGCGGCCAGCTCGCCGGCGTCGTCGCCGTCGAGCGGGACCACCGCGTCGGCCCCGGCCCGCTCGGCGCGCTCCCGCGCGGCGGCGGAACGCGCGGCGGCGACCACCCGCCGGGCGCCGGCCAGCCGGGCGAGCTGCACGGCCGCCTGCCCGACGGTCCCGCCCGCGCCCAGCACGATCACCTGCTCGCCCGGCCTGAGCTCGCCGCGCCAGCCGAGCGCCATGTAGGCGGCCACGGCCGACAGGCCCAGCGCCGCCACGGCCACCGGGTCGGTGCCGGGCGGCAGCTCCACCAGGTCGCTCTCGGACACCGTGGCCAGCTCGGCCATGCTGCCGTCGCCCGGCGCCATCCCCGCCGTGGTGGGGAACCAGACGGTCCGGCCGCCGACGGTGCCCACCCCCTGGACGCCCGGCACGTACGGGGTCGGCGGGGTGCCGAAGTAGGACGTGCCGGTCGCGCAGAGCAGGTCGAGCGGTGTCACCGGGGCGGCGGACACCTCGACGAGCACCTCGCCGGGCCCGGGCGCGGGCGCGGGGCGCTCGGCCACCGCTGGCGGCTCTCCGCAGGTGTGGATCTGGGCGGCGCGCATGGTCAGGTCGCGATGTCCGGGTAGGGCAGGCTCATGTGGGCCAGCTTACGGGCGTACTCCTTCTGGAACCCGAGAGGCTCGTAGTCGCGCTCGAACATGGCGATGAAGAGCGTGAGCGTGAGGAACGGGTGCGCGCCCATCTCGAACAGCCGCACGTAGTCGTGCGCGGCCAGCGCCTCCCGCTCGGCGTCGTCGAAGCGCAGCCAGGTCGACGCCTCGCCGCCGTGGCAGTTGAGCACGAGGTTGGCCCGCGTCGACTCCCACCACTCGACCGTGCCGCGCGGGTCCTCGCGGTAGCGCTCGACCAGCTCGGGGTCGCGGTCGACGGTGAACAGGAACTTGTTCAGCAGATACTTGCTCACGACCGGCCTCCGCGCGGGTACCAGGTGAAGTACGCCTCCATGGTGTGGAACAGATCGTAGGTGTCGACGTAGTCGGCCTTCTGGCCCTCGCCCGCGACGCCCATCATCAGCATGAAGTCCATGAACCCGTGGGTGGCGTTGCCCGGCGCGTGCAGGCTGTCGAGCGTGACCTCCGCCAGGCAGCCCTCGATGTCGCCGCCCGCGATCCACTCGACGGCCTTGGCGTCGAACTCCGGGTCCGGCCCGTGCGGCCCGAACTGGCGCGGCCCGCCCAGCTCCAGCGACAGGTGGCCGGTGCCGATGACGGCGACCCGCTGGTCCGACGGCCACGACTCGACCAGCTGCCGGATCGTGCGGCCCAGGTCCACGAACCGTTTCGGCCGAGGCAGCGGCGGCGCGAAGATGTTGGTGTAGACGGGCACGATCGGCAGGTCGTTCTGCGGGCGCAGGGTGATGATCGGGCACGTGATCGAGTGGTCGATCCGCAGCTCGTTGGAGAAGGCCAGGTCGAAGCCCGCGTCGAGGCCCTCGCGCAGCACGTGGGAGGAGAGGTCCTCCTGGCCGGTGAAGAGCATCCGGGGCAGCCCGAACTCGCGCTCCTCGTTGTACCAGTTCGCGTCGTAGTAGGGCGCCTTGCCGACCAGGAACTGCGGCATGTTGTCGAGCCAGAGCTGATGGAAGTGGTCGGACCCGACCATCACCAGCACGTCGGGCCTGGCCCTGGTGAGGGTCTCACGGAACGCCTCCACCTTGCGCACCCACTCGTCGGCGAACGGCGGCCGGTCCTCACCGGTGGCCGTGCTGGCGCGGTAGTAGAACGGATGGTGGGTGGATGCGATCACGGCGACGAGTTCAGCCATGCGTGCCTCCAGGGGGGTACGGGTCGGGGGCGACGGACCGGTTGTTGAGATCGACCGACAGGAAGATGTCGTTGGCCACCGGGTGGCGCAGCTCCTCGGCGAGCTGGCCGATCAGTCCGGCGGTCCTGGCGAGCAGGGCGAAGCCGCGCAGCAGCTCCAGCGGCAGCCCGAGGTCGGCCAGCGCCGCCCCGCAGACGCCGGCCCCGTTCAGCGGGAGCGTCTTGCCGAGCACCTCGGGGTGGACGCGGCCGATGGCGGCGAACAGCGACAGGTGGGGCCCGTAGAGCCCTTCCTCGGCGGCGATCCGCAGCAGCCGTGGGGTGCGCGGGTCGCCGTTCTTGTGCACGTGGTGGCCGAGCCCGGGGACGAACCTGCCCTCCGCGCGCCGGGCGCGCACGGTCTCCAGGGCGAGCGCGTCCCACCCGGCGTCGTCCTCCGGCGGCTCGCCGGCGGACTCCAGCACGGCGTGCAGGAACCGGCCGCAGTCCTCGGTCACGCCGAGGAACCGGGACCCGCCGCCGAGCAGCCCCGCCGCCAGCGCGCCCTGGATCGAGTCGGGCGCCGACAGGTAGGTGAGCCGGGTGACGATCGCGGTGGGCGTGAACCCGTGGTCGGCCAGCGCGGCGAGCACGGCCTCGAACACGCGCGTCTCGCCGGGTGACGGCCTGCGCTGGGCGGCCAGCCAGAACGCCAGCTCGCCGAAGCCCACCTCGCCCATCACGTCCTCGGCGAGGTCGTGGCCCAGCAGGGTGATCTTCTCGGCCGAGGACGCGCCGAGCGCGGTCGGATACTCCCGGTCAGCCACGACCGCCGCCTTCCCCGCCCGGCTCGGACAGCCAGGCGCGCAGTTCCGCACCGTGCTCGTCCAGCTCGGGCGGCGGCAGCTCGTACGTGAGCGCGCTCTCGGAGAACCGGATCGGGTGCCGCGTCGTCGGCACCGCCCGCTCGCCCTCGCCGACCGCCACGACCGGGTCCAGCCCGAACCGCTCGGCCATCGCGAACCCGCCGTCGACGGTGTTGATCGGCCCGCTCGGCACCCCCGCCTCGACCAGCAGGTCGAACCACTCCACGGCGGTCTTGGCGCGCAGCCGGTCCACGAGGATCGGCCGCAGCTCCTCCCGGTTGGCGGTCCGCCCCGCGTTGCGGGCGAAGCGAGGGTCGTCGGCCACCTCGGGGATGCCGAGCACCTCGCACAGCTTGCGGAACTGGCCGTCGTTCCCGGTCGCCACGATCAGGTCGGTGTCGGCGGCCGGCAGCGGCTCGTACGGGAACACGCTCGGATGCGCGTTGCCCATCCGGAACGGCACCACGCCACCCGCCACGTAGGCGGAGCTCTGGTTGACCATCGCCGTCAGCGCCGACGACAGCAGATTGATCTCGACGTGCTGCCCCCGGCCGGTGGCGTCCCGGTGGCGCAGCGCGGCCAGGATGCCGATGACCGCGTGGTTGCCCGCC
Organism: Nonomuraea sp. NPDC050478; assembly: GCF_044458265.1. Classification (NCBI taxonomy): domain Bacteria; kingdom Bacillati; phylum Actinomycetota; class Actinomycetes; order Streptosporangiales; family Streptosporangiaceae; genus Nonomuraea; species Nonomuraea sp. NPDC050478. Next base: position 349,430 of record NZ_JBITHT010000001.1, on the reverse strand, counting down.
ATCACGTCGAACACCGAGATGCCGGCCCGGTACGGCGGGCCCTCCGGGTCGCCGGTGAGGCTCATCAGACCGGACATGGCCTGCACCATCAGGTCGTAACCGGGCACCTTGGCCCCAAGGCCGGAGCCGAACCCGCTGATGGACGCGTACACGATGCCCGGGTTCGCCTCCAGCACCGCGTCGAAGCCGAGGCCGTACTTGTCCAGCCCGCCCGGCTTGAAGTTCTCGATCAGCACGTCGGCCCGCCGCGCCAGCTCCCTGGCCAGCCCGGCGTCCTCCTCGTCGCGCAGGTCCAGCGCGATCGACCGCTTCCCCCGGTTGACGCCCAGGTAGTAGGTGGCCGCCTCGCCACGGGCCGGCGGTGTCCACGACCGGGTGTCGTCCCCCTTGGGCCCCTCGACCTTGACCACCTCGGCCCCGAGGTCGGCCAGGAGCATCGTGGCGTACGGGCCCGCCAGCACGCGGGAGAAGTCGGCCACCAGCACACCGGACAGTGGTCCTGCTGTCATCCGGCTCCGCCCTCCATATCCGTTACACGGACAGATGTCCGTGACGCACATTCTCACCATCCAACAGGAGAAGCGTCAACCATTGACAGGCCGCCCGAGCGTCATCAGAGTGTCCCTTAACCAGCGGTGACCGTATGACGGACAGTCGTACGCAGAATTCGGGGTGAGGGAGTCCACCATGACAGAATTCGAGGCCGGACGCCCCGTGGTGCTGCGGGGCGGCACGGTGCTGCCGATGACCGACGGCCACGAGGTGCTCTCCGGCGTCGACGTGCTCGTCGAGGGCGACCGGATCGCCGCCGTGGGGCCGGAGCTCGCGGTGCCTGACGGCACGATCGAGATCGACGCCACCGACGGCATCGTCATGCCCGGCATGATCGACACCCACCGGCACATGTGGCAGACCGCCATGCGCGGCTACGGCGCCGACTGGACGCTGACCCAGTACTTCGTCTGGTACTACCTGGAACACGGCAGGCTGTTCCGCCCCGAGGACGTGCACGCGGGCAACACGCTCGCCGCCATCGAGGCGATCGACGCCGGCGTCACCACGGTCGTCGACTGGTCGCACGGCCTGCAGACCGTCGACCACGCCGACGCCGCCGTGGACGCGCTCCGGTCGGTGCCCGGCCGGTTCGTGCTCGCGTACGGCAACATCCAGGCGCCGCCCGCCGAGTGGACCGCCGCGCCGGAGTTCCGCGACTTCGTGAGCCGCCGCATCACCGGCGACGACATGCTCGGCTTCCAGCTCGCCTTCGACGTGGTGGGCGACCCCGCCTTCCCGGAGAAGCCCGCCTTCGAGGTGGCCCGCGACCTGGGCGTCTCCGTCACCACCCACGCGGGCGTCTGGGGCGCCACCAGTGACGAGGGCATCAGGCAGATGTACGAGCACGGGTTCATGACCCCGGGCACCGTCTACGTGCACGCCGCCACGCTGGAGCCCGACTCCTACCACCGCATCGCCGCCACCGGCGGTTCCATCTCGGTGTCCACCGAGAGCGAGCAGAGCGCCGGCCAGGGCTACCCGCCCACCTGGGCGATCCGCCTGCACGGCATCCCGGTCTCGCTGTCCATGGACACCAGCGTCTGGTGGAGCGGCGACCTGTTCTCCGCCATGCGCACCACGCTCGGCGCCGACCGCTCCCGCGCCCACCTGGAGGCGCACGCCAAGGGCGACACCGTCACGCACTGCGCGCTCCGCGCCGACCAGGTCGTCGAGTGGGCGACCAGGGGCGGCGCGCGGGCGCTCGGCCGCGACGACCTCGGCAGCCTGGAGCCCGGCAAGAAGGCCGACCTGGTGCTCATCAAGAACGACCGGTCGCCGGTGTCGTTCCCGCTGCTCAACCCGTACGGGCACGTCGCCTTCCAGGCGCAGCGCGGCGACGTGCACACGGTGGTCGTCAACGGCCGGGTGGTCAAGCACGAGCACGAGCTGGTCGGCGTCGACCTGGCCGCGGCCCGCCGCCAGGTGGAGTCGACGGTCGAGTACCTGCGCTCCACCATGGGGGAGGAAACCTGGCTGAAGGGCATGAACCCCGACATCCCGGAAACGAAGATCCTCGACAACCCGTACACGTACACCGACTACCGAAGCTCCGCCACGCGCGACCGTTAAAGTCCTACCCGTGAGACCTGCTGAGCGAGGCGTCGATGGCACGCGCTGACACCGGACCCGATTTCATCGAGGCGCTGGCCCGCGGCCTCGACGTGATCAAGGCGTTCCAGCCCGGCCGGCCCGTCATGACGCTGACCGAGGTGGCGACCGCGACCGGGCTGGCCCGGCCGACGGCCCGCCGCATCCTGCTGACGCTGAGCGAGCTCGGCTACGCGCGGGCCGAGCAGGGCGGGTTCGCGCTCACGCCGCGGGTGCTGGAGCTGGGCGTGTCGTACGTGCGCTCGATGGGGCTCTGGGAGGTCGCCAGGCCCCACCTGGAGTGGCTGGTCGCGCGGACGCACGAGTCGTCGTCGATCGCCCAGCTCGACGGGTCCGACATCGTGTACGTGGCGAGGGTGGCGGTCCCCAAGATCGTCACCCTCTCGGTGCAGATCGGCACCCGGTTCCCGGCGCTGCAGACCTCGCTGGGCAAGGTGCTGCTGGCCGCGCTGCCGCCCGCCGAGGTGGAGCGGGTGCTGGCCGAGCCGAGCCGGTCGGGCATCACGCCGCGCTGGCGGCCCGGCCGCGAGGAGCGCGAGAGCGCGCTGCGCGCGGTGCGGGCCAAGGGCTGGGCGCTCACCGACGAGGAGCTGGCGCTCGGCATCAGGTCGGTGGCCGCCCCGCTGCGCGACGGCATGGGCAACGTGATCGCCGCCGTCAACGTCAACGCGCACGCCGCCGAGACCTCGGTGGAGAAGCTCACCGAGGAGCATCTCCCGCTGCTGCTCAAGACCGCCGGCGCGATCAGCGCCGACTGGTCGCAGTATGCGGCGGTGCCGCAGGTCACCGCGTCTTGACGACACCCTCCCCGACCAGCCGGTCGACCGACTCGCGGATCGCCTCGAAGGGCGAGTAGCGCGGCCGGAACCCGAGCAGCCGCGCCGCCTTCTCCATGCCGCAGTGGGGGCTGTGCGCGATGTGGTCCCAGGTGGCGTCGGCGTCCTCGGCCGAAACGGTCTCCTTCCACCGCTCCCACGGCAGGAACGACAGCCGCGCCTCCCGCCCGAACCAGCCGGCCGCCGTCTCGGCGTAGCCACGCAGCGTGACCGCGGAGTCGGCGACGCAGTGGAACGCCTCGCCGAGCGTGACCGAGCGGCCCGCGAGCGCGGCCATGAACAGCCGGGCCACGTCGTCGGCGTGGACGTGCTGGAGGGTCTCCAGGCCCAGGTTGGGCAGCGCCAGCTCGCCGCCGTCGGCGAGGATCTGGAAGGTGACCGGGTTGACGTTGCCCGCCGGCGTGACCGGCACCCAGCCGGGCCCGACGATGTGGCCCGGGTGGATCACCGTGGCGGGGAAGCCGTCGCGCTGCGCCCGGTCGAGCAGGTAGGCCTCGATCGCGGCCTTCTTGACGCCGTAGTCGCCGAAGGGCCGGCGCGGGGCGTCCTCGGTGGTGGGCACGTGGACGCTGGGGCCGTGGACCCAGACCGTGCCGCAGTGGAGGAAGTGGCGGATCCGGCCCGCCAGCGCGTCGGCCAGGTGGCGGGCGCTGGACTCCTCGAAGCAGATGAGGTCGATGACCGCGTCGGGCTCCAGCCCGGCGACGCGGTCGCCGAACGTGCCGGCCGCCTCCTCGGCCGCCCGGTCGGCGGTCACCGTGGTGACCCGCTGCCAGGCGCCGTGGGGGGTGTAGGGCCGCCGCGTGCCGCGGCTCACGGCGACCACGTCGTGACCCGCCTCGACGAGCCGGGGAACCAGGTAGGTGCCGATGTGGCCGCTGGCACCGATCACCACTACGCGCATGGCGCAAGCTTAGAACGCCGCCCGGTTTGCCGACATCCCGCGAGGGCAGCCGCGGGAACATGGCCGAAAGGAGCAGCCGCCGGGCCGACGCCGTCCGGCTGGCGCGTGCGCAAGGACTGTTCAACATGGCGTGCGGGCTCTGGCCCTCACTGTCCATGTCCAGCTACGAGAAGGTGTACGGGGCCAAGACCGACCGGTTCCTGGTCCGTACCGTCGGGAGTCTGCTCGTCGGAGTCGGGCTCAACCAGTTGCGGGCCGCCGCCCGCCCGGAGGGGCTGCCGTACGCCAAGCGCCTCGGCACCTCGGCGGCCCTGACCCAGCTGCGCCTGGACCTGATCAACGTGTTCACCGGCCGGGTCCCGCCCACGTACCTGATCGACGCCGCCGCCCAGGCGGGCTGGCTCTACGCGTGGCGGCGGACCGCCGAGCCGCCGCCGGCCCGTACCGGGACGAAGATCGCCACCCAGCTCGGCGTGGCGCTCGCGGGTGCCGCGATCGGCGGCGGCGCGGCGTGGGCCGGCGACGCGCTGGGACGGCGTGCCGCTCGGCCCGCGGGCGAGGGGGCGGTCACCGTGCCGAGTCCGGAGGTGCAGCCCGTCTGAGGTGACCCGCCCGGGGTCAGGGGACGGGGGACAAGGGGGAGAACATGAGCGAGCAACCAGGTCATGAGGTCGAGCGCGACATCAGGGAGGCGGCGGAGACCTCGCCCCGCCCGGCGGGCGCCACTCCCGGGATCGAGGACAGCATCGACGAGCACGAGCTGCGCCGGCTCACCGAGCTCAACCCGGACGACTTCGAGTGACGGCCGGCGGGCCGCCTTCACCGGCCGCCCGAGAACCGCGCTGAACCGCCGCCCCGGCGTTCGCCTCGGGAACCGCCCGACCGGTTCTTGCCACGCTGCCTGCGAGGACGGACGATCACGCGTGCCGCCAGGTGTGAAAGCCGCGTAAAACGGCATGTTCCTGGCAGATCGTAGGCGGAGACGCACGCGGGAGGGTCCATGACGACGGGAAAGAAGGCGGAGCCCGCGCCGGCGGCGACCGTCCGGGTGCTGTTCTCGCCGGGGAACGTCTGGCGGGCCGCGCTCGTCGTCGTCGGCGTCCTGGCCCTGGCGATGTTCCTGCGGTTCGTGCTGACCGACGCGGGCTCGTTCCTCTTCCTCGTCGTGATCGCCTGGTTCCTGTCGCTGGCGATGGAGCCGGCGGTGGGCAGGCTCGCGCGGCACATGCGGCGTGGCGCCGCGGCCGCGGTGGTGATGGCCGGGCTCGGCCTGTTCGCCGCGATCTTCCTGGTGCTGTTCGGGCAGCTCTTCGTGGAGCAGGTGGCGCTGCTGGTCAAGGGCCTGCCGGACGTGCTGGCCGCCGCGACGGAGTGGGTCAACCGGCAGTTCGGGACGAACTACAACGTCTCCGACATCCTGGAATCGGTCAAGCTGACGCCCCAGGAGGCCGCCGGATACGCGCAGGGGGTCCTGGCGGGCGTGCTCGGCGTGCTGGGCACCGTGGCCGGGATGGTGTTCAACATCTTCGCGCTCATGCTGCTGACCTTCTACCTGTCGGCCGACGGGCCGCGCGCCCGCCAGTGGCTGGCGCGGCGGCTGCCCGGCCGCTTCCAGCAGGTCTTCACCAGCGTGTGGGACATCTCGCTGGCCAAGACCGGCGGCTACGTGGCCGCCCGGGTGATCCTGTCACTGATCAACAGCACCGCCTCGACCATCGTGTTCCTGGCGCTCGGCATGCCGTCGTGGCTCGCGCTGGGCGTGTGGACCGGGGTGGTGGCCCAGTTCGTGCCCACCATCGGCACGTACATCGCGATCGCGCTGCCCGTCGTGGTCGGGCTGGTCTCGGACCGGCCGTGGATCGGGCTCGCGGCGCTCGCCTGGGGCATCCTCTACCAGCAGGTGGAGAACCTCACCCTGGAGCCCAGGATCAGCGCGTGGGGGGTGGACATCCATCCCGGGGTCTCGTTCTCGGCCGCGATCACCGGAGCGCTGCTGTTCGGCGTGACGGGGGCGCTGCTGGCGATCCCGACGGTGGCGATGCTCCTGGCGCTGCTGGACACCTTCGGCACCCGCCACAAGCTCGAACCACCGGTCCAGGCCCCCCAGCCCGAAGAACCGCCGAAGGAACCGCCCGCCGGCCAGAAGCAACCGGGCTGACCAGGCCGGGTACGCTTCGGCGGAGATGCTGAAGCTCGATCGGTTGGTGAACGTCCTCGGTGGATACGGGACGCGCCTGGTGTGCGCGCCCGCCTCCCGGGACGTGCCGCTGCGCAGCGTGGTGGTCCACGACCCGGCCGATCCGCGACCGGCGACCGGCGACGTCTTCCTGGCCGTCGGGGTCGGGTCCGCGCCGGAGGCGGTGCGGTTGGGCGCCGCCGCGCGGGCCGCCGCGGTGCTGGTGCGCGACAGCGACAGCGACAGCGGCAGCGACGGCGGCGACGGCGACGACGCGGCGGCCGAGGGCCGGGCCGCGGGGGTCGCGGTGCTGCTGGTCGACCCGGCCGTGTCATGGAGCCAGTTGCTCGGGATCGTGTACGGGCTGGTGCTCGAAGGGCGTGAGACCGAGGCGGGCCGGGGCCCGACCGACCTGTTCGCGTTCGCCGACACGCTGGCCGGAGAGCTGGGCTACCCGGTCACCGTCGAGGACCAGATGTCGCGGGTGCTCGCCTACTCCGGCTCGCAGCAGACCGCCGACCCGGTGCGGCTGGAGACGATCCTCGGCCGGCGGGTGCCCGAGGAGATGCGCGGGCTGCTGGAAGGCAAGGGCGTCTTCTCCCACCTGGCCGCCTCCGACGAGCCGCTGTTCGTGGAGCCGTCGCCCGAACACGGGCTGCGCGGCCGCATGGTGGTGGCGGTGCGGGCCGGGCGCGAGCTGCTCGGGTCCATCTGGGTCGAGTGCCAGCGTCCCCTCGCCGGGCGGCAGCGCGACCGGCTGGCCGACGGGGCCAGGGCCGTGGCGCTCCACCTGCTGCGCTCCCGGGTGAGCGCCGACCTCGAACGCCAGGTGGAGTCCGACCTGGTGATCCAGCTCGTGGAGGGCACCACCGACGCCCCGGCGCTGATCAGCAGGCTCGGGCTGCCCGGCGGCCAGTTCCGGGTGATCGCGCTGCAGGCGCACGTCGGCGCGGAGCGGCACGCGGCGGTGCTCACCGCGTTCGAGCGGGCGACCACCGGGTTCGGCTGGTCGCGGCCGGGCCGCAGCGCGCTGTTCGGCAACACGCTCTACACGGTGCTGCCGTGCGGGAACGACGCCGCCCCGGCCCGCGACTGGGTGCGCGCCATCGTGTCCGTGCTGCCGCGCGGCGTCATCGTGCCCGCCGGGGTGGGCGGGCCGGCCGAGCCGGCGCAGCTGCCCGCGAGCAGGCAGGAGGCCGACGAGAGCCTGGCCCTGCGCGCGGCCGTGCCCGCGGGGCCCGTCGTGTACGACGAGTCGTGGGACGAGATCCTGCTCCAGCGGCTGCGCGCCGCCGCCTCCTCCGGCCGCACCCCGGCCCGCGGTCCCGTCGCCGACCTGACCCGCCACGACACCGAACACGGCACCCGCTACGTCGAGACCCTGCGGGCCTGGCTGGAGGCGCAGGGCGACCTCGCGGCCGTGGCCACCCGGCTCGGCGTGCACCCGAACACGGTGCGCTACCGGCTGCGGAAGATGGCCGCCGTCACCAGCCTGGAGCTCGACCGGCCGGAGAAGCGCCTGGCCATGATCATCGGGCTCGCGCTCCACCAGGGCTGAGCCTTTGTCGCCGATGGACAAAGAGGCGTTGGGCGGTTGTTCTCCCAGCACAGCGCCTTTTGCTCGCGTACCGGTAATCCTTCCCTTATCTGAGGAAGGGGATGGCAGCAATGGGCATCGACGGTGGGCCGCGTACGGCTGTGGTGATCGGCGCCGGTGTGGTGGGTCTGTCCACCGCCTGGTTCCTGCAGGAACGCGGCGTGGAGGTCACCGTGGTCGACCGCGACGGGGTCGCCGCGGGCGCGTCATGGGGCAACGCGGGCTGGCTGTCCCCGGGGCTGGCCATTCCGCTCAACGAGCCCGGCGTGCTCCGTTACGGGCTGCGCTCGCTGCTCGACAAGAACGCTCCGCTGCACGTCCCGGTGACCCCCGACGTGGGGCTGTGGTCGTTCCTGACCCGGTTCGCGCTGCACTGCAACTGGCGCTCGTGGGGCCGCGCCGTGCGGGCCAACCTCCCGTTCAACGAGGAGTGCCTGGAAGCGTTCGACGTGCTCACCGGCAACGGCGTCGAGGCTCCCACCATCGAGGCGCCGATCATGGCGGCGTTCGAGACCCAGAAGCAGGCGGTCTCGTTGCTGCACGAGCTGCGCCGCATCAACGACTCCGGCCTGGAGATCCGCTACGCCGCGTTCGAGGGTGACGAGCTGCGCGCGCAGATGCCGCAGCTCTCGGCCGGCGCCACCGCCGGTGTCCGGCTCGACGGCCAGCGCTACATCGACCCCGGCGCGTTCACGCACGCCCTGGCCGCCGCCGTCACCGCGCGCGGCGGCGAGATCCGGCCGGGCTTCCGGGTCACCGGTGTGACGTCCGAGGCCGGCGGGCACGTGGTCCGGTCCGGCGCGGGCGACGAGGTCAAGGCCGACGCCGTGGTGCTCGCCACCGGCGCCTGGCTGAACAAGCTCGGCGCGGAGTGGGGCGTGCGGACGCGCGTCCAGGCCGGGCGCGGCTACTCGTTCACGGTGCCGACCGACGAGCCGGTGCCGAGCCCCCTCTACCTGGCGGCCGTGCGCGTCGCCTGCACCCCGTACCAGGGCAAGCTGCGGGTGGCGGGCACGATGGAGTTCCGCGACGCGGACGCGCCGCTGTTCGAGCGCCGGGTCGAGGCGATCATCAAGTCGGCCCGGCCGCTCATGACCGGCGTGCGCTGGGAGGAGCGGACCGACACCTGGGTCGGCGCGCGTCCCGTCACCCCCGACGGCAAGCCGCTGGTCGGCGCGACCCGGGTGCCCGGCGTCTACGTGGCGGGCGGGCACGGCATGTGGGGCGTCACGCACGGCCCGGCCACCGGCCGCATGCTGGCCGAGCAGATCACCACGGGCAAGACCTCCGCGATCCTGCGCGAGTTCGATCCCACCCGCTGACACACGCGAAAGGCCACCGCCCCTGGAGGCGGTGGCCTTTCCTGCTTCGGCTCAGAAGCCGATGGACTGGTTCCTCAGCCGGTAGCCGTTCGGGCAGTCGAGCACGTGGCGGCGACCGGTGAACTCCTCCCTGACCTCCACGATCCGGGTGCCGCTGTCGCACCGGATCCAGTGGACGTAGTCGCCCCGGTTGCGGCAGGTGGCCAGCGAGGCGTTGCCGTTGTCGACGGTGCGCAGCTGGCACTCGAAGCGCTCGCCGGTGGCGGCGCTCGCGCTCCCGCCCATCGCGAGGAGCCCGGTGGCGAGCATGGCGGGAACGGCAAGCGAGATGAGGGTCCGCTTGAGCATGAAAACCTCCTGAACGAGGCGATACTTGGCTGTATCGCACCTTTCGTTACGGCGCGTTCACGCCGCGTAGCCATGCTGTCCCCCTGGGCGCGCGAAGCGGGGGACTGGCAGGGCCGAAGAGGTTCAAATCTCCGTCACGTCGGCGGGGCTTCTCGGGCATAGCGGTGTGAACCCCACGGGAACGGGAAGACGGCCCGAACACCATGATCCACCCTGTCCACGGACGTTACGCATCCACACATCACCAGTTGGCGGGCAGGCCGGGCGTGGTCGCGGGCAGGTCGTGGCCCGGCGGGTGGATGACGTAGACCACGCCGCCGCTGCTGGAGCCGCGCAGCCAGACGTTCTCGAAGGCGGCCCGAGGATAGACGCGGCGGACGGCGGCGTTGGTGGCCGAGGCCGGGTCGTTGGCGATGACGTCGCCATCGGCGGTGAAGCCGACCACGACCATGATGTGGCCGTTCGTGCCGTAGCCCGCGCCGGGCAGCTCGTTCTTCTTGAACGACTGCGAGGTGATGACCGGGATGCCCGCGGTGATCAGCTTCTCCAGCTCGGTGAGCGTGCGCAGCCGGGTGACGAAGCCGTCCATGCCGTAGCGGCCCGCGTAGGCGGTGTTGAACGGCCAGTTGCCGGCGCCCTGGTAGGCGTGGTCGTAGGTGTGGCGGGCGGCGTGGTCGACCTCCGGATCGGGATCGGACGGGTCGACCCAGGCGGTGTCCTCCGCGCTCGGCCAGCGGCCCCAGTAGCCGAGCACCATCGTGGTCGAGGTGGGGCTGCACCAGGCCTGGCCGCCGCCGTCCCACTCGGGGTAGTGGCCGGAGTGGACGCTCTGCGAGCGGCGCGGCACGTCCAGCTCGGAGCCCCAGGCGCCGCCGCCGGGGCTCACCGGCACGGTCTTGCGGTCGGGCACGTTGGAGGCCATGGCGCCGAGCGTGCGCACCCGAGGCACGACGGACGAGCCGGGCGCGCGGTAGAGGGTGACGCGCAGCTGGTAGGCCGAGATCTGCCTGCCCTCCGCCGCGACCAGCGTGTCGACGGCCACCCGGGCGTCGTCGTCGCCCTGGCCCGGCACCGACGTGCGGTCGATGTCGCCCTCGCCGTAGGCCCACCGGCCGAGCACGTACCACTTCGTCAGCCCGGAGGAGTTACGGGCGCGCGCCTCGACCTGCACCCAGCTGCCCGCGGGGACGTCGGCCGTCCAGGACGCGATCAGCTCGGTGGCGGTGAACTCCAGCGGCCGCTCGGGGCCGGTCCAGCGGGCGTACTCCCACGTCCTGGTGCCGAGGCGGTCGGTGTAGGAGGTGGTGCCGGCGGCGGTGGCGAAGGCGAGCCCGTCGCCCGCGCTGGTTCCCTCGGGCGTGCCGGCGGCGAAGTCGGCCCGGTCGAACACCACGTCGGCGGCGCCCGCGGCGGGCTTCTTCGGGGCGGCCTCGGCGGGCGCCGTGAGCGCGGTCGCAAGGAGGACGGTGGAGAGGAACGCGGTCAGCGTGCGCATGGACCCACCTTCGTCGGACGCGGCCTGGTCAGCCGACAGTAGGCGCGCCGCCCGGGTCACGCATCGGGGAATCTACGTAGTCACTTGTAGTGACCCTTGGCCTTCCCCTGGGGCTGTGAGTTGCCGGGCGTCTTCGTACGGGCCCGGCCGGAACCGTCGGCCGCCCGTCTGGCGGGGGACGTGGTGTGTCCGGTGACGGCGGTGCGCTGCGTGTGCTCCGTGCGGACCTGGACGCCCTGCTCGCGGGCTTCTCCGGCGCGCGGCCGCGACGAGGGCTCGGCCCTCATGACACCGCTGGGCGCGTCGGCCGTCGGCTGCGGCATCGGGTGGGCGTGCCGGCGCGGCGCGGACGCCGAGTTCAGCGACACGGTGGCGATGACGGTGGTGACCAGGGCCGCGACCGCGGCGGCCTCCCGCCACCGCGAGGCCATCAGCCGCCCGGCCCTGGCGGCCCTCGGCGCCGTCGCCGCGGTCAACGGCCGGGTCCTGGCACGCTTGGACCGGCCGGGCACCTGCCGCAGCAGCTCCTGCGCCCGCGCGGCGTCGGCGCGCTCGGACGGGTCCTTGGTCAGCATCGCCGTGATGACCGGCGCCAGCTCGCCCGCCTGCTCGAAGGGCGCCGGGTCGCGGGTGAGCACGGCGTTGAGCGTGTCGGCCCGGCTGCCGCCCTGGGCGAACGGCGCCCGCCCCTCCACGGCGGTGTAGAGCGTGGCGCCCAGGGACCACACGTCGGACAGCGCGGTCGCCCGCTCGCCGGAGGCGCGCTCGGGGGCGAGGTAGGCGGGCGTGCCCATCACCATGCCCTGCTGGGTGAGCGTGGAGTCGTCGTCGAGCGTGGTGGCCAGCCCGAAGTCGGTGAGCACGGCGTGGCCGTCGGCGGTGAGCAGGATGTTGGCCGGCTTGACGTCGCGGTGCAGCACCCCGGCGGCGTGCGCGGCGCGCAGCGCGGCCAGCACCTCCAGCCCGATCCGGGTGACGGTCGGCACCGCCAGCGCGCCGCGGTCGTAGATCTCGTCGGCCAGGCTCCGCGACCGGACCAGCTGCATGACGATCCACGGCCGGTCGTTGGCCAGCACCACGTCGTACACGGCGGCGATGTGCGGGTGGTGGAGCCGGGCGGCGATGCGCGCCTCCCGCATGGTGCGCTCGATCAGGACGTCGCGGTGCTCGGGCGGCGAGGCCGGGATGGACAGCTCCTTGATCGCCACCTCTCGGTCGAGCAGCTCGTCGTAGGCCCGCCAGACCGTGCCCATGCCGCCCCGGCCCAGCTCGGACCGCAGCCGGTAGCGTCCGGTCAGTAACCGTCCCTCGTCGCGCGCGTCGAGCATGGCAGCAGACTTACCCGACCGTCGCCGCCCCACACAACGCGTCCTCCGGACTCCGTTTGAATATCGTTGTCATGGACGCCCTGGACGGGCCCTCCGACCCGTACGCCCCGACTCTGCCGGAATCGGCCCCGGGCCGCGCTGATCCATGCATACCATTAACCGCATACTGTCCCTTGTCCTGCTTGATAATCATCCCTATGATTCGCCTAAAGACGGGCCTGTGGCACGGTTGTCTACCCTGCCCGCCAGGCTGACGAGCAGAGGATTTGGATCAGTGGGAAGAACCACCCGAGTGGGCATCGCAGTGGTCGCGGCGGCACTGCTGGCGGCGTGCGGCGGCCAGGCGGCCGCCCCTGGCGGGGGCGGCATGTCGACGGCGGCCTCGACCTGGGACGAGGTCCTGAAGAAGGCGTCTGAAGAGGGCACGGTGTCGCTGTACTCGGCCCTGCTCCCCGAGGTGAACAAGGAGCTCGAGACCCGCTTCGAGAAGACGTACCCGGACATCGACCTCAAGATCACGCGCATCGTCGGACCTGAGGTCAGCGCCAAGCTCGACGCCGAGCTCAAGTCCGGGTCGCTCGGGGCCGACATCGTCAACCACGTCAACTACGAGTGGGCGAAGACCAAGGCGGACGAGGGGCTCTTCGCCGAGCCGGTCGGCCCCAACGGCGCCGGTCCCGAATGGAAGGGCACCCCTTACCTGATCGACGATGTCCTGCAGACGTCCGCGCTCACCGCGCTCGGCATCGCGTGGAACACGGAGAAGGTGACCGACCCGCCGGCCACCTACGAGGGTCTCGTCGACCCGAAGTACGGCGGCGGCCAGCTCGGGCTCGTGGACAACCTGGCCGCTCCCATGGCCGACCTGTACGCCTGGCTCGAGGACACCTACGGCGCCGACTACCTGACGAAGCTGGCGGCGCTCAAGCCGAAGTTCTACCCGAGCGCCGTCCCGCTGCAGGAGGCGCTGCTGTCCGGCGAGATCTCCATCGCCCTGTGGGGCGCCAACTCGACGGTCAAGCCGATCAAGGCCTCGGGCGGTCCCATCGACTGGCTCATGCCCGACCCCGGCTGGGCGCCGATGAACCTGGGCTACATGTTCAAGGAGTCGAACAACCCGAACGCGGCCCAGGTGCTGTTCGACTTCATGGCGTCCGCGGAGGGCCAGGAGTCGCTGGCCAAGGACAACCTCAGCGTCCTGCCGAACGTCGCCGGCGCGGTCGAGGCCCCGAAGGAGCTCACCCTGCTCGACCTCACCCGGGCGACCAAGCCCGGCTGGCTCGGGTCGGCGCAGAGCGAGTGGAAGCAGACCTTCGGTCGCTGACGCCCGTCTCTCCCTTCTCCACCAGTCCGCTCCATCGGAGGCCGTAGTAGTGAAAAGCATCAGTGAGGCGCCGCCGGCGGCGGCCCGGCGCGGCACGGACCCGAAGGGTGGGACCAGGTCCGGCCTCTCCCGCCGGAGAGCGCTGCGCCGCCATGCCCTGCCGATCGCCGCGATCATCGTGATCGGGTACCTCGTGCTGGCGCCCCTCGTCCGCCTGCAGCTTCTCGCGCTGGCGGACGGCGGCGCCGGCTACGCCCGCGGCTTCGGCACCGCCGACATCGCGCGCACGATCCTCACGACGCTGCTGCTCGGCCTCGGCTCCCTCGTCATCGGGCTGGTGTTCGGGGCGGTGCTGGCGTGGTACTCGATCCAGCTGCCGCCCCGGGCGCGCTGGATGGCGTCGCTCCCGATCCTGCCCATCGTGGTGCCGCCGGTCGCCAGCATGATCGGGTGGGGGCTGCTCCTCGCCCCGAACTCCGGCACGGTCAACCGGTTCATCCGGTCGCTGCCCTTCTGGACCGGCGGCGACACCGGGCCGATCGACGTCTTCACCGTCCCGTGGATCGTGTTCCTGACCGCGCTCGGGCTGACGTCGTTCGTGTACGTGTTCCTGCGGGCGGGCCTGCTGCGGGTCAACTACGAGCTGGTCGAGGCCGGGCGCACGGCCGGGGACGGGCCGGTGGGCGTCTTCTTCCGCATCCTGCTGCCCGTCGTGCGGCCCTCGCTCATCTACGGCGGCGCGGTGGCGCTGCTGCTCGGCCTGGGCCAGTTCACGGCGCCCCTGCTGCTCGGCTCGATCAAGAACGTCAAGGTCCTGACGACCGAGGTGTACTTCTTCGCCAACGCCGGCCTGGCGGACTACGGCGCCGCCGCCGCGGTCGCGTCCCCGCTCCTGCTGGTCGGGTTCGGCATCGTCGCCCTGCAGCGGATGCTCCTCGGCGAGGAGCGGCGGTTCGTCACCGACGGGGGGAAGACCTCCCGCTACTCCGCGCGGCGCAGCCCGGCCGCGGTCGTCGTCATCGGGCTGTTCTCCGCCGTCGTGGCGCTGCTGCCGCTGCTGGCGCTGATCGCCGCCTCCCTGTCGCCGTTCTGGACCGGCCAGATCGACGTGAGCACGTGGAGCCTCAAGAACTTCCGCGAGCTGTGGGACACGCCGACGGCGGTCAGCGCCGTCCAGACGAGCCTCGTCGCCTCGGGCATCTCCGTGCTCGTGTCGCTGCCGATCGGGTACGTGCTGGCGGACATCCTGCACCGCCGCTCGCTCGACGCCCGCGTCCGCGCGATCGTCGACATCCTGGTCTCGCTGCCGCTGGGGGTGCCCGCGGTGGTGTTCGGCGCCGGGTTCCTGTTCACCTACACCGCGCCGCCGTTCGTCCTGTACGGCACGCCGTGGGTCCTCGTGGTGGTCTACGTGACGCTGATGCTGCCGTTCGCCACCCGCATGCAGCTCGCGGCCCGCATGTCGCTCGGCGACAGCTACCAGGAGGCCGCCCGGGTCAGCGGGGCCGGGCCGGTGCGCACGCACCTCCAGGTCGTCATCCCGATGATCCGCGGCTCGCTCGGCGGCGCGGCCGCGCTCATCTTCGTCCTGCTCACCCACGAGTTCGCCGCGTCGCTGCTGGTGCGGTCGACCCGGACCCAGGTCATGGGCACGACCCTGTACGACCTGTGGCTCAACGTTTCCTACCCTCTGGTCGCCGCCATGGGACTGGTGATGTGCCTGGTGACGGCCGCGGGCGTCATCCTCGCGGTACGGCTCGGGGGCTCCAAAGCATTGGAGAGTTTGTGATGTTCGGTATCGAGAACCTGACGAAGACCTTCGGGTCCGGAGCGGGCCGTTTCACCGCGATCGACGGGCTGAACCTCGACATCCAGGAGGGCGAGCTGGTCGTGCTCCTCGGGCAGAGCGGTTGCGGGAAGACCACGGCGCTGCGCTGCGTGGCGGGCCTGGAGAGCGCCGACGAGGGCGTGATCCGCTTCGGGGACACCGTGGTGTTCGACTCCGGCAGGGGCGTCGACGTCGCCCCGGAGAAGCGCGAGCTGGGCATGGTCTTCCAGTCGTACGCGCTGTGGCCGCACAGGACGGTGCGTCAGAACATCAGCTACCCGCTCAAGGTGCGCAAGCTGACCAAGGCGCTCAAGGAGGAGAAGTGGGTCGAGCAGGCGGCCGACCTGGTCGACTGCGGGCCCCTGCTCGACCGCTACCCGCACCAGCTGTCCGGCGGCCAGCAGCAGCGGGTGGCGCTGGCGCGCGGCCTCGTGTCACGGCCCCGCCTGGTGCTCATGGACGAGCCCCTCAGCAACCTGGACGCCCTCCTGCGGGTCCGCGTCCGCAACGAGCTGCACGAACTGCACCAGCGCCTGGGCTTCGCGGGCCTGTACGTGACCCACGACCAGTCCGAGGCGATGGCCCTCGGTGACCGGGTCGCCGTCATGAACAAGGGCCGGATCGAGCAGATCGGCACACCCCAGGACGTCTTCGAACGTCCCGAGACGTCCTACGTCGCCAACTTCGTCGGTATCACGAACGTCCTGGACCTGGTCCGCGAGGACGGCCGGTGGCGGCTCAAGGCGGCGCCCGACGAGCCCGTGGAGCCGGCGTCGCTCCCGGAGGAGCTCGGGGCGGGGTGCCAGGTGCGGTTCCGGCAGTCCGACGCCGTGATCGTGCCCGCCCCCACGTCCCGGTCGTGCCTGCGTTTCCAGGCCACCGTGGCCGACTCCGTGTACGTCGGCCGCAGCTACGACGTCAGCGTCAGCCTGGGCGACGTCCGGCTCAACGCGCGCGCGGACGCGGCCGTCGCGGCGGGTCTCGACAGGGGCAAGCCGGTCACCGTCGAGGTGCCGTGGCCGGCCTGCGTCTGGTTCGGGACCGACGACCTGCGGGTGCCGGTGGGTGACCTCGTCTCGTCATGAGGGCCGCCGGGCCGGCACGCCGGCCCGGCCGCTCTCACGCGACGATCGCGCCGATGGCCGTCGCGTCGAAGGCCGTGTTCACGTGCGGCCGGCACCGGTTGAGAGCCAGGGGCATGTCCAGCGCGGCGACGCCGGTCACGATCCCGTCCCTGGTGTAGACCGCGAGGAAGCCGTGCTCGTCGTCGCGCATGACGCGCAGGTCGTCCGAGGGGTCAGGGGTGCCCAGGCACTGCAGCTTGGAGCCGTGCTGATCGCTCCAGAAGTACGGGACGTCGGAGAGGCGCCGGGGCGGCGCGTCCGGCCGGGCGATGTTGTGGCCGACGACCACCGCCGTCGCGACCGCGTGGTTCCAGTGTTCGGTGCGCCCGTGGCCGGCGATGCTCGCCACGTCGCCGACGGCGTGGACTCCCTCGACGGGCGTGGCCCCGGTCTCTTCGCACGGCACCCCGGCGGCCGCGTCCAGCCCCGAACCGGCGAGCCACTCGACGTTGGGTACGCCGCCGATCGCGCCGACCACGACGTCCGTCGGCAGGGCTTCGCCGTCGTCGAGCGTGACCGTGAAGCGGCCGGCCTCCGGCTCGGCGCCTGTGATGCGACGCCCGAGACGGAGGCCGACGCCGTGCCGGCGGTGCAGCGCGGTGACGCGTTCCGCCACGGTGGGCCCCAGCGCCCAGAGCGGTGCGGACCCGGCCTCGACGACGGTTACGGACCGCCCGAGGCTCCTGGCCGCCGAGGCGATCTCCAGGCCGAGGAAGCCGGCGCCCACCACGGTGACGTGCGCCGCGGCGAGGACGGCGTCCCGTACCTTGCGGGAGTCCTCCCAGGTGCGCAGGGTCAGCACGGGCAGCGCGGGGTGGATGGCGGGCAGCGCCCGCGCCCGTACGCCCGTCGCGACCACCAGGTGCTCGAACGGCAGGCGGGCGCCGTCGGAGAGGACGAGCCGTTTGTTCTCTCCGTCCAGCCGGGTCGCGCGGACGCCGCGGATCACCTCGATGCCCTGGTCGGCGAGGGCCTCGCCGGACCGCAGCGGCGCCGGCTCCGCCGAGTCGCCGACGAGCGCCGCCTTCGACAGGGGCGGCCGGTCGTAGGGCAGCCAGGGCTCGTCACCCACGATCGTGATCGGCCCGGCATGCCCGAACCGCCGCAGGTTCTCCGCGGTGCGAAGCGCCGCGAGACCACCACCGGCGATGACGACGGGTCCTGGCATCTGCTCTCCTCGGGTGCTGTCTTGACTTTACGCCCATATCAAGGATAACAATTCCTACCATAATCATAGTTGGAGCCCAGGCGTCCGGGCTCTGGTCGTAAGCAGTGCGGAGGGGCAGGCATGACACGCTCATCTATCCTCGATCCGGAGGTCGCGGCGGATCCCCACGCCTTCTATCGGGAACTCCGCGCCGACGCCCCCGTCCTCCAGGACGCGCGGCTCGGATCGTTCCTGGTGAGCACGTACCGCGGCGTCTCCTCGGTCTACAAGGACGCGCGCTTCTCGACCCGCGCCTACACCGGGACCCTTGAGGCCATCCACGGCCGGACGGTCCTGTCGATGGACGGGCTCCTGCACGCGAAGAACCGCGCCCTGCTCACCCCGCACTTCCGCGGCCAGGGCCTCGACCGCGTGCACGCCCTCATCCACCGCACGGCCGGCAAGATCCTGGAGCAGATCGTCCCGCGCCGCGCCCAGCGGCTGGCCGACGAGATGCGCGACAGCGCGGACGGCTCGCGCGTCGACCTCGTGGCGGGGTTCGCGCATCGGTACCCGATCGCGGTGATCGCCGACATGCTCGGGCTGCCGGAGTCCGACCACGAGCTGTTCGCGGGGTGGTACGGCAAGATCATGGCGTTCGTCAGCAACCTCTCCGGCGACGAGGAGGTGCACCGTCAGGGCCTCCAGGCCAGGGCGGACCTGGCCGGCTACATGGCCCCGCTGATCGCGTACCGTCGCGAGCACCCCGGCGACGACCTGATATCGATGCTCGTCCAGTCCCAGGTGGACGACTACCGCATGACCGACGACGAGGTGCGCGCGTACATCAGCCTCCTGCTGACCGCCGGTGGCGAGACGACCGACAAGGCGTTCGGGAGCCTGTGCAAGAACCTGCTGGTCGGCGGCGAGTGGGCCCGGGTGCGCGACAACCGCGCCCTGGTGGACGCGGCGATCGCCGAGACGCTGCGCTTCTCCCCGCCCAGCCAGATCACCACCCGCATGTGCGAGGAGGACGTCGAGCTGGAGGGCGTCCAGGTGCCCGCCGGGTCGACCATGCTGCTGATCGCGGCCTCGGCCAACCGGGACGAGTCGCGCTTCGAGAGGTCCGAGGAGTTCGTCATCGGCCGCCCCGACCTCGACCCGGGCCGGGCCTTCAGCGGAGCGGCGGGCCACCTCTCCTTCGGCACGGGCCGCCACTTCTGCCTCGGCGCGATGCTCGCCAAGACGGAGATGGAGGTCGGGCTCAACCTGCTCCTCGACTCGTTCCCCGGCATGCGGCTGGCCGACGACGCCGAGCCGGTCGACGTCGGCCTGCGCACCCGCGGCCCGCGCGACCTCTACGTGAACCTGGCCGCATGAGCAGGCTCGACGGCAAGGTGGCGCTCGTGTCGGGCGGCGCGGCGGGCCTCGGCGCGGCCTACTGCCGGGCTCTTGCCGCCGAAGGCGCGCGGGTCGTGGTGACCGACGTGGCCGCCGAGGCGGCGCGGGCGGTCGCCGGGGACTGCGGGCCGCACGCCTCGTCCGTGGCGCTCGACGTCGTGGACGAGTCCGCGTGGGCTGCCGCGACCGACCACTGCCGCCGGCGCTACGGGCGCCTCGACGTGCTGGTCAACAACGCCGGCATCGTGCACAGGACCGCCCTCATGGAGACGGACGCGGCATCCTTCCAGCGGGTGCTGGAGGTGAACGCGTTCGGCACATTCCTGGGTATGAAGGCGGTCGTCCCCCTCATGCGCGAAGGCGGCGGCGGCTCCATCGTCAACGTGTCGAGCACGGCCGGGGTGACCGGCTTCCCCGGCATCATCGGCTACACGGCAGGCAAGTGGGCGGTGCGCGGGATGACCAAGGCCGCCGCCGTCGAGCTCGCCCCGTACGGGGTGCGCGTGAACACGATCGTGCCCGGCCTCGTCGAGACCCCCATGACCGCCGGCTTCGCCGGCCCGGGCGGCAGCCTGCGGCGGAAGAAGGGGTCGGTGGACGAGGTCGCGCCGTTGGTCGTGTTCCTCGCCTCGGACGAGTCGGCTTTCTGCACGGGCGCCGACTTCGTCGTTGACGGCGGCGAGACCGCGGCGACACCCGCCGTGCGGAGTTCCCCATGAGGTTCGGCAGGAAGGGACGCTGATGAGCGCCTACAAGATAGAAGTGGACCTGGACCAGTGCCAGGCGCACGGGATGTGCGTCGCCACGGCGCCCGGGCTGTTCGGGATGAGGCCCGACGACTCGAAGGCGATGCCGCTGGCCGACGTCGTGAGCGGTCCGGAGGCCGAGGAGGCGGGCCTGGCGGCCGAAGGGTGCCCCGAGCTCGCGATCACGCTCAGACCGCTCGGCGACTGACAGAGGGAGGAGCCATGCCCGACTGGGCCGCACTCAACACCCTCCTCGGTGACTTCGCCTGGGGTCTCGACACGAAGGACCCGGACGCGGTCCTGGCCTGCTACTGGCCGGGGGCGCGCTACAGCGTCCAGGCCGCCGACGGCACGCTCCACGGCCCCCACGAGGGCCACGACGCGATCCGCGCGCACTTCGGCGGGACGATCGGCCGGCAGACGGACACCCGGCGGCACGTGATCACCAATGTCCGCGTCGCCTCCGTCGCGGGTGCCACCTCGACGGTCGCCGCCTACCTGACGCTCATGGTCACCGTCGACGGGGTGCTGCGGCCGAGGTGCACCGGGACCTACCGCTTCGTCGTCCGGGAGGAGGGCGGCGAGCTCAGGTTCGACGAGAGCTCCGTCACCCTCGACGGCGCGTTCTGACGCCTTCAGCCGGGGTGCTCCAGCAGGTAGTCGCGGAGCACCACGGCCTGGTTGTGCTCGGTGTCCTTGGCCGAGTAGAGCAGGGTCACCGGCCCTTCGGCGGCGGCGTCGAGCAGCGGGCGCAGCGACTCGCGGCCGGCGTCCAGCTCGGCCCGGTAGCGTACGGCGAACTCGGCGAACCGCTCGGGCCGGTGGCCGAACCACTGGCGCAGTTCCTTCGACGGCGCGGCGTCCCGCAGCCAGCCGTCGAGCCGCAGGTCGTCCTTGCGCACGCCGCGCGGCCACACCCGGTCCACCAGGAACACGGCGCCCTCGGCCGGCCGGTCTTCGTACACGCGCTGGATGGTGATGGATCCCACGTCTGCTCGCCTACCCTCTTCCGGCCAGGACACCACGCGGTGGCCGGGAGAAGGTAGGGGCGGACGGCGTACGGACGGGTGCCGAAGGTCCCATCGAGCCGGGGTCGTACGGCTCTGCCCGCGTGATCGCCGGTGCGGTGAACTGTAACCAGCAGCAGGCACCCCTGAAAGGACAGGAGCCATGGCCACCACGTACGACCGCCCCACGGCACGCAGGATCCCGGTGCAGATTCCCGAGGCGCACACCCGCCGCCCCGTCGACTACGTGTGGGCCATCGCCCGGATCGCACTGGGCTGGACCTTCCTGTGGGCCTTCCTCGACAAGACCTTCGGCCTGGGCTTCGCCACCACGGCCGAGAAGGCCTGGCTGGCGGGCGGCAGCCCGACCACCGGCTTCCTGAAGGGCACCGAGGAGAACGCGCTCGGCGGCTTCTTCACCGCACTCGCCGGACACGCCTGGGTCGACTGGCTGTTCATGCTCGGCCTCCTCGGCATCGGCCTCGCGCTCATGCTCGGCATCGGCACCCGGGTCGCGGCGGTCGCCGGCGGCCTGATGATGGTGATGATGTGGGCGGCGGCGCTGCCCCTGACCACCAACCCCTTCATGGACGAGCACCTCATCTACACCGTCGTCCTGGCCGGTCTGGCCATGGCCAACGCGGGCGAAACCCTCGGCCTCGGCAAGACGGCCATCGTCCAGCGGTACCCGATACTCAGGTAACCCCTTCCCCACCGGAGCCCGGTCCTCGTCAGAGGGCCGGGCTTCCGCCTTGACGTTTCCCGGTGGCGGCCTCGGATAGAGGAAGCCCGGAGTTCTTTCATCGAGAAGGATGGGGGCCGGCCATGGGCGCCGACGACAAGATTTCCAACAAGGCCGAAGAGATGAAGGGCCGTGCCAAGGAAGGCATGGGCCGCGCCACGGACGACGAGCGTCTTGAGGCGGAGGGCCGCGCCGACCAGAGCAAGAGCAAGGTCAAGCAGGCCGGTGAGAAGGCCAAGGACGCCGCCAAGCACGTCAAGGACGCCTTCAAGCACTGACCGCACGGCACTGAGGACACGCGGGCCGCCGCCGGATCGACCGGGGCGGCCCTGCCCATGACCGGATTCTGTCGGTGCGGCAGGCTACGTTGCCAGTGTCATGAACGGGACGGCACGCGATCTCATCGGCAGGGACCACCCCGCCGGGCTGCTGCGTGCCGAGATCGGCCGGGTGATCGACAGCCACGGGGGGCTGGTGCTGGTCACCGGCGAGGCCGGCATCGGCAAGACCACGCTCGTCAGCAGCGCGGCGGCGCAGGCCCGCGGCAGGGGAGCGCTGGTCGCGGCGGGTTCCTGCTGGGAGGCCGGCAGCGCGCCGGGCTACTGGCCGTGGGTGCAGGCGCTGCGCGCCCTGCGCCGCGCCGCCGGGCCCGAGCGGTGGGCGGAGGCCAGGCAGTCCGCCGGCGACGTGCTGGCCGTGCTGCTCGGCGAGGCGGCGGCGGGGGAGACGGCGCCCGACGGCTTCCAGGTCTACGACGCCGTCACCGACGCCCTGGTGGTGCTGGCGCAGCGGCAGCCGGTGGTCGTCGTCCTCGACGACCTCCACTTCGCCGACCCCGCCTCGCTGCGGCTGCTCGCGTTCGCGGCCCAGCAGACCTGGTTCGAGCGGCTGCTGCTGATCGGCACCTACCGCGACACCGAGGTCGAGGCCGCCGACCACCCGCTGCGCGAGCTGTTGTCACCGCTCGCGCTCAAGGCCACCACCATCACCCTCACCGGTCTCGACGCGGCCGGCGTGGCCGCGCTCATGACCCGCACCGTCGGCGCCGACCCGCCGCCCGACCTGGTCTCCGAGGTCCACGTCCGCACGGGCGGCAACCCGTTCTTCGTCGAGCAGACCGCCCGCCTGTGGCACAGCGGCGGCTCGGCCGGCGCCGTCCCCCCGGGCGTGCGCGACGCCCTGCTGCGGCGGCTCTCCCTGCTGCCCGAGCCCGTCTCGCGGCTGCTGCCGATCGCCGCCGTGCTCGGCAGGCGCTTCCCCCGGCAGCTGCTGGCCGCCGCCGCCCGGCAGCCGACCGCGCACGTCGACCGGCTCCTGGAGCTGGCGGTCGTCGCCAAGCTGGTGACCGCCGAAGGCGGCGGGGTCTTCGCCTTCGCCCACGACCTCGTCCGCGAGACCCTGTACGACTCGCTCGACGACCCGGGCGCCCTGCACGGCGCCGTCGTCGACGCCGTCGACCGCGACCCCGGCCTGGCCGCCCGGATGCTGCCGGGCCACCTGGCCCGCCACGCCCACCTGGCCGGTGACCGGGTCGACCCCGAGCGGGTGGTCGAGCTCCAGCTCGCCGCCGCCCGCGACGCCGGCCGCCGCATCGCGGCCGAGGAGCATCTCGGCCACCTGCGCCGTGCTCACCAGCTGAGCCGCGCCACCTCCCCCCGCACCCGCGCCAAGGCCGCGCTCAGCCTCGGCTTCGAGCTGTCCCACGTCGGCGAGCGCGAGACCGCGCGGCGGCTGTTCGGCGAGGCCTGGGCCATCGCCCGCGAGCTGGACGACCGCGAGCTGCTCACCCGCGTCGCGCTCACCTGGCTGCGCAAGTTCGGGCTGTCCGACGCGCTGCCGCACCTCCGCGAGGCGCACGCCGCGCTCGTCGGCGGCGCCGCGCCCGACGACCGGCTCGCGCTCGACCTCGTCTTCCACCTCGCGGCCCGGGCACGCGCCGGCGGCGACGACGACGCGCTGGTCTTCAGCCTCTGGGCACACCACGACATCCTCAAGGGGCCCGACACCGCCGGAGAGCGGATGCGGCTGGTGGAGGAGCTGATCGGCCTGGCCCGGCGCACCGGCGACCCCGAGCTCGAACACTTCGCCTCCGCGCTGCGCTGGGTCGCCATGATCGAGCAGGGCGACCCGCGCTACCTCGACCGGTTCCACGACTACCAGACTCTGGGGCGGCGCAGCGAGCTGCCCAGCGTCGACCTCAACACCGCCGTCGACGCCAGCATCGTCGCCGCGCTCGGCGGCCGCCTGGCCGAGGCAGAGAAGCTGCTGGCCGAGGTGCGCGACAGCGACGCCAGGAAACACCCCCACTACATCGACATGCTCCTCCACCACCAGTGGTCGATCCTGTCGTTGCAGGGCCGGTTCGGCGAGCAGGAGGAGGTCGTCCGGCTGCTCCGGGGCAGCGGCCACCTCTGCCCCGGCCTGCTGGAAGGCCTGACCGCGCTCCACACCGGCGACCTCGACACGGCGCTGCGCCGGCTGGCCGAGGGCGAGCCGCGCAACCGCATCGCCCAGCCGCTGTGGCTGCGCTTCCTGGCGGAGACGGCGGCCGCGGCCCACGACCCCGACCTGTGCGCGCGGGCCCGCGCCGCGCTGGAGCCGCACCGCGGGCGGTGGGCGGTCTCGCTCATGGGCTGGGACGTCAGCGGGCCGTTCGACCTGTGGCTGGCGCTCATCGACGCGGCCGACGAGCGCTGGGACGAGGCGATCGCCGGCTTCACCGCCGCCCAGCGGTCGGCCGACCGCATGCGCGCCCGCCCGTGGTCGGTGCTGGCCCGCGTCCACCTGGCCGACGCTCTCTTGTCCCGCGCCGCCCCGGGCGACCTCCCCGCGGCCCGCGCCCTCCTGGAACACGCGGGCCAGGAGGCGACGACCCTGGGCATGCGCCACCTGACGGCCCGCGTCCATGACCTCCTCCCGGACACCACCCCTGCTTCCCCGGCACCGCCGGGCACCGACGAATCCGACGGCGCTGGCCGGTCGGGGGATGCCGGTGGGGTGTTGGGCGCCGGCTGGTCGGGGGCTGGTGAGGTGGTGGGCGCTGGCCGGTCAGGGGATGTCGGTGAGCTGCTGGGCGCAAGCCTGTCCGGGGATGCCGATGTAGTGAGGGGCGCTGGTCAGTCAAGGGGCGCCGGTGAGGTAACCGGCGCTGGTCGGTCGGGGGATGACGGTGAGGTGACCGGCGCTGGCCGGTCAGGGGGTGCCAGTGAGGTGACGGGCGCGAGTCTGTCCGGGGGTGCCGGTGTAGTGAGGGGCGCTGGCCGGTCGGGGGATACCGGTGAAGTGATGGGCGCGGGTCAATCCGGGGGTGCCGGTGAAGACACGGGCGCGGGTCTGTCTGGGAGTGCCGGTTCGGTGCTGGGCGGGCACTCGTCGGGGAGTGCCCGTTCGCGGGCGGGGCCGTCCGGGGGCTCGGGTGTGGGTCCTTCGGTGGGTGCACGCCCTGTGGCTGGGGTCGGGCCGGGTGATGCGGCTGTCGGGTTCGACGGTGCGTACGGTGCGGCGGGTCGGGGCCCAGGAGGTGGCGGTCCGAGGTTCAGCAGGGAGGGGGCCGTCTGGTCGCTGGTGTTCGCCGGGCGGGCGGTGCACGTGCCCGACGCGAAAGGGCTGCGCGACCTGCACACGCTGCTGGGCAGCCCGGGGGCCGACATGCCGGCCGTACGGTTGCTCGATCCGGAGGGCGGCGAGCTGGTGGTGGCCGCCCGGCGGATGGGCGGTGACGACGTCCTCGACGAGGAGGCCAAGGCCCGTTACCGGCACCACCTGACCCTGCTGGACGAGGAGATCGACCGCGCGACCGAGCTGGGCGACGACCGGCGGGCCGCCGAGCTCGACGGCGAGCGCGCGGCCCTGCTGGAGGAGCTGCGCCGCGCGGCCGGCCTAGGCGGGCGCTCCCGCCGCCTGGGCGACGAGGCCGAACGCGCCCGCAAAACGGTCACGGCCCGCATCCGCGACGTGCTGCGCAAGCTCGACCGCGCCCACCCCGAGCTGGCCGCCCACCTCCGCGCCACGGTCTCCACCGGCTCCACCTGCCGCTACCAACCCGACACCCCCATCACCTGGCGCCTGTGACGACGCGGCGCTCAGCTGACGCTGCGGTGCAGGTGGGTGGGGCAGGACCCCGGCACCCGCGCCTGTGACGCTGTGGGGGTCAGGTGATGCTGCGGCGGAGGTGGGTGCGGTAGGAGTAGTGCTCCGGGAGGAAGTGGCTGATCGCCAGCTCGACCGGGGTGCCTTCGGTGTCGTGGTAGAGGCGGTCGATCCGCAGGAGTGGGTGGCCGGGGGCGCAGCCGAGGTGGCGGGCCGTGGCCGGGTCGGCGGCGGCGACGGTGATGCTCTGGTCGGCCTCCGCGATGGGCGCGCCGAGCCGGGTGTCGAGCAGCCCGATGACGGTGAACGCGCTGGTGGCTCCCTCGGCCGCCAGCTCCGGCACGTCCCGTAGCAGTCCGCCCACGTGCGGCGGCAGGAACACGGTGGTGAGGCAGAACGGCACCGCGTCGTGCAGCCGCCGGAACGCCAGGCTGCTCACGGCGTCGCTGGCCAGCCGGAGCCGGCCGGCCGCCGCCACGTCCACCCGCCGGTGCAGCGGCACGGTGATGTCCATCCGCGTGTCCACCGACAGCGCCATGAGGTCCTCGACCGAGCCGAACTGGCGCAGGTAGGTGCCTTCGCGCGGGCTGGCGAACGTGCCCCGCCCGGGGACCCTGTAGACCAGGCCCTCGGCGACCAGGTCCTGGAACGCGCGTCGTACCGTCTGCCTGCTCACCCCGTGACGTTCGGCGAGCTCGGCCTCGGTGGGGAGCCGCCGCCCGTCCGCGTAGCGGCCCGACAGGATGTCGCCGCGGACCTCGCGGGCGAGCGCGCTGTAGCTGCTCTCCCTGCGCCCGGTGCTCGCCATCGCCCGACCTCCCGTCGACCCCGCGGCAGCCTACCGGCCCGCGCCGGCTTTCCGATCACGCGAGCACCGCCGCGAAACGCCAGTCGAGGACGTCGGTGGAGCGGTTGGCGCGGACCCGCGAGCGCAGGTGCGCCAGCGTGCCGGACGGCAGCGGGTCCAGCCGCTCGACCTCGACGGTGCTGGTGAGCGTGTCGTTCTCGCGCACCGGGCCGAGGTGGTCGCAGCCGTGCCAGCCGACGACGGTGACCAGCGAGGGCAGCGCCCGCACGGCCTGGTGGAGCGCGATCCCGATGGTGTGCCCGCCGTAGACCAGGCGCTCGCCCGCCGCCGCGTCGTGGTGCACCTTGGCGACGTTGAGCGTGAGCCGGGCCAGCTCGGGGGCCGACGAGACCACGTCGCCGCCCGCCACCTCGAACACGTCGCCGACGCTCAACGCCCCGCCCTGGGGGTGGGCGGACAGGTCCCAGCCGGCCGTCACCGCGGCCAGCTCGTCGTGCCCCGGCGCGGCGCCGACGGCCGACAGGTCCTCGGCGTGGCCGGTGTCGAGGTCGCCGTCGCGCAGCGGCAGCATCGCGCACCGCCAGAAGTCGAGGACCGGGCGGCCCTCCTGGTCGGTGGTGCTGATCCGGAGGGCGGCCAGCCCGGTCGGCGCGCGGCCGGGGCGGCGCGAGTTCTGCCGCAGCCCGGCCACCTCGGTCACCGTCGTGAGCGTGTCGCCGATCGCGGGCGCCCGCCGGAACACCACGCCTCGGTAGAACAGGTTGGCCACCACGGTGTGGGTGGCGACCGTGGACTGGCCGATGGCGACGTCCCAGACCAGGTGGGGCGCGGCGAGGGCCGCGCCGGCGACCCGGCGCGACAGGCCGTGGTCGAGCGCCAGCGGCAGCCGGCAGCCGACGATCGCCTGGTGGGCCGCCGCCAGCCCTTCGGTGAGCGTGATGGCCGGGGCGCCGTCGAACCGCATCCCGGCGCGCAGGTCCTCGAAGTACGGGCCGTCCACGATCGCCACCGGCTGTCTCCTGCTCTCGTGCGGAAATATACGGCCAAATCAAAACCGGCCCGCCGCGTGGCTGTCAACCCGCCCTTGTGACGCGTACCGGGCATGTGTCATAAATATGGCCGTACAAATCGACGAGGAGGTACGCATGGGACGGCTCGCGCAGACCGACGGACTCACCGACGTGCAGCGGGAGATTCTCCGCACGGTCAGGGAGTTCGCGGACAAGGAGATCCTGCCCGTGGCCCAGCGTCTCGAGCGCGAGGACGCGTACCCGCAGGAGATCGTCGAAGGCATGCGCGAGATGGGGCTGTTCGGGCTGACCATCCCGGAGGAGTACGGCGGGCTGGGCGAGTCGCTGCTGACCTACGCCCTGGCCGTGGAGGAGATCGCCCGGGGCTGGATGAGCGTGTCGGGCATCGTCAACACCCACTTCATCGTCGCGTACATGATCATGAAGCACGGCACCGAGGAGCAGCGGCGGCACTACCTGCCGCGGATGGCCACCGGCGAGGTGCGCGGCGCGTTCTCGATGTCGGAGCCCGGCTGCGGGTCGGACGTCTCGGCGATCACGACGAGGGCCGCGCGCGACGGCGACGGGTACGTGATCGACGGTCAGAAGATGTGGCTCACCAACGGCGGCACGGCCAACCTGGTCGCGGTGCTGGTGAAGACGGACGAGGGCGCGGACTCGGTCTATCGGAACATGACCACGTTCCTGGTCGAGAAGGAGCCGGGATACGGCGAGGTCGAGCCGGGGCTGACCATCCCCGGCAAGATCTCGAAGATGGGCTACAAGGGCGTCGACACCACCGAGATGGTCTTCGACGGCTACCGCGCCCCCGCCTCGCAGGTGCTGGGTGGGACCCCCGGGCGCGGCTTCTACCAGATGATGGACGGCGTCGAGGTCGGCCGGGTGAACGTCGCCGCCCGCGGCTGCGGGGTCGCGCTGCGCGCCTTCGAGCTGGCGGTCCGCTACGCGCAGGAGCGCCGGACGTTCGGCAAGCGGATCGCCGAGCACCAGGCGGTGCAGTTCAGGCTCGCCGACATGGCCACCAAGGTCGAGGCCGCGCACCAGATGATGGTCATGGCCGCGCGCAAGAAGGACGCCGGGCAGCGCAACGACCTGGAGGCGGGGATGGCGAAGTATCTCGCCTCCGAATACTGCCGGGACGTCGTGGAGGAGTCCTTCCGCATCCACGGCGGCTACGCCTACTCCACCGAGTACGAGATCGAGCGCCTCTACCGGGAGGCCCCGATGCTGCTCATCGGCGAGGGCACGGCGGACATCCAGCGCATGATCATCGGCCGCCGGCTGCTGGAGGAGTACGGGCTGCCCGGGTGATGTCGTGGACAGGGGCCCAGCTGAGACGGTATCTTAGCTATTGTTGTAATGATTCAAGTGAGGTGGCCTCCGGTGCGCTTCGTTGACAGCCACATGCACCTGTGGCATCTGACCGAGCACAAGTGGTATCCCGCCCTCGACCCGCCCGAGGACTCCGATGACTTCGGCATCGGCGACATGGCCGGCCTGCGGCGCGACTACTTGCCTGAGCACTACCTGGCCGACGCCGCGGGCTCCGGCCTCGACGTGGTCAAGGCCGTGCACGTCTCGGCCGTCACGGCCCCCGGCACCCACCTGGACGAGGCCCGCTGGCTCGACCGGGTCGCCACCGAACACGGCCTGGTCGGCGCCGTCATCGGCGCCGTCGAGCCGGGCGCGGACGCCGAGACCGTCGCCGCCGACCTCGCCGAGCAGGCCAAGAGCCCGCTGTTCAGGGGCATCAGGGTGCTGTACGGGTTCGACCCGGCCGACCCGGTCACCCGGCGGCTGGCCGAGCTGCTCGACGCCGGCGGCCACGTCTTCGACGTCGTCATCCACCCCGGCGAGGTCGACGGCTGGCTGCCGCTGCTGCGCGACTTCCCCGGCCTCGCCGTCGTGCTGGAGCACGCTGGCTGGCCCGACGGCGGCGACCCCGACCAGTTCACCGCCTGGCGCGAGGGCCTGACCCGGCTCGCCTCGCTGGCCAACGTCGACTGCAAGATCTCCGGCCTGCCCATGAGCCTGCACACGCTCGACGCCGGGACCCTGCGCCCGTGGATCCAGGCATGCCTGGACGTCTTCGGCGTCGACCGCTCCTTCTTCGGCAGCAACTTCCCCGTCGACTCGCTCTTCGGCGGCTACGACAAGGTCGCCGAGGCCTACCTGGGCGCCACCGGCGACCTGACCGCCGCCGAGCGCGACCGGGTGTTCGCCGCCAACGCCGAGCGCCGCTACCGGATCTGAGGAGAGACCGTGCACGTCGGATTCACCATGGACATGCGCAACCCGCACGGGCGGCCGTGGCGCGACCACTGGGAGGACTGCCTCCACCTCATGTGCGAGGCCGAGGCCATGGGCTTCGACTACGTCATGGTGCAGGAGCACTTCTTCCAGCCGGACGGGTACGCGCCGTCCGTGCCGATCTTCCTCACCATGCTGGCGGAGCGCACCAGGACCATCAGGATCGGCTCGTACGTCTACATCCTCCCGCTGCACCACGCGGCCATGCTGGCGCAGGAGACGGCGGTCCTCGACCACGTGTCCGAAGGCCGGCTGGACGTGACGGTCGGCTCCGGCCACAGCGCCGCCGAGTACCACGCGCTCGGCTACTCGCCCAAGACCAGGCCGTCCCGCATGCAGGAGGGCCTGGAGGTGCTCAAGCTGGCCTGGACCCAGCGGCCCTTCAGCTACAGCGGCCGCTACTACGACCTCAAGGACGTCACCGTCGCCCCCGCGCCGCTGCAGCAGCCGCACCCGCCGCTCTGGGTGGCCGCCACCGCGCCGCCCGCCGCCCGCCGGGCCGGCAGGATGGGCGCCAACCTGCACGGCGCCTCCGTGGACCCCGAGTTCCACCAGGCCTACTTCGAGGGCCTGGCCGAGGCCGGCGTCGAGCGCGACCAGGTGCGCGTGTCGAACCCGTGGGCGATCACCGTCACCGACGAGAACCCCGACGCCGTCTGGGAGCGCCGCAAGGACCTCATCTTCGAGCGCTGGGACTTCTACCGGCGCATCCGCGACGAGATGGGCGACCCCGACCTGCAGTACGGACTCGCGCCCACTCCCGAGGCCTACCGCGACTACGAGATCATCGGCGACGCCGACACCGTGATCGGGACGCTGGAGGGCCTGGTCAAGGGCCTGCCGCTGACCGACATCGTGCACTCGGGCCCGGCGGGCGGCACGCCGCCCGAGGAGGCGTACGAGGACCTCAAGCGGTTCGCCGACCGCGTGCTGCCGACGCTCAAGAGCTGGTAGCCGACGCCCGCCCCCTCCGGTTACTGCGCTCCGGAGGGGGCGGGCCCTTCTCAGCCCTTCGGGTAGTAGAGCGAGATCGTCTCGGCCACGCAGGCCGGTTTCGTCCCGCCCTCGATCTCCATCGTCGAGCCCAGCACGGCCATGACGCCGCCGTTGGACTCCTTGGCCTCCCGCAGCTCGGTGGTGACCCGCACCCGCGAGCCGACCGGCACCGGGCTGGGGAAGCGCACCTTGTTCAGCCCGTAGTTGACCGACATCCGCAGGCCCTCGATCCGGTAGATCGTGCCGACCAGGACCGGCAGCAGCGACAGCGACAGGTAGCCGTGCGCGATCGTGGTGCCGAAGGGCCCCTCCGCGGCTCGTACCGGATCGACGTGGATCCACTGGTGGTCGCCGGTGGCGTCGGCGAACGTGCCGACCCGCTCCTGCCCGATCTCCAGCCAGTCACTGGTGCCGAGCGTCTGCCCGGCCTGCGCGGTGAACTCGGCGAGGCTCTCGAAGACGCGCATCACATGTGCCTCCCGCCGGCGACCTCCACCGTGATGCCGGTGATGAACGACGACAGGTCGGAGGCCAGGAAGAGGGCGGCGTTGGCGATGTCCTCCGGCTCGCCGATGCGGCCCAGCGGGATGTTGTCGAGCATCTTCTGCAGCGCCTCGGGCGGCATGCCGGCGGTCATGGCCGTACGGATCGGGCCGGGCTGGATGGCGTTGACCCGGATCTGGTGGCGGGCGAGCTCGCGGGCGGAGGCCTTGGTGAGGCCGATCATGCCGGCCTTGGCGGAGCTGTAGTTCGTCTGCCCGAAGTTTCCGGCTTTCCCGGAAATGGAGGAGATGTTGATGATGGCGCCGCGCCGCTGCTCCCGCATGATCCGCGCCGCGGCCCGCGTGCCCAGCCAGGCCCCGGTCAGGTGGACGTCCACCACCTTCTTGAAGTCCTCCAGGGTCATCTTCGGCATCGTGGCGTCACGGGTGATGCCGGCGTTGTTGACCATGACGTCCAGCGACCCGAAGGCGTTCTTGCACGCGTCGGCCAGCGCCTCGACGGCCGCCTCGTCGGTCACGTCGCACGGCACCGCGACCGCCTTCAGACCCTGGGCCTCCAGGTCGGCGGCCGCCTGCTCGGCACCCTCCGCGTTGACGTCGCTGACCACCACGGACGCGCCGTTGCGGGCCAGGACCGTCGCGATCGCCAGGCCGATGCCCTGCGCCGAGCCGGTGACCACGGCCGCGCGGCCTTCGAGCAGGTTCATCTCCATACCCATCCTCTTCTCTCTTTCAGCCCAGCGGGTCGATCGTGCTCGTGCGTCACTCAGCCCAGCGGGGTTCGCGCTTCTCGACGAAGGCGAGGGGGCCCTCGCTCTGGTCATGATGCCCCCACATGCCCACGAGGTGCTGGGTGCCCACCTTGCAGGCGTCCGTCAGCCCCAGCTCCAGCGCCGCCCACAGGGCCTTCTTGGTGGCGGCCATCGCGGCGGGGGAGTTGCGTGCGACCTTCTCGGCCAGCTCCTGCGCGGCCTCGCGCAGTTGCTCCGGCGGGTCCACGACCTGGCTGACCAGGCCCAGTTCGAGGGCGCGCTGGGCGGACATCCGCTCGTGCGACCCGACCAGCGCCATCCGCATCACCGCCTCGAACGGGATCTTCTTGGCCAACCCGATCATCTCGATGGCGGTCACCTGGCCGACGCTCACGTGCGGGTCGAAGAACGTGGCGTCGGACGCGGCGATCACGATGTCGGCGTCGGCCACGAAGTGCAGCCCGCCGCCGGCGCAGATGCCGTTCACGGCGGCGATGACCGGTTTGGAGACGTTCTGGTGCCAGGAGGTGAAGTGCAGGTCGAAGTTCATCAGGCTGTCCTGGTAGCGCTGCATGCCCACACCGTCACCGGCTATCTCCGCGAGGTCCGCCCCCGTCTGGAAGGCGCGGCCCTCACCGGTGTGCACGATCACCCGGACCGACGGGTCCCGGTCCAGCTCCAGCCAGGCCTCGGCCAGCTCGTCGCGCATCGCGTTGTTCATCGCGTTCAGCACGCCGGGGCGGGCGTTGATCAGCCAGCCGACGCGGCCGTGCCGTTCCACCTTGATGGTCTCGTACGTCATGCTCGTGTCCCTCTCATGTCAGACGACCTCGCGCTCGAGCATCCCGGCGAGCGCGGTCACGTGCTCGCCGGCCTCCCCGAGCAGGTGAGCGCTCGTACGCGCCCGCTTGAAGTAGAGGTGGGCGTCATGCTCCCAGGTGAAGCCGACGCCGCCGTGCAGCTGGATCGTCTGGGCGGTGACCCAGGACGCGGCCTTGCCCGCCATGAGCGCGGCCACCCGCGAGTCCCGCGCGAGCGCCGGGCCCTCCGAGCGGGTCGCCGTGTAGACGGCGGAGCGCGCGGACTCGACCTTGATCAGCGCGTCGGCGAGCCGCTCCTTGATGACCTGGAACGAGCCGATCGGGCGGGCGAACTGGATGCGCGTCTTCGCGTACTCGACCGTCATGTCCAGGCACCGCTGCGCGACCCCGGTCTGCTCGGCCGCGAGCAACGCCCGCGACACGTCGGCGGCCCCGGCCAGCTCACCCGCGCACCCGACCGGTCCGACGAGCACGGCCGGCGTGCCGTCGAACGCCACCCGCGCCATCTTCCTGGTCAGATCCAGCGTCACCAGCGACTCCACGACCATCCCGGCCCCACCCGGATCCGCGTCGCGCTTCGCGGATGCGCCCGGACTGGCGTCGCGCCCGTCCGGGCCCTCGACTGGAGCCGTGGCGCGCTCGACCGCGAACACGGCTGGTCCGTCGGGTGTGTTCGCGACGACCAGCAGCAGGTCCGCCGTGGCGCCGTCGACGACGTGGGTCTTGGCGCCGTCGAGCCGCCAGCCGTCGCCGTCGCGACGGGCGGTGGTGCGGATCGCCTCGACGTCCCAGCGGGCGCCGGCCTCGGCCAGCGCGACGGTGGCGGTCAGGTCGCCGCTCGCGATGCGCGGACCGTACGCGTCGAGCGCGGCGTCGTCGCCGAGCGCGAGCAGTAGCGGCACGGCCAGCACCGACGTGCCGAACAGCGGCGAGCAGGCCAGCCAGGCGCCGCACTCCTCGGCGGCCACGGCGAACTCCGCCGCGCCGAGCCCGCTGCCGCCACACCGCTCCGGCAGCATCAGACCGGGCAGGTCGAGCTGCACCAGGGCGCGCCACGTGGGCTCGTCCCACCCACTCCCGGTCAGCATCGCCTCCCGGACCCGCCCCGAGGTGCTCACCGCCGAAAGCGCGCCCCGCACGCTCCCGCGGAACTCCTCAAGGTCCTCTTCGGACGTCACCGTCATGACCCCTCCTCACTCGTCCCCGCATCGCCGACCTCGCGGTTCCTCGGTCGTCTTCTGATCGCCGGAGGTCTACGGACGCCACGGTCACGTCTCCCGGCCCGTGGCCGAGTCGCCGCAGGCGACGGCGCCTTCCGCCAGCAGCTCCGCGATGGCCGCCGCGTCGTACCCCAGCTCCCGCAGCACCGCCTCGGTGTGCTCGCCCAGGCCCGGGACCGGGCCGGCGGGGGGTTGCCAGGCCGCGGTCACCGGAGGGGGGAGCGGGGCGGAGACCGGGCCGGCGGGGGCGGGCACGGTCAGCCAGCGGTCGCGGGCCACGAGCTGGGGGTGGTCGACGACGGCGGCCAGGTCGTTGACGAGCCCGCAGCCGATCCCGGCCGCGTGCAGGGCGGCCACGGCGCGGTCGGCGTCCATGGCCCCGATGGCGTCCGCCACCAGCCCGTCGATGACGCCGCGGTGCGCGACGCGCGCCTGGTTGGTCGCGTACCGGGGGTCGTCGGCCAGCTCCGGCCGCCCCAGCACCGACGCGGCCAGCTTGGCCCACTCGCGGTCGTTCTGCACGCTCACCGTGACCAGCCGCCCGTCGGCCGCCCGGTAGGCGTCGTACGGCGCGATGGCCGGATGGCTCATCCCCGAGGCGAGCGCGGGTTGGGTGCCGTGCCTGCGCACCACCAGCGGGTACCCCATCCAGTCCGCCATCGCGTCCAGCATGGACACCTCCAGCACGCACCCCTCGCCGGTGGCGGAACGCCGCAGCAGCGCCGCCAGCACGCTGGAGAAGGCGAACATGCCCGCCGCGATGTCGGCCACCGAGATGCCCGGCTTGACCGGCTCCTCCGGGCTGCCAGTGATCGCCGTCAGCCCGGACTCCGCCTGGACGAGCAGGTCGTACGCCTTGCGCCCGTCGTAGGGCCCGCCGGTGCCGTACCCGGAGATCTCGCACACCACCAGGCGCGGGTGGGCGGCGCGCAGCGACGCGCCGTCCAGCCCCAGCCGGGCGGCCGCCCCCGGCACCAGGTTGTGCGTGAACACGTCGGCCCTGGCAAGCAGCTCGCCGACGACCCGCCGGCCCCCGGGCGTCTTGACGTCCAGGGCCAGCGACTCCTTGTTCCTGTTGGCCCAGGCGAAGTGCGCCCCGGTGCCGTTGGCGTGGGTGTCGAAGGCGCGGGCGAAGTCGCCGCCGTCGGGCCGCTCCACCTTGATCACCCGCGCGCCCAGGTCGGCGAGCTGGCGGGTGGCGTACGGGGCGGACACGGCCTGCTCCATCGAGACGACCAGCACGCCGTCGAGCGGCCTGGTCATGTCCGGGAGAAGTGCCGGATCGCGGCCTGCAGGGTGCCGTCGAGCGTGGTCGCGCCGCCCATCGGCTCGGGCAGGGCGACGGGGCCGTGCTCGCGGCTCGGCAGCAGGATGGTGGCGGTGGCCGGCGCGGTGACCTCGCCGCGCTGGTTGGTGGCGGCCAGCTCCAGGTCCACGGCCGGGTGGACGCCGTTGCCGTCTTCCATGAGGTGCTTGCGCACCACCTTGCCGGTGATCCACTGGGCGTCGCCGACGTAGTTGAACTTGCGGAACTCCACCCGGATCCGCCACAGCCAGGCGTCGTCGCCCATCCAGTCGGTGCAGGCGTGGATCATCCACGTCTCGCGCATCCGCCCGTAGTCGAAGGTGGTCGGGTTGCCGGAGCGGCGGGCGAACTCGGGGTCCCAGTGGACCCGCTGCATCGCGTCCCACACGCCCAGGTCGTCGCGGTGGTAGAAGCGCGGGATGCGCTGCCGGTTGCGGTGGCCCAGCCGCAGCGGCGCGACCCCGTACACGCCCATCCCCATGCCGGTGTGCCAGCAGACCATGTCCGTCACCGTCAGCGGGCCCTTGACCAGCGGGGCGATCTCCTCGCCCTCCTCGACGTCCTCGAACCAGCGCGGCTCCGCGCCGCGCGCCCGCTCGGCGGCGTACTGGGCGTCGATCTCGGCGATCTTCTCCTCGGTCCACGGCTCGATCGCGACGTCGTCGTACTTCTTGCGCTTGCGCGCCTCGTCACGCTCGGTACGGATCATCAGCCGGTACTGGCCGGCCAGCGGGGTGCCGTCGGCGGTGGCGAAGACGTTGGCGTTCCACTCGTGCACGGCCCGGCCGCTGAACTCGCTGGGCTTGTCGAGCACGCCCACGAGCG
Organism: Nonomuraea sp. NPDC050478; assembly: GCF_044458265.1. NCBI lineage: Bacteria > Bacillati > Actinomycetota > Actinomycetes > Streptosporangiales > Streptosporangiaceae > Nonomuraea > Nonomuraea sp. NPDC050478. The sequence goes on along the minus strand of NZ_JBITHT010000001.1, from coordinate 313,281 downwards.
CGTTGCGCCGGTGCACGGCCCGGCCTTCGTAGAGCGGGTTCCACCACTCGCGCTCGCAGGCCGAGTAGAAGGCGTGCACGCCGCGCAGCGGGTCGCCCCTGACCTCGTCCTGCCGGGCCAGGTCGGCCTCGGTGAGCACGTCCTCGCCGATCAGGCTGTCGCCGCCGACCAGCGGGAACGGGGCGATGGGCTGCCCCCAGCGGGAGCGGGCGGCGTGGTCGGGGTCGCACCACAGCGGGTTGTCGTCGCCGTACGCGCGGGCCACGATCCGGAACGCGTCGGTGCCCGGACGCAGGTAGTGGGGCGGGACGGGGTTGGGCTGGGGGATGCCGATGCGTGCCCGCAGCGCCTCCACCCCCTCGTCCGTGATCCGGGGGCGGGTCTTCTCTTCCGTCGGAGCCATGTAACCTGTCCGCCTTCTCTCGCCTTTTCTTTGCTATCTTATATATAACTATGGCAGAGGGAACAGGGGGTCGGATGGCGTACGAGACGCTGGCGGTCGAGCTCCGCGGCCCGGTCGGCTGGCTGGAGTTCGACCGGCCGCGGGCGGGCAACGCCATGGACGCCGTGATGATGGCCGAGCTGCCGCTCGCCTGGCGCGAGCTGGACGCCGACGACGACGTACGCTGCATCGTCGTCACCGGCCGCGGCCGTGCCTTCCAGACGGGGCTCGACATGGCCGCGCTCGCCCGCGATCCCGCCAGCCTGCGCGAGTCGAGCCGCCGCACCCGTGCCGGGGAGCTGGAGCTGACCGGCTGGCATCTCGGCGTCCGCACCCCCGTGGTGGCCGCGGTCAACGGCGTCTGCGCGGGCGGCGGGCTGCACTTCGTGGTCGACGCCGACATCGTCCTGGCCTCCGCTTCCGCCACCTTCCTCGACCCGCACGTCAGCGTCGGCCAGGTCAGCGCCTGGGAGGCGATCGGCCTGGTGCGCCGGATCTCCGCCACGGCCGCCGCCCGGCTCGCGCTGATCGGCGTCCACGAGCGGCTCGACGCGGCGCGCGCGTACCAGCTCGGCCTGGTCGGCGAGGTCGTCGAGCCCGACGCCCTGCGCGACGCGGCCCAGCGGGTCGCCGAGACCGTCGCCGCCGCCGACCCCGCGCACGCCCGCGCGCTCAAGCAGGCCCTCTGGCGCGCCCAGGAACTCGGCCGCACCGCCGCCCGCGCGGAGGCCGCCCGCGTGGAGGCCCGCGTGGAGGCCGCCCGCGCGGAGGCTCGCCCGGAGTCCGCCCGCACGCAGGCTCGCCCGGAGTCCGCCCGCGCGGAGGCAGGGCCTTCTGACGCCATTCGCTCTCAGGGCGCGAGCCCTCACGCTGACGGGGAGATCCACCCATGACCGCACTGCCCACCGGCCCGGACGTCACCCCAGGCGAGGCCGTGGAGGCCGCCCGTGCCTGGATCGCGGCCCACCTGCCCACCGCCTGGCGCGAGGCCGGCGAGCAGGGCGGCCCGCGCGCCGTGCGCACCGTCCGGACGCGCGAGGAGTACCGCGCGTGGTACCCCGAGCTCGGCGCGTCCGGACTGGTCGCGGCCACCTGGGAGGTCGACTACGGCGGCCTCGGCTGGTCGCGCAGGGCCGCCGTGGCCGCCGACGAGGCGCTGCGCCCCTACCACCTGCCCCGGCTCAACCCGCTCGGCCTCAACCTGGCGGCCCCCGCCCTGTTCGCCCACGGCACGGAGGAACAAAGGCGGCGCTTCCTCAAGCCGATCACCAGGGCCGAGGAGATCTGGTGCCAGCTCTTCAGCGAGCCAGGCTCCGGAAGCGACCTCGCCTCCCTCTCCACCAGGGCAGAGCTCGACGGCGACACCTGGGTCGTGCACGGCCAGAAGGTATGGACCACCTGGGCCGACCAGGCCGACTACGCGGTGCTGCTCGCCCGTACCGACCCCGACGCCCCCAAGCACCAGGGCATCACCTACTTCCTCCTGGCCATGCGCCAGCCCGGCGTCGAGGTGCGGCCGCTGCCGCACATCGGCGGCGAGGCCGAGTTCTTCGAGGTGTTCTTCGACGGCGCCCGCGTCCCCGACGCGCACCGGCTCGGCGACCCCGGCAACGGCTGGCGGGTCGCCCAGGCCACGCTCGCCGGCGAGCGCCAGATGGTGTCGGGCGGCGGCTCCGTCGGCGTCGACCGCATCGGCGGCGTCAGCGCCTCGCACCTCGTCCGCCTGGCCCGCCGCCGCACAGAGTCCGGTCTCCCGGGCGGCTGGGACGACCCGCTGGTCCGCGCCCGCATCGTGGAGCTGTGGTGCGAGGAACAGGTCCGCACCTGGACCAACCGCCGCGTCCGCGCCCGTCAGGCCGGCAACCTGCCCCCCGGCCCGGAGAGCTCGATCGGCAAGGTCCACGGCACCGACCTCAACCAGCGCATCCAGGAGACGGCCGCCACCCTGTCCGGCGAGGACGCCATCGCCTGGCCCGGCACGGCGTCGTCCCCCGCCGAGTACTGGGCCTCGATGCCCGCCGAGACCCGAGGGATGCTCCGCAGCCGCGCCAACACCATCGAGGGCGGCACCACCGAGGTCAACAAGAACGTCATCGCCGAACGCGTGCTCGGCCTCCCTAAGGACTTCGACCCGTACCGCGGCAAGCCCTGGCGCGACCTGCCCCGCAGCTGACCCGCGCCGCCCAGCCGACGGGAGAGTGGACATCCTGCCGCCCGGCAGGCTGAATGGTGGTCAGGGCAACGCATACGTGGCGAAAGGTGCGGGATGCGGCGCGAACAGGGAGCGGCGGCAACCGTCGAGCCGGTGCGGGCGCTGACCGCGCTGCTGGCCAAGGAGTTCCACTTCACCCAGGCCGACCTGGAGGAGAACCAGCTCGGCCGCCTGTCACGCCGGCAGCGCCGCCGCCTGGTCCGCCGGATCGTCTACCACGCCCTGGTGTGGACCGCCGGCGGACTGATCGCCCTGACCGTGTTCGCGCTGCCGACGGTGCTCTTCTTCGTCCGCCTGGTGCGTGGCGAGCTCGAGACGTCCACCATGGAGACGGAGGGAGGTCTGTTCCCTGGCGTGGTGTTCGCGGTGATCGTCCTCTTCATCCTGGCCGTGGGCCCGTTCGACAGCCGGATGGCGGAGTTCGTCCACGTGCTGCGCGACCCGGCCCCGGTGAAGCACGCGATCGGCGAGATGGCTCGTGAGGGCGAGAACACCCATGTCCTGAAGATGTCCGGCCTGGCGTTCGCGCTGAAGAAGGTCCCGCCGCTCCTTCCCGCCGGGGACTGCCTGCTGTATTACGTGAGCGTCTCGGCCCACCGGCCCATGGTGGTGTCGGCCGAGTTCCGGCTCTGGGACGCCGAGCCGGAGATGTCCTGATCTATCGCGGGTGCAGGGCGGTCAGCTTCTGCGCGATCCGCGCCATCCTCGCCGGATAGAACGCCGCCAGAACCGCGAGCTGCGCCGTTCCGACGCAGGTCATGGATTCGATGATCTCCGCCATCATGGGATCCCGGGACACCGCCTCCCGGTAGTCCTCCATGGCTCCCACACGGTCCTGCAGATTGGCCCTGGCCATGCATCTCATCATGTACGCGGTGGCGACCGAAGGAGACTCCGGTCGCAGCTCGATGCAGGTCGTCAGCGCGCTGACGGCGCGGGCGTCGTCGCCGCTCTGGTACGCGCAGAACCCGATCCCGAAGTGGGCATCGGGATCACCCGGATCGAGGCGGAGAGCGGTGGCGAAGCATTCGACCGCCGCGGCGATGTGCCCGGCGGCCATCAGTTCGTCGCCCCGCCGGACGTACTCGGAACCGTTCATGTCACTCCTGCGGCGGGCACGAAGACGGCGAACAGCACGTGCTCCATCGAGGCCGGCTCCAGAGCCCACAGGAACTGGTCCTGGTCCACGAGCCGGGCGTCCGCGCCGGCCTCGTTGTTCTCCGCGCAGAGCAGCGAGCGCAGCGGCCAGGGGTCCCAGTAGACGAAGCTCCCGGATGCGCGCTCGACGCCGCGGAGCAGCACGCAGTGACCGAAGCCCTTCACGCGATCGTAGACGAGGGCGGTGAAAGCCGGGGCCAGGGTGCCCCACCTTGCCAACTGCCCGCTCATCGGAGTACGCGCATCGAGCTCGATCTTCCATCGGCCGCGGACGTCCTGGACGAGGGCGGCCGGGTCGAGGGACGTGATCCGTTGGATCCTGGCCGTCGGCGCTTCCGGCATGGCCGAGTTCAGCAGGCAGCGCAACGGCCGGCCGGCGACGATCTGCGTCAGCAGGAAGCTCTCCTCCACGTCGAGCCCGTCGCCGAGGGGGATCTCGCGGTTCCTGGCCCGGTGTTCCCGGTAGTCGGCGATGACCCGATCCAGATCGAAGCGCGCCAGCCCCGCGGCGTCGTGGGGCGACTCGTGCTCCAGCAGCCAGATCTTGGCCAAGTAGTGCAGGAACTCCTGCATCAAGCCCGACAGGTCGGTGGGACCGCCTCCGGCCACGGCGGCCGGCGGCGCGGGTCCGCCGAATCGGATCAGCTCAGTCATCCGCCGGGCTCTCGGTCTCGCGGAGGCGTTCGGCCTCCTCGCGGGCCGCGTCGCGGGTCATGGCTCTGAGCCGGATCGGGTCGACGATCCGCCCGTCGCAGCCTTCGAGATGCAGGTCCCACGCGGCTCTGATGCGAGCCCGGGGAGTGCCTCCTCTGCTGCCGGCGATCGACAGATCGCATAACGGGCACTGGAACTGGTGGCGCTGCCCGCCGAATGACACAGTCACCGCGTTCGCTCCTCACCGCGTCCACGGATGCGCGGCCATGCCGGCCGGTGGAGCTGGAAGTCCTGTCGTGCCAGCACCGCCCAGCCGAACTCGGCGACGGCGGCGGCTCCGACGAGTGCGCAGGCGATCCAGCGGGGTATCGCCTCACCCGCCCCGGCGTCCGCCGGAGGTGCGACACACAGGCTCAGGCCCGCGCCGAGCATGGCCACTCCTACGTTATAGAGAAGTACGGCCTTTCCGATCTTGATTTTCCATTGCCGGAATTCCTCCCGCTGCCGGGAACGCAGAGTTTCCTCATGTCGTTCCAGATCGGCGGCCCCCCACCAGTCCTCCAGATCGCCTGCCGAATAAAGGAGCGCCCGGGCCTGGAATCCGTACTGAATGCTCCCCACAAGAACGATCATGGCGATGGAAAGGAATAACAAGGTCATTCCCGGCCACCGGAATTGTTCCCGATCGGCCCCCACCACGCCGATCATCGCCACGCCCGCCGCCACCAGCAGTGGCGCGGCGACGAAATGCGCCGCGTCCGCGGCGTGGCCATAGCCGAGCGGCGCCGGTTTGGACCACCGAGGCGGCTTGAACGACGGCATACGCGTCACGTTAGACCTGAATGGGATCGAGCAGAATGACCCGGATCACTGACGCGATGTGAAACACCGGAAACAAGGCTCAGGCGCAGCCGTCCACGATGACCCGCACCAGGTCGCGTACCAGATCCTTATTGACGTTCTCGGGCGGTGCGGTGACGAGGGTGAACAGGGCGCCCCCGTAAAGAGCGATCATCGCGGGGATCTTCTCGCGCGGGATGGTGAGGCCGAGCCGGTCGTGCTGCCCGGCGGTGATCTGTGAGGCCGTGTCGTGAAGGCCGGTGAGCGCCTGGGCCAGGGCCGGTCGCCGGGCGGCCTCCAGTTGGAGCTCGAAGATCGCCAGGTAGCGGGTGCGCAGGGTGGTCGCCGCGGCGAACAGCGATTCGGTCAGGAGGTCGACCAGGGGAGCGGGCCGCCCGACGGCCCGGCCGGTGTCGGCGTGATGCAGCTCGGCGACGCGTTCGGCCGCGGCCACCAGCAGCGCCTCCCGGCTGCGGAAGTAGTTGGAGGCCGTGCCCGGCGGGAGATCCGCCGCCTTCTCCACCGCGCGATGGGTCAGCCCGTGCACCCCCGACGACGCGAGCAACTCGATGGCGGCATCGGTCAGGGCCCGGCGACGGGCCGGATTGGCGGGCGGCATGCGGCCATGTTACCAATAGTCGTACTAGTACGATCGTAGTGAATGGAGGGCGCGTGAGGATCGCGGTGGTCGGCGCGGGGCTGGGCGGGGTGGCGGTCGCGGTGGGGCTGCACCGTGCGGGACACGAGGTGACACTCCTCGAACGGGGCGCCGCACTGCGCGAGAAGGGCACCGGGATCGCGATCATGCCCAACGGGCTGCGCGCACTCGACGCGCTGGGGCTGGCCGAGGACGTCCGCGGGCGGCACACGAAAGCCTTCGCCGGAGGGCTGCGCGACTGGCGCGGCCGGCCGCTGCTCGTCACCGACGTGATCCAGGCGCAGCAGGAGATCGGCGCGGTCGTCATCGTCGAGCGGGCGGAGCTCCACCAGGCGCTGCGCGCCCCGCTGCCCGCCGACCTGGTGCGCACCGCGACCCCGGTCGACCGTCTGGAGATCGGCGACTCCGAGGTGGCCGTGATCAGCGGGGGCCGTGCCGTCGCCGAAGCGGACGTCGTGGTCGCGGCCGACGGCATCGCCGGCGAGCTGCGCGCCCAGCTGTTCCCCCGCCACCCCGGTCTGCGCCGCACCGGCCGGCTGGACCTGCGCGGCATGCTGCCCCGCCCCGGCGACCTCACGCCGGACCTGCTCGCCTGCCAGCTGGTCGACCGCCGCAGCGGGGCGATGTTCGGCCTGTTCCCCGTCGGCGAGGACCGGCTCTACTGGTTCACCGACACCGCTCTGCGCGGCGCGCCGCCCGGCCCCGAGGAGGCGCGCGGGCAGATGCTGTCCCTGATGGCCGACTGGCACCCGCTGGTCACCAGGCTGATCGAGGACACGCCGCCCTCGGACATCCACGTCGACCCGATCGCCGGCCTGGCCGAACCTCTGCCCTCGTACGTGTCCGGCAGGGTCGCGCTGCTCGGCGACGCCGCGCACGGCATGCCACCCGATCTCGGCCAGGGCGCCAGCCAGGCGTTCCAGGACGCCGCCGCGCTCACCCGCCACCTCACCGGCGCCGAGCCGGCGGACGCCGCCGAGCGGCTGCTGCGCTACGACGCCGAGCGCCGGCCCAGCGCCAACCGCGTCATGCGGGGCGCGTTCCGGCAGTCACGGCTGACCTCGCGGACGGGCGTCACCGCGTGGCTCCGCGACGCGCTCCTGCGCGCGATACCGTCCCGCCTGGCCACCCGGCAGCTCGCGGCCCTCTGGCACGCCGAGTGAGAGCTGATCCGCCCGCATCGCGGACGAGTCTGCTTAAATCCTGACTCGGACGGGATGCCGTTGTTCGAAGTCCTATCAACGGTCGGGCGGACGAGGGGATGACCATGCCGTTATGGCGCGCGGGCCGTAGGACCACGATCACGGCGAGCGCGCTGGCGGTCGTCGCGCTGCTGGCCGGGTGCGCCGCGCAGCCGCCCCGGAGCGCACCGGAGCCGTCGGCGCCGGCCGCGTCCCCGACCGCCCCCGAAGGGCCCGCCGCGCTGGCGACGCTGCGGGTCGGCGGCGAGGGGGACGGGTCCGGCACGGGCCGCATCGACGTGGTCGCGCTGGAACGGACGACCCCCGACACGGTCACCGCACGGCTGCGGATCAGCGCCGAGCGCGGCGAGGTCGATCTGGGCCAGTTCGGTCCCCCGGCGATCGCCGGCACCGTGGCCTACAACTACACCGCGTCCTCGGCGGGATTCTTCCTCCTCGACGAGCCACGGTTGTCGGTGTATCTGGCGATGAAGCGCGACAAGGAGGAGATGGGCGCGGCCTGCCTGTGCACCCAGCTGTCCGGGAAGGTGACGGTGACCTCCGAGCCCGCCCAGGCCTGGATCGTCTACCGGGTGCCCGCGGAGACCACCAGCGTCGCGGTGGGCCTGCTCGCCGCCGGTGTCACGGCCCCGTTGCCGATCGGCCCGCGCGGACAGGCCGCCGCGCCGGACGAGCCCGGCCCCGCCGCCATCGCCGCGGCCTTCCCCAACACCCGAGGTCTGGCCACCCACCTCAGCGGCGCCGCCGAGAAGGTCTCCGAGACCTCCGACAGAGTGGAGATCGCACTCGACACCGACGTGCTGTTCGCCTTCGACAAGGCGAGCCTGACCTCCGAGGCGCGGGCCACGCTGCGCGGCACCGCCGAACGGATCCGCAGCCAGGCCGCCGGGACCGTGCGGATCGTCGGGCACACCGACGACGTCGGCGACGACACGTACAACCTGGGGCTTTCGCGCCGCCGCGCCGAAGCGGTGGAGCGGGCGCTCCGCGCCTCGGGAGCCGACGGCGACCTGACCTTCGAGGTCGAGGGCAAGGGCGAGCGCGAGCCGAAGGAGCAGGGCGGCTCGGAGGCGGCACGCGCCGCCAACCGCCGGGTCGAGGTGAGCTATCCGCGATCGGCCCCCACCGCGCAGGCCACCCCGTCCGTCCCGAAGCCGGAGGAGGGCCCGTCCGTGCCGGCCACCACCGGGGCGACGGCCGCCGGGCTGCGGGGCATGGAGGGCGTCACCGCGGACCTGGTGGAACTGCGCCGGCTGAGCCCCACCACTCTGATCGCCACGTTCGACTTCCGCAACGAGAGCTCGCGCGAGATCACGATGCAGGACGCCGCCCTGGACGAGGACGCCCGGAGGTCCACCGGCACCACCGACATCGCGGCCTTCGAGTTCTTCTGGCTCTCGCTCGCCGACACCGACGACAACCGCTATCACGTGCTGCGCACGTCCGGTCCGCCCGCTCACCACTGCCTGTGCAGCCAGCTCGGCAAGCTGCCGCAGGGCGGGCGGGTCAGGACGTTCGCCCTGATGACCTCGCCACCGCCGGACGTGCGGACGGTGGACGTCGAGCTGTTCGCCTTCGAGCCGATGCGCGACGTCCCGATCACCTGAGGAGTCGCTGTCGGCGGGCACGCGGCTGGATCGCCGTGGGCGTTCTCCGTCAGCCGCCGTAGTGATACGCGGTCCTCGGCAGCCGCCGGACGAACTCGGCCGGGTCCTCGAAGTCCCACGCCTCGCCCTCGGGTTCCTCCTCGTAGCCGCAGAAGGGGAACCTCGGCTCGACCCCGCGATCCCGGAGCCCTTCCATGTAGCTGTCGTCGGAGCCGCCGGCCTCGTCGTACGCCTGATGCGCCACGTACCCCAGAAGCTCGAACTCCGGCCACTCCTCGTCCGGCCATTTCTGCAGCCTCGTGCGCGTCTGCCGGTCCAGCCGGAACCCTCCGTCCCGCGACCAGCTCGTCCGCTCGTGTCTGTACGTCCGCGTCAACCACCGGAGCCGCTGGACGTGCGGCAACTCGACGATCTTGTCAGGACACTCGACGAGTTCCTCGTACGCGTCCCGCCCGAAACTGATCAGCCACTGGACGAAGTACTCGAACCCGTTGTACGACCCGAACCCGGTGATGGACGAGGTCGACATCCATCACCGGATCATGGCAGACACGGCCGGGGCTTCCATGTTCTGTCCGGTCAATGTCCTCCCGCCGTCCTCGAACGGGATCCATGGCTCGGCGATGCTGTGCGAACGCGATCAGGACCGCCGGTCCCCTGGGCGTCACATGGTGGAGGTGAGTCCTTTCGCGATCTTCCTCAGCTCGGTGTTGACGGCCTCGGCGCCGGAGAACTCCTTGGCGTACACGGGGCTGAAGGTGATCTCGGCCCACTGCCGGTCGCCCATCTTGAGGAAGAGGGTCGGGGAGCCCGCCATGCCGTCCTCGCCGACGTGCTGCACGACCAGATAGCCGCTCCGGTCGCCGATCATCACGTCCTCGCCGTCCTTCTCCTCGCGATAGCGCTGGATCCGTTCGGTGATCTCCTTCACGGCCTCCTCCTCGAACATGAAGATCTGAACCCGGTATAAGCCCTTCTCATCGCCCTTGTAGTTGTACGAGGTGGAGTACGCGTCGCCGTGGTCGATCGACCAGGTGGACCATCGCAGTCCTTCGGGCAGGTAACCGACCTTGACGTGCCCGAACGCCAACCCGTCGCCCAGGTCCCCGAGGTTCTTCGGCTCGGTCCGCACGGGCGGGGTGTCGTCGATGGCGGGCTCCAGCGTCGCGGAGGTCGTGGCCTGCGTGCTGGGCGTGGCCCGCTGGGCGGCGGTGGCCAGGTAGACGGCGGGCGCGGCGACGACGGTCACGGACGCGAGCACGGACGCGGTCACCATCGCGGTCTTGACCCTGGCCCGCCGTGCCCGGCGCAGACGCATCACCCGGTCGAGCAGGTCGGGAGCGGCGTGCAACCGCGCGGTCTCGCCTTCCATGAGCCGGCGGATCTCGTCCTCAAGCCTGGGCATTGTCACACGCTCCTTCCATGATGTCCCGGCCGAGCGCCGTACGGAGCTTGGCCAGGGCCTTCGACGCCTGACTCTTGACCGTGCCGACGGCGCATCCGAGCACCTCGGCGGTCTGCGTCTCGGTGAGGTCCTCCCAGTAGCGCAGGACGATCACCGCGCGCTGCCGGGGAGGCAGGGCACGCAGCGCGTTCATGAGCACGTGGACGAGGTCGGAGTCCTTCTCGCGGGCCGACGTCTCCGGCGGGCTGTGCATGGGGATGATGTTGAGGATCGCCCGGCGGCGGGCGCGGCTGATGGCCGCGTTGATGATGACGCGGCGCACGTAGGGCTCGGGACTGTCGTGGCGGACCCGGTGCCAGTTCCTGTAGGTACGCTCCAGCGCCGTCTGCAACAGGTCCTCGGCCTCCGTCTGGTCGCCGCAGGCGAGATAGGCGACCCGTAAGAGGCTGGTGGCGCGAGCGGCCACGAAGGAGCCGAAGTCATGCTCTGCTCCGTTCACGTCTGTCCGTTCGATTTCACGCCTTCTAATACGCCCCGGTCCCGGGAACCGTTGCCCGCCGGGCTCGTACGATCTCGCGGGCAACCGTTCGGGCGGCTCAGGCGTATGGATGGTCATGACCGCGTTTCCCCGCAGCAGATCGATGACCTTCACCGCCGCCCTGGCCTTGGCCGGCACCGTCCTGAGCGCTCCCGCGGCCGTCGCGGCCGCTCCTCCCGAGGGCGCCTACTGGCACACCAGGTCGGTGACGACCTCCACCCACCCCTGGCGGTTCGGCACCAAGTCGCACCCCTATGCGCTCCTGGAGACAAGCGTCTCGGAGGAGTGGGCGACTCCCGCCGGCAAGGCCTGGAACGGATACCGGGAACTGGCGACGCGGCCGGAAAGCCCGGCGGACAAGAAGGCGTGGCGGCGTGACGGCTCCCCCACACAATGGGGCAAGACGATCGACGGCAAAATCGTGAAGCTGTCCGGCAAGCACTCCAAGGGCCATGTGGGTCTCCTCCTGCCGGATCGCGGCCAGTTCTGGGTCGCGGGGCAGTGGCTGACGTACGAGGAGGTCCAGCGCCTGCCCGCCGACCCGGAACGGTTGGAGGACTGGCTCACGAGGGCGGCCCGCGTCGGCGGGCTCACTGAGTCCGTCGCGAACTGGCTCACCTCGGTCCTGCCGCAGCTCCTGCACCAGTTTCCCGCTCCGAGGGAGGTCCGCGCCGCGGCCTGGGAGGCTCTGCTGAAGTCTCCGAACGTCCGCATGGAAGGCACCGCGAAGGACAGCCTGGGCAGGTCCGGCACCGTCGTCGTGATCAACACAACGTATGGGACGGGCGAGAAGAGGAACGTGGTCGAGCGGAGGCTGATCGTCGACACCGGCAGGATGGTGCTGTTGTCGGACAGCCAGAAGTCCACACTCGGCGGCAAGCCGCTCCTTGAGGGGTCGTACGACAAGACGCTGATCGAGGTGGGCTGGACCGACTCCCCGCCCACCGTGCCCGCCTTGCCTTGAGCGCCGGGTTCAGCCCCGGGGGAGCCCCAGGACGCGCTGGGCGACGATCTGGCGCTGGATCTGCTGGGTGCCGCCGTAGATCGACTGGGCTCGGGACCACAGGTAGTCGCCGTACGGCGCGGGGTCGCCGAGGACGAACGACGTGCCCGCGAGGTCGCCGACCACGTGGTGCAGGTTCTGTTCGATCCGGGTGGTCAGCAGTTTGTCCACCGATCCCGCCGACCCGCCGGGGTCGCGGTCGGCCAGGGAGCGGGCCACGTGCCACTGCAGCACCCGCAGGTCCACCGACGCGGCGGCGAGGCGGCGGCGCAGCGGCTCGTCGGCGGGGAGGCGGCCCGAGCGGACGTCGTCGCGGGCGGCGGCCAGCACCCGGCCCAGCCGTCCCACCCAGCCCATGTCGGCCGGGCCTCGCTCGTACGAGAGCATGTGCATGGCGATCCGCCAGCCCTGGCCGCGCTCGCCGACCAGGTTGGCCGCGGGCACCTCGACGCCGTCGAAGAACACCTCGGCGAACTCGCGGCTGCCGCTGGCCAGGACGATCTCGCGCCGGTCGACGCCGGGCGACTCCATGTCCACGACCAGCATGGACAGGCCGCGGTGGCGGGGCTCGTCGCGTTCGGTACGGGCGAGCAGCAGGCACCAGCGTGACCACATGGCGCCGCTGGTCCAGATCTTCTGGCCGTCGACCACGAACCGGTCGCCGTCGGGGGCGGCGGCGGTGGTCAGCGAGGCCAGGTCGGATCCGGCGCCCGGCTCGCTGAAGCCCTGGCACCAGACCTCGGTGCAGCCGAGGAGGCCGGGCAGGACCCGGGTCTTGAGGTCCTCGCCGGCGAAGTCGGCGACGGCGTGCGCGATGTGGCCGATCGGCGGAGGCGGGGGCGCGCCGGCCGTGGCCAGCTCGTCGTTGAGCACCGCCTCGTACAGGTCGGGCAGCCCGTGCCCGCCGTAGGCGGCGGGGAGCGACAGGCCCACGTAGCCGGCGGCGGCCAGGGCACGGTGCCAGCGCAAGGTCCGCTCGACGGATTCGGCCGACTCGTAGCCGATGGCGTCGCGGTGCTCGTCCAGGTGGTCGCGGAGCCAGGCGCGCAGGCCGGCGCGGAACTCGGCCACCTCGGGGTCGTCGGAGTAGTCCACGGTCAGCTCCCGGAGAACTCGGTGGCGGCGATGACGGCTTCGTGGTGGTGCTCGTCGCCGAACGCGGCGCGGGCGGCGTGGGCGCGGCGCAGCCAGATGTGCGCGGGGGCCTCCCAGGTCATGCCGATGCCGCCGAAGACCTGGATCACGTTCTCGCACACCTCCACGGCCGAGCGGGAGGCGTACGCCTTGGCCACGCGGGCGGCGCGCAGCGCCTCCTCGCCGGGGAGCGCGTCGACGGCCCAGGCCGCGTACCAGCAGGCGCTCCTCGACGCCTCGGTGAGCACGTGGCTGTCGGCGAGGAGCTGCTGCACGGCCTGGAACGCGCCGACGGGGCTGCCGAACTGCACGCGGGTCCTCGCGTGGTCGAGCGCCGCGTCGAGCGCGGCCTGCATGGTGCCGAGCAGGTCGGCCACCAGCAGGCTGAGCGCGAACGCGGAGGTCCGCGCGGCCGTATCGCCGTCCGGCGGCGTCAGCTCGGGCAAGGTCCGCACGGGCTCACCCAGCGGCCGTACGGCGCGCGTCTGATCAGCGAACGGTACGGGCTCCCCGAGCGCATACGCGGTCCCCGCGGCAGGAACCACCGCGAACTCGGCCCCGGCGGCGTCCCACGCCAGCGACCCCGTGGCGTCGGCGAAGCCGGTCAGGTCAGAGGTGAGGGCGGGGGCGAGGCGCCGGGTGCCTTCGGCGATCTCCTCCAGGAGCTCGGAGGGCGCGCCCCAGGACTGGAGTTGCTCGGCGGCGATCACCGTGCCCAGGACGGGTGCGGCGACCGCGTGGTGGCCGAGCTGTTCGGCCAGGATCATCATGTCGACGGCGCCGGCCTCCGCCCCGCCGTTCTCCTCGCGCAGTCGCATGGCGAGCCAGCCGGCCTCGGCGACGCGCGACCAGGACGCCTCGTCGGGCGCGGCCGGGCCGACGTCATGGGGGCCGCGCCCGCGGTGCCAGCGGGACGCCAGGTGGGCGGCCAGCTTGCCGCAGGACTCGCGGAAGGCCCGCTGCTCGGCGGTGAGCTCGATCTCCATGCCACTCCGAGGACTATCTTTTTTATCATTTACAGAATAGGGCCATTATAGAACCCCGCCGCCCGCGCGGCAACGAACCCGAGGAGGAAGCGATGGCGGACGACAGGAAGGCCGTGCTCGTCGAGGTGGAGGACCACGTCGCGTGGATCACCCTGGACGACGTCCGGCGGCGCAACAGCCTGAACCCGGTGCTGGTCGGGCAGCTCGCCGAGGCGTGCGCCGGGCTCGGCCGGGACGTGCGGGCCGTGGTGCTGCGGGCCAACGGGCCGGTCTTCTCCTCGGGCGGCGACATGGACGCGCTCGGCACGCCCGCGGACGACCCGACGGCCGTCTACCGGGGCTTCGACGCCCTGGCCGCGCTGCCGGTCCCGGTGCTGGCCGCGGTGCACGCGCCGATGATCGGGGCCGGGGTGAGCTTCGCGCTGGCGTGCGACGTGGTGGTGGCCGCCAGGAGCGCCACGTTCGACCCGCGCTTCCTCGACCTCGCCATCCACCCGGGCGGCGGCCACCTGTGGCGGATGGAGCAGCGCGTCGGCCGGCAGGGCACGGCGGCGATGGTGCTCTTCGGCGACCGGCTGACCGCCGAGGAGGCGGAGCGGCGCGGCCTGATCTGGCGCTGCGTGGCGGACGGCGAGCTGATGGACACGGCACGCCGCATGGCGGCCCGGGTGGCGGGCCGCTCCCCGGACGCGGTGCGCCGCGCCAAGGCCACCATGCGGCTCAGCCGTTCCCTGACGGACCCCCGGATGGCCGCGGGCGTCGAGCAGATCGCCCAGGACTGGTCGATGCGCCAGCCCGCGTTCACCGACGCGGTCGCAGCCCTCCGCGAACGCGTCCGCCGCCGCTGACGAGGGAGGACGGACATTGTCCCGTTCCAAAAACCGGGGCCGATCGCATTGACGCGGGTCGGTCCGGCATCGAGCATCGGGTGGGGGCCCACCGTCATCTGTCCGTCCCAGCGCATGGGACAAGGGGAGGAAGCATGTCGGTAATGTCGAACGACTCTGTGCTGCCCGCGGGTTGGCAGGAGTTCGTCGCGAAGCCCGACCCGACCACGGCCAAGGCGGTGGCGAGGGCGCTGACGCAGCTGGGCTCGCCCGCCGCGTTCGAATCCGTGAAGCTCATCGCCGAGACGCTGGCCGAGCGCTCGGCGGCCGAACGCAGCGAGAAGTCCCGGCTCATCGCGGCCCAGCTGAGGGGCGAGGTCGCCCACGCCTTCATGAAGGCGACCGCGGCGACCCGCCTGGCCCACCCCACGGTGCGGACGCCCGTGGAGAAGCCGCAGCACCAGGACGTGGCGCACTACCTCGACGTCCTGCCGCCGAAGCAGCCCGACGAGCGCCCCGAGACGACCCCGGGCGGCCACGACCCGCTGACGCTGGAGGCGCTCGACCTCGCCACGGCCGACCTGGCCGCGCTCGCTGACCGCGTCGCCGACGAGCGCGACGCCTCGTCCATGGGCCATCTCCGGAAGGCGGCGGAGCTCGTCGACTCCATCAACGCCAAGCCGACGACGTACTCACAGGAGCGCCGCGCCGAGCTCGCGGCGGCGGTGAAGGGCACGACGCAGGAGCACATCGTCGAGCAGATCGGCTTCCGGGCGGCGAAGACCCAGCGCGACAAGGAGCAGGGCCTGTCGGCCGAGAACGAGCTCGCGGCCAGTTACTGGCGCACCAACTACGTCGACACCCTGCAGAAGTTCCTGGCCAAGCTGGGCACCGTGATGCCGGACCCGGACGACATCCTCGTCAACAGCCCGCGCGTGCTGGAGAAGCTGGCGATGATGG
Source organism: Nonomuraea sp. NPDC050478 (assembly GCF_044458265.1). Taxonomy (NCBI): domain Bacteria; kingdom Bacillati; phylum Actinomycetota; class Actinomycetes; order Streptosporangiales; family Streptosporangiaceae; genus Nonomuraea; species Nonomuraea sp. NPDC050478. The sequence continues at coordinate 297,655 of NZ_JBITHT010000001.1, read as the reverse complement.
TGGACCCGAAGGTGGTGGCCGGGCTCAGGATCAAACCGGTCGAAGGGCGGACGGGCATCAGCGTGCTGAGCGGCACCGCCGCCTTCAAGGACCAGAACATCGCCTGGAAGTCGATCCTTCAGGAGCTCGGCGCGACGCCGTCGGCCTACCAGCTCTACGAGCTCATGGACACGGGCAAGCCGGAGCCCCCGGCCGACTCCACCGTCAACACCTGGGCCGACCTCGTGGCGCTCATCACCGGCAGCCCGTTCGCCCGCCTGCAGGAGATCGCGCGCCAGAAGACCGAGCTGGCGCCGGTGTGCGCCATGGTCGAGCACCTCGTGCTGGGCCTCACCGACGAGTTCGGCCCGAAGCGCACCGACGCGCTGACCGCCAACGCGCTGCGCTCGCTGGGCCGGCTCCTCGACATCGTCGTGGCCAACCAGCACAACCCGTCGGTGGCACTGCGCGCGGTCGACCTCATGATGGACGAGATCGGCATCGTGGTCGCCGTGGCCGGGAACTACACGGGGGACGACTACCGGCGGGCCGTGCGGCGGGTCATGCTGGAACGCGCGCCGAGCATCGCGCCGCTGGTCGAGGGCGAGCAGGTCCACATGTACAGCTACCTCACGACCAGCGGCATGGAAGCGCTCGGGACGGCGCTGTGGATCGCGCTGTCCTGGCGGGGGCACGAGCAGGTCTCGCGCTCCACCGAGCAGATCGACTACTTCGAGACCGGCGAGCTGCTCAGAAGGCTCAGAGAGGGCGACACGTTGACGCCGCACCAGGACGTCCTGGTCGCGACGCTGAACCCGAGCGCGCCCTACTCCGTGCCGTCGCCGGAAAAGCTCGTGATCTCGGTGCGCGAGGCCCTGGCGGCGCAGAAGAAGGGCGCGGCGCCGTGCGTGCTGATCATCGACACCACCATCCAGCTCGCGCCCGGGTCGACCGGTGGTAAGGGCCGGCTCGACGTCATCCTCGGCGGCCTGAAGGAGGACATCGCCGCCGGCAGGCTGGAGGTCTTCCTGTGCAAGAGCTACCAGAAGTACGCCTCGTTCGGCACCGGCAAGGTGGCCGCCGGCGATCTCACCCTGCTGTCGAAGAAGGGCAACCTCGAATCCGTGTTCGCGCGGGCCGAGGTGCTGCTGCAGGACGCCCAGCTCGACCTCGCCCGGCACGACGAGGGACAGCTCGTGATCCACATGCTCAGGCACGGGCACCGTGACGAGCTTGCGCTGATCGACAGCGCCGCCCGGAACGCGAAGTTCGTGGACGAGTTCTGCTGGCCGATCGACCGGACGAACCAGCGCCAGGGGACCTCCTACGTGGACGGGATCCCCCTGCTCCTGCGCGCGACGTTCCCCGCCAAGATCGACACCCTCTTCGCCAAGCTCGTCCTGATCGACTGGCGCGACAGCTTCTCGTTCCTGCGGACGTCGTACGTCGGCAGGATCCCGGGGCCGTGGGGGGCGGCGCCGGCGGAGCAGAAGGAGGAGTGGTACGTCCGGATCAACCCCGGCCACGAGTCCAAGGAGACGATGGTCGAGTGCTTCTACGCCTTCGGCCACCTGGCGACCAGCACGCCTCCCGGCGCGGGGCAGCCGGGCCAGAAGCAGGTCGATCTCGACCGGCTGCCGCTGGAGGCGGTGCTGGAGCACCTGAAAGCTCTGGACGAGGTCAAGGGTGACGCCGGAGTCGAACGGTACCGCAACAACATCGCGGCCTCGTACTGCGTGTTCGCCGTCCAGAACGTGGGTTTCCGCAGGGACGCCCTGGTGCCGCTGCTCGCCGGGTTCTTCGCGAAGCGGACGGGCGGCGTCACGATCGAGACCCAGCGCTATCTCGCCGGCGAGCTGTTCTCGCTGCTCAAGGAGAAGACCCTCGACGTGGTCCACGACACGGGCCCGGCCAAGCTGCCTCCGCCGCCGGCGTCGGGCAAGAAGAAGGTCCTCAACGTGGACCTCACCACGGTCGCGGGGCTGTGCCGCGCGGTGGCGGTCCTTCCCGCCTGGCGGTTCAAATCGCTCGCCAAGGAGTTCGAGCTGGGCCAGATCGGCGTCTCCGCCGAGGAGAAGCGGCTGAGCGCCCTGGTCGACAAGGCCGTCAAGGGCTAGGCGGCGGTCAGCCCGGCCGGCGGAGCAGGTCCACGGCGAGCTCCTGGAGGCGGGGTTTGGCGATCTTGCCGACCGCGCCGCGCGGGAGCTCGTCGAGGATCCAGACGCGCCGGGGCACCTTGAAGTTCGCCAGCCGCTCGCGGCACCAGGCGAGGAGTTCGCTCTCGTCCAGCTCTCCGGAGACGACCACGAAGGCCGCCGTCACCTCGCCGAGGCGGTCGTCGGGCACGCCGACGACCGCCGCGTCCGTCACCGACGGATGGTCGGCGAGGACGTGCTCGACCTCCGCCGGGTAGACGTTGAACCCGCCCACGATGACCATGTCCCTGGTCCGCCCGGCGATGCGCACGTAGCCGTCCTCGCCGATCCAGCCCAGATCGCCCGTACGGAGCCAGCCGTCGCGCATCACCTCGGCCGTGGCGGCGGGGTCGTCGAGATAGCCGGCCATGACGTTGGAGCCGGTCACCTCGATCTCGCCCACCACGGGGCTGCCCGTCGCGTCCGGCGCCCAGACCCGCGCCCGGACGCCGTCGATGGGCCGGCCGATCGTGTCGCACACCAGGTCGAGCGGGTCGCCGGGGCGGGTCATGGTGCACACCCCTGTCGCCTCGGTCAGCCCGTAGCCGATGACCACGTCGCCGACCCCCAGCTCCTGCTTGAGGTCCCGTACGAGAGCGGGCGGCACGATCGCGGACCCGATGACCGCCACGCGGATGGCCGGTTCGCCGGGGATGTCGCCGTTCCGGCGGGCCGCGACCACGTACCGCTGCGCGGCGGGCGGCGCGTTGAGCACCGCGACCGGCAGCGTGCGGACGACCTCGGCGATCGACTCCGCCGACACCACGGGGATCAGCACCGCGGTCGCCCGCACCTGGAACGGCGAGATGAGACCGGTCTTGAACCCGCCGATGTGCGCGAGCGGATAGGTCACCGGGTAGACGTCGCCCCGGCCGAGCCCGACGACCTCGGCCCAGGTGCGGGCGGTGGTGAGGAACGGCTCCTGCCGGAGCACCGCGCCCTTGGGCCGTCCGGTGGTGCCCGACGTGAACTGGATCGCGATGATCTCGCCCGGCTCGACCCGTGCCGCCGCACCCGCGCCCGCGCGGAACTCGTCCCATCCCACCGCGCCCTCGGGCACGTCGGGGCCGAGGGCGACCACCTGGGCGCCGCCCGCGATCGGGAGCGCCTCGGCCGCCAGCCGCCGCCCCGCGAGCAGGCCGGGCGCGACCAGGAAGGGGGCGGAGACCCGGGGCAGGATCGCGGCCACCTCGGCGCTCGTGTAGCGCGGGTTGAGCGGGACGAGCACGCCCCCGGCCACGATGGCCGAGAGCATGGCGACGGTGCAGTCGATCGTGTTCGCGGCCCAGCAGGCCACCCGGTCGCCGGGGCGCAGGCCGTGCGCGATCCAGGCGGCGGCGCCCTCGCGCACGCGCGCGTGCAGTTCGGCGTACGTCACCGACTCTCCCTCGCACATCAGCGCGGGGACGTCCGCGGCGTCTCCGGCCGCGGCTGCCAGCAGCGTCTCGATCGTCGTCGTCATGGTGAGTGGCCCTCCCGAGTAGAGGACATCATTGCCGAATCACGCACGAAAGGTCATCCCGCCCGGCTCGTCCGGCTGCTGATGCGCCAGCCCTCCGGCGTACGGACGAGCTCGTCGGTGTAGACCCCGAAGACCCGCACCGCGGGGGTGCCGGTGGTGTCGCCGAAGAACAGGAAGTACGAGACCGCGGTGGCGGCGTCGCCCGTCACGGTCACGTGCAACGGGACCACCAGGTGGCGGGTGTTCGTGCCGGGCCCGCTGACGCCTTCGGCGCGGCGCTGCCGGGTGGCGGCGACGATCTCGTCCGCGCCGTGCTGGGTGCTGCCGCCGAAGCTCCAGGTGGCGTCGGAGGTGTAGAGCGCGCGGTAGTCGTCCGGCTCGCCCTCGTCGGCGAGGTGGGCGGCGAGCCCGATGAGGGAGCGGATGAGGACCTCGTCCTCGGCGTGGCTGGTGTCGACCATTGCCGCAATCTATCATTTTAATGATGTAAATCATAAGAGGAGAGTGCTCATGATCGTGGTGTCCGAGCCCCGGCCGCGCGTCCGTCTCGTCACACTCGACCGTCCCGCCCGCCGCAACGCGCTGGACCTGGCGGGCTTTCGTGCGCTGGCCGCGGCCTGGCGGGAGGTGGCGGCCTCCGGCGCGGGGGCCGTCGTGGTGACCGGTGGGAGCGACTTCTCCTCCGGCGCCGACCTCGCGACGTTCTCCGCCGACGTCGCCGCGGCGATCCGCGGTGGCGGGCCCGCCGCGGCGGTGTGGGCCGATGTGCATCACGCGCTCCTGCGTGACGTGGTGCTGGAGGTCCCGGTCGTGGCCGCGATCGAGGGCATCTGCTTCGGCGCCGGGATGGAGCTGGCGGGCGCGACCGACATCCGGATCGCCGGGGAGTCGGCGCTGTTCTCGCTGCCGGAGGTGCGGCACGGGTTCATCGCGAGTGGCGGGTCGGTGGCCCGGCTGCCCCGGCAGATCGGCTACCCGGCGGCGATGCAGGTGATGCTCACGGGTGAGCGCTTCGGCGCGGAGCGGATGCGCGCGTGGGGGTTCGTCGGCGAGGTGGTGCCGGACGGCGCCGCGCTCGGTCGCGCCCTCGACCTGGCCGAGCTGATCGCCGGCCACCCGGCCGCCGCCGTGCGCGGGATCAAGCGCGCCGTGGGTGAGGGCGTGCGCGGCACGCTCGCGGACGCGTACGCCGTCGAGTCGCGGGTGTCGGACGAGGTGCTGGGCGGGTGAGCCGCAGACCGGGTGGGCGCGACGGAAGGTTACGGGTTGGCCTTAACCGGGGCAACGGCCTTGTCGCTGACCCATGCTTTGCGTATCTTATTAATGATTGAGTATTAGATCAGTGCTGATGGCAGCGCTCAGAAAGGCGTTCGCATGCCGCCCACACAGCCCGTGAAGATCGCCGTGCGCAAGCTCGGCAAGGTCTTCTCCAGCGGCGCCGGCTCCGTCCGCGCGCTGGACGAGATCGTGCTGGACGTCCACGACGGCGAGTTCCTGTGCCTGCTCGGCCCCTCGGGCTGCGGCAAGACCACCCTGCTCAGGGTCATGGCCGGGCTGGAGCGGCCGTCCAGCGGCACGATCGACATGCGGCACGACGACCCGTCCCGATCCCTGTCGGCCGTGGTCTTCCAGGACTACTCCGTCTTCCCGTGGAAGACGATCAGGGAGAACGTCATCTTCCCGCTGCTCCAGACCGGGGTCCGGCGGGCGCGGGCCAAGGAGATCGCCGATCACTGGCTCGCCCAGCTCGACCTGTCCGGCTTCGAGAACGCGTACCCGGACACCGTCTCCGGCGGCATGAAGCAGCGGGTCGCGATCGCCAGGGCGCTCGCCGTCGAACCCGAGACGCTGCTCATGGACGAGCCGCTGGCCGCGCTCGACGCCCAGCTCCGCCTGCTGCTCCAGGAGAAGCTGCTGGACCTGTGGCAGGCCAACCAGAACACGGTCGTCTTCGTCACCCACTCGATCGACGAGGCGCTGCTGCTCGGCGACCGGATCGCGGTGATGAGCGCGCGGCCCGGCCGGATCGCCACGGTGATCGACGTGCCCTTCGACCGGCCGCGGCACCCTGACGAGATCCGCGCCTCGCCCGACTTCGCCGCCCTGCGCGACGAGATCTGGCACCGACTGCGAAGGGAACTCCAGCCCGCATGAGCCCCGTCACCCGCGACCAGGAGGCCGTCGAGAGCACCGGCACCTGGCGGACGATCGCCCCAGGACCGGCCGAGCTCGACCCGCGCGGCTACGCCCGCCGCCGCACGCTCATGGAGCGCGGCCTGGCGATCCTCGTGCCGGTCGCGCTCATCAGCCTGTGGCAGCTCCTGGCCGGGGCCGGGGTACTGGAGAGCAACTACTTCCCCCCGCCCAGCGACATCGCGGCCTCCTGGGCCGATCTCCTGGCCAGCGGCGTCTACCAGGAGTCGGTGCTGGCCAGCCTGAGCCGCATCGTCTCCGGCTACCTGCTCGGCACGTCCTGCGCGGTCGCGCTCGGCATGGTGATCGGCTCCGTACGGCTGCTCAGGGTGGCGCTCGAACCCACGATCTCGGCGCTCTACACGGTGCCGAAGCTGGCGATCCTGCCGCTGCTGCTGCTCATCTTCGGCCTCGGCGAGACCAGCAAGATCCTCCTGGTCGCGCTGACCTGCTTCTTCGTCGTCCTCATCAACACGATCGACGCGGTCAGCAGCGTCTCCCCCCGCTACCACGACGTGGGGCGCTCGTGCGGCGCCTCGCGCTGGTCCACGCTCGTGCACATCACGCTGCCGGCGGCGCTGCCGCAGACCCTCACCGGGATGCGCATCGCCTCCGGCCTCGCCGTCATCGTCATCGTCGGCGCCGAGTTCGTCGCCGCCGACGCCGGCCTGGGATTCCTCGTGTGGAACTCGTGGAACCTCGGCGTCCCCGAGCACATGTACGTGGGCATCGTCTCGATCTCGCTGATCGGCGTGATCGTCGGCCTGGTGCTCCGGGGCGTCGAATGGCTGCTCACCCCCTGGAACCGGTGACTTCCCCCCACCGGCCGATCGAAAGGAACGACCCGTGACCGCACGGCTCTCGTTGAGCAGGCGCGTCATGGCCGCGCTCGCCCTCCCCATCCTCGCCCTCGGCGCGCTGACCGCCTGCGGCGCCGAGGAGGAGACCGGCACGCCCGCCAGTGACACCACCCGCACGCTCAAAGTCGGCTACATCTCCGGCACCTCGCTGGGCCCGGCCTTCGTCGCCGACGCCCTCGGGTGCTACCGCGACGAGGGCCTGACCATCGAGTTCGAGCCCATCAAGAACCCGGCCGACGCGATCGCCTTCCTCGCCACCGACAAGCTCGACGCCTACGTCGGCTCGCCGTCGGCCGGCATGTTCAACCAGGTCGCGAAGGGCGCCGAGCTCAAGATGGTCGCCTCGCTCGGCTCGGTGAACACGCCGGAGGGCGAGGCCGCGCCGAGCGGCCTGTTCGGCGCCAAGTCGATCAAGTCGGTGGAGGAGCTCAAGGGCAAGCGGGTGGCCCTGCTCGGCTCCGTCGGCTCGGCCACCTCCTACCTGCTGGGCAAGTCGCTCGAAGCCGGCGGGCTGAGCTTCGGCGACGTCGAGCTGGTCACCCTCGGCAGCTCCGACATGGTGCCCGCGCTCAAGAACGGCGGCGTGGAGGCCGCGCTGCTGTTCGCGCCCGAGACCCAGAAGGCCATCGACCAGGACGTGGCGCACGCCCTGGTCGACTCGAAGAAGGCGTACGGATCGAGCACCACGGCCGGCATCATCTTCGGCACCAAGCTGCTGAAGACCGAGCGGGCCACCGGGGTGAGCTTCCTGAAGGCCAACGCCTGCGCGGCCAAGCGGTTCGAGGGTGACTGGCGCAAGGACGCCGAGATCGTCAAGATGCTGGCCGACTTCATGAAGGTGCCGGAGAACACCATCAGCGGCGGCGGTCTCTACGCCTTCGACAGCAGCCTGGCCATCAACGAGGGCACGCTGACCGAGATGCAGGAGATGTTCGTGAAGGTCGAGGGCATCCTCACCTACACCGATCTGCTCCCGGCCGACAAGCTCGTGGACGACACGCTCAGGGCCGAGGCCGTGGGCGCGGCCTGACCCGTACGGACGAGAAACGGCCGCCGGGAGACCGGCGGCCGTTTCCGTGTGAGGTCAGCGCGTGCCGTAGTCGATGTTGTCGAGCAGGTCGGTGTTGACCAGGTCGTTCTGCGAGGCGCCCAGGCTGGAGCTCCGCGTCGCGTCCAGGTGGGCGGTGGCCAGCTTGACGGCGCGGGCCCCGTCGCCGGCCTCGATCGCGTCGACGATCTTCTCGTGGTCGCGCAGCGCCGCCCTGAGCGACTTGCGCGCCATGGGGGAGTCGGTGTCGTCGCCCGCCGGGACGTCACCCCACACCGTGGACTCGTGGGCGGTCCAGATGAGCTCCAGCGAGCCGATGATGACGATCATCGTCTCGTTGCCGCACGTCTCGACGATCTTCTCGTGGAAGCGCCGGGCCAGCAGCGGGAACTGCTCCGCGTCGTCGAACGCCGCCTGCTGCTCCGCGATGACCTTGCGGAGCTCGGGCACGGTGGTCTCGGCCCGGTCGGGGCGGGCGGCGCAGAGCGCGACACAGGTCGGCTCCAGGCTCAGCAGCGCCCCGCTCACGTCGGACATCGTGGTGCGGCGGGTCTGCAGCACCATGCTGATCGTGCGGGCGATGCGCTGCGGAGTGGGCAGGTGGACGACGGCGCCGCCGACGTTGCCGCGGCGCACCGACACCAGCCCTTCGGTCTCCAGGATGCGCATCGCCTCGCGCACGGCCGGCAGGCTGACCCGGAACTCCGTGAAGAGATGCTCCTGCCTGGGCAGGCTGTCTCCTTCGGTGAGCCGGCCCGAGAGGATGTCGTCGCGCAGCTTCGCGGCGACGATCTCGGCGAGACGCGGCTGTCGTAGCTGTCGCACGCGTGCCTCTTCTCTCCTATGGTTTCCGGGAGCGGGCGAGGCGCCGGACAGGCGCTCGCGACACCGCTGTCAATCTTACAATCTTTATGACTACAGCATAACTTCCTTGGGCGGGGCGCTTGTCCGCAACTGGCGGCGCAGCACCTTGCCCACGTCGTTGCGCGGCATGGCGTCGACGGCGACGAAGGACACCGGCACCTTGTAGGGCGCCAGGTGCTCCCGGCACCACGCGGTCAGCTGCCCTTCGTCCACCTCGCCGTCGACCGGCACGATCCACGCGCAGGGCACCTCGCCGAGCCGGCGGTCGGGCACGCCCGCGACGGCCGCGTCGCGCACCGAGGGGTGGCGCCGCAGCACCTCCTCCACCTCGTCGGGGAAGACCTTGAGGCCGCCCCGGTTGATCATGTCGCTGACCCTGCCCTCGATCCACAGGAACCCGTCGGCGTCGAGCCGGCCGACGTCGCCGGTGCGCAGGAACCCGTCGAGCATCCGGTCGGCGTCCTCGTCGCCCGCGACCGCGTACCCGCGCATGCGGTAGGGGGAGCGGACGTGGATGTGGCCCGGCTCGCCCGCCGGCAGGTCCTGGTCGTGCTCGTCGAGTATCCGGACGTCCACGTCGTCGTAGGGGCGGCCGACCGCGCCGAGCTTCTCCGTGCCGTAGGTGCGGATGTCCTCGATCGTCCAGCCGACGACCTCGCCGCCGAGCTCGGTCTGCCCGTACGAGTTGAGCACGAGCACGCCGTACCGGTCGTGGAAGCGCTGGGCGACGGCGGGGGAGAGCGGCGCGGTGATGGAGCGCACGATCTGCAGCGGCTCCAGGGTGTCGACCCCGTCCGCCTCGCTGAGCATGGTGATCATGGCGGGCGCGAGCACCGTCGAGGTCAGCTCGTGCTCGCGCACCGCCCTGGCGAACTCCTCCGGCGTGAACCGGTCGAGCAGCACCACGCCGAACCCGGCGCGGAACGAGAAGAGCGTGTTGAAGATCCCCGCCCACAGCGCCAGGGACAGGGGGATCAGGTTGGCCCGCAGCTCCGCCCGGGGCTCGCGCGGCCCCGAGCTCCGCCGGCGCAGCTTGCGCAGGCTCGCGTCCAGCGCGTCCAGCGTGCCGTCGTGGCGCAGCAGGACCGCCTTGGGCTTGCCGGTCGTCCCCGACGTGCGCAGCACCAGGGCGATGTCGTCGTCGTACGTGGTCGCGTCCGCCGGCACGGGCCTGCGGGTGCGGGCGCTCCAGGTGGTCTCGTCGAGCTCCACGACGCCGATGCCGGCGTCCCGCCCCTCAAGGTCCCCGGTGGTGCCCAGGAGCAGGCACACGGGGGTGTCGTCAATGAGCGCCGCCACCTCGTGGCCCGTCATGCGGTGGTTGACCGGCATGTAGACGGCCCCGGCCCGCCAGGCCGCGAACATCGCCACCACGCCGGAGGCGCCGGACCCGACCAGCGCCCCGACCGGATGACCCGGCCGGACCCCGGCCCTCGTCAGCTCGCCGGCCACCCGGGACACGGCGGCGCGCAGCTCTGCCAGGGTCAGGGTGCTGCTGGTCGAATGCACGACGGTGGCCTCGTCGAGCGCGGGCAGCTCGTCGAGGAGCTCCGTCAGCGATCGCCCGGCCGGCCCGGTGGCCTGCCCGTCCCCCCGTGGAACGCTCGTGCTCATCCGCGTCCTCTCCATGAAACGCAATCATTACAAAGATAGTAACATCTACACGTAGGAGTGACGGGATCAAAGAGTGCATCTTTATAATGCTTGCATGTATAGCGAGTATCCCGCTGTGGAAGGCCTGGTCACAGGGCTTTCCGAAGGCGTGCTCTCCCTGCGCCTGGCCGACCCGCGCCGGCGCAACGCGCTCAACGACCGCTCCCTGCGCGCCGTCATCGACGCCCTGGAGCTGGCCCAGAACGACGAACGGGTACGCGCCGTACTCCTGTCGGGCGAGGGTGGCGACTTCTGCAGCGGCTTCGACATCGTGGCGCGCAACGCGGGCTCCGGCGGCCGGCCCAGGCCGGGCGCGATCCAGCGGCGGCTGCCGTCGCAGGCCCACCGGCTGATCCCCCAGCTGTGCGAGCTGCAGGTGCCGGTGGTGTGCGCCGTCACGGGGTACGCGGTCGGGATCGGCTTCCAGCTCGCCCTGGCCTCGGACTTCGTGGTCGCCGACACCACGGCGACCTTCTGGCAGCCGTTCATCACCCGGGGCATGACGCCGGACAGCGGCGCCACCTGGCTGACCGCCCGCGCGGTCGGCCCGCTGCGCGCCCGCCGCCTGCTCATGCTCGGCGAGCGCCTCGACGCCGACACCGCGAGCGCGTGGGGCGTCGTGCACGAGGTCGTCGAGCCGGGCCGGGCGGACGAGGCGGCGGGCGCGCTCGCCGCCCGGCTGGCGGCCGGGCCGACGGTGGCGCTGGGCCTCACCAAGGCCCTGATCAACCAGGCCGCCGACGCCGCGCTCCGCGAGCAGCTGCCGGCCGAGGCGTTCGCGCTGGAGGTCTCCTCCCGCGCCCAGGACTTCCGCGAGGGCCTGAGCGCCTTCGTGGAGAAGCGCGAGCCGAAGTTCACCGGGAAATAGGAGGCCTTGATGGACACGGAGCGGACCGTTCCGCGCATGCTGATGGCCGGGGTCGAACGGTTCGGCGACCGGCCGGCGGTCATCGACGGCGAGACTGAGCTGACGTACCGGGAGCTGCTGGCCGCGGCGCTGGAGGTGACGCGCGGCGCCATCGCGCTCGGCGTCCGGCCGGGCGACCGGGTGGGCATCTGGGCGCCCAACACCCACCGCTGGATCGTCGCCTCGCTGGGCCTGCACTGCGCCGGCGCCACCGTGGTCCCGCTCAACACCCGCTACCGCGGCCGCGAGGCCCGGGAGATCCTCGGCCGGGTCCGGGCGAAGGCGGTCTTCCTGGACAACGGCTTCCTCGGCTACGACTACGCGGCGGCGCTGCGGGAGCGTGACGGGGACGAGCCCGCGCTCGGCGAGCTCGCCGTGGTCGACATGCTCGACGGCGGGAGCTGGGGCGACTTCCTGGCGGGCGGCGCGGCGGTGAGCCCGGAGACCGCGAGGGAGACGGCGCTGGCCGTGGACCCCGCCGACCTGAGCGAGGTCATCTTCACCTCCGGCACCACCGGCCGGGCCAAGGGCGTGACGATCCCGCACGGCACCTGCCTGGACCTGTACGCGGCGTACGGCCGGATCTGGGGGCTGCGGCCCGGCGACCGCTACCTGGTGTCGCTGCCGTTCTTCCACACCGGCGGCAACAAGGCGGGCATCATCACGAGCCTGATGAACGGGCTGACGATCGTGCCGCTCGCCGTGTTCGACCCGGTGGAGGTCATGCGGATCATCGAGTCCGCCCGGATCTCGGTGATGAACGGGCCGCCCACCATCTATTACTCGCTGCTGGAGAGCCCCGGCCGGGAGTCCTTCGACCTCGGGTCGCTGCGCGTGGCCGCCACCGGGGCGGCCGTGGTGCCGGTGGCGCTGGTCGAGCGGGCCCGCTCCGAGCTGCCGTTCGAGCACTTCATCACCGCGTACGGGATGAGCGAGTGCTTCGGCACCGCGACGATGTGCCGCGCGGGCGACTCCGCCGACGTGATCGCCCGCACCAACGGGCGCGCGCTGCCGGGCGTCGAGCTGCGGGTCGTGGACGCCGAGGGCCGCGACCTGCCGCCGGGCGAGCCGGGCGAGGTGCTGATCCGCGGCGCCAACGTCACCCCCGGCTACTGGGAGGACCCCGCCGCCACGGCGGAGGCGATCGACGCGGAGGGCTGGCTGCACTCGGGCGACGTCGGCACGCTCGACGCCGGCGGCAACCTGAAGATCACCGACCGGATCAAGGACCTCTTCTTCGTCGGTGGGTTCAACGTCTCGCCCGCCGAGGTCGAGCAGGCGCTCGCGCGCCACCCGGCGGTCTCCGAGGTGGCGGTGGTCGGCGTGCCGGACGCCCGGCTCGGCGAGGTGGCCAGGGCGTACGTGGTGCGCCGGCGCGACGCCGAGGCCACCGGCGAGGAGATCATCTCCTGGGCGCGGGAGCGGCTGGCCAACTTCAAGGTCCCCCGTACGGTCGAGTTCGTCGAGGAGCTGCCCCGCAACGCCAGCGGCAAGGTGCTGCGGCGCGACCTGCGCGTAACGCTCTGACCTTTTCACCGTCGCCCCATTGCCAAGGAGAGACCCTTGTGCCAGCCTTCTCTTACTAGGATTCAATCATAGATAAGATTGGATTGATTCAATGAAGGGCCACCGGGCGAGATGGGCGGTTCTGGCGGCCGCCCTGCTCGCGCTCCCGGCATGCGGCGCCGCCGCAGAGGAAGCCGGGACAGCGGGCGCGGACGACGCCCCCTACGTGATCATGGTGAGCGCCGGCAGCGATGCCGGGCCCGTCACCGACCAGCTCATCACCGGCGTGAACTCGGTCAAGGCCGGCGTCGCGACGGTCAACGAGTCCGGTGGCGTCAACGGGCGGCAGATCAAGCTCATCGAGTCGCCGGACAACGCCAACCCCACCAAGGCGGTGTCCGGCCTGCGCGCGCAGCTCGCCAAGGAGAAGCCCGACGCCTACATCGTGACGGCCGGCACCCAGGTCAGCTCGGCGGTCGCGCCGATCCTGAACCAGAACAAGATCCTGTTCATGAACTCGGCCAACATCGACGACACGGCCGACCCCAAGCAGCACCCGCTGGCCTTCAACCTGGCCGCCTCACCCCGCGTGGTGGTCGAGGACTACCTGCCGGTGTTCGAGTCCAACGGCTACAAGAAGATCGGCATCCTGCACGGCAACTCCCCGTACGCCAAGAACTTCGGCGAGCTGTCCGAGACCGTGTTCAAGGAGAACGGCTACGAGGTCGTGGGCAAGGTCGAGTACGACTCCGCCGCGCTCGACATGACCGCCCAGATCTCCGCGCTCCGCGACGCCGACCCCGACGTGGTCGTCTTCAACGCCTACGGCGCCCCCACCGGGTACGTGCTCAAGGGCATCACCAAGCTGGGCTGGGACGTCCCGCTGCTCGGTGAGACGTCGGTCGCCTCGACCCCGCTGGTCACCCAGGAGCCCCCCGAGGGCCTGCTGGGCTCGGCCGAGGTGAAGAATCTCAAGATCGAGGTGAACGCGGCCACGGTCTACGACCCGGCGGCGGAGGCCACGAACAAGGCCGTCGCGAAGATGAAGGAGCTCGGCGGCATCAAGGGCGCGATGGTCAACGTCCTCGGCTACGACGGCGTCCTGCTCATCGCCGCCGGGGCCAAGGACGCCGGCAGCACCGACGCCGCGGCCATCGCCAAGTCGCTGGAGAAGCCGGAGGTCAACGGCAACGCGGGCACCGCGGTCTACGCGAGCTACCCGTACTCGGCGGAGTCGCACGAGCCGAAGCTGGCGCGCGGCACCCACACGTTCGTGGACCCCGCCCCGATCGTCAACGGCCAGATGGGCGCGTCCAAGTGACGCTCGTCTACGCAGGGCTGTCGCTGGGAGCCGTGTACGCGCTCGTGGCCATCGGTTACAACATCGTCTACGTGGCCTCGCGGTCGTTCAACTTCGCGCAGGCCCAGCTGATGATGATCGGCGCCTTCGTCGCCTACGCCGGCCACGTCACGTTCGGGCTCCCGGCGCCGGCCGTCATCCTCCTGACGATGGCCGTGGTCATGCTCATCGCCGCCATCCTGGAGCGCGTCGCCGTCCGGCCCGTCGCGGACCACCAGACCCAGCTGATCACCACGCTCGGCTTCGGCACGGTCCTGACGGGCCTGGCCCAGCTCATCTGGGGCACCCAGCCGCTGGAGGTGCCGTTCATCGGCTCCAAGGAGGCGATCACGCTCGCCGGCGGCCGGGTGTACACCTTCGAGCTCGGCCTGATCGCCATGGCCGTGCTGCTCGTGGTGGGCATCCACCTCTACACCCGCAGGCGGCTCAACGGCCTCGCCGTGGTCGCGATGTCGCAGGACGCCGAGGCGGCCGTGCTGCGCGGGGTCAACGTGCGCACGCTGGCCTTCGCCGCGTTCGCCGTCACCGGGCTGCTCGCCGGGCTGATGGGCTTCTTCATCGGCCCCAAGACGTTCGCCGTCGCGACGCTCGGCTCGGCGCTGGCCCTGAAGGGCTTCGTGGCGCTGGCGATCGGCGGCTTCGGCAGCTTCTACGGCGGGCTGGCCGGCGGCTTCACCGTCGGGCTGGTGGAGGAGCACGCGGCCCGCTACCTCGGCTCGGAGTTCAGCAACCTGAGCGTCTTCGCGATCCTCCTGCTGGTGCTGATGATCCGGCCCACGGGTCTGTTCGGCAAGGTCCAGGAACGGGTGGTTTGACATCCTCCCCTGCGAAGGCAGGGGATTCCAACGCGTCTCACACGGAGAGGAGGACAGGTTGAGGTTCGCGGTGCTCCGGCCCGGCATCCCGTGGCCCTTCCCGCGCAGACACGGCATGCCCTGCCGCGTGTGCGATGTTCCTGGCCGCGTTCACATCAGCGTTGCAGGCGTATCCACACGACCGGCACCGGTAACGCGCTTGGCTCTCACGCGCTACCCGGTCCACGATCCCGCACGCCGAGCACCGCTGACTCGTGTACACGGGGCTGACCCTCACCACCCGCCCGGGCGCCTTGTCCTCCAGGCGTCGGACGAGACCGCCCCATCCGGCGGCGAGAATGCCCCGGTTCAGCCCCGCCTTGGCACGCACCTTCCGGCCCGGCACCTCGACGGTGCCACGTGCCGACCGGGTCATGGCGCGGATCCGCAGGTCTTCGACGGCGATCACGTCGAACCGCTGGGCGAGGTCAGTACTGATCTTCTCCACCCAGTCCTTGCGCCGGTCGCTCTCGCGTGCCTTCAGCCGGGCGACGGCGGCCTTGACCTTGGCATGCCGGTTCGATCCGCGCGTGGCCCTGGCGAGCTTGCGCAACAGCCGCCGCAGTCGCGCCTTCTCCGTGTCGTGCAGCCCGGGGGCGTGCAGCATCTCGCCGGTGGACAGGGCCGCCGAGACCGCGACGCCACGATCGACACCGACCACCTCACCCAGGCCCGGCGCGGGAACGGGTTCGGGGATCGCGGCGAACGCGACATGCCAGCGCCCGGCTCGGTCGCGGGTGACGCGGTACGACTTCACCCCCTCGGGGACGGCGCGGGACCAGCGGAACCGCACCCAGCCCACCTTCGGGACCCTCACCTCGCCCACGTGCCGCGACAGGCGGCGCACGTCACCCGCCTTGGCGGCGACGATCCGGAACCCCTCACCCCGCCCCTGCTTGCGCCACGCCGGACGACGGTGGCTGCCGCCGAAGAAGGTGCTCATGGCCTGCGCGAAGTCCTTGAGCGCCTGCTGCTGGACGATGACCGACCCCGCCCGCAACCACGCGGACTCCGCCCGCGCCTCGGTCAACTGACGGCACTGCTCGGCGAACCCCGGCGCGGATCTGCGTCCCGGCTTCCAGTGAGCGTGCTGCTCAACCGCGAGATTCCACACATACCGGGCGTGCCCGCAGTGCTCCAGCAGCGCCTGCTCCTGGGCGGGCGAAGGCTGGAGCCGGTAGCGGGACACGCCGATCAAACTACCGATCAGCACCGACAGAATTCCGGAGACAGAAGTGTCCGACCGTTCCGCGTTTCCTCCCCGCCCTGCGGGATGGCGCGTCCACGCTGTGAGTGCGTGGTGACGAGATGAAGGCGTGGGCAGCCCTCCGGGCGGTGCCGTCGTGGGTGTACCCGGCGCTGCTGGGCGCTCTGCTGCTGGCGCTGCCGTTCCTGGGCGCGGACTACGGGCTCACCCGGCAGGTGGAGCTGACGCTCATCATGGCGCTCATCGTCAGCGGCCTGAACCTGTCGCTCGGGTACGCGGGCCAGCTCGCCATCGGTCAGGTGGCCATGTACGCGGCCGGCGCCTACACGGCGGCGATCATTTCCAAGGCCGGGACCACCGACCTGCTGGTCCACCTGCTCGTGGCGGGGCTGGCGGCGCTGGTCGTCGGCATCCTCACCGGCATCCCCGGGCTCCGGCTGGGCTCCTGGTCGCTGGCCATGACCTCGTTCTTCCTGGTGCTGCTGGTGCCCGACGTGGTGACGATCCTGGAGGAGCACACCGGCGGCGCGCACGGCCTCTCCGGCATCCCGCCCGCGACGCTGTTCGGCTACCAGCTCGGGCCCGAGGAGTTCTACTTCTGCGTGGTCGCGGTCACGATCCTGTGGTTCGCGGCGTTCCGCAACATCGTGGCCTCCCGGCACGGGATCGCCTTCCAGGTGCTCAAGCAGAGCCCGGTGCTGGCGTCGTCGGTCGGCATGTCCGTCTTCCGCACCAAGCTGGCCGGGTACGCGATCGGCGCCGTCCCCGCCGGGCTCGCGGGCGCGCTCTTCGCCAACCTGGACCTGTTCGTCTCGCTGGACGCCTTCAGCTTCCACGTCGCGACCGGCGCGCTGGCCGCCTCCATCCTGGGCGGCTCGGTCAGCGTGTACGGGGCGCTGCTCGGCGCGGGAGTCGTGGAGTACGGCAACTCCCAGTCGAGCAGCTTCCAGGAGTACTCGCTGGTGTTCTTCGGCCTGTTCCTCCTGATCGGCGGCGTGCTGATGAGCGGCGGCGTGGCCGGCGCGGCACGCAAACTGGCCGCCCGCCTCGACCGGGCCGCCGGCGTGCTGCCCGGCGCGAAGGCCGGCACGGAGACGGAGATCGCGCCCATCACCGGCGGCACGATGGAGGTCACCGGCGTGGCCAAGGCCTTCGGTGGCAACCAGGCGCTCACGAACGCGGCGCTGCGTGCCGAACCCGGCCGGGTCACGGCCCTGATCGGCCCCAACGGCTCCGGCAAGACCACGCTGCTCAACCTCGTCTGCGGCTACTACCGCAGGGACGCGGGCACGATCACGCTGGACGGCAAGGAGATCGGCACGGCGGCGACGCACGCCATCGCCAGGCTGGGCGTGGCGCGGACGTTCCAGACCCCGCTGATCCCGCCCGGCATCACCGTCAGGGACGTCGTGGCCTCCGGCCGCTACACCGCCGAGCCCGCCTCGTTCGGCGGCGCGATCCTGCGCACCCGGCGCTTCCGCCGGGTCCAGCGGCGCGACCGTGAGCAGGCCGGCCAGGCCCTCGCGCTCGTCGGGCTGGACCACCTGGCCGACACCGAGGCGGCCACGCTGCCGCTCGGCATGCGCAGGCTGCTGGAGGTCGCGCGGGCGCTGGTCGCCGAGCCCAAGGTGCTGCTGCTCGACGAGGTGGCCTCCGGGCTGGACGAGGCCGAGGTGGAGACCCTGGCCGCGCTCATCCGCCGGATCCGCGACGCGGGCTGCACGGTCATCCTGGTCGAGCACAACTTCGGCCTGGTGCTGTCGCTGGCCGACGAGATCGTGGTGCTGGCCCGCGGCTCCGTGCTCGCCTCCGGCACCCCGGCCGAGATCGAGGCCGACCCGCGGGTGCGCGACGAGTACCTCGGCGTGACCGACGACTCGGTCACCACCGGCAAGGAGGGACACGCATGAGCGACGCCCTGCTGACCGTGGCCGGCCTCGCCACCGGCTACGGCGACCTGCGCGCGGTCTGGGACGTTTCGTTCGAGGCCAGGCCCGGCCAGGTCACCGCGCTGCTCGGCCGCAACGGCTCGGGCAAGACCACCACGCTGCGCGCCGTCGCCGGGCTCAACCCGGTGCACGGCGGCGAGCTGGTCTACGACGGCCGCCCGCTGGCCTCCGTTCCGGCGCACGCCCGGGTCAAGCTCGGGATCAGCTACGTCCAGGAGGGCAAGCGGGTCTTCCGGGAGCAGTCCGTACAGGAGAACCTGCTCCTCGGCGGCTACAGCCTCGGCCTGCGCCGCAGGGCGCTGGAAGGCGAGCTGGACCGGATCCACGAGCTGTTCCCGATCCTGCGCGAGAAGCGCGACTCCCCGGCGGGCGCGCTGTCCGGCGGCCAGCAGCAGATGGTCGCCATCGGGCAGGCCCTGATGGCCAGGCCGCGCCTGCTCATGCTCGACGAGCCGTCCGGCGGCCTGGCGCCGTCGGTGGTGGCCGAGGTGATGGCCAGGGTGTCGGAGCTGAAGGTGTCGGGGCTGGCGATCGTGCTGGTGGAGCAGGCGGTCGAGGCCGCGGTCGAGGTCGCCGACCACGTGACGGTGATCGACGTCGGCAAGGTCGTGGTGAGCTCCCCGGTGGCCGAGATCGACGACCTGGAGCGGATCAAGGACGCCTGCATGGGCAGGTGACGTGAGAAAGGAAGACGACACATGGACAGCGGGGACTTCGCCGCCGTTCTGAGCACCGTACGGGAGTTCGTACGCGAGGTCGTGGTGCCCGCGGAGGACGTGATCGAGGAGACCGACGA
The DNA here is from genome assembly GCF_044458265.1 of Nonomuraea sp. NPDC050478. Classification (NCBI taxonomy): domain Bacteria; kingdom Bacillati; phylum Actinomycetota; class Actinomycetes; order Streptosporangiales; family Streptosporangiaceae; genus Nonomuraea; species Nonomuraea sp. NPDC050478. The sequence continues at coordinate 278,822 of NZ_JBITHT010000001.1, read as the reverse complement.
GATCCCCGAGCGGATCCGCGGCGCCGCCGCCGGGATGGGCCTGTTCGGCTACACCGTCCCCGAGGAGTACGGCGGGCTCGGCTGCGACGCCGAGCAGGACGCCCGCCTGGCCATGGAGCTGGGTTACACCACCCCGTCGTTCCGCTCGATGTTCGGCACCAACAACGGCATCGCCGGGCAGGTGCTGGTCAACTTCGGCACCGAGCGGCAGAAGGCGGAGTTCCTGCCCCGGATGGCGGCGGGGGAGTGCGTGGCCTCGTTCGCGCTGACGGAGCCGGAGGCCGGGTCCGACCCGAGCGGCCTGCGCACCCGCGCCGTGCGCGACGGCGACGACTACGTCATCGACGGCCACAAGCGCTTCATCACCAACGCCGACCGGTCGGACGTCCTCATGGTGTTCGCCCGTACCGGGGAGGCCGGCCCGAAGGGCATCTCGGTCTTCGCCGTGGACACGCGCACGCCGGGCGTGACCGTGGGCCCCAGGGACAAGAAGATGGGGCAGCGCGGCTCCCACACCAGCGAGATCCACTTCGACGGTGTCCGGGTGCCCGCCTCGCGGCTGATCGGCGAGGTGGAGAACGAAGGGTTCGCCGCCGCCATGCGCTCGCTGGCCAAGGGCCGGCTGCACATCGCGGCCTGCTGCGTCGGCCTGGCGCAGCGGCTGGTCGACGAGAGCGTGCGGTACGCCGCGTCGGCGAAGCAGGGCGGCACCGTGATCGGCACGTTCCAGCAGGTGCAGGCGATGATCGCGGACTCGCAGACCGAGCTGATGGCCGGCCGCGCGCTCGTGCTCTCCGCCGCCCGCGCCTACGACGACGGCACCGACCGGCGGATCGGGCCGTCCAGCGCGAAGCTGTTCTGCAGCGAGATGGCCGGCCGGGTCGCCGACCGCGCCGTGCAGATCCACGGCGGCAGCGGCTACATGCACGGAGTGCCGGTCGAGCGCCTCTACCGCGACGCCCGGCTCTACCGCATCTACGAAGGGACCAGCGAGGTGCAGAAGTTGATCATCGCCAGGAATCTGATGCGTGAGGTGGCCACCCGATGACCGGCTCCCGTGACGCCGTGATCTGCGAGCCGGTGCGGACCCCGATCGGCCGCTACGGCGGCTCGCTCAAGGCGCTCCCCGCCCCCGAGCTGGGCGCCCAGGCGCTGCGCGGGCTGCTCGCCCGCACCGGGCTCCAGCCCGAGGCGATCGACGACGTCGTGCTCGGCCACTGCTACCCGACGAGCGAGGCCCCGGCCATCGGCCGCGTCGTCGCGCTGGACGCGGGGCTGCCCGTCACCGTGCCGGGGCTCACCGTCGACCGGCGCTGCGGCTCCGGCCTGCAGGCGATCCTGTACGCGGCCAGGGAGGTCGTGACAGGAAACGCCGACGTGGTCGTCGCCGGCGGCGTCGAGAGCATGAGCAACGCCGCCCACTTCTCCTTCGACCTCCGGTGGGGCGCCCGGCAGGGCGGGGTCCAGCTGCACGACAGCCTGGAGCGCGGCCGGGTCACCGCGGGCGGCCGCCACCACCCGGTGCCCGGCGGGATGCTGGAGACGGCGGAGAACCTGCGCCGCGAGTACGCCATCCCCCGCGAGGAGCAGGACGAGCTCGCGCTGCTGTCGCACCGGCGGGCCGTCGAGGCGCAGCGCGACGGCAGGAGCGCCGAGGAGATCATCCCGGTCACGGTCCCCGTCAAGGGTGGCGAGACGACCGTGGACCGCGACGAGCACCCGCGCGCCGACACCACCCTGGAGTCGCTGGCCCGGCTGCGCCCCATCCGCGCCGCCGCCGACCCCGAGTCGACGGTCACCGCGGGCAACGCCAGCGGCCAGAACGACGCCGCCGCGCTCTGCGTCGTCACCACCCTCGACCGGGCCGCGGCGCTCGGCCTGCGCCCGCTGGTGCGGCTCGTGTCGTCGGGGATCGGCGCGGTCGAGCCGCACCGGATGGGCATCGGGCCGGTCCCGGCCACCCGCGTCGCGCTGGACCGGGCCGGGCTGCGGCTGGCCGACATGGACCTCATCGAGCTCAACGAGGCGTTCGCGGCCCAGGCCCTCGCGGTCATGCGCGAGTGGCGGTTCGGCGAGAAGGACCTGGAGCGTACGAACCCGCGCGGCTCCGGCATCTCGCTCGGCCATCCGGTCGGCGCCACCGGCACCCGCATGGTCGGCGCCCTCGCCCGCGAACTGCACCGCCGCGAGCAACGCTACGGCCTGGCCACTCTCTGCATCGGCGGCGGCCAGGGCATCGCCGCCGTCTTCGAGCGGATCACCTGACGATCACGAGCCGGATGCCAGGAGTGCCTTCAGGCGCTCCTGGCTCACCTTCAATGAGGGCGTACGAGGGAGCGCGTCCAGCGGGACGAAGCGGACCGGCACCTGGTAAGGCGTCAGCCGGGCGCGCGCCCAGGTCTCCAGCTCGGCCGGGTCGAAGGCGGCGCCGTCGGCCAGCTCGACGGCCGCGACCGGAACCTCGCCGAGCCGCTGGTCGGGCAGGCCGACCACGGCGGCGTCGCGTACCGAGGGATGCTCCTTGAGCACCTCGGCCACCGCGCCCGCCGACACCTTGAAACCGCCCCGGATGATCACGTCATCGGTCCGGCCGACGACCCACAGGAAGCCGTCCTCGTCGACCCGCGCCAGGTCGGTGGTCTCCTGCCAGCGGTCGGGGTCCGGCGACTGCGGCGTGCGCACGTCCAGCCGGCCGACCTCGCCCGTGGGCACCGGCTCGCCCGTCTCCGGGTCGCGCACCCGTACGCCCACCCCCGGATGCACCCGGCCCACGCTGCCCCACTTGGCGTCGCGGTGGCGCTCCCAGTCCTTCATCGTCCAGCCCGCGATGCCGCCGGCGAACTCGGTCGCCCCGTACGTGACCAGCACCGCGACGTCGTAGACATCCTCGAACCGGCGCGCGACCTCCGGCCTGAGCGGCGCGGTGCCGCACACCACCGCGCGGACCCCGGCGAACACCGCCGGATCGACCCCGGCGTCCAGGACCATCCGCAGCGAGGTCGGCGTGAGCGCCAGCACCCGCGCGTCGTACGAGGTCACCAGCCGCACCAGGCCGTCCACCGTGAACCGCTCCAGCATCGCCACGCTCCGCCCCTCCAACAGGTTGAGCAGCAGCCGGAACAGCCCGCTGGTGTGGAGGATGGGCGCGACCACGATCGCCACCCCGGAGCGCAGCCGCGCCCGCCACGGCCGTCCCGACTCGTAGTGCGCGGCCCCGGCGAAGCTGGCCTCCAGGTTGCGGAAGCCGACCGGGACGCGCTTGGGCGGGCCGGTGGTGCCGCTCGTCAGCATGCTCACCGCGACCCCGGGCAGCGCCCGCGCCGCGATCTCCCCGGCGTCCAGCGCGCACCCGGTGACCACCGTGACCGTGCCAGGCTCGTACGCGGGCACGGACAGCCCGAGCACCCCGGCCGACCGGGCGGCCGTCACCAGGCTCTCCGACTCCCAGTCGGCCGCGTCGGCGACCACCGCCACCAGATCCAGGTCACCGACGTCCTTCGCCAGCGCGTCCGCCGGCTGCACGGGGCTGAGCGAGACGACGCAGTAACGCCCGGCCAGCGACCCGAGCACCGCCCCGACGACGCCGGGCCGGTTGCGCATCACCACGCCCACCCGCACGCCCTCCGGCGCCCCGACCGCCCGCAGCCGCTCGTCCAGCGCGCGGGCGCCCGCGGCCAGGTCGCCCCACGCGCACCACCGGCCGTCCAGCTCCAGCGCCCGCGCGTCCGGGTCCACGCCGAGGACCGCTTCCAGCCGCTCCGGCAGACCTGTCATGTCATCACACTTCCTGGTCGGTCCTGGCGGGCGTCGTCGAGAGGCCCCAGCCCGCGAACACCCCGTCCAGCGCGGCGACGAAGGACAGCGGCTGGTCGAGCATGACGTGGTGGCCGCAGTCGGCGATCTCGACGACCGGCAGCGAGACGCCCAGCCGCCGGTGCATGGCGGCGGTCATCTCCGGCGGCGGCAGCCCGTCACCGGCCCTCATGAGCGCGACCGGGCAGTCCGGCGGGAACAGCTCTTCCATGGTGAGCCTGGGCTGGCCGAACAGGAGCGGGTCGAACTTCCACGTCCAGCCGCCCTCGACGGCCCTGACGGAGGTCTCGGCGAGATGGTCGACGACGAACCGGTGCGCCCGCCCCACCTCCGGGATCGGATGGAAGCGCGCCACCGCCTCCTCCCTGGTCGGGTAGAGGCGCGGCCGCCGCAGCGCCTCCTGCCGCCGCGCCACGTGCGCCGGGGTGTCGGCCTCCTCGCGCAGGACCGAGTCCACGCTGACCACGCCGCCGAGTTCGGGCCCGTACGAGAGAGCCGCGCGGAGGCAGACCAGCCCGCCCATGCTGTGCCCGACGAGCACCGGGGGGCCCGTGATCCCGGCGTCGGCCGCGACCGCCAGCACCTGCTCGGCCCAGGTGTCGTGGCCGTAGCGCGGGGCGTGGCCGCTGTCGCCGTGACCGGACAGGTCGAGGGCGACGGTCCGGTGGCCGCCGGCGTACAGCGGCGCGATGTGGTCCCACCACCTGCTGTGGGCCGCGCCGCCGTGCACGAACACGATGCCGGGGCGTCCCGCCGCGCCCCAGGCCCGGTAGCGGATGGGCACGCCGGCGACGGTCACCTCGCCGGTGTCGACCGGATGGGCGAGCGCGTCGCGGAACCAGGAGGGGATCATGGGCTCAGTATCCGCGCGCCAGGTCGACCGGGTTGACCACCGGTTCACCCCGCTCGACCCGTTCCAGGTTGCGGGCGAACAGCTCGACCACCTGCCTGCCGTAGCCGGGGGAGCTCCACGAGACGTGCGGGGTGAGAATGGCGCCGGGCGCGTCCCACAGCGGGCTGACGGGCGGCAGCGGCTCCTTCTCGAACACGTCGAGCGCCGCGCCGCCGATCGAGCCCGCGCGCAGCCGGCCGGCCAGCTCGCGCTCGTCCACCACCTCGCCGCGCGACACGTTGACGATCAGGCACGACGGCCGGCACCGGTCCAGGACCTTCCCGTCCAGCAGGTGGCGGGTCAGCGGGGTCGCCGGGACGGCCAGGACGATGGCGTCGGCCCGCCCGGCCAGCTCGGCGAAGCGCCCGGCGGGATGCGTCTCGTCGAACTCCGGCACCGGGTCCGGGCCGTTGCGCACCCCGATCACGTCCATGCCCAGCGCCTTGGCGCGGCGGGCCACCTCGCGCCCCACCGGCCCCGCCCCCGCCACCAGGAGGGTCCCCCCGGACAGGACGACGGGATGATGCGGCTCCCACGCCCGCGACCGCTGGCTGGCCAGCACCTCGGGCAGCCGCTTGGCCAGCGCGAGGAGCATGGCCACGGCGAACTCGGCCATCGCCGGCGCGGACAGCCCCTTGGCGGCGGCCACCCGCACGTCAGGCGACAGCCCGGCCGCCGGGAGGATGCTGTCGGCCCCCGAGCCCACGAGGTGGATCAGCCGCAGCCGGCGGGCCACGGACCAGTCGGGCACCCGCATCCCCAGCCCCAGCACGGCTTCCACCCGGTCGAGCTCGGCGAGGAAGCTCTCCGGCGTGCGGCAGGCCACCACCTCACGGTCCCCGAGCACGGCTCCCGCCCGGGACACGGCGTCCACGGCGAACCTGCCGTAGCAGTGCACCGTGCCGATCCTGCCCGCCCGCATACCACTCCTAACGTCGAATCATTACTATAATAAAAGAAAAGACCCGGCCCTTGGAAGAGGGCCGGGCCGTGCGGGTGGTCACTTGCGGTTGTAGAGCCTCATGGTCAGCGCGCCGAAGACGGCGACGAAGAGCGCGGAGGCCACCAGCACCCCGGTGACGGCGCCGGTGTCGGGGGCTCCGCCCATCAGGGAGCGGACCGCCGAGACCAGCAGGGTGATCGGGTTGACGTTCACGAAGGACTGCAGCCAGCCCGGCATCGTCGACGGGTCCACGTACACGTTGCTGAGGAACGTGAGCGGGAACAGCACCAGCATGCTGACCCCCATCACCGACTTCTCGCTGCGCAGCAGCAGCCCGAACATCGTCCACACCCACGAGAACGCGAACGAGAAGACCAGCAGCAGCGCGATCCCGGCGATCACCCCCACGAAACCGCCCTCCGGACGGAAGCCCATGACCAGGCCGACGCAGAGGATGACCACCGAGGCCATGATGTAGCGCAGCATGTCGCCCAGCAGGTAGCCGACCATGGTCGACGGCCGCCAGATCGGCAGGGTGCGGAACCTGTCGAAGACGCCCTTCTCGATGTCCTTGTTCACCTCGACACCGGTGTACATGGTGATCATCACGACGCTCGTCACCATGATGCCCGGCAGCAGGAACTGCAGATACTCGGTCGGCGAGCCGGCCAGCGCCCCGCCGAACAGGTACGTGAACATCAGCGTCATCATGATCGGGAACGCGGTCACGTCGAAGAGCTGCTCGGGCACGTGCTTGATCTTCAGCATCGCCCGCCAGCCGAACGTGACCGACGCCGACAGCGCGCTCGGCCGGGGCGGCCTGGTCGCCGGCGCCAGGACCGAGGAGAGCATGCCGGGGGTGGGAACGTAAGCGGTGGTCTCCGCGGTGGTGGTCATGCCGCTGCCTCCTCGGTGGCGGGGTGGTCGGTGAGTGCCAGGAAGACCTCGTCCAGACTGGGCTGGCCGAGGGAGAAGTCGTCCACGACGATGCCCGCCCCGGCGAGCCGGGCCAGGGCGGCCGAGGCCTGCGCCGCGGCGACCTCGTCCCGGCCGTCGCCGATGCGCGCGGTCAGCGCGACCGGGTCGGCCTCCAGGTGGACGGGCGCGTCCAGGGCCTCGGCGAGCAGCCGCTCGGCCTCCGGGCGGTCGGCGGCCTCGCGCAGCCGCACGTGCACGGAGCCCGCGCCGACGGACGACTTCAGCTCGCCCGGGGTGCCTTCCGCGATCAACCGGCCGTGGTCGATGACCGCGATCCTGGACGCGAGCCGGTCGGCCTCCTCCAGATACTGGGTGGTGAGCAGCACCGTGGTGCCGTGCGCGACGACGACGCGCACGATGTCCCACACCTGGTTGCGGCTGCGCGGGTCGAGCCCGGTGGTGGGCTCGTCGAGGACGAGCAGGTCCGGCGTGCTGAGGATGCTGGCGGCGATGTCGAGCCGCCGCCGCATGCCGCCGGAGTACGTCTTGACCTGCCGCCCGGCGGCGTCCGTCAGCCCGAACGCCTCCAGCAGCTCGGCCGCCCTGTCCCTGGCCGCAGGCTTGCGGTGGCCGAGCAGCCGGGACAGCAGGATGAGGTTCTCCGCCCCGGTCATCTCCTCGTCGACCGACGCGTACTGTCCGGTCAGGCTGACGCGGGAACGGACCGCGTCGGCCTCGCGCACCACGTCGTGCCCGAACACGGTGGCCTCGCCGCCGTCGGGCCGCAGCAGCGTGGCGATCATGCGTACGGCGGTGGTCTTGCCGGCCCCGTTGGGTCCGAGGACCCCGTACACGGCGCCGGCCGGCACCTCCAGGTCGAGTCCGTCCACGGCGCGGGTCTCGCCGAAGACCTTCACCAGTTTCGATAGCCGAATCGCCGGCTCGTTCATGGGCTTCCTCTCAAGAGACGTACGGATGGGCGAGGCGCGCGTCCCGCAGCGCGCGGCCCCACCAGGTCAGCTGGTCGAGCATGGTGGCGACGGCGCGGAGCCTGCCGTCGGTGTCGCGGGGGCACCCGTCGCCGTCGGCGTCGGCGAGCAGGTCGAGCCCGACCCAGTCGCGGACGGTGACGGCGTGCAGGGCGCCGAAGACGGTGCGGAGCTGCTCGACGGCGTAGAAACCGGTCGAGCCGCAGCCGTAGGAGACGAAGCCCACCGGCTTGGCGTGCCACTCGTCGTAGGCGTAGTCGATCGCCTGCTTGAGCGGGGCGGGGAAGCTGCGGTGGTACTCCGGGGTGACGACCACGAACGCGTCCGCGCTCCCCACCGCCGCGGTGAACTCCCGCATGGCGGGGGTCGCCGTCCCCGGATAGCTGCCGGGGAACGCGTACCCGGCCAGGTCGAGCACCTCGACCGCGACATCGGCGCGCCCGCGGGCCAGCCTGGCGAACCACCGGCCGACCGTGTCGCAGGCGCGGCCGTCCCGGGTGCTGCCCAGGATCACCGAGACGCCCAGCATCGCCTTCTCCTCTCTCGCCGCCGTCACCTGTGAGGCGCGAGAAACCCGCTAGATCGGATCTAGCGGGCAGGGAACTCGTCCGGGATTGCCGGACAGTACGGCGTATGGATGTGATGCGGACCCGCATACGGGACGGCGATCAACGAGCGTTCGAGGAGCTTTTCGACCAGTACGCCAGAAGCGTCTACAACCACGCCTGGCGGCTGACCGGCGACTGGTCGGTGGCCGAGGACGTGGTGTCGCTGACCTTCCTGGAGGCGTGGCGGTCACGGGAGCGGCTCACACCGGACGGGGGCTCACTGCGGCCCTGGCTGCTCGGGGTGGCCACCCACGTGACGCGCAACCTGCGGCGAACCAGGCGGCGCCACGAGGACGTCATGGCCAGGATGCCCCGTGCCGACGCCGTCCCCGATTTCGCCGACGAGCTGGTCGGTCAGCTCGCCGACCAGGAGCGGCTGGCCGAGGTGCGCGAGGCGATCGGCCGAATGCGCCAGCACGAGCAGGACGTGCTGCTGCTGTGCGTGGGGGCCGGGCTCGACTACGCCGAGGCGGCCGAGGCGCTGGGCATCCCGATCGGCACTGTCAGATCCCGGTTGTCCCGGGCCAGGAAAAAGCTGGAACTGGCCCTGTCCCGACGACAGATGAATGGTGACCGCGGCACCGCGGTCCGGCCCGTCAAGGAGAGCACCCGATGAACATCTTCCCGCAGGAACGGGACCTTCCCGAGGGCCGTCACCAACTGCTCAAGGAGTTCGTGATGACCTCTCTTCAGGACCAGCCCAAGGCACGTCGCAAGCTGCCGCGCGCCGGCGTGCTGGCCCCCGCGCTGGGTCTCGCCGCCGCGGCCGCAGTGGCGCTCCCGCTGCTGTTCGGCAGTGCCCCCGCGTACGCGGTGGCCGAGAACCCCGACGGCACCGTGACCATCACCATCAACGAGGCCAAGGACCCCGAGGCCCTGGAGGCCGAGCTGAGGGGGATGGGCCACGACTTCGTCGTCGACTACCTGCCCGCCGGCAAGAAGTGCGCCACCCGTCCGCGCGGCGAGAACTGGCTGTCGAAGGAGGAGGCCCCGCTCGCCGTCTTCCCGCCCACCATCGAGACGACCGGCTTCCAGATCGACCCGTCACAGATCAAGCCCGGCCAGACCGGCGTGCTGGAGTTCGCGGTGAACGACAACCCGGAGGCAGGCGACGTCGTGGCGGCGATCTGGGCGCGGGTCTCCGACGGTCCCGTGGCGCCGTGCGACCTGGTCGACGGCGACGCACCGCTCGGCGACTCCTGACGGAGCCCTCGCTCAGGTGTACGTGACCTCCAGCATGACGCTGGTGCCGTCGCCGTCGCTGTGGATGCTGAGCCGGCTGGCGCCGTGCCTGGCCAGCAGCAGGCCCCGGCCGTTGGCGCTGGTGGACGGCGGCGGCTGCGCCCGCTCCCGGCCGGGGGGCAGGCCGCGGCCCCGGTCGGTGACCTCGCAGTAGAGCCGGTCGGCGCCCTTCCACAGGGTCAGCCGGCCGTGCCCGCCGCCGTGCCGTACGGAGTTGGTGGTGATCTCGTTGACCGCCACCACGAACCGGTACAGCGCCAGCCCGGCCAGCCCTTCCTCCTCGCTGTGCCGTTCCACCTCCCGGCGCAGGCTGATCAGGGACTCCAGATCGAAGTCGCGGCTGAGCAGCGTCTCCAGCTCCTCAGCCATGGGCGCCTTCCGGGGAGAGGGGCAGCCGGCGGGCGGCGAGCACACAGGTGTCGTCTTCCGGGTTGGCGTCGGGAAGCTGGGCAATCACGTCGGCGACCGGCTGCCGGCTGCGCCGGGTGAAGGTCCTGTCGAGGGTCTCGATCACGGGGGCGAGCCCCTCGCGCAGTGTCTTGTCCCGCCGCTCGACCATGCCGTCGGTGTAGAGCAGCAACAGGTCGCCCGGCGCGATGGTGACGGCGGCGGTGCCGTAGGCGGCGGCGGGCACGGCGCCGAGCACCGAGCCGTCCGGGCGGTCCAGCTCGATGGTGTGCCCGCCCCGGCTGTGCAGCGGCGGCGGGTGCCCGGCCTGCGCCCAGCGCAGCTCGCCGGTCTCCGGCAGGTAGCGGGCCACCACGGCGGTGGCCGTGCTCGTCCCGGTGCCTCCCATGTACAGCAGGCGGTTGAGGTGGCCGAGCAGTTCGGCCGGTTCGCTCGTGGTGGTGACGGCCAGCGCCGCCAGCGCGTGCCGGAGCTGCGCCATGCAGGCCGCCGCGCGCACCCCGTGACCCGCGACGTCGCCGATGGCGAGCACCACGCTGCCGTCGCCCGCCTGCGCCGCGTGATACCAGTCGCCGCCGACCCGCTCCGCCTGCACGGCGGGCAGGTAGCGGACCGCCACCCGCAGCCGCGGCAGGTCGATCGGCTCGGTCGGGATGGGCAGCACGATCTGCTGGAGGGTGACGGCGAGCCGGTGCTCGGCCTCCAGGTTCCGCTGGTGCTCGCGCAGCTCCTGCTCGACCTTGGACAGCTTGGCCCGGGTGGTCTCGCGCGCGGTGACGTCCTGGATGACGCCGAAGATCTTGGCCGGCCGGCCCTCGGCGTCGCGCACCGCGTCGGCGACCATGCGCAGGTGTTTGACCCGGCCGCCGATCCTGACCCGGTAGGTGAGGTCGATGGTCTTGCCCCTGCTGAAGTCCTCGGCCGCCTGCGCCCGCAGCGGCATGTCCTCCTCGACCGTGAGGGTGTCGAGCACGTCGCGGGGCAGCGGACCGCTCGCGGGGTCGCGCTCGTACACGCGGTAGAGGCCAGGCGACCAGTCCACCTCGCCGGTGACCAGGTCCCACTCGCCCCACCCGAGGTTGCCCAGCCGCTCGGTCTGCGCCGCGCGCTCCTCCAGCCGGCTCTGCACGTCGTGCCTGACCCAGCTGTTGATCACACCGGGGCCCACCGGCCTGATCTGCACCGAGATGGTCATCTCGGCCGGCGCCCGCGCCGCCACGCTCACGTACGGGATGGGGCCGACCTGGCGCGGCATCCCGTCGGCGAGACACCGCTCCCACGCGTCCCACACGGGGCCGCCCATGAGCGTGGGGTAGACCTCGCTGAGCCGCAGGCCGACGATCTCCGAGCCGCGCCGTCCCGAGATGTCCACGAGCTCCGGGCCCGCCGCCATGAACAGGTAGTCCTCGACGCTCCCGTCCTCGGCGCGCACCGGCATCAGCACCGTGTGGTTGCCGGCCACGCCGTCCAGGACCTGCTGGGCGATGCGCGCCCAGTCGCCCGTCTGCGGCGGCTGCCGCAGCGGCCGCAGCGCCGACGCCACGGTGGCGCGCAGCCGCTCGGGCCCCTCATCGGAGTGCCCCTCTAATGCAGCCACCACCTCGGCGGCCAGCTCGGACACGTCGCGCCCCTGGTCGGCGGCGAGCCCGCGCAGGTACGCGTGCGCCTCGGCGATGCGGCACGACGTGCGCCCGGCGAGGATCCCGGCGGCCCGTTCCAGCGCCAGCGCGTGATCGCCGCGAACCCGCCCCAGCCGCGCGTCGAGGTCGGCCAGGCGGTCGAAGTAGTTCTGCGAGGGCTCCATCGGTTGTTCAGGACCGTCCATGTCACGGCCACCCGACCCGGCCGGACGGCGGCCTGCTCCTTTGTCCCGGCATATCGCTGTCTATCACCCGTAAGAAGGGGCCGCCAGCGTATCGGCCGCCTCAGTCCTGTCACGGGGACCGGCCACGACGGCTTGTAGCATGACACGCCGAACAGAGACCCACCTCCTTGGAGTGCCGATGCGGCGGCCGGTCCAGCTCGTGATCGTCCTGACGGTCTTCATCGACCTGCTGGGGTTCACGGTGATCCTGCCGTCGCTGCCGTTCTTCGCCGCCGACCTGGGCGCCACCGGCATCCTGTACGGGTTCACGGTGACGGCCTACTCGGTCGCGCAGTTCCTGGCCGCGCCCCTGCTCGGCCGGCTCTCCGACCTGTACGGGCGGCGCCCCGTCCTGCTGCTGGCCCTCGCCGGCTCCGCCCTGTCGCTGGCCCTGTCCGGCGCGGCCACTTCGCTGGGCTGGCTCATCGCCGCCAGGGCGCTGGCCGGGGCCTTCGGCGGCAGCATCTCGGTCGCCCAGGCATACCTCGCCGACGCCGTGCCGGAGGAACGCCGCACGGCCGCGATGGCGCGGCTCGGCATGGCCATCGGCACCGCGTTCGTGGCCGGCCCCGCGCTGGGGGCGGTGCTCGCCCCGTGGGGCTTCCAGGCCTCCGCGTACGCCGCCGCGGCGCTCGCCGCCGCCAACCTGGTCGCGGCCTGGTTCCTGCTCCCCGAGCCGCCCGGACGCCTTGCCGCCCCCGGCCGCACCGGCCCGCCGGGGACCGGCGTGCTGCTCCTGTCCGGGACGGGCTTCCTGACCATGGCGGCGTTCGTCGGCATGGAGACCACGCTCGCCTTCCTCGGCAGAGACAGGTACGGCTGGGGGCCCGAGGCGATCGGCCTGGCCATGGCCGCCGCCGGCCTCTCCATGGCGGCCGTCCAGGCGGGGCCGGTCACGCTGCTGGCCAGACGGTGGGGCGACGCCAGGGTGGCGGCGGCCGGGGCGGTGGTGATGGCGGCCTGCCTGCCGGTCGTCCCCGCGGGCCCCGCCTGGCTGTGCGTGCTGGCCGTGTGCGTCCTGTCGGCCGGGAACGGCCTGGTCACCCCCACCGTGGCCAGCCTCCTCGCGGCGGCGGGCCCACCGGACCGCCGCGGCGCCCGCCTGGGCGCCGGCCAGTCGGCGAGCGCCTTCGCCAGGATCGTGGGACCGGCGGGCGCGGGGGTGCTGTTCGACGCGGGCGTGGCGCTGCCTTACGTGGCGGGGGCGGGGCTGGCGGGGCTGGCGGCGGTTACGGTGCTGGCGGCTGGGAACTCGAAGGCGGTTTCCGTGGGGAACGAGAAGGCGTGATTGCTTTTCGTAAGTACCACCATGCGGTCGAGACGGTGATTCGGTCGCGATAGGCTGACCCACCCGGCGTGGAATATCTGGGTTGAGAGGTCGTGCGCTAATGGCCAAATCATGGCAAACCAGACATAGAACCACGCCGCATGAGGAAGTGTTATTACGACGTCAAGCGATGGCAGTAAGGGGTGAATGCCGTACGCCACGCACCGCGTTCACTTTGTCGCAAACTTGAGTCTAAGAGGCGATGGAGGACACGGAGGTGACCGAGGAGACTTACGTTGGCAGGTGGCGGCGGGTGGAAACGTGACTTCTCGCTGCTCTGGACCGGTTCAGCGGTTGCCCAGCTGGGCAACACGACCACCATCCTGACAGCGCCTCTCCTCGCGCTCTCGCTGACGGGCTCGACGATTTTCGCGGGCTGGGTCACTGCAGCTGCCACGCTACCGAGGATCCTGCTGCTTCTGCCGGTCGGGGTTCTGGTCGATCGCTGGGACCGGTTCCGGGTGATGTCCGTCAGCACGCTTATGAGGGTCTTCCTCGCGGGCTCACTGGTGGCGGCACTGTTCCTGCTTGATGGCGTAGCGGCTATTTTGTTGGTAATCGTGCTTTTCCAAGGCGTTTGTGTCGTATTCTTCAGTACGGCAGAGACGGCGGTCGTTCCCCGGTTGGTGCCGAATTCCGAGCTCCATACCGCTATGGGGCGCAACGAGGGCCGCACCCATGTGGCCACGCTGCTGGGCCGCCCCCTTGGTCTCTACCTTTTCGAGCTGCACCGCAGTCTGCCCTTCATCGTGGAGTTCGTGACCTCGGCCCTCGCGATGATGCTCCTGCGCGGTATCCGGAAGCGGAAACGGCAGGTCCCGAGGCAGAAGCAGGCGATGAGCAGAGCCGTCTTCGCCCGTGATCTGGGAGAAGGCTTCGCCTTCGTCCGTAAGGACCGTTTTCTGGCCACGACATTGGTCGTCTGCGCGCTGGCCAACTTCTTCTTCCAGACGCTGGCCCTGGTTCTCGTCCTGCTGGCATACGAGCGGCGGCTGTCCAACCTCGTCATCTACCTGCTGGTCGCCGCGTCAGGGCTGGGCGGTGTCCTCGGTTCGGCGCTCGCCTCTCGTATCCTGCGCTGGCGCAATCGTCCGCAGCTGATGATCATCGTCAGCGTGTGGTGCTGGCTGGGCGCGACCCTGGTCCTCCCGTTCGCCGAGGGCAACCCGATGATGTCCATCGCGGTGATGCTTCCCCTGGCTCAGGGGGGAATCGGCTTCTTCGGGGCGCAGCTCAACGTCGCTCTCGCTCTCTACCAAGCGTCCAACGTGCCCGAGAAGTTGCTCGGCAGAGTGACCGGCATCGGTCGGTTCCTCTCCGGTGGGGCGGTCCCCCTGGGCGCGCTGGCCAGCGGGTATGTCATCGCAGGTCTGGGCATCCGGGACGCGCTGATCACCGTGGCGGCGGTGGTCGCGATCCTGGCCATGGGGTTCACCCTGATGTGGTCACTCCCGAAGGTGCTCGTCGCGCGAGAGGTCGTCGCCCAACGCGCGAAGGCGCTCCTGAAGGGCCTTCTCCACTTCTGTCGCCGTTACTTGCTGCTGCGAGACACCGCGCGCGTACCCGAAGGCTGTGCTGACCTCGTTGCTCAGCATGCGCAGGTTGTCGTGGCTGGAGGGCGGGCACAGCGGCCAGAGTCGCTCGATCGCCACCGTGGCGGCCAGATATTCGGCCCGGACCAGCCGCAGCTGGGTGGGGAGATCTTCGCCGTCCAGCCGGGCGTTGCTGGATGCCCGCATGTCCAGCGAGATGCCGACGGACAGTCCCAGCCCCAGTACGGCCGCCTGAGTCTTGTAGTAGGCGTCCCAGGTCTCGCGCGCGCGAGCGTCCCGCCGTTCCGCGTCGCGCTGCTCCTCAGCGGCCCTTCTCGCGTGCTTGGCCTTGGCTCTCTCGGTCACCACCGACCAGCCCGCGCCGGTGAACGCGGCCAGGACTGCGCTCCCACCGGTGATCAGCGCGACAAGAGCGGTATCGGTCGCCGCCGCGAACACGACTTACCTCCCGGACGTGCAGGGCCAGGACGAAACAAGGGGGACGGCTCACCCCTTCTCGAGATCGGCGAGGATCGCGTGCCGGAGCCGGCGGGCGCCCGGCACGTCCGCCTCCCGGTCGACGACGCCGCTGAGCACGGACAGAGCGGCCCGGGGCTGGCCCGCCTTCCAGAGGACCTCGCCCAGACTCGTGTGGACGGTGAGATCGTGCGGGGCACGGCTCACCGCCGCGCGGAGCTCTTCGATGGCGCAGGCTCGCTTGCCCTGTCGCAGTGCGATGCGGCCGAGGGCCGCGAGCGACCAGCTGACGGCGCTGTTGTCGCGCAACACCTCATAGAGCCCTGCCGCGGTTTCGTAGTGGCGCTCCGCCTCTGGCAGGAGATCCTGCGTGGCCGCGAGATTTCCCAGCAGGGACTCCATCTCCGCGCGAGTGCGCGTAGCTCCCGGCGGACACGTGCGTGCGACGTCCTGCAACAGCTTGCCCGCCCGGTCGAACTCGCCGGCGAACCCGGCTTCGACGGCGGCGGACAGCCGGTCGCGGGTGTTCCTGGAGACAGCGGGCCAGAGCGAGAGGTCGAGTCGCCGCATCGGGGCGAGGAGCCGGGCGTGGACGCGTGCGCCCTCCCTGACCAGGTAGCGGTCTTCGAGCGCGTGGACCACCGGCGCGTGCAGGGCCGGCCCGCTGATCTCACCTGTCGCCGGGTCGGCGCCCCGCATCCAGGTGTCGAGCGTACGAGGGAGGATCCCGAGATCGGCCGCGACCTCGGCCAGTGTGCTCGCGCAGAACTCCAGCAAGGCCGCGTCGACGTCACCCGCGGTGGGAACCGGAGCGGGGTCGCCCCAGAAGTGCGAGCCGACGACCTGGAGAAGGGCGGGATCCACGGTGGGCAACCTGTTGCGGATCAGGTCGCCTTCGTCCCGGATCGTTCTGAGCTCGTCCAGAACGCTGACGATGTGGTGCTGGTCAGGCCGGTGCCCCCGGGTGACCACCAGCTGCCCCACCAGGTCGGCGGCGGTCTCGGGAGAGAAGGGCCGCAGCTCGAACTCCGCCGGTTCGGCGATTCCCGAAGCCTTCACCAGGCGCGACAACTCGTCCAGATGCTCCGTACGGACGGACAGGAGCAGATGGAGGCGGGGCAGTTCTTCGACGGTCTCGAAGAGTTCCTCCATGAAGCGTCGCGCATGCTGCTCGTGCCGGGTGGGAGGCCGCAGGAAGGTTTCCGCCTGATCGATGGCGACCAGGGTGGGGACGCCGTGGCCGTCCCTGATCTCCCGCCGCCGTAAGTAGTCGAGGAGCGACAGCCCTGTCAGCCGTGCGGGCATCTCGCCCGGCTCCCAGGAGGACAGCAATCCGACCAGGTAAGGATTGTGCTGGGGGAGGGCGGCTGTGGGCCAGACGCGGGTAGACGGGGTCCGGCCCACGGGGAGCGGTCGCTTGTCGTGTCTTCGCAGCTCCGGGATGACGCCCGCCCGTAACAACGACGTCTTGCCGGCACCGGACGCCGAATGCAGGATCGTCAGACGATTGTCTTTCCACAAGCTCGCGAGATCGCGAATCTCGGCATTCCGACCAAGGAAAAGACTGTTCTCGCCGGTGTCATAGGGCCGGGCCCCGATGAAGGGGTTGTCTTGTGGTGCGGAAATCGCTGTCATGGCAGACCTTGCATGCCGAGGACTCGTGAGGCGCGACTATTCGTCGGACGGCGTGCCTCTCCATACCTTCAAAAGCAGGGTAGCCTAGCGAAGCCATCGGCGCTCCGCCCACCACGATTAAAGGACGGCACAACCGGCTTTTACGGCCGGATCAATAGGCGGTGGGGACGACGTTGTCGAATCCGGCATACACCTCCTCCTTGGACGCGTCAGAGGAGAGGAGCTCGCGTATCTCTTCGTTGAGCGTAGCCAGGTCCACCACATCGTCCTGTCGTCCTGCGGCAGGGCATCGCATCGGCACGCTCCTCCAGGGGGTCAGTGGCGCGGGGGTGCTCATCATGGACCTATCACACATTCGACATCCTGCCTACTCCACGCGAAATCGGATCTCCATAATTGTGGCCGATGTATCCGTCCGGACCTGGTCGATCCCTGTTGCAGCGGCTATCGTCTTTGTTTCACACTCCATGTCCGCGGCAGGTTCCGCCGTGGGCGAGGCAAGCGGATGGAAGGCGGAGGGAATGCCCGACGTACCGCGGCCCACTGCGCGGCGAGCGATCGATTCTCCGGCAGTATGGAAAGTGCCACCCAGGAACAAGAATTTCACCGGGCGCGACGGCCTGCTGACCCGGTTGCGCAACGGCATCGTCGATCAGGACACCGCCGCGGTCGTGCCCCACGCGCTGCACGGGCTCGGCGGTGTGGGGAAAACCCAGATGGCCATCGAATATGCCCATCGCTTCCGGGAGAACTACGACCTCGTCTGGTGGATTCCCGCTGACCAACCTGGGCTCGTCCGGGCGACCCTGGCGCAACTCGCCCCTAGACTCGGCGTCCCCGGCCCCACCACCACCGGCATCGAGGACTCGTCCAACGCGGTGCTCGAAGCCCTGCGCCGCGGCGACCCGTACTCCCGATGGCTGCTCATCTTCGACAACGCGGACGAGCCGGCAGACCTCCAGGAGGTGATGCCGCAAGGCCCGGGGCACGTGCTCATCACCTCCCGCAACCACACCTGGGAGAGCGTCGTGGACACGGTCGCCGTGGACGTGTTCCCACGCGCGGAGAGCATGGAGTTCTTCAAGAAGCGCATGCGCCGGGCCATCAGCGACGAGGACGCCGACCGGCTGTCGGAGGCGCTGGGCGACCTTCCGCTGGCCCTGGAGCAGGCCGCCGCCCTCCAGACCGAGACCGGCATGCTGGCCCGCGAATACCTGCGCCTCCTCGAAGAGCGCACCAGCCGCCTGCTGAGCGAGGGCAGGCCCACCGAGTACCCGCATTCGATGACGGCGGCATGGGAGCTCTCGGTCGCCAAGCTCAAGGAATATCTGCCCGAAGCGATGGAGTTGCTGCGGACCTGCGCGTTCTTCGGACCCGAGCCCATTCCTCGTGCCGTCTTCTACCCGGTCAAGGGCCCGATCCGGCAAGGGACGACGACGCTGCTGGCCGATCCCATCCGGTTGGGCAAGGCGATCGGGCGCCTCGGCAAGTACGCGCTCGTACGGATCGAGGCGGAGGCCAACGAGCATCGGACCCTGCAGGTGCACAGACTCATCCAGGCCCTGCTCCGGGAGGAACTCGATCCCGCTGTCCAGGAGGAGATCCGCGAAGAGGTGCACTCCCTGCTGATCGGGGCCGCGCCGCAGGACCCGGCGGACACGGCGAACTGGCCGCGGTACGAAGCGCTTCTTCCCCACATCCGGCCGGCGAAGGTGGAGGAGAGCACCCGATCCGACGTCCGCGACTTCGCGCTCAACGTGCTGACGTACTTGAGCGCCTCCGGAAACCATCAAGCGCTCGATCAACATCTGGAGATCTTCCTGGAGCGGTGGACCGCCGACTCGGGAGAGCGGGACCTGCACGTGCTGCGCGCCCAGCGCATCAGAGGAAATCTGCTGCGCGAGCTCGGCCAGTTCCAGGCTGCCTTCGATGTGGACAAAGGGACGCTCGCGACCATGCGCGACGAGCTCGGCGAGGCACATCCCGACGTCCTGATCCTGCTCAACGGCATCGGCGCGGACCTGCGCGCCCAGGGCGAGTTCGGGGAGGCGCGGGAGCACGACGAGGACTCCGTGCGCCTCCACCGTCAGGTGCTGGGCGAGCAGGACCTGCTCACTTTCCGTGCGGTCAACAACCTGGCTCTCGACCTCGCCCTCATGAGCGAATACCAAAGGTCGCGTGACCTGCTGAAGGAAGCGCTCACCAGAGCACAGGCCGAGGGCCAGGCCCTGAACAGGGTGACGTTGCTCAACCTGTGGACGGGCCTCGGCCGGGCGGTGCGCCAGTGCGGCGACTACCAGGAAGCCTGCGACGTCGGCACCGAGGCGCTGGGCTACGGGCGGGAGTACTTCGACGCCGATCACCCCCGGATCCTGCTGGCGCAGAAAGAACTGGCCATCGCGCTCATGCGGGCCGGCGACCGGGAGGAGGCCCTCGAACTCGCCGAGGACACGCACGCCAGATACATGCGCGTGTACGGTCTCGACTCGCCTTGGACGCTGGCCGCCGCCACCTGCCTGGCCAACGCGCTGCGTGCCAACGGGCAGCCGGAGAAGGCCTTCGATCTGGCCCGCGACACGGCACGGCGGTATCCCGGCGTCTACGGGCCCGATCACCCGTACAACCACGGGTGCGCCAGCAACGTCGCACTCCTGTACCGCGTGCTGGGACAGCCCAAGGAAGCGCGCGAGCTGAACGAGAAGGCGCTCAAGGGCGTGGAGAGCAAGCTGTCCCGCGGTCACCACTATGCCCTGTCCATCGCCGTGAACCTGGCCAGCGACTATGCCGCTCTCGACGATCTGGACCAGGCGTGCGCCCTGGGCCTGGACACGTACCGGAGACTCACCGAGTTGCTCGGCGAGAATCACCCCACCACGCTCGCCGCGGCGGCGAACCTCTCGGTGGATCTGATCAGAGCGGGTGAGACCGAGGAAGGGCAGCGCCTGTCCAGCGCCACCATGGAGCGGTACCACCGAACGCTGGGAGAGGAACATCCGGACACCATCGTGGCCGGTGAAGGCCGCCATCTCGACTGGGACTTCGACCCGCCGCCGGTCTAAGGAAGGCTGCCGGCGGTGCTGACGACTCTGCCGCGGATGTGCGTGACCAGCCGATACAGGTCCCCGCAGTAGACGGACCTGTTGCGGAACCCGGTGCCCGTACGGTAGCGGTGCGGGTAAAGTCCGCCGCCGCAGGTCCGGACGATCTCGCAGGAGAGGCACTCGTTTGACAGCGCCTGTTCGCCGATCTGGCGGGCCGCGATCGCGGGGAGGAGAAGCGCCGTGTCGAACGAGTCGCGCAGGACGTGCAGCAGCGTTCCCGCCGCGCCGTCGTAGGCCGACTTGAGCGTGTCCACCTGTTCGATGGCCCCGTTCGTCTCCACGACCACCACCGCCACGGGGGACAGGCCGATGGTCTCACTGCGCGAATGCCGGCCGCACAACAGCCGGATGATCTCGCTGAACAGCCTGATCCGGGTCCTCCGCGGAGAGGTGGCGCACCAGCGGTCGAAGATGGCGATGAGCCAGTCACCGTAGGGGGTGCGGGAGTCTGACCAGTTCGGCGGTGGTTCGTCCCAGTTGCCGTGTGGGAGGAGGAAGTCCACCACCGGCGGCTGGAACTCCAGCAAGGACTCGTAGGTGCTGAGAGGGTCGTTCTCCAGGTCCACCGTACATAGCAGGCCGCTGAAAAGATGCCGGTACTCGTCGGCGGTGAGGAGTCGCAACCCGCGCCGGACCTCCGCGTACGTGCCTCTGCCGTTCCCCCGTCGCCGGTGTCGATCGTGTGCCTGCTCGTCGCCGTCGAGGCTGACTCCTACGCGGACGTCCAGCTTGCGGAACAGGTCGAGGAACGCCTCGTTGAGGAGCACGCCGTTCGTCTGCACATGGACGATCAGATCGACCTCGGGCGGGAGGGCGGACCGCAGGGCGGTCACCGCGTAGTCGATGTGGTCCACGCCGGCCAGCAACGGCTCGCCGCCGTGGAGGATGACCTCGACACGGCCGAGCCCGTGAGCGGCGGCGTGGTGCGCGATCCGTACGGCTGTCCGGTCGATGACGGCCTTGGACATGCGGCGCGGCATGCTCCGCCAGCTCTGATCGGCCATCTCGTACATGTAGCAGTAGTCGCACGCGAGATTGCAGCGGCTGTGGAGCTTGAGAATGAACTGGCGGAAAGGAGTGGGCCGCCATCCGGATTCCAGGAGCCCCGCCACATCGAGGCCTGACGGCCACGCGGATGGCGGTGACTCGATGTCCGGACCATGGGCTTCTCGCAAGCCGACCAGCTCCCCGGAAAGGCGAATTCAAGGTGTGCCCCGATTCGTCCCGCTGCGGCATGCCCGAGTTTAAGCACCGGCAAACGTGCACAAAAGGTCAGCTTTCGGTACGACTTTGGGCGTCAGCGTCGAAGAAAGCCTCCCGGCTGATGGACCACCGTTCGTGCAACCGCCAGGCTCCACCGACATGGATCTGGGTCGAGACGCCGGCGCGCAGGGTGAATCCGGCGGCCTTGAGCAGCCGGGCAGAGGCGATGTTGGACGGTTGCACGTCGGCTTCGACGCGGGGGAGCCGGAGGTCGGTGAACGCGAAGCGGAGCGCGAGCTCCAGCCCTTCTCGCATGTAGCCCTTCCCCATGGCGGGGGCGAAGGTGCCGAAGCCGATCATGGCCCCGTGCTCGCCGATCCCGTTGAGGTTGACGAAGCCGACCAGGGTGTCCGCGCGGGTGAGACGCACCACGTGGCCGATGGATGTGACCCCGTCGAAGCGGCGCAGGTAGCGGTCGAAGGCGTCGGGAGTGGTCGGAGTGGTTATCCACAGTCGGTGGACGCTGGTGCTGATGTGCGCCAGGGAGACGAACTCGTTCCGGTCCTCATGCGCTACTCTGCGTAGTTTCACGCGGAGATGTCGCTCAACGGGCACGTGTCCAGCCTAGGGGGAAGCGTTCTCGGCCGGAGCGAGGGTGATCCTTGACCGGCGGCATGTTTGTCCACAGGCATGGCGTGCCTTGAAGGGTCTGAGAAGTGGTGTCCCGGAAATCGAGGTCGGGAATTTCCGGTCTTTCAAGATCGTATGTAGGCGAACTGGACGACTTTTGTGAAGGATTTGCCGGGAATAGAGCACGACTATTCCTGATGCCGGAGAGAAGTCAAAGTCTCTTTCGACAGATGTGTTTGGGGGGATTCCTGGGTATATCGGTGCTACCGTCCGAAAAAGACGGTTCGAATCCGATCGGGGGAGGCAGAAATGGCTCTGACGAGTGGATGCGGAAGGCGAGGCTGCTGCAGAAGGCGTAGGTGCTGCGGCGGCTGTCGCTGCAACCGATGCTGCCGTAGGTGGTGGTGTTGGTAGTGGAAAGTCGGGAGGGCCGGCGGGTTACCCGTCGGCTCTCCCTCCAATTCTCCGATCGGGGCGAGCGGGGGATGCTGGCGCCGACGGTGACGTTGCGCCGGACATTTCGTGAATTCTGGCCCGATACCCGTGGGCTGCGGTGGTTCTTCGCAGCCGGGGTGCTCTTCGCGGTGCTGGCCTCCCTCTGTGAGGTGGCCGCGATCCGGTTGTTCGGCTACATCACCGACGAGGTGCTCGCCACCCGCGACATGACGTCGTTCTGGACGCCGGCGTTCGCCTGGCTGGGGCTGGCGGCCGTGGCCGCCGTGGCGTCGATCGGGGGCGCGTACGCGACGGCGGTGGGAGCCGAGCGGTTCCTGCTGCGGCTGCGTGACCGGGTGTTCGCGCACCTGCAGAAGCTGTCGCCGGACTTCGCCGAGAACCGCCGCCTGGGCGACCTGATGGCGCGGCTGACCGACGACATCGCGGCCATCCAGGAGCTGATGGGCTCGGGGCTGGTCAAGCTGCTGACGACGGTGACGAGTGCCATCTTCTTCGCGGGGGCGGCGTTCCTCATCCGCTGGGACCTGGCGCTGATCACGATCGCGCTGTTCCCGGCCTTCCTGATCGCCTCGAAGGTGTTCGCGTCCCGGTTCCGGACGGCCTCTGCCAGCGAGCGGGCCAGCAACGGCGACATGAACAGCGTCATCGAGGAGGGCCTGGCCAACCAGGCGCTGGTGCACGCGTACAACCGTGAGGAGACCGAATCGCGGCGGCTGCACCGCGCGGGACGCCGCTGGCTGTACGCGAACCTGCGGCAGGCGTGGCTCTCGGGCGTGTACGGGCCGCTGATGCAGGTGCTGGAGACCGTCTGCCTGATCGTCATACTCGGCGTGGGCGCCTGGGAGATCACCACGGGCCGGCTCACGCTCGGCGGGCTGCTGGCCTTCGCCGCGTACCTGGCCATGCTCTACCCGGCGGTGCAGAACCTGGGGGAGATCGCGCTCACCGTGTCGGAGGCGGCCGCCGGTTCCGACCGGGTCATCGAGGTGCTCAAGGTGCGGCCCGCGGTGACCGACCGGGAGGACGCGAAGCCGCTGCCGGGCCGCAGCCGCGGGCGGATCGCGTTCGACGGCGTCACCTTCACCTATCCGGGTCGCAGGCGGCCCACGCTGGTGGACCTCTCGTTCGCCGTCGAGCCCGGCGAACTGGTCGTGTTCACCGGGCCGAGCGGCGCGGGCAAGTCGACGCTGGCCAAGCTGCTGCTGCGGTTCTACGACCCGGAGTCCGGGCGCGTGCTGCTGGACGGTTCGGACATCCGGGATCTGACCACGGAGTCGCTGCGCGACAACATCACGATCCTGCACCAGGAGACGCTGCTGTTCTCGGGGTCGGTACGCGACAACATCGCCTACGGGCGGCCGGACGCCTCGACCGACGAGGTGATCAAAGCCGCCGTGCTGGCCGGGGTGCACGACTTCGTGCGAAGCCTGCCGCACGGCTACGACAGCGCGGTGGGCCAGCGCGGCCGGCTGCTGTCGGGCGGCCAGCGGCAGCGGCTGGCGATCGCCAGGGCGATCCTGCGCGACGCCCCGGTGCTGGTGCTGGACGAGCCCATGACCGGGCTGGACGAGGCCACGGTCGCCCGCGTGATGGAGCCGCTGCGCCGGCTGATGACGGGCCGCACCACCATCATGATCACCCACGACCTGCGGCACGTCCCTGAGGACGCCCGGGTGATCGACCTGGAGCCCGTGGCGCCGCGCAGCCCGATCAAGTTCAGGCGGTGGGCCTCCGGCACTGATATGTCGGTCCGCTGACGTACCGTGTGCTGGTGCGTGAGGACGGGTACGAGCTGGAGTTCGAAGACACCTTCGACGACGACGAGCTGGACGCGCGCAGGTGGGTGGCGCGCTACCTGCCGCAGTGGACCACCGGCGACCGCTCGCCGGCCCGTTACCGCACCGGCGGCGGGCGGCTGCGGCTGCTGATCGAGGAGGACCAGCCGCCGTGGAGCCCCGAGTTGGAGGGCGGCCTACGTGTTTCGTCGCTGCAGACCGGCGTGTTCGCGGGCCCGGTCGGCAGCTCGGTCGGCCAGCACGGGCGCGGCGCCGCCGTGGTCCGCGAGGCCCAGGCGAACGTCCGCCTCTACACCCCTCATTACGGGCTGATCGAGATGCGGGCCAAGGTCACCGACGACCCGCGCGCCATGTGCGCGCTCTGGATGATCGGATACGAGGACGCTCCGGAGCGCTCGGCCGAGATCTGCGTCTGCGAGATCTTCGGCCGCGACGTCGGCCCGGACTCGACGGGCGTCGGCATGGGCGTGCACCCGTTCGGCGACCCCGCCATCACCGACGACTTCACCCGCGAGACGCTGCCCATCGACGCCCGCGACTTCCACACCTACGCGGCGGAGTGGACGCCTGACCGCGTGTCCTTCTTCGTGGACGGCGAGCACATCAGGACGGTCCGCCAGTCACCGGCCTATCCGATGCAGCTCATGCTCAACGTCTACGAGTTCCCCGGGCCCGAAAGCGGCCCGTACCCGAAGGAGTTCACCGTCGATCACGTGCGCGGTTACCGGCGGACGTGAAAGGGCCGGCCCCGGATCGCGGGGCCGGCCCTTCACCTGTCAGCGGGTCAGCGCAGGCCGTTCCGCATCGCGGTGATCAGTTCCCCGTTGGTCGTGTCACCGCTGAGCTCCCAGAAGAACGCGCCGCCGAGGCCCTGGTTCTTCGAGTAGCCCATCTTGCCGCCGATCGTGGCCGGCGTGTCGTAGCTCCACCACTGGTTGCCGCAGTGCGCGTACGCGGTGCCCGCGACGGTGCCGGTGGCGGGGCAGCGGGTCTTGAGCACCTTGTAGTCCTCGATGCCCGCCTCGTAGGTGCCCGGAGCCGCGCCGGAGGCGGTGCCGCCGGGGGCGGCCTGGGAGACGCCGGTCCAGCCGCGGCCGTAGAAGCCGATGCCGAGCAGCAGCTTGCTCGACGGGATGCCCTTGCTCTTCAGCTTCTGGATCGCGGCGTCGGAGTAGAACCCGGCCGTCGGGATCCCGTTGTAGGAGGTGAGCGGCGAGTGCGGGGCGGTCGGGCCCTGCGCCGCGAAGGCGCCGAAGTAGTCGTAGGTCATGACGTTGTACCAGTCGACGTACTGGGCGGCGCCCGCGTAGTCGGCGGCGTCGATCTTGCCGCCGTTGGTGCCGTCGGCGGTGATGGCGGCGGTCACCAGGTTGCCGGAGCCGAACCGGGCGCGCAGCGCCTGCATCAGGTTCCGGAACGCGGCCGGGCCGCTGGTGTCGCAGGTCAGGCCGCAGGCGTTCGGGTACTCCCAGTCGATGTCGATGCCGTCGAAGACGTCCGCCCAGCGCGGGTCCTCGACCAGGCGGTAGCAGGACTCGGCGAACGCGGCCGGGTTCCGGGCCGCCTGGCCGAAGCCGCCGGACAGGGTCCAGCCGCCGACCGAGAGCAGCACCTTGATGTGCGGGTGCTTCTGCTTGAGCTTGCGCAGCTGGTTGAAGTTGCCGCGCAGGGCTCCGGTGTCCCAGGTGTCGGCGACGCCGTCCACGCTCTCGGCCGCGCTGTAGAAGCGGTCGTAGTCGGCGTAGGTGTCGGTCAGCGCGCAGCCGCCGTTCCGCGCGTCGGCGAAGGCGTAGTTGATGTGCGTGAGCTTGGCCGCCGAGCCGCTGGTGTCGATGTTCTTGACGTGGTAGTTCCGCTGGTAGACGCCCCAGTTGACGAAGTAGCCGAGGACCTTGTCCCCGCCTCCGCCGCCTCCGGTGGAGGTTCTGGCGGTGACGGCGGCGCTGGCGGCGGAGCGGTTGCCGGCGGCGTCGCGGGCGCGGACGGTGTAGGTGTAGCTGGTGTCGGCGTTCAGGCCGGTGTCGGTGTGGGTGGTGCCGGTGACGGTGGTGACGAGGGTGGAGCCTCGGTAGACCTCGTAGCCGGTGACGCCGACGTTGTCGGTGGAGGCGTTCCAGGCGAGGGAGACGCTGGTGCTGGTGACGCCGGTGGAGCGCAGGTTGCCGGGCACCGAGGGGGCCTGCGTGTCGTTGCCGCCTCCGGTGGAGGTTCGGGCGGTGACGGCGGCGCTGGCGGCGGAGCGGTTGCCGGCGGCGTCGCGGGCGCGGACGGTGTAGGTGTAGCTGGTGTCGGCGTTCAGGCCGGTGTC
>NZ_JBITHT010000001.1:0-252583 GCF_044458265.1 Nonomuraea sp. NPDC050478 | reverse complement strand
GGTAGACCTCGTAGCCGGTGACGCCGACGTTGTCGGTGGAGGCGTTCCAGGCGAGGGAGACGCTGGTGCTGGTGACGCCGGTGGAGCGCAGGTTGCCCGGCACCGACGGGGCCTGGGTGTCACCGCCTTGGCCGCCGGTCGGCAGCCACAGCGCCGGCACGTTCGGCGGCTCCCAGCCGGGCTGCGACGTGTGACTCTGACGGCACTCGTACTCGACGCCCTGATAGGTGATCCGGGTGCCTGTCGTGTACGAGGTCCACGGCGCCCACTCGGCGAGCGCGGACATGCCCGAGGAGGAGGCGGAGGCCGTCGCCGGCACGGCGACCAGCACGGTGAGCGGCATGAGTAACGCGGCAAGGATGGCCAGGACTCTGTGTTTCATGATGCTCCGACATCCGGTTGGAGGGGTGAACAGGGGGGTGGGATGGGAGTCGCGCGTCCAGGAAACTATTAGTAAAGTTTCCTTTATATTCGTTCCGAAGATAACCTCTGCCGGAGGCCGTCGTCAAGCAGCCTGCAAGCCGGACGATCGCCTCGTCCGGCACAATCGACGGCATGCCTTCGATCAGCGGCATCCGTCCCCTCCGCGCCAACGACCCCACCCAGATCGCCGGCTACGCGCTGCGGGGGCGCCTCGGCGAGGGCGGGCAAGGGGTGGTGTTCCTCGGCGAGTCGGACTCCGGGCAGCAGGTGGCGGTCAAGCTCCTGCATGCCGACTTCGGCAACGACACCGACGCCCGGCGCTACTTCCACCGCGAGCTGGCCGCGCTCCAGCGGGTCGCGCCGTTCTGCACCGCGCGGGTGCTCGCCGCCGACCCCGAGTCCGACCCGCCGTACGTGATCAGCGAGTACGTGGAAGGCCCGTCCCTCCATGAGGCCGTGCGCGACCGCGGCGTGCTGACCGGCACCGACCTGGACCGGCTGGCCGTGGCCACCGCGACGGCCCTGGGCGCCATCCACGCGGCGGGCATCGTGCACCGCGACTTCAAGCCCGGCAACGTGCTGCTGGCCGCCGACGGCCCACGGGTGATCGACTTCGGCATCGCCCGGCCGTTCGAGGGCACCGCCGCTCCGGCCAGCGGGATCGTCGGCACTCCCGCGTACATGTCGCCCGAGCAGCTGGCGGGGCATCC
Organism: Nonomuraea sp. NPDC050478; assembly: GCF_044458265.1. Classification (NCBI taxonomy): domain Bacteria; kingdom Bacillati; phylum Actinomycetota; class Actinomycetes; order Streptosporangiales; family Streptosporangiaceae; genus Nonomuraea; species Nonomuraea sp. NPDC050478. The sequence continues at coordinate 251,450 of NZ_JBITHT010000001.1, read as the reverse complement.
GGCGGGGGCGCCGCTCGACATGTTCGCCTGGGCGTGCACGATCGCGTTCGCGGCCAACGGGCGCCCGCCGTTCGGGCAGGAGCCGATGCCCGCCGTGATCAACCGGATTCTCAACGGCGAGCCCGACCTGGGCCGGCTGTCGGGACGGCTGCGCGAGTACGTGGCCGCCTGCCTGGTCAAGGACCCGGCCCGGCGGCCGACGGCCCAGCAGACGCTGCTCGGCCTGATGGACAAGCGCCAGGAAGCCTTCCCGACGGCCAGGCCGGGATCCCTCCCGCCGCCGAGCGGTCCGCCGGTGCCGCTACCCCCGCCTGGTTCCACGCCCCCGCCCGGTTCCACGCCCCCGCCCGGGTACGTGAACACCCCGTGGGGGTCCGGGCCGACCGGGTCGCCCACCACCGAGCCCGGCCGCAGGCGCGCCGGGATGGCCATCGGCGCGTCGCTCGTCGCCGCGGCCGTAACGGTGGCCACCGTGGCCGTGACGCTCGTGCTCAACCTGGACCGCCCGGCGACCCCCACCCCCACCCCGAGCCCCGGCGGGTCGGCGGCCTCCGGCAGCCCCTCACCGGTCGAGAACCAGATCGCCCGCTCGCCCCGCCTGGGCATCGAGGTGTGGCAGGGCGGCGCGGCGAGCACGATGGCGTTCACCGACGAGGACAAGGAGATCAGCACCGTCTCCATGAAGGCGGAGCCGTTCGAGCTGCGCCTGCCGAAGCTCCCGAAGGACACCGCCGCCCAGATCTGCGCCTGGACCGACGACTCGGTCTTCCGCATCGAGCGGGACACCAAGGTCGAGGGCCACACCTGCTACAGCCCCGGCACCGGCATCGCCGACTACGAGCACGGGTCGGGCACGCTCTACCTGAACGAGGAGGCCCACAACTACCTGATCGGCGACCGGCTCGCCGAGCACTCGGACACCACGGACAAGGTCCTGTTCTCGACCATCCAGAAGGGGGACGCCACGACCCCGGTGGGCGAGTGGAAGGGCGACCTCCACCTGTCGATCTTCATCGACCGTGACGGCGACAAGCGGTTCGACCTGACCGGCCCGGCCGAGTACGAGTACCTGGTCCTCGACTTCCCGGACTAGGCGCGGGAGCGTTCGCGGCGGGCGCCCGTGGCGCCGATGCCGTGACGGCCGTAGAAGTCGTCGACCGCCGCCAGCACGCCGTCGATCGTCGCGGGCGCGTACCCGCCGTCCCTGAGATGGCGGTGGTAGCCGTGGGCGGCGCGGATGGCGGCGGACATGTCGCCGAGCGGGTCGTGGCCCAGCACGCCGCGGGCGGAGGCGTCCGCGGTCCAGGTCAGGAAGGCGCGCACCCGGGTGAGGTAGCGGGACTTGCTGGATTCGGCGAGCCGGGCGCCGGCCAGGGCGGTGGCGTAGGCCGTGTACATCCCGTCGTAGGGCGGCGGGAGCCCGGCCTTGATGCGTGCGGTCACGAGCGGTCACTCCTCCAACGGTGCGAGGGCCTGCCAGCATGACATCGGCCGGTGGCGGTCCCTCGGTAGGGGCGGGGGTCACCGGCGGGAAGGACTTTGGCCCCTACAGCACCACCCGGCCCGCGTGCTGCACTGGCCACCATGGGCAGGAGTGTGCACGACGCCCCGCCCGTCCTGATCCAGGGCGGCATGGGCGTGGGAGTGTCAGGATGGCGGCTGGCGCGGGCGGTGTCCCGCGCCGGGCAGCTGGGCGTGGTGTCGGGGACGGCCCTGGACCTCACCCTGGCCCGGCGGCTGCAGCGGGGCGATCCCGGCGGAGACCTGCGCCGGGCGCTGGCCGCCTTCCCGGTGCCCGAGGTGGCCGCGCGGGTGCTGCGGCGCTACTTCGTGCCGGGCGGCATCCCCGAGGGCACGCCGTACCGGCCCGTGCCCCGGCTGGGCCTGCGGCAGAGCCGCGCGCTGGACGAGCTGACCGTGGTGGCCAACTTCGCCGAGGTGTACCTGGCCAAGGAGGGGCACGACGGACTGGTCGGCGTCAACTACCTGGAGAAGATCCAGATGGCCACGCCCGCCGCCGTCTACGGCGCGATGCTGGCCGGGGTCGACTACGTGCTGGTCGGCGCCGGCATCCCGGCGGAGATCCCGCACCTGCTGGACGAGCTGGCCGCGCACCGCCGGGGCGAGGTGGCCGTCACCGTGGCGGACGGCGACCGGCGGCCGGTCGCGGTCGAGCCGAACCGGCTGTTCGGGCGGACGCTCCCGCCGCTGCCGCGGCCCCGGCTGCTCGCGATCGTGTCCTCGCACGTGCTGGCCGCCTACCTGGCCCGTACGCCGCGCACCAGGCCCGACGGGTTCGTGCTGGAGTCGCCGGTGGCGGGCGGCCACAGCGCGCCGCCGCGCGGCCGGATGACGCTCGACGAGGCGGGCGAGCCGGTGTACGGGCCGCGCGACGAGGTGGACGTCGCCAAGGTGGCCGCGATCGGGCTGCCGTTCTGGCTCGCCGGAGGCTACGGCACCGCCGACGGCCTGGCCGGGGCGCTGGCCGCGGGCGCGAACGGCATCCAGGTGGGCTCGGCCTTCGCGCTCTGCCGGGAGTCGGGCCTGGACCCGGCGCTGCGGGACCGCCTGCTGCGGGGCGCCGCCGACGGCACGCTCCGGGTGCGCAACGACCCGCTGGCCTCGCCGACCGGCTTCCCCTTCAAGGTCGCCGACGTGCCCGGCACGCTCGCCGACCCGGTGGTCTACGCCGATCGCCCGCGCCTGTGCGATCTCGGTTACCTGCGCACCCCGTACGAGAAGGCGGACGGCGCGATCGGCTACCGGTGCGCGGCCGAGCCGGTCGACGTCTACGTGCGCAAGGGCCGCCCGGCGGAGGAGGCCGAGGAGCGGCGGTGCCTGTGCAACGGGCTGCTCGCGGCCATCGGGCTCGGCCAGCACCGTCCCGACGGCTACGCCGAGCCGCCCCTGCTCACGCTGGGCCAGGACACCGGCTTCCTGGCCGAGCTGCCGCGGGACCACTCGGCGGCCGACGTGATCGACCGGATCCTGACGGGAGCGCGGGTGGGGACGGCCTAACCTGTGGGCCATGCGCCTGACCGCTTTCACCGACATCTCGCTGCGGATCGTGATGCGCCTGGCCGTGGAGCGGGGCGACGAGCTGATGACGACGCGGGCCATCTCCGACGTGCTCGCCGTCCCGTACACGCATGCCGCCAAGGCGGTGGCGCGGCTGAGCGAGATGGGGCTGGTGGAGGCCAGGCGCGGGCGCGGCGGCGGGCTGCAGCTCACGGAGCTGGGGCGCGGCGCGTCGGTGGGGTCCGTCGTGCGCGGCCTGGAGGGCGACGGCGAGGTGGTGGGCTGCGAGGACGCGCTGATGCCGTGCCCGCTGCGCGCCGCCTGCCGGCTGCGGGCCGCGCTCCGCGAGGCGCAGGAGGCCTTCTACGCCTCGCTCGACGAGATCACGATCGCCTCGCTGGTGGCGGCGCCCGCCGGGCCGGTGCTGCTGTCGCTGACCGCCCCGCCCGAATGAGGGACCGGGGGACCGCCCACTTAATATGCATCTCAGATTCCAATTATCTGGGAGGTTCCCCCATGCTTTCCGCGGAGAGCGCGGCCGTCGTCCGCGCCACGCTGCCCGTCGTCGGCGAGGCGCTGGACACGATCACCACCAGGTTCTACGAGACGATGTTCGCCGACCGTCCCGAACTGCTCGACGGCCTGTTCAACCGGGGCAACCAGCGCAGCGGCGAACAGCGCAGGGCGCTCGCCGGGTCCATCGCCGGCTTCGCCGCCGCGCTCCTGGCGAACCCGGACGAGCGCCCCGACGCCCTGCTGGCCCGCATCGCGCACAAGCACGCCGCGGTCGGCATCACCGAGGACCAGTACGTGATCGTCCACAAGTACCTCTTCGGCGCCATCGCCGAGGTGCTCGGCGACGCCGTCACGCCCGGGGTCGCCGCCGCCTGGGACGAGGTCTACTGGCTGATGGCCGGGGCGCTGATCGCCATGGAGGCCCGCATCTACGCCGAGGCCGGCGCGCGCGACGGCCGCACCTGGCGCCCCTGGCGGGTCGCCGACCGGCGGGAGGAGACGGCCGACGTCATGTCGCTCGTGCTGGCTCCCGTGGGTGAGGAGCCCGTCCAGCCGGCCCTGCCGGGGCAGTACGTCAGCGTCCGGGTGCGCATGCCCGACGGGGTCCGGCAGCTCCGGCAGTACACGATCTCCGGCTTCGGCGAGGGCGGGCAGCGCCGCATCACCGTCAAGCGGGTGCGCGGCGAGGGCGCACCCGACGGCGAGGTGTCGAACCTGCTGCACGCCACCGCCAGGCCCGGCGACGAGCTGACCCTGTCGGCGCCGTTCGGCGACGTCGCGCTCGGCGACGGCGACCGGCCGCTGGTGCTCGCCTCCGCCGGGATCGGCTGCACCCCCATCACCGCGATGCTCCAGCACCTGGCGCTCACCGCCGACCGGCGCCGCGTCCTGCTGCTGCACGCCGACCGCTCCGCCGCGCACCACGCGCTCCGCCGCGACATGGAGGAGCTGGCGGACGCGCTGCCCGGCGCCGACCGGGTCTTCTGGTACGAGCACGGCCCCGGCGGCCGGGCCGGCCGGATCGACCTGACCGGGGTGGACGTCCCGGAGAACGCGGTCGCCTATCTGTGCGGCCCGCTCGAGTTCATGCGGGACGCGCGGGAGCGGCTGATCGGCGCCGGGGTGGCGCCGCGTGACCTCCACTACGAGGTCTTCGGCCCCGACCTGTGGCTTCCGGCCGCCTGACCAGGGACCAAGGTCCCTGCCCGGCCCGGCGCCCGGCGGTGAGACTGGGGGCATGTGCAACTACTGCGGATGCCGCGACTTCCCGCTGATCGGACGGCTCTCTGCGGAGCACGTGGAGATCGGGGAGGTCGCCCGCACGCTGCGCATGGCCGTCGACCGGGCCGCCTACGCCGAGGCGCGCGACCTGCTCGACGACCTGCTCGCCCTGCTCCTGCCGCACACCGCGGAGGAGGAGCGGGGCCTGTTCGCCGAGCTGCGCGAGGAGGGCACCCTGGCCGGGGAGGTCGACCGGCTGTGCGGGGAGCACGCGGAGATCCACGGCGTGCTCGCCGCCGTCGATCGGGCGGACCCCGACTGGGACCGGGTGCTCGGCGCGGTGAAGCGGCTGCACGAGCACATCGACAAGGAGGAGCACGGCCTGTTCCCCGCCTCCGTGATCGTCCTGCCGATCCCGGCCTGGGACCGGATCACGGCCTGACTCAGAGCGGCTTCCACATGCCGATGCGGACCGGCACGCCGGGGGAGGCGTGCACGAGGGGCTCGTCATCGGTGTCGGGCAGGCCCGCCGCGCGCCGCAGCGTCTCGTCCAGGTCCAGCAGCGCCGCGCGGTGCAGCGGCCAGGGCGGGTGCTCCACCTCGGCGGTGACGGGCCGGCCCGCGACCTGCGAGAACAGCCTGAACCTGGCCGTCAGGAAGTGCGCCGTCTCGTCCCGCTCGCGCTCCGACAGCACCAGGCCGACCTTGGACTCGGCGTGGCAGCGGGCGCCCCGCGGCCCCGGCCAGATCCTGCGGCACCGGTAACGCCATCGACCGGCGTCGACCCGTACCGACATGTCAGACCAGTGGTACGGCAGCCAGTAGCCGGCCCGGCCGCCCAGCACGGCGGGCAGCCGCCCGGCGTCGAGCGACAGGAACCAGATCCCGCCGCGCCCGTGCTCGTCACGCACGTAGGTGCGCAGGTTGGTCTCCGGGAACCGCGACACCCACGGCAGCCTGGGCAGACCCGGCGCCCGCACGTCCTCCATGAGGAACGGCGTCATCCCCACCCAGGCGCAGCCGTCGAACGTCTCGACCGTGAGATGGCCGGGCACCAGCGGCCGGACCGTCTCCGCCGGGTAGCGCCAGTGCAGGAAGGTCATGCTGGACCAGCGGTGGTACAGCACCGGACGCGCGACGCGGGGCGAGGGCGGAGCCTTCATGGTCGGTCCCTGCCGTCAGTCGAACTGGCCCCGCCCGGCGATGCCGAGCTGCTCGGCCACCTCGTTCATGTTCTCGTAGCTGCGGTCCGGCAGCGACCGCAGCGCGGACAGCACCGCGTCCGGCGCGAACTGCTCCTGGGCCCGCTCCACCAGCTCCTTCTTGTCCGCCGGGAAGGCGTGCACGCCGCTGACCCAGCGGGCCAGGTTGCTGCGGCTGTCCACCTCCTCGGCGGTCATGCCCTCCGGAGAGCCGGGCTCCTGCGCGCGGGGCGCGGAGAGCCTCTCCTCGCCCGGCGCGTCGCCCGTCGGCTCGGGCCGCTGGTGCTCCTCCGACCGGCTGTCGTGCTTCTGCTCCTCGTCCATGCGGGGGCTGTGCTTGTCGCTGCCTCGCTGCTGCTCCATGCCACCGTTCCCTCGTTCGGTACGTGTCAGTAAGGCCGGCCGGTGCCCTCGCCCGGCAGGTAGTCGCCGTCATCCGCGTCGGTGCGGCCGGAGCCGGCGTCCGGGTCCTCGGCGAGGTCGGAGTCGACCCATTCGGTGTCGCCGCTCAGGTGGCCGCCGGCCGGCACGCGCTCGGCGAGGTTCTCGCCGTCGTCCTCGACCTCGCCCTCCCTGGCCTCGTCCACCGGACCTCGCACGCGGAAGCCCGGATCGCCGCCGTGGCCCTGGTCGCCACGCGCGCCGGGCGGCATCGGGTGCGGGCTGGGACCGGCGACGACCTCCTCGTGGCCCTCGATCTCGTCGGTGCGGGCGGCCACGGCCTTCTCGTCGGAGCCTGCCGTGACGGCGTACTCGTCGTCGCGACCGGCCATGTAGCCGGCCTCCTCGGAGTAACCGCCCTTGTCCCTTTCTTTTCTGGTCATGTGGTCTCCCTATTCCGGCTCGACCCGCATGGCGGACTCCTCGGCGGAGTAACCGCCGGCGTCCGGGCCGACGTCGCGGGCCACCTCGTCCGGTTCGGTGTCGGGGTGCGCGCCCTCGTCGGCGGCCACCAGGCGGCCGGCGCGGTCCGGGTAGTCCCCCTCGTCCACCCCGCTGTCCTGCTGGAAGTCGGTGTCGAGGTCGGAACCGACGCCCAGTCCGCCTTCGTCGGTGAGCGGTTGCTCGTCGGGGTCGGGGGACGGGGCCCGCTGCACGGTCACCGGCGTGTCCGTGCCGAACGACGCCTCCTCCTCCGGCACCTCGCGCTCCAGCCGGCCCTCCAAGGGCTCGCCCCGGATCTGCTCGTCGACGGTGGTGCCGAAGTCGTCGACGGCGGTGGGATGGTCCGCCGGGAGCGGAGCCTCCTGCGGGTCCTCGGCCCACTGCTGCTCCGGCGTGCCGTCCTGAAGATCCGGGATCCCCTCGTCCTCGAACCGCGAGCGCGGATCGTGTTCAGGTATGTGCTCAGTCACAGCGTCCCCTCCAGGTTTTCAGGCCGTCCATCGCCCGCTACCCCGGACGGCCGGAACCTCACAGGAGACGCGACCTCAGCGGAAGGCGAGTCCCTCGAACGTGCCGGACGCGCGCCACCGGTCGATGTAGTCGAAGAACGCGGTCGCGCCGTGCGGGTAGCCGACGAAGAGGCGGCCGAGCATCCCGGCGTCCTGACCCTCGTTGTTGTAGTAGCCGGGAGTGCAGTCGGCCCCGCCGAGCAGCCCGCCCGTCCCCGTCAGCAGCAGCTCCACCCAGGCGTCCTCGGCCTCGGCGGTCACCTCGACCTCGCGGTGACCGTGGTCGAGTGCGTGCCGGACGATCGCCGCGATGGTCCTGCCGGATTCGGTGAGGTTGTGCGGGATGTTGGAGACGAGGTTGGCGCCCTGGGTGGGCTGCACGATGAAGACGTTGGGGAAGCCGTGCACGTGGATGCCGTGCAGCGTGCGCATGCCGTCGGCCCAGCGCTCCGACAGCCTGACCCCGCCGCGCCCGACCAGGTCGTAGCCGGCCCGCCGGGTGAACTCGGTGCCCACCTCGAACCCGGAGGCGTAGATCAGGCAGTCGAGATCGTACTCCCGGCCCGCGGCCACGACGCCCTTCGCGGTGATCCGCTCCACGCCCTTGCCGTCGGTGTCGACCAGGTGGGTGTTCGGCCGGTTGAACGCCTGCAGATACTCGTCGTGGAAGCAGGGGCGCTTGCAGAGCTGGCGGTACCACGCCTTCAGCGCGCGGGCCGTCTCCGGATCCTCGACCACGGCGTCCACGCGGTCCCTGATCTCCGCCATCTTCTCGAAGTCGGAGTCCTCGAACGCGGCCAGCATCCGCTCCAGGGTCCGCTCCTCCGGCGGCAGCTCAGCGATCCTGGTGCGGACCCTGCGCGCGATGTCGGTCCAGCCGTCCATCACCAGGTCCTCGTCGGCGAGCACGCCGGTCTGCATGGCGGTGAAGTTCTCCAGCCAGCGCCGCTGCCAGCCGGGGGTGGCGATCGAGGCGAACCACTCGGGGTCGGTCGGCCGGTTGTCGCGCACGTCCACCGACGACGGCGTGCGCTGGAACACGTGGAGCTCGCCGCAGGCCCGCGCCAGGTGGGGCACGCACTGCACGGCCGTGGCCCCGGTGCCGATGACGCCCACCCGCTTGTCGCCGAGCCGGTCCAGGGGCGCGCCGGACGGGTCGCCGCCGGTGTAGTCGTAGTCCCACCGGCTGGTGTGGAAGGAATGGCCGCGGAAGTCCTCGATGCCGGGGATGCCAGGCAGCTTAGGCACGTGCAGCGGCCCGATGCCCATGGCCAGGAAGCGCGCCGTGAACGCGTCGCCCCGGTCAGTCGTGACGATCCAGCGGGACCGGGACCCGTCCCATTCGAGGCCGGTGACCTCGGTGTGGAACAGCGCGTCGTCGTACAGGCCGAAGTGCTTGCCGATGCGCCGGCAGTGTTCGAGGATCTCCGGCGCGTGCGCGTACTTCTCCGTGGGCATGTGGCCGGTCTCTTCGAGCAGCGGCATGTACACGTACGAGGCGGTGTCGCACTGCGCGCCCGGGTAGCGGTTCCAGTACCACGTGCCGCCGAAGTCGCCGCCCTTCTCGACGATGCGCACGTCCTCGACGCCGGCCTCCTTGAGCCGGGCCCCGGTGAGCAGGCCGGCGAAGCCGCCGCCGATGAACGCGACCGTCACGTCGTCGGTCTTCGGCTCCCGCTCGGTCCTCGGCGTGTACGGGTCGTCGAGGTAGCGGGAGAACCGGCCGGTGAGCCGGACGTACTGGTCGTTGCCGTCGGGACGCAACCGCTTGTCGCGCTCTTCCCGATATTTCAGGCGAATGGCCTCTTTGTCCACGATGCGCGCTCCGAAGGACGGGATTCCAGAATGGCATTCCGAAATAATGCCGACAAGAGCCCTTCAGGACGTCCGCGGCGTCAGCGTGTCGCGCGTCCAGGAACCCAGCACCAGCAATGTCTTGGTGCCCGTCACGTCGCCCGCCCTGCGCAGCCGGTCGACGACCTGCTGCAGGTGGCCCAGGTCGCGCACCCGGACGTGGATGAGCGCGTCGGGGTCGCCGGCGATCGTGAACACCTCCTGCACCTCCGGCACGGTCGCCGCGGTGCGGACGATCTCGGCGACCGGGGTCGTGCCCGGATAGCTCAGCTCGGTGAACGCCTCGATGCCCCACCCCAGCTTCGCATAGTCGATCTGGACGGTGAAGCCGGTGATCACCCCGAGCTCCCTGAGCCGGTCGACGCGCCGCTTGACCGCCGCCACCGACAGGCCGATCCGCTCGGCCATCTCCGAGAACGTGCGGCGGCCGTCCTCCCGGAGCAGGCGCAGCAGCCGGTGGTCGATCTCGTCGACGTCTGACATGGGAAAGCCTCCTCACCGGCGCAAAGAAAGCAGCCGAATCCCCCAACAGTCTCAAACTTTTTGCGTCTTTCAACACCCTCCCCGCTTGACTCTTGCGCGTCCATGGGCCTCGTTGCTGTGCTGGGGGTTCCCCCGCACGAAGGAGGTTCGCGTGAGCGTGACTCCCGCTGAGGTGTCGATCGACGACAAGTACGCGGCCGAGAGCGGCCGGGTGCTGATCTCCGGCATCCAGGCCCTGGTCCGGCTGACCCTGGAGCAGCGCAGGCTCGACCGCGAGCGCGGCCTGGACACCCGGGTCTTCGTCTCCGGCTACCAGGGCTCCCCGCTGGGCGGCGTCGACCTGGAGATGGGGCGGGCGGCGCGCTTCCTAGAGCCCGCCGGCGTGGTGTTCAGGCCCGGACTGAACGAGGAGCTGGCCGCCACCGCCGTGGCCGGCACCCAGCTCCTCGACGCGCTGCCCGGCCGCCGCCACGAGGGGGTCACCGGCTTCTGGTACGGCAAGAACCCCGGCCTGGACCGGGCCGCCGACGCCATCCGCCACGGCAACCTGGCCGGCACCGCGCCGCTCGGCGGGGCCGTGGCCTGGATCGGCGACGACCCCGGCAGCAAGTCCTCCACCGTGCCCAGCTCGTGCGAGCCGATGTGCCAGAGCCTGTCGATGCCGCTGCTCGCGCCCGGCTCGGTCGCCGAGATCATCGAGTACGGGCTGCACGCGGTGGCGCTGTCCCGCGCCAGCGGCCTGTGGACCGGCCTGAAGATCGTCGCCGACGTCGCGGACGCCGCCGCCACCGTCGAGATCGGCGGCCACCACGGCGTCCCGGAGCCCGGGCGGCCCGGCCCGCGCAAGCCGCCGGTGCTGGTCGGCCCGGCCTCGCTGGACGCCGAGCACGACATGCTCACCCGCCGCCTCGACGTGGCCCGCGCCTACGGCCACGCGCACGGGCTGAACCGCGTCGTGTTCGACGCCCCGCACGCCAAACTGGGCATCCTCGCCTCCGGCACCGGCTTCGCCGTGGTCCGGCGCGCGCTGGCCGACCTCGGCCTCGACGAGAGCGCCATGACGGACCTCGGGATCCGGCTGATCAAGATCGGCATGCCGTTCCCGCTCGACCATGCCGCGCTGGCCGCCCAGACCGCCGGGCTGGAGCGGGTGCTCGTCGTCGAGGACAAGGTGCCGTTCCTGGAAGGGCAGCTCAAGCAGGCGCTCTACGGCGGCGAGCACACCCCGGCCGTGCACGGCCGCGACCTGCTCACCGCCCGCGGCACGCTCGGCGCCGACGAGGTGGCCGAAGCCGTCGCCCGCTGCGTCGGCCCGGACCGGCTCCCCAGGAAACCGGCCGCGCCCAGGCCCGCGCGCCGCATGCTGCCGCTGGTCGCCGCCCGCACCCCGTACTTCTGCTCGGGCTGCCCGCACAACACCTCCACCCGCACCTCCGACGACACGCTCGTCGGCGTCGGCATCGGCTGCCACGCCATGATCGCGCTGGACGGCGACGGGCGCGGCACCCAGGTCGGGCTCACCCAGATGGGCGGCGAGGGCGCCCAGTGGATCGGGCTCGCCCCGTTCACCGGCGACCGCCACTTCGTGCAGAACCTCGGCGACGGCACCTTCCACCACTCCGGCTCCCTCGCCGTCCGCGCCGCCGTCGCCGCCGGCGTGACGATGACGTACAAGCTCCTCTACAACGACGCCGTCGCCATGACGGGAGGCCAGCGCGCCGAGGGCCGCCTGGACGTGCCCGCCCTCGCCCACGAGCTGGCGCTCGAAGGCGTACGGGAGATCGTCGTCACCACCCCTGAGCCGGAGACGTACCGGGGCGTCCGGCTGCCCGGCATCGCCCGCGTCCGCCACCGCGACGAGCTCCAGCAGGCCGAGAAGGAGCTGGCCGCGGTCGACGGCGTCACCGTGCTCATCCACGACGACCGGTGCGCCGCCGAGGAGCGGCGGCTGCGCAAGCGCGGCAAGCTGCCCGTCCCGGCCGCCAAGGTCGTGGTGAACGAGCGCGTCTGCGAAGGCTGCGGCGACTGCGGCGACGTCTCCACCTGCCTGTCGGTGCAGCCGGTGCAGACCGAGTTCGGCCGCAAGACCCGCATCCACCAGCCGTCCTGCAACACCGACCTGAGCTGCCTCAAGGGCGACTGCCCGTCGTTCCTGCTGGTCGAGCCGGGCACCAGAAGCGCGCACCAGGTGCCGGACCTGCCCGTCGAACCCGGCGAACCGGACCGCAAGGTCGGCGACACCGTGCTCATCAGGATGCCCGGCATCGGCGGCACCGGCGTCGTCACCGTCTCCCAGATCCTGCAGATGGCCGCCCACCTCGACGGCCTGCACGCCGCCGGGCTGGAGCAGACCGGGCTCGCGCAGAAGGGCGGCCCGGTCGTCAGCGACGTCCGCATCTCCGCCCGGCCGCTCACCGGCTCGGTGCGGGCCACCCGCGGCGCCGCCGACGTGCTCATCGGCTTCGACCTGCTCGGCGCCGCCGCCGACGGCAACCTCTCCGTCGCCGCCCCGGACCGGACCATCGCCGTCGTCGACACCTCGGTCGTGCCCACCGCCGCCATGGTGACCGGCCGCGCCGCCGTGCCCGGCTCGCCCGCCGACGCGCTGGCCCGCATCGAGTCCGCCACCCGCTCGGGCCTCTACGTGGACGCGCACGGGCTCGCCGAGGCGCTCTTCGACGACCACATGCCGGCCAACATGCTCCTGGTCGGCGCCGCCTACCAGCACGGCTGCCTGCCCGTCTCCGCCACCGCTCTCGAGCGCGCCATCGCGCTCAACGGTGCCGCCGTGGACAAGAACGTGGCCGCCTTCCGCTGGGGCCGCGCCCTGGCTCACGACCGCGACGCCGTGCTCAAGGCCGCCGGGCTCGTCGTCCCGGAGCCCACCGGCCTGGAGGAGGCGCTCGCCATCCGCGTCGCCGACCTCACCGGCTACCAGAACGCCACGTACGCTCGCACGTACGCGGAGGACGTGCGGCGCGTCACCGCGCTCGCCGTCGAACGGGCCGGCCAGGAGGCCGGCACCCGCGTCGCGCTCGCCTACGCCAGGAGCCTGCACCACCTCATGGCCTACAAGGACGAGTACGAGGTCGCCCGCCTGCACCTCGACCCTGCCGAGCGGGCACGGCGGGACCGCGAGTTCGGGCCCGACGCCAAGGTGTCCGTGCTGCTGCACCCGCCCGTGTTCCGCGCGCTCGGCATGAAGCGCAAGATCAAGCTGCGCCGCTCGGCCGGGGTGCTCTTCCGCGGCCTGCGCGCCGCCCGCGTGCTGCGCGGCACCGTGCTCGATGTGTTCGGCCGCGCCGAGGTACGCCGGGTCGAGCGCGGGCTCGTGGGGGAATACCGTGATCTCATGAACGACGCCCTCGCCCGCCTCACCCCCTCGACCGCCGACGCGGTGGCCGAGCTGGCGGCGCTGCCTGAGGGCATCCGCGGATACGAGGACATCAAGCTGGCCCGCGTCGCCGAATACCGCGAGCGCGCCGCCGCGGCCCTCGCGGCCCTCACTCAGGACGACCGGCTCCGGACCACCGCTCGGGAGAGATCATGACCGTCGACCGCCTGCTCCCCAGCCAGGACGCCCGGGACCTCATCGAGCTGACCCGCGAGATCGCCGACAAGGAGCTCGCCCGCCGGGCCGACCGGCACGAACGCGAAGAGACCTACCCTTCGGGTCTGTTCCCGCTGCTGGGCGAGGCGGGGCTGCTCGGGCTCGCGTACCCGGAGGAGTACGGCGGCGGCGGCCAGCCGTACGAGGTGTACCTCCAGGTGATCGAGGAACTGGCGGCCCGCTGGGCGTCGGTCGCCGTCGCCGTGAGCGTCCACACCCTCGCCTGCTTCCCGGTCTTCACCTACGGCACTGACGAGCAGAAGTCGCGCTGGCTGCCCGACATGCTGGCCGGCCGGCTCATCGGCGGCTACAGCCTCTCCGAACCCCAGGCCGGCTCCGACGCCGCCGCCCTCACCTGCCAGGCCGTCAAGACCGACGACGGCTACCGGATCACCGGCAACAAGGCGTGGATCACCCACGGCGGCATCGCCGACTTCTACGCCCTGTTCGCCCGCACCGGCTCTGGGAGCCGCGGCATCTCCTGCTTCCTGGCTCCGGGCACAGCCGACGGGCTGACCTTCGGGCGTCCGGAGGAGAAGATGGGCCTGCACGCCGTCCCCACCACCACCGCCCACTACGACGGCGTCCTGCTGGACTCCTCCCGGCTCCTGGGCGCGGAGGGCGAGGGTCTGCAGATCGCGTTCAGCGCCCTCGACTCCGGCCGCCTCGGCATCGCCGCCTGCGCCGTCGGCCTGGCCCAGGCGGCTCTGGACGAGGCGGTGACGTACGCCAAGGAGCGGCAGACGTTCGGCAAGCGCATCATCGACCACCAAGGGCTGGGGTTCCTGCTGGCGGACATGGCGGCGGCGGTGGACTCGGCTCGGGCCACCTACCTGGACGCGGCGCGACGCCGGGACGCGGGGCTGGCGTACTCGCGGCAGGCTTCGGTGGCGAAGCTGGTGGCCACGGACGCGGCGATGAAGGTGACCACGGACGCGGTGCAGGTGTTCGGGGGGTACGGGTACACACGGGAGTTCCGGGTGGAGCGGTACATGCGCGAGGCGAAGATCATGCAAATCTTCGAGGGGACCAACCAGATCCAGCGGTTGGTGATCAGCCGGCACTTGGCCAAGTAGTGCCCGACACGGGGAAACCCTGCCTGCTGGGTGTCGGAGCCACATTTCGCTAGTGACATAGTGCAGACATGCATCTTCGGGCGATGTCGACGCCCCGAGCAGACTCGGCAGGAGAAAGCAGCGATGGTTTCTGTCAGCAGGGAGAGGTCGGAACAGACGGAAGAGCGTCTGCAGCGGGTGATCGCCCAGGCCGATGTCCTCGTGCATGATGGTGTCTGGTGTTTTGAGGAGTTCCCCATCGACCAGCCGCCGGTGCTCACCGGCGACGAACTGGCCGTGGTCCGTGACGACCAGAGCTGGAGCCGCCTGGTCCCCTACAGCCAGGAACACGAACACGTCGAACGTTTTGGGATCTTCTCCTTTCACTTTCCCTCTGAGCTCGACAACAGCGGCTTCGTCGGTTGGCTGGCCAGTCACCTGAAGGTGAGGCTGGGGACGGGGGTGTTCGTCATCTGCGGGAGCAACCGTGCCCGTGGTGGCATCTATGACTATTGGGGGTGCCCGATCGACCTGCTGGACGAGGCCGTCGCAGTCGTCAAGGCACTACGCGCGGCCTTCCCCGACATGGACAGTTGATGGATGAGGGCTAGCCCCGTTCTGTACGTGGGCGATCTTCATCGGAGGTCTCCTGGATCGATATCCAGAAGGTTCGGGAGACGGAGTTGGAGATCGGTGGGTCGTGGGATGGTCGGGGGTGACTGGCCGATGCCCGTGCTGCGTTCCAGCCGGGCCAGATCATCCCGGGCGTGATCGAGAAACGGGGCCAGCCGCGTCACCAGGCGGGGTTCAGCCGGATCTCGATGTCGTCGCACATCGTCTCCGGCGCTGCGTCGGCGGTTACGCGGACCCGTATCGGACGGCCGGTGTCGGTCTCGACGAACGACAGAGGCGGGCGGCCTTCCTGTAGGTACGTGTCGCCCCATTGCATCAGCGACAGAAACACCGGCAGCAGGTCCCGGCCCGCCTCGGTCAGCCGGTACTCGTCGCGGGCCCGGCTCCCCGGCTCCCGATAGAGAACGGGCGCGACAATACCCGCGGCTTTCAGCTGTTTGAGTGCCCGAGACACCGCAGGGGCCGAGGTCCCGATCCGCGCCACGAAGTCGTCAAACCTGGTCGTGCCGTAGAAGCATTCGCGGACCACCAGGAATACCGTCTTGGTGCTGAGCAGGTCCAGCACCCGCCCCGCCGAGCATCCATCGCCGATCGACCACGCATCTCGGTCGCGCAGCCGTTCCTCGAACTTCATCGCCATCTCACCATTGTAACTAACGTTTGCGTTATCCAGCATGGCGTGCTTACATCTCACTAACGACATCGTTACCCAGAGGAGAACGCAGTGGTTGCAGTAGCGGGCAGAGTGGTTGTGGTGACCGGGGGCCGACGTGGGCTCGGCGCGGCGCTGGTCGATGAGGTGCTGGCGCGCGGGGCGCGAAAGGTGTACTCGACTGCGCGCTCGGCGTACATCGACGACCGTCCAGAGGTGGTTACCGCCGAGTTGGAGGTCCGCTCGGAGGCGTCGGTCGCCGCCCTCGCGAAGGTCGCCGCCGACGTCGAGATCGTGTTCAACAACGCTGGCATCCTGTTGCCGGCTCCGCTGCTGACGGGTGACTTCGAGCGCGCCACCGTGACGTTCGACGTCAACGTCTTCGGACCCCTGCGGATGGCACGGGCGTTCGCGCCGATCCTGGCCGCGAACGGTGGGGGCGCACTGGTGAACATGCACTCCGTGCTGTCCTGGCTGGCCGGCGCCGGCGCCTACGGGGCGTCCAAGGCGGCGGCGTGGTCCATCACGAACTCGCTCCGACTCGAACTAGCGCGCCAGAACACCCAGGTCGTCGGCGTTCACGCAGGGTTCATCGACACCGAAATGGTCTCCGCCATCGACCTGCCGAAGGCGACGCCGGCCGAGGTGGCCGCGCGGATCGTCGACGGCCTGGAGGCCCAGGCCACGGAGGTGCTCGCCGACGACGTCACCATCGCCACCAAGGCGGCGCTGTCCGGCCCCGTGGAGCGCCTGGCCTTCTCGGTCGCCGGTTGACATCGCGTCCCAACACTTAAGGAGTACTGACCCGCAATGCCACTGTGGACTGTTCATCACACGCCCGGAATCTTCACCGACAAGGAGAAGCACCAACTTGCCTCCCAGATCGCCGACCACTACGAACAGGTGGGGCTGCCCCGGTTCTACGTGATCACGCTGTTCCACGAGACACGGCCCGAGGATTTCTACGTCGGTGGGGAGCCTGCCCCGGTCGGGGTCCGCATTGTGATCGACCACATCGCCCGCCGCAACGCCGATCGAGAGAGCCGGCGCCGGACCGCCCAGTGGGTCAAGGGCATGCTGCAGCCCCACCTCGAACGGAACGCAGGGCTGCACTGGGAGTTCCACATCGACGAGACCAGCGACGACCTCTGGATGATCAACGGGATCGCGCCGCCCCCGGCAGGCTCCGACGCCGAGAAGCTCTGGGCTGAGAGCAACTCGGCGTCCCCCTACTGACCGCACCGCCGGTACCGTCCCCGGAAGAGACGAGCCGCACCTGCCATGAGGTCGCTGGTGTGCGCCCTCATCCAGATGTCCCGTCTCGTTCGATCTTGCCTCCGGGCGGCGTCCTGACATGCGGAGATGCAAGGTCGGGTGAGACGCCGAAGTTCCGTCGTCTCACTTGATGTTGCCTGGCGCGCTCCGCCGCGGGACCCGGTCGAGCGCGCTGCGCTGGGTGCGGGCTTCGACGACGGTGATGCGGAAACCCCGCTTCTCTGTGTCGGCGGGCGGGGTTTGTCGGCTTGGCAAGCGTGTCCCCGGGGAAAGGGACGCACGCCACCGGCGGCGAACAGGCGCAGCCATGCCCTTGTATCTCGTGGCGCTCTCGGAGTGCCCGATTGCGCCAGTATAGTATCCCCTATACTTGGACTGTGCAGGACGAGTGGGGATCTACGTCACCGATGAAGTCGATGCCTGGATCAGTGGCCTTGATCCAGAGGCGCATCGGCTGGTCATCGATGCGCTCGATCGGCTCGCGGAGAATGGTCCAGCGCTGGGTAGGCCACTCGTGGGCAAGATGAACGGCTCGCGCATCGCCAACCTCAAGGAACTATGCCCCCGGTCCACCGGGCGTAGCGCGCTTCGACTGCTGTTCGTCTTCGATCCGAGGCGGGACGCCATCGTTCTCGTTGCCGCAGACAAGATCAAGGCAAGCCCTCGCGATCCCAACCGCTGGTACGAGGAGGCCATACCGCACGCAGAGCGGCTGTACGAGATTTACCTGAAAGAACGCGCAGAAGAGGAGGGGCGGAACCCATGACGACGTTCAAGAAGTGGAACCGCGCCAAGCACGTGGAGCAGGCAGGAGGGGAAGCGGCACTTGTCGAGACCCGGCGCATGGTCGACGATTTCATCGATGCTTGGCAGCTTGCCCAGCGCCGTAAGAACGCCGCTCTGACGCAGAGCGAGGTTGCCGCCCTGATGGGTGTGACGAAGGCACGCGTCTCGCAGATCGAGCGTGGCGAAGTTTCTTCAGTGGATGTGGTGGCCCGTTACGTGGAGGCCATCGGCGGACGGCTTGAGCTCACAGCCAGCTTTCCGAGCGGTACTTACCGGCTACGGGCAGGCAAGATGAGCAAGGCGCGTAGGCGACACTTCAAGTTCATTCACTCGCATGGCAAGGCACGGCCTTCGCATCTCGCTGCAGGGACGCCGGGTTCCACGGGCCCGGGATGAGTCGTCGCATTTTGCGAGCCCGCGTGCGGCGCCCCTCTTTGTTGGTGCCTCTCCTGCTCGTTCGGCCAATCCCCGCAACCGCTGGTCATCGTAAGGATCAGGCTGTATCCGCAGGTGACTGATCGTGGGTCGGAGAACATGCAGATCTTCGAGGGGACGAACCGAATCCAGCGACTGGCGCCCAGCCGGCATCTGGCAAGGTAGTCCCTGATGTACGGAAGCCTCGCCTGCCAGGCGTGAAAAGCTGCTGGCTCGGGGTGCACGATCACTTCAGCGCTCAAGAGCCTTCATCAGCGGAGCCGACGCGACCGTCGCTGTCTACGCGAGATCCTCCGTTCGTCGGCCTTGAGACCGCGGAGTGTCCAGAGTCCGTACAGAGCCAGCAGCGGCTTGACGACCGTCCACTCGCCGGGGCGGTAGTCGTCCGCGCGTACAAGCCTCTCGGCGAGATCGGGGCGCTGCCGCCGCAGGTATGCGCGGGCCTTGAGGGCGTGAGCCGGCTGGGAGACGATCTTGATACGGTCGACGTCCTCAAGCAGGGGGATCACGTTCGTGATGTTCTCCCATGTCGTCGCGCTCTGGTCTTCGAGGAGCACCGCGCCGTCGAATCCGAGCACCGACTTCGCGTAATCGGCCATCAACCGCGCCTCCGCGACGCCACCGCTGGTCGCACCGCCGCTGAAGATGACGCGAGTGTCGCGCGCACTGTCGGTGGCGATGGAGCGAATGCCAGCACGGACTCGCCAGCGGTTGAGGAAGTTCGCCGTGGGCTGGGGGTTCCGGTAACCCAACACGACCACGGCCTCGGCGGGGCCTGCACCGTTCTCCACGAGAGTGCGGGACCAGCGCCAGTTCAACCACTCGCCCCAGACCAGGACTCCAGCCCCGGCTATCAGCATTCCTGTCCTTCGCCGCATGCCGGCGACTCTAGAACGCCTCGGTATCGGACCGCGAAGTCGCGCACCGTACCGCCAGCACGATGAGGACGACGGAAGTTCGGAGGGTACGGGTACACGCGGAAGTTCCGTGTGGAGCGTGGCGCTGAACTTCGCCCGCGCCTCCGTCTCCTCGTACAGGGCCTGCGTGGAGATGAGTGCCGCGGTCTCACTTCGGGAATTTGGCTCCCGGGCCGTAGCGCACTCCAGCGCCTCCTTTCGCGTCTCCGATCTTCTTCAGAATTTCGCGTTCGCGAAGGCTGTTGATCAGGTCGCGGGCGGCGTAGACATGCAGATCGAAAAGGCGGCGAACACTCTGATTGGTGATGAAGCCGTATTCTTTTACGTGATCTATGACCTTCTGGTCGGTATCGTCGATCGCGCGCTGACGATATGTGACTGACCGAGACATGGACGCAAGGGATTCTGACCGCAGTCGATACGTCGGGAACGGTCGGCGAACGGTTCGGCTCGTGGCCTCGATGAGGCCGTATTCGTCCGCCATGGTGGAAAGCACTTCCTGCGCCTCTGCCGGCGTGCGTTGGATTGTGCTTGCCAATTTTGGGGCGTCTATACTTCTGCTGTGCCGCAGATGTGACAGTGTGAGAAGAACATTCAGGTCTCGGCCGGCCCGAGCCGGCAAATCGCTCACGAAACGCGCGAACGCCTTGTTCCCGATCCCTCCGCCGAGGGTCGCCCGAACCAGGGTGCCCTTGTCCTCGAATTGCGGTGGCTCTTTACCGACGCGTAGCATCTCGCGGTAGGCTCTGTCGACTCCTTGCCCAGTGCGCTCAGCCAGCTGGAGTACGGATACCGTCTCCGTGAGAAGCCTGTTTCGCGGGGTCGATGGATACGTGAGAATGTTGGCCGGCGTCACCCCGGCGACCAGGCCGCCAGGGCTTGAGATCGCCAGACGTTCTGGTGAGTGCTCGACATCCACCGTTCCACTGGTTTCATAAGAGCGATGGATGAACGCGTTGATGACGATCTCTCTGACAGCTTCGCCAGGGTAGTCCGTGAGTGCTAGTTGAACTCCGCCTGCCACATTGAGAGGGTGGATCTCGCGACGTGTTTCGATGGCCTCCGTCAAGATTTGGATGGCCGCTATCAAAGGCCGGTTTCCTCGCATCCGTCCGGTCGCCTCACTGCCCGAGGTCGGCCTGAACTGGTAGGAGTAACCGTAGCTGGGAACGACCCTGCCGATAAGCGACTCATCGCCCAGCAGAAGCACGCCTGCGTTGGTGATGCTCCCGTCGGACGCGATCAGCCTCAACGACTCCAGGAGTGCCTTGTTCGGTAGGTCTGCCAAGTTGTCGCGTCCGCTTGCCGTCAAGATCTGACGAAGTCTTTCGAATTCGACCGCGCTGAGATCCGAGATGCCGACGCTGGACGAGTCGGCCGACCAGTCCACCTGGCCTCGGGCGATCATCACTTCGCGTTGTTGATCCGGGGGATACGGCAGGCACTCTTTTCCCAGGCGGCGAGTCGACAGCCCTGCGGCATTGCTGTGCGGCATGACGCCCTCCGGAACCGTGATCAGTATCAGGCGGACACCGTCGACCGTCACATCTTCAACGAAGGGCGTTATCGGGGGGCGTGTACGATCAAATATGCCTTTGCGTATCGAGTCCACGCTGTAACTCAGCGGCACTCCTCGAAGCGCGTTCAGCCGACTCGTCGCTTTGTCGTCAACGCCCAGTACAACCGTCCCGCCGCGGGCATTCACAAAACATACGAGAGCATCGGCGAGCAGATTGTAAGTGGATTTTTGAGATTCTCCTGGAAGCTTGAAGTCGAGCGTCTCCGTTTCCAGGGCATCCGCTGCCACACCGTCCCCCACGACGGCCAGTGCTTGCAACGCTTCCCGCTGATCCACCTACTGAGCGTAACTGAGAAGTGCTGCTGAATCAACACTTCTCAGTTGGTTCTCAGTAGTCATGCCGGTGATCCGCGGCGGTGACGCCGGTACCGGGGCGCCATGCCAGCATCCGCGCGGTCATGGTCGCCGCGTCGACGATCAGTGACCGGCAGGTTTAGCGGCAACCATCTTCGGTATCCGCACCTGGGACTTACCCGCGCCTCAGGGGCAGTCAGCACCGACGGAGAGAGACGATGCACATCAGCGACAACGGGCCCCGGCCGAACGCCTTCGATATCGAAGCGGCCACGCGGCAGAACGAGAACTACCGAACCACCGCATGGACCGGGAAGTATCTGCAGGTCACCCTGATGTCCATCCCGGTCGGTAAGTCGATCGGCCTCGAAGTACACCCGGAAACCGACCAGTTCCTTCGTCTGGACGCGGGGCAGGGCACCTGTGTCATGGGCCCGGCCAAGGATCGGCTGGACTTCGAGCAACAGGTCTCCGACGGATGGTCGATCCAGGTCCCGGCCGGCACCTGGCACGACGTGATCAACACCGGTGACGAGCCACTGCGCCTCTACGCGATCTACGCCCCGGTCCACCACTCGCGCGGCATCGTCCAGCCTTCGAGCACCGACGCCGAGCGCGACGAATCGCTCGGCGTGGACGAACCTCCCGCCTGGACTGCGCAGCCCCAGGACCGCGTCCCCGACCAGCATGACACCCTCTGAAATTGATCAGTAACTGAGAAGTGCTGCTGAGTCAACACTTATCAGTAGTCATGCCACCCGGCGCACCCGTACCGCCAGCACGATGAGGACGACGGGAAGGAACGTGAACAGCGCCCATGTGAGCGTGATCGGATCGGCAGGGGACCGGGTGCATCCGAGCAGAGGCATCCAGGTCATCATCAGGTCGGCGGCCAGCAGGGGCGCCAGCGTCAACCAGCCCACAGCCCGGCCCAAAAGCCGGTGACCGGTGCGGGCCAGCAGCGCCCATAGGGCGAAGCCCAGCGCGACCACCAGCGGCTGCGGGAGCAGGATTACCATGGCCATGGCAGGCCCGAGCAGGATTTCCTCCAGGGCGCCGAAGCAGGAGCCGTCCATGACGATCATCCCGTACTCGGCCGTACCGGCGGCGAGGACCACCACCGTCTGAGGAACGCTCACCAGCAGCAGAGCCACGCCCCACATGACCAGCGGCCACCGCCAGCGCAGCGGACGAAGCTCGCGCTGTCCTTCCTGATGGACGGCTCGGCCGAGCGTCAGCACGAGTGCCGCCGTGGCAAGGCAGGCGACGGCGAGCAGCAGCAGATCGATGTCGTCCCAGGGGAGGGACCCCAGAGCCCCGCCATGGAGGTCGACCGGTCTGCCGAGAGCGACCTGGACGGTGACATAGTGCTGGATCTCCTCCGCACTCGGGCTGCCGAGCCCGGAGACCGGCGGCACGGCGGCGGCCACGGCGAGCAGCGTCAGCAGCGCGGCCCCGGCCCGCGAAGCCCAACGTTTACGGCGCAGCGCCACCACGGGGACCACCAGCAGGACGGCGATGACCGCGCCGGCGACGACGTTCGCGGTCTTGGGCACGATGACCGCGGGGGCCAGCGGCATGAGGATCGCCAGGGCGGATAAGGCGGGCACGGAGGTTTTGGACGACACCACCGACGCGTTTATCGCTCGCGAGGGGATCATGTCAAACCGCCTCGAAGCCCCTCTCCGACCAGCACCTGTCAGGCTTTTCCCGACAAATCATCAATAACAGCATCATTGCATTGCAATTCCGGCATTGCCGGGAGGGGATTTGCGTCGCTACAACCCTCTTTGAGCAACTGGAGGGGTGTATGTCGGGGATGACTGGCCGGCGCGTGGTCCGGCTGATGGCGGCGGCTGCCGGGGGAGCGGTCGTGGCGGGGATCGTGGTCGGGGGTGCGGCGCGGCTGCTGATGAGCCTGATCGCGATCGCGGCGGCCGAGCAGAGCCAGTTCAGCCTGATGGGGACGGTGGGCGTCTTCATCGCGTTCACGGTGCTCGCCGTGCCGGCGGCGGTGACCGGTGCCGCGCCGAGGGTGGTGCGGGTGGCGGGGCGGTGGGTGACCGCGGCCGTGACCGGGTTCGGGGTGGCGTCCACCGGGTTCGCCGACGGCGCCGCGGTCATTCTCGCGCCCGACGGGCGCATGACGTACATCGCGATGGTGGTGGTCGGGTTCGGCGCCGTCGTGGTGGCTCATGGCCTGTTCGCCCAGTACGTCACGCGGCGCCTGGCCGGAGCTCCGTCCTAGGTCAACGGCGGGTGGCGAGCTCGTTCAGCGTCTGGGTGACGCGGTGCAGCCAGTCGGCGATGACCTCCAGCTCGGCCTCCGAGTAGCGCTCGTGCATCGCGAGCATGGCCTGGGCGATGCCGAGCTGGTCGCCGGTGGCAGGGCCGGGCTCGGGCTCGGTGGCGGGGCGGACGATCACCTTGCGCCGGTCGTCGGGGTGGCGGTCGCGGGCGACGAGGCCGCGGGCCTCCAGCCGGTCGATCAGCGCGGTGACCGACCCGGTGGCCAGCCTGAGCCACTGGGCGATCTCGCCGGGGGTCATGGGGCCCTGGATGCGGAGCAGCGCGTACGCCTGGAAGTCGGTGGGGTTGAGGTCGAGGCCCAGCGACATGGTGTGGAGCAGCCGGACGAGCCCGGTCGCGAGGCGCTGCCCGTCCTGCTGGATGTCGAGATAGAGGCGCTCGCGGGATCCGGAGCGCGAGGTGTCCATCTTTCTCCCTACCGGCCGGCGCGGTGTCGCCCGTCATTGTAGGGGCAGCTCAGGGGGGCGGTGTGGGGGCCCGTTCGCGCGTCATGTATCTTGATTTTCAAGTAGCTTGATTATCGAGGGAAGGCGCAGGATGTCCGTTCACGACACCCGCACGCGGACCGGTACGGAGCGCCGTCATGCCCGGCCGCGGCGGCACCGAGCCTGGTACGGCGCGGCCGTGCTGATCGCCGTGGTCTGGCTGTTCGGAGCCGGCCCGCTCGGCATGTTCATGGGCAAGCTGACCGAGGTGCAGACCAACGACCAGTCTGCCTTCCTGCCCATCGGCGCCGAGTCCACGCAGGTCCAGGAGGCGCGCGAGGCCTTCGAGGAGAGCGACGCGGTGCCCGCCTTCGTCGTCTACTCGGCCGACCAGCCGCTCTCCCGGGAACGGCTGGCCGAGATCGCCCAGGACGCGCAGCGGATCTCCGCCGAGCCCTGGATCCAGGGCAAGGTCGCCGGGCCCATCCCGGGGACCGAGGACCCGAGCGTCGCCCAGCTCGTCGTGCCGATCAGCGACCAGGTCGAGGCCGACGTCGCCGTCGACGAGCTGCGCGCCCTGCTCGGTGACAGCGCGGCCCAGGGCACGACCGTGCAGGTCGCCGGGCCCGCCGCGCTGGGCGCCGACCTCGGCGCGGCGTTCGGCGGCATCGACGGCACGCTGTTGCTCGTGGCGCTCGGCGCGGTGCTGGTCATCCTCATCGCCGTCTACCGGTCGCCCCTGCTGCCGCTCGTGGTCATCGTCTCCGCCATGCTCGCGCTCGTGCTGGCCGCCTTCGTCGTCTATCTGATGGCCGACGCGGGCTGGATCGAGCTGAACGGGCAGAGCCAGGGCATCCTGTTCATCCTGGTCGTGGGCGCGTGCACGGACTACGCCCTGCTGCTGGTCGCGCGCTACCGGGAGGCGCTGTACGAGAAGGAACGGCCGATCGACGCCATCAGGGTGGCGGTGCGCGGCACCGTCGAGCCCATCGTCGCCTCCGGCGGCACCGTCATCCTCGGCGTGCTCTGCCTGCTGGCCAGCGACCTGGCCTCGAACCGCGGGCTGGGCCCGGTGGCCGCGCTCGGCATCGCCGCCGCCCTCGTCTCCGCGCTCACGTTCCTGCCCGCGGTGCTCCTGCTGCTCGGCCGGGCCGCGTTCTGGCCGCTGTTGCCGCGTACCGGCGACCAGGAGGCCGACGCCGACTCGACCGCCGCCATCGTGCGCCGTCACCGGCTGTGGGGCCGCGTGGCCAGGTCCGTGGAACGGCGGCCGCGCGCGTACTGGGTCATCACGGTGGTGGCGCTGGCCGCGGCGGCGGCGTTCGTGCCGCAGTTCAAGGCCGAGGGCACCTCGCAGCTGGACGTGTTCCGCACCGAGGTCGAGTCCGTCGCCGGGCAGCGGACGCTGGAGCGCGGCTTCGGCTCCGCCGGCTCGGCCACGCCCGCCACCATCCTCACCTCGGCCGACCAGGCGGATCAGGTCAAGGCCGCCGCGGAAGGGGTGGCGGGCGTCACCGAGGTCACCCGGGTGGACAAGGTCGTGGACGGGCGGACGCTGCTGCACGCCACGCTCGGCGAGCCCGCCGAGTCGACCGCCGCCGTCGAGGTCGTCCGCGACCTGCGGGCCGCCGTGCACGCGGTGCCGGGAGCGGACGCGCAGGTCGGCGGCACTGCGGCGGTCACCCTGGACACGCTCGACACCTCGGCGCGCGACCTGCGGGTGGTGATCCCGCTCGTGCTGCTCGTCGTGCTGCTGGTCCTGATCGCGCTGCTGCGCTCGCTGGTGGCCCCGCTGGTGCTCATCGCGACCACGGTGCTGTCCTTCGCCACCGCCCTGGGCGTCGGCGCGCTGATCTTCAACCACGTGCTCGACCTGCCGGGCGCCGATCCGGCGGTGCCGCTGTTCGCGTTCGTCTTCCTGGTGGCTTTGGGCATCGACTACAACATCTTCCTGATGACCCGGGCCAGGGAGGAGACGATCCGGCACGGCGAGCGCGAGGGCACCCTGCGCGCCCTCACGCTCACCGGCGGCGTCATCACCTCGGCCGGCGTGGTGCTGGCGGCGACGTTCGCGGCGCTCGCCGTGCTGCCGCTGCTGTTCCTGATCCAGCTCGCCTTCCTGGTGGCCTTCGGCGTCCTGCTGGACGCGCTGATCGTGCGCTCGTTGCTGGTGCCCGCGCTGTCGCTGGACATCGGCCGCCGCATGTGGTGGCCGAGCCGCCTGTCCCGCTAGACCGCCTGGCGAGGGCGGAAGATCTTCCGTACGCCGGCCGCGATCCAGATCGTGGCCAGGGCGGCGTACAGGGACAGGATGGCGGGGGCGAAGGAGGAGGTGGCGACCGCGACGGCGATCGTCACCGCGAGCGCCCCCGCCCAGACGGCCAGGATGCGCCGGCCGGCCGCCGAACCGGTGTGGACGGCCTCCTGGACCGGGGTGACCAGGGCCATGGTCGCCACGCCGGCGGTGCCGAGGACATCCAGGCCGAGCCCGATGCCCAGGCCGAGCATGACCGCGCCGGCCACCGGCAGGGCCAGGCACAGCAGGGACACCCGGCCCGCCGCCCCCTCGAACAGCAGGCGGGTGGCCTTGGCCCTGGCCAGCCGGAGCGTGGTCCAGGACTCGGCCACCCACGCCGCCCAGTGCAGCAGCGCGCTGATCACGAAGACCGCGATGACCGGCGGCAGCGCGGGCAGCAGGAACAGCAGCCGCCAGCTCACCCGGAACCGCAGCTTCGCCAGCAGGCGGTAGACGGGGTTGCGCTGCTTCAGCGCGTACACCAGGAGGTCCCTGGCCGCGTCGAAGCCCGGGTCCAGGCGGAGCACCTCGCGGAAGGACTCGGCGGCGGTCCTCGGGTCGCCGGCGGCCAGCGCGGCGCGGCCGTAGGCCCAGTGCGCCAGCGCGCTCTCCGGGTCGTTGCCGACCGCCTGGGCGGCGACGGCCCTGGCGCGCTCGTTCTGACCGAGCATGACCAGGGCGATGGCCAGCAGACTGGCCAGCTCGGCGTGCTGCGGGTCCAGCCCCAGGCCGCGGCCGGCGGTCTCGGCCATCTGGGGCCAGTCGTGCCTGGTCATGTGGACGCGCGCCAGTAGCTCCCAGGACGGGGCGTGCTCGGGTGAGAGCGCCAGCCCGGCGACGACCGCGCGGACCGCCTCGTCGACCAGCCCCGCCTGGAAGTGCACCTGGCCGGAGAGGTAGTGCGGAACGTAGTGGTCGGGCGCGAGCCGCACCCCCTCGCGCGACTCCTCCAGCGCCTCGTCCGTACGGTCCTGCTGGACCAGCGCCAGGCCGAGCAGCGCGTGCGCGCCGGCGTGCTGGGGCTCCTCGGTGAGGACGCCGCGCAGCTCCCGCTCGGCGTCCGCCGGGCGGCCCATCTGCAGTAACAGCCGTGCCCGCTCCAGCGAGTCGCGGACCGTCACCATTTGCGCTGGATGTACGGCATGAGGTCGTCCCAGGCGCCCGACTCGTTGGCGTGCATCACGTAGTTGCGCGCGGTCGCCATCCACTCCCGCACGGACGTGGGCCTGGCCGTCTTGGCCGCGGCCAGCAGGTCGCGGGTCGACAGCGGGACCGGCCGGCCCGCGCGGATCGACTCCTGCAGCTTGGCCTCGACCGCCCGGTCCACCACGCCCTTGAGGTCGGCGCCGACGAACTGGTCGGTGACCTTGGCCACCGCGCCGAAGTCGACCTCCGCCAGCGGCTTGTCGCGGCACAGGATGCGCAGGATCGCCGCGCGCGCGTCCGCGTCCGGCGGCGGTACGAAGACGAGCTGGTCGAACCGGCCCGGCCGGCGGAACGCCACGTCGATGTACCAGGGCGCGTTCGTGGCGGCCAGCACCAGCACGCCCTCGTTGGCGTTCTGGTCCACGCCGTCCAGCTCCGCCAGGAACTGGTTGACGAGCTGCCGGTTGTGCGTCTGGCGCATGTCGGAGCGGCGCGCCGCCAGCGCGTCCACCTCGTCGAAGAACAGCACGCACGGCCGGTGGCGGCGGGCCAGGTCGAACGTGGCGCGCAGGTTCCGCTCGCTGGACCCGATGTACATGTCGAGGATGTCGGCCAGGCCGACGCTCACGAACGCCGCGCCGAGCTCCCCGGCGGCGGCCCTGGCCAGGTGCGTCTTGCCGGCTCCCGGCGGCCCGTACAGCAGGACACCGCCGCCGGCCCGCTTGCCGAACGCGGCGAACAGCTCCGGCTGCTGCATCGGCAGCAGCAGCTTGACCCGGAGCGCCTCCTTGACCTCGTCCATCCCGGCGACGTCGGCGAAGCTGAAGCCGGACCGCTCGACCTCCGCGGTCGAGCGCTCGTGGGTGACGGACGAGGGCGCCATGTACGCGGGCGGGTTTCCCACGGGCGGCCCGGCGGGTTCCGCGACCACCGGTGGCGGGGCCACCAGGCGGCCCGCAAGGTCGGCGTCCGCGACGGACGGGTCACGCGAGACCGCCTCGTGGTAGCGGTAGGCCGCCTTGTGCACGTCGCCCTCACCCAGCAGGGCGCGGGCCGCCAGCACGCCCACCTTCGGCGGGTACCCGCCCTCGGCCAGCAGCGGCTCCAGCGCCGACAGCGCCTCTCCGTACGAGCTCTGCCGGACGAACGCCTCGGCCAGCCCGGTCACGATGTCCGGGTCCTTGGGCGCGAGCACGAGCGCGGCACGGAACTCGGCCTCCGCGTCGGCGAGATATCCCTTGCCCAGCAGCTGCTCGGCCAGGTGCCGGCGCAGTGGGAGGTTGTCCGGGGAGAGGCGCGCGGCCTCGCTGAGCGCCCGCAAACCGGGGTCGTCGACCACGTGCCGGGTCCCTTCTGTCGCGATTCCGGTGGTTCAGAACTACGTAAGCTACCGAAATCGGGACAGGACCTCAGCCCTTGTCGCGCGTGGCGCCGCTCAGCACCTGGTCGATGCGGGCCGCCAGCTCCACGTCCTTGGGCGTGACGCCGCCCGCGCTGTGCGTCCAGAGGCGGAAGCGGACGCCGCTGTCGGTGCGGTCGATGTCCGGGTGGTGGTTCATCTCGTCCGCCTCGTTCAGCACCGCCTCGCTCAGCCAGCCGAAGCTGTCGGGCGTGATCGGGACGTCCTTGACCAGGGCGTTCCCCTCGCTGTGCCAGCCTTCCAGCGCGGCCAGCGCGGTGTCGATCTCGTCACGGTTGAGCAGCTCGGTCATGATGTGCTCCCTGCTGTAAGTGGCCGTCACCCTTGGCGTACCACCGGAACGGACCTTCACACACCGGGTAGATTGGCCGCCCATGCGAAGCTTCCGCGTCGTGACGGCGGCGGCGGTGCTCACGGCCGCCGCGGGCTGCGCCGCCCAGGAGAGCGCCGCCCCGCCGTCGGTCCCCGCGCCCACCACCGTCTCCGCCACCCCGGAGCACACCCCGACGCACACCCCGTCGCCGGAGCGCGACCTGCCCGATCCGGACGAACGCATCCCGAAGGATCCGGCGAAGCTGGCCGCGGCGCTGGAGAAGACCACCGAGGCCCTCGCCGAGGCCATCGACGGCTGGGACAAGAAGCGGGAGCCGCCCGAGGACGTCGAGCTCCTCGCCCTCCACCACCAGCGCATCCACCGGTTCGCCGCGCGCAACCCGGAGATCGCCGAGAAGGCGTTCGCCCGCCTGCCCGAGCGGCTGGCCGCCGGAGCCAGGGACGACACCCGGGCCATCCGCGAGCTGCTGGCCCTGGCCCACCCCGTCAAGAGCACGTCGGTCATCAGGACCCGCGACGCCCGCCCCGCCGCCGAGCTGCTCCGCTACTTCAAGCAGGCCGAGCGCCGCTTCGGCGTGGAGTGGGAGGTGCTGGCGGCGGTCATGTTCGCCGAGACGAAGTTCGGCCGGGTCAGGTCGGCCAGCCACGTCGGCGCGCAGGGGCCGATGCAGTTCATGCCCGCCACCTGGAAGGCGTACGGGATGGGCGGCGACGTCCAGGACCACCGCGACGCGGTCATGGCCGCCGCCAACTACCTGCGCGCCACCGGCGCGCCCCGCGACTACGGGCGTGCGCTGCACGCCTACAACCCCTCCCAGCGGTACGTGAACGCCATCCAGTCGCACGCCCGCCAGATCAAGCGGGATCCCCTGAACTACTACGTCTACTACAACTGGCAGGTGTACGTGATCACCACCAAGGGGGAGCGGCGCATCACCGGCCCGTCAGAGGGCTGACCGGACCGCCTCCTCGGTGCGGGCGACCACGGCGGCGCCGTCGGCGGCGGTGATGATCGGGCGCTGGATCAGGATCGGATGGCCCGCCAGCGCGCCGATCCAGCGGTCGCGGCTCTCCGGGGTGCGCGGCCAGGTCTCCAGGCCCAGCTCGGCGGCGACCGGCTCGCCGTGGCGGGTGATGTCCCACGGCTCCAGCCCCAGCCGGGCCAGCACGTCGCGGAGCTCCTGATCGGTCGGCGGATCGTCCAGGTAGCGGCGGACGGT
This sequence comes from Nonomuraea sp. NPDC050478, assembly GCF_044458265.1. Taxonomy (NCBI): domain Bacteria; kingdom Bacillati; phylum Actinomycetota; class Actinomycetes; order Streptosporangiales; family Streptosporangiaceae; genus Nonomuraea; species Nonomuraea sp. NPDC050478. The sequence goes on along the minus strand of NZ_JBITHT010000001.1, from coordinate 221,376 downwards.
GTAGCCGGCCTGCTCGGCGTCCAGGATCGACAGGGCGGCGCGGCACTTCGAGCAGTCGGGGTTGATCCAGATCTCGATCATTTCGGCAGTCCCGTGAGAGCGAAGAACTCGGCCCGGGCGCGGGCGTCGTCACGCAGCGTACCGAGCAGCGTGGAGGTGAGGGTGCGCGATCCGGGAGCCTGCACGCCGCGCAGCGTCATGCACGTGTGGTCGGCCTCGATGACGACGCCGACCCCCTCGGGGTCGAGCTGGTCGTGCAGCCATCCGGCCACCTGGCGGGTCAGCCGTTCCTGCACCTGCGGGCGGCAGGCGAAGTGCTCCACGACCCTGGCCAGCTTCGACAGCCCCACGATGCGCTTGCCCGGCAGATAGCCGACGTGCGCGAGCCCGGTGAACGGCAGCAGGTGGTGCTCGCAGATCGACCGCAGGGGGATGGACCGTACCAGGACGAGCTCGTCGTAGCCCTCGTCGTTGGGGAAGGTGGTCAGTTCGAACGGGCGCGGGCTCAGCATCTCGGCGTACGCGTGCGCCATCCGGCGCGGGGTCTCGCGCAGGCTCTCCTCTTCGGTGTCGACGCCCAGCGCCGCCAGGAACCGCTCGGCCGCGTGCTCGGCCTCGGCCAGGTCCATCAAGGGACCACCTCCTATTTTCACCAACAAGTGTTAGTCATATCCCTATATTTGGTCAATAGTGACCTGTTTCGCCAGCGGTCTTGGGTGTTAAACTGACGGCGTGACGATGTCGGAGCAGGCCCGTGCGGCCGTCGCGGTGCTCAGCGACGACCTGCGGCGGCGCATGTACGACTTCATCAGGCGCGCCGACCGGCCCGTCACCCGAGACGAGGCCGCCGAGAGCGTCGGCATCTCGCGCAAGCTCGCCGCCTTCCACCTCGACAAGCTGGTCGCGGTCGGGCTGCTCTCGGCCGGCTACGGACGTCCGGGGGAGCCGCGCCCGGTCGGCCGGGCGCCCAAGGTCTACCAGCCCACCGGCCTCGACGTGCGGGTCAGCATCCCGCCGCGCGAGCACGAGCTGCTGGCCGGCATCCTCCTGGAGGGCCTGCGCGTCCAGGGTCCGGAGGAGACGGGCCGCGAGGCCGCGCTCCGCGCCGCCGCAGCGCGCGGGCGCGAGCTGGGCGCGGCCGAGCGCGACCGGGCCAAGCCGGGCAGGCTGGGCGCCGAGCGCGCGCTGACGTGCGCCGGGCAGGTGCTCGAACGCCACGGGTTCGAGCCCGTACGAGAGGGCCCGACCCTGCTGCGGCTGCTCAACTGCCCCTTCCACCCGCTGGCCGCCAAGGACCCCGATCTGGTGTGCGCGATCAACCACGCGTTCCTGGCCGGGTTCCTCGAAGGGCTGGACGCGTCCACCGCCGAGGCCGTGCTGGCCCCGCGGCCGGGCGCCTGCTGCGTCGAACTGAGAGGAGCCTGACCGATGACCTACGTGATCGCCGGCGGCGGCCTGGCCGCCGCCAAGGCCGCGGAGGCGCTGCGCGAGCAGGGCTACGACGGCCGCCTGGTCCTGGCGGGGGCGGAGCCGCACCTGCCGTACGAACGTCCCCCGCTGTCGAAGTCCTACCTCCAGGGCAAGTCCGAGCGCGACAAGATCTTCGTCCACGACGCGGCCTGGTACGCCGAACAGCAGGTGGAGGTGCTGACCGGCACCTCGGTCACCGCCGTCGACCGCGCCGCCCACCAGGTCACCCTGTCCGACGGCGCGCGGCTCGACTACGCCAAACTCCTGCTGGCCACCGGCGCCACCCCGCGCCGCCTCCCGGGCGACGCCCTCTACCTGCGGTCGGTCGACGACAGCGAGCGCATCCGCGACGTGCTGGCCCGCGCCTCCCGGGTGGTGATCATCGGCGCCGGCTGGATCGGCCTGGAGGTGGCCGCCGCCGCCCGCGCCGCTGGCGTGGAGGTGACCCTGCTGGAGTCCGACGGCGCGCCGCTGCTGCGCGTCCTCGGCCCGCGGCTCGGCGCCGCCTTCGCCGACCTCCACCGCGACCACGGCGTCGACCTGCGGCTCGGCGTCAAGGTGGAGGAGATCGCGGGAGGCGTCCGGCTGGCCGACGGCACCCGCGTCGAGGCCGACGCCGTCATCGCCGGCATCGGCGTCGAGCCCGACACCCGGCTCGCCGTCGCGGCCGGGCTCAAGGTCGACGACGGCGTGGTGGTCGACGCCTCGCTGCGCACCTCCGACCCCGACGTCTTCGCCGCCGGCGACGTGGCCCGCGCCTACCATCCGCTGCTCGGCACCCACATCCGGGTCGAACACTGGGCCAACGCGCTCAACCAGCCGGCCGTCGCCGCCGCCGCGATGCTGGACAAGGAGGCGTCCTACGACCGGCTGCCCTACTTCTACACCGACCAGTACGACCTGGGCATGGAGTACACCGGCTACGTCCGCCCCGGCGAGGCCGACGACGTGGTGATCCGCGGTGACCTGGACTCCCGCGAGTACATCGCGTTCTGGCTGGCGGAGGGCAGGGTCGTGGCCGGCATGAACGTCAACGTCTGGGACGTCACCGACGACATCAAGACCCTGATCCGCGCCGCGGCCCCGGCCGACCGCGCCAAGCTGGCCGACCCGTCCGTCCCCCTCACCGAGACCCTGGCATGACGAGACGGCCGGGAAGCCAGGGCTACCCTGGCTTCCCGGCCGCCCGCGTCACACGGTGATGGCGATCTTCGATCGGGCGTGCCGTTCCTCGAAGTGACGCAGGGCGTCGGGGACCTCGCCCAGCGGGTACGCGCACTCGACGTGCGGGCGGACGGCGCCGGACTCGATGAGCTCCTTCAGCGTGGCCAGGTTGCCGGCGCTCCGGCCGGCGACGGACGACCGGAGCGTACGGTCGCCGAACGGCGACATCACGACGGCCCGGAGGATGCGGCCCATGGGCCCGAGCCACGTGCCGCCGCCTCCGGAGGAGAGCACGAGCACGCCGCCCGGGTTCAGCAGGCGCGTCAGCTCCCGCAGCGACCGGTTGCCGACCAGGTCGAGGATCACGTCGAAGCGCCGCCCCGCCTGAGCGAAGTCGGCACGGGTGTAGTCGATCACCTCGTCCGCGCCGAGCGACCGGACCAGCTCGACGTTCCTCGTCCGGCACACCCCGGTGACCTCGGCGCCCAGCGCCTTGGCGACCTGCACCGAGAACGTGCCGACGCCCCCGGAGGCGCCGTTGACCAGGACCGACTGCCCGGCCCGCAGCCTGCCCGCGTCGCGCAGGCCCTTCAGCGCGGTGTTGCCCGCGACGGGGACCGCGGCCGCCTCCTCGAAGCTCAGCCCGCCGGGCATGGCCGCCAGGAACTTCTCCGGCACCCGCGCGTACTCGGCGTAGGCCCCGGCCACGACCTCGCCGTACACCGCGTCACCCGGCCCGAACCGCGTCACGCCGGGCCCCACCGCCTCCACCACGCCGGCCAGGTCGTGGCCGGGCACCCGATGCCGGGGCCGCCGCGGGCCCAGCACCAGCCGGGCCGCGTACGGCACGCCCCTGGTGGTGACCAGGTCGCCGAAGTTGACCGACGAGGCGCGCACCCGTACCAGCACCTCGCCGTCACCGGGCACCGGCTGGTCCACCTCTCCGACTTCTAAGATCCCGGGCGGGCCGTACACCCGCTGCACGATCGCCTTCATGCCTTCCTCCTCCGTGCCCGGACGAACCCGTTGATCGAGTCGTTGACCGCCATGAGGACCACAACGATCACGACCACCCACGTCACCACGCCCTCGGGCCAGCCCATGGCCTCCAGGAACGCGTCGTTCAGCAGCGCCCCGCCCGCCGTCACCCACACGCCGAGCACGACGAACGCCAGTCCCATCACCGCGTGCGCCACCGCCTGGGGGACGCCCCAGCCCACGTAGTAGCCGACCAGGTCGAAGCCGATCCGTACGGCGGCGAAGACCACCGCCAGGTACAGCCAGCCGGACTCCCACAGCCCCGGCGAGATCACCGGGACCGGCCCGTAGAGCTGGACCAGCACCAGCAGGCAGATCAGCACCGTCGCGACCGAGGTGCCGCCGATCAGCGACGTGCGGTCGATCCGCCGCGCGGGCAGCTCGGGCAGCGTGGCCGGATCCCACCGGGCCGGCCGTCTGTCGCGCATCGACGGCGCCCGCTGGACGGCCGCGAACACCAGCGTCACCCAGAACGCGACGTGCATCGCCACCGTCAGCGCGATCCCGGTCGCCTCCCACAGCGCCCGCCCGGCGGGCCCGCCCCGCGCGAACCCCACCACGCTCGCACCCAGGAACACCAGCGGGACGGCGGTCGTCAGCAGCGTCTTCAGCAGGCGCGTGTAGCTCAGGTAGAGCGCGGGCCCGATCAGGTGGAGCGGCCGGCCCGCGTACTCGGCGGCCAGCCGGGCCGGGTCGCCGAGCGCGGTGAGCGCCTCCACCTCGGCCCGCGACTCGTCCTCGCCCGTCCGGAGCCGCACCTCGACGGCGTCCGCGATCGAGGAGCGCAGCTCCAGCTCGATGTCGCGGCGCTGCCCTTCGGGGATGCCGCGCAGCGCCTCGGCGACGTAGCGGTCGGTGAGCGTGGTCATTCGTCGTCCCTGAGCTTGGTGAAGGCGGTGTGCAGCTCGTCCCAGTCGCGGGACAGGATGTCGGCCAGCTCGGCCCCGTCGGGGCTGGTCACGTAGTACTTGCGCGGGCGCGACTCGTCGGTGTTCCACTCGGCGGTCAGCAGTCCCTGCTTCTCCAGCCGGCGCAGCAGCGGGTAGAGCGTGTTGGCGTCGACCGCGAACCCGCAGCTCTCCAGCGTCTCCAGCAGCGCGTAGCCGTAGCCGGGGCGCCGCAGGATCAGCAGGCAGGCCAGCACGATGGTGCCGCGCCGGATCTCCTGGCGGTGCGTGGCCAGTACGTCATCCTCTATCACGTCTCACACGATACTGTGTGCCGCACAGTACGGACAAGAGGGAAATTCCCGGCATGCCGCGGACGTTGATCAGGTCATGACCCAAGGACCGGCGCCTCGGCCCCTCTCTGACGAAGCCCTCTCCGACCTGCTCGGCAAGCAGCGGTTCGGCACGCTCGCCACCGTCAAGCGCAGTGGCCACCCCCATCTGACGACCATGTTGTACAGCTGGGATCCCGAAGCCCGCATAGTGCGCTTCTCGACGACGGCCGACCGGATCAAGGTCCGGCATCTGCGGCACAACCCGCGTGCGGCACTGCACGTGCAGGGCGGCGACGTGTGGTCGTTCGCCGCCGCCGACGGCGAGGCCGAGGTCTCCGAGATCACGACGGTTCCGGGCGACGCGGTGGGGCGGGAACTGCTCGCGATGATCCCGGAGGACGCGAGGCCCGAGGACGGAGACGCGTTCCTGGAGCAGTTGGTCGCCGAGCGCCGGATGGTCATCCGCTTGAAGGTGGACCGGTTGTACGGAACGGCGCTCGACGGTTAGGACCTGTCGCGTCCAGTCAGGCTCTCATTGATCCACAATCTGCTTCCAAGGCCGGCCGGAGATCCTTTCGTGTGTCTTACTCACGAAAGGAGATGACCGAATGAACAGAAAGCGCAAGGCCGTCATGGTCATGGCCATGTTCTTCTCGGTGGGCGCCGCGACCCTGATCAGCGCCGGTCCCGCCGCGGCCATGCCGCCGAACTGCGACTTCTATGTGTGCGAGGGGCAGGGCGGCGGAGGAGGCGGCGGCGGCACCCCCGGGGGTGGCGGCACCCCCGGTGGCGGTGGCGGCGGTGGTGGCGGCGGGACCCCCGACGGCGGTAGCGGAAGCCCCGACGGCGGGACCGGCGGCGGCGACCGATACCCCGATGGACCGCCCCCCTGGGACATCTGCGACATTGAGCGCAACGCCCCAGGATGTCGCTGAACGCCGACTGAGAGCACGTAACGCGTTCATCGTCGCGGCCTAGCGATACGCGGAGAGTGCGAACCCCTCCAGGGCGTCCGCACTCTCCGTCGCAGTCACCGTACGCGCAGGTCGGCGAAGAGCGCGCGGTGGTCGGAGCCCGGCACGTCGTGGACCCGCGTCGCCACCGCCGCGCCGCGGCCGTCGGTCAGCACGTGCGAGATGGCCACCAGCGGCGGCAGCACCCGATTCGGCCAGGTCGGCGCCAGCCCGTTCCCGGTGGCCGCCGCGGCGTCGGTGTAACCGGTGCCGAGCAGCCGCCGGAACACGACATGGTCCAGCGTCGCGTTGAAGTCGCCGGCCAGGACGCGCGGCGGACCCCCGGCCTGGGCGGGCGGCAGGTTCGAGAGCCCCGCCTCCCACTCGTCCACGGTCCACGGCACCGGCGCCACCGGGTGCACGACCACTACTTCCACGGCCGGGCCGCCGGGCAGTGCCACCTGCGCCACCGGCATGTGGTGCCCCACCCGCCGGAACAGCCCCGAACGCTCGCGCAGCGGGTGACGCGCGTAGATGCCGCTGCCTTCCGGCCCGCGCGGCATCGGCTGGGTGACCTCGTACGGCAGCAGCTTCTTCAGCCCCGCCGCCGTCAGGCGCTCCCGCGCGGCCCAGGTCAGCTCCTGCACGCTGAACACGTCCACGTCGAGCTTCCGTACGAGGTCGACGATCACCTGGGCGTCACCCCGGCCGCCGTTGAGGTTCGCGGTCAGCAGCCGCAGCGGCCGTCCCCCGGCGGGCGCCTCTCCCGCGACGGCGCGCGGCACCACCAGCCAGGCCAGGCAGACGCAGACCGCCAGCAGGACCGCCACGGCCGCCCGGCTCCTGGCCCACAGCGCGCACGCCAGCGCCACGAGCGCCGCCACCCCGAAGTACGGAGTGAACGACACCAGCGGCACCAGGAGGAACCCGGTCTCCAGACCGCCCAGCCGCATCGCCGTCCCGGCCGCGAACACCACCGCCACCACGACGGTCAGCCGCGCCGTCCGAGCCCGCCGCGGCCGGGCCCGCACCGGCCCCTCCACAACCTCTTGCTTGAGCACGGCCACGAATCTAGGCGGCCATTCTTAAACTCCCATGAGCGTCAGGCGGGTGCGGGCTCCTCGACCAGCGCGACGCGGACGGCCGACGGGTCGTCCCCGGTGAGCGGCACCGCGAACACCGCCGTCCGGGCGCCCGCGCTGTAGACCACGAACCGGGTCCCGTCCTCGTCCCACGTCTCCCGGATGTCCGAGGAGAGCCGCGAGGACGCCGAGCAGTACGCGGGGCTGAGGTAGAGCAGCCGCAGCGAGGTCTCCAGCGGCACGTCGCGCGGCGGCGGCGCGGAGAGCGGCCCGCGCATCCGTACGAGGAAGCGCCGCGACGGCGTGAGCCAGTAGCGGTCCAGCTCCGCCGAGAGCGCCAGCAAGATCACCACCTCCACCACCACGAGCGCCGCGACCGGCGGGTGCGGCCCCGCTGTCATCGACAGGAGGCCCGCGGCGAGAAGGAGCCCCGCCCTGCCGAATCCGCGCCGGTCGGCAGGGCGGGAGTGGGCGCCCAGGCAGCCGCACGACGAGGTGGGCGCGGCGACGTGGGCGTAGCCGAGATACGCCAGGAACCCGGCGGCGAGCACGGCGGCGGCCGCGCCCTCGGCGGCGGAGTACGGCGGCAGCACCAGCGCCGCGGCCACCGCCACCTCCACCAGCCCCACGGCGACGAGCGCCGGGACCGCGCGCGCCGCGCCGACGAGCCGGGCCAGTGCGGTCTGCCCGGCCTGCGCCCGCGTCCGGCGGCTGAACAGCTTCAGCAGGCCCGCCCAGCCGAGGAAGAAGGCCAGGACGTACGGCTGCGACGCGGCGATCCCGTGCATGCGGTGCCTCCTTAGTGGGGGGAGAAGACGGTGGCGATGTCGACCTCGTTCGTGTCGGGCCGCCAGGCGCCGAGGATCTGCACGTGCTGGCTCACCTTGAGCATCGACAGGTCGGCGGTCGGCGGCGCCTGCGCCTGGATCGCGACGGACTTGCCGGGCACGACGTGGCACAGCACTTCTTTGCCGTGGTGGTCCAGGTGGAGCTTGCCGTCGGTGATGTTCTTGATGTGGCCCTTGATGTTCACGATGTTGAGCCAGACCGACTCGGCGGCGAGCATCCCGTCGGGCATCCGCACCCCGCGGGCGTAGAGGCCGTCACCCGGCTTCGCCGCCTCGAACGGGACCGGGCCGAGCTTCCACAGGCTGGTCCCGTTCACGATCCGGATGGTGTGGAACACCATGTTCGAGCCCAGGACGAGCAGCGTGTCGTCCTTGATCGTACGGATCCTGCCCTCGGCGAAATCGGGGTCGGGGGCGCCGGGTTCGGCGTCGTACGCGGTCTCCGCGAAGGCCGCCTCCGGCCCGAGCGAGCCGAGCGCGGTCGCGGCCACGACGGTGGCGCCGCCGCCGAGCACGGCGGACTTGAGCAGATCTCTTCTGCTGGTCATCGCCGCCTCCTCAGCCGGTCGCGATCTCGCACGGCCGCAGGCCGGCGGAGAGGCTGGCGATGCGGCTGAAGGCCGCCGGGGTGAGGTCGATCAGCCGGTTGTCGGCGCAGGTGGCGCCGCAGCAGCTGCGCTCGCCGCAGAACAGGTCGGTCTGCGGCCCGCAGTCGGCGATCGTGGTGACGACGCTGGCGCCGCCGCACAACGCCGTGGTGCGGTGGCGGAAGCCGCAGGTCCGGCGCGACAGCCCGACGCCGCACCGGTCGGGCCGGGTGATCGACCAGCAGGCGTCGGAGGTGTTGGGCCAGGCGTGCTGGAGGCTGCCGGAGTTGCAGGTGCCGCACGCTCCCTTGCCGGTGCTGCTGCACGGCCCCCACGCGGTGCCGCAGCAGAACCAGGAGACTTCGCCTGTGACGGGGCCGAGTAAGTCGGCGGGCGGGTCGGGGGACTTGCTTCGAGCCATGCGAGTTCCTCTCTACGGGCGCGCTCGCTGCTGAAGGTTTCTGACTTGATCCATGAATAACATGTAAGAATTTTTCGTCAATGCCCTTTTTGCCCCGTCCCCGATCCAGCGCCACATCGGCACCGTGCCCCCCAGTTCGGCGGACTTGATGAGCCGCGCCTCGTCGAGCGCCTTGGCGTCGAAGCAGATCGGGCAGACGAGGAACGTGCCGCCCGCGTTCTGGTACCGCTCCAGCGCAGGGCAGCCCGCGCGGGTGAGGCGACCGTTACACTGAGTGTGCGATCCATCTCTCTCAGTGACTTCGGGAGTTCGCATGCGTAGGTCCCCTCGCTCGCTCGCCGTCCTCCTGACGGCCCTCTGCGTCGCCGTCACCCCGGTGACGCCCGCCGCGGCCGACCTTCTCGGCAAGCGCTACATCGCCTCCTACCACTCCGAGGCGGGCTGCCTCAAAGCGGGACAGGAGGGCGTGCGCAAGCGGCAGTGGACCAAGCCCCAGTGCATCAGGTCCTTCTACGCGCTGGGCACCTGGGACCTTTGGGTGGGCTAGCGCCCGCCGTCCGGTGGCAGGCGCGCGGCCCCCACCTCGCCGGGATGGCCGCCGCGCTGCTGCTGGCGGTGCTGGTGACCAGGGCCGCTGTGACGCTGCCGGAGTGGGGGCGGCTCTCCTCCGGCGCGGCGCTGATGACGGCCGAGGTGACCCGGCTGGTGGTGGGCCTGCCGGTGTGCGTCGTCGGGGTGCTGCTCCTGGCCGACCGCTACGCCCGGCGCAGGGGCGCGCTCGTGCTGGCCGCCGGAGTCGTGTGGATCGTTCCGCCCGCGATGTCCGACGTGCTCGCCGCCGTGGAGCGGCCGGGGACGCCCGTAGCCGCCGCCGCGATCCTGCTCGCCGCGGCCGGCACCGCCTGCCAGCCGCTGACGGTCCTGCTCTTCCCGCTGTGCCTGCTGCCCCGCCCGGCCGTGCGGTGGCCGAGGACCGCCGTGATCGTGACCGCCGCCGCCGCGAGCATCCAGTACGCGGTCGTCTGGGGGCTGGGCACCCCCGGCTCGGCCCGGTTCGCCAGCCCGTGGGCCGGCACCGCGCCCGCCATGTGGGCCGCCGGCCTGCTGCACGACAGCCAGGTCGCGCTCGACTGGCTGGCGCCGGTCGTGACGGCGGCGGTGACCGCCGAGCTGGCCCGCGCGGCGTCGAAGGCGGGGCGGGGGAGCGCGGCCCGGTGGGTGATCGCCGCGGCCTGCCCGCTCTACGCCTGCCTCCTGCTCTCCGACCTGTGGGGTGAGAGCTGGACGATGGTGGCCCGGTCGGCCGGGGTGGTGCTGTGGGTCGCGATGATCGGGCTGGCCGCCTCGCACGGCGGGCTGTGGCGCCTGGAGCGGGTGACCAGCCACCGCATGGCCCGCGCGTTCGTCCTGGCGGTGCTGGTCATCGCCGTCACCTGCGCCGCCATGGCGGCCTGGGCGGCCCTGCCCACCGGGCGCACCACCGTCACGGTCGTGGTCGCGGGCTGCGCGCTGGTGACAGGATGGGCCGCCCGGCCGCTCGTCCGGCACGCCGTCCTGGCCGTCGAACGCGCCTTCTACGGGCCGCGCGCCCGGCCGCACGAGGCGGTGCGGGCGCTGGCCGTCCGGTTGCAGCAGGCCCCGCACCCCGGCGACGTGCCCGAGCAGATCTGCCGCGGCGTCGTCGAGGATCTGGGGTTGTCCGGCGCGCGGATAGCGCTGGAGACCCGCGCCGGCGCCCGCCTGCTGGCCGCCGCCGGGGCCCCGGTCGACGGTCCGGCGCAGGTCTTCCCGCTGCGCCACCACGGGGAGGTGGTGGGCAGGCTGGAGGTGGCCCGCGACGGGGCGAGCACCCCGGCCGAGCGCGACAGCGAGCTGCTGGCGCTGCTGGCCGACCAGGCCGGGCCGGCGCTGGCCGCGCTGCGGTTCGGCGAGGAGGCGCAGGCGGCCCGTGAGCGGCTCGTGCTGGCGCGTGAGGAGGAACGCCGCCGCCTGCGGCGCGAGATCCACGACGGTCTCGGCCCTCAGCTCGCCGCGGTGCAGCTCCGGCTCGGCGTGGCGCAGGCGTGCGGGCAGGCGTCCCCGGCCGCGCGGGCCCATCTGGGCACGGCGGCGGAAGTGCTCGTCGAGGCGCTGGCCGAGATCCGTCGCATCACGGCGGGGCTGGCTCCCGCCACGCTGGTCGAGCGCGGCCTGCTGGACGCCACCCGCATCCTGGCGCACCGCCTCACCACGGACGCCGTACGGGTCACGGTCACGGCCGGGCCGCTCCCCGCGATGGCCCCGGCGGTGGAGACGGCCGCGTACCGCATCGCCGCCGAGGCCGTGACCAACGCGGTGCGGCACGCCCGCGCCCGCCACGTCGAGGTGGCCTTCACCACCGCCCCCGGCACCCTCACCGTCACCGTCACCGACGACGGGACCGGCTTCGGCGCGGACACGATCCCTGGCACCGGCCTCCTCTCGGTCACCGAACGCGCCGAGGAGGTCGGCGGCCACGCCGACCTCCGCCCCACCCCCACCGGCACCACCATCACCGCCACCCTCCCCACCCCACCCCCACCGGCCCTTCCAGACCACCCCGGACGTCCGGACCGTGGTCATCCCCCGCCCTCAGCAGTGGGATCGTGGCCGTCCCCCCGGACCTCCACCCCGCCTCCGGCGGTGGGGTCGTGACCCTCACCCCCTGCTCCTCCGGACTGACCTCGGCGGTGGGATCGTGAGCGCCGCTCTCTCGGTCTTTCGGACCGACCTCGGCGTCCGGATTGTGACCGTCACCCTTCCGGACCTTCGCCCCGTCCTCGGCGTCACCTTCCGGCTCCTCCGAACTGACCTCAGCGGTGGGATCGTGAGCGCCGCTCTCTCGGTCTTTCGGACCGTCCTCGGTGGCGGGATTGTGGCCGTTGCACTCCCGGTCCTCCGGACCGCCCCCGGTGTCCGGATCGTGATTGTCCCGATCCCGGACCTAGGCCTCGCCTCCGGCGGCGGGATCGTGACCGTCACCCCCCGCACCTCCCTGACTTCGGCGGTGGGATTGTGAGCGCTGCCCTCTCGGTCCTCCGGACCGCCCCCGGCGTCCGGAGGGTGATTGTCCCGCTCCTGAGCCTTCGCCCCGCCGCCGGCGGCGGGATCGTGACCGTCACCCCCCGGCTCCTCCGGACCGCCCCCGGCGGCGGAGTCGCTGGGCTTTCTGGTTTCCGTCGGTGTGCCGGGGTTCTTGGTTTGGGGGAGGTTGTTGATGATTGAGGGTGGGGCGATGGATGGTGCGGGGCCGTGGCGGGTGTTGGTGGTTGACGATCATCCGCTGTTCAGGGAAGGGCTGGTGGCGGCGCTGGGTCTGGACGGTGAGTTCGTGGTGGTGGCGCAGGCCGCCACCGGGGAGCAGGCGCTGGTGGAGGCCGAGCGGACGGGCCCGGATCTCGTGGTGATGGACCTGGGCCTGCCGGGACAGTCCGGCATCGAGACCACCCGCCAGTTGCTCAGGGCGCGGCCGGAGGTCAGGGTGCTGGTGATGACGATGTCGGAGGACGACGACAGCCTGCTCGCCGCCATGCGCGCCGGCGCCCGCGGATACCTGCTCAAGGGCGCCGTACGCGAGGAGATCCTGCTCGCCCTGCGCACGGTCGGGCTGGGTGGCGCGGTGTTCAGCCCGCACATGGCCGGACGGCTGGCCGGGTTGTTCGCCGCCCACTCCGCCGCGCCGGCCAGGGAGGCGTTCCCGACCCTGACCGGACGCGAGCGCGAGGTCCTCGACCTGCTGGCCCGAGGGCTCGGCTACGGGCAGATCGCCCAGCGGCTGTTCGTCACGGACAAGACCGTGCGCAACCACGTGGGCTCGATCTTCGCCAAGCTCCAGGTCCACGACAGGGCGGCGGCGATCGCCCGGGCGAGGGACGCGGGGCTGGGCTCGGGATGACCGGAGGGCCGCCATCCCGGGCCCGCCCGCCGGGTCACCGGTCGGTCCACAGGTTCCACAGCCAGCCCTCCGCGCACTGGTACCGCGACCAGTGGCCGCGGTCGATGCCCTGCTGGCCGGCGGTGATGCAGTCGCTGTGGAAGAGGAACTTGCCCCGGTGGATCGGCAGGTGGTCGGCGGCCGCGGAGGCGGCGAGAGGGGCGGCGGCCATCGTGACGACGAATCCGGCGATGGCGAGCAGCTGCTTCATGGTGATGTTCCCTTCTGGATGTCGGGGCCGGTGGTCACCGGCTCTTCCGGACATCTGAAGCTTCGCCCGCCCCCGTTCCCGGGCGCATGGGTCACCTGACCTGTCCGTTCCCGGGTTCTGATACACCCTTTTTCGTACCAGTGTTGTGACGGTGCGTTCACGAGCTGCCGCAATTCAGAGTGATTACGGTATTTGGCGTGGCAGGATTGTCGGTGAAGGGGTGGGGCGACGGAGGCATAGAGGAGCGCTTATGCCGACTTATCGCAATATGAGAGGTCTGACCGAAATTGTGGGCGGGGATTTCCAGCGGACCGGGCCGACCGCGTTGCGCATATTGGTGGGCTCGCAGCTGCGCAGGCTGCGGGAGGAGCGGAACATCACCCGCGAGCGTGCCGGTTACGCCATTCGCGGATCGCATTCCAAGATCAGCCGGATGGAGGGCGGGCGCTGCGGGTTCAAGATCCGCGACGTGGAGGACCTGCTCACCCTGTACGGGGTCGTCGAGCGGGCCGAGCGCGCGACGCTGCTGCTCCTGGCCGAGCAGGCCAACCAGCACGGCTGGTGGCACGACTACCGCGACGTGGTGCCCGACTGGTTCGAGGAGTATCTCGGGCTGGAGCAGGACGCGGAGCTGATCCGTACGCACGAGATCCAGTACGTCCCCGGCCTGCTGCAGACGGAGGACTACGCGCGCGCGGTGATCGCCAGGGGCCACGGCGGCGAGAGCCGCGAGCGGGTCGAGTCGCGGGTCCAGCTGCGGATGCGCCGCCGGGAGCTGCTGGATTCCTCCGGCCGCAGGCTCTGGGCCATCGTGGACGAGGGCGCGCTGCGCCGGCTGGTCGGTGGCCGCGACGTCATGCGCGCCCAGCTCGGCCACCTCGTCGAGATGGCCGGGCTGGCGCATGTCACCTTGCAGGTGCTGCCGTTCAGCGTCGAGGTCGCGGTCGGCGGCGTCGGCCCCGTCACCCTGCTGCGCTTCCCTCAGGCCGAGCTGGACGACATCGTCTACCTCGAACAGCTCGCCAGCGCCCAGTACCTCACGAAGGACGTGGAGGCGCATCCGTACCGGCATCTGCTGAACGAGCTCAGCGTGCACGCGCCCCCGCCGAAGGCCACGCCGGGCATCCTGCGCCGGATCATGGAGGAGCTGTAGGGCCTACGGCTTGCGGGCGACGCCGACCAGGGCGTCCACCTCCTTGAGCTCGGCCAGCGGGTCCGGGTCGGGCCGCCAGAAGGGGACGGACGCCACCCCGGGCTCCACCAGCTCCAGGCCGTCGAAGAACGCGCCGAACTCCTCCCTGGAGCGGAGGTTGTAGGGCACCGCGTCGCCCTCGTTGTAGTCCTCCTGGGCCTGGTCGAGGGCCTCCCCGGTGACGAGGTTGACGCCGTCCCACAGGGCCAGGTAGCTGCCGGGCGCCAGCCCGTCCATCAGCCTGGCCACGATCGCGTGCGCGCCCTCCTCGTCGGTCACGAAGCCCACGATGCCCATCAGCATCAGCGCGACGGGCTGGGTGAGGTCCAGCGTCTTGGCCGCGGCGGCGAGGATCGCCTCGGGGTCGCGCAGGTCGGCCTCGACGTAGTCGGTGGCGCCTTCCGGCGTGCCGACCAGGAGCGCGCGGGCGTGGGTCAGCACCAGCGGGTCGTTGTCCACGTAGACCACGCGGCAGGTGGGGTCGGCCCGCTGCGCGACCTCGTGGGTGTTGTCGACCGTCGGCAGCCCCGTCCCCACGTCAAGAAATTGGCGGACACCTGCCTCATTGACCAGATAACGCACGATACGGGCGAGCAAGTGACGAGATAGCCGAGCGATATGCACAATGTCCGGAAATGCTTGGCTGAACTGGTCACCCGCCACGCGATCGACGTCGTAGTGGTCCTTGCCGCCGAGCCAGTAATTCCACATCCGCGCGGCATGGGGAACGGTGGTGTCGATTCGGGAGCCGGGGGGAGGGGTTTCACCCGTCATGTGAGTTACTCCTCTTTTGTCGGGATGCGCCGATCTTCAACGTAGCCGCCGCACCCCTCCCTTTTCCAGCGGCCGGTGTCAGAGGGCTCCGGAGCTCTGCGCGGCCTGGTAGACCTCCATCGCCTCGTCCCCGAAGAAGGGGCCGAACATGAAGCCGGGCGCGAAGTCGTACGTGAAGCTGTTGACCGAGTTGAGCATGCCCAGCCCGGTCGACTCGTTGAACCCGAGGAACCAGCCGCCCCCGCTCGACCCGCCCGTCATGTTGCAGCGCACCCCCTGGCCCCTGGTCGCGACCGGGTCGTTGAACGCCCGCCCGCTGCAGTAGATCAGGGTCGAGCCGTCGAACGGCGCCGCCGCCGGATAGCCGAACGCGAACATCTGCCGCTGCCGCGCCTGGTTGAACGCCACCCCCTGCCCGCCCACGACGTCAGTCAGCGTCCGCCCTTGCAGCGGCGCGACCACGGCGGCGGCGATGTCGAAGTTGATGTCCTCGCGGGCGTTCCACTGCTGCGTGGTGAACAGCCTGGTCGCCACCCAGGTGCCGAAGGGGCGGCGGCCGTTGTCGAAGGCCGGCACGAAGGCCACGTTGCGGTGCGCGGCCCCGTTCAGCTTGACGCAGTGTCCCGCGGTCATCACCACGCTCTCGTTCGCGCTGGTCACGGCCGTTCCCGAGCAGGAGGCGTTGGCGCCCTCGGCGGTGGTGAAGAACAGCCGCCCGCTGGTGCGCACGACGGCCCCGCCGTCGGTCCACCGCAGGCCGGGGCTGTTGGGCACGGCCTGCTGGGTCTGGGCGCCGCGGGCCTGGTTCCCGGAGCCCTGGGTGCGCCACGGCGTCCGCTGTGTGGCCCGCTGCCCCGTCTGAGCCGCGTCGCCCCTGGCCGCCCATGGCTCACCCCGGGTGGGTCCGCTCGACCGGGCGGCGCGCCGGGGGGCCGCCATGGTGTCCATCGGCTGCGCGGCCAGCATCCGCTGCGTGGTCCAGTACTGCAGGACGGTCCTGCGCTCCGACGACGAGTCCGCGCCGGACCACCGGACGGGCCGGTGATCGGCCGTAACGGTTGCCTGTGCCTGTGCGGGGACGAGCGCGCCCGCTAAGGCGAGCGCGGCGACGGAGAGCAGGGCGACTCTGCGGTGCATGAAGTACCTCCCGAAGACCGGAATCTGCCATCAGGAGGTACGCACGGACCCGCCCATCTTTCTCAAGCCGATCACATATGGGTATGGCGGGACGCTCGGAACCAGGGCGCTCGTCGGCCCGTGAGGTAGGGTGGGTTCACCGCGCAAGCCGTTCGCTCACCTTGGAGCCCCAGCTCAGGTGACCGGCTTCGGGCAGCCGACCTCCCCGTCTTCGGCCCCGTCGCGCGCCCCCGACGCTTTTCATCTCCGAACGGAGAACCGCATGACCATCCGCACCACCGTCCAGGTGTCCGGTGAGATCGACCTTCACACGGGCGTGAAGCTGCGCCGGCAGCTGCTCAACGCGCTCTGCCACGCCACGGACACGCTCGTGCTCGACCTGTCGCGGGTCACCTTCTGCGACGCCTCCGGGCTGTCCGTCCTGGTCGAGCTCCGCAACCGGGCCCGGGCCAGGGGCGTCACCGTCCAGCTGACCAGGCCGAGCCCGTTCATGTCCCGGCTGCTGCGCATCACCGGCCTGTATGGCGGCCTCGTCGAGGCCGCCTGACCACGACCCCGCGGCGGCGGCACTTTGTCCAATCGGACGCGAAAGTCGGTCATCCCGCCGCCGATTGGGTCCTCCTCTATCGGCGTAACCCGGGTTACATTCACGTTGATCTGCCCTCACTTATCCCTCACGTTGACCGAAGGGAGAGGCATGAGAGCGAGAACCGCGATCGCGGCCATGACTGCTGCGGCGATCCTCATGCCGGCCGCGGCCGCCCAGGGCGCGGAGACCACCAGCGCCCCGCCCCCGGATGACCGGTTCCAGAAGGTGACGCTGAACGACAACCCCGGCGAGCCGATGGACCTGGCGGTGTTACCCGACTCCAGGGTGCTCCACACGACCAGGAAAGGCGAAGTCTGGTTACACGACCCGAAGACCGGGCTCAACACGCTGGCCGCCGACCTCGACGTCTACCAGCATGACGAGGAGGGCCTGCAGAGCATCGCCCTCAGCCCCGGCTTCGGGAAGGGATCCAAGAAGGACGACTGGGTCTACCTCTACTACTCGCCGCCGCTCGACACCCCGATCGACGACCCCTCGACGCCCGGCGTGAACGAGGGCGACGCCCCGTTCACCGGCGCCCCCGAGGACTTCGAGCCGTTCGAGGGCCTGATCCGGCTGTCGCGGTTCCGCTTCACCGGCGCCACCGTCGACCTGCGCACCGAGCAGCGCATCCTGGACGTGCCGGTGGACCGCGGCATCTGCTGCCACGTCGGCGGCGACATCGTCTTCGACGCCAAGGGCGACCTCTACCTGTCGACCGGCGACGACACCAACCCGTTCTTCTCCGACGGCTACACCCCGATCGACGAGCGCGCCGACCGGAACCCGGCGTTCGACGCCCAGCGCAGCTCCGGCAACACCGACGACCTGCGCGGCAAGATCCTGCGCATCAGCCCGCGCGACGACGGGTCCTACGCGATCCCGTCAGGCAACCTCTTCCGGCGCGGCACCCCCGGGACCCGGCCCGAGATCTACGCGATGGGCCTGCGCAACCCGTTCCGCATCGAGCTGAACCGGTCCAACGGTGACCTCTACGTCGCCGACTACTCGCCCGACGCCCGCAACGCCGATCCCGCGCGCGGCCCGGCCGGCACCGGGAAGTGGACGGTCATCCGCAAGGCCGGCAACTACGGCTGGCCCTACTGCGCGACCGCGCGGCTCCCGTACACCGACTACGACTTCGCGACCGGGACGTCCGGCGCGGCGTTCGACTGCGCCGCGCCCGTCAACGAGTCGCCGCACAACACCGGGCGGCGCGAGCTGCCTCCCGTCGTCCAGCCGGACGTGTGGTACTCCTACGGCCAGTCGGCGGAGTTCCCCCAATTGGGCACCGGCGGCATCGGGCCGATGGCCGGCCCCGCCTACGCCTTCGACGCGAGGGACACGCGCGGCCGCGACGCCGTGGGCTGGCCGCGTCACTACGACGGCGTCCCGCTGTTCTACGAGTGGACCCGCGACTACGTCAAGGCGTTCCACCGGGGCGGGCGGATCGAGGACGTGCTCCCCTCGTTCGTCTTCGACAACCCGATGGACATGGAGTTCGGCCCCGACGGGGCGCTCTACGTGCTGGAGTACGGCGACGGCTTCTTCCAGGAGAACCCGGACGCCCAGCTCGCCCGCATCGACTACATCGGCAACACCGGCAACCACACCCCCGTCCCGGCCGCCGCGGCGTCGGTGACCGCCGGGCAGGCGCCGCTCACCGTCCAGTTCACCGGCGCGGGCACCACCGACGCCGACGGCGACAGGCTCCGGTACGCCTGGGACTTCGACGCCGACGGCAGGGTGGACTCCCGCAGCCCCGAGGCCGCGTTCACGTTCACCGAGAACGGCCTGTACAACGCCACGCTCCGGGTCAGCGACCCGAGCGGCAGGTCGGCCTCGACGTCGGTGCGGATCGTGGTCGGCAACGACACCCCGGTCGTCGAGATCCTCCGCCCGGCCGAGGGCGACGCGTTCGCGTTCGGCGACGTGGTCGAGTTCGAGGTGCGGGTCACCGACGACCAGCCGGTCGACTGCGCCCGCGTGACCGTGGACTACATCCTCGGCCACGACGACCACGGCCACCCGCAGACCACGGCCCGCGGCTGCACCGGCTCCATCCAGACCACCGAGCCAGGCGGCCACGACCCGGAGAACGACGACCTCACCGGCGTCTTCGTCGCGGGCTACACCGACCCGGGCACCGGTGGCCTCCCCGAGCTGACCGGCACCGACCAGGTCGTCCTCCAGCCCACCCGTTAGGAGAACCCCATGTGCTACGGCTACGGCCCCAGCCGGCGGTCGCTGCTCGCCGCCGGGCTCGGCCTCGGCGCGGGCGCGCTCGCCGCCGCCTCCCCGGCCGCCGCGGCGTCGCCGCACCGGCCGCACCACAGGCACCGCGTCCCCCCGGGCCAGATCAGCATGCAGCTCTGGACCGTACGCGACGACCTCGCGCAGAACTACGACGCCACCCTCGCCTACCTCGCCGAGATCGGCTACCCGCGGATCGAGGTCGCGCTCGGCTACTTCGGGCGTACGGCGAAGCAGCTCCGCGAGTTCCTGGACGGGCTCGGCATCCGGGCCACCTCCAGCCACGACGGCATCAGCCCCGACGACGCCGCCCTGGATACCAAGATCCAGAACGCGCTGACCCTCGGCCAGACCTACATGGTCGTGCCGTACCTGAACTCCGACAGCCTGGACCAGTGGAAGGCCTGGGCCGAGCGGATGAACGTCGAGGCGCGGGCCGCCCGCAAGGCCGGGCTGAAGTACGGCTACCACAACCACGCCCACGAGTTCACCATCGACCTCGGCGGCGGCCGGACGCCGTGGGACGTGCTCACCGCCGAACTCGACCCGCGCCTGGTCCACCTGGAGATCGACATCTACTGGGCGGTGACCGGCGGCGTCGGCCGCGGTGTCCGTGACCCGGAGCGGTTCGCGATCGACGTCATCAAACGGGCGCCGCAGCGCGTGCTGCAGTACCACGTGAAGGACCGTCACCTGGACGGCGACATGGCCGACCTGGGGACGGGCACGATCGACTTCCGGAGGGTGTTCGACGCGCACCGCGTCAACGAGTACATCGTGGAGAACGACACCCCGGACGTGACGCCGAGGCAGACGTCCGAGGTCGGCTACCGCTACCTGAGGAAGCTCCGTTACTAGGGACGGCGACCGGGCGGCCCCCCTGCGGGCCCGCCCGGTCCACCCTCCGGGCGACACTGGAGCCGTGCTCGACGAACTCGGCTCCGTGCCCGCCTTCGACCGCTTCGCCACCGTCGACGAGGTGAACGCCCGCCTCGGCTCACTCGCCGACAGTCATCCCGGCGTGGCGACCCTGCGCAGGATCGGCACCTCCCGTCTCGGCGACCCGCTGCTCTGCCTCACCGTCGGCGACGGGCCGAGACACGCGATCGTCGCGGCCGGCCCGCACCCGAACGAGCCCATCGGCGGGCTGACCGTCAGCCACCTGGCCGCCCGGCTCTGCGCCGACGGCGAGCTGCGCCGCGACAGCGGCTACACCTGGCATCTCGTCGCCTGCCTCGACCCCGACGGCACCCGGCTCAACGAGGGCTGGTTCGCCGGCCCGTTCACCAGGACCCACTACGCGCGGCACTTCTACCGGCCCGCCCCGGACGAGCAGGTGGAGTGGACGTTCCCGTTCGCCTACAAGCGCTCCTACTTCGACCGGGTGCTCCCCGAGACGCTGGCCCTCATGCGGCTGATCGACGACACCCGGCCCGCCTTCTTCACCACCCTGCACAACGGCGAGACCGGCGGCGTCTTCTACTACCTGAACCGGCCCGTCCCCGAGCTGCACCAGGTGCTCAAGGAACTGCCCGGCAGGTACGGGGTGCCGCTGCACGCCGGTGAGCCGGAGCATCCCGCGGTCAGGTCGTTCGAGCAGGCGATCTACCAGGCGCCCACGATGGAGGACGCGTACGACTACCTGGAGGCCAACGGGCAGGACCCGGTCCCGCTCATCGGCGGCGCGGCCAGCGACTCGCACATCAAGAAGTACGGCACGCTCGGGCTGACCGCGGAGATCCCGTACTGGACCGACCCGTCGGCCGCCGACACCTCGCCCACCGGCCGCTCCTACCGCGACCTGATCGGGGCGCAGGCCGTGGGCCTGCGCGAGACCCACGAGGCGCTCGCCCGGACCCTCGCGGCGGCGCAGGGCGACCTGGTGACGTCCTCGCCGTTCCTGCGGGCGAGCAGGGCCTTCATCCCGATGCTGGCGGGCATGGCCGAGACCGACGCGGTGCGCGCGGGCGACCCGTCGAGCGACCGGCCGGCGACCGTGGCCGAGGTGTCGTCCTGCCGGGAGAGCCTGTCCAGCATGCGGCTGCGGTTCGGCGGGATCCTGCTGCGGGCGCTGGAGGGCGAGCTGGCCGTCGGCAACGTCGCCCCCGCCGTCCGGGCGGCGGCCGGTGAGCTGGCCGAGCTGCACGCGGCCTGGTGCGCGGAGGGCGAGAGCCCGGCCCGCGCGATCCCGATCCACGACCTGGTGGCCATCCAGTACGGCGCGGTCCTCGCGGGCGCCGCGCACGCTTGATCCGTTTTCGTACCCGTTGGTAGCTATACGCTGTCGCGCGTGACCATCGCCGTACCCGCCCAGCTGGGCTCCCGCCGCTGGACGGCGGTGATCGTGCTCGGCTTCGTCGGCCAGCTCGCCTGGACCGTCGAGAACATGTATCTCAACGTGTTCCTGTACGACACGATCAGCGACGACCCCACGGCCATCGCCACCATGGTCGCCGCCAGCGCGGTCACCGCGACGGTCGCGACGCTGCTGATCGGCTCGTTGTCCGACCGCACGGGCCGCCGCCGGGTGTTCATCGCCGCCGGTTACGTGCTGTGGGGGCTGTCCACGGCGGCGTTCGGGCTGGTCACCGTGGACACCGTGGCGAACCTCGCGCCGGCCGCGAACGCCGTGCTGGTCGCCATGGTCGCGGTCATCGTGCTGGACTGCGTCATGTCGTTCCTGGGCTCCGGCGCGAACGACGCCGCCTTCCAGGCGTGGGTGACCGACGTGACGCGGCCGGCCAACCGGGGCCGGGTGGAGTCCGTCCTGGCCATCATGCCGCTGGTGTCGATGCTGGCCGTCTTCGGCGCCCTCGACCCGCTCACCAGGGCCGGGCAGTGGCGGGAGTTCTTCGTGCTGATCGGCGCGGTCATCACGGTGGTCGGGGTGGTGGCCTGGTTCCTGGTCCGTGACCGGCCGTCCGTGCCCCGGGCCCGCGACGGCGCCCTGGCCGCCGTCTTCCACGGCCTGCGCCCGAGCGCCATGCGCGCCAACCCCGGCCTCTACCTGCTGCTGTCGGCGTGGGCGGTCTGGGGCGTCTCGACGCAGGTCTTCCTCCCGTACCTGATCATCTACGTGCAGCGCTACCTGCAGATCGAGGCGTACGCGGTCGTCCTCGGCGTGGTGCTGACCGGCGCGTCGGCGGTCACCGTCGGGTTCGGCCGGCTGATCGACCGCGTCGGCAAGGCGCGCTTCCTGCTCCCCGCCGTGGCCGTCTACGCGGCCGGGCTGCTGGCGATGTGGGCGGCACGCGGGATGGTGCCGGTCATCGCGGCCGGGCTGGTGATGATGTCCGGGTTCATGCTGGTCGCCGCGACCATCGGCGCGCTCGTGCGCGACCACACGCCGCCGGAGCGCGCCGGGTACGTGCAGGGGCTCCGGATGGTGTTCGCGATCCTCATCCCCATGCTGATCGGACCGTACGTCGGGGCCCTCGTCATCCGGGGCGCGGACGCGTACTACGAGGATCTCGGGGTGCTCAGACAGGTGCCCACTCCCGCGATCTTCCTGGCCGCCGCCGCGGTGCTGCTGCTGATCGCCGTCCCCGTCCGGATCCTGCGCAAGAGAGAGATCGCATGAGCACGCTCACCCGCTGGGGCCGGGACCTCGACCCCGACGCGGTCCTGCCCGAGTACCCGCGCCCCCAGCTCGTCCGCGACAGCTACCTCAACCTCAACGGCCGGTGGGAGTACGCCATCACCGGCGACGGCGAGGAACCGGCGACGTACGACGGGCCGATCGTGGTGCCGTTCTCGCCCGAGTCGGCGCTGTCCGGCGTCGACCGGCGGCTGATGCCCGGCCAGACCCTCTGGTACCGGCGCGGCCTCACCCTGCCCGACGGCTTCGGCACCGGCGGCAGGGTGCTGCTGCACTTCGGCGCGGTCGACCAGACCTGCCGGGTGCTGCTCAACGGCGTCGAGGCGGGCCGCCACACCGGCGGCTACCTCCCGTTCGGCTTCGACGTCACCGACCTGCTGCGCGACGGCGAGAACGTCCTGACCGTCGCGGTGCGCGACGACACCGACACCGGGCAGCACGCCCGCGGCAAGCAGAAGCTGGAGCGGGGCGGCATCTGGTACACGCCGCAGTCGGGCATCTGGCAGACCGTGTGGGCCGAGCGCGTGCCCGCCACGCACGTCGAGCGGCTCACCCTCACCCCGCACCTGGACGAGTCGTGCGTCGAGGTGACCGTGCACGCCGCCGAGGGGGAGGCGGACGTCGAGATCCTCGCCGAGGGGATCGTCGTCGCCCGCGCCACCGCCCCCGCCGGTCAGCCGGTGCGGGTCCCGATCCCGGACGTCCGGCCGTGGAGCCCGGAGGACCCCTTCCTCTACGACGTCACGGTGGAACTGGGCGCCGACCGGGTGCGGAGCTACGTGGGCATGCGCTCGTACGGGGTGGGGACCGACGCCGACGGGGTGCCCCGGCTGCTGCTCAACGGCCGCCCGTACTTCCACGCCGGGATCCTCGACCAGGGCTACTGGTCCGACGGCATGTACACGGCGCCGTCCGACGAGGCGATGATCCACGACATCGCCACCATGAAGCGGCTCGGCTTCACCATGCTGCGCAAGCACATCAAGATCGAGCCGCTGCGCTGGTACCACCACTGCGACCGGCTCGGCATGATCGTCTGGCAGGACATGGTCAACGCGGGCGGACGCTACCATCCGCTGGTGGTCACCGCCCCGGCGGTCGTGCCGTTCCATCTGCCCGACCGGTTCTTCGGGCGGGCGCACCGGGAGCGGTTCCTCGCCGAGCTCCGCGAGACGGTGGAGCACCTGCGCAACGTGGTGAGCATCGCCGTCTGGGTGCCGTTCAACGAGGGCTGGGGCCAGTTCGACGCCGCCCGCGTCGCGGCGGAGGTGGCCCGGCTCGACCCCACCCGGACCGTCGACCACGCCAGCGGCTGGCACGACCAGGGTGCGGGCGACCTGCGGAGCCTGCACGTCTACTTCCGCCGCTTCCGCGTGCCGCGCCGCCGCGACCGGCGGGTCCTCGTGCTGTCGGAGTACGGCGGATACGGTCTGCGGGTCGACGGCCACACCTTCAACGACCGCAACTTCGGCTACCGGCGCTACGACACCCCCGACCGGCTGGGCGCGGCCTTCGCCCGGCTGCACGCCGAGCAGATCGTCCCGGCCATCCCGCGCGGCCTGAGCGCCACGGTCTACACCCAGTTGTCCGACGTGGAGGACGAGCTGAACGGGCTGCTCACCTACGACCGCGAGGTGCTCAAACTCCCCGAGGACCTGGTCCGCGCGGTCAACCTGCGACTCACGCTCGACCGGACCCCCTGAGGAGAGCCCTGTGGACAACCCCCTGGACCTGCTCCGCGCCGACGACCGGACGGCCGCCTGGCTCGCCGGGCTGGAGGCCGACGACTCACCGGACGTCGAGGTCGTCCTGCCGGACGCCTTCACCCTGCTCGACCTGGCCGTGCCGCACGAGGACGTCAACGAGATCCTCGCGCTGGCCCAGACGATCAGGGCCGACCCCGGGCTGTGGTGGCTGCTGGAACGCTGCGCCCGGCGGCTGGTGCGCGGCATCGGGCTGATCGACCACCCCTTCGACCTGCCGTACCTGCCCGCCGGGCTGGGCGCGGCCGGCCGCTACTTCCACCTGTTCGTCTTCGTCGCGGCGCTCCCGCACGTGCGCGCCTACCACCGTGAGCGCGGCGTCCCGGCGGACGTCTCCCGGCACACCCTCGCCGACCTCGGCCGCAACGTCGCCGTCCACCGCAGGCGGCACGGCGTCGGCGGCGTGATCCAGCCCTCCTGGATCAAGATGCACTACCGGGGCGAGATCTACCAGCTGGGCCGGCTCCAGTACCAGCGCGCCACCCTCGGCACCCGCATGGGGACCCTCATCGAGGGCGTCATGCCCGGCGCCCCCTCACTGAATCTGCACATTCCCGACTTCTCCGGGCCGTTGACGCCCGCCGCCTGCGACGACTCGCTGGCCCGCGCCCGCGCCTTCTTCCCCCGCCACTTCCCCGACGAAGAGCCCACCGTCGCCACCTGCTACTCCTGGCTCCTCGACCCCCAGCTCGCCGACCACCTGCCGGAAAGCTCCAACATCGTCGCCTTCCAGCGCCGCTTCCGCCCCGGCTACCCGGCCGAGCAGCCCAACGACGGAGGCCCGATCGAGTTCGTCTTCGGCGACCCCGACCTGCCGCCCGACCAGCTCTCCCCGCGCACCACGCTGGAGCACGCGATCGTCGCCCACCTGCGCGCCGGCGGCCACTGGTACGAGGGCAACGGCTGGTTCCCGCTCTGACGGGGTCCGGAATCCCCCTGTCGGCAGGCCGTACAGGAGCACGCGGACGTGGTCCGTGGCGTCGTCCATGCCGCGCCGCAGGTCGCGTAGCAGCGTGTCGGTGGCGTGCGGGCAGTCCGCCGGCCCGCCCCGGGCCAGGTCGATCGTCCTGGCCATCGCGACGAGCGTCCGGCCGAGCCCGTCGTGCAGGCTGCGGCTCAACCGGCGACGCTCCTCTTCCCTGGCGGCCACGTCGAGCTCCTCGGCGCGCTTCAGCTCGCCGGCCGTCCACAGGGTGTGCGCGAGGCGGGCGGCGTACGGCACGAGCGCGGCCAGTGCCCGGTCCCGGCGCGCCCAGGGCAGGCGCCGGGGACCGACGAGCAGCCGTCCGACCCGTTCGCCGTGCCACATCAGCGGCACCTCGCGGGCCTCGGCGCCGACCCGCCCGCTCTCCACGGAGGTTTCGCCGTCCGCCACCTCCACCGCGACCCCTCGGACGGCCAGCGCGTCACGCGACACCGCCACCACCGAGGCCAGCGCCTCCTCCGGGGCGCTGTGCCGCAGACACCGGTTCAGCCGATCGGTCAGTTCCCGGACAGACATCCAGGGGAGGACCGGCAGCCGGGCCAGGCCCTTGCGCAACGGCAGGCAGAGCGTGCCCGCGAGGAGCACCGCCGCCAGGTCGTATCCGGCGAGCAGGCCGCTGATGCCGACGTAGAGGGCGCCGGCGATGGCCGCGGGCGCCAGCCGGTCCGTCACACCCGCGCGAAGAGCGGGCTGCCGATCCCGCCGCGCCACTCGGCGTCCGGCATGCGCAGCACGCGCAGCGCGATCCAGCCGTAGGCGGCCAGGTGCAGCAGGGCGCCGGTGGACTGCACGACCGGCGCCTGGTCCATGGTGACGAACGGCACGATGGTGCCCGCCAGCGCGGCGACCGGCACCCACCAGGGCGCGACCTTGACCACGGCCAGGGTCACGAGCAGCGTGATCAGGCCGACGTGCAGCAGGAACCCCGGCAGCAGCATCCCGAACACGAATCCCGGCAGCTCGCCGGCCCGCTGGGTGACCGCCTCGGCCTGCGCGTCGGGCAGGACCTGGGCCAGGGCGAGGTCGTAGAAGTCGGTGGTGAAGAGCGTCAGCCCGTGACCGGCGCCGACCAGCCCGAGCGCCGCCCCGATCCCGCTCGCCCGGGGGGCGCGCTCGCGCAGGAGGTGGGCCAGGGCCAGCACGACGGGGATGAGGGCGAGCGCCGCCCACACGTAGAGCAGCGCGCTGACCTGCACGGCCGTCTCGTGCGTACGGAAGACCTCGGGCGCGTGCTCGGCCCCGGGAGGCGAGGTCAGGAAGGCCAGGAACTCGAAGACGGGCCAGGCGAGGAGGGCGATGCCGGCGACGATCCGGCGGAACGAATCAGGATTTTTCAACACTCGCCCAGCGAATCCGAACCCCGTCCCGCCACGCCCGGGCACTCGTCCCCGTCCATCCGGGAGAAATGCCACGGAACTCCCGGGACACCGTCCCGGTGAACCGGGACACAGGACGTATACCGTTTGTCCCGAAATATGGTTTGACCAGGGCTGCGGCAGGCGTCCTGGACGGGAGGGACG
Organism: Nonomuraea sp. NPDC050478; assembly: GCF_044458265.1. Classification (NCBI taxonomy): domain Bacteria; kingdom Bacillati; phylum Actinomycetota; class Actinomycetes; order Streptosporangiales; family Streptosporangiaceae; genus Nonomuraea; species Nonomuraea sp. NPDC050478. Next base: position 194,617 of record NZ_JBITHT010000001.1, on the reverse strand, counting down.
GATGGCGACGGCGCGTGTCGCGTGGGCGTGGTGTGCGCTGACCCTGGTCCTGGCGGCGACGGCCGCCACCCTGGCCTTCGCCAACGGCGCCGCCCCGCTCCCGGTGGTCCACCTGCTGTTCGTGGCGGCGTGCGCGGTGGCGGGCGGGCTCATCGGCGCCCACCGGCCCGGTCACATGGTGGGCCGGCTGCTCGCGCTGAGCGCGTTCTGCTTCGCGCTGATGGAGGCCTGCGGCCACTACGCGATCCTCGGCCTCACCCACCCGGGCCTGCCGCTCGCGGCGGCGCTCGCCTGGCCGCAGACCTGGCTGTGGATACCGGCCAACCTGGCGGCCACCCTGATCCCGCTGTACTTCCCCAGCGGGCGGCTGCCCTCCCCGCGCCTGCGCCCGCCGGTCAGGGGAGTGGTGTCCGCCGCCGCGCTCGCCGCCGTGCCGAGCGCGCTCCGCCCGGGCGACAACCTCCAGGTGGGGATGGGCGCGGCGGTGCCCAACCCGCTCGGCGTCCCCGCCCTGGCCGCCCCCGCGTCGGCGGCCGAGGCGGTGCTGACCGTCCTGCTGGCGGCCGTGTTCGTGCTGGGCGCCGCGAACCTGGCCGTACGGGCCCGGCGCAGCGAGGACGCCGAGCGCCGCCAGATCGCGTGGCTCGTGTACGTGGTCGCGCTGGAGACGGTGGTGATCGGGGCGCGGCTGGTCGCCGGACTGACCGACGACGACCCCGCCTCGGTGTGGCCGTCGACCAGCGTCCTGTGGGAGCTGGTCGGCATCGCGGGCGCCACCCTCATCCCGGTCGCCATCTGCGTGGCCATCCTGCGCCACCGGCTCTTCGACATCGACCTGGTCATCAACCGCACCCTGGTGTACGCGCTGCTGTCGGGCTGCGTGACCGGCGGCTACATCCTCGTGGTCGGCTACCTCGGCGCGCTCTTCCCGGCCGGCGACCTGCCGGTCTCCGTGCTGGCGGCCGGGCTGGTGGCGCTCGCCTTCGCGCCGCTGCGCGAACGGCTGCAGAGCTGGGTCAACCTGCTGACCTACGGCGAGCGGAACGACCCGTACGCCGCGCTCACCCGGCTGGGCCGCAGGCTGGAGAGCACCGCCGACCCCGGCACCGTGCTGCCGGGGATCGCCCGGTCGATCGCCGAGGCGCTGCGCCTGCCGTACGTGGCGGTGGAGACCAGCCAGGGCGCCCGCCACGAACACGGTGAGCCGGCCAGGGCCGCCGATCCGGTGCGGCTGCCGCTGACGCACAACGGCGAGCGGGTCGGCGGCCTGGTGCTCTCGCCGCGGCCGGGCGACAGCGGGTTCGGCCCCCGTGACCTGCGCGTGCTCCAGGACCTGGCCCGGCAGGTCGCGGTGGCCGTGCACGCCGTGCGGCTCTCCGCCGACCTGCGACGCTCCCGCGAACGGCTGGTCATGGGCAGGGAGGAGGAGCGGCGGCGGCTCCGGCGTGACCTGCACGACGGGCTCGGCCCCACCCTGGCCGCGCTGACCATGCGGGCCGAGGCGGCGCACGACCTGGTCACCGACGAGCGGGCGCGGCGGCTGCTCGCCGAGATCGTGGACGACGCCGAGACCGCGCTGGCCGACGTGCGGACCCTGGTCGACGGGCTGCGCCCGCCCGCGCTCGACTCCCTCGGCCTGGCCGGGGCGCTGCGCGCGCACGCCATCAGGCAGCCGGCCGGCCTGCGGGTGGACGTGCAAGCGCCGCACGACCTGCCCGCGCTGCCCGCCGCCACCGAGGCCGCCGCCTACCGGATCGCGACCGAGGCCCTGGCCAACACCCGCCGCCACGCGGGCGCGACCCGCTCGTGGCTGCGCGTCGAGATCGCGGACGGGACGCTCAGGCTGGAGATCTCCGACGACGGCCGCGGCATCGGTCCGGAGGACCGGGACGAATCCGGAGTCGGGCTCGCGTCCATGCGCGAACGGGCCACGGAACTCGGCGGATCGTGCACGATCGAGGAACGCCCCGGAGGCGGCACCCGCGTCCGGGTCGAACTCCCCGCGGAAGCGGAGGGGACCGGCGATGACCCAGGATCCTGGTAGCCGACGACCATGCGGGCGGGGAAGGGGACGGGCGGTGACCCACGATCCTGGTGGCCGACGACCGTGCGGGCGCGGAAGGGGACGGCGATGATCAAGGTCTTGGTGGTCGACGACCATGCGGGGTTCCGCGCCGGGTTGCGGACTCTGCTGGCGACGGCCGAGGGGATCGACGTCGCGGACGAGGCGGGCAGCGGGGAACAGGCGCTCGCGCTGGCCGGGCGGATCCAGCCGGACGTGGTCCTGATGGACCTGGACATGCCCGGCATGGGAGGCATCGCGGCCACCGAGCGGCTGACCCGCGACCACCCGCACATCAGGGTCCTCGTGCTCAGCATGTCCGACGACGACGACTCGGTGTTCGCCGCCGTCCGGGCCGGGGCCCGCGGTTACGTCGTCAAGGGCGCGCGCCGGGCCGAGCTCGTCCGGTCGGTGCAGACCGTGGCCGAGGGCGGCGCCGTGTTCGGCCCGGCCCTCGCCTCCCGCCTCGTCGGCTACTTCTCCGCGGGCGAGCGCGCCGAGCCCGCCCTGCCCGGCCTGACCCCGCGCGAGCGGGAGATCCTCGCCCTGATCGCCGGCCACCTCACCAACCCGCAGATCGCCGCCCGGCTGGGGCTGAGCCAGAAGACCGTGCGCAACCACGTCTCGGCCGTCTTCACCAAGCTCCAGGTGGCCGACCGCGCACAGGCGATCATGCGCGCCCGGGAGGCGGGCCTCTGACGCTCAGCCGATGAGGCCGCGCCGGAAGGCGACGGCGACGGCCGCCGCGCGGTCGTTCACGCCGAGCTTCGCGTAGATGTGCAGCAGATGGCTCTTGACCGTGGCCTCGCTGACGAACAGGCGCGCGGCCACCTCGCGGTTGGTCGTGCCCTGCGCGATCAGGTCCAGGACCTCCAGCTCGCGGGCGCTCAGCGGGTCGGCCGGCGTGCGCACCTGCCCCACCAGGCGGGTGGCGACGGACGGGGACAGCACCGACTCGCCCCGCGCCGCCGTGCGCACGGCCCTGATGAGGTCGTCGCGCCGGGTGTCCTTGAGGAGATAGCCGGTCGCGCCGGCCTCGATGGCGGGCAGGACGTCCCTGTCGGTGTCGTACGTGGTCAGGACGAGCACCCGGGCCCCGATGCCGAGCCTGGTGAGCTCCTTGATGGCGGCGACGCCGTCCATCCCCGGCATGCGCAGGTCCATGAGGATCACGTCAGGGCTCAGCGCCCGCGCCAGCTCGACCGCCCGGGCGCCGTTCTCGGCCTCGGCGAGCACCTCGAAGTCCGGGTCGCCGGCGAACATGCCGCGGATGCCGTCGCGCACGATGGGATGGTCGTCGGCGATCAGCAGCCGGATCGGGTCGTCAGCCACGCGCCACCGCCGGGACGCTCGCGGAGATCGCGGTGCCGCCGCCGGGCTCGGTCTCGATCTCCAGGGTTCCGGCCAGGCGGCTGACGCGCCCGCGCATCGAGGTCAGGCCGAAACCGCCGCCCTCCCGTACGCGTTCGAGGTCGAAGCCCGCGCCGTCGTCGCGCACGTCCAGCGTCACCATGTCCTCCATGTAGGAAAGGGTCAGCCCCACCCGGGACGCGCCCGCGTGCCTGGCCGCGTTGGCCAGGGCCTCCTGCGCGGTGCGGAGCAGGGTCTCCTCCACCTCCGGGTGCATGGGGCGCACGGTGCCGGTGGTGGTGAAGTCGGCGCGCACCCCGTTGAGCTCGCTCCACCGGGCCACGACCTCGCGCAGCGCCTCGGGCAGCGGGGCGGCGTCCAGCTGGCCGGGGCCGACCGCCTGGACGGAGCGCCGGGCCTCGGCGAGGCTCTCCCGCGCCAGCCGCAGGGCGTTGTCCACGTTGCGGCGCCAGTCGCCGGCCTGGTGTGCCGCCTGGAGCTGGGTGATGATGCCGGTCAGGCCCTGGGCGAGGGTGTCGTGGATCTCCGCCGCCATCCGCTGCCGCTCGTCCATCACGCCCGCCTCCCGGGCCTGGACCAGCAGCTGCGCATGCAGGCCCGCGTTCTCCCGCAGCGTCTCCTCCAGCCGCGTCACCATCTGCTTCCGCTCGGCGCTGCGCGCGGCCGTGATCTCGCCGACGAAGCTGAACAGCCCGACCGCGGCCACGATGGCGGCGGTGAGCAGCAGGTACGAGAGGATCTTGGACGGGACGGGGTCCGGCGGCCCGCCGAAGAAGGCCGTGACGCTGATCGCCGCCGTGGCGGTGACCCCGGCGAAGCGCCACATCCCTTTCAGGTACTCCCATGAGTGCAGGTAGCCGATGAAGCCGAAGAAGCCGGCGAACCACACCGCCTGCGTGCACAGCACGCCGATCAGGACGATCAGCCCGATCACGTAGACGACGCCCCGCGGGACCAGCCGGAGCCACAAGGCGGCCAGCGCCGCCAGCGCCACGACCCGCCATGGCGGGCCGTCCTCCGTGAGGAGCGCGAGCATCGTGCTGGCTGCCAGCAGGACGTACGGTGCTGCCGTCAGCTGGCGCTCCAGCAGGCGCTCCCATCGATCGAGCTGCGCCGTCATGCCTTACTCCCAGCGAAAGAACCTGGCCGCGATCATACTGACGACCAGCGCGTACCCGGCCATCACCAGCAGCGGCAGCGGATCGGCCGGGCTGCCCGCCCAGATGTCCTGCAGACTCTGCCGGAAAGCCCCCAGAGGGGTGTATTCACCGACGCGCACCAAAATATCGGGCATCTGGTGCGTCGGCTGCATCAGCCCGGCCAGGAAGGCCATCGGGAAGTACAGCAGGACGCCGATCCCGTTGGCGGACCGCCCGTTCGGGGCCAGCGCCGCGATGAGCAGCCCGATGGCGAACAGGGAACCCGCCCCGAGCAGGAAGACCAGCGCGACCAGCGGCCACCGGGAGGGCAGGTGGGCCCCCAGGACGCCGCCCGCCACGCCCAGCAGCAGGCCGCAGGCGGCCACCGCGAGCACGAGCTGCAGGATCAGCTGCACCACCAGCATCCGCACCGGGCGCACCGGCGTGGCCGAGAGCCGGCGCAGGATGCCCCGCTCACGGTAGGTGGCCAGGGTGGTGGGCAGCATGTAGAGGCCGACGAGCCCCACCGCGATGGCCAGCGCCATCGGCACCAGCACGGTGTCGCCGGGCTCGATCGAGCTGCCGAAGACCACGAGGATGAACAGCGGGATGAGCAGGGCGAAGATCGCCCCGGGCTCCCTGGTGAGCAGCTTCAGTTCGACGAAGGTCAGCTTGGTCACGGGTCCTACTCCTTGGTGCCGAAGGAACGGCCGGTCAGGGCGATGAAGGCGTCGTCGAGGGTGCGCTTGTCGATGCGCAGATCGCTCACGAGGACGTGGTGCCTGGCGAGGTGGGCGGTGACGGCGGTGGCGAAGTCGGCCCGCCCGCTGACGACCACCCGGTCGCCGGTCCTGCTCACCCCGGTCACCCCCGGCAGGTCCGCCAGCCCGGCGGGCTCGCCGTCCATCAGGGTGAAGCTCATCCGGTGCTCGGCGTCGATCCCGTCGATCAGCCCCGCCGGGGTGTCGAGGGCGACGACGCGGCCGCGGTCGAAGACGGCGACCCGGTCGCAGAGCTCCTCGACCTCGTCCATGAAGTGGCTGACCAGCACCACCGTCACGCCGCTCGCCCGGACCCGCTTGATCAGCTCCCAGGTGGTGCGCCGGGCCTGCGGGTCGAGCCCGGTGGTCAGCTCGTCGAGGAAGGCCACCCGCGGGTTGCCGACCAGCGCCAGGGCGATGAACAGGCGCTGCTTCTGGCCGCCCGACAGCTTCCCGAACCGGGCGTCGCGCTTCTCGTCCAGCCCCCACTCGGCCATCAGCTCGCGCCAGTCGCGCGGCTGGGCGTAGAAGGAGGCGTAGAGGTCCAGGGCCTCCCACACCTTGATGTTCTCCGGCAGCTGCGTGTGCTGGAGCTGCACGCCGATCCGCTCGCGCAGCCGCCTGCCGTCCTTGGCCGGGTCGAGCCCCAGCACGCTGATCGACCCGTCGTCGGGCTGCCGCAGCCCTTCCACGCACTCCACGGTGGTGGTCTTGCCGGTGCCGTTGGGGCCGAGGATGCCGAAGATCTCGCCCTCTTCCACGGAGAACGACACCCCGTCCAGAACCGTCAGCTCCCCGTACGACTTGCGGAGCCCGTTGACTTCGATGACTGCCATGGCTCAAGCGTCGTCCGCCGGCGGCTCCGGCGAATCGACCCGCCGGCCATGATCCGCCGCGGATCCGGCTGGCGCGGAAATCAACCGATCGGTTGATGCGCGGCCGAATCCGGAGCTGAAAGTTTCACCGGCGGTTGACGAACGCACCGCCCGCCGCACATGATCACGCTTGTCTCCTGGTCAGGAGGAGGCGTCGAGTGATGACCGTCGAGTGATGACCGTCCAGTGATGACCACTGCCACGGCGAGGTGCACCGATGCCGAGAACCCTGCTCCGGGCCGCGTCCGCGATCGTGCTGACGCTGGCCGCCCTGAACATCCCTGCCGCCCATGCCCAGGACGCCGCCCCTGTCGAGGTGACCGTCAACACCCGTGCCGCCCTCGCGGCCGTACCCGAGACAGGCATCGGCACCAACCATGCCATCTGGGACACCCACCTGGGCTCGGACCAGACCGCCGACCTCCTCAAGGAGGCGGGCGTGAAGCTGCTGCGCTACCCCGGCGGCTCGTACTCCGACATCTACCACTGGGCCGACCACACCGCCCCCGGCGGCTACGTCGCGCCGAACACCGACTTCGACACCTACATGGCCGGCGTGCGCCGCACCGGGGCCAAGGCGATGGTGACCGCCAACTACGGCACCGGGACGGCCGAGGAGGCCGCCGCCTGGGTCAGGTATGCCAACGTCACCAAGGGCTACGGCGTGAAGTACTGGGAGATCGGCAACGAGAACTACGGCAACGGCCACTACGGCGCCGCCTGGGAGGCCGACGACCACCCCGACAAGAGCCCGGCCGAGTACGCCCGCCACGTCGTCGCCTACGCGGACGCCATGAAGGCCGTCGACCCCACCATCAAGATCGGCGCCGTGCTCACCACCCCCGCCAACTGGCCCGACGCGATCGTGGCCGAGGGCGACGCGGGAAGCTGGAACCAGGTCGTCCTGTCGGCCGCCGGATCCAAGATCGACTTCGTGGTCCTGCACTGGTATCCGGGGGCCCTCGACCGTACGGGACACGTACCCGACATGGTCCAGCTCGCCCGCGAGCAGATCGCCCGGTACGCCGGCCCCGGCGCCGAGCGGATCGGCATCGCGATGACGGAGTTCAACACCGGCTCGAGCAGCAACGGCACCAACACCCAGCCGGGCGCCCTGGCCGCCGCCGACGCGTACGCGACGCTGCTGGCCAACGGCGTGTTCACGGTCGACTGGTGGAACGTGCGCAACGGCATCGGCGCCGTCACCGAGGTCGAGGGGCACACCGACTACGGCGACTTCGGCCTGCTGTCGAGCGCGGCCTGCACGTCCGACGGCTCGGTCTGCGAGCCCGCGCTGAACACCCCCTTCGCGCCCTACTACGCGCTCCAGATGGTCAGCCGCTTCGCCCGTCCCGGCGACCAGTTCGTCCGGGCGGCGGCCGACCAGCCCGCGGTCTCCGCGCACGCCGCCCGCCGCCCCAACGGCGAGCTGGCGGTCATGCTGATCAACACCTCGCGCGACACCTCGTACGCGGCCGCCCTCGACTACGAGGGCTACACCCCCGCCGCGGGCGCGCCCACCGTGCTCACCCACACCAACGGCGCCACCGCGATCACCACCGAGACCGCGGGCACTCCCGCCGGCCGGCTCCTGCCGCCGCTGTCGCTCACCACGATCGTCCTGCGTCCCGCCGTCCCGCCGTCCGGCCCCGGCGCCCCCGGTCAGCCCACCGCCACCGCCGTGACCGACACCACCGCCACCATCACCTGGCCGCGCGCCACCCCCGGCGCCCGCCCGGTCGCCAAGTACGAGATCCACCGCCAGCACGGCGCCGTCACCGAGCAGCTCGGCGAGACGGGCGGCACCTCGTTCACGGCCGCCAACCTCAGGCCCGGCACCCGCTACACCGTCAACGTGATCGCCCGCGACAGCGGCGGCGGCCTCTCCTGGTCCTCCCCGCCGCTGACCTTCACCACCAAGGCCCCCGCCACAAGCTCCTGCACGGCGAAGCTGACCGTCCAGTCGGACTGGGCCAGCGGCTACGTCGGCAGCATCGAGATCACCAACACCGGCGCCCCGGTCAACGGCTGGACGCTGAACTTCGCCTGGCCGAGAGCCTGGCAGAGCCTCGGCAGCGGCTGGAGCGCGACCTGGACCCAGAACGGCCAGGACGTCAAGGCCGTCAGCGAGCCAGGGAACGGCGCGCTGGGCACGGGCGCGACGACCACGATCGGCTTCGTCGGCAACTACACCGGCCCGAACGTCCTGCCGTCGGTCTTCACCTTCAACGGAAGGGTCTGCGGCACCGGCTGACGCGTCATGAAAGGGCATCGAAGGCCGCCATTCGATCGACGGCCTTCGATGCCCTTCAAGTCTTTTTGAAACCGGTGGATTTGTAGTGATTGATCCCCATTTGGGTGCTAGCGTCCTAATTGAAGGATCAATCGAAAAGGGGGAGACGTCGTGAGTAGCGGATATGGCGGCTGCCGCCGCCGTCGATACCGTCGCTGCCGCCGCAGAAGGTGGTGGGGCTACTGGAACGACTGGGACTGGGACGACGACTGGGGCTACTGGTGGTGACCGCAGTCCCGATCTGACGGATCGCGACGGTCAACGCTCGGCGTCAGGTCGCCGTGATCCGTCCTCAACACCGGCCGGCTGCCGTTCGAGCAGGGTCTTGAGTTCGGACAGCAGGTCCGGCCATCCCCCCTTGATCATCTCCAGAACGGTGCTGCCCGGCTCGAACCCGTCGTGGACGACGGTGAGCTTGACCCGCTCCCCGGCCGGTTCGAGATCGAAGGTCACGCGAGAGCGGGGCTCGGCGGCGATCTCGGCGAGGACGTCCGGGGCGACGCCGGCGTCGTCGGCCCACTCCCGGGTGAAGGTGTGCCAGCTGTACGAGAGCCGCCGGTAGGGGTCGGACTCCAGGACCACGCTGCCGCCGTCGTCGACGACCGAGCCCTCGGTGCGCCAGACGACGGGGGCGCCCTTGGTCCAGGCCGACTCCAGGGTGAGACCCCAGTAGGCCCGGGTGAACTCCGGCTCGGTCAGCGCGCGCCACAGGCGCTCCGGCGTGGTGACGATGTAGGACGTGTAGACGAACTCGGGCTTGGACACAGCCGTCTCCTCAAGGGCTCGCTTCAGCGCCGACAGCGACTGGACGCGCCGCCGGTCGTAGCGGCGGATCCAGCGCTCGGCGATGTCGTTGATCGGGGCGGCGTTGAGGTAGTGGAGCTTCTCCCGGCCGTGCCTGACCGTGGTGATCAGCTCGGCGGCCTCCAGGACGGCCAGGTGCTTGCTGACCGACTGGCGGGCCATGTCCAGCCCGTCGCAGAGCTCGCTCAGGGTCTGGCCGTCACGGGCGTTGAGACTGTCCAGGAGCATGCGGCGGCTGGCGTCGGCCAGCGCCTTGAACACGTCGTCCACAGCTACCACCTCGAATGCGCAGCCGTTTGGCTGCCTATGAACGATAGGCAGCCAAACGGCTGCATGTCAACAGGTGCGCAGCATGTTGAGCAGGGCCGTCTTCTCCTTGCGGGTGACGAAGAGCCGGTAGTGACGCTTCACGGTGATCCATGACGTCGCGTACCGGCACCAGTGGGCGCGGCGCGGCGGACGCCAGCTTTGCGGGCCCTTGGCGCCCTTGGCGATGTTGGCGGAATGGCTCACGGTGAGCAGTTCGGGCCGCCTGATGTCGTTGGCGAACGCGCGCCGCTTGGCCGGGCTCCACCGCTTGGCGCCCGACCGCCAGGCGTACGCGAGCGGCACCACGTGGTCGACGTCCACGTACCTCTCGCTCTTCAGCTTCTTGCCGTCGTACGGGCTGAACCAGACTCCCTTGACCGGGTGGCAGGCCGCGTTCCGGCGGACGCGCCGCCCGTCGCGGGCCAGGACGAGCTCCCGCGTACTGCACCTCCCCTTGCGGTCCGCCCAGTGGGGACGGAACTTCTCGCGGCTGTAACCGCGGATGGACAACGGCCTGGCGACCTTGAGCTGCGCCAGCATGCTCCGGGCCCGGGCGGCGGCCTGCTTGCGGGATTCGGCCGCCGCGGGCGGGGCAGTGAGAACGGCGGTGATCGGGAGGACGAGGAGAGTGAGCACGGCGACGTTGGTCGCCCGCCGCAAGAAGATCATGGTTTCACCCATGACGAGCGGCATCCCCGCTCGCGGCGCGGCTAACCTCGCCGTGAAAGGATCGATGACGTGACGCGCCTGCTGATCGTGCACCACACCACCTCGCCCACGCTCCGCGAGCTCTTCGAGGCCGTCCGGGAGGGCGCCACCACCGACGAGGTCGAGGGCGTGGAGGTCGTCACCCGCCCGGCGCTGGCCGCCACCGCCGTCGACGTGTTCGCGGCCGACGGCCTCATCCTGGGCACCCCGGCCAACATCGGCTACATGAGCGGCGCGCTCAAGCACTTCTTCGACACGATCTACTACCCCTGCCTGGAGGAGACCCGCCGCCTGCCGTACGCCCTGTACGTGCACGGCAACAACGACACGACCGGCGCCGTCCGCGCGGTGGAGTCGATTGCCACCGGACTCGGCTGGGAGCGGGTCCGGCGCCCGGCGTCGGTGACGGGCGCCCCCGGCAAGGACGACCTGGAAGCCTGCTGGGAGCTCGGCGCCACGGTCGCCGCCACGATCAGCCCCGGCTGACGGCGGCTCAGCGGCTCACCGCGGTCTCCCGCTCCATGCGCGACAACTTCTCGGGATTGCGCACGGCGTAGAGCCCGGTGATGAGGCCGTCCTCGACGCGCACCGCCATGACGGTCTCGACCTCGCCATCGGCACGGATGACCAGCGCGGGGCAGCCGTTGACCAGCGCCGGCTGCGGCGACGCCGTGCGGGCGACCCTTTTCAGCAGCGCGGCCACCTGACCGGCTCCCACGACGGGCGCGGGCGCGGCCGGCACGAGCCCGCCGCCGTCCGCCAGCAGGACGACGTCGGGCGCGAGGACGTCGAGGAGCCGCCGCAGGTCGCCCGTCTCGACCGCCCGCCGGAACGCCTCCAGCACGTCGCGGGTCTCGGCCGGTGAGGCGGCCCCGCGCGGCCGGCGGGCGGCGACGTGGGACCGCGCCCGGTGGGCGATCTGGCGGACCGCGGCCGCGCTCTTGCCGACGGCTTCCGCGATCTCGTCGTAGGCCAGGTCGAACACCTCACGCAGCACGAACACCGCCCGCTCGGTCGGCGTCAGCGTCTCCAGCACCAGCAGCATCGCCATCGAGACGCTCTCGGCCAGCTCGACGTCCTCGGCCACGTCGGGCGCGGTCAGCAGCGGCTCGGGCAGCCACGGGCCGACGTAGGACTCCTTGCGCCGGCCGAGCGTGCGCAGCCGTTTCAGCGCCTGCCGCGTGACGATCCGTACCAGATAAGCACGCTGATCCCGCACCGTACCGAGATCGACGCCCGCCCACCGCAGCCAGGTTTCTTGCAGGACGTCCTCCGCGTCGGCGGCCGAGCCCAGCATCTCGTAGGCGACCGTGAACAGCAGGTTGCGGTGGGCGAGGAACGCCTCGGTCGCCGGATGCTCGCTGCCTTCGCCCATCACTGCTCCTCGCCTGTCCGTTCCCGACCGTGCCACGCATACGATCCCGGCCGCCGCCGCCGTGTGACACCCGGACTCGGTGACATACGTCACACCCGCCGTGCTGTCACAAGCGTCGCGCCGCCGGGATCTCTTGCTCGTCAGACCGCGTACGGAAGGAACATCATGAGTTCAGCACTGGAAACCCTGCGCCGCGACTTCGGCGGCGACATCGTCGAACCGGGATCGGCCGAGTACGCGTCGGCCAGTCGTTCCGTGCTGGTGACGGGCAGTCCTGCCTGGGTCCTGCGGCCCAGGAGCGTCGGGGACGTGCGGGCGGGTGTGAGATTCGCCGCCGGCGCCGGCCTCCGGCTGTCCGTACGAGGAGGCGGCCACGCCTTCGCGGGCTTCGGCACCAACGACGGCGGCGTGGTGATCGACCTCGGCGCGCTCGCGAGCGTGGAGGTCACCGACAAGGAGCGTCACCTCGTACGGATCGGCGGCGGCGCCACCTGGGGCCAGGTCGCGACCGCGCTGGCCCCGCACGGCCTGGCGATCTCCTCGGGTGACACCAAGGGAGTCGGGGTCGGCGGGCTGACCTTGAGCGGGGGCATCGGCTGGAAGGTCAGGAAGCACGGCCTGGCCCTGGACAACCTGGTCGCCGCGGAGCTGGTCACCGCCGATGGGGAGACCGTGCGGGCCTCCGCGCGGGAGAACCCGGAGCTGTTCTGGGCGATCCGCGGCGGCGGCGGCAACTTCGGGATCGTGACCGCCTTCGCGTTCGCGGCACACCCGACGACGGACGTCTTCTTCGGCCGGATCGCCTTCCCCGCGCGGGAGGCGGCGGCCGTGCTCCAGGGCTGGGCGGACCTCCTCCGCACCGCCCCTGAAGAGCTCACCTCCGTCGCGGAGTTCGCCAACCCCTTCGCGGGCGGCCCCGAAGCGCCCGTCGAGATCCGCGTCGCCTTCGACGGCGACGACCCGGAGCGCGCGGCCGGAGCCATCGACCCGATCCGCCGCCTCGGCACGGTCATCGACGACGACGTCGCACCGCGGCCTTTCGCGGACACGCTCGTGGAGGGCGCCACCCCGCCGCCGGGTTTCCGCGTGTTCACCCGGAGCGCCTTCACCGGCGGTGACGCGGCGCCCGCCGCGCTCAAGGTGCTGGCCGAGGCCGGGGCGTCGGAAAGGCCGCCGTTCATCGCCGTCCGCAGCGTCGGCGGCGCCGTGTCCCGCGTGGCCCCCGACGCCACCGCCTACGCGCACCGCCAGGCGGAGCTGATGTTCACGACCACCGTCGCGGGCCCCGAGCCGGTCGTCGAGGCCGCGCGTCCCGCCCTGGAAGCGCTCTGGGCGAAACTCGCGCCGCACGCCGGCGGCGCCTACGCCAACTTCCTCGCAACCGCCACCGAGGAGGACGTCGCCGCCGTCTACCCGGCGCCGACCTACGAGCGGCTCGCCGCGGTCAAGCGTCAGTACGACCCCGGCAACCTGTTCACCGGCAACCACAACATCCGGCCCCGGTAGACAGGAACCGGCCGGCCATGTCAGTGGCCGGCCGGCCGCGTCACTGGCGTTTGCGATCGATGAAGCGCTGGAGCACCAGGAGGACGATCGGCAAGATCAGCCCGAAGGCGAACTCCGTCAGCTGGATCAGCCGCGTCGCCAGCCCCACGGCTCCTCCCGCCACGAAGAGCGCCAGCGACACCCAGGCCCAGTGCCTCCGCAACCACCGCAGGGACCCGGCCCACCGGCGCCGCGGCAGCAGAGGACGCAGGACCTTCTCGATCGGCAGGTTCTTCCCGTCCTTCTGCCGGATCACGATCGCGCCTTCCATCCAGACGATCTGATCCCCGGCACGAGCGAGCCTGACGCTCCTGAGCGACGCCAGAGCCTCCACGCAGGGCCACACCCCCCACAGAGTGATGTGCGTGCTCATGCTGTTGGGCCAGGACCCGTCCTGACACTGCTCGGTGACGATCGTGTCGAAGGACTGCGCCAGCTTCCCCGCCACGTCGATGCTCTGGAACCGCGGATGGTGCATCAGCGCCGTGGTCGCCACCGGCAGCGCGTAGTGCGTCAGCGACGGCGGGAGCCAGTATTCCTCGCCCTTGTCCGTACGCAGGAAGAGGACGTTGGACCGTTCCTCCCGGTTGCCGATCTCCACCAGGGAGGAGGTGTCCAGGTTGGCGAGGAGCCAGTCGAAGCCCTTGGCCACCTTCTCGGACGCCGGGTCGACGCCGGCCTTCACCAGCGTGGTGAGCGCCGACGCGGTGTGGGCGACGCGTGCCTGGTTCTGGCGGGGCTCCGGGGCCCAGCCGCCGGAGGGCAGCTGCTGCTCGATCAGCCACGCCACCCCCTTGTCGACCGCCGGGTCCTGGGGCGCCGCCTCCAGCAGGGCCCGCAGGGCCAGGCACGTCAGCCAGACGCGGGGCGGGCAGCCGTGGAAGGAGCCCCAGCCGCCGGACCTGTCCTGGTTGTTGCGCAACCAGGACACCGCCCGTGAGAGGTCGGGAGTCGTCGGCTGGTCGTCGCACCGCAGCGCGGCCAGGCACCGCACCACCCAGGCGGTCGCCTCGACCACCGGCTTGTCCTTGCTGGTGTTGGTCCACCAGCCGCCGTCGACCTTCGGGTCCTCGTCCTTGATCTGGCGGACCCTGAGGAAGTTGAGCGCGTCCTCCAGGTGGGGCGGAGACTCACCCGCGACGTGGAAGGTCAGCAACGCCACGGCGGTCGCGGTCGCCCCCGGCGGGACGGTGTCGAGCAGGTGGTACCAGCCGCCCCCACCCGCGGGACTTTCGTTGTACATGTGGCGCAACAAGTCCATCGACTTGTTCAACGCGCTCTCGGACTGTGACAGATCGATCTCGTGCAACAAGGCCGTTCCCCCGTCGCCGCTTTTCCCGGAGCGTACCGTTCCCCCCATTGCAACTAACGTCACGCTTTGATATAGCCGAAGTGTCCGGTCGCCATACCTCATTCGGGACGGTGCAGATCGGTGGTTTCTGGCTTTCATATTGAGGACGGCGATATCCTCGCGATCGGCGGCACGACCGAGTGGGCCCGATCCCTTCCCCGGCGGGCTTCCCTGGCCCATCTCACCACCGCCACCGGGACCTGGGCCGCGGAGGAGGGCATTGTTACCCGCCCGATCCCGGGTGCCCTGCCGTATCCAGCGGGTTTCTACCGGCGCATTCACTGCGACATGGAGACGGCCGGTCATCTGCTGCCGGAAGCCTTCGAACTTCTCCCGCCCGGCGGAGTCCTCATTCCACGGTACGGCACGCCCGAAAATCGAGACGGCGCCGTCATGCTTTCTGAAAACGTGTCAAAAACCGGCCAAGAGGAGGATTGTGTATTTTGCGGTCGTTTCCGGTTTCGGATGAACCAGGACGCCGGTGTTCCCGGTGCGGCCGCCCTGCTGTGGGGTGACGAGTTCCTGTGGTGCGCGCCGGATCTGGCTCCTCTCACCGAGGGCCATCTCCTGCTGGTCTCCACCCGCCACTTCCCGTGCTTCGGCGCGTGCCCGCCCGGCCTGGCGCGGGAGGTCGCCCGGCGGAAGCGGGAGGTCACCCGGTGGCTGGAGGCGGTCTACGGCCGCCCCGTGACGGTCTTCGAACACGGCCCGGCCGGCCCGCACGGCGCGGGCTCCTGCATCGACCACGCGCACCTGCACTTCCTGCCCGGGGCCGGCCCGGTCCGCGCCGGGATCGAGCGCGAGGCCCTGTCCGGCACCTCCGCCGGCCCGGCGGAGCTGTTCCGGAGCGGCGTCTCCTACCTCTACCTGGAGGACGCCGAGGGAACGACCACCTACCCCTGCCCGGGATCGTTGCCCACGCAGTTCCTCAGGATGTGCGCCGCGCCGCCCGGCGAGCGGTGGCGCTGGCAGGACATCTACGGGCTGCCGGAGACGCGCGAGCGGTTCATGGCGACGCTCCGGAAGCTGCTCCCGTCCGCGGAGGCCGGGGCGAGCCCCGTTGACAGCAGCCAGCGCAGCTCACGCGCGGTGAGCAGGTCGCCGAAGCCCATGGGATCGGAGACGCGCTCGTAGCCGGTGGGGTAGTCGACGTGCAGGCGGTCCTGTTGGTAGATCGTCGACCGGCTCGCGCCACCGGCCCCCGAGCGGATCATCCACACCGGTGCGGCCTTGTGCACCGCGTCGAGCAGGGGAAACAGAAGTTCGGGGCCGCCGTCAGGGGCGTCCACCACGCCACGCAGCGTTTCCAGCTCGCCCACCACGACGTCCGCCGCCTCCAGGAGCGGCAGCAGCCGGGCCGGGGGGATCCTGCGGTGGATGTCGTGCGGCACCAGGTCGAGGCAGATCACCGTGGAGTGCGACCGGGCGACGGCCGCGGCTTCCAGCACGGCTTCGGCCGACCGGGCGTGCAGCAGCTCGTATCCCGTCAGGAAGAGGGCGTCCGCCGCGGCGATCTCCCGGATCGCCGCCCGCACGTCCGACACGCCCAGCATCTGGAGGTCCGACAGCGGTTCGGCGACCATCAGGCGGACCCCGTGCCCCTCCGAGGTGTCACGCATGACGAGCACCCGCGCGGTCGAGGCGCCTTCCACCACGGTCAGCCGCGGCGTCACCCCCATCGCGGTCACCTGGGCCCGTATCGGATCGGCGAACTCGTCACGCCCGATCCTCGACACCAGCGTGACGGTGGCGAAGAGGCCGATCGCCTGGCGGGCCATCTGCAGCGCGACGCCCGCCGGAGTGATGCGCACCGGCGCGTAATGGAACTGGTCGCCGCACACGTCGCGAAAGCGAAGGGAGTCGACCCGCACGCGGACGTCGATCCGGATCTCACCGATCGCGACCAGACTGAACCGGCGCTCTCCGTCGGCGGGAATCATGGTCAGCGGCGGCAGACGGCTTCGGACGGATGCGCGCCGCGCAGCCGCAGGAACCGCTCGACCGCCCCATCGATCCCGGGAATGAGCGGATAGCGGGCGACGGCGTCGAGCGGCACCCACCTCACCTCGTCGATGTGGTCGCCGGAGATCTGGCCGGAGGTGGTCACCTCGTGCGACAACGCCCGGCACTGCCGGGCCACGGCGATGACCCGGACACAACCGCCGTCGTCGGCCGGCATGGCCCAGTCCCACATGTGAAAGGGAGGGCCGGGCTCGATCTCGATGCCCGCTTCCTCGCGGACCTCGCGCACGATGTGCTCGTCGAGCCCTTCGTCCGCGCCCCGCATTCGCCCGCCGGGAACCTCCCACAAACCGGGGTTGTAGGGGTCGGATGGCGATTTGCGGACGAGCAACAGGCGGTTCCTGTCGGCCATGAAGGCTTTCTGCGCGACGACGATGCGCACTTTTTCCTCATTCGCCAGATCAGCCTCTGTCAGGCCGCCCAAGAGCCGGTCCACCATAGACTTCACCTTCGCCGAGTGGGAACGCCTGAACGCCGGTCGCGACACGGCCGGCGCCCCACACTAGCGCTTCTACCTCGTCCGTCAGGCAGTTTCCACCAGTCGTGAAGCGTTCGACAGCGCCTTGGCGGCGGTGGATCATCCGAAGTGCGGCTTTTTCAGTGTGGCAGTTCGGGTCGCCGACATCCAGACTCCGCAATAATGTTGCCCGAAAGCGACTTTATGTTGCCTGCCCTCTGAAGCCCCGTTTAAGACGCCCTTTCCGCGCTGCATCCGGGAACTCTTCGACGCCGACGAGCGTGAAGCCCTTCACCTATCGCCGGCCGCTCGGCCATGAAAGTGAAGAGGGCCGGGCGCTAGCGAGGCCCGAGCCCGGTCTTCCCGTCGATCAACTCGCGCACGACGTCGAGGTGTCCGGCATGACGGGCGGTCTCCTCGATCATGTGCAGCGCGATCTGCCGTAAGTCGGTGATCTGATCTCCCGGCGGATGGGGATGGCGCCCCCGGGGCCGCATCGACAGCGGCATGGTGGCGAGGACGGCGTCGGACCGCTCGCACTGGGCGCGGTAGAAGGCCAGCACCGTCGACGGCGAGCGCGGGGTCGTGAGCGGCTCGTGGTCGTCGGCCGGCCAGGGCAGGGGCTCGGCCGAACCCAGGGCGACCTCCTGGAACCAGTGCCGCTCGGCGTGACCGAGATGCTCGACGAGACCCAGCGGCGTCCACCCCGAGGGCAGGACGGCGGTCGTCAGGGCGTCGTCGCCGAGACCGTCGATGATCGCCAGCACGGCGGCGCGCTGCGCCTCCAGGAATGTCAACAGGGCCTGCTTCTCGCTGTCGCCCACCGGCCCACACCCTTCGCCGACCAGCCCGCCGCACCGCAGGCTAGCGGCCGCCCCCGACAGTTCTCGGGTTACGCGGTTGTGGTGGCTGGGCGCGGTGGATAGGTTGGCCCACCGTGCACTATTTGGACGTGGCCTGTCGGCTGCTGCTCGCGGCGGTCTTCGTCACGGCGGCCTGGACCAAGGTCTCGGGGAAGGCCGGCTGGGCCGCCTTCGTCGGTTCGCTGCGCCAACTGGACCAGGTGCCGGGCCCCCTCCTGCGGCCGGCGGCGTTCGCCGTGGTCGCGACCGAGATCGTCGTCGCCGTGCTGCTGCTCGTCCCGGTGCGGGTGGCGGGGTGGGTCGGCTTCGCCCTGGCAGGCTGCCTCCTGCTGTCCTTCACCCTGGTGATCGGGCGGGCGCTGTCGCGCGGCAACCGCGCCCCCTGCCGGTGCTTCGGAGCGTCGAGCACGCCTCTGGGCCCGATCCACATCGTGCGCAACCTGATCCTCGTCTGCGTCGCCGTCCTCGGGCTGGCCGCCGCCTCCGCGCCGGGCGCGTTCGAGGTGCCGTACGCCCTGCTCGCCGGTGTCGCCGGACTGGTCGCCGGCATCCTGATCACGGCGTTCGAGGACCTCGTCGCGTTGTTCAGGCCGACGGCGAGATAACAGCCGGTTTGATCCCTATGTCGTGTTATGCGCAGAGAATGCCCTGTCGATAATCATGGACCGCTTCGCCTGACTAGACCTGTACTATCCTGGCCGCTCCGAAAACGATCAACTCGGAGGATTACGCCGTGTCAGTCTTGTGGGCCGCGTTAGCGATCGTCTTCATCATCTGCCTGCTCAACCTGGTGCTCACCGTCGCGGTGATCCGGCGCCTGCGCGAGCACACCGAGCTGATCAACCGAGGGGGCGGGCATCCCCCCGGACAGGAAGAGATCACCCTGCCCGCCGGCGCCCGCGTCGGCGAGTTCAGCGCCGTCACGGGCGACGACCGGACGGTGACCCGGGACGATCTGCGACCGGGGATGCTCGTGGCCTTCTTCTCGCCGCGCTGCCCGACCTGCGAGGAGCAGAAACCCGCCTTCATCCGGTACGCGTCCGGCCTGCCGGGCGGACGCGACCAGGTGATCGCGGTGCTCCTCGGCTCGCCCGAGGAGCTCGGCGGACTGCGCGAGGAACTGGGCGGGATCGCGCAGATCGTCATCGAAGGGGACGTCGACGGCGCCATGGCCGCGGCGTTCGGCCTGCGCGGATACCCGGCCTTCTGCCTCATGGGCCAGGACGGCGTCCTCCAGGTGACCGGTTTCAAGGTCGACGTCCTTCCCGACTCCGTGGCCCTGTGACGACCGGTAGGCGGGTTGCTCTCGCCGCCTGGCGGCTGGCCTGGCGGTTCGCGGCGCGTACGACCATCGCCCAGCTCGTGCTCACGGTGCTGGGCGCGGGGGCGCCGGTCGCCGTCGCCTGGCTGACGAAGATCGTCTTCGACCAGCTGAGCGCCCCGGGCGGGCCCGCGGACCTGACGGGGCCGATCGCCGGCCTGGTCGCCGCGGGCATCCTGACGGCCCTGCTTGCGCAGGTGCTGCGCTACCTGCGGGCCGAACAGGGACGGATCGTCGCACTCGCCGCCCTCGACCAGCTCTACGCGGCGGTCAACCGGCTGGTCGGTCTGGGACGGTTCGAGGACCCGCAGTTCGCGGACCGGTTGCGCTTCGCCCGTCACGCCGGCGGCTCAGGACCGGCCGAGATCGTGGCCGTGAGCCTGAACCTGCTCCAGCAGGTCCTGGTGACCGCCGGGTTCGTCGTCTCATTGGTCACGGTCAGCCCCGTTCTGGCGGTCGTCGTCCTGGTCGGCGCGCTCCCCGCGGTCGGCGCCGAGTTCGCGCTCGCCCGCCGGCGGGCCGAGACCATGAACACCGTGGGGCCGCACGAACGGCGCGAGCTGTTCTACGGCCAGCTGCTGTCCGACGTCGAGGCGGCCACCGAGGTGCGGCTGTTCGGCGTCGGCTCCTTCCTCCGGGGACGGATGCTCGGCGAACGCCGTACCGCGAACCGGGTGGAGCGGGCCATGGACCGGCGGGCCCTGAGCACGGAAGCGCTGCTCACCATGCTCTCGACCGGGGTGGCGGGCGGCTGCCTGGTCTGGGTGGTCAACGCCGCGGCCGCCGGAACGGTCACCGTCGGTGACGTGGCCATGCTGGTCGCCGCGGTGGCCGCGGTGCAGGCGGCGCTGCTCGGCGTCGTGCGCGACCTGGCCGGAGCGCACACCCAGCTGCTGATGTTCGGTCACTACCTCGCCGTCGTGGAAGCGGAGCAGGACCTGCCGGTGCCGGCCCGCCCCCGTCCGGTGGAACCGTTGCGGCACGGCATCGAGCTGCGTGACGTCTGGTTCCGCTACCGGGAGGACCTCCCGTGGGTGCTGCGCGGCGTCACCGTGACGATCCCGAAGGGCCGGGCGGTGGCCCTCGCCGGATACAACGGCGCAGGCAAGAGCACGATCATCAAGCTCCTGTGCCGCTTCTACGATCCGGACCGCGGCGAGATCCTCTGGGACGGCGTCAACCTGCGCGACCTCGACCCGGCGCAGCTGCGCGCCCGGATCGCGGGCGTCTTCCAGGACTTCGTCTCCTACGAGCTGTCGGCCGCCGAGAACATCGGCATCGGTGACGCGGAGGCCCTGACGGACCGCCCACGCATCGAGGCCGCCGCGCGGGACGCGGGGGTGCACGACATCCTCAGCGGGCTCCCGCACGGGTACGACACGCTGCTCAGCCGCATCTACTTCGCCGGCGACGAGCTCAACGGGACGACCCCGGGCACCACGCTCTCCGGCGGGCAGTGGCAACGGGTCGCCATCGCCCGCAGCTTCCTGCGCGGCGGCCGTGACCTGCTCATCCTCGACGAGCCGAGCGCCCGCCTCGACGCCGAGGCCGAACACGAGATCCACCAGGGCTTCCGGCGGCTGCGCGACGGCGGCACCAGCCTGCTGGTGTCGCACCGGCTCGGCACGATCCGGGACGCGGACCTGATCCTGGTGCTCGACGGCGGCACCGTGGCGCAAGCCGGGCGGCACGACGAACTGGTCGAGGCAGGAGGGCTCTACGCCGAGCTGTTCTCCCTCCAAGCCGCCGGATATCGGGATTGACCCGGACCTGAATGGATCTTTACTGTAGGTCGAAACGGGTCAAGATCGGGCGACGCCTACCGGCGTCAAGGAAACGGCCCGTGAACCTCACAAGGGAGTAGAGCATGCTGCGACTCTTCAACACCCTCGGCGACCGTATGTTGTCGGCTTTCGTGCCCAAGGTCACCGCTCAAGCCGCCTGCACGACCTGGAAGGAATTCTGCTACTGCAGCGGCGTCTATTCCATTTCCCGGTGGTGCGACCGCGGTTGCGACAGCAGCCAGACGACCTGCGGCCCCTGCAACGTGAGAGGGGCCAAGTACAGCTGCTAGCCGACACGTAGGCGCGAGTGGCCGCCGGCACGGAGCCGGTGGCCGCTTCCGCGTCAGTGTCCCCCTACCCCGCAGTTCCGCCGACGAGTGAGGCGCCTTCCGTGCAGGTCGTGATCGCAGTGCTCCTGGCCGGTGCCGGCGTGGCGGCCTTCGCCGCGGTGCTGCGGCGCAGGTTCGTGCTGGCCACGGTCGCGGGCTTCAGCATGGCGCCCACCTTGCGCCCCGGCGATCGTCTCCTCGTACGCCGCACGCCCCTGTCACGCCTGAGCGTGGGCGACATCGTGGTGGTCGTGCCGGACGCCCGGATGGCGGACCCGCGCCACCCCGCGGGGTACGTGATCAAACGGCTGGCCGCCGTACCGGGGGACCCCGTACCGGATCACGTACCGTCGCCCGCGCACGAACGCATCCCACCGGGCCGGATGGCGATCCTGGGCGACAACCCCGACGCCAGCCGCGACTCGCGGGACTACGGCCTGGTCACCCAGGAGCAGCTCGTCGGCGTCGTCGTACGCGCCATCGGCACCTGAACCCCTGACGCCGATTCTGCGGCGAGAATTCTCGCGGAACCTGTCGAGGATCGGTGCCGCCCGTTCGTCACCCGGACGACGCAGTTCTGTCGACCACGAGGAGTGACGATGAAGTACGCGATGCTGATCTTCGGCGACGACCGCGAGTGGAGCGGGCTGTCCCCGGCCGAGGAGCAGGACGCGATGAAGCAGGTCTACGACTGGTACGAGCGGTGGCAGCCGACCGGCAAGATCGCTGACGGCGGCGCCGAGCTGCAGCCCCGGGAGACGGCGAAGACCGTGCGCGCCGACGGGACCGGTCAGCCGATGATCAGCGACGGACCGTACCTGGAACTCAAGGAGGTCATCGGCGCGGTCGTCATGCTGGAGTGCGACGACATCGACGAGGCCGCGCGGATCGCGGCCACCTGGCCGCTCACGGCCGGGATGAGCGCGCTGGAGGTCCGTCCCGTGATGAGCCGCGAACAGCTCTGACGCTGGGCGCCGGTCTCACAGCCGGCGCCTCAGCTCACCCACTCGACGCGACATCAGCTCCCGTTCTGCCGGGTTGGTCGCCAGCTCCAGAGCCCGCTCCGCCGCCGTCAGCGCCTCGGCCGTACGGTCGAGCGCGGCCAGCAGGTCGGCCCGGGCGGCGTGCCACAGGTGATAGCCGGCGAGCCGGGCCCCGAGCGCGTCGACCTCGTCCAGCGCCGGAGCCGGGCCCACCGCGAACCGCGTTGCCACCGCCCGGTTCAGCAGCACCACCGGCGACGGGTCCAACGCGTACAGCCGGTCGTACAACCCCCGCACGCCGGCCCAGTCGGTGGCCTCGTACGAGACGGCCAGGGCGTGGAGCGCGGCGATGCCCGCCTGCACCTGGTACGGCCCGGGCCGGCCCTGGCGCACCGCCGCCCGCAGCCGCAGCGCCGCCCGTCCGATCGCCGCCCTGTCCCACAGTCGCCGGTCCTGCCGGCCGAGCAGCACGATGCGGCCCCGCGAGTCGAACCGCGCGTCGACGCGGGCTTGGTGCAGCTCCAGCAACGCCGCCAGACCCGCGGCCTCCGGCTCACGGGGCAGCAGCCCGGCGAGCTGGCGCGCCAGCTCGACCCCCTCGCGGGCCAGCTCGCGCCGCTGGGCGGACCGGCCACTGGACAGATAGCCCTCGTTGAACACGAGATAGATCACCGCGAGCACGGTCGGCAGCCGGTCGACGTACTCATGCGGCTGGGGCACCTCGAACCGGATGCCCCGCTTCCGCAGCAGACGCTTGGCCCGGGAGAGCCGCTGCGCCATCGTCGGCAGCGGCACCAGGAACGCGGCCGCGATCTCGGCCGTACTCAGGCCACCGGCGGCGTACAGCGTCAGCGCGACCCGGGCCGGCTCGGGGAGGTCCGGGTGGCAACACGCGAACACCATGGCCAGCCGATCGTCCACACCCGGTTCAGGCGGCGCTTCCGCCGCCAGCCGCGCCATCTTCTCCCGGCCGACGGCGTCTCGGCGCAGCCTGTCCAGCGCCCTGCGCCAGCCCGTGGTGACCAGCCAGCCGGTGGGGCTGTCCGGCACGCCCTCGTCGGGCCAGCGCCTGAGCGCCTCGGCCAGCGCGTCCGACAACCCCTCCTCGGCCCGGTCGAAGTCGCCGAGCCGCCGGCTGAGCGCGCCGAGCATGCCGGCCGCGTCCGTCCGCCAGATCCGGTCCAGCAGTTCCGCCACGTCACTCACCGCACCAGTCTGCAGTCCTCGCAGGACGGCGCGATCACCTACCGCGGACGCGGTAGATTCGCGGTTCGTGCGGCGTCCGCGGTAGGGAGAGATGTCTCCATCAGTAGGATGACCGGCGGCGGGTGCAGCGGACATAGTTCTTGGCGTCCAGTCGCGGGAAGCGGAGGAGCGCCTCATGTCCGTCCTATTCGACCTCGCCGCACAGGTGGCCTCGCCCGTGTGCACGACACCGACAGAATGCGCGGGTCAAGGTGTCGACACGTTCCTCGGGACCCCTGAACGCGTCTGGGCCAGCGTGGCCGCACTGGTGGCGGTGGGCGGCGTGGTCATCGGCTGGCTGGCGTGGCGCTCCGTCCGCCGGGCCGGCAGCGGCGGGAGGAGGAGAGCCATCGCGGCCCTGGTGATGGGGCTCGTCGGCGGGCTCAACGGCGCGGTGAAACTGGCCGTCGCCGACGGCGGTCTCGGCACCGGCAACGGAGTGTTCGGGGCGGCCATGGCCCTGGCGCTGGGGCTGGCCGGCGCGGCCCTCGGCGGGCTGGCCCTGGCCCGCTCCCGCCGCGTTGAGACACACCCCGCGTCTCCGCGGGCTTCTGCCGGCAAGTGAACGGCCGACCGCCCATGACCGCGCCGCCACGGAGATCGCCATTACATTGGCCGCATGACCGACCCCGGACCCGTCGCCTGGCCGCCCGCCCCCATCAGGACCGAGCGGCTCGTCCTCCGTGAGCCCGAGGCCCGCGACCGTACAGCGATCATCGAGCTGTTCACCTCGCCCGAGGTGGGCGCCTACCTCGGCGGCCCTCGACCGCGTGACGAGTTCGAGCGCGCGTTGCCTGCCGTGCCCCGGCGCCGCCCCGGCCTGTTCGCGGTCGATCTCGACGGGTCGATGATCGGCGTCGTCGACATCAAGCGGCGCGAGGCCGATCGTCCGGGTCGCCTCCGCCCGGACGGCGGTGAGGTCGAGCTCGGCTACATGTTCCTGCCGGAGGCGTGGGGATTCGGATACGCCGCCGAGGCGTGCGCGGCGGCACTCGACTGGGTCGCCGGCGCGCTTCCCCGCGAGCCGGTGGTGCTCACCACCCAGACCGCCAACGACCGTTCGATGCGCCTCGCGGCGAAGCTGGGGTTCACCGAGGTGGCACGGTTCGAGGAGTTCGACGCCGAGCAGTGGTTCGGCGTGTGGTCCGGTTGAGCGGGGCCGGTACGTCACGCCCGCGCGGCCACAGGAGCCCCGTCGGTCGTCTCCAGCACGAACAGCCGTGCGGCCAACGGGGCCAGCGCGACACCCATCAGAGCGAACATCATGATCCCGGACACGGCGTCCGGCGCCGCGAAGTCGGCTGCCAGCGCCACCACCAGCGTCACCGCCGCCCACCGCGGTGCCAGCCGCGTCCGCCAGAAGGCGACGGCGAGGGTGAGAGTGCCCACGACGGTCGTCAGCAGCACCGGGACGATGAGCACGGCGAAGGGCGGCGCCGCGAACATCGCCCCGGCGATCTCGGCCGCACCCGCCCGGTCCGTGTGGTGGGCGAGCGGGTACTGGGCCATCACGTACGCGACGGGACCGATGTGGAGCGCCCACCCCAGCGCCGCGAGGACCGCCCCCGTGACGCCGAGCCGCGAACCCTGGGCGCGGAAGAGCCCGGTGAGCCCGAGCAGGGCACCGGCGAAGCACAGGAACGAGACGACGAGCAGCACGTTCGCACCCATCCAGAGGGCGGGCCGAGCCTCGATCAGGGCGAGCTGGCCGGCGGCGTCGGCGGACGACGGCAGGAGGATCGTGCCGGCCAGGCCGGCGACGGCGGCGGTGAGCAGTGCGACGGCGGTGCTTCGGCGTGACATGTGGACCTCCGGGGGAGCAGTGGTGGTGCCGCCGACGCTAGGGACGACCGGCGCCGGAATCGTCGGAGGTCACGCCGAACCGCGTACGAGCCCGCTCGTACGCGCCTACCTCCCCGGGGCGATGCCGCACGGGCAGCGCGCCGCTATGGTTCGTGCCATGACCGACGACGGCGCCGGCGCCCTGGCGCGGTGGCTGCGGGCCCGGCCGCGGCTCGTCGACTTCACGGTGGCCGCCGTCCTCGTCGCGCTCGGCGCCGGGCAGGTGATGGCCGGGGACGGCGGCGCGACGGCGCTGATCTTCTCGGTCGCCATGACGGCGCCCGTCGCGTGGCGGCGGCGACGGCCCCTGCCGGCCGTCCTGATCGGGTGGTCGGCCCTCTTCGTCGCGGAAGGCCTGGGCGCGGACGTCACGAGCCAGGGGTACGCGGCGGTGATCGCGCTCGTCATCACCGTCTACTCGGTCGCCGCCCACGCCCCGCTCCGCCAGGCGCTCGCCGGCCTGGTCGCGGCCCTGGCCCTGGTGTGGGGCGCGATCCCGTTCGCCGCGTCACAGACGGTGGCCGACTTCGCGTTCACCGGGCTGATCACGCTCGCGCCCTGGCTCGCGGGCCGCACCATCCGGGACCGGCAGCTGCGCATCACCGAGCTGCGACGCCTGGCCCGCGAACTGGAGCACGAGCGGGAGGAACGGGCCCGTGAGGCGAGGGACGCGGAACGTTCCCGCATCGCCCGGGAGATGCACGACGTGCTCGCCCACACGGTCAGCGTCGTGGTGGTCCAGCTCGGCGCGGTCGAGCGCATCGTGGAGTCCGATCCGGCCAAGGCCCGCTCCGTGGTCGCCTCGGTGCGCGCCACCGCGAAGTCCGCGCTCTCCGAGCTGCGGTTCCTGCTGGGCCTCGACGGCGTGCCCGCGGCCGGGCCGCGTCCTTCCCTGGCCCGGCTCGGCGACCTCGCCGACGACATGCGCGCCGCCGGCGTGCCGGTCGAGCTGACGGTCACGGGTCCGGTCGGCGGGCTGCCGCCGGCGGTCGACCTGGCCGCCTACCGCATCGTCCAGGAGTCCCTCACGAACGTCATGCGCCACGCCCCGGGCGCACCCACCCGTACCCTCGTGGTCGTGGACGAGCATGCCGTGCGTCTCACGATCGAGGACGACGGCGCCACCCGGCCAGGGACACCCGAGCGGGCCGGCTACGGCCTGATCGGGATGGCGGAGCGGGCCCGGCTGTGCGGGGGCGACCTCGAGGCCGGGCCCCGGCCGGGCGGAGGCTTCCGCGTCCACGCGCGGCTGCCCCTGGTGCGGGCCGTGAGCGTGGCGTGATCCGGATCCTGCTGGCCGACGACCAGTCACTCGTACGCGCCGGGTTCCGGCTCATCCTGGAGACCGAGGAAGATCTCGAAGTCGTGGGCGAGGCCGCCGACGGCCGGCAGGCGGTCGCCGCCGCCCGCGAGCTCCGACCGGACCTCGTGCTCATGGACATCCGGATGCCCGTGCTCGACGGGATCGGCGCGACACGTGAGCTGGCGAGGGCCGGCGCCACGGCCAAGGTCCTGATACTCACCACCTTCGACGACGACGCCCTCGTCCACGACGCGCTGCGCGCCGGCGCCAGCGGGTTCCTCCTCAAGGACGTGGACCCTCCCGACCTCGTCCATGCCTGCCGGACCGTCGTCCGTGACGAGGCGCTGCTCGCGCCGGCCATCACCCGCAGGCTCATCGAACGGTTCCTCGCCACCCCGCCTCCGGGCCGCCCGCCGGCCGCGTTCTCCCGGCTGACGGCGCGCGAGCTCGAGGTGTTCACGCTGATGGCTCGGGGCCTGGACAACCAGGAGGTCGCCGACCGGCTGGTGATCTCCGCCACGACCGTCCGGACCCATATCACCCGCATACTCGCCAAACTCGGCCTGCGCGACCGGGTGCACGCCGTGGTCCTCGGCTACGAGTCCGGGTTGGTCCGCCCCGGCGAGGGCGGCTGATCAGCCCGCTGCCGGTGATCGGACCTCGCTGCGAAAGCACTCCTGGAGCGCTTTTCAGTACTGCCACTTCTCATTTCGGCGGTGCCTGGTCGGCTCCGGCTCCTCACCCCGTAGCAGGGTCAGCCGCACGCGCTGCCGGGCCTTCCGCTCAGCGATGTTCGCGTCTTTCCCGATGCCCTCATAGGACCCGCCGACGTCATGCCTGAAGCGGCGGCCGTCCTGCTCCTGAATGCGTAGCGGCATGGTGTTATCGGTCCGGCTCACACCGGGAATTCTGGCAGCCGCACAGATGCACATGCCACCACCTGTTGCCGTCAACACAACGCAAACGCCCCGGAGCGACAATCGCTACGGGGCATTCTTGCTGTTCAGATGAGGTGGTCAGGGGCGGGGCCGAACCGCCGATCCGCGGCAACGTGATCAGTCGACGCACATCGCGTCATGGGTGGACTCGAAGACCCATGTGCCGCCACCTGGAGAGGAATAGATCAACAGCGTGCTATAGGTCCCAGGAGTGCAGTCGTGGCCGACCGCGAGGACGTCTTGTCGAGCCCGCTGTTCGGCCGCCGCTAACCCGGCCGCGTAGGTGTTGCCCGCCCCCCGAGCAGTGGCGCTGCGGGGAGTGTCATAGCCATCGGCGTGCGCGGCCATGGGCGCGGTCGCCAGGCCGACCGCCACCACCGCTGAGACGAGACCGAGCCGGCGGAGCCAACTGACTTTCTGCATGCTTCTCCTTACGAGGGACGGGCATTTGATATCGATCAAAACAGATTTAGCGCATATCGATCTAGCGGCGGTATCGGCCACTTCGTCAATAAGAATCCGGCGGCCGTTATCCTCACGGTGAAACGCATGGCCAAGGGCACTCTGGGGAGTCAGTCTTCGATTGTTCGTACGGGCCGGTTTCCGCACCCGATGATGTAAGTTTCATCCGCCGTTGGAAGTCATGCGGGGCAAGTGGAACGGCGGGTAGCTGATGCGCGGACGCCCTCAAGCTCGGTGGTTCATGGTGCTGCCCGCTGATCTCGGAGAGCTCGTCCAGAACCTTCGGGCGCTGGATGTGGACATCAGGCGACGTCGAGGTCAAGAAGGCGGAGGGCGGGCAGGGCCTGTATCGGAAGTCGGTCGGGAGTCGCTGAGCTGTGGCGGTCAACCCACCCGACCGGTTTCCTGCGATCTTCTGGTCGATCTTCACGTAGAGTGCGACCAAGAGGGTCCAGAGGCTTGTCCTCATGCACGGATCATTGAGGCCCTCGCTCCTGTCGCGGGCCGGAACTCGGGATCTCCTCCTCCGGATGACCGCCGATCACACCATCTGACAAAGCGGGCTGGGCC
The DNA here is from genome assembly GCF_044458265.1 of Nonomuraea sp. NPDC050478. Taxonomy (NCBI): domain Bacteria; kingdom Bacillati; phylum Actinomycetota; class Actinomycetes; order Streptosporangiales; family Streptosporangiaceae; genus Nonomuraea; species Nonomuraea sp. NPDC050478. The sequence continues at coordinate 165,905 of NZ_JBITHT010000001.1, read as the reverse complement.
GCGTCCATGTCCGAGACATACGAAGGCGGTCGATGAAGCGCTACATCCTGACCGGCACCCCTGGAGCCGGGAAGACGACGATCCTGCGTTGGCTGGAGTGTGACGGCTGCACCGTCGTCGAAGAGGCCGCGACGGACGTCATCGCCCTGGAGCAGGCTCGGGGTGAACCTGAGCCATGGACGAAGCCGTCCTTCGTGGGGGCGATCGCCGCCTTGCAGCGCCGCCGGCAGGAACAGGCCGCGGCCCTTCCCGGTGATGTACAGATCTACGATCGATCGCCCGTCTGCACCTACGCCCTGGCCACTTACCTCGGCCATCCTGTCTCTCCGGCTCTGTCCCGCGAATTGGAACGCATCCAAGCTCAGCGGATCTACGCCAAGAAGGTGTTCTTCGTTCAGAGCCTCGGGTTCGTCAGACCAACCGAGGCGCGATCGATCACCTTCGAGGAGTCCCTGCGATTCGAGCAGATCCACCAGGACACCTACACCTCACTCGGCTACGAGTGCGTGCCGATCGCTCCAGGCCCGCTGCCGGACCGGGTGGCGACGGTCAAGAAGCTGCTCGAAGCCGCATCTTGACCGACCCACGGACCTGCGCAGTTTGTCCTGCCAGCTCGGCTTGTCCCAGGCCGAACTTCCACCTCAGCCAATAGGCTCTCGGCAAGCTGGAAGACGCCACCGTGCCGTCCACGCAGCATGTGGAAGCCGCATCTTCGTAGGCAGGCTGTTCAACGAAGGTCGGGGATGCGTTGGCCATTCTTCGCAGGGCTCCGGTTTGGCGATGAAGCCGGCCACGCAACGTCGTCGATCGCGAGCCACGGCGCGGCGGCCACCGCCGTGGGCGTGAGCCCGGCGAACGTCTTGACCTCACGGTGGAGGTGGGATTGGTCGACATAGCCGCTCTCGGCGGCGACGCCGGCGGCGGCGTTACCCGCCGCGAGAAGGTGGGCGGCGTGGTCGAAGCGCACCAGTTGGGCGGCGCGTTTGGGGGTGATGCCGAGCTGGGACCGGAATCGGGACCACAGGCGTTTGCGGCTCCAGCCGACCTCGTCCGCCAGGCCGTCGACTCGCACCCGCCCCCGGCTGGTGAGCGTCCGCCGCCAGGTGTAGGCGACTTCCGGATGAACCGGCGGGCGGGCGCGCAGCCGCCGGCCGAGGACATCCGCCACGATCGTGAACCGTTCGTCCCATGACGCAGCGGCGCGCAGCCTGTCCTCGGCTTGCTCGGCGTCGCGACCCCAGACATCCTCAAGGGCTACCAGCGTCCCGGTGAGCTCGATCGATGCGCCGAACACCGCGGCCGCCGCCACCGGCTCGAACCGGATCTGGAGGCACTGTCCGACTCCTCGGCCGGTTGCTCGAAAATCGCCTGGGAGGAGCCCGACGACGACACTGCCGCGCTCGCGTCGGCCGTGGATGTCGTAGACGATGCCTTCTCCGTCGCTCAGATCGACGAGCAAGGTGACAGACGGGTGCGCGACCATGGCGATGTCGACGAGTGCGGGGGAACGGTGATGGAACCCGGCCATGCTGATCCCCGGCAGCCGACCTGATGGGCGCGGGACGGCGACCTCCACCTGCGCCCAGTCGGGTGGTGCCCCTGTCGACAGCACATGACCACTCTAGGCGTCAGGGATCGCGGGCCTGGTGTCAGTGGTATGTTCCCGTGAAGTCCAGCAGCAGTTCGCTGGTCGTCTCGGGGGCTTCCAACATCGGTAGGTGCCCGACGCCGGGCAGCAGTTCGACCCGGGAGCTGGGCACCGCGTCGTACTGGTGTGCCGACGACGGCTCCCAGCGGGGGTCGGCGGCGCCGAAGATCACCATAACCGGCACCTGGAGGGCGGCCAGACGCTCGGGCACGCTTCGCTCGGCGATGTACGCGCTGTTTCGGCGCAGCGTCGTCCTGAACGCGCGGTAGGAGATCCCTCGCAGTTCGGCGACCATGTCGTCCGGGATCTGCACCGGGCGAGCGGCCGTCGCGCTGAGCCCTCTGCGGATCATCGCGTCCGAACGCCTCGACCACAACAAGGGACCGAGAGGCGGGCCCAACAGGACCCGGAGGATGAACGGCTGCGGAAGCAGCGCATCGGGACTCGGGCCGGTGCTGATCAGCACGAGCGACCTCACCAGGTCGGGGCGCTGTTCTGCCAGCGCGGTGGCGACGTAGCCGCCGCTGGAGTGCCCCACCGCGGCGACGGGACCAAGGCCGAGGTCGTCGAGCACCGCCGCCACCCGGACTGCTTGGTCGGGCACCTCGTACGATGGCGCGGGCAGGGACTGGCCGCAGCCTGGAAGGTCGACCCGGATGAGGTGATGGTGGCCGGCGAGTTCCGGGACCATCGGGCTCCAGGAGGCGCCCGAAGCCCCCGATCCGTGGATGAGCAGCAGTGGCGGCGCCTGTCGCGGGCCGTTGTGGACCACGTGCATCCGATGCGAGCGCTCGAACTCGTACTTACTCATGCATGGGACTATGCACGGACGCTCGACCATCAGTCTTGGACGAATGTTCCCGCAGGCTCGACGACCGACGGACCAGCATGGGGCACGATCGATCAACCAGCACTGCGTGCCCGCGGGCAGGGCGCGTGGGGACGGTGGCGCGGATGCGTCGGTGTGTGGGGACGTTGCTGTCAGCGCTGTGTCACCGCAGCCATGGTCACCGGATGACCAGCCACGGCGAGCGGCTGTTCGTCTTGGGCTGGGCTTGGGCGTTGTGCCAGCGTACGCAGGCGCCGATCGCTGTGTTCCGCTCGTCATGACTGCGGTGGTCGGTGCAGTTCAGCGCGTGCGACTCGGCTCCGTCTCGGGTCGCACCTCAGTGGCATGTCGGCTGACGGTCGCCGTCGGCGCCGAAGGTCAGCAGGCGCTCGGCCAGGCGCTGGACGGCGGTCCGCAGTTCCCTCGGCGACACGATCGTGAACCGGAAGCCGAGCCCGGCGAGCATGGCGGCCATGCCGTCCAGGGACTCGGCCCGCATCCGCAGGAGGACTCCGTCCGGGGCCTCGGTGAGGGTGGCCACCGACGGCGGGACGCGTCGGGCAGCCTCGGCGAGGGGAACGTGCAGGACGACCTCGACGACGTGCGCGTACGGCACCTGGGCCAGCGACGCGGTCACCTGGCGCACCGGGTCGGACTCCTCGGGAATCTCGTAGGAGGCAGCCCCCGGCACGACGGTGGAGATCCGGTCGAGCCGAAAGGTGCGGGTCTCGCCGGACCGGTGGTCGTGACCGGTCACGTACCAGCGGCCGGAGTGGAAGACCAGGCCGTGGCCGTCCAGTTCGCGTTCGGTCTGGTCGCCCTTCCAGGAGCGGTAGCGCAGGGTGACCCGGCGGCGGTCGCGGATCGCGGCGGCCAGGGTCAGCACGGCCCGGCTCGCGGGTGCCGGCGCCGCACGTTCGGCGAGGGTGAAGCCCAAGGTCTCCTCCAGCGCGCCGACCTGTTCCCGTAGCGTGATCGGCAGCACCCGCCGGATCTTGGCCAGGGCGGCCTCGGTGGCCTCGGCGGCGAGGCCGAGGCGGCGTCCGGCGAGCAGGCCGAGAACCACGGCGGTGGCCTCGTCGTCGGTGAGCATCAGCGGGGGCAGCTTGTAGCCGGGCATCAGGTGGTAGCCGCCGTAGCGGCCGCGCTCGGCGGTGACCGGGATGCCCAGTTCGGCGAGCCGGGCGGCGTAGCGCCGGACGGTCCGCTCGTCCACACCGAGGCGCTGCGCCAGGTCGCGGCCGCCCAGCTCGTGGTGTGCCTGGAGCAGTTCGAGCATCGCCAGCATCCGGGTCGCCGGGTATGACACAGGTCACCTCTTAATCCGGGCGGTTTCTGTCCGCTATCAGCTTTAGCGTAGCGACGTCGGCTCACTGGAAGGACGATGAGATGGCGAACTACGTGCTGGTTCCCGGCTTCTGGCTCGGCGCCTGGGCCTGGGACGAGGTGGCGCAAGAGCTGCGCGCCGCGGGACACCAGGTGCGGGCGGTCACCCTGACGGGGTTGGCGGAGCGGGCCGGGGAGCTGTCGCCGGAGGTCGGCGTGGAGACCCATGTCCTGGACATCCTCGCGGCGATGGACGGATGGGAGGAGGTGGTCCTGGTCGGGCACAGCGGGGCGAATGTCCCGGTGACCGCGGTCGCCGACCGGCATCCCGAGCGGCTCAGCCGGGTGGTCTATGTCGACACCGCGCCGCTGCCGTCCGGTGTGGCGGTGATCGACTTCAATGACGAGGCCACGCAGAAGGCCTGGCGCGCTCAGGTCGGGGACGGCTGTGCGCTCGACCCGCCCGCCTTCGAAGAGGGAGAGGGGATGTTCGCCGGACTGACCCGGGAGTATTGGGCGCAGATCAGCGCGAAGGCGACGGCGGAGCCGTGGGGCGCGGTCACCCAGTCGGTTCAGCGGCCGGGGCGGATCCCGGCGACGCCGAAGACCATGGTCGCCTCGACGATGCCGGTGGCGGTGATTCGCGAGCTGATCGCCTCGGGGAATCTGGCTTTCGCCGAGCTCGGCACACCCCAATGGACCTTCGTCGAGCTGCCGACCGGCCACTGGCCGATGTTCACGCGACCGGCGGACCTCGCCGCGTTGCTCTGACAATCTCCTCGTTCACCCTCGGGAGAAGCCCTTACGTGATGACGCGGACGAACCTCAGTGAACAAAGCCCACAGCGATTGCCACGATCGTGGGTGCGGCGTTGTTCGGCGGGCCGTCTCCTCCGCGCACGTCGGTGGTAGCCATCGCAGTCCGAACGTCCGATACCGCCGCACCCAGCAGGAACCGCTCTTCCCCCCACGCAGCGCAAGCGTCGACACCGCGCTCCGCCTCGGCCTGCGCCGTGGGGAACTCCTCGGGATCACAAAGCTGTCTGACTATATTGATTTACCACTCTATAAACCGATGTCAAGATATTGATTGCCCCGTAAACACATGAAATATCGGAGGCATCCCCTCAAGTAAGCACAGAGGAGCCTCCGGTGAAAATCCCCCCAATCACCGCACGCCTGGCCGTGGCGCTGGGAGTCGCCTTCGCCATGGTCGCAGTAGGCGCCGTCCAGGCCACCGCAGCCCACGCCGCCGTCAAGGACGCCGCCGACACCGCCGAGGTCCCGGGTGGTTTCGCCTCCTGGAAGGATCTGGTGGCCACCCAGGAGAAGCTGGTCAAGGCCGCCGACCGCGTCACCGCCGCCGTCAAGACGCGGGGCGACACCGGGTTCGCCGGCATCGTCGCGGCGCCGGAGAACCGTGAACTGCGCGTCTACTGGAAGGGAGACACCCCCGAGCGCATCGACGACCTGGTCGGCCGACTGCGCCGGGACGTCCCGGTCAGTGTCCTGCCCGCGGCCTACTCGGCCCGGGAACTGGAGAGCGAGATGAACCGCCTAATCCGCGCCTCCGGCGGCGCGATCACCTCGATCGCGCCGAACGTCGACGGCTCGGGCCTGACGGTCTCGGGCGCCGACCACGGCCTGACCCGCTCGAAGGTCGCCGGCTCGGCGGTGCCGGTCACCGTGGAGGCCGGCGTCACGCCGGCCCCGGCCAGCCGCTGGAACGACGACGCACCCTGGCTGGGCGGCGCGGCCTGGCGCAACGCCGGCACCGGGCTCGGCTGCTCGACGGGCTTCGCCGTCACTCTCGGCGGGGTGAGCTGGATGCTGTCCGCGGCCCACTGCGGCAGCGTCGGGCAGACGGCCACCGACCCGACCGGCCAGGTGATCGGCCCGATCGCCTACGCCAACACCAGCCGCGACGTGATGCTGATCCGCGCGAACACCGCCGGTCGTGTCTACAACAACGACCCCGCCGCCACACCCCAGGAGTTCAGCAACCCGGTCGTCGGCACCTCGGCCTCCTACGTGGGCATGTGGCTCTGCACCTCCGGCGCCTACTCGGGCACCGTCTGCCTCTGCCAGGTGAAGGCGATCAACGTCACGATCTTGGGTCCCAGAGACACATTCCGTGGCCTGGTCCGCGTCGAGAGTCCGACGTACAAGAACGCGGCCGGCCAGGGCGACAGCGGCGGCCCGGTGGAGACTCCGGAACCGTCCGGCATCACCCAGCAGTACGCGGTAGGGGTCATCTCCCTCATCGACACCAGTGCTCAGGTGCCCTGCACCGGCTACGTCGTCACCGGCCGGGTCTGCTCCTGGCGGCTGTACTACGCGCCGTGGAGCAACGCGACCTCCGCATTCCCGGGAATCGCCATCATGACCGGCTGACGTCTCGACCTGACGAGAGGCCGAACGGGTACGCGGGCGGGACCGAAGAACGCTCTTTGAAAACCGTCGGGTGTGGTGATGAGCAGGACGGGTGTGCCGATCGTCGTCGACGCCGCCCGTGCCCCGTTCGTCACCGTTGTTCCTCCTCGGCTCGTCGGTGCGCGTCGCTGCCCTCTCGGTAGAAGAGGTAGCCCCCGTGGTGCAGTACGTCTCCGTCGAACGTCCCGTCCGCGCTGAATCCGGTGTCGTCGGCGTACTCGATCCGGGTCCCGGAGACCACATAGGAACCCGTGTAGGCGCTCTCCCGCTCTCCGCGGGCCTCGTCGTAGCGGCCGTTCGCGAGCAGCTCCTGGCGGATGTGCCCGTCGGCCGTCACCCACATTCCGACGTACGGGTGCGGTGACGCCTCTCCGTTCTCGTCCGGGCGTGTCCGTGGTGTCGCCGTGGCGGGTGACGGCGTCTCCTGCCGGCCGTGCTGCGCCGCGTTGTCAGGGCCTGCGAGTCCTTCGCTGTCCGGCCCCGCGGAGCACGCGGCGAGACCTCCGGCGAGGAACACGGCGACGCCCATGCCGCCGACCATGGTTTCGAGGCGGGTCTTCACGAGGTCCTCCCTCGCATATCGTCCCGGTCTCCGGAGCGAGTCACCGTCAGCGAGCCGAGCAGACGCAGCGCGTTCGCGGTCCGGGTGCCCTCCTGAGCGTGGTAGACGATCAACTGCTGCCCTGGAGCGGAGCGTACGTCGAAGGCCTGTAGCTGCAGGGTCAGCTCGCCGACATCGGGATGAAGCAGGACCTTCGCGGCGTCACTCTTGCCGCGTGCGTCCCGCCGCCGCCAGAGGTCGGCGAACTCGCGGCTGTTCTCCATGGCAGTCCGCAGCACCTCCTGGATCCTCGGGTCGTGCGGCCAGGCGCCTTCGAGGAAACGGAATCCCGCGACCACATTGGCCGCGGCCTTCTCCCAGTCGATGTAGAACGAGCGAACCGACGGGTCGAGGAAAATCGTGAGCAGCAGGTTCGTGCCGGGTTGGAGGTGGTCGAAGACCGCGCGCCCCAACGTGTTCGCGGCCAGGACGTCGTAGGCCCGTCCCAGGAGCAGGGCCGGCGTGCGGTCCCACAGCTCGGCCAATGCCAGCAACTGGGGGGCCGCCTGCTCGATGCTGCCCTGCCGGCGTGGGGGCGGGATCACGCCCCCGATCCGGTACAGGTGCAGCCGGCCGTCGTCGTCCAGCAGCAGAGCGTCACTCAGTGCGTCCAGGACCTGCGGCGATGGCCGCCGCTCACGCCCCTGCTCCAGCCGCAGGTAGTAGTCCACGCTGATGCGGGCCAGCATCGCGACCTCTTCGCGGCGCAGGCCGGGGACGCGCCGCCGCCCGTCCTCGGGCAGACCGACATCGGGCGGTGCCACCTGCGCGCGCCGGGCCTGTAGGTAGTCACCCAGTCTTGAGGTTGTCATGCCGACCAGGCTATGTTTCCCCGCGGCCGGGAGCCTGGTCCCAGTGCACCCAGGACGAACACGGCCTTCTCCCCTGACCAGGCCCTGTCAACAATCAAACGCATGACCGAAATCTTCACTCCCGCTGACCTTGACGCCGTCCTCACGGGCGCCGCTCGTCCACTGCTGCTGACCGATGCCACCGTGCACACCCTCAACCCGGTCATCGGGACCATGGAGCACGCCGACGTGCTGATCGGCGCGGGACTCGTCGTCGGCGTCGGCCCGGGCATCATTACCGCCGCCGAAGACGACGACGCCGTGGTGATCCGTGCCACGGGTACCACGATCATCCCCGCCGTCCTGGACATCAGCGCCATGCTCGCGCACGCCCCGCACACGGAGGGTCCGGGCACAGCGGGTTCGGGCACGCTCACCCCGGGTGTCCCGGCGCACCTCGCCGTCCTGGACGACGCCGACGCGCCGGACCTGCCCACGGCGCTGCGTACCTCGCTGACCGATCCGGGGCGGCTGCGCGCGGTCCTGCGTGACGGCGTGCCGATCGCATGGGGCGGGACCGTGCTCGCCCCGTCGTCGCGGCACCCCGCGACGACGGACGCCGACGGAGGCGTCGCGGGCCGCGTCGACCCGGACCGGGTCGGCGTCTGGATCGACACCGAGGACTTCCTGCACCAGGAGCTGACCGCCGACGGCCGCTACGACGAGACCCGCGGCGGACGCGCGCACGCGTACCAAGGCCGCTACTGGATCGACGGCGAGCGCATCGACTATCTCGATGACCTCGGATTCTGGGCCTTCGGCCAATTCGACGGGGACACCCTGCACCACGCCGGCTACACGATGCGCCGTAAGGACGTCCGATGACAGAGAACCTCCTGCCCACCCTCGAAACGCTCACCACCGCCGAGCGTGATCCGGACCGTCTGGTCCTGCTCACCGGCGGTACCGTGGTGACCGTGGACCCCGCACTGGGGACGCTCGAAGACGCCGACGTGCTCCTGCGCGGCGATCGGATCGCGGAGGTCGGCCGCGGCCTGACGGCGGCGAACGCGATCGTCATCGACGTGTCGGGTTCCATCGTCGCACCCGGGTTCGTCGACACGCACCGGCACTCCTGGCAGGCCCAGATGCGGCGCACCATCCCCGACGTCAACGACCTCGCGGGCTATCTCCAATCCACGCTCATGCAGGTCGCGCCGCTGTACCAGCCGCACGACATGTACGTCGGAACCCGCCTGGCGGCGCTCACGGCGCTGGACTGCGGGATCACCACGATGCTCGACTTCTCCCACAACTCCCGAACCGGCGCGCACTCCGACGCCGCGATCACCGCGTTGCTCGAATCCGGCATCCGCGGCGTACACGCGTCGATGAGCCCGCATTTCGGCGACTGGGACCAGCAGTGGCCGCACGACCTGGCACGACTTCGGACGACCTACTTCTCCACCGACGACCAGCTGGTCACGCTGAGACTCGCCGCTCTCGCCACCCCTGATATCGCCGGGGCACGCCTCGCCTACGGCCACGACCTGGCCCGGGTCTCGGCTGACCTCGACATCGGAGTGAGCCTCGACGTCATGTTCGGGGCGGCGGCGTCCGAGGCGATCGTGCGGTGGGAGCGAGAAGGACTGCTCGGACCGCACATCGAGTCGATCCACTCGACGGCCCTGTCCGGCGACGCGTGGTCCGCGATGCGCGACACGGGCGTCACCGTGTCGCTCGCGCCGACCTCCGACATGCAGATCGGCCTCGAAGACGCCGTCCCACCGGTCGACGAGGCGCTCGAACACGGCATCCGGCCCGGTCTGTCGGTGGATGTCGAGGTCGCGCTCGCGTCGGACATGTTCACGCAGATGCGCACCCTGCTCGCCGTCCAACGCATGCGCGCCGTCCACGCCGCCTACGGCACCGACAACGAGCCCGTACGCATCACGACACGCGACGTCCTGGACTTCGCGACGCTGTCCGGCGCCCGAACGCTCCGGCTCGACGACACCACCGGGTCCATCACACCCGGCAAACAGGCGGATCTCATCGTCGTCGACGCGGAGGACCTCAACACCATGCCGCTGCACGACCCGGTCGGGACTCTCGTGCTCGGTGCCGACCGTGGCAACATCACCTCGGTCTGGGTCGCCGGTCGCGTCCGCAAGTGGGCCGGGCGCCTCGTCGGCGTCGACGTGGACGACCTGCGCACCCAGGTGCACGACTCGGTCGACGCCATCACCGGTCGGCAGGCCGCTTGATGCCCTGAGCGCCCGGCCTGATTCCGCCGACGGGTAGCGAGACGTTCGGGTCTTCATCAACCGCGTCCGGAAGGAATGCCAGTGCTGCAAGCACGGATGGGACGCCTCCCGTGAGCGGCCCACGTGCTGCGCCCTTGAGGCTCCGAAATGCTGCGGGGTCGTATCTGTCCACACGGATGATCCAGTCCATCCACGAGGTCCTTCGGAACGCACTCGAACGGGCCGTACGTGAGGAGATCATTCCGCGGAACGTCGCGAAGCTCGTCACGGTCTCCGTGCCCACGTACAAGGTGAACCATGGTCTGACGACCGAGCAGGCGCGACGCGTGCTGAAGGTCGCTCTGCCTCGGCCTGCGGCGCGGGGAACTGCTCGGCCTTCGATGGGAGGACGTCGACCTTGACGCGGGCACTTCGGAGGTGGTCCAGACTCTCCAGCGCGTCGATGGCGAGCTCCGGTTCGTCCGTCCCAAGACGGAGAACTCCGAGCGCACGATCCCGCTGCCCGAGATCGGTGTCGATGCTCTCAAGGAGCACCGTAGGCAGCAGTTCGCCGAGCGGTCAGACGCCTGGCCTGGCTGGGAGGATCATGGGCTCGTCTTCCCGTCTCGGCGGGAAACGCCGATGGAGCCCGACCTTTCCGCCGACGCTGGGGAGTAGTCCGCAAGGCCGCCGGCCTCGGTGGGAAACGCCTCCACGACATGAGGCACACCTGCGTGAGCCTCCTCCTGGACCTCGGCGTCCCGCCGCACATCGTGCGGGAGATCGCCGGCCACAGGACGTCGAGGTCACCATGACGATCTATGCTCACGCTTCTCTCGACGAGAAACGGAAAGCACTCCGACGGCTCGGAGATTCGCTCCAGTAAGAGATAAGGGCCTTCCCCGCTTGGGGAGGCCCTTATGTCTGTGACCTGGGGGCTCAGGCCGCCAGGATTACCAATCCTCTGTTTTCGGGCACGCTCAAGCCACCAAAGATGCTAGGACTTTTTAGGGCAACACCACGCTTGGACGACGATTTATCGCCGTGTCTCCACCGCGCCCCGCGCCAGGCGATCCAGCTGGTCATGCTGCCGGAGATGAGCATGAACACTACCTGGGATGGCGTCGGCACTTCATCGAAGCCAGCGGCTGCGGCGCCCATCGCGGCCAGGCCCGGTATGAGGGCATCGACAGGCCGCGGTTGTGTGGACCGCCGGTTCCGGCGGCGCGCGCGACCTCCCATAGATCACATTATGCCCATATCTCCCACGGGCCGCGCGAACTCTATGGAATCTCTCAACTGCTCGCGAGGCTGTAGGTGGAGGACGTTGCCGTCAGGGTTGCCGTCAGCAGACACAGAAACGCCCCGAAGCGATGATCGCTACGGGGCATTCTTGCTGGTCAGATGAGGTGGTCAGGGGCGGGGTCGAACCGCCGACCTTCCGCTTTTCAGGCGGACGCTCGTACCAACTGAGCTACCTGACCTAGAGCGGTCCTGACGGGACTTGAACCCGCGACCTCCACCTTGACAGGGTGGCGAGCACTCCAAACTGCTCTACAGGACCTTGCTTCGTTCGTTTTGCGCTCGCTTAGCTTACCAGCTCCCCGGTGGCCTCAGACCATCCGTTTCGCGGTGCGCTTCGCGCTCGCAGTGCCCCCAACGGGATTCGAACCCGTGCCGCCGCCTTGAAAGGGCGGTGTCCTAGGCCGCTAGACGATGGGGGCTCAGGATTCCCTGTCGCCTTCCGTCGGAGACCTCTGAAGCATAGGGGACGATCGCCCCTCATGCCAAAGCGGCATTCCGTTGGCCGGCGTGGTCGGGCCGTTGACCGTTCCCGATGGCGACGGGGCGCTCGTTGGCTCTGGGGAGATTGTACGTGCCGGGTCGGGTTCCACGTGACGTTGGACGTACACCGATTGCTCGCCGAGGCCGCCGAGGGTGATGTCGTCCCAGGCCTGCAGGCGTTTCGTCTCCTTGTCGAAGTACAGGACGGAGGCCTGGACGGGGGTGGGTTCCTCGTGTTCGAGTGCGCGCAGGCCGGCGCCGCCCGTGGAGCCTTGGACGATGACGCGGGTGCCGGTGGGCAGCATGGTGGTCTTGCGGACGTGGGCATGGCCGGACAGGACGAGCGGGGTGGTGCCGGAGAAGCCGCGGGCGACGATGTCGTCGTGCACGGCCACGAGGTCGGCGTCCTCGACGGCGGCCCGGTGGTCGCGGCCGAACTGTTCCATCGAAGCGGGGTCCGGGTTGACCGCGGTGGTCTTGTCGGGGGTGAAGCGGGGGTCGCCGAGGCCGTAGATGTCCAGGCCCTCCACGTTGCGCATCTTGTCGTCGAGGACGATGGCGTTCTTCTGTTTCGCGACCGCGCGCTGGGTGGCCTTGGAGTCGTGGTTGCCGCGGACGAACACGTAGGGGACGCCCAGGGTGCCGATCTCCTCGACGAACTTGTTCTCCGCCTGCGTGCCGTGGTCGGAGATGTCGCCGGTGTCGATGATCAGGTCGACGGAGAACTGGTCCTTCAGGGAGCGGATCACGTTCCAGGCGATCGGGTTGATGTGGATGTCGGAGACGTGCAGGACCCGGATGGACCGGTCGTCGGCGTCGTACAGAGGAAGGGTCGAGACGGCTTCGTACAACTTTGAGACATTCGTCACAAGCTTGGTGAGCTGCGCGCGGTACGACTCGAACCTGGTCACGATGGCCTCCGCGCTGCCCACCAGGGAGGGCGCGGCGGCGATCAGGCCGGAGTAGCGGGGCTCGACGAGCGAGCTCGGCTGGAATGTACGGACCGCGAACATCCCCGTGCCGGCCAGGGCCACCGACGCCGCGATCAGGCCCGCCAGGGCCACCAGCGGGCGTCTGAACACCATCAGGACCGCGAGCAGCGCGCCGGCGCCCGCGCACAGCAGTGAGCGGATCGCGAGCTCGCCCACGCCGTCCATCAGGTCGCGCTCGATGATGCCGGGCAGCCGGTCGGTCAGCCTGGGGTCCTCCAGGAGGAGGCGGGCGCGCTCCTGGTCGATGTTCTCCAGGGTGATGCGGAGCGTGAGGGGCGCGTCGTGGCTGCGGAACGTGAGCGTGCCCAGCGGGCTGGCGTCCACGATCGTCTCGCCGGTCCACGACGGCCGGACGGTCATGCCGGTCTCGACCGGGCCGATCTGCGCGCGTACGGTGCCGCTCAGGAAAATGCCCAGCCAGGCGCCGGCCGCGGCCACCAGGAGCACCGCCGCAGCCTTGGTCACTCTCGACTGGATGACCTTTTTGAGCACGTCCGAGAAGTTCATACGCTTTCTTGGATACCCGAGCCGAGAGGCAGAATGACAATTGTGATCGAGGTTTCGCCGGAGAAGTTCGATGAGCTCGTGTCCGAGGCGCTGGACACGATCCCGCCCGACCTGACCCGGGTCATGAGCAACGTCGTCGTGACCGTCGTCGACGATCCACCGGAACCCCACCTGCTAGGCCTGTACACCGGCATTCCTCTCACCGAGCGCGGCGACTGGTACTCAGCCGTTTTGCCCGACCGGATCGAGATCTACCGCAATCCGATCTGTCAGATCTGTGACACCGAAGAGCAAGTGATCGAGGAAGTACGGATCACGGTGGTTCACGAGATCGGCCACCACTTCGGCATCGACGACGCCCGCCTGCACGAGCTGGGCTGGTAACTCTTTGCACAGGACGCGCTGCTTTGGGTTGCACGTTGCCGATTGATCGGGCACCTTAGGTGACATATTCAACACTGTGAGTCAGGCACAGCGGAGTCCAGTGGGGGCCATGCGGGCGCGACGGCTGACGGGGCGGCACAGGCGATCCACTGAGCGCCAGGCCACCTATGGCGAGGTCATCGCCGTCAAAGAGTTCAGAGCGCTCTGGTACGCACAGGGCCTGTCGCTGCTCGGTGACCAGCTCGCTCAGGTGGCGCTGGCCGTGCTCGTCTACGACCGCACCAAGTCGGCGCTGGCCACCGCCGCCGTCTACGCGCTCACCTATCTGCCGTCGATCCTGGGCGGGCCGCTGCTGGCCGGGCTGGCCGACCGGTTCGCGCGGCGGAGCGTGATGCTGGTCTGCGACCTGCTGCGGGCCGGGCTGGTGTGCGTGATGGCGCTGCCGTTCATGCCCTTCCCTGTGCTGTGCGCGCTGGTGTTCCTCGTCGTGCTGCTCAGCGCGCCGTTCTCGGCCGCGCGCGCGGCCGTGCTGCCTGAGGTGCTCGCAGGCGACCGGTACGTGGTCGGCTCGGCACTGCAGAACATGACGAACCAGGCCGTGCAGATGCTCGGCTTCGCCGCGGGCGGCGCGATGATCGCCGCCATGGGCCCGTACCGCGCCCTGGCCCTGAACGCCGCCACCTTCCTGGCGTCGGCGCTGATCCTGGTCACCGGCGTGCGGCGGCGGCCCGCTCCGGGCCGTCCCGGAGCCAGGCCGTCCATGTGGGCGATGACCAGAGCCGGAGCCAGACTCGTCTTCGGTGACCGCAAGCTGCGCACGCTCGTGCTCTTCGCCTGGCTGTGCGGCTTCTACGTGCTGCCCGAAGGCATCGCGGTGCCGTACGCGGTCGCGCTCTACACCGGCGTCATGCCCATCCCCGTGATCACCGGTCTGCTGATGGCGGCGATGCCGGCCGGCACCGTGGTGGGCGCGTTCCTGTTCAGCCGGTTCGTCTCGCCGCCGGGCAGGCTGCGGCTGATGGGGTGGCTGGCCATGCTGAGCTGCGCGCCGCTCGTCGTGACCGCGATGCGGCCGCCGTTGGAGGTGGTGCTGGCGGCATGGTTTCTATCCGGGGTCGGGGGTGCCTACCAGCTCGCGGCGAACGCGGCGTTCGTCCAGCGGGTGCCCGACGGCCAGCGCGGGCAGGCGTTCGGCCTGGTGCACTCCGGCCTTATGGCGGTGCAGGGGATCGCCATCCTGATCGGCGGTTACGCCGCCGAACGACTCGGCCCCGAGCCGGTGGTCGCCCTGTCGGGCATCACCGGCCTCACGGCCGCCGTCGTGCTGACCGTGATCTGGGCCGACGCGCGCGGCGCCAGGATGCGCGCGCAGGCCACTGCCTGATCACTGCCGCGGCTTGTGGTCGTCCTCGGTCCAGGGGCTGCCGGTGCTGCTGCTCTTCTGCTGCTGCTTGGCCAGCAGGTCCTGCACGATCGAGGTGTCCTTGCCCTCCTCGGGCAGGAGCAGCCAGCCGATCGCGTAGACGCCGATGCCGAGGCCGCCGAAGAGCGTGACGATCGCCAGGCCGATGCGGATGATGTTGGGGTCGATGCCGACGTACTCGCCGACGCCGGAGCAGACGCCGCCGAGGATCCGGCCCTTGTGGGTCCTGCGCAACTGCTTGCTGCTGTGATATTCGCTCATGACTCAAGACTGCCCTCAACCCTGGCATTCGCACATCAGGATTGCCCCTGGTAGAACCCTGGTAGCCCCCTATAACGAGGAGAGGAGCACGTCATGGACGATCTGCTGCGCCTGGACGACCGCCTCGACGGTGACCAGAGGCTGATCAGCGACACCGTCCGCTCCTTCGTCGCCGACCGCGTCCTGCCGCACGTCGGCGACTGGTTCGAGGAGGCCACGTTCCCGGCGCGCGAGCTCGCGCCCGAGCTCGGCTCGCTCGGCCTGCTCGGCATGCACCTGCAGGGCTACGGCTGCGCCGGCACGGACGCGACCTCGTACGGGGTGGCCTGCCGCGAGCTGGAGGCCGGCGACTCGGGGCTGCGGTCGTTCGTGTCGGTGCAGGGCTCGCTGGCCATGTTCCCCATCTGGCGGTACGGGTCGGACGAGCAGAAATCGGAATGGCTGCCCCGGATGGCCAGTGGTGAGGCGATCGGGTGCTTCGGCCTGACCGAACCCGACCACGGCTCCGACCCCGCGAGCATGCGCACATACGCCAAGCGCGACGGCTCCGACTGGGTGCTCAACGGCTCGAAGATGTGGATCACGAACGGATCCGTCGCGGACGTCGCGGTGGTGTGGGCGCAGACCGACGACGGCGTGCGCGGCTTCGTCGTCCCCACCGACACCCCGGGCTTCTCCGCCCCTGAGATCCACAAGAAGCTGTCCCTCAGGGCATCGGTCACGTCATCGCTCTACTTCGACGACGTGCGCCTGCCCGAGTCGGCCGTGCTGCCCGGGGTCCGAGGGCTGAAGGGCCCGTTGTCGTGCCTGTCCGAGGCGCGCTTCGGGATCCTGTGGGGGGCGGTGGGCGCCGCTCGGGCCTGCGTCGAGGCGGCGGTCGAGTACGCCCAGACCCGCGTCCAGTTCGGCAAGCCGATCGGCGCCTTCCAGCTGACCCAGGAGAAGCTGGCGTGGATGTACGTGGGGCTGGCCCAGGCGGGGCTGACCGCGCTGCACCTGGGGGCACTGAAGGACGCGGGTGAGCTTGAGCCCCGGCAGATCAGCTTCGGCAAGATGGCCAACGTGCGCTCCGCCCTGGACATCGCCCGGCAGGCCCGGTCCATTCTCGGCGGCAACGGGATCACGCTGGAGTACCCTGTGATCAGGCACATGAACAACCTGGAGAGTGTGCTCACGTACGAGGGGACCCAGGAGATCCACACCCTGGTGCTGGGCGAGGCGCTGACGGGGCTGGCGGCATACCGGTAAAGGGCGTCGCGGGGTTGGCGGTAACCTCGGTACGCTTGGCTGTTGCTAGGGGGCGTTAGCTCAATTGGCAGAGCTGCGGACTTTTAATCCGTAGGTTCCGGGTTCGAGCCCCGGGCGCCCTACCAGCTATTACGTCTCTCCTTGATCTTGTCGGGTGGAGTCGTACAACCAGTTTTACAGCCAAGAGGGCCGGATTCCCGTGGAGGGAGTCCGGCCCTTGATCGTGCTGGAGATCATCCGAGCTGTGGCCGAGTGTCTTCATGACCGTGCGAGGGGACGCCCCGCTTGCCAGAAGGTAGGACGCGCAGGCAGGTCGCAAGTCGTGCAGCCGCAGCCAGTCAAGCGATGGCGCGGGGCATCGCCGCACGCCCGCCACGCCGCAACCCAACAAACGCGTCGACCACCGCCCTGCCGCCGCATGACTCCAGAACACTCACTCCGAACTCAATCGTCAACAACAGTTGACGCCCACGCGCTGGTCAATCTAAGTTGACGTCATGGGAAGGGATGAGAAACCCGGAAACAACGATGTACCGACGCCGGTACTGATCGACCTAGGCGATCATGCACTATGCGCCCAGGTCCGCGGGAAAGGCCCCACAGTGGTTCTCGAATGCGGTGGCTCAGGCCAGGGCGTGGGAACCTGGGGAGAGGAACTGGAACTCGCGTTGGCCGAACGTGTCACTGTAGTGACCTACGATCGGGCCGGCGTCGGCCGCTCCGGCGGATCGCAGGCCCGTACCGTCACCGAGATGGCCGACGACCTGCGTAGGCTTCTTCGCGCCCTGCACCTTGAACTGCCGGCGGTATTCGTGGGCTGGTCCTACGGTGGGCTCGTGACCCAGCTTTATGCCGCCCGCCATCCCACTGATGTGGCGGGGCTGGTCTTCGTGGATCCGACCGCCAGCGGAACACCGCCGGGCTCGGCGCTCGTACGCGCCCTCTCCTTCCTCCTAGCCCCAAGGCTGCTCCGTCTGCGTGCGATGTTCGGCGGCACCGATGCGCGGTCGCTGCGCGAACTGGCCGACACCCTGGCCGGGATGCAGAATGCCATGAACGAGGCTGCACAGGCGCGTCAGGAGAGCGGGTTGCCGCCTGTGCCCATCCGTGTGATCACGGCAGGCAAGCGGCCGCGCATGCCCAAAGCGCATCTGGAGCATCTGAACGCCGACCATCGCGCTCTGGCCAGCCAGTCCCCACATGGGCAAGTGATGGTCGCCGAGCGGGCCAGTCATCAGATTCCGTTCGAGCAACCCGAGATCATTATTCAGGCGGTCGATGAGGTGTTGGGCTGCCGCCGACATCACAGGAAGGCCTGAACGGGTGAGCCGCTGGATTTTCCGACGCGGCCCACCGAGCGCCGGGCTGCCTCGTGGGCCAGCTCCGGAAGCACTGTCGTGTACGTGTTCTCGGTCAGAATCGTCGAGCCGTGGCGCAGCATCGTGGACACCATCTCGTGTCGGCGCCGGCCGCATGAGCGAGCGTCGCTGCGCAGCGCCGTAGGTCGTGCAAACGGATCGGCGGCAGGCCTCGCCCTCCTCCAACTCCCATCCGACTTGGGCGAGTCGCTTCGCCACGACCAGCGTGCGCTCGTTCGTGTCGAGGTCCTCCCACCGGACGCCACAACCCTCGCCACGGCGCGGGCCACGGAAAGCAATGAGGGGGAAGAAGGAGTACAGCCGATGCTGGGCCGCGACGTCGAGGAATGCGCCGAGCTGGACCGGTGTCCAGACCATCACGGGTGACGGCGGCAGTTCGAGAGCCTCCCGGACCCGTACGGCGCTGATCTTCTTGCCGCCCTTCTCCGCCTTCACGGCCGCCAGGCGCTCGGCGAACTCGGCGACGAATGTCTCCCCCCGTTGCTTGGTCCACACCAGAGCCTGGGGCCGCTTGGCCTTGTCCAGCTTGATGGCACCGGCATTGTTGATGCTGCTGATCTCTTGCCGGACCGCTGGGAGTCCCCCACGCGCCGCTCACCCATTCGTTACAGCGACATGCTGCCCAAGATCATCGGAGTGCTGTTTTTGTGACCATTCCAGGAGCCAGGCCATGAGCCACCCTTCCACACCCGCCATCACCGGGGAAGCAGAGTCTCGCCCCGGAAGCCGGCACCCGACACTTTGATCAACTCGACCCCAAGAGGGCTCGGTCGCGATCGTGAGAGATCAGGGCCGAAACGCGCCTGCTGGGATTACCTCAATGAATGGCAGCTCAGAACACGAAACCGTTCACCGAATCGAACGTCCTTCAGGACCGGTCTCCCTCTTGCACCCTGATGAAGATGCGAGCTTCTCCACGCTCCGTTTTCGCCACCACACGCCAGCAACCTGGTGAAGGGAACTGCAACGACGCCGGTATGGGGCCCGGCAAGCCGTCCGCCGTAGGCATCAGCTGAGCCGAGCCCACGTTGTCACCCGCCACTTCTTCAACGGTAACCGTGGGAAGCCTCGTGCCGGTCGTCCATAGTGGACGCTTGATCTGATAGCCCTCCGGGACCCGCACGGCCGAGGAACTCCAACCTCCTGACACAGGAGCGACGAACCAGATGTCGGTTGCGCCTACCCCTGGCTGGCCATCGCTTCCGGGAATGTCCACGCGATCGCGCACCGTGTCATCACATGGTGCCGTGGCGGCATCTGTGGCCTCCGTGCGCGCCCCTCCTTGCGAACAGGCCGTCAGGCTCAACGCAGCTATGGTTCCGCATGACATGAGCGTTATGGCGGTAGCGGTTCGGTAGTTCAAAGCAGCCATGCGGAAGCCATCCATCCCGATATTGCGACCATGACGAGCACGCCGAGCGCCTGTGCGTAACGAACGCAGTGCCACCAGCGGTCCATCGCTCTCTTGCCGAGAGCTGAAACATCACCGGCGGTAACCGAAATGATAAGCGGAACGGCGAAGAACAGGCCGTAGACCGCGCCTGACCGCGACGGCGCTATCCCCAAGACGGCCGAAAGCAGGACCAGCCAGGAAGTGAACGACACTCGATAAAGAGCAAGGCTCTTCGCGGTTTGCCGACGCCATCCTATGGACATCGAGCCACGAAGAATCGCCCGGGTGTCGACGATGACTCCCTTGGCAGCGACAAGGGCGAACACTTTGAGCGCGTTTTCCACAGGGAGGACAAGCGCTACCGCCTGACCGATCTGCGACAGGAAGAACACCGGGCACGCCCTGGCACTGCCGGCCCGGGCATACCGGCCAGGTCATCACCACGCTGCGCAGGCCGCCACAGCCGTCGCGCCTGAAGCTCCGCGCTCTGATCGCCAATGGTGATCTCCACGACTCCTGGCGTTTTCACCTCGCCCGGCAACACGAACGGGTCCACCGGAGCGGCTACCAGGACGGATACTCCCTCACGGCTTGATCGATCAGTCACTGCGGAAGAGCTACACCCGTCCGGTTTGGTCGGCAGTGGGAGGATGGGGGGCATGTATGTCCGTGAGGCCGGTGACGCACACGCTCCTCCTATTCTGTTACTGCACGGTGGCGGCGTCGCGGGATGGATGTGGCGACCGACGCTGGAGCGGCTCGGAGCGAAAGCCCGAGTGATCGTTCCCGATCTGCCCGGTCACGGACGCAGTGCGGAGGAAGCGTATCGGTCACACGAGATGACCGCCCAGGCCGTGGCCAGGGTCCTGGAAGAGCGCGCACCGGGCGGCGCGATGGTCGCGGGGTTCTCGTTGGGTGCGCAGCTCACGATTCTCCTCGCCGCTACCCGGCCTGATCTCGTCACCAGTGCCGTCGTCGTGAGCGCGCAGGCGAAGCCTCTTCCGTTCCCGCAGGCGACCCTGGGGCTCCTCGGCGCGACCGCACCGCTCGCACGGCAACGGTGGTTCGCGAAGCTCCAGGCGAAGCAACTGTTCATCCCGGACGAACTCCTGACCGACTACCTTCGCGACAGCGCTCGCACAAGCCGTGAGACTCTTCTCGCGAGCGTCGGCGAGAACATCCGTTTCACCCTTCCCACCGGCTGGGCCGACTTCAAGAACCCGGCGCTGGTGATGGTGGGCGAGCACGAGCGGAAGCTCATGCACGACTCCGCACGGAACATCCACGACTCCCTTCCGGGCAGCCAAATGACCTTCGTGCCGGAATGCGGCCATGGCATACCCCTGCAGCGCCCGGACCTGTTCGCTGAGATTCTGGCCGACAGAATGTGAGTGTCCTGTTCTTGGGCTTCCGCGCCATCACGCTGCCTCCCGGGACCAACACGCCCAAGCTGAATCGGGCGACGTAAGCGGCAATGCACCCTGGCCCACGGCTATCAGGGCCGCCTCCTGCCAAGCCGCCAGGGCCGCCGCAACCGTGCCGGGCCACCTGCGGGTGATTCCGAGGGTGATCACCGCGGCCACTCCGCACGCGGGCGGGATGTCGATCCGCGCCCTGGCCGCTCGACGCGTCAGCAAGAGCAGGACATGAGGAATGCCGAGTCCTCAGAACGCGTGGGAGGGGCAACGTGCTCGCGTACAACGGCGTACCGGTGGACGGCCAGGACCAATCAGAACTCGCCGACGGCCGAGGGGACAAGGAGTTCGCGGAGCCGGCATCCGCGTTGCGCTTGGCGCGCTGTGTGGCCGTCGTCGTCGGCGTGGGATTCGCGCTCGGTGGTCTCGCCGGCCTTCTCGCGAACGAGCCGCCCGGCGTTCTGCTCGCGGCCGGGATCGGCGCCCAGGCAACGATGTTCGCGCTGTATCTGTACAGTTGCGTGCTGCCGGCGCGTGGGCGACGGCCGCGAGGCTGGCGCTGGTCGCTGCTTGCTCAGACCGCGCTTACGGGCGTCGGCCTGATCTGGGAGGCCGGCTCCTGGTGCGGCACTTCCGGCTTCCTGGCGGCCGCGGTCCTGCTGCTGGTCAGGCCGGTCCGCCTCGGTTGGGCGGGGTTCGCCGGCGTGCTGGCGGTGCAGGGATGGTCCTGGTGGACGGTCGATGCCTCTCCGGGCGAGGTGGCGAATCTGGTTTTCGGACATACCGCGTTCGTCGCCATCGCGCTGTACGGCAGCGTCCGGGTGGCCGATCTGGTTGCCGACAGGTACGACGCCCGTGCTGAGCTGGCTGCCGCCGAGGTGACGCGGGAGCGCCGGGCCTTCGCCGACGAGCTCAACGGCCGGGTGGGGAACAGCTTGCGTACGGTGATCGCCGCGGGCGAGGCCATGCTGGCCTCGACCGGCACCGAGCAAGCCCGCGGCCAGCTGGAGCGGGCACTGGATACGGCTCGGTCCACGCTCGATGAGACCAGGGCGATGTCACACGCCCGTCGCGACTCGCATGCCCGGGTCCGGCCGCCGGCCGATGACATGAGCCCGGCGTACGTGCACTTCCTCGGCGGTGTCACCGTTTGCCTGATGATCGTCCCGGAGTCGGCGCGTTTCGCGGTCGAGGCGGGGCTTTCCGCCGCCGGAGGATGGGCGTTCGGCCTGCTGCTGGTGTCCTTCACCGCGCTCTATCTGTGGCACTGTCTGATGGACGGGACTGGAGGGCGGCCTCCGCACTGGCCTTGGACGCTGCTGATCCAGGCGGTCATCGCGTTCGTTCCCGTTGCGTTCTACGGTCTGCAGGCGTGGCACGTCGTTGCCTTCTTGCCGGGGCTCACCCTGATATTGCTGCGTGGATGGCTGCGCTGGGCGGCCACGGGGCTCCTGCTTGTGCAGAACGCCGTGTATCTCTTGTGGGGTGGCGGCCTGGGCGAGGCCGACGTGTTCGACCAGCTCTCGCGGGTGGTGTGGGGTGGCGAGCGCGCTCTGGTCGTCTACGGCCTGGCGCGGATGGCGCGGATGACCTGCGAGTTGCGTGGTGTGAGAGAGGCGCTCGCGCGCACGGAAGTGGCTCGCGAGCGCCTGCGTTTCGCTCGTGACCTCCATGATCTGTTCGGCTACAGCCTGTCGGTCGTCGTGCTCAAGGCCGGCCTGGCAGGACGACTGCTGACGGTGGACAGGGAGCGTGCCGAACGTGAGATGGCCGAAGGCGTCGCCGCCGCACGCGAGGCCCTGGACGACATCCGGACCGTTGCACACGGTTACCGGCAGGAGTCTCTCGCGGAAGCCTTCGAGTCGGCCCGGTCCCTGTTGCTGGCAGGCGGTTTCGACGTGCGTGCCCACTACACCCATGTGCCGATGTCCGCTCATTTCCAGACAGAGCTGGCAGCGTTGTTGCGCGAGGGCGTCACGAACATCCTGCGGCACAGCAGCGGTGACAGGTGCGAAGTCCGTATCGAGCGCGATGGGAATCACGTCCGATTGGCGCTGTCGAACAATGGTGCGGGGGCGGGTGCCGGGAGCCAGGGCCTCGGCATGGAAAGTTTCGCCGCTCGCGTGCGCGTCCTGCACGGGTCGTCGGACCGGCGCGTCGTCGGTGACGTTCATGTCCTCACCACGGAGATCCCGCTCGACGACGGGTCAGAGCCAGCCCTCGTCCGTGGCGATGCGGATGGCGTCTATGCGGTTCCTGGCACTCAGCTTGACGACCGCGGAGGTGAGATAGTTGCGGACGGTGCCCAGGCTGAGAGACAGAGCGGCGGCGATCTCCTGAGGCTCCGCACCGGTGGCGGCCATCCGCAGCACGTCGGTTTCTCGCTCGGCGAGAGGGCTGGTCATCGTCTCCAACGCCCTCATCGCGAGTGAAGAGTCGACCACACGATCACCGGCGGCGACTTTGCGAATGGCCTTCACCAGATCCTCCGGCGGCGAGTGCTTCAGGAGGAAGCCGGCCACCTGCGCGGTCAGGGCGCGACGCAGATAGCCCGGCCGCGCCATGCCGGTGAGCATCAGGACCCGGCAGGAGGGCAGCAGCTCATGCACCTGGGCGGCGGCGGTCAAGCCGTCGATGCCGGGCAACTCGATGTCGAGAAGGGCCACGTCGGCGCGTAGGCGCGCGGCGGTCCCGGCCACGTCGTCCCCCCGCTCGACGGTGGCGACGACATCGAAATCGTCCTCAAGGCCGAGGACGGCGGCAAGGGTGTCACGCAGAATTCGGACGTCTTCCGCAATGATGATTCTTATCATATCCGTCCCCGACGAAAGAGGCTGGGTGACTTCAGTATTGACACGTTGATTTTAGCGCCTCGCTGCCAGGCGAAATGCATCACCTTTTGATTGACTCACAGGCGCCTCCGTGACGTATTCATCAAGGGCTGGTGATCAGCGCACTTACCTCCTTACCTGCTGCCGGGGGAAGCTCACATCGGTACACCTGAAATCACTGAAAGGATCGATGATGTTGCTGGCGAAAAAGAACATCGTCATCTACGGCGGCAGCGGGCCGATCGGCAACGCATTCGCTCTGACCTTCGCCCGGGAGGG
This sequence comes from Nonomuraea sp. NPDC050478, assembly GCF_044458265.1. Taxonomy (NCBI): domain Bacteria; kingdom Bacillati; phylum Actinomycetota; class Actinomycetes; order Streptosporangiales; family Streptosporangiaceae; genus Nonomuraea; species Nonomuraea sp. NPDC050478. The sequence goes on along the minus strand of NZ_JBITHT010000001.1, from coordinate 142,135 downwards.
CGCGCGGGTGTTCCTGGTGGGACGGACCCGGAAGCCGCTTGAGCGTACGGCGGCCGAAGTGGAGGCCGCGGGCGGCAGCGCTCACGTAGCCGTGCTGGACGCGCTGGACGAGCGATCGGTGAACGAGCACGTACAGGAGGTGCGAACGCTGGCCGGTTCGGTCGATGTGTCGGTGAACTTGGTCTCGCGTGGCGATGTGCAGGGCATTCCGCTGATCGACATGGCGACCGACGACTTCGTCCGGCCCATCACCGCAGGTCTGACGGCGGCGTTCGTCACCGCCCGGGCCGCCGCGCGGGTGATGGCCGACCAGGGCGATGGCGTGATTCTGACACTGAACAGCGGCTCGGCTCACGGCAGCCCGATGATGGGGGCCAGCGGCCCGGCCGACGCCGCCACCGACACCTTCATCCGCAATCTCGCCGCCGAGGTGGGCCCGCGCGGGGTGCGAGTGCTGGGCCTGTGGACGGCGGGCCTGCCCGAGAGCTTCGCCCCGCGATTCCTGGAGCACAATCCCACGCGGCGGGCCTCCGGCATGTCAGCCGAGGACATCGACCGGGTGATCAGTGGGCTGAGCATGCTGGGCCGCGCTCCACGGCTGGCGGATGTCGCCGAGACGGCCGCCTTTCTGGTCTCCGACCGGGCCGGCGCGATCACCGGCGCCTTCGTCAACGCCACCAGCGGCATCTTCCCCAGCTGACCCTTCCAGCCAGGCACTCGAGCAGAGATGAGAACGATGAACCACGGACACGACGAGACCGTCGCCTTCGAAACCGTCGCCCCGCAGCCCGTCATCAGCGTGCGTCGCACGGTCCCGGTCGCCGAGCTGCCCCGGACCCAGGCAGAAATCCTGGCGGCGCTGTGGGCTCACCTCGGCGAGCACGGCGTGCGCCCGGCCGGGCCGCCGTACGTGCGCTATCACGCCTTCGGCGACGTCGAGACCGACGTCGAGGTCGGTGTTCCGGTGCAGGGTGTGGCCGCGAGCCGAGGAGAAGTCGCCATGGGCGAGCTTCCCGGCGGGCCGGCCGTCACCACCTGGCATCTCGGCGCGCACGACCGGCTGGGCGGCGCCTACGACCGGCTGCAGGCGTGGACGCGGACCGCACCGTACAAGCCGGAGGGCGGCGCGTGGGAGATCTACACCTGGATCGACCTCGCTCACCGCCCTGATCCCGCGGCGTGGCCGGCCCCGTCCACATGGCGCACTCAGCTCGTCCAACCCCTCAACAGCGCATGACAGACATGATCGCCAGGTCCACGGCGGGCCGCCGGGAATGGCTCGCGCTGGCCGTCCTGTGTCTGCCCACGATGTTGACCATGCTGGACATCAGCGTGCTGTTCCTGGCCGTGCCTCAGATCACCGTGGATCTGGGTGCCGGCGCGACCGAGCAGTTGTGGATCACCGACATCTACGGTTTCCTCATCGCGGGCTTCCTCATCACCATGGGCAGCGTGGGGGACCGGATCGGCCGTCGCCGGCTGCTGCTGCTCGGGGCGACCGCGTTCGGCGCGCTGTCGGCACTCGCGGCGTACGCCCCCTCGACGGAGGTGCTCATCGCCGCGCGCGCTCTCCTGGGGGTCGCCGGCGCCACGATCATGCCCTCGACCCTCGCGCTCATCATCGGCATGTTCCGCGACCCGCGACAACTGGGCGTCGCCATCTCGGTGTGGGCGTCGGCCCTGACGGCGGGGGTGGCCCTGGGACCCCTCGTAGGAGGAGCGCTGCTGCAGGCATTCTGGTGGGGTGCGGCCTTCCTCGTCGCGGTGCCGGTGATGCTGCTGCTGGTCGTCACGGGTCCCCGGCTGCTGCCGGAGAGCCGGGACCCGGGCGCGCCCGGCGTGGACCCAGTGAGTGTGGTGCTGTCCCTGGTGGCGGTTCTGCCGCTGGTCTACGGGCTCAAGGAGCTGGCTCAATCCGGCTGGTCGCCCGGTCCGGTCGCGCTCACGCTGGCAGGGGCCCTCGCGGGTGTCGTGTTCGTGGTGCGCCAGGGCCGGCTGGCGCACCCGATGCTGGACCTCGGGCTCTTCCGGATCGTGGAGGTGAGAGGCGCGCTGCTGATCTCCCTGCTGGTCGGCGCCTTGCAGAGCGGGAGCGGCTTCTTCGTGGCCCAGTATCTGCTGTCGGTGGAAGGACTGAGTCCGCTGGCGGCCGGCCTGTGGATGCTGGTGCCGACCTTCGGCCTCGTCATCGGAATCTTCGTCAGCCAGGGGATCGCGCAGCGGGTACGTCCCGCCCACGTGGTGGCGGCCGGAGCGGCGATCGCCTCCGCAGGCATGGTCGTCCTGACGCAAGTGACACCCGGCGGCGGGCCGGCGATCCTGTTGCTGGGATTCACCGTGGTCTACGTCGGCGTCAGCCCGGTCGGTCCGCTGGCCGGACGTCTCGTGGTCCCTGCCGCGCCGCCGGAGAGGGCCGGCTCCGCCTCGGCCATGCAGTCCATGAGCGGGGAACTCGGCGTGGCCCTCGGCATCGCCGTCCTGGGCAGCCTCGGGGCAGCGATCTACACATCGGCGGTCGAGGTTCCCCCGGCGCTGGCGAACACGGCGCCGGGCAGAGCGGCCGCCGAGACCATGGCCGAGGCGGTGGCCGTGGCACAGCGACAGCCGACCGGCATCGGCGACGCACTGATCAGCTCGGCACGCGACGCGTTCGCCTCCGGCCTCAACGTCACAGCGGCGGTGTGTGCGCTGGCATTCGCCGGCATCGCGGTGCTGGCGTTGACGACCCTGCGGCGCATCCCACCCTTCGGACCGCCTGCCGCCCAGTAGAGGGTAGGAAGAACGACATGACAGCCCTCCCCACCAGTGACGTCTTCACCGAGCGATTGACGGCCCTGCCAGTGCCGGAAGGGCGCCGTGTTCGTATCTCAGAGCAGGGCGCCGTGCTCGGTGTCCGTATGCGCGACGTCTTCGCTCTCGCCAGAGAGTTCATCGACATGCCTCCGGACGAGATCGCCAATCTCCTCGAACGCGACGTGCACGAGGTCAGGGTCGGCGCGTGCAGCATCATGGACAAGCAGGCCCGCCGCAAGCGCACGCCCCAGTCGCGTCGCGCGCAGCTGTACGACCTCTATATGGGCCGCCACGATCGCATCAACACCTGGGACCTGGTGGACCTGGCCGCGCCCCATGTCGTCGGAGGCTATCTGTACGACAAGTCGCGTGCCCCTTTGTATACGCTGGCCCGTTCCCCGCAGTGGTGGGAGCGGCGCACCGCCATTGTCGCCACCTTCTACTTCATCCGGCACGACGATCTCGGCGACACCTTCGGCATCGCCGAGATCCTGGCCGATGATCCTGTTGAACTGGTGCAGAAGGCCTACGGCGGATGGATCCGCGAGGCCGGCAAGCGGGAGCCTGCGCGCCTGCTCGCCTTCCTTGACCGGCACGCCGCAACGATGCCCCGCACCGCCCTGCGTTACGCCGTCGAACACCTCGGCAGCGACCTCAGAGCGCATTACATGGGAGCGGCGAAACGATCTGCCGGGTCTCAATAGGCTTCGTGCTCAGTGCGCATCAGAGGCATTCCGGCGAGTCACGCCAGGGCCTCGATGCGCACTGCCATACTTCTACCCCGACGCCCACTCGCCGGCCCGGCACAGGAACACGGCGAGCCCACTCGACGGCCTCCGCTCTGTCCTTTGCTTGGATCAGCCAGAATCCGGCGATCCATTCAGTGTCGAGCGATGGCCGGGCAGTCACGACGGCCTCGCCACCGTGACGCGCGATCTGCGCCACCAGGCTCTCTGGACGCAGCCTCCCGGCGGTCAGAAGCACTCCGGCCCTGATCAGGGTCTCGTCATAGACCCGCAGTCTGGCGGCGAACTCGCGGCCGGGTGGAAAGCCCGCCTCGGTGTCTGCCCCGGCCCGGCGAATGATCATGAATCTCATCGATCTTCTCTCAGCTCGGCAGGCCGTTTTCTTTCATGTCGAAGTTCGTCGGGGCGTCTAGCTCCTGCCTCAGATTGCCGCTTCATCCGAGGGTTGTGTAGTGCGCTCTTCATCGGACACCAGTGAGATATTCATGTTCAGCCGGTTACTCATAGCGATGATTCCGTCACCTTATGCAGAAGGGGAGGGAACCGTTGCGACAGGAGTTGCCCGGCGTGAGGCCGGGGACGATCGGGGCATGGCGAGCACATTTCAGCGGGGCAAGGTGCAACTCGTTTTCGGTGCGATGGACGTCGACGGTGACGGCGTGCTGCGCGAGAGCGATTTCGATGCCCTAGCGGGGCGTTGGGCGTCCATCCGCGCGGCCGGTGATGAGGAGCACCTCATGGCGATCATGCATGGCTGGTGGGGAACGCTCGCCGAGCGCTCCCGCGACCCCGAGTCGGTCACGCTCGACGACGTCCTCACCGTCGTGGATCTGCTCGGCCGGACGCCGGACGCCGTGGACGCCACCGCCGAGGCCATGTTCGAGGCCATCGACGAGGACGGCGACGACCGGATCTCGCCGGCCGAGTACCAACGCATGATCGAGGCGTGGAACGGCAGCCCCACCGACACCACCGACGTGTTCGTCCGACTCGACGCCGATGGTGACGGCACGGTCTCCCGTGCGGAGTTCGTCCGCCACTGGAGAGAGTTCTGGGTGGGCGACGACCCTGCGGCGCCCGGAAGCCACGTCTTCGGGATACCTCCCGCGGCCTGATTCCTAGGAACAGGTCTCGAGCGATCGTCAGACGTTGGTGCGTGACCACTGCTGGTTGGTGCCGGTGTTGCACGGATACTGCTTGAGGATCACGCCGTCCGCGGTCGACGCGGCCGGTACGTCCACGCATTTGCCGCTGTGTCGTGCCCGGAGCTGGAAGTAGCTGCCGTTGGCGACCATCTGGAACTGCTGGTTGGTGCCGGTGCCACAGGTGTACTGGATGAGTTCGGCGCCGTCGGCGGTCGACGCGCTCACCACGTCGAGGCATTTTCCGCTGTGGCGGCTGACGACGCGCCAGTAGCCGCTGCCGGCGTCCTGGAACTGCCACTGCTGCCAGGCGTTGCCGCCGTACGTGTACTGGCCGACGCGCGCGCCGTTGTCGGTGTTCGGCTGCTGGACGTCCATGGCCTTGCCGCTGTGGCGCACGTCGATCCGGTAGTACGTCGGCGGGGGAGTGGGGCCGACGGCGTCGCCCCAGGCGTACCGGATCCGGTCGGCGCCGGAGGGGTTGCGGACGGTCAGGCCGAGATCGGTGCCGCTGCCGGTCAGGCCGTACATCGAGTAGTGGTCGTAGCCGCTGGTTCCGGTCGGTTTGCCGCCGAGGGCGGGCCAGTAGGTGCCGCCCATCTGGTTGTCCCGCATGACCTGGGCCATGGCGCGGATGTGGCGCACGAAGTTGTCGGCGCTGTTCGCGTCGCCGTAGTCGAGGCCGGTGGCCATCGGCGCGCCGAACTCGGTCGCGACCGCGCGGGAGGCGCAGTTGCCCAGACGCGTCTGGATGTGGCTGCGGAAGGCGTCGTAGGTCATCGCGCTGTAGAAGAAGGCGTAGTGGTGGAAGGACAGCAGCGTCGCGTTGAAGCGGCTGTCGTTGCAGACGTCCCGCAGGTCCTGGCTGTAGCCGGTGCCGCCGATGAGCACCCGGCCGGGCACCGCCGAGGTGTGATAGCCGAGCCAGTTCGCCGCGACGTCGCGCCACTCCGCCGAGGTGTAGCCGTGCGGCTCGTTCATCGGCTCGAAGTAGACGTTGCCGTTCGAGCCGTACGTGTTGGTCACGCTGGACCACATCGTGTTCCACGCGGCGAGGTCGGTGATTCTGCCGCCGGAGGCGGCGCCGTCCTCCCAGTACGCGAGGATGACCTTGAATCCACGGGCAGTGGCGGCGTCGATGGCGCCGCGGTAGGCGTTCCACCAGGTCGTGTTGGCCACGGTGTGGGTGTTGATGGGCAGCCGGACGGTGTTGACGCCCATGGTGGAGGCCATGTCGTCGTAGAGGGCGTTGGCTTTCGCCCGTACTGTCGCGTTGCTGTCGGACTGGCTCAGGCCGTGCAGGACGAGCGTGCCGGTGCTGAAGTTGTCACCCAGCACGGCCCAGTTCATGCCCCTGAACTGGCTGGTGGCGGCAGCGGCCGGCGACGCGGGGATGACGAGGCTCGCCGCCGCGGTGAGCGCCGCCACCACGAGGGCGATCAGCGACCGGCGTGACGACCGGGTGTTTCCCGAGGATAAGCAGCTGATCAGTCTCATGGCATGCCCAATCACTGGATCTGAATTCCTGGGTCAGACCTGGGTGCGGCTCCACTGCTGGTTGGTGCCGCTGCCGCAGGCGTACTGCTGGATGTCGGCGCCGTCGCCGGTGCCGGAGCCGACGACGTCGAGGCACTTGCCGCTGTGCCGTGCGACGATCCGGAAGTAGCTCCCGGTGGCCTGCCACTGCCATTGCTGGTTGGTGCCGCCGCCACAGGTGTACTGGATGACGTTGGCCCCGTCGGCGGTCGAAGCGCCGGCCACGTCCAGGCACTTGCCGCTGTTCTGGTTGACGACGCGGAAGTAGCCGCTGTCGGCGTCCTGGAACTCCCATTTCTGGTTGCCGCCGCCGTTCCAGGTCCACTGTTTGATCTCGGCGTTGTTCGCGGTGGAGGCCGACACGACGTCCATCACCTTGCCGCTGTTGCGGTTGGTCACGCGGTGGACCGGCGCGGGGGCGGGCACGTCGGCCACCGGCAGGATCGTGCCGTGGCGGCAACCGGGGCAGGTGATCTGGCTCAGGCCCGACCAGGAGTTCAGATTCGAGCTGGTGGCCGTCCAGATGCCGCCGTTGGTGTACTTGTCGATCCAGATGCGCCAGGAGCCGTCGCTCATCCGCAACACGGCCGGTCCCTCGTAGCCCGAGCTCCACAACTGGCCCTGGTTGCTCCACCCGCTGGTGAGGCTCGTGCTGGTCCAGTGCTCGATGTACTTGGAGGTCTCGTTCTTGGTGAAGGCGTGGTAGGTACTACCCGACTTCACCACGTACGTGTCGATGTAGTTGTAGCCGAGACCGCCCATCTGCGCCGGTCCGCTCCAGGAGGTGAGCGACGCGTTCTGGGCGGTGAAGATGTACGGACGGAAACAGTTGGAGCACGTCGTCTGGGCGATGCTCACGATGATCCGGACGGTGCCGCCCTCGACGTAGAACTCGGGCGCCCAGGTGAAGCGCGTGTTGGCGACGCCGGAGCTGACGCTGGTCACGTGGGTCCAGTTGACCAGGTCGGGGCTGGAGGCGATGTTGAAGTGGGTGGAGTTCGTGGTCCATGACTCGACGGTGTGGGCGATGTAGTAGAGCCCGTTGTGCTGGATGATGCTGGGGTCGCGCAGCACGCCGGACGGGCCGCGGTAGTTCGTGTCGGCCAGCACGCCGAAGTTCGTGCCGTTGGCCGACGAGTAGACCCAGAGCTCCTGGTCGGCGGCGGCGTCTCCCTTGAACGTGGTGTAGACGTAGCCGGGCGCGGCCTGTGCGGGTGAGGCGACCGACGCCCCGGCGGCGGCGGCGGTGAGCGCCACGAGGCAGAGCCGGGCCAACCAGCGTCTGACCTTCAGTCGTCTGTTCACGGGTGAATTCCCTCGCCATGAATTGTTAGCGCTAACATCATGCTGATCCATTCACGAAGGCAGTCGAATGGTGGTCGGTGCGCCAAGCGTGCGCGGGGATGCGGTCGTTACGTCGGCGTTACATCAGTGTGTTCGCTCATGTCGAGCCGGTCAATACCCCGTTCATTCGTGGACGGTTGACCGCAGGCGGAATCGTCTCGAGGCGAGGTATTGACAACCGGGCTGTCAGCCTTTTCCATGTGGGAAACACATCGTAAACACGCATGTGACCCTCGGGCCGGTGGTGATGTTAACGCAAACATTGTGCCCCCGTGGAACACCCGGTCGCCACGCCAACCGCCGGAACAGAGGGAAGTGATCAGCATGAACCGACTCGTGAGCTTACGCCGCTCGCTCGCGGCCATCCTCCTGCTCGCCGGTGCCGTCGTCGGCCATACCGCGACCGCGGCCCCGGCCGGCGCGGCTCCGGTGACCATCACCAACGGCACCCAGTTCCTGGACACCAGCGGCAACGCGCTGCACGCCCATGGCGGCGGCGTGCTGCGGGAAGGCGGCTACTACTACTGGTTCGGGGAGAACCGCAATCCCGACAACACCTTCCGGGCGGTCTCGGTCTACAGGTCCACGGACCTGCGGAACTGGGAGTTCCGCAACGACGTCCTCACCCAGTCGTCGCACCCCGAGCTCAACGTCGCGAACATCGAGCGGCCGAAGGTCATCTACAACAGCTCCACCGGCAGATTCGTCATGTGGATGCACAAGGAGAACGGCACCGACTACAGCGAGGCCCGCGCCGCCGTCGCCTCCTCCGCCACCGTGGACGGCGCGTACACCTACCACGGCAGCTTCCGTCCGCTCGGGCACATGTCGAGGGACATCACGCTCTTCAACGACAACGGCACCGCCTACATGATCTCGGCCGCGGACGAGAACTACGACCTGCACATCTACCGGCTCACGACGGACTATCTGAACGTCAGCACGCTGGTGGGCAATTTCTGGAACGACGCCCACCGCGAAGCCCCGGCCATGTTCAAACGAGGAAGCGTCTATTTCCTGCTGACCTCAGGGGCGACCGGGTGGAGTCCGAACCAGGCTCGATACGCGACCGCGTCGAGCATCTCCGGTCCATGGACCGGGTGGACCAACGTCGGCGACGGCACGACGTTCAGCTCCCAGCCGACGTACGTGCTGCCGATCCAGGGCTCGTCGACCACCAGCTACCTGTACATGGGGGATCGCTGGGCGGGGGCCTGGGGCGGGCCGGTGAACGATTCCCAGTACGTCTGGCTGCCGATCACGTTCCCGTCCGCCACCAGCATGAGCCTGACCTGGTATCCCCAGATCACCATCGACGCCGCCACCGGCGTCGTCTCCGGCGGCGGCACCTCCCCGTACTACCGGATCACCGGGCGCGGCAGCGGAAAGGTGATGGACGTCGTCAGCTCGTCGACGGCGAACAACGCCGAGGTGAAGCAGTATCCGTGGAACGGCGGCGGGAACCAGAAATGGCAGTTCCAGGACATCGGCGGCGGCTATCACCGGCTGGTCAACCAGAACAGCGGCAAGTGCCTGGACGTGGCCGGCGCTTCGACCGCCGACGGGGCCAACGTCATCCAGTACACCTGTGGCGGTGGCTCCAACCAGCAGTGGCAGTGGGTGGCCACCGGCAGCTACTTCCAGCTCAGGGTCCGTCACAGCGGCAAGTGCCTGGACGTCGTCAACGCGTCCACGGCTGACGGCGCCGACATCCAGCAGTACGCGTGCGGCAGCGGCACCAACCAGCAGTGGTCCCGTACCCAATCCTGATCCTCGGCCGTAGCGACATGACCAGGAAGCCATGCCATGAGAAGACTCGCACTCGCCGCGGCGCGCCTGCTCGCGGTGTGTTCACTGGTGGCGGCGACGTTGGTCGCCGGACCCGCCGCGCCTGCCCAGGCGTCGAACCCGATCGTGAACCGGTTCGCCGCCGATGCGTCGATGCACGTCTACAACAACCGCGTGTACGTCTACACCACGGACGACGAGAGCAACAGCGGCACGTACTGGGACTCGAACGCCTGGCGGGTGTACTCGTCGGCCGACCTGGTGAACTGGACCGACCACGGCGCGCCGTTCTCGGTCGGCGGGTTCGGGTGGGCGACGCGGTACGCGTGGGCGCCCTCGGCGACCCAGCGCAACGGGTACTACTACCTGTACCTGCCGACCGACCGGACCAGGATCGGCGTGGCCAGGAGCACGTCGCCCACCGGCGGGTTCAGCGACCCCCGCGGCACCCCGCTGATCGAGAAGGGGCGGGACGCCAACACCGGTGAGGAGCCCATCGACCCGGCGGTGTTCGTGGACGACAACGGGCAGGCGTACCTGTACTTCGGCGGCGCCCGCGCGCCGAAGGTGGTCCGCCTGAATTCGGACATGATCTCCACCACGGGCGCCATCCAGAACGTGACGATCAGCGGAGGCAGCGGCTTCGCCGAGGCCGGCTTCATGCACAAGAGGAACGGCGTCTACTACTACTCGTACTCCACGGGCTGGCCGGGTCAGATCGCCTACGCCACGGCGAGCAGCCCGCTGGGCCCGTTCACCTACCGCGGCGTCATCCTCGAAGGCGTCAACGTCAACACCAACCACCATTCGATGGCCGAGTACAACGGCCAGTGGTACATCGCCTACCACCGCAACGCCCGCGCCGGCGGTGGCGACTACAAGCGGTCGATCGCGCTCGAGTACCTGTCCTACAACGCCGACGGCACGATCCGCCGGGTGACGCAGACGAGCGCCGGGGTCGGCACCCCGACCATCGCCGCGAATCGGCTGCAGTCGTACAACTTCCCGGACCGGTACGTACGGCATGCCGACTACGACGTACGGATCGACCCGAACGTGAGCCCGGCGGCGGACGCGGAGTGGCGGATGGTGCCGGGGCTGGCCGACACGGGCGGCGCGTACGTGTCGTTCGAGGCGGCGAACCTGCCCGGCTACTACCTGCGGCACTACGACTACGACCTCGTGCTGGCGCGGAACGACGGCAGCGCGACGTTCCGGGCCGACGCGACGTTCCGGCGGGTGATCGGGCTGGCCGACTCGTCGGCGGCGTCGTTCCAGTCGTACAACTTCCCGGACCGCTACCTGCGGCACGCCGACTACCTGCTCCGGATCGACCCGGTCAGCACCACGACCGCCAGGGCCGACGCCACCTTCCGCGTCACCGGCTGAGACCAGAGGGCCGGAGTCCCGCCGGGGAGTCCGGCCCTCGGTCAGCGCCGGCGGGGATCCGTTGAGGATCTGTCAGGCGCCTTGCGGCAGGGCCTTCTCGGCGGCGGCCGTCTCCATGGCCGACGGGCCTTCGCCTGGGCGCCGGGGAGACGTCGGCGGCTCGCGGACGACGATCGGCATCCCCGCGGCGTGCCATGCCTGGAAGCCGCCGATCACGTCGGTGCTGCGGTGGAGGCCGAGGTCCTGGAGCGAGCGGGCGGCGAGGCTGGAGGAGTATCCCTCGTCGCACAGGATGATCCACTGGATACGGGTGTGTTCGGCCTCGGGGATGCGTGCCTCGCACCGGGGGTCCAGCCGCCACTCCAGCTGGTTGCGCTCGATGACGATGGCGCCAGGGACCTCTCCCGCGCAGCGCTGGAAAGCGGGCCGGGTGTCGACGATGAAGCTGTCGGTCCGGCCCGCCGCCGACCATGCCTGGGGTGGGCTCAGGCGGCGCAGCCCCGTGCGGGCCTGAGCCAGCACCTCGTCGATGTCTATCGAAGCTCCCTGGTCGGCGCGGGCGGACGGGAGTCGGACCCGCCACCTTGACGATCAACAAGGTTACCCGCGCGGGGCCTCAGAACGCGCGCGCGCCGCTCGTGGCGGCCGGTCCGTACGCGCCGCCGCTGTCCGCGACCGGCATGCGGCGTATCGCGATCATGGCGGCGTCGTCGCCGAGACGTCCGCCGGTATAGGCGAGGAGGTCGTCGCACACCCGTTTCAACAGCCCTTCCGGGGCTTCCTGCGTCCAGGCGCCGATCCGGTCGGCCAGCGGGTAGAAGACCCCGGCGGCGTCGCGCGCCTCGGTGACGCCGTCGGTGTAGAGCAGCAGGAGATCGCCCTCGTCGAACGGGAACGAGCAGACGGCGTACCCGTGGTCGCACAGGTCCCCCAGACCAAGCGGTGGCGCCGGGTTCTCGCACTGCAGCGGCGTGACCTCCCCGGCGTGCACCAGCAGCGGCGGCGGGTGGCCGCAGTTCACCAGGGTGAGCGCCGGTTCGTCGTCCGCGATGTCGAGGGCGATCGCGGTCACGAAGGTCTCTTCGCTCGCCGGCCATTCCCCGGCGAAATCGTACGGATTGAACCCGGCGCTGTCCTCAAGGTCGGCGACGAGCTCCGGCAGGGACAGACCCCGGCGGGCGGCTTCGCGGAAGGCGCTGACGAGAGCGGCGGCGTCGGAGATGGCGGTGAGGCCCTTGCCCCGGGCGTCGCCGATGATCAGGCGGGTGGCGTTCACGGTGCGTACGGCACCGTACAGATCCCCGCCGACCCGGGCCTCCGCCGCGGCGGCCAGGTAGACGGAGGCCAGCCGGAGCGTGCCCAGCGATTCCGGCAGTGGCCGCAGCAGAGCCCGCTGCGCGGCTTCGGCCACCGAGCGCACCTGCACCAGGACCCGCCGCTCGCGGTCCCGGATGAGGCAGAAGACCACCACGAACGCCGATACCGCGATCATGGCGATGAGCTGTGCCTGCATGTTCTCGGTGCCCAGGTGGTTGTGATGGACGCCGATCATGATCTCGGCGGCGATCGCGAGAAGCCCGATCACGCCCGTGAACCATGCTCCCGCGAAGGAGGCCGTGATCGCCGGGGCCGCCACCAGCAGAGATCCGAAGTGGATGTCGCTGGGGGACACCAGATCGGCGACCGTGATGACCACGATCATGGCCAGCGGAATCACCGCCAGCGCGTGATTCCGCAGTGAGAGACGCCCCCGAAGATGCGGGTTTCCCCCATATTTCACAGTTTCTGTCTACATGTTCCGATACGGGTGCCAAAAGGTAGATGGACAGGTCTTGGGAAAGGCTTTCATCCCAGTCGCTCACCTCTCGTGACGTCGCGATGACATTCGGTGGTGGCGTGCCTAGGCTCTCCCCGTGATCGGCTTTGCGGAAGTCGTGAAGCGTCTGCTGGTCGGCAGGGCGCTGCGCAGCGAGAAGCTGCACGAGAGGCTGCTGCCCAAGAGGCTGGCGCTGCCGATCTTCGCGTCCGATCCGCTGTCGTCCGTGGCCTACGCCACCCAGGAGATCCTGCTGGTCTTCTCCGTCGCCGGGCTGGCCTTCCTGCATCTGACGTCCTGGGTGGCCACAGCGGTGATCGTCCTGCTGGTCGTGGTGGTCGTGTCCTACCGGCAGGTGGTCCGCGCCTATCCCGGGGGCGGCGGCTCGTACGCGGTCGCCTCCGGCAACCTCGGCCCGACGGCCGGCCTGGTGGTGGCCGCGGCCCTGCTGGTGGACTACGTGATGACCGTGGCGGTCTCGGTCGCCGCGGGAGTGGACAACATCATCTCCGCGTTCCCCGGCCTGCACGAACACCGGGTGAGCCTGGCCGTGGGTCTCGTCGCCGTGCTCGCCACGGTGAACCTGCGCGGGGTACGGGAGTCCGGCCGCGTCTTCGCCGTACCGACGTATCTGTTCATCGGGGCCGTGCTGGTGATGTGCGCGACCGGCCTGTTCGGCTGGGTCACCGGGAACGCGCCGGTGGCCGAGTCCGCCGGGTGGGAGCTTCGTCCCGAGGCGGGGTACGAGCAGCTGACGGGCCTGACGTTGACCGTGCTGATCCTGCGGGCGTTCTCCAGCGGCTGCACGGCGCTGACCGGAGTGGAGGCGATCTCCAACGGGGTGCCGGCGTTCCGCCGCCCCAAGGCCCGCAACGCCGCCACGACCTTGGCCGTCATGGGCCTGATCTCGGCGACGATGTTCGCCGGGATCACGGCGCTGGCGCTGATCAGCCAGGTGCGGATCGCCGCCGACCCCTGCCAGTTCAGCGGCACCGGCCCGGACTGCGCGGACCTGCCCCAGCGCACCGTGATCGGCCAGCTGGCCGCCGCCGTCTTCGGCGGGCACGACAGCGTGGGGTTCTTCGTCGTCCAGGCGGCCACCGCGCTGGTGCTGGTGCTGGCCGCCAACACGGCCTTCAACGGATTCCCGCTCCTCGCCTCGCTCCTGGCCCGGCACCGTTACCTGCCCGAGCAGCTGCACATGCGCGGGGACCGGCTCGCCTTCTCCAACGGGATCATCGCCCTGGCGGCCATCGCAGCCGCGCTCCTGTGGGTCTTCCACGCATCGGTGACCGACCTCATCCATCTGTACATCCTGGGCGTCTTCACCTCCTTCACCCTGTCCCAGGCCGGGATGGTCCGCCACTGGGGCCGGGCGCTGGCCGTCGAGTCCGACGCCGGAGTGCGACGCCACCAGCGGCTGGCACGGACGATCAACGCCGTGGGGGCCCTGACGACCGGCCTGGTCCTGATCATCGTGCTGGCCACCAAGCTCACCGAGGGCGCCTATCTGGCGCTGGCCGCGGGCGTGCTGTTGTGGTCGCTGATGCGGGGCATCCGCCGTCACTACGACGTGCTCGCCACCGAACTCGCCGTCACCGACCCGATCGAGGAGTCCGTCGCCCCCGCGCGGGTCTTCACCATGGTCGTGGTTCCCCGGATGGACGCGGCGACCATGCGCGCCCTGGGCTACGCCCGTGCGCTCAGGGCCGACCACGTGGAGGCGGTCACGGTGGCCATCGACCGCGAGGACGCCCAGGACCTGCTGAGGCGGTGGGACACCTCGGGCATCAACGTCCCGCTGAAGGTCCTGGACTCGCCGTACCGCGAGCTCACCCGTCCGATCACGGCCTACGTACGCTCCCTCGTACGGAAGAGCCCGCGTGACGTGATCTACGTCGTCATCCCCGAGTACAGCGTCGGACGATGGTGGGAGAGCCTGCTGCACAACCGGACCACGCTGTGGCTCAGGAGCCGGCTCATGCTCATCCCCGGGGTCGTGATCATCAGCGTCCCCTGGCAGCTGCCGTCCTCCCGCCGTCTCACCCGCCGCCTGACCCGCCGGCCCCTCCGCCGGGCCCCGGGAGCCGTACGACGAGGCGAACCCGACCCCAGAGCGGACCGTGGCTAGAGCGAGTCGGCCGGGTCCCAGACCTTCACGGTCGCCCGCATGTTGTGGTACGAGTCGTCCTTCATCTTCATCGCCGCGATGCGCCCTTCGGAGGTCCGCAGGCAGAAGATCGCTCCGGTCTCCACCTCTTCCTTGCCTGACTCGCCCCATTCCGTCGTGCCCTGGGTCGAAAGTGCCTCGACGCACTGCTGCCGGGTGGGCGCGGTGGAGTCGCTCCACGGGGCGAGGGATTGTTCGTGCGCTTTGATCGAACTTACGAAAAAGGACGAGGACTCAGTGATGTCCGCGTTCTCGTCGGATGTGCGAATGGTCGGCGGGAGCTGGTCGAGGTCGACACCGGCGCCCAGGCGCACGACTCCGGTCCACCGGACGGAAGGCGCTGCCGACGGTTCTGGTGACGGGGTCTGGCTCGGCGTCGGAGCCGAGCTGCTCGGGGCCGTGCTGGAGGGGTGAGCCGAGGGGCTGGTGGTCGCGGCCGCCGGCGGTGGGTCGTCCTCGCCGCGGAACCATCCGTCACCGAAGAACAGGACGGTCACCGCGAGGGCTAACGACAGGACCGCGAGGATTGTCTCCTTGGTCCATTTTCTCGATGGCTGCTGACTGGGATCGCCGTAGTAGTGGCCTGAAGGGTCTGCCTGGTCGCCATCTTGTCGAGTCTGGCTCATCCGAGCATTCCCATCGCCGTCAGATGTTCCTTCGAAGTCCGGTGGACCCCAGAGTGCCACATCTGAGCTGTCGGCTTCGGGTCAGGCCGCGAATTCGCCCGGCCGGTCCGCCTTCCATGAGTAAGGCTGACCGGCGGGCGCCGAATGGTCTGGGCGTGTGGTGCCGCCCAGATTTTGTTAGCGCTCACATTCCGCGCTGCGGTCCTCCTTCGCACTCCGGCGTCTTCCGGTGGTGATGGCGGCGAGTAAATACAACACGCCGGGTGTCGTCAAGGGGTGGTGGTCTGGTGCGCGACGTGTCAGGTGGGTGTCGGGGCAGGTCTGCGGGTCCGTAAGTTGCGGGGATGGGTGAAAGTTTCATCTCCGCCGTCGCGGGGTGCTCGTACGATATCGCTCCTGGTGTCCGTGGCTCCGTGGCATCCGTGGTCAGGCATCGACCCCGCGTCGGGCGTTCCGAAATTTTCGTGAAAACGTTGACATGTTTCGGTTACGTTCCCACACTGATCTCCGAGGCGGTCGGTCCTGCCTGATGTGGTGATCGGCCAGGGCCGCCGGTCATGACGCCATCGTGGTGTGCGCCTCCGGCCTGGGGTGCGGCGTCGTCCGCCGGGGTTCCCGCACATCCCTCGTTCCGTAACTTCAGTATGGAGTCAGGCATGGGCTTGAAGGCTTTACCTTCGTCCGCGTACGAACGTTTCGGTGTCCTCCGCGGCATCGTGGGCGCCGTCGGCGCCCTGGGGATCGTAGGCGCGGCGCTGATGGTGTCCGTTCCCGCGGACGCGGCGGAGAGCACGCTCGCCGCCGCCGCCCAGCAGAGCGGCCGGTACTTCGGCACGGCCATCGCCGCGGGCAAGCTGGGCGACCAGCAGTACACGACGATCGCGAACCGCGAGTTCGACATGATCACCGCCGAGAACGAGATGAAGATCGACGCCACGGAACCCAACCGGGGGCAGTTCAACTTCAGCGCCGGCGACCGGATCTACAACTGGGCGGTGCAGAACGGCAAACGGGTACGCGGCCACACCCTCGCCTGGCACAACCAGCAGCCGGGCTGGATGCAGTCGCTCTCCGGCGGCAACCTCCGCCAGGCGATGATCGACCACATCAACGGCGTGATGGGGCACTACCGGGGCAAGATCTACGCCTGGGACGTCGTCAACGAGGCCTACGCCGACGGCAACTCCGGCGGCCGGCGCGACTCCAACCTCCAGCGGACCGGCAACGACTGGATCGAGGTGGCCTTCCGCACCGCGGCGGCCGCCGACCCGTCCGCCAAGCTCTGCTACAACGACTACAACATCGACAACTGGAGCTGGGCCAAGACGCAGGGCGTCTACAACATGGTCCGCGACTTCAAGCAGCGCGGCGTACCGATCCACTGCGTCGGCCTGCAGTCACACTTCAACAGCAACAGCCCCTACAACAGCAACTACCGCACGACCATCCAGAGCTTCGCCGCCCTGGGCGTCGACGTGCAGATCACCGAGCTGGACATCCAGGGCGGCTCGGCCACCACGTACGCCAACGTCGTCAACGACTGCCTGGCGGTGCCGCGCTGTACCGGCATCACGGTCTGGGGCGTCCGTGACAGCGACTCCTGGCTCGGCGCCGGCGCCAGCGCGCTGCTCTTCGACGGCAACGGCAACAAGAAGGCCGCGTACAACTCCGTCCTGAACGCGCTCAACAACGCGGACCCGGACCCCGACCCGGACCCGACCACGACGCCCACGCAGACCCCCGGCACCGTGGGACAGATCCGGGGTGTGGCGTCCGGGCGGTGTGTGGACGTGCCGAACGCCTCGACGGCCGACGGCACGCAGCTCCAGCTGTGGGACTGCCACTCCAACTCCAACCAGCAGTGGTCCTACACCTCCGCGCAGGAGATCCGCGTCTACGGCAACAAGTGCCTGGACGCCGCCGGCAGCGGCAACGGCGCCAGGGTGCAGATCTACTCCTGCTGGGGCGGCAACAACCAGAAGTGGCGCGTCAACTCGGACGGCTCCATCGTCGGAGTCCAGTCGAATCTGTGCCTCGACGCCGTGAACAACGGCACCGGTAACGGGACCCAGCTCCAGATCTACTCCTGCTGGGGCGGCGACAACCAGAAGTGGTCCTGGAACCGGGGCTAGGAGGTCAGATCATGAGACGGCACCAGCAGGTGCCGATCGGGTCAGGGACGGTGATCGCCGCCGTGGTCACCGCGGTGATCACCGTCCTGGCCGGTTGCGTCGCCATGGCGCCCCAGGCGAGTGCGGCGACGCTGACCAGGATCGGCGACTTCGGGGCGAACCCCGGCAACATCCAGATGCACCTCTACGTCCCTGACAACGTGGCCGCGCGTCCCGGCATCCTGGTGGCGATGCACGGCTGCAACGGCCGGGCGACCGACTTCCACCAGCAGACGGAGTTCGCGTCCCTGGCCGACCGGCACGGCTTCGTCGTCATCTACCCGCAGGCCAACAAGAGCGCCAACGGCCTGTCGAACTGCTTCGACGTGTGGTCGGACGAAGCACTCCGGCACGGCGGCGGCAGCGACCCCGTGTCGATCGTGTCGATGGTCAACTACGTCGTGCAGCGCCACAACGGCGACCCCGAGAAGGTGTTCGCCACCGGCTTCTCCTCCGGGGCGATGGAGACCGTCAACCTGCTCGCCACCTATCCCGATGTGTTCAAGGCCGGCGCTCCCTTCGCCGGTGTGCCCTTCGGCTGTCTCGGCCCGCCCGGTTGCGGCGACCGGACTCCGCAGCAGTGGGGCGACCTGGTCCGCGGCGCCTACCCCGGTTACACCGGTCCCCGGCCCCGGCTGATGGCCTGGCACGGCACCGCGGACGACGTGCTGAACTTCAGCATGTTGCAGAAGGAGGTCGACCAGTGGACCGACGTGCACGGGGTGAGCCGGACGCCCACCTCGACCACGAACCCGCAATCGGGGTGGACGCGCAGAGTCTTCGGGACCGGCCAGGTCGAGGCCTACACCATCAGCGGAGCGGGGCACAATCTGCCGCATCCCGGGATGGCCGTGCACGCGATCCGGTTCTTCGGCCTCGACGGCGCCGGCCCCACGCCGACGCCGACCCCTGGCGGCGACGGCCAGATCAGGGGCGTCGCCTCCGGGCGCTGCGTGGACGTGCCGAACTCGAGCACCGCCGACGGCACGCGGCTCCAGCTCTGGGACTGCCACGGCGGCGCCAACCAGCGGTGGGCCCTCACCTCGTCCCAGGAGCTGCGGGGCCTCGGCGGCAAATGCCTCGACGCCGCCGGGACGGGCAACGGAGCCGGCGTCCAGCTCTACTCGTGCTGGGGCGGCGCCAACCAGAAGTGGCGCGTCAACTCTGACGGGTCGATCGTCGGCGTGCAGTCGGGGCTGTGCCTGGACGCCGCCGGGACGGGCAACGGCGCCCGCCTCCAGCTCTACTCGTGCCACGGCGGCGCCAACCAGCGGTGGAGCCTGGGCGCCGCGTGACGCACCCCGGGTCTGGGCGGTCTCTTGTGGATCGCCCAGACCCGGGTCATGGCTCAGAGGCGGGTCCACCGTTGGTTGGCCGCGCCGCTGCACGTCCAGATCTGCAGGTAGACGCCGTTGGCGGTGGCGTTGCCCGGCACGTCCAGGCACTTGTTCGCACCGAGCGCGGTGATGCTTCCGTCGGTGTTGAAGCGCCACTTCTGGTTGTTCTGGCCGTTGCAGTCCCAGATGATCACGCTGGTGCCGTCGGCGGTGCCGTTGTTGTTCACGTCGAGGCACTTGTTCCCGTAGACCCGCAGTTCGCCGGCTGCCGTGGAGGTCCACTGCTGGTTGACCTGACCATGGCAGTCCCAGATCGCCACCCGGGTCCCGTTGGCCTGGGAAGCTCCGGTGACGTCGAGGCATCTGCCCGACCCCACGCCCTGGATCCGGGACACCGGGTTGGGCGTCCCGCCGCTGACCCGGAACACGACGGTGCCGTGGGACGGCACGCTCGCCGAGATGGCCCCGGTCGTCGAGGTGACGGCGTTCGTCCAGGCCTCACGCATGCTGAAGGAGCTGCCGGACAGGCCGATCGCCGAGGCGGTGGTGCTGATCGTCGTCGTGCCGCCGCCCTGGTTGAACAGCGCGACCGCGACGTCGCCGTTGCTCAGCCGTTTGGCCAGGACGCGGCGGGTGCCGTCGTTGCTGATCTGGGTCGCCTGGAGGCCGAGCGGGTCCTGGTTGATGGCGATCAGGTTCTGGTTCTTCATGATCGTGGCGGTCGCGGAGTCCATGTTCCGCATGTCGTTGCCCGCGATCAGCGGTGCGGCCATGATCGCCCACAGGGCGAAGTGGCTGCGCATCTCGGTGTCCGTCATGCCGCCACGGCCGACCACCATCATGTCGGGGTCGTTGAACTGTCCCGGCCTGGCGTAGCCCGACAGGGGCGCGTTGACGTTGACGATGTTCTGGATGCCCATCGGGTAGCCGTTGGTCTGACCGGAGTTCCACACGTTGGTGATGTCCTCGGTCGTACGCCAGATGTTGGCGACGTCACCCCAGTTCCGCTGCGGGCCGGTCTTCTCGTGGATGCTGTTGGGGTTGATGCTGTAGAGGATCGGCCGGCCGGTGGCCGCCAGGGCGTCGCGCATCTTCGCGAAGGTGCGGACCTGGTCGTCGATGGTGCCGGTGGGGGAGCACCAGTCGTACTTGAGATAGTCGACGCCCCAGGCGGCGAACTGCTGGGCGTCCTGGACCTCGTGGTTCAGGCTGCCGGTGGCGCCCGGGTAGGCGCCGAAGTACTGGGCGCAGGTGCGGTCCAGGGGTGCCTGGTAGAGGCCGAACTTCAGGCCCCGGGCGTGCAGGTAGTCGCCGAGCGCCTTCATGCCGCTCGGGAATCTCGACGGGTTGGCCCGCAGGTTTCCGGCGGAGTCGCGGGCCGGGTCGAACCAGCAGTCGTCGACGACGACGTACTGATATCCGAGGTCGCGCATGCCGGAGGAGACCATCGCGTCGGCGGTCTGGCGGATCAGCGTCTCGTTGATGTTGCAGCCGAAGGTGTTCCAGGTGTTCCACCCCATCGGCGGGGTGCGGCCCACGCCGTTCTCCAGCGCCTGCGCCTGGGTGGCGGGGGTGAGCGCCACGACCAGGGCCACTGCGGTCAGCAGCGCGCGGGTTCGTTTCCCGTTCATGGAGATCGCTCCTCAGGGGGTCGAAGGGAGGGCACTGCCGGTGAACTGCCACCAGTTGACGTTGAACAGGTAGCCGCCGCCGCCCGCGAAACGCAGGTAGAGGTCACGGGTGCCGGTCGCGCCGGACACCGGGCAGGTGACCGTGGTCCAGTTCTGCCAGCCGCCGGTGCCGTTGACGGCGCAGGTGCCCACGAGGGTGCCGGTGGCGCTGCCGAGCCGCAGCTCGATCCGGCCGCCGCTGGTGGCCGAGGCGACGCGGGCGGTGAAAGCGGTGGCCCCGTTGCCGAAGGCGACGCCCTTGACCTTCAGGTAGTCGCCGTTCTCGATGTAGCCGACGTTCATGCCGCCCTCGCTGGAGGGTTCGGTCTCCACCCCGGACGCCCAGGCGACGGTCTCGGCCTCCTGCCGGACGAACGGGTTGAGGGTGCCGACCTGAGGCGGACCGGCGGTGGTCATGTTGATCGTCGGGATGCTGCCGTCGGCGTTGTAGGTGAACTTCTCCACGGCCACTGACCTGGTGAAACCGCCGCCGCCCGGCAGGGCGCCGTTGTGGTAGAAGAAGTACGATCCTCCGGCGTAGTCGATGATCCCGGCGTGGTTGGTGAAGCTGCTGCCCTGCCGGGGCATGATCGTCCCCCGGTACGTCCACGGCCCGGTGGCGCTGGGGGCCGTCGAGTAGGCGATGAACTCCGAGCAGCATTCCGCGGCGAACACGTTGTAGTAGAGGCCGTTGCGCTTGTAGACCCAGGGCCCCTCTTCGTAGAGCGTGGGACGGCTGGGGTTGCCGTTGCGCGTGCCGAATCCCGCGCCGGTCAGCTGGATGTAGGTGATGCCGCCGGAGTAGGAGATCATGTCGTTGTTCAGGCGTACGTACGCGAGCCGGGGGTTGCCCCAGTACAGGTAGGCCTGGCCGTCGTCGTCGATGAGGACGTTGGGGTCGATCTCGTTGTTCTCGACCAGCGGGCGGCCCAGCGCGTCACGGAACGGCCCGGTCGGGCTGTCGCCGACCGCGACGCCGATGGCCATGCCGCCGGTCCTCCGGTTCCGTACGGGGACGTACCAGTAGAACTTGCCGTTGCGGTAGGCGACGTGGCCGGCCCAGGCGTTGGCGTCGGCCCAGGCGAAGGTGGCCAGGCTCATGGGCGAGCCGTGGTCGGTCCAGTTGGCCATGTCGGTCGAGGAGTAGACGCGCCAGTCGCGCATCGTGAAGTACGTGGAGCCGTCCTCGTCGTGGCCGGTGTAGAGGTAGACGCGGCCGTTGTGGACGAGCGGCGCGGGGTCGGCGGTGTAGATCGTCTGGACGATGGGGTTGTCGGCCATGGCCGGTGTCGCGGGCAGGAGGGACATGATGCAGAGCACGCTCATGATCCAGGCCAAGCGGCGTGATCGCGCGGGTCTCATGGGGTCCTTTCGGGGCGGCTTCGCGGAGTGTTAGCGCTAACATCAAATCGTGGAGTGCGTCGTCGCGGAGTACATCCGATGGCCCGGCGGGCGTCAACGGAGGCGACCCCCGCCGTGTGGGCGTCGTCGCCTGGACGCTTCCCGGCCTGCGGTTCCGTTCGGGAAGAGATCACGGCGCCGCACCGTCACGTGAAAATTTCACGTGACGGTGCGGCCGGCCCGTGGATCAGGCGATCTCGATGTGGTCCAGCTCCGCCCAGCGCGTCCGGTGCTGCAGGCGCAGGGTGTTCCAGCCGGCGTTCAGCGTGAGCGGGGCCCGGACCTGCGTCCAGTTGTCCCAGCCGCGGTCGGGGTAGTCCAGGGTGAACCGCGTGGTCCCGTTGACCGTCACCAGGTGCTGCGCGTCGCCGTAGCCGGCCGCGTAGGCCACGTGCGCGGTGTAGGCCCCGGCGACCGGCGCGAACACCCGGACGTCGACCCAGCTGTCCGCATGGTCGATCTTGGCCACGACGGCCCCCTGGGACGCCCCGGCCGCGCCGGTGCGGACGGTGGCGCGGTTGAGCGTGCCGCGCTCGGCCTCGTACCGTACGCGGCTGCCGCGCACGACCGGATAGTCGCCGGCCCAGCCCAGCGCCGCCGTGTACAGGTGGCGGGCATCGCCCACCCAGCCGTGGAAGAAGGCGCGGTCGCCGAGCACGTCGGTCCCACCGGGTCCCTGTACGGCTCCGTCGAAGGTGGCGGTCGTCATCAGCGGCCGGTACGCCTTGGTGTAGCGCCCGGTGAGCGACGGGGACACGGCGTAGCCGGTGAAGTAGCTGTTGCCGGTGTAGGAGCCGCCCGAGTAGAAGAGCACGTACTGGGAGGGCCGCTTGACGAGCACGGGCGCCTCGATGACGCCGGCCTCCTCGGCCCGGTCGTTCCGGATGAGCTCGGTGCGGCCGCCGACGAAGGTGACGCCGTCGGCCGCGACCTGCTGCAGCCACAGGATGGTGGGCCGGCCGACGGCGTTGCCGTCGTTCTTGTAGAGCAGATACCGCTTGCCGTCGGTGTCGACGAAGCTGGACGGGTCGATGTCGCCGCCCTCGTCCGCGTCGCAGACGAGCGGCGAGCCGCCGGCCGGCTGGAAGGGGCCGAGCGGGTTCGCCGAGGTCGCGGCGCCGACGCACATGCGCCCCGTGGCGGTGCTCGGGCCGGTGAAGTACATCAGGTAGCGGCCGTCGGAGAGACGGGAGACGTCGGGCGCCCAGAACCCGCCGTCGCCCGCCCAGGACGGCTTGGCCGGCAGCGCGTCCCCGCGCACGGTCCACGGGCCGGTGGCGGACGGGGCGCTGGCGACCGGGATGCGGCCGGGTCGGCTGCTGGTGGAGTAGGCGTAGAAGGTGGAGCCGACCTGGATGACGTCCGGATCGGGGAAGTCGGCGCGGATCACGGGCGCCGGGGCCACGGTGTCCGCCGCCGCGCCGGCCGTGGGGAGACAGACTGTGGCCGCGGTGAACGCCAGGAAGAGCCGGCCGAGGAGCCGCATGAGGACCTCCGATCATCCGTAATCAGTTCAGGTCCCCAGTGAAGTCCTCCGGCCGAGGTGTCCGACAGGGGTTCGGACGCACTCGGACAGACTCGGCCTCCCGTCGCGCTATGTCTCGGTCAGGAAGGCGCGGATGGCGGGGACGAACCGCTCGTGGGCGTCCTCCAGGAGGTAGTGGCCGGCTCGCCTGCAGACCTCGACCCTGGCGTGCGGCAGGCGGCGCCGCCACTCGGCCAGCATGGCGGGGTCGAAGACCGGGTCGCGCAGCCCCCAGCCGACGAAGGCCGGCAGCCCGGCGAACCGGTCGAGCCGCCGGCCGGTGCCTTCGAGGAGCGGCCACGCCCGGTCGCCCGGCCGCAGCGGGATGTCGTGCACGAACCGCTGGACGGCCACCCGGTGCTCGGGCCGGTCGTACGGGGCGAGGAAGGCGGCGCGCACGTCGGCGGGCATGCGGCGGCGCACGCCGAGCGGACGCCAGGTCGCGCCGCGGGCGAACAGGTTGTGCCGCAGGAACAGCCGCGCGCCGAGCCGGGTGCGGCGCAGCACCCACAGCGGCGCCCGCAGCGGGAGGCGGACCCGCTCGCCGTGCGGGCTGGGGAAGGCCGCCGTGTTGAGGACGACGAGCCGGGCGACGCGCCCGGGGTGGCGGCAGGCCCACGCCATGCCGATCGGCCCGCCCCAGTCGTGCATGACGAGCGTCCAGCCCCGCTCGGGGGCGCCCCGGGCGATCAGGTGCCCGACCAGCGCGTCGAGGTCGTCGACGCGCGAGGCGAAGGTGTGGTCGTACTCCCGGGCGGCCGGCTTGTCGGACAGCCCCATGCCGATGTGGTCCGGAGCGACGCAGCGGAACCGGTCACGCAGGGCCAGGATCGGCCGCCGCCACAGGTAGCTCCAGGACGGGTTGCCGTGCACGAACAGCACCGGGGCACCCGCCCCTTCGTCCACGTAGTGCTGGCGCAGCCCGCCGGGGTGGGCGTGCCAGTGGGAGGCGAACGGGTAGCCGGGGAAACGCGTCACGGGGACTCCGAGAGGTGGGCGGTCAGGCGGGCGAGCCCTTCGGCCATGCTCACGCGTGGCCGGTAGCCGAGGTCGCGGCGGGCCGCGGAGATGTCGAACCAGTGCGCCGTGGACGCCTGCTCCACCAGGAACCGGGTCAGGGGCGGCTCCCAGCCGCCCTGCGCCGCCAGGCGTTCCAGCATCCCGGCCGCCGCCATCGCCGGCCCGGCGGGCAGCCGCCGCCGCACCGGAGGCTGCCCGGCCGCCGCGAGCAGCGCGTTCACCCAGACGCCGAAACCGCACGGCTCGCCCTGGGTGATGAAGTACGCCCGCCCGCACAGCGGCGACCCGGGCCGCAGCCGGTCGAGGGCCAGCACGCAGGCGTCGGCCGCGTTGTCGACGTAGACGGTGTCGATGGTCTTGTCCGCCCTGCCCAGCAGCCACAGCCGGTGCCGGTTCGCCACGAACCGGGGTAGGAAGTGCGGGTCGCCCGGCCCCCAGATGAGGTGCGGGCGCAGCGCGACGGACGGCGCCGGCCCGGCCAGCACGAGCCGTTCGGCCGCCGCCTTGGTGCGCGGGTAGGGCGCGGTGAACCGGGTGGCGTACGGGACGGACTCGTCCACGCCGTCCAGGTCGCGCCCGTTGTGCACGACGCTCGGCGACGACACGTGGACCAGCCGGGCCCCGGCTGCCGCGCAGGCGTCCACCACGTTGCGCGTACCGTGCACGTTGACCTCGGCGAAGTCCCGGGACGCGCCGTGCGCCCCGGCCTTGGCGGCGCAGTGGACCACGGCCTCGCACCCGTCGACGGCGGCGCGGACGGCCGCCGGGTCGCGGATGTCGGCCAGGTACTGGGTGACGCCCAGCGCGTCCAGTTCGAGACGCGGGCGGCGGTGCAGCGCGCGCACGGTGTCGCCGCGCGCGACCAGGCGGCGGCACACGGCGCGGCCGAGGAACCCGCCGCCCCCGGTGACCAGGACGTTCACCGGCGGCCTCCGCGCGACCGCCGGGCCGCCCAGGCGGCGAGCACGTCCCGGCGGATCTTGCTGTTGTGCCGGGCGTCCACCGGGAAGCGGCGGTGGAACAGCACCTCGCGCAGGCCCGCCGTGCGCGGGTGCCGCGCGGCCTCCGCGAGGATCCCGGCCCGTACGAGGTCGCGCCGGAAGCCGGGCTCGGGCTCCACCACGAGGACGGGTCGGGAGCCGGCGCCCACCAGGGCGACGCGGCGCGCTCCCGGCACTCCGGCCAGGAGTGTCTCGACGTGGTCGGTGTAGAGGTCGCCGTCCGGGGCGCGGACGCGTTCGGACTTGCGGCCCGCGAACCACAGCCGGCCGTGCTCGTCCAGCCGGCCCAGGTCGCCCATGCGGTGCCAGACCCGGTCGCCGTCCGGGATCCTGGCCAGGGCGGTGGCCCCCGGGTCGTCCAGGTAGGGATCGCTGACGGCGGGGGAGGAGACGACGAACTCCCCGACGGTGCCGGGCGGTACCGTCAGGTTCTCGTCCCATCGGGCGATCGGCCCGTCGGTGACGCCGATGACCCG
This sequence comes from Nonomuraea sp. NPDC050478, assembly GCF_044458265.1. Lineage (NCBI taxonomy): Bacteria > Bacillati > Actinomycetota > Actinomycetes > Streptosporangiales > Streptosporangiaceae > Nonomuraea > Nonomuraea sp. NPDC050478. The sequence continues at coordinate 116,184 of NZ_JBITHT010000001.1, read as the reverse complement.
GACCTCGACCCCGGGCAGGGGCGGGCCCAGGCATGTCCCGGCCCCCCGGTGTGCGGCGTGCGCCGCGACCAGTTCGGCGCCCTCGATCGCGGCCACCGGCAGGCACTCGGTCGCCCCGTACACCGACAGCACCCGGGCCGCGCCGGGGACGCAGGCGCGGACGCGGTCCAGCGTCGGCAGCGGCAGCGGCGCCCCGGCGACCGCCACCGTCTCCAGCGAGTCCAGCACCAGGCCGCGGGCCACGCAGTGCCGGGCCAGCCGGTCCAGCAGGGCGGGCGCGGCGAACAGGGTGGACACCCGGTACCGGCGGATGTCCGCGGCCAGCGCCGCGGGGTCGAACCGCAGCGGGCGCCGCGGGTCCAGATCCGGCAGCACGGCGGTCGCGCCCAGCGCCGCCGCCCCCAGCGCGAAAGGGATGAACGTCGACAGCACGGGCGCGCCGGCCCGGATGAGCTCCAGCCCGGCCAGCAGGTCGAGCTGCGCCGTCAGGTGCCGGTGCCGCAACGGCACCCCCTTCGGCGGCCCCGTCGAACCGGAGGTGTACGCGATCAGCGCCAGATCACCGGCCCCCGGCGCCGGCGGCCCCGGCATCGAGCCACCGGCGGCGGCTCGCGGGTCCGGGGTCGGTCCGGCGTCGGTGACTCGCAGATCTGGTGTATGCGGGTCCGGGGTCGGTCCGGGGTCGGCAGCTCGCAGGTCCGGTGTATGCGGGTCCGGGGTCGGTGCGGGCGCGGCGGCTCGCGAGTCCCGTGTCAGGTCGCGGGCGGCGGTTCGTAGGGTGGCGAGGGTCGGGCCCGGCCAGGAGCGGCGGTGTCCGACCGTGATGACGACGCGGCTGGTGCGCCGGGCCCAGCCCAGGGCCAGCCGGGCCGCCTGGGCGAGCGGCACCCCGATGAACGCCTCCGGCGCGGCCCGCTCCAGGCACCGCCGGACGGCAGCGTACGGCAGTCCCGGATCGACCATGACCGGTACCGCCCCCAGCCGCAGCAGCGACAGCACCAGCACGCCGAGCTCCACGCCCGGACGCACCAGCAGCACCGTCCGCATGCCGGGCCGCACCCCGCCGAGCGCCAGCGCGGCCGCCGTCTCCTCCACCGATCGCGCCATCTCCCCGTAGCTGGCCGAGCGCGGCGTCCGCCCGCCGACCTGGCAGGCGAGGGTGTCCGGCCGGTCGGCGGCCCAGCGTTCGGCCCGGGTGACCAGCTCGCTCACCGGCACCGGGGTCACCACCGCACCACGACGGTGCCGGCGCTGAACCCGCTCGCCAGGCCGACGAACGCCACCAGGTCGCCGCGCCGCACCCGTCCGGCGGCGACCGCCTGGGCGAGCTGGACCGGTATCGTCGCCGCCACCAGGTTGCCGTGCTGGGCGATGGTGACGACGACCTTCTCCGGCGGGATCCCGACGTGGGCGCAGAACTTCCACAGCGCGGGCAGCGACGCCTGGTGCACGCACACGACGGCGAAGTCGTCCCAGGTGAGGCCGAGGTCGGCGAGCGGATCGGAGAAGACGGCGTGGTCGGTCGCCTCGATGCCGCGTATCAGTCCGATGGCGTCGACGGTGAGCGGGCGGATGACCGGCCAGTCGGTCGCCGGGTCGGACGTCAGGTTCCGCAGCGCCACGGTGGCGGCGTCCCACCCGTGGGACTGGGCGGCGAACCGGTGACCGAGCACCCCCGGCTCCGCCGCGGCCTCCAGCAGCAGCGCGGCCCCGGCGTCCGACACCGTGTAGGCGGCGGCGACCGTCATGAACTCGTCGGCGCCGGAGAGCGTCCACGGCATGAACGCGGTCGGCAGCTCGCCGCAGCAGATCAGCACCCGCCGGTGCCGGCCGGTGACGATCAGCGCCTCCGCCACCTGGATCGCGTTCAGCACGCTGTTGCAGGCGTTGCGCACGTCGAACACCGGGCAGCCGGCGCCCAGCTTCGCCGCCACGACGTGCGCCGTCGCGGGCTCGACGAGGTCGATGGTCACCCCCGCGTAGACGAGCAGGTCGAGGTCTCGGGCGTGCAGGTCCTGCTCGTCCAGCAGCGCGCGGGCGGCGTGCGCGGCCAGGTCCGACGGTTTCTCCCCTGGCGGGGCGACGTGCCTGCGGCGGACGCCGCTGCCGTTGTGGATCACTCCCCGGGGCAGGACCAGCCCGGGGTTGCGGGCGGCGAGCCGGTCCTCCACCTCCGCGGTGGTCATCGTGGTCTCGGGCAGGTGGGCGGCCACACCGGCCACCCGGGCGTGCACGGAAGCCATGGCGGTCTCCTCAGGAAGCCGGACGCGTGGAGTGCAGCCCCAGGTGGAGGAGCACCGTACGGGCGATGTCGGTGACGGTCCCGGCGCCGCGGATCAGCTCCATCGGCGGGATGTCCACCCCGAACGCGTGCCGCATCGACAGCAGCAGCTGCGTGGCCATGAGCGAGTCCAGGCCGTACTCGTCCAGCCGCCGGTCGGGGGCGATGTCGGCGGCCGGGACGAGCAGGACCGCGGACAGCAGGGCGGTGATCTGCTCGACGACGTGCTCGTGCGCCTCGTCGCCGGTCATCGCGGCCAGCTCCGACAGCAGGTCGCCGGTGTCGGGGGCCTGATCGGCGCCGGGCGGCAGCACCGCCGACAGCCACGGCCGTCGCAGGCCGGGGAGCGTCTGCCGCAGCCTGGCCCAGTCGCAGCGGCCCACCACGGCCACGTCGGCCCCGTCGGCCAGCATGGCGTCCACGGCGGCGAGCGCCACGGCGGGGTCCACCGAGTCGATGCCGAACCGCTTCAGCGCCTCGGCCTGCGTGCCGTGCGCCAGCACGCCGGTGCCGGCGAGCGCGCCCAGGCAGACCGCGAGCGCGGGCAGGCCCCGGGCCCGCCGCCGTCGCGCCAGCGCCTCCAGGAACAGGTTCGCCGACACGTACGGCGACTGCCCGATGTTGCCGATCGTCGTCAGCGACGAGTACAGCACGAACGCCTCCAGCGGCAGGTCCGCGGTGAGCTCGTCCAGCACCAGCGCGCCCGCGACCTTGGGGCGCAGGACCGCCCGGATCCGGTCGTCGGAGAGATCGGCCAGCGCCGCGTCGTCGAGATGCATGGCGGCGTGCACGACGCCGCGCACGGGGTGGCCGGAAGCGTCCAGTTCGCGCAGGATGTCCCGCATGGCGTCGCGGTCGGCCACGTCGGCCGCGTGCGCGGTGGCCTCCGCGCCGAGGCCGCGCAGCTCCTCCAGCAGCGTGTCCGCGCCCGGCGTGTCCGCGCCGCGCCGGCTGACGAGCGCCAGCCGGCGCACCCCGCCCCGCGCCAGGTGCCGCGCCGTCTCCGCGCCGAACCCGCTCAGCCCGCCCGTGATCAGGTACGTGCCCGCAGCCGGACGCCGGGTGGGCCGGGACCGCACCGTGACAGGGTCACCGAGGGAGACGACGACCTTGCCGATGTGCCGGGAGTGCCGCATCAGCGCGAACGCGTCGGCCACCCGCTCGGCCGGGAACACCGTGTGCGGCAGCGGGCGCTGGTCGTGCACGTGCTGGAACGCCGCCGTCATCCGCTCGGCCATCAGCGCCGGGTCCTTCCACATGAGGGTGCCCACGTCCACGCCGAAGAACGCGAGGTTGTCGCCGAACGGCCGCAGCGCCACGTGCCTGCTCTCGTAGATGTCGCGCTTGCCCAGCTCGACGAACCTGCCGCCGTGCCGCAGGCACTCCAGGCCGCGGCTGATGGCCTCCCCGGCCAGGGAGTTGAGCACGACGTCCACGCCGCGGCCCCCGGTCAGCTCCCTGACCTGCTCGCCGAAGCGCAGGCTGCGCGAGTCCAGCACGTGAGCGGCGCCCAGCGCCCGCAGCAGGTCGCGCTTGGCCTCGCTGCCCGCCGTGGCGATCACCCGCGCGCCGGCGTGCCTGGCGTACTCCAGCGCGGCCAGGCCGACCCCGCCCGCGCCGCCGTGCACCAGCAGCGTCTCGCCGGGCCGGAGCCGCGCGCACCCGTGCAGCGAGTGGTAGGCGGTCGAGAACGCCATCGGCAGCGTGGCCGCCGCGGCGAAGGTGAGACTGTCGGGGATCCGGACGGCCGTCCACTCCTCGGCCACCGCGTGGCTGCCGAAGCCCACCGGGCCCGCGGCCATCACCCGGTCGCCGGGCCTCAGCCGGACGACGCCCGGCCCCACGGCGGTGACGGTGCCGGCGCACTCCAGGCCCAGCTCGTGGCCGCCGAAGACCGCCTCGACCGCTTCCGACGGGAGCAGGCCGACCGTGAACATGACGTCGCGGTAGTTCAGCCCGATCGCCCGTACCTCGATCAGCACCTGACCCGGCCCGGGCTCCGGGATCTCGGCCCGTTCCCAGCAGAGCTCGTACGACAGCCCCGGGTCACGCACCGCCAGCCGGTACGCCCCCCGGCGGCCGGCGGGGACGGACGGCGGCGCCGACCTCACCAGACGCGGCGTGAACCGGCCCCGGCGAGTGAGGAGGATCTCGTCGTCCTCCCCGGCCGCCACCAGCTCCGCCACCAGCCGCGCCGCGTCTCGCCGGACGTCCCCACCGCGATGCAGGCACACCCGCCGGGCGTCCAACTGCGGCTGCTCGTTCCCGAGCGACCGCACCGTCCCCCAGGTGGCGGCATCCTCGGGGTGAATGGTCTGTACGGGATCGGTGGCGTTTTCAGGGTGGACGGTCTCTACGGAGTTGGCGGTGTTTTCGGGGTCGGCGGTCTCTAGGGGGTTGACGGTGTTTTCGAGCTGGGCAGCGCTCTTCTGGCCGGCGGCTTCGCGGTGGGTGGCGTTCTCGGGGTGGGCGGTGTCGCCGGGCGGTCCGGGCTCCGGGAGCGCGCCGCACGGGCGGGTCACCAGCCACAGCCTCACCTGGACGTTGTGCGGCAGTTGCTCGCAGGCCAGGGCGATCGCGCGGAGCGCCGCGGCCCGCCGGGTGATCCGTTCGACGGCGTCCTCCGGGCCTGTGCCGCCGAGGACGACCGCGAACGTGACCGTATTCGCCGACAAGGCCCCGGCCGCCCACGCGGCGGGATCATCGGCGAGAGGCGCCACATTCGCCCGCCCACCCCGCTCCCGCAGCGACGAAGCGAGCTCGACGGCGAGCGGATCCCCGTCGTCCTCCGCAGCGACAACCCACACGCCGTCCGCACCGCCGTCGGCGATCCTCTCCGCCATGTGGTCGGGGGGAGAAGTGGCGAGGAGTACGGAGAAGTCGCCTGCTTCCGGGTCCTGTTCAGGGCCGGTCTGGATGATGTCGGCGTATCCGGCTTCCGCCAGCAGTTCCGGCCACCGCTGGGCGGACGGCAGCGCGCCGGGGCCCCAGAGTTCCGGTGTCAGCCCCAGGAACGGCAGCAGCGGTCCGGCCCGGTGCGGTCCCGCGACGAGCAGTTTGCCGCCCGGGGCGAGGAGCCGTCCCAGCCCGCGGAGGGCGCAGGGCAGGTCACGCGCGAGATGCAGGCACCCGGCCGCCACCACGAGGTCGAACCCGCCGGTCGGCCACCCCTGCCCGGCCGGGTCGGCGTCCAGGTCGAGCAGGCCGAACTCGGCGACGTCCACCCCGGACAGCCGCTGCCGCAACCGGGCCAGCACCGGCTCGGCCACGTCGGTCACCGTGTAGCGAACCCGGTCGACCGGCAGGATCGGCAGCAACGTCACTGTGGTGCCGCCCGTCCCCGCGCCCACCTCCAGGACCCGCAGCGGCCGGTCGGCCGGCCACCCCTTGACGACCTGCTCCACCAGCGCCCGCGCGAGCCGGTTCGCGAACAGGCTCGCCGGCCCCACGTCGTGGTACTGGTCCAGCAGCTCCCCGGCCCCGTCCGCGCCGAGCACGTCGCCGACCGCGACCTCCCCGGCCAGCACCTCGCGCAGCCGCAGCCCGGCCCGCACCGCCAGCGCCGTCTGCGCGGGGAACGCCGCCCCCGCCACGGCCAGCCCCCGCAGCGCTGTCGTGACCGGTGCGGGCGGGGCCAGGCGCACCCCCCGCTCGCCGCGGCGTTCCAGCACGCCGTGCCGTTCCAGCAGCGGCAGCGCCGCCCGGACCAGCGCACGGTGGTGCGGCTCCCGGCAGGCGGCGGCCAGATCGTCGACGGTCAGCTCGCCCTCGCCGGTCAAGGCCGCCAGCGCCGCGCCGAGCGTACGGGCGAACGTCTCTTCCAGCTTGGCCGCGTACTCCGGGTAGCGCAGCTCCCGCCAGGCCGAGCGCACCTCGTCCAGTCGCGCGGAAGCCCCGGCGAGTATGCCCGCCGGATCGGGCCCCGGCCAGGCGTCCGCCGGCTCCCCGGGCCGGGGCACCGCCCGTAGTTCGACGTGGTAGCGCTCGGTCCGCGTGGCGTGCAGGCCGGGCGTCCTGCGCAACCGGACCCCCTCCATCTCGGCCGCCACCCGGCCGTCGCCCCCGGTGACCGTGATGTCCCAGCACACCTCCTCGACAGAACTGGAACGTTCCCGTACATGCAGGAAACCTTCCGGGGCCGGTCTGCCCCAGAGCCGGACCGACCCGATCGCGGCAGGCATGTAGCCCGTGCCGCCCACCAGCGCGTCCACCAGCCACAGCACGCCCGCCTGCAGGGCGCTGTCGAACAGCACGGGATGCGCCTGGTAGCGCTCGTCCCGCTGGTCAGGGCACGTGTACGCGCCCAGCACCTCGCCCGGGGCCCGCCACAACCCCGTCAGCACCCGGAACGCCGGACCCCACACCATGCGCCCCTCGGCGGCCCGCGCGTAGTAGGCGGGCACGTCCACGGGCTCGGCGACGCGGGCGCGCAGCTCCGCCAGATCGAGCGGCGCCGGGGCCGGCCGCAGCAGCGGCCGGACCCGCGCCCGGAAGTGCTCGCGCGGATGCTGCCCGCGCCGCGTCGTGCTCGCCACCGTGATCGTGCCCGTCTCGGCGGACAGCGACGTCTGCGCGCAGACCGGCTCCGCGCCCGGCCCCGGCACCACCAGCGCGCGGGTGATGCTCACCCGGTCCACCTCGACCGCCTCGGCGGCGTCCGGGATCGCCTGCCGGCCCGCCGCCAGCGCCATCTCCACGTAGCCGGTCGCGGGCATCACGGCGGCCCCGCCCGCCCGGTGGTCGGTCACCCAGGGCACCCGGACCTGGTCGATCTCCCCGTACCAGGAAGGGTCGAGCGCGGGCAGCCGCTGGCCCAGCAACGGATGCGTGATCTCGGGGTCGCCGATCGTGCGCACCCAGGTCAGCGGGCCGCCCAGCCAGTGCCGCTGCCGCTGCCACGGATACGCGGGCAGCGACCGTACGAGGCCCGGCCGCGGGAAGTAGCGGTCCCAGTCGACGTCACCCCCGGCCGCGACGACCGCCGCCACCGCCGAGCCGACGGCGGCGCTCGCGGCGGTCTCCTCCACCGCGGCACGCCGCAGGGCCGGCACCACGGCGGCGCGGACGCGGGCGGCGGCCGCGACGCGGCGCAGGTACGACTGCAGCACCGGGTGCGGGCCCACCTCCACCAGCACGTCGGAACCGTCGGCGAGCACCCGCTCGACCGCCGCCGAGAAGCGCACGGGCCGCCGCACGTTGCGCCACCAGTACGTCGCGTCGAGCTCCTCGCCGGTCAGCGGCTCGCCGGTCACGGTCGACACCATGGGGATCCGCGTCCGCGACGGCCGCAGGTCGGCCAGCGCCGCCCGGAGCGGCTCGCGCGCCCCGTCCATGGCCGCGCTGTGGAACGGATAGTCCACGTCCAGCTCGCGGAAGAACACCTCGCGCGCCGCCAGATCCCCGCCCAGCCTTCCGAGCGCCGCCCGCGGCCCCGCGACCGTGACGTCGCGGTCGGAGTTGACCGCGGCCACCTCCACCCCGGGGTAACCGGCCAGGAGTTGCCGGGCCTCGGCTTCGGGCAGCCCGACCGCCGCCATCCGGCCCTGCCCGCGTGTCGCGGCCTGCGCCAGGCCGCGCTCGGCGATCACCTGCGCGGCCTGGGCGGGCGACAGCGCCCCGGCGACGTACGCGGCGGCCACCTCGCCGACACTGTGACCGAGCACCGCCCCCGCCCGCACGCCCGCCGCCTCCAGCATCCCGGCGAGCCCGGCCTGGACGGCGAAGAGCAGCGGCTGGGCCCGCTCGGTCGCCGACAGCCGCCACCGGTCCGCGGGCAGCGTCAGCTCCTCCAGCACCGACCAGCCCAGCCGGGTCGCCAGCTCGTCGTCCACGGCCTCGACGGCCTTACGGAAGGCAGGATCACTCAACAGGCCGGCGCCCATCCCGGCCCACTGCGAGCCGTTGCCGCAGAACACCAGCGCCACCCGGCCCCGCTCCACCGCCTCCCCGATCACCGGCGACGAACCGTATAGACCGGACAGGCTGCCCGCCGCCTCCGCCGCGGACGCGGCGAGCACCACGGCGCGGTGCCGGTGCAGGCCGCGCCGCCGGGTGGCGGTGTAGGCCACGTCGTAGAAGTCACCCTCGTCCACCGACGCCAGGTGCTCGGCCGCCCGCGCGACGGCCTCCGGCAGCGCGCCCGCGGCCCGGGCCGACACGACGACAGGCACCGGCGCGGCCCCCGCCGGCCGCGCCGGCGCCGCTCGGAGGGGCGGTGCGGCCACCGCCACGTGCACGTTCGCGCCCCCGAACCCGAACGAGTTCACCCCCACCACCGTCCGGCCGCCCGTCTCGGGCAGCGGGCGCGGCCGGGTGACGACGCTCAGCCCGAGCCCGTCGAAGTCGATGGCCGGGTTGAGCGTCGAGGCGTGCAGCGACGCCGGGATCGTCCCGTGCCGCAGCACCAGCAGCGCCTTGAACAGCCCCGGCATGCCCGAGGCCGGCTCCAGGTGCCCCAGGTTCGTCTTGACCGAGCCGATCGGCAGCGGGCCGCCCGACCGCGCCGTGCCCAGCGCCCGCCCCAGCGCCCCGCACTCGGCCGGGTCGCCCGCCTGGGTGCCGGTGCCGTGCGCCTCCACGTACGCGACCTCGTCCGGGCTGATCCCGGCCTCCCGATACACCTGCCGCAGCAGCGCCTCCTGCGCCTCGGTACGGGGCAGCGCCAGCCCCATCGTGCGGCCGTCGTTGTTGGCGGCGGCGCCCACGATGACACCGTGGATCCGGTCGCCGTCGGCGAGCGCCTCCTCCAGCCGTTTGAGCACGACCACGCCGCCGCCCTCCGACCGGACGAACCCGTCGGCGTCGGCCGAGAACGCCCGGCACCGCCCGGTCGGCGACAGCATCGACGCCTGGCTGAACCCGACGAACCCGGTCGGGCTCAGCAGCACGTTCACGCCCCCGGCCAGCGCCGTCCGCGTGGAGCCGTCGGCCAGCGCCCGGCAGGCGCGCTCCACCGCCTGCAGCGCCGACGAGCAGGCGGTGTCGATGCTCATGCTCGGCCCGCGCAGGTCGAAGGCGTACGAGAGCCGGTTGGCCGCGATCGACAACGCGCTGCCCGACATCGAATAGGGGCCGATCCCGCCGGGCTCCAGCGCCTGCAGCACCCCGTACGAAGGATCGGAGACGCCGACGAACACCCCCGTGTCGGTCCCCGCCAGGCGTGCCGGGTCGATGCCTGCGTCGTCGAGCGCCTCGGCGGCCATCTCCAGGAGCAGCCGCTGCTGCGGGTCCATCGAGGCCGCCTCCTTGGGCGAGATCCCGAAGTAGGCGGCGTCGAAGCCGGTGAGGTCGTCGAGGAAGCCGCCCGCCCGCGTGTAGCTGCGGTCGGGGCGCGGGAGGGACTCGTCGACGTACCGCTCGGCCTCGAACCGGTCCGGCGGCACGGTGCCGACCAGGTCGTCACCGCGCAGCAGGGCCTGCCACAGTCCGTCGAGGTCGCGGATGCCGCCGGGAAGCCGGCAGCCCACGCCCACGATCGCCACCGCTCGCCCCGGCCACGTCCGCTCGTTCCCGCCTGCGCTCATATGCCACCTTTCCTGTTCGTCGGCGACACCCATGGCATCACAGCCGTACGTGGTCGAACAGCGACTGTTCGTGTTCCTTGCTGGTAAGCGTCATGCCTCCTGTTAAGGGATGGTGTGGTGCGCCGCGGAAACGTAAGGAATGTTGCCGAGAGTAGTCAACATTATGCAAAGAGTCCCTATACTGGGCCCGCCGGTTCACTCGTTCCGGCTTCCCCGTCCCGCGCCCGAGCGAAGGTGAGCGCCATGTCAGCCGAGACGCGGCTCGGCCGCACGCGGTGGCGGCGCTTCGCCGCGGTGCTCGTCCCCGCGCTGGCGGCGGCCGCGATCCTCGTCGGCGTGACCGGCGAAGGGGGTGTCGCGGCGTCGTTCGCGCTGTCCGGCGAGCGGTTCAAGATCTCGGCCGACCGGCTCGTGGGCAAGGGATTCGCCCAGTACGGAGACGTGGCGTCGACCGCCGAGGGGCGGCGCCCGGTCCTCGTCTCGGTGATCGGCCGGGCGCGGATCACCGGCCTGTGCCAGTCGGCGCTCGTGCGCACCCCGGTCGGCCCGGTCACGTTCCTGGTCAGGGCGGGCGACGGGGAGCGGCCCGTGGAGGCCGCGAACCTCGTGATCGACCTCCACCAGCTCTCCGGCGACGTGACGTTCGGCGACATCGAGATCGGCCGCGACGCCGCCACCCTCGACGCCCCCGCCGGTCTGGGCGGCCGTCCGGGCGACATCGGCCAGCAGGCGGCCACCGTGCGCATCACCGGCCTGCGGCAGACCGCCTACGCCGTCAACGCCGGCACCTTCCGGCTCAACGGGCTGCGGCTCAGCTTCGAGCCCGGCGACCACGAGTGCTTCTGACCATGCCTGACACCCGATTCCGCCGGTGGCGGCGTACCCGTCCCTTCTGGGGCGGGCTGTGGGTGGCCGCCGGTGGGGCCGTCATCCTGCTGGCGCCGCTCGCGCCGCTCCCGCTCCTGGTCCGGCAGGGGGTCGCCGGGATCTCCGGCTATCTGGCGGGGCTGCTTCTCGTCGCGGCCGGCCTGCTGAGCTGGTGGCAGCACGGGCAGCGGGTGTTCCTCGGGGTCGCCGCCATCGCGCTGTCACTGGGCTCCTTCGTCACGTCCAACCTCGGCGGTCTCGGCCTCGGCATGCTCGCCGGGCTCACGGGTGGCGCGCTCCTGTGCGCCTGGAGCCCTGACGGCCGCCCCGCCCGCCGTGGGGAGGAACCGCTGCGCGCGATCGCGGCCGTCCCGGTGGCTCTCGTTCTCGCCCTGCCGGCCCCCCACCCCTCCGGGCCCGCCGATTCCGGGCTCGAAGCCGCGCGGCTCACCCTGTGGGGCGGCCGGTTCGAAGGAGTGGTGAGCCGGCCCGCCGGTCCCCGTCTCAAGCTGTCCATGTCCGCCGTCGAGATCGAGGACGGCCTGCACCGGACGCGTGGTTCCGGTGCGGCCGTCCACCAGCGGTTCTCCCGGCTGCGGCTGTCGGGCGGTGTCGTCATGTACGTGACCCGGCTGCGTGCCCGGGTCGGCGGCGTCGCCCTCACGTTCACTCCCGAGCTGCCGCCGCCCCCGCTGCCGCTGCCGTCCATGACCGTCACGGACGTCGAGGCCGACCGGCTCCTCGTCCGTGCGGCCCGCGCCCGGGTCGAAGGGCTGACGCAGCGGGTCAGCTGACTCCGGCCGCCGTCTTCTCGGGCCTGTCCTCCAGGGCGGGACTGTCGGCGAGCTTGAGCCACACCACCCCGGCGATGATCACGGCCAGCCAGAAGGCGCGCGCCGGGGTCAGCACCTCGTCGAAGAACACCGGGCCCAGGAGTGCCGCGCCGACGGCCCCGATGCCGGCCCAGACGGCGTAGCCGATGCCGACGTCGATGCCCTTCAGGGCGACGCTGAGGCAGAACAGGGTGAGAAGGAAGAACACGACGGCGATCACCGACCAGCCCAGATTGGTGAAGCCTTCGCTGCCGTTCACGGTGAGGGCGTAGCCGACCTCGAACACTCCTGCCAGGAGCAGGACGAGCCAGGAGACGGTCTTGCTGGGGGTCATGGGAGAAGTCCTTCCGGGTGTGGTGTTCGTGGGACGCGCGGAGGTCATGCGCCACCGCTGAGCTGCAGGCCGATGACACCGGCGATGACGACGACGATGCCCAGGAGCTTCTTCCAGGTCAGCTGCTGGCCGAGCAGCAGGGCGCCGACGATGACGATCCCGACCCCGGCGATCGACGTCCACAGGGCGTAGCCGACGCCGACGTCGAAGGTCAGCAGCGCGAGGCTGAGGAAGAACGTGGCGATCCCGCCGGTGACGAGCGTGGCGACGGTCCACCACAGGTCGGTGAATCCCTTCGCGTTGCTCGCGCTGATCGCGACCGCGATCTCGAAGACGATGGCGATCGCCAGATAGAGCCAGCTCATGATGTTCCTTATCTCTCTGCATGTACATACATATTTATACGCGTGCGCATCTCACCGCGCCGGGCGCCGTCGCTCACGGGGTGACGACGTCCGCGATCTGTCGTAGTGCGGTGCCGAGCAGGCGGACGTCCACGTGGGGCGCCTCCGCCGACGCGCTGGCCAGGAGTTCGCCGATGCGCTCGTCATAGGACGCCCGCACCTCACGCGCGAGCGCCTCACCTTCCGGGGTGAGGACCGCATAGACCCCGCGGCCGTCGTCGGCGCAGACATCGCGCCGCGCGACGCCCTTGCTCTCCAGCCGGCTGACCAGCCGGGTGGCCGAGCTCTGGTTCAGGCCGATCTTCTGCGCGAGATCGTTGACCCGCAGCTCCTTGTCCGGCGCCTGCGTCAGATGGGCCAGCGCCCGATACTCCGTCAGCCCGATCCGATGCACATCCACGAGCCACTTGCCCAGAGCCGTGTCGATCGCGGACGTGAACGCCGCGACCTGGGACCACTGCGACCCGAGACCATCTATCTGCATGTGCATGCACTTACCGTAGCGCGACACCTGGCGCCGGCGCAAGCCGCGTGTCCCCCGTGCGAGCTACCGGCGGATGTCCACTGAGCGGTGACGATTCCGGGGCCGGCGTTGCGGTGTCCGGCCGCTTCCCGCTCCACTTGCATCGCAGAGGCATCCGTGCTGACCGCGCTCTGCGCCACTGTGGTCGGTGCGGGGCTCGCCGGCCGCGACAGCGACACGGTGGAGAACCGGGACCCGTTCGCCCCCGCCACCCAGACCGGCCCGCTCTCCGGAACCCGGAAGATCGAGGTCGCGGGCCGGTCGGTGTCCTGTTCGGAGGGCCCGCGAGCTGTGCGCCCAGAACCTAGCGGTGTTCCAGGGCCAGAACCCGGAGAAGCTCGTCATCCCCGACGGGAAAGTCCGTCCAGCAGGGGTGGAGGTGATCGAGCACGGTCAGCCGTACTTCGCGGCCGTCCCCGAGTACGGGCCGCGCCTGGAGAAGGCGTGGGTCGCCGGACAACGCGAGTGGCTCACGCTGTCCGGCGACAGCAAGCTGACCACGGCCGAGAAGAGCCGACACCACATCTATGCCGACCGGCCTGATATCGCTGTACGGGCGATCGAGCGCGTCCCCTCCCCGGCCGCACGCGCGGCGAGCGGCGGGTGACCGCCACCCAGGGCCGCCACCCAGGGCCGCCACCCAGGGCCGCCACCCAGGGCCGCCACCCAGGGCCGCCACCCAGGGCCGCGGCTCAGGACCGCGGCTCAGGACCGCCTCCTAGGACCGCCTCCTAGGACCGCCACCTAGGAGCGTCGCTCAGGGCCGTCGTCCAGGGCCGCCACCTAGGGCCGCCGCCCAGGAGCGCCGTTCAGGCCGCTCGCGGCGTGGCGTACTACGGGTGTTCGTTCGTCCAGCCCGTCTCCAGGATGGTGTGGGTGCTCCACACCGTTCCCGGCTCCAGTCCGGCCTGGAGGCCGCCCGGTTTGACGACCACGCTTTCGCGCGCCAGCGCGCGGCCGGACTTCTCGTCGATGATCAGCCGGACCTGCACCACGCCCTTGGCGGTGTCACCGGGCTTGCGCTGGGAGATGTCCGCGATGGCGATCGCGGTGCCCGGGCGCCCGGCGGCGTCGGTGACCTGGCCGAGTGAGGTGACCGACGGCAGGTCCGCCAGCATCCGGAAGGCCGCCGCGAGCACCTCCGGGCTCACCGGCATGTCGGTGATCAACCCTTCGGTCACCCGGAACAGCCAGGCGTCCTCCGCCATCGGAGCGCCGGACTCGGTGTCCTTGCCCTCGTAGAAACGGAGCAGGTCAGCCTTGAGCGCCGCCGGATCGGTCGGCAGGCTCCGCAGGTCGGCCATGGTGACATTGCGGCCGAGCCAGAAGATCTCCTGGCCCCGCGTGTGACCGGTGCGCGGCCGCTCCGCGCTCTCCTGGATCGAGATCCGCTTGCGCCCCGCGAAGGTCAGCTCTCGCGGTGATCCCGCCTTCTCCCAGGCGGCCCGGTCGGCGTCGGTCGCGGGCTTGACGCCCAGGGCGCGGGTGGAGCCCCACTGTTCGTCCGCGCCCACCCAGCTCTCGCTCTCCTGCTCTATGGAGATCACGAAGCCTTCGTTGACCGGATGGAGACTGCGGGAGCGGCTGGAGACGTGCCAGTAGTCTCCGGCGGCGGCGGGCCGGCGCTCCGCGCTGGTCGCGGCCACGAGCAGCACCTCCCTCGCCGACAGCGTAACCGGCTGCGCCGCGACGTCCGGCGCTCCCGGCGACACGACCGGGGCCGAACCGGCGGCCAGCGCGACCGCGGTCACGGCGGCCGCCGCCGCGCCCGCCAGGCCAAGGCCCAGGCCCCAGGTCAGCGACTTCCTGCCGCGGCGCGGCACCCGCGTGGGCTGGGCGAAGGCGTGGGCCAGTTCGGCCTGCCGGGTGTGCGGGTCCACCGGCCCGCCGGTCAGGTGGGCCGGGCGGGCGGCACGCAGCTCTTCCATCGGGTTCACGACAACTCCTCGACGAGCCGGGGCTGGGACAGCATGGGGGATTCGAGCTCGGCACGCAGGCGTTTTCTCGCCCGGTGCAGCCGGACCCGGAAGGCGGGCACCGAGCAGCCGAGCACCTTGGCGGCGTCTTTCGGACTCAGGCCCTGCCAGGCGACGAGAATGAGGATCTCGCGTTCGTCCTGGCTGAGTCTGGCCATGGCCTTGAGCACGCCCAGGCGTTCGGCCACGTGGTCGGCCACGTCGGCGGTGATCCACGCGCGCATCTCGCGCTGGATCCCCTCACGCCTGGCCTCGGCCCTGATGGTGTCGCGGAGCACGTTGCGCGCCACACCCAGCAGCCATGGCAGGGCGTTCCGCGGCATCTGGTCGAACTTGCGCCAGGCGATGGCGAACGTCTCGCTCACCACCTCGTCGGCCACCTGCCGGCCGGCGCGGCTGACCACGTAGGCCCACACGCGTTGTCGGCATTCGTCGTAGATGGTGGTGAAGCGCTCTCGATCGCTCGTCACCGCCCCAACCCCTCACGTGTCCCGGAACTGTTCACAGGAGGAAGTGGTCCGAGACCATCAGAAATTACAGCCGGCCGGCGATCCCGTCAGACCCGGCCCTGGGCACCTTGGACGCGTGACAGTGGTTCGCAAGGAGGCCAGTGTGAGATATGGGTCATCTCGACACCCCTGAAGCGGAGTATCGGTGCATCAAAGCATGACATGTCCGGACTGTGGGGCACCGCTGCCCGGCTCCGGTCCCGGTTCCGGCTCCGGTTCCGGTTCCGGGTCCGGTTCCGGTTCCGGTTCCGGGTCCGGTTCCGGTTCCGGGTCCTGGTCCGCGTCCGGCTCCGGGCCCCAGAAGCCGGTGTCCAGGTGCCCGAGGTGCGGCCTGACCCTTCAGGGACCCGCCGCGTACGAGCTCTGGCAGGTGGACCAGGCTCTCGCCGGGCTGCAGGACCAGCAGGCGCAGCTGCGGGCCCGCCGCACGGACCTGCTCGGCATCCTCCGCACCGGCGCAGGCAAAGGCACTGGCACCGGCACCGGCACCGGCACTGGCACCGGCACTGGCACCGGCACCGGCACAGGCACCGGCACAGGCACCGGCACAGGCACCGGCACAGGCACCGGCACAGGCACAGGCACCGGCACCGGCACCGGCACCGGCACAGGTGCAGGTGCAGGTGCAGGCGCTGATGCTGGCGTGGCGGGTCAGGCCGTCGGGGACGCGGCGCCGCCGGCGTACGGCGGCGCGCCGCATGCTGGCGTGCTCCCGCCGCACGGCGGCACGCCGTACGTCGGAGTGCTCCCGCCGCACGCTGGCGCGCCGCACGCTGGCGTGGTCCCGCCGTACGGTGGTGTGCCGCATGCTGGTGTGGTCCCGCCGTACGGCGGTGCGCCGCGCGCTGGTGTGGTGTCGCCGTATCCGGCGGTGGGTTACGCGGGCGGGGGGCCTGGTGCTGCGCCGCGGGAGGTCTCGCAGGCTGCTGCGAAGAACGTGCTGCTCATTCTCGGAGGGCTGCTGCTGACGGTGGCGGCGGTGGTGTTCACCGTGGTGAGCTGGGGGTGGCTGGGGATCGGCGGGCGCGCGGCCGTGCTGGCCGGGTTCACCGCGTTGGTCATGGTCGCGCCGGTCGTGCTGATGCGGCGCGGGCTCACCGCGACGGCCGAGACCGTGGCCGGGTTCGCGGTCGCGCTGCTGCTGCTCGACGGGTACGCGGCCAGACAGGCGGGATTCCTCGGGGCCGGCGCCCTCGACGCGTCGCATTACACGGCGGGGGTGCTCGGGGGCACCGCGCTCATCCTGGTGGCCTACGCCCGGGTCACCCGGCTGACTGGGCCGGGCCCGCGGAGCGGGGTGGCCTACGCGCGGGTCACGCGGCTTCGCGGGCCCGGTCCGGTTGCCGTGGTGCTGGCGCAGCCGGTGCTGCCGCTGCTGGCCGGGAGCCTGCCGGGGACCTGGCTGGTCGCCGCGCTGGTGGCCACCGCGGCGTTGGACGCGGCCCTGGTCCGTCACGTCCGGGGAGCGGTGCGGGTGACGGCCGCCCTGGTCGGCAGCGGGGTCGCCGCGGTCGCCCTGCTGGGTGGTACGACGTACGCGTTGGGGGCTCCGTCCGTCGGTCAGGCCCTGGTGAGGGTGGTGCCGCTGGTTGCGCTGGCTCTGCTGGGCGGGTTCGTGATCTGGCTGCTGGCCAGGCAGGGCGACGACGAGGGGGAGACCTGGGCCGCCGTGGTCACCGCCGGGACCGCGCTCACGCTGATCGCCGTGGTGGCCGCGCCCGCGCAGGCGGCGCTGGCCGGTCCGGGCGCGGGCTGGCGCTCCCTGGCCTATCTCGTGTCGGCGCTCGCGGTGGTGCTCGCCGCCACGTGGCTGCCCTGGCGGAGGGTACGGCTCGCGGGCATGACCACCGGTTGGCTGGTGGCGTTGCTGGTCACGCTGACGCTGCTGCCCCGGCTCGTGGTCACCCTGGGGTCGCCGCTCCCGTGGCTGGACGTGTTCTGGACGGGCACGTGGAGCGGGCCGCAGTGGCAGCCGTTCGCGACGGCGTCGCCTGCGGACGTGGTGGTGCTGGGCACGGTGGCCGCCGCCCTCCTGGTGGCGGCTGTGTGGGGCGCTGGCGGGCGGCCGGTGATGGAGGTGCTTCCCGGCACTGCTGGGCGGGCGGTGCCTCGTGGCGAAAGCGAGGGCGAGGGCGAGGGCGAAGGCAAGGGCGAAGGCGAAAGCGAGGGCAAGGGCGAGGGCGAAGGCGAAGGCAAGGGCGAAGGCGAAGGCAAGGGCGAAGGCGAAGGCAAGGGCAAAAGCGAAAGCGAGGGCGAGGGCAAGGGCGAAGGCGAGGGTAGGGGCGGGGGCAAGTGGCCGGTGCGGGTGGCGGCGTGTGGGGCGCTCGTGGTCGGGGCGCTCATGGTCGCCGTCGCGCCCCAGGCCTTCGCGATGGCCTACCCGGCCGTGGTGGCGGTCCAGGTGGCGCTGGCCGTCGCGCTGGCGGCCGCCGCCACGCTGGGCCGGGCGCCGTGGTGGGCCGGGGCGTGCGCGCTCGTCGCCGGGGCGGCCTCGACGCGGGCGGCGGCGTACGCGTTCGGCAGCGAGCCGGCGACGCTGATCGTGCTGCCGGTCCTGGCGTCGGCGGCCGCCGCCATGGCGCTGCTGGCCAGGACGAAGGAGCTCCGGGTCTGGGCGCCGGCCTTCGCCGCGCTGTTCCTCGGGCTGGAGGCGGTGGCGGCGGGGCTCTCGCTGGGCGTGCGCGTCCTGGTCGCCGCGAGCATGGGATTCGCCGTGGCCGGAGTGCTGGCGCTGCTCTGGTCGCTGCGGGCGGGCCAGGGCGGCGCGCGCGGTCTCAGATACACCGGCGCCGTCCTGCTGTTGCTGGCCTCGTGGCTGCGGCTGGGGGCGGACGAGGTCACCGTCGTCGAGGCGTACACGGTGCCGTGCTCGCTGGTCCTGCTGGGATCCGGCGGGTGGCGGCGGCGTGGCGCACCGGTCGGGTCCTGGGCGGCGTACGGCGCGGGCCTCTCCTTCACGATGCTGCCCAGCCTGGTCGCGGTCTACGCGGACGCCGAATGGCGGCGGTCGCTGGGCCTCGGCGTGGTGGCGCTCGTGGTGCTGGTCGCCGGGGCCAGGTTCCGGTTGCAGGCGCCCACGGTGATCGGAGCCGTCGTGCTCGCCGGTGTCGCGGTGCGGGAGCTGGCCCCGTACGTGTCGGAGATGCTCCTCGTGGTGCCGCGCTGGGCTCCGATCGCCGTGGGCGGGCTGCTGCTCGTGGTGGTCGGGGCGACGTACGAGGCCCGCATGCGGGACCTGCGCAAGGTGCGTGACACCTTGACAGCGATGGACTGACCTACCCGTGCCGCTTGGTGAACGGCAGGACGAGCCGGGACGGGTGGGCCGCGTCGCGGTAGATCTTGTGCGTGACGGGACGGCCCACCGGCAGGTGGAACGCGTCCGGCGGCAGCAGCGCGTTGTGCGCGTCGGCCAGTGGTTCGTCGTTGGACAGCTCCACCAGCAGCCGGTGGCCGGGGCGGAACGTCGCCGCGAACGGGTAGAGCCGCAGGACGTACTCCTCGATCTCGCCGGGCTTCACGGGCACGGCGCGGGTGTGCGGGTGGTACGGGTTGCCCTCGGTGGTCCGGTCGTCCAGCTCACGGTGCGACGCCTTGAGGAAGCCCGTGGTGATCAGCTGACGGCGGCCGTCCGGGGCGACGTCCCACAGCCGCATGATGAAGTTCGTGTCATCCTGGTCGATCTCGGCGAACAGGTGCGCCGCGCCGGTGCCGATGAGCTCCACGGGCTCCTCGAACGGCTCGGTGCTCCAGCTGACGATCTCCACCTTGTCGGTCACCGTGAGGGGCGCCTGGTAGAAGCCGTCCGGGGCGGCGTGCTCGACGCCCATCAGCTCGGGCTCGGGGGAGAGCTTGTGGCGCGGGCGCAGGTAGAGCGGCCTGTAGTCGATCTCCTTCGGCGGCCACTGCGCCGCGGTGACCACCTCGCGCGAGCCCTCCACGAAGACGCTCACGGCGGGTTCGTCCATGATGCCGTTGTCGATGCCCTTGAGCCAGTAGTCGTACCAGCGGAACATCTTGTCGTGCTCCTCGATCCAGGGGCGCGACTGCATCGGCGGGTAGGAGCCGATGTCGAGCTTCTTGGGGCCCTTCAGCACGTCGAAAAGCTCGATGTGGCCGTCGACGGTCCAGCCGCGTCCCTGGTCGATCTGCAGGTAGACCGGGATGTCGATGTTCTCGGCCAGCTTGACGGGGTTGCGCTCCTCGTACCACTCGCCGTCGAGGTCGTTCATCACGATGTCGAACCAGAACTCGCGGTTCTTCGGGTACCTCAGCACGTGCACGAGGTTCGGCCACGCGGCGACGTCCGGGTCCCGCAGACGCTCTTCGACGAGCTTCCTGAGCTCCTCGGGGGAGTGGACCTCCTGCATGCGGGACCGTACGTCGGTGTGGGCGATGCCGGAGTCGCCGCCGCGTCCCTCGCGGGCGGCCCGGGGCATGAACCACATGATGCCGCCGTGGTAGGTGGTCTCGTAGAAGTCGAAGTGGCCGCCGCTGACGAAGATCGCCTTCAGGTGCGGCGGGCGCTCGGCCGCGGCGTACACCTGCATCGACCCGAAGTACGAGATGCCGATCATGCCGACGTTCCCGTCGCACCACGGCTGCGCGGCGACCCACTCGACGACGTCGTACAGGTCCTGGCCCTGGGGGACGCCGCCGGCGTTGTAGTTGCCGATCATCACGCCGCCGGAGTCGCCGGTGCCGCGCATGTCGCCGATGACGTGGACGTAGTCCTCCTTGACGACGCGCGCGATGTCGCCGGCCTCGATGCAGCCGTCCCACATCGGGCTGGGGCGGCGCTGCGGCGGCGTGGTGAGCGCGAGGGCCTGCAGCTCCTTGCCGTAGGCGCTCATCGCGATCAGGGCAGGGCGCGGCCGGTCCTCCGTGCCGTGGTAGGCGTCCGCGGCGAGGGTGACCCCGTCGCGCATCGGCACCCGCAGGTCCTTGCGTACGGCGATCGCCTGCCCGCCTGCGTGGATCGTCTGGAAGTCAGCCATGAGGTTTTCCTAGTTCTGGTCGAGGTGCGTGCGGTAGCCGTGCATCGACGTGAAGAACGGCGACGGCTCCAGCGCCGGGTCGCCGGTGTAGCCGAGGCTCTCGGCGACGGGCGCGAACGGCGAGTACGGCGAGTCCGTCTCCCGCGGGCCGTCCAGGAGGCAGCGGCGGGCCGCCTCACCCACCCGCGCCTCGATGTCCAGGCTCTGCTGGAGCGCCTCGCGGGCCTGCCCTGCGTCGAGCTCGACGCCGTACGGGGTGCCGTCCGCGCGCCGGTACGGGTGACCGAGGTAGAGGTGGCGCGGCCGGATCTCGTCGCGCAGGAAGCGCAGGCTCTCGCGGTACGCGGCCGGGTCCGTGAAGCCGGGGAAGCCGTTGGCGGCCCCGTGAACCTGGACGGCGTCGCCGACGAACACCCGGCCGCCGGCCTCGTAGGCCACCGATCCGGGCGTGTGGCCGGGGATCGCGTGGACGGAGACGGTGACGTCGCCGCCGAGCGAAAGGGTCTCGCCGCCCTGGACCAGCACGTGCGGCTCCAGTTCGCCGGAGATGACCGCGTCCGCGGCGGCCGTCACCTTGGCCTCGCCCTCCGGGTCGTTCAGGTAGCGGCCCCGGCCCCGGAGGTACTCGTCCACGTGCGCCCGGCGCGAGCGCAGCATCGGGGCGTCGGCCTCGTGGATGACCACCCGCGCGCGGCGGCCGGTCAGCTCCCACAGGGCGTGGGCGCCGCCGACGTGGTCGATGTGCCCGTGGGTCAGCAGGATCCAGCGCACGTCCTCGATGCGCCGCCCGATGGCCGCCAGCGCGGGGGCCATGCCCTCGGCGGGCGAGGAGGCGATCCCCGTGTCGACGACGGCCGGTTCGGGCGCGTCGAGGAAGAAGCTGTACAGCCCGAACCGGCCCCACGGCGAGACCAGGGGATGGACGTTCATGACGTGCCCCTCAGGAAGGCGGCCGTCTCCTCGAAGACCCGGTGGTACTCCGGGATCCAGGAGAAATGCTGGACGAATCCGTGGCCGGCGCCCGGATAGCGGCTCACCGTCGCCGCCACGCCTGCCTCCTTGAGCCGCCGGCCGTAGAGCTCGCCCTCGTCGCGCATCGGGTCGTACTCCGCGGTCACGATCAGCGCGGGCGGCAGCCCGGTGAGGTCGGCCCGCTTGATCGGCGAGACCCGCGGATCGGCGGGGTCGGCGCCGCTGTCGAGGTAGAAGGCGTTGAACGGCTTCAGCCCTGCCGTCTCCAGGCCGTAGCCGACGGCGTTCTCGCGCAGCGAGGCGTAGCGGTCCACGTCGAAGTCGAGATCGAGCGACGGGTAGAACATCACCTGGTGGGTGATCCGGTCGAAGCCGTCGTCGCGCGCCAGACCGGCGACCGCGGCGGCGAACGTGCCGCCGGAGCTGTCACCGGCGACGGCCAGCGTCGCTCCCTCCCGGCCGAGGTTCCCGGCCGCCCAGCGGACCGCGGCGTAGCAGTCGTCGAGCCCGGCGGGGAAGGCGTGCTCGGGCGCTCGCCGGTAGCCGACGGAGACGACCTTGAGCCCGGTCTCCTTCGCCAGCGACCTTGCGACGTGGTCGTGGGTGTCCAGGCTGCCGAGGAAGAACGCGCCGCCGTGGAAATAAACGAGCAGGCCGTACGCGTCCGCCTCGTGCGGTGTGTAGACCCGTACCGGGACCTGTCCAGCGGTGAGGTCCTCGACGGAGTGGAGCGGCAGCCGGTCGGCCAGGGGCGGGACCTGGGCCTCCTCGGCGGCGCGCATCGCCGCAGGGTCCAGCGGGCCGGGAGGCGGCGCCGGCAGGCCGGCGAGGACGCGGGCGATGTCAGGGTGCAGTGGCATGTCAGACCTTCGGGATGTTCCGGGACGTGGGCGCTACGACGCGGGCGTCTGTGACGCGGGCTTCTGGCCGGGGAAGACGTCGCTGATCTCGTCCTCGGTCCAGCCCTGGCGCGAGATCCGCTGCAGCTCGTCGGTCACCGGCTTGCGGGCGGCCTGGTAGCTCGCCAGCGCCTCCTTGACGGAGCCGGCCTCCTTGAGCGCGTCGGCGAGGGCGCCGGCGTCCAGGATCGCCGAGTTGGCGCCCTGGCCCTGGTGGTGCAGCATCGAGTGGGCCGCGTCGCCCACGAGCACGACGGAGCCGGAGTGCCACGTGTCGACCGGGTCGATGTCGTAGACCGCGCGGCAGTTGACGGCGTCCATGTCGAGGCCGCGGGTGATGTTCACGATCCGCTCGTCGAAGCCCTCGACGCACTTCAGCAGGTCGTCCTTGGTGACCTTCGGCGCCCAGGTGCTGTCGGGGCACAGGGCGGTGATGTCGAACGAGACCTGGTCGCGGTGGCGCAGCGGCAGGAAGTAGACCTTCGTGCCCCGGCCGATGTACATCCGGAAGTTGTCGTCGACGGCCATCCCGTGGGCGTCGCCGACGGGGATCACGACGCGGTAGGCGTGCTCGCCGGAGAACACCGGCCGGTTGTCGCCGAACAGCCGCGCGCGCACGACCGACTTGATGCCGTCGGCGCCCACCACCAGGTCGGCGGTGGCCGACGCGCCGTTGGCGAAGGTCAGCGTCGCCCTGTCGCCCTCGTCCTCGACGCTCTCCAGCTTGTGGCCGAGGTGGACCATGCCCTCGGGGAGCACGCCCAGGAGGGCCTCGATGAAGTCGCAGCGGTGGATCAGCCGGGTCTTCTCGCCGAAGGTGTCGATCTCCGGCCAGGCCTCCTTGATGATCGGCTCGGCGGTGGCGGTGAGGATCTCGAAGTAGTCGCTCGGCGAGCTCACCTTCGCGATCGCGTCGAAGATGCCCCACTGGCGGAACCGGTCCATGGTGGACGGCCGCAGGCCGATGCCGGCGCCGACCTCGTGGATCCGGCTCGCCTGCTCGTAGACGTCGACGGTGGCGCCGAGGAGGCTCAGAGCCTTGGCCGCGGCGGCGCCGGCGTACCCCGCGCCGACGACGGCGATCTTCAGGTTCTTCAGGTCTGAGGGCTGCATGCTTGTGGTCCTTGTCAGTTCTGGATCGTCAGGAAGTCGGCGGGGTTGTCGACGAAGATGGTGGTGATCGTGGCCTCGTCGAGGCCGGCGGCACGCAGGTCCGGGATGAGGTCCTCGAAGATGTAGTTGACCGTGTGGCCCTTCACGCCCGGCCAGCCCAGCGGGCTGCAGTTGGCGTCGGCCGAGGCGAGCACCTTGCCCAGGTGCCCCTGACCGACGAAGCGCAGGAAGTGGTCCAGCCGCTCCTTGCGCGGACGGGCCCAGAAGGGCGGGTCCTCCAGCTCGGTCTCGTAGCCGAAGGTGTCGAACCCGATCCGGCCGCCCTGCTCCGCGATCCAGGTGTCACGGGTCTTGTCGGCGTTCACCCCGTCGTCGACGTGCCCGAACAGGACGCGGTCGAGCGGGAGGCCCTCCTCGGTGAAGATGGCGATGGCGTTCTCGGCGTCGATCGCCAGGTGGGTCAGGATGGGCACGCCGGTGGCCAGGGCCGCGCGGGCGGCGGCGCGGTAGATGCGCTTGTCCAGGTCCGTCATGCGGCCGCCGCGGCTCACGCCGACCTTGATGATGCCGGCGCGGCCGCCGGTGTCGCCGATGCCCACGGTGATCTCGTGGACGAAGTGCTCGGTCAGGTAGTCGACGCTCGCCCGGGCGAAGAACGGCAGCGCGGTGTCGCCGCCGACGAAGCCGGTGCTCGCCACGATGTGCACGCCGGTCTTGGCCGACAGCGACCTGTAGTAGTCGACGTCGCGGCCGTTGCAGATGCCGGTCGCGTCGACGAAGGTGCCGCCGCCGTACTCGTGGAACCGGCGCAGCTTCGGGACGGTCTCCTCGTACCGCTGCTCGGGGGTCTTCCACCACTTCGTGTCCAGCTCGGAGCCCGGCATGCCGTACCCGATGTGCTCGTGGACGGCCACGAGACCGAGTTCCTCGGCCGGGATCGGCCCCAGGACGGTGTTCACTCTCGACACAAAACTCACCTTCGAAGCTCTCTCGGGCTGTCGCGCTCAGCGCACCGACAGCAGGTCGCGGGGGTTGTCCACGAGGATCCGCCGGACGTCCTCGTCGCCGAGGCCCCGTGTCCTGAGGAGGGGGACGAACGTGGTGAGGACGTGGCTGTAGCGCACGTCGTTGGCGGGGTGTCCCTTGGCGACGCCGGTCGCGTTGCTGGAGAGCAGGATCCGGTCGCGGTGGCCGGCCTCGATCAGCTCGGCGACCAGGGCGGCGCGTCCGGCGTCGGTGACGTGGGCGTCGTCCTCGGTGCCCACGTGGTCGAGGGCGACGTAGGCGCCGCGGGCCGCGACCGCGAGCGGCGCGCCGGCCGCGACGGCGTCCCGGCGGTCGAGCCCGCCGACGACGACGCGCCCGGCGGGCAGCTTCTCGTCCAGGACGACCTCGAGATCGTGTACGGCGTCGCCGCCGTAACGGATGGACACCGGGACGCCGGTGGCGAGGGCGGCCCTGGCCGCGCCGCGGAACAGGCTCTCGTCGGTCGCGGTCATGCCCGAGGGGGTCGCGGCGGTGGCCATGAGGCCGGCGGCGCCGCGCCGCTCGACCCGGGGGACCACCATGCCCTCGGTGACCTCCTTGGCGAAGAGGTCGGCGAACTTCTCGGCCGGCCAGGGCGTCGGCGGGTTGGTCTGCGGTGTCAGGAAGTAGCCGCCGAGCATCTCCTCGGGGCCCTGGCCCGTCGACGCGACGATGTGCACGCCGGTGGCGCGCGAGAGGGTCTCGTAGAGCCGCACGTCGCGCCCGTGGAACATGCCGGTGCTGTCGACGATCGTGCCGCCTCCATGGCGGCGGAAGTCCGTCAGCTTCGCGGCCAGGGTCTCGAAGATCTCGGCGCGGTCGAGGGTGACGTCGAACGCCTGCTCCGCTCCCGGGAACACCGACAGCAGGGCCTCGTGCACCGCGACGACACCCAGCTCCCGCGCGGGAACCGGGCCGAGGACGGTGTTGACGGTGTCGGTCTGGGCACCCATCACTGCCACTCCTTTCGGGTTTCAGCTCGGGTCTCAGCGAGTGACCGCGTCACCCCGCACTGTGAATCGTGGCATCTGATTTTACATTGTGTCAAGCAAATGTCCGTCACGTAAATTTACCTATCCATTCGTACTGGACAGGTCGGCGTCGTGCTTCGGGCCGAAGAGCCCGAACAGGGTCAGAGCAGCGGCGGCGGCGGCGCAGAGGGCGGCGACCAGGAACGCGAGGCTGTAGGCGCTGCCGAGCGACTCGAGCGCGAGCGTGCGCAGGCTCTCGGGCATCGGCACCGGCGGCATGTCCGGGCCGGCGCCGGGCACGACCGGCATCGAGTTGATCGCCATGGCGCCGCTCCCGTTCGCGATCCCTCCGGCGATGTCGGTGTACGGCGGCTGGAGGCCGGACGCGCCGAGCGCCCCGCCGAAACCGGCGCTCATGTCGCTGTTCGCCCGGCTGACCGCGAACGCGGCGATGAGCACCGGGCCGAGGGCGAAGCCGAAGTCGCGGAGCAGGTTGGTGGTGGCGCTGGCCATGCCTGCGAGCCGCAGCGGAACGGTGTTGATCGCGACCGCCGTGATCGAGCCGACGGTGAGCGCGAAGCCGACGCCGAGCGCCAGCATCGGGGCGATGAACCGCGTCCAGTCCATGTCGTGGACGTCGAAGGTCGAGCACCAGACGCCGCTGACGGCGATGAGGGAGAAGCCGGCGGTGAGCACCCAGCGGGGCGAGAAGTTCCTGATCAGGTGGGAGACGATCGGCACCAGCACGAAGGCCGGGCCCTGGATGAACAGGAACAGCACGCCGATCTTCAGCGCGCTCTGGTGCTGGATCGCGCCGAGCCAGATGCTCATCGAGTAGCAGGTCGCGAGGAACGCGAACATGCCGACCACCGTGGCGATCGCGACGACCGCGTAGGAGCGGTTGGCGAAGATGCCGAGGTGCAGCAGCGGCACCTCGGTGCGCAGCTCGATGACGACGAAGGCGCCGAGGAGCGCGGCGCCCAGGACGAAGGCGCCGATGATCTCGGTGCGGGCGAACCCGGCTTCGGAGCCCTGCGTGGCGGCGAAGAGGATGGCGATCAGGCCGAGGGCCAGCGTGACCTGGCCGGGGACGTCCAGTTTGCGGCCCTCCGGCGCCGAGGAGTCGGCGGCGAACCGGGTGATCACGATCGACACGACCGCGGCGGCGACCACGACGAGGTACGACGCCCGCCAGTCGCCCTGCTCGGCCAGCCATCCGCCCATCAGCGGGGAGATCGCCGCACCGATCGAGAGGAAGCCGGCCCACACGGCGATGGCCTTGGACCGGGCCTCCTGCGACGGGCTGGCCGCGGCCAGCATGGCCAGCGAGATCGGGTAGAGGATCGCGGCCCCGAAGCCCGCCACGGCCTGCCCGATCCACAGGGCCTGGACGGTCTCGGCGACGTAGCTGACGAGTGAGCCGGCCACGGTCAGCAGAGCACCCGCCTGCAGCAGCCGCTTGCGGCCGAACAGGTCGCCGAGCACGCCGGTGGTCAGCTCGAAGACGACCATGGGGATGGCGAAGGCGGCCGTGACCCAGGTCAGTTGGGCGCCGGTGGTCTGGAACTCCTGGTGGAAGGTGCCGTTGAGGGCGCCGGGCAGTGAGTACGCCACCTGCGCGAGGAGGACGGCGAAGCAGCCGGCGATCACCGTGGCGGTGTGGCCCTGCTTGCGCGCAGCGGTCTGCGTCATCGCGGTTCTTTCTTGTCCACAGGCCGGACCGGTTCCGGCCGCGCTCGGGATCGGCCACCCGTGTGAGCCCGATCACCTCATTGGCGTGCAATGTGTCATATGACTTGACACTGCATCAAGTGTTTGAGCGGTACGTATTGAGAACGATCAGTGAGAGTGGAAGGCGGCCGGGGTGCTCTATGCTGGCCGCATGGCGACGCTCCGTGCGGCACAGAAGGAGATGACGCGCAAGCTCCTGCTCGACGCGGGTCTCGACCTGTTCGGGTCCAAGGGCTACGCGACGACGACGGTCGACGACATCGCGTCGGCGGCGGGGACGACGCGGGTGACCTTCTACGCGTACTTCCCGTCCAAGGTCGAGCTGATGAAGGCCCTCATCTCGGAGCGGCTCAACGCCGCGCTCGACCGGACCCCGTCCACCGAGCGCGGGTCCACCGAGCGCGAGCTGGTCGACGTGGTCGAGGACGGCTCGCGCGAGCGGATCCGCGCGTGGCTGGCGTCCACCTCCGAACGGTGGGACGTGATCCGCCCCTACACCACGGCCGCCTTCGAGGCCGCGGCCGTCGACCCCGACATCCGCGCGCTCCTCGACGAGTGGCTGAACGAGGCCACCGGCGACATCAAGGAAGGGCTCGACCGCGCCGGCCGGTTCCCCGCCGGCACCCGCCACTTCCGCGGCGTCGTCGCCATCACCGAGCTCGACCACGTCGCGCGCCACTGGAAGCCGGGCACCTGGGGCGTCGAGCGCGACGAGATGCTGGACGTCCTCACGGAGAGCTGGTTCGGCACGATCGGACGCCACTAGCCTGCCCCCATGAGCCGAACGCAGGGCCCCGCGTTACGCGGCGCCGCCTACCTGGGAGCGGTGCTGGTGTCCGCCGCCCTCCTGCTGGTCGCGCTCGTGGCCCTGGCTCCCACGGAGGACGACCGCTTCGCCGGCTCGGTCGCCGGCATGGAGGAGGTCGCCCGCTCGCTGGCCGAGGGCGAGGAGCTCGGTGAGCGGACCGTCGGCGGTCTCACGTTCGAGAGGGTCTTCCGCGAGAACGGCCTGGTCTACTTCGAGCTGGGCCGGGGGTGGCTGGGGGACCGCGCCCACGGCTATGTCAGGAGCCCCCAAGGGCGGCCGGACGGCGCCGATCACGTGGCGGGCCCGTGGTACCGATACCGGGATGCCGAGGGCTGACGCAACCGATGGTTGCGTGATGGGGGGTTCGGCTGCTAACTTGACGTGCAACCAAAGGTTGCGCGTCAAGGAGGAGCGGGCGTATGGAGTACGGCAGCATCGAACGGGAGATCCACGTCGACGCCTCGCCCGAGGTGGTCTTCGAGGTCGTCAGCCGTCCCGAGCACATCTCGCAGTGGTGGACGGACGACGCCGACTTCGAGGCGGCTCCCGGCGCCGTCGGGGAGTTCGTCTGGGGTGACAGGGCGGTCGTCTCCCCGATGACCGTGGTCCAGGTCGAGCCGCCCCGGCTGTTCTCGTTCCGCTGGTGCTATTCCGACGGCAAGGTCGCCGAATCCCTGCTGGTCACCTTCGAGCTCACCCCGTCGGGCACGGGCACGAGGATCCGGCTCACCGAGACCGGGTTCCGGGAGATGGGCTGGGAGGCCGCCAAGCTGGCCCAGATGTACCGCGAGCACGTCGAGGGCTGGGACACCTTCGTTCCCCGGCTCGGCGCGTACGCGGCGCGCCTGGTGTCGGCTCCATGACCGCCGCCGTCGACGACGACCTGTGGTCCGCGGTCGGTGACCCGACCCGTCGGCGGATGCTCGACCTGCTCCTGGCCGACGGCAGCGGCACCGCCACCAGTCTCAGCGAGCGGCTGCCCGTGACGCGGCAGGCCATCGCGAAACACCTCGTCGTGCTCGACCGCGCCGGCCTCGTCCACGCGGCGCCCGCCGGGCGGGAGAAGAGATACCGGGTGGACGAGGCGCAGCTCGCCCGCGCCGTGGCCCAGCTGTCCTCGGTGGGGGCGGCATGGGACGCCAGGCTCCGGCGCATCAAGCGGATCGCCGAGACGATCCAGCGCGAAAAAGATCACCAGTGAATCCATGGAAGGACCGGCAATGGCAGACATCTTGCACAGAGTGGGGATCAAGGCACCGGCGGCCGACGTCTATGAGGCCCTGACCACCGTCGAAGGGCTCGCCGGCTGGTGGACGGCCGACACCCGGGGCGAGGGCGACGTGCTCCGGTTCAGGTTCGGGACCGACGGGTTCGACATGAAGGTCCTCGACGCCCGCCCCGGCGAGCGCGTGCTGTGGGAGGTGGTCGGCGGGCCCGAGGAGTGGATCGGCACGCACGTCGGCTGGGACCTCGATCGGGCCGACGACTACACCGTCATCCTCTTCAAGCACGCGGGCTGGAAGGAGCCGGTGGAGTTCATGCACCACTGCAGCACCAAGTGGGCGGTCTTCCTCATGAGCCTGAAGTCGCTGGTCGAAACCGGGAAGGGCGCCCCGGCCCCCGACGATGTGAAGATCGACAACTGGAACTGACTGCCAAAAGTCAGTAACGCCCCTTTTGTCCCCGTTTGAGCGCTAGGTGACTTGGCCGTGGCCGGAGCTCCTCAACACTGGAGATCAGGGAATCCGTGGTCCGGAATCTCGGGCACGCCATACGGGCTCCGCCGTCGGGCGGGTCCCAAGGATCTCAGGGGGACCATCGTGAAGCACTTGCTCATCGCCGCGGCCATGACACTGGCCGCCACCGTGACGGGTACCGCCGGCGCGTCCGTCACCTCGCCCGCGCCTCAGCCCACGAACGGAGGCAGCCCGTCAGGCCCGGGGTGCGCGGCCATCGAGGGCAGCCTCAAGGACATCGCCGACAAGCCGGTCGGGACCGCACTCACCCAGGTGCCGGAGCTCTCCACGCTGGCCAAGGCAGTCGAGGAGGCCGGCCTGACAGAGAAGCTGAACTCCGCCGAGGACATCACCGTGTTCGCACCCACCAACGAGGCGTTCCAGGCTGTCCCGAAGGAGCAGCTGGACCAGCTCATGGCGAACAAGGAAGAGCTCACCAAGGTTCTCCAGTACCACGTCGTCCAAGGGAAGCACATGGCCGCCGACCTGGAGGGCGCGCCGCTCACCACCCTTCAGGGCGGGGACCTGACGGCGAAGGCCTCCGGCCAGGAGATCACGGTCAACGACGCGAAGGTGGTCTGCGCCGACGTGCCCACGCGTAACGCCACCGTCCAGGTCATCGACAAGGTCCTGATGCCCCAGTAGGGCAGGACAGACGCCCACGGCGCACGCGGCGCGGTCTCGCGCCGCGTGCGCCTCATCTTCCGGTCGGCATCGACTTCAGGCACAGCGCGGCCGCCCAGGTCCAGATGGCCGCGCCGCCGACGACCATCAGGCGGAAGTCCTGCGCGGGGAACGCGGCGAACCCCAGGACGAGGTAGGCCACCGGTGCCAGGACGCTGTAAAGAGCCCAGCCACGCTGACCGGCGCGGGCGAACCGGCGGGCGAACACCAGGCACGCCACGCTCAGCGCGAGGCCCATCCCGACCGGGGCGAGGTTGTGCAGCATGCCGTGCCAGCTGACCTCGCCGGGGCCGTCAGGGGTTCCGACGGGATATCCCTCGGCCGGGTCGGTGGGGAAGACGCCGGCCCAGATCAGGCTCGCGCCGTAGACCCCGATGAGCCAGGTGCCCCAGGCGCGGCCCGGCGTCCCGGGCCGGAGCGTACGGCGCAGACCGGCGACGGACGCCAGCACCAGCACCCCGCAGAGCAGGAAGTTGCACGTCTGGATCCAGCCGTAATCACCCAGGCTGAGCATGCTGAGCGGGTGGCGCCGGGCGTCGAACCCGTCGCGGGTCATGGCCTGCGCCACGATCAGCAGGACGAACAGCGGCCCCGCGGCCACTCCGCAGGCGAGCAGGGCGCGGGTCGTGCGCAGGGGTGGCCGGTCAACGGCGGTGTCGGAGGACATGGTCGATCTCCATCGGTCGTGGCTGATTGCAAAAATGAGCTTGTACGTAAAAATATCCTTTGTCAACAAGGTCGGCAGAAGGACGTCGATCAGCCGTGAGCAGTGATAGGTATGGCCCTGCGAGGGCCCGAGACAGCCGCCTCAGGCGGCGGACGAGAGGAAAGGGGAAGATCCGCGCCTTTCCACTTCCAACCTATAGCGCACCCCCGGGCTTGCGGCAAGACCCGGGTCGTGCCGCAGAATCGTCGGCCGGGGCCAGAACCTGCGGAAACTTGGGGGGCGCACGTGCGTTTCGGAGCTGTTGACACGAACCCGCTGACCACCAGCGCGTTCGACCTACCCGGCAACCTCGCGCCCAAGGCGGACCCGGCCTTGATCGCCGGCGACGAGCGGCACTTCGCGGCCATCGCGGAGAGCCTGCGGCAGACGATCGCCGAGCTGTCCGACCGGCTCGACGCCACGCGGAAGGCGCCGGGCGGCAAGGGCCGGGCGGCGCTGGACCGGGACCTGGAGGTCCACCGGCTGTCCGCCCGCCTGCGCGCGCTGCGCCGGTTCGGTCTCGACCTGTGCCTCGGGCGCATGGTCGGCGCGGACGACCCCGAGCCCGTGTACGTCGGACGGCTCGGCCTGACGGACGGCGAGGGTCGCCGGCTGCTGCTCGACTGGCGCTCACCGGCGGCCGAGCCGTTCTTCGGAGCCACCCACGCCAACCCGATGGGCCTGGCGAGCCGCCGCAGGTACCGCTGGACGCGTGGCCGGATCAGCGACTACTGGGACGAGGTCTTCACCTCCGACGGGTTCGACGGGCACGCCGCGCTCGACGACCAGTCCGCCTTCATCGCCAGCCTCGGCGGCAACCGGTCGAGCCGGATGCGCGACGTGCTCGGCACCATCCAGGCCGACCAGGACGCCGTCATCCGCGCCGGATCCCGTGGCGCCCTCGTCGTCGACGGCGGTCCCGGCACGGGGAAGACCGTCGTCGCGCTGCACCGTTCCGCCTACCTCCTCTACTCCGACCCCCGGCTCGGCCACCGCAGGGGCGGCGTGCTGTTCGTCGGCCCGCACCAGCCCTACCTGGCCTACGTGTCCGACGTCCTGCCCAGCCTCGGCGAGGAGGGCGTGCAGACCTGCACCCTGCGCGACCTCGTCGCCGAGGGCGCCGCCGCCGGGGTCGAGACCGACCCGGAGGTGGCCCGTCTGAAGGCGTCCGCGGACCTGGTGAAGGCGATCGAGCCGGCCGTCAGGTTCTACGAGAACCCGCCCACCGAGGAGATGACGGTCACCACCGACTGGGACGAGATCCGGCTGAGCGCCGACGACTGGGCCGAGGCGTTCGAGGCGCCGGAGCCCGGCACCCCGCACAACGAGGCGCGCGACCGGATCTGGGAGGAGCTGCTCACGATCCTGGTGGACAGGCACGAGGTCGAGGCCCCGGCCGACCTGATCCGCAGGTCGCTGCTGCGCAACCGGAAGCTGCTCACGACCTTCAACCGCGCGTGGCCGATCATCGAAGCCGCCGACCTCGTCGGAGACCTGTGGACCGTGCCCGCCTACCTGCGGATGTGCGCCCCCTGGCTCAGCCCCGAGGAGGTGCGGAAGCTGCGGCGCGCGGACGCCCAGGCCTGGACGGTGTCCGACCTGCCGCTGCTGGACGCGGCCCGGCAGCGGCTCGGCGACCCGGAGGCGTCACGCCACAGGCGCCGCCAGGAAGCCACCCTCGCCGCCGAGCGCGAGCGGATGTCCGCGGTCGTCGACCACATGATCGAGGCCGACGACGACGGTGAGGGCGCGGTGATGATGCTGCACGGACAGGACATCAAGGACGCCCTGGTCGACGAGAGCATGCTGCCCGGCGTCGAACCGGACCGGCTCGCCGGCCCGTTCGCGCACGTCGTCGTGGACGAGGCCCAGGAGCTGACCGACGCGGAGTGGCAGATGCTGCTGCTCCGCTGCCCGTCCAGGAGCTTCACCATCGTCGGGGACCGCGCCCAGGCCAGGCACGGGTTCACCGAGTCGTGGCAGGAACGGCTGGAGCGGGTCGGGCTCGACCGGGTCAGCCTGGCCTCGCTGACCATCAACTACCGGACGCCGGAGGAGATCATGGCGGAGGCCGAGCCGGTCATCAGGGCCGCGCTCCCGGACGCCAACGTGCCGACCTCCATCCGGAGCGGCGGCGTCCCCGTCGCGCACGGGTCCGCGGGGGAGCTGGACTCGATCCTGGACGGCTGGCTCGCCGCGAACGCCGACGGGATCGCCTGCGTCATCGGCGATCCCGCGTTCCGGGCGACGTCCCGGGTCCGGTCGCTGACCCCGGAGCTGGCGAAGGGGCTCGAGTTCGACCTGGTCGTCCTCGTCGACCCGGAGGCGTTCGGCGAGGGCGTCGAAGGAGCGGTCGACCGCTATGTCGCGATGACCAGGGCGACCCGGCAACTGGTCGTCCTCACGAGCCCCTGACGTCCGGGATCGAGGCGCGAAGAGCGGCCGAGATCCACGCGAGGGGTGGCTTCCCTGCCGGCGAGCTCGGCGGTCGCCCGCGCGAGGCGGACGGCCGGCTCGCGGGCCTGCGGAGAGTCCGCGGGAAGCCCGGAACAGCGGCTTGAGGCCCAACCCCTTCCGGTCTCCTGACGGCCGGACCGCAGGACGCCTTAAGGGATCCGTAAGCAGGTCCGGCGAAGCTGTCGGTACGACAGAACGGCGCGGCCGGACAGCCCCGCCCCTTCCCCGGAGGACCGTCATGAGGACGATCACCGCAAGCCTGTTCATCTCCCTCGACGGCGTCATCGACGAGCCGGCGGAGTGGCACTTCCCGTACTTCAACGAAGAGATGGGCGCCGCCGTGACGGAGGGCATGGCCGACACCGTGCTCGTGGGCCGCAAGACCTACGACAGCTTCGTGGGCGCGTGGCCGGAGCGGGAGGCGGCGGGCGGCGAGGACGCCGACTTCGCCAAGACCCTCGGCGACGCGCGGAAGATCGTGGTGTCGCGCCAGTCGCTGGAGTTCACCTGGCGCAACTCCGAGCAGCTGCGGGGCGACCTGATCGAGGGCGTGACCGCGCTGAAGAACGAGCCGGGCGGCCGGATCGCCATGAGCGGCTCGGTCTCGGTGGTCCGGCAGCTGCTGGCCGCCGGGCTGCTGGACGAGCTGCACCTGCTGGTGCACCCGATCGCCGTCCGCAAGGGCGAGCGGCTGTTCGACGAGGGCGGCGACGCCATCCCGCTGGAGCTGGTCAAGTCGCAGACGTTCACGACCGGGGTGCTGTCCCTGGTCTACAAGCCCGAGGGCGCCTGACCACGGCCAGCTCTACAGCCTGTAGAGTGAGCGCTTCCTCCAGGTGAAAGGGTGCGGCATGCTGCGCTGGTTCAGGATCGTTGCGGTGGCCGAGGCGTGCTCGTGGGCAGGGCTGCTGATCGGCATGTTCTTCAAGTGGGTGACGGAGACCACCGAGCTCGGGGTGAAGATCTTCGGGCCGGTACACGGAGCGCTGTTCGTGCTGTACGCGGCCGGGGTGGTGCTCGCGGCGCGTGAGGCCGGCTGGAGCCGCGGCACGGTGGTGCTGGGCCTGGCGTGCGCCGTGCCGCCGTTCACCTCGCTGTGGTTCGAGCGCCGCATGGCGTCGCGCATGGTGACGCAGTCCTGATCCGAGCCCTTCAGGCGCAGGTGTAGCCGGACGGCAGGGCGTCGCCGCTCGGGCGGCTCACCTGGAAGCCGACGCTGGTGGTGCGGGCTCCGGCGGCGAGGGTGCCGTTGTGGGCGACGTTCCTGATGGTCACGGTCTGCCCGCTGGTGGTGACGGTGCCGTTCCACGAGCCGGTCAGCGTGTGGCCGGCCGGGAGCGTGAAGGTCACCGTCCATCCGGTGATGGTCGAGCTGCTCGTGTTGGTGATGGTCAGCGGCTGCACGACGTAGCCGGTGCTCCACTGGGTCTGCACGGTAGGGACGGCCGCGCAGGTCCCGCCGGACGGGCCGGGCTGCGTGGTGACCTGGGCGGTGTTCGAGACCGGCGAGGTGTTGCCCGCGGCGTCGCGTGCCCTGACCTGGTAGCGGTAGGTGGTGTCCGGCGTCAGGCCCGTGTCGGCGTACGAGGTCGTGGCCGAGGTGCCGACCTGGGTGAACGTGCCGCCGCTCGGCCCGGGCGCGCGCAGGATGTCGTAGCCGGCCAGGCCGGTGTCGTCGGTCGAGGCCGTCCAGCTCAGGCTCGTGCCCGTGGCCGTGGTGCCCGAGGCGGCGAGGCCGGTGGGCGCGGTCGGCGGGGTGGTGTCGCCGGAGCCGCCGAGCGCCGGGGTCTGCCAGTCACGCCACTCGGCGAGGTTGCCCCGCTTGCTGGGGGAGATCCGCATCGAGCCCGTGTGGCTGCCCGTGTTCCGCAGGAACTTCTGGATGGTCTGCTGCAGCGGGGTGCGCCATTCGGACCGGGTGGCGCAGTGGTTGCCGTCCTGGACGTCGGACCAGTAGGTGATGTTCGCCTCCGCGCCGAGGGCCTTGTAGACCTCCGCCCCGCCGAGGGCGCCGACGCTCGCCGACCTGGCGGCCAGCCAGTCGATGTGCGGGTTGTCCATGACGAACAGGCCGCGCGGCGCGATCATCGCCACGACCGAGTGCGTGTCGACCGGCAGCCTGGCCGGGTTGCCGGTGAAGGACCCGAACGCGTCGCCCAGCCACGGCTGCTCCCCGTAGGCGCTGCTCAGCGGCTGGGCGCCGCTCTCGCCGGGGATCGCGCGGAAGGCCGCGAGGCCGCCGCTGCCCGGCTCGATGGGCATGGTCAGGGCGATGCGCTGGTCGAAGGCGCCGGCCACGAAGGCGCCCTTGCCGTACCGGGAGCAGCCCGTGACGCCGGTCGCGTCGGCGGTGAGCACGCTGCCGCCCGACTGCTCGATGACGTCGATGATCCGGCTCACGCCCCACGCCCAGGCGGCCAGCAGTCCCGTACCGCTGGAGGAGCCGTAGACGTTGTAGAACGCGCCCTGCTTGCTGGAGCGCGGCGTGCCCTCCCGCCCGACCGCGAGGGGGTCGTAGGTCACGACGGCCGCGCCGGCCGCCTTGATCGTGGCCGTGTCCGCGCCGAGCCCGCCCAGGACGATGACCGCGGGGAACGGGCCGGAACCGCTCGGCAGGTCGACGCCCGCCGAGAAGCTCGCGCTCCTGCCGTTGTGCGACACGTTCACGGTGATGCCGGTGCGTGACACCGTCCCCGTCACCCCGGACGGCTTCGCGGGCTTCTCGCCGTAGACGAACCTCTCCGCCAGCGCCTTGATCTCCGCCCGGCGGCACCGCCACTCGGACCTGGCCGAGACGCGCGTGCCGTTCAGCTTCATGAACGGGTCGGGAAGCCGGGAGACGGTGGGCAGGGACCCCTCGCCGGGCAGGCCGGACACCGCGCAGTCGGCGCCCTCGTCCTCGACCCCGGCGGCCGCGACGGCCTCGGCGGAGGTCAGCGCCACGGCACCGGCGGCCGCGAGCGTCACGGCCGCCGCCAGCGCGACGGCTCTCATACGGATCCCGATGATCACCGGAGCTCTCCCTTGCGGTGAGGGGTCGGTGATCAGTCTGAGAATCCTCCCGAAACATGTCAATCAAGAGCCGAAATTTTCGGTCCGTACGATCACGCAATCCGTCCATGAGCTGGCGAGATGCCTGTGGAAACCGGCTGAAACGAGTTCAGAGGCCCAGGTAGGCGCGGCGCACCCGTTCGTCGCCCGCCAGGTCGTCGCCCGACAGGGTGATGACCCCGCTCTCGATGACGTAGGCGCGGTCCGCGAGCGCCAGCGCCTGGGCCGCGTTCTGCTCCACCAGCAGGATCGCGACGCCGCTCTCGCGGATGCGCCCGAGCGCGGCGAAGACGGCGCGGACCATGAGAGGGGCCAGCCCGACCGACGGCTCGTCCAGCATGAGCAGTCTGGGCCGGGTCATCAGCGCGCGCCCGATGGCCAGCATCTGCTGCTCGCCGCCGCTCATCGTGTCGGCCCGCTGGTCCAGCCGTTCGGCGAGCCTCGGGAACAGCTCCAGCACCCGGTCGGCGGGCTCGCCCGTGTGGTAGGCGCCCATCGCCAGGTTCTCCGCGACGGTGAGCGGGCCGAACAGCGCGCGGCCCTCCGGGACCTGGACGAGCCCGCGCCGCACCACCGCGTGGACCGGCAGCCCGGACAGCTCCTCCCCGTCGAACACCACCCGGCCGGCGGTCGGCCTGAGCAGCCCCGAGGCGACCCGCAGCGTCGTGGACTTACCCGCGCCGTTGGCCCCGACGAGCGCGACGATCTCCCCGGCCGCGACCTCCAGCGACAGGCCGTGCAGGACCCGCAGGCCGCCGTATCCGGCGTCGACGCCGTCAAGCGAGAGCATCATCGGAGTCCTCTCCCAGATAGGCGGTCACGACGCGGGGATCGCGGGCGATCGCCGCGGGCTCCCCTTCGGCGAGCACGCTCCCGCGATCAAGCACCAGCACCCGGTCGGCCAGCCGCATCACCGCCGGCATCACGTGTTCGACCAGGACCAGCGTCATGCCCTCCGCGCGCAGCTCGCCCAGCAGGGTGATCATCGGCTCCCGCTCCGCCGGGGTGAGCCCGGCCAGCACCTCGTCCAGCAGCAGCACCTTCGGCCGGAGCGCCAGCGCCCTGGCCAGCTCCAGCTGCTTGCGCGCGGCGGCCGGCAGTTCCCCGGCGGGCCGCGACAGGTAGGCGCCGAGCCCGATCCTCTCGATCGTCCCGGTCGCGGCGGCGACGGCCTCCTTCCTGGTGCGGAGGTGCGCGCCGGCGGCCACGGTCACGTTGTCGAGGACGGACAGGGCGGGGAAGGGCCGGGTGAGCTGGAACGTGCGGACCAGGCCGGCTCTGGCGCGCAGATGGGCGGGCCGGGCGGTGACGTCCTGGCCGTCGAACAGGATCCGGCCGCTCTCCGGCCGCTGCTCGCCGGAGATCACCGAGAACAGCGTGGTCTTGCCCGCGCCGTTGGGCCCGATGACCGCGTGGATGGTGCCCCGCTCGACCTCGAACGTCACCGAGTCCAGCGCGCGCAGGCCGCCGAACGCCTTGCTCACCCCCTCCATGCGCAGGATCATCGCGACCTCCTGGCGAAGCCGCCGTACAGACCGCGTGGCATGGCCAGGACCACGACGATCAGGAGCACGGCGTACATGATCACGTCCAGCCCGCTGCGGCCCTGGAGGAAGGA
Organism: Nonomuraea sp. NPDC050478; assembly: GCF_044458265.1. Classification (NCBI taxonomy): domain Bacteria; kingdom Bacillati; phylum Actinomycetota; class Actinomycetes; order Streptosporangiales; family Streptosporangiaceae; genus Nonomuraea; species Nonomuraea sp. NPDC050478. The sequence goes on along the minus strand of NZ_JBITHT010000001.1, from coordinate 78,168 downwards.
GAGGAACTCGGGCGGCGTGCGGACCACCGTCGCGGCCACGTCCGACAGCGGGGCCAGCACCGCCGCGCCGATCAGCGGCCCCCACACCGTGCCGACGCCGCCGATCACCGCGGGCAGGATGGCCTGGATCGACACCGACGGCCCGAAGGCGAGGTCCGGGCTGACGAACAGGTAGTAGACGGCGTAGAAGCCGCCGGCGACCGAGGTGAGCGCGGCGGAGACGCCGATCGCCAGGATCTTGTGGCGGACCACCGCGACCCCGGCGGCCGCGGCGGCCGTCTCGTCCTCGCGCACGGCCACCAGGTTCAGCCCCGCCCTGCTGCCGAGCAGCACGATCACCGTCGCCACGCACGCGAGCGTCAGCAGCAGCGCGACCCAGAAGTACGCGGGGTCGCCGACGTCGAACCGGAGCGTCCACCACCCCTGCTCGCCGGTGACGGGCAGGGTGAGTCCGACCGCGCCGCCCACGAGCTCGGAGTTCAGCGCCGCCAGCCTGAGCATCTCCGCGAAGGCGAAGGTGGCCAGCGCGAAGTAGGCGCCCTTCAGCCGGTAGCGGACCGCCAGATAGCCGGTGACGACGCCGAACAGCGCGGCCACCGCCATCCCGGCGAGCAGCCCGAGCCACGGCGAGAGCCCCAGCTCGACGGTCAGCAGCGCGGTGGTGTAGGCGCCCAGTCCGAAGTAGGCGGCGTGCCCGAAGCTGAACAGGCCGCCGAACCCGCTCATCAGGTTCCAGGCCACGGCCATCATCGCGAACATCAGAGCGCGGACGGCGACCGCCTCCTGCGCGGGCGGCAGCAGCAGGGGCAGCGGGGCGAGGGCCACGCCGATCGCCGCGAGCACGACGAGCCTTCTGATCACGCCGGCCTCCCGAACAGGCCCTGCGGGCGCCAGAGCAGGACGAGCACGAACACCGCGAACACCGCCAGCAGCGGGCTCTGCCCCGGCAGGTAGATGCCGCCGAGCTGCTCGGTCAGGCCGACGATCAGCCCGCCCGCCACCGCCCCGGGAACGCTGCCCAGACCGCCGAGCACCACGACGACGAACCCGATGATGTTGAACAGCTCGCCGGCCGTCGGCTCGACGGTGACGAGCGGCGTCACGAGCGTCCCCGCGGCCCCGGCGCAGGCCGTGCCGGCGGCGAACGTCAGCGCGTGCAGCCGCCGCACGTCGAGCCCCACCAGCGAGGCGCCCTCCGGGTTGGCGGCCACCGCCCGGATCGCGGTGCCCAGCCTGGTCCTCGTCAGCAGCAGCCACACCGCCCCGGCCAGCCCCATCGCGCCGGCGAACGCCAGCACCCTGCTGAGGTCGGCCACCGCGCCGAGGACGCGCAGCGGGGTGTCGAAGGAGACCGCGACCGTCCTGGTGTCGCCGGAGAAGGCCAGCAGCAGGGCGTTCTCCAGCAGCATCGCGATGCCCAGGGTCAGCAGGAGCTGCGCGGCGAGCGAGCCGCCCATGGTCCGGCTCACCAGGTGGCGCTGCACGACGTAGCCGAGGCCGAACAGCAGCGGCACGCTCACCAGCAGCGACAGGTAGGGGTTCAGCCCGGCGCCGGTCGCGAGCAGCGCGGTGGCGTACATCCCCAGCGTCATGAAGGCGCCGTGCGCGAAGTTGACGATGTCGAGCACCCCGAAGATCAGCGTCAGGCCCATCGCGACCAGCGCGTAGACCCCGCCGAGCAGCAGACCGGTCAGCACCGCCTGGGCGGTGACCGATCCGCTGCCCGAGCGGGCCCACGCGCCCGCGACCACGGCCACCGCCACGAGGATGCCCAGGCCGGCGCGCGAGATCAGGTGGTTCACTCCGCGGCGGGCCTCGGCTCGGCCACGGCCTTGGCCGCGGGATGCACCGGGACGACCTTGCCGTCCTGGACTTGCAGGACGATCGGGGTGGCGTTCTCGTTCTGCCCGGACTCGTCGAACTGGACAGGGCCGTCGAACGCCATCAGCGTGTCGAAGGAGATCCCGGCGAGCGCCTCACGGATCTTCGCCGGGTCCCGGCTGGCCGCCTTCTCCAGGGCCGCGGCCACGAGCCTGACGCACTCGTACGAGGTGAAGGGGATGAAGCGCAGTTCCTCGCCGTACTCGGCCTGGAAGGCGTCGAGGATCGCCTTCGACTCCGGCTTGGTGGCGTCGTAGTTGAAGTTGGAGTCGTAGACGCCCTCCGCGGCTGCGCCCCCGTCGCGCGGGAAGACCGGCGAGCTGAAGGCGCCGTGCGAGACGCCGAGCACGATCTTCACGCCGGGCTGTACGGACGCGATGGCCTTGGCGGTGAGCAGGCCGTCGCGGTAGTAGCCGGTGACCGCGAGCGCGTCGACCCCGGCGGCCTTGACCTTGGTGAGCTCGGTGGTCAGGTCGGCGGCCTTGAGCGCGTCGTAGGTGATCCGCGGGCCGACCTGGAGGCCGAGCTTGGCCGCCTCGTCGGTGAACGACTCGTACGTCGAGGATCCGTAGTCGGTCTGCTCGTGCAAGTAGGCGACCTTGGTGATCTGCTGCCCGGTGCGGTCGGCCAGGTCCTTGAGGTAGCGCGCGCCGTACCTGCCGAGGGTGTCGGAGGAGGGCTGGAGCCGGAAGGTATAGGTGTAACCCTGCTTGAGTATGTCGTCGGCGGAGGCGACGTCGATGACGAACGGCACCTTGTTCCGCTCGGCCACCGTGGCGACCTGGGCGGCGACCGCGCTCTGGTAGGGCCCGACGAGCGCCACGGCGCCCGCCTGGGTGAGGCGCTGCGCCTCGCTCTGGCCGATCTCGGGCTTGCCCTGGCTGTCGGCGTCCAGGATCTCCAGCTTCGCGCCGCCGAGCGACTTGATGCCGCCGGAGTCGTTGATCGCCTTGGCGGCGAGTTTGATCGCCTTGGACATCTGCTGGCCGTCGAAGGCCAGGGCGCCGGTGAGGGGGTGGATGGAGCCGATCTTGATGGTGCCCGACGCGTCCGGCGAGGCCGGGGCGGCCCCGCCGGGAGCCGAGCCGCCGCAGGCCGTCAGGGAGAGAGTCAGGAGCGTGCCGATGGCGATACAGGACTTGATACGCATGGCGTCGTCCTCGGGGGGTTGCCTCGGTTCCATCTTCTGGAACGCTGTTTCGCTGATGTTGGCAGCAGGCGCGCGCCGCGGTCAAGCGACTTGTCCCGTTGATCCAGCGCCTGTCAACCTGCTGTGAAGTGGCGCAAGACGGGAAGGTTAGGACCGGTGATGTGGTACGAGTGTGATGGATACAGCAGGGGGAACACTCTGACATCTAGGTGTGATACACCCCCATAGGCGTATTAATGTCCCCGAACTTGTCGCACAGTGAGAAAGTCAGGTCAATGCGGATTCTGGTCCTCGGTGGTGACGGCTATCTTGGCTGGCCCACCGCCCTCCACCTCTCTCAGACCGGGCACGAGGTCGCCGTCGCCGATAACTTCGCCCGGCGGCAGTACGACTTCGAGCTCGGCGTGGAAAGCCTGGTGCCGATCGAATCCCTGCAAACCAGGATTTCCACCTGGCACCGGCTGACCGGCAAGACCATCCAGGCGTACATCGGCGACCTGATGGAGGCGGACTTCACCTACGACATGATCCGCGACTTCCGTCCGGACGCCGTGGTCCACTTCGCCGAGCAGCGGGCCGCCCCCTACTCGATGATCGACCGCAAGCATGCCGTCTACACGCAGGTCAACAACGTGGCGGGCACGCTGAACGTGCTCTACGCCATCGCCGAGATCGACCCCGAGATCCACCTGGTCAAGCTCGGCACCATGGGCGAGTACGGCACCCCCAACATCGACATCGAGGAAGGCTGGCTGGAGGTCGAGCACAAGGGGCGCAAGGACCGGGTGCTCTACCCCAAGCGGCCGGGGTCGTTCTACCACCTGTCGAAGGTGCACGACAGCCACAACATGGAGTTCGCCTGCCGGATCTGGGGCCTGCGCGCGACCGACCTCAACCAGGGCGTCGTGTACGGCCAGCAGACCCCGGAGACCGCGCTCGACGACCGGCTCGCCACCAGGTTCGACTACGACGCGGTGTTCGGCACGGTCCTCAACAGGTTCGTCGTCCAGGCGGTGCTCGGCCACCCCCTCACCGTCTACGGCAAGGGCGGCCAGACGCGGGGCATCATCGACATCCGCGACACCGTCCGCTGCATCCAGCTCGCCTGCGAAACCCCGGCCGACCGCGGCGAGTTCCGCGTGTTCAACCAGATGACCGAGTCCATGTCGGTCGCCGACATCGCCGAGACCGTCGCGCGGAGCTTCCCCGACGAGGTGACGATCAACAACCTCGACAACCCCAGGGTCGAGAAGGAGGAGCACTACTACAAGGTCGTCCACAGCGGCCTGGTGGAGCTCGGCCTCGAACCCCACCTGCTCTCCGACACGCTGATCACCTCGCTGTTCGACGTGACCAAGCGCTACGCCGAGCGGGTCGACCTCGACGCCATGCAGCCCCGGGTCGACTGGCGCGGCGCCCTGGGCGGAGAGAGGCGGTGAGCGCTGAGGAAGGCGCGTTCGCCCGGGCCACGGGCCGCACCGCGGAGCGGGAGGAAGGCGGCCACGACAAGCCGCGCTACCGCCGCTACCAGTTCGACCTGATCGCCCCCCACTGCGGGCGCAGCGTGCTGGAGGTGGGGGCCGGGCTGGGCGAGTTCGCCAGCCAGTTCACCGGCCTGGACCGGCTCGTGGTCACCGACGTCGACCCCGACGCGGTCAAGGTGATGAAGGCCCGCTTCGCCGGCCGCGGCGAGGTGGAGGCGGCCCAGTTCGACCTCGCCTGCGGAGCCAGCCTGGACCGCCCGGTCGAGACCGCGATCGCCATCAACGTGCTGGAGCACTTCGAGGACGACGCCGCCCTCCTCACCCTCCTCGGCCGCTCGGTCACCCCGGGCGGCACGCTCGTGCTGTGGGTGCCCGCCTACCAGAGCCTGTACGGCGACTTCGACCGCAAGGTCGGTCACTTCCGCCGCTACACCCCGGCCACGCTCAGGGACGCCGCGGTGCGCGCCGGGCTGGAGGTGGAGCTGTCCCGCCCGGTCAACCTGCTGGGCGGGATCGCCTGGTGGGCCGCGGTGCGGCTGGGCAAGGCGGGCTCGCCCAAGGCGGGCGCCGTCGGCCTGTACGACAAGGTCCTGGTCCCGGTCACCCGGGTGCTCGACCGGGTTCTGCCGATCCCGTTCGGCCAGTCGATCCTCGGCGTCTTCCGGGTGCCCGGCGACCGGGGGCACGCGGCGTCGTGATCCAGGTTCGTCGTCTTCTGCGGGGAGCTCTCCCGCGCATCTTCGGGCGCTACGCGATCGGTTCGGTGGTGGCGGGCGTGGTCAGCGAGATCACGCTGCTGACGGTCTACGGGCTGGAGCTTCTCGGCCCGTCGGCCGCCTCCGTGGTCGCGTGGGGGCTCGGCGCCGTCGTCAACTACGTGCTCAACCGGTGGTGGGCCTGGAAGCTGCGCGGCCGGCCCAAGCCGCTGCGCGAGCTGCTCCCGTACTGGCTGACCGCGGTGGTGGGGCTGGTCATCGCGTCATGGGGCACCGGGGTCGCCGACCGGGTGGGACACCAGATCTTCGACACCGACGGCCCCCGGGTGATCTTCGTGGGGGCCGTTTTCCTGGGGATCTACGGGCTGCTGTTCGTGGCGAAGTTCTTCCTGTTCCACTACTTCGTCTTCGCCGACACCCGCTCGGGTGAGGAGGGCGCCGAGCCCGCAGAGGAGGGCGACGAAGCCGGCCGGCGGCGCTCACGGAGCCAGGTCCCGAGCACGACCCGCGAGTAGCGGTAGCCGTAGACGAGGTTGCCGCCCTTCTTGGTGGTGCCGGCCGCGCGCAGTCGCATGGTGGCCGGCACCTCCACGACCCGGAACCCCCGCGAGATCACGCCGATCAGCAGCTCGGACGACTGGTACTGCGGCTGGGTGAGCGTGACCGCCCCGGTCACCTCCGCCCGCATCGCCCGCAGGCCGAACGAGGTGTCGGTGATCCGCTGGCCGGTGAACCGGCTGATCAGGAACGCGAACACGTGCACGCCGAGGCGGCGGACCCTGTCGTGGGTCTCCTGCCGCCCCAGCACGCGGGAACCGGTCGCGAAGTCGGCCTCCCCGCGCAGCACCGGGGCGAGCACCCGCTTGATGTCGGCCGGGTCGTACTGCCCGTCGGCGTCGGTGGTCACGATGTAGCGGGCGCCGCTCTCGCGGGCCAGACGGTAGCCGAGCCGCAGCGCGGCGCCCTGCCCGCGGTTCGCGGGGACGTCGCAGACCATGGCCCCGGCCTTGCGCGCCTCGGCCGCCGTGCGGTCGGTGGAGCCGTCGACGACCACGATGGTCGCGGTCTCCATCCCGTCGACGACCGCCGGGATGCCGTTCACCGTGGCGCCGATGCTGCGCTCTTCGTTGTACGCGGCGATGACGATCGCGATGGGAGGCAGATCCGAGCCGTATTCCGAGGTGAACTCCGCCATCGCGGCGGCGTCGATGTCCACCGGTGTCTCCGGGCTCGTCATGCGTCTTCCTCCGGTTTGTCGCTTTTAGCCGCAGATCATTCTGCTGCAGATGGCGTGAAGTCCGGCCATACTGTGGCCATTCCCGAGGTCAAATCGTGGCGAGGCTGATATCCGAGTGCCTTCGCCGCCGAGATGTCGAGCACGACCGCCGGCATCTCCCCCTGCTTCGCGGGGACGTGCTCGACCGGGATGGGCGCACCGGTGACCGTCCGCGCCGCGTCGATCAGGTCGTGCACGCTCACCGACGTCCCGGACCCGACGATCAGGGGACCGTCGTGGTCCTCGCGCCAGGCGAGCAGGATCGCCTGCACGACGTCGTCGACGTGGACGTAGTCGCGGAGCTGGGCGCCGTCGCCGTACACCTGGACCCCCCTACCCTCGGCGGCGGCCCGCATCAGCCTCGGGACGAAGCTGTCCTTGTGGAGCATCCCCGGGCCGTACACGTTGGCGAAGCGCAGCGCGCTCGTGCGCATGCCGTAGACGCCGGAATAGGCGCTGAGCAGCATCTCGCCCGCGGCCTTGGTCGCGCCGTACGGCGTGAGCGGGCGCAGCGCCAGGCTCTCGCTGATCCGGACGCCGCCCACGTCGCCGGTGACGGCGTTGGTGGACGCCAGCAGGAACCGCGGCACCCCGCGCTCCCTGGCGAGCTCCAGCAGCCCCGCCGTGGCCTCGACGTTGGTCTGGTATGTCCCGGCCGGGTCTTCCACCGAGCGGAGCACCGACGTGACGGCGGCGAGGTGGACCACCGCGTCGAGCCCGGCCGTCACCGCCCGCTCGCGCACCCCGGGATCGCGCAGGTCGCCCACGACGGACAGCACGCCGGGATCCGGGTGCGGGTTGAGGTCGACGACCGTCACCTCGGCCTTCTCGGCGAGCAGCGCCGCCACCAACCGCTTTCCGATGAACCCCGCTCCGCCCGTGACGAGCACGCGGGCCCCGGCCACCTCCGGCATCTCCTGGCATTCCTTTCCCTCAGGTCCCAGCGACGATACCGGCATCCGGAGGGTGGACCCGCATCGGTTCTGGCGATGTGCAGGGCATTCCCAGCAAACGCTTGGACTCCCTGCGTAGGCTACGGTCTTTGTCGTCCTGTCGACCGACCGCGAGGCAGTTGGAGGAGTGTACGTGAGCCCAGCTCTGGTGGTGGGCCCTCCCCTTGTGGCCGGCCTGGTCCTGGCACTGGCCGCGCAACGGCGCGGCTGGGCGCCGCCGCTGTGGGCGGCGCTGGCGGTCGGGGCCGTGCTCCGGATCATCGCGATGGCCTGGGCCGCGCAGGACCCCGCCCAGCCGTACGACTTCGCCAACGACTTCTCGATGGCGGCCGCCGAGGTGCTCGAAGGCCGCAACCCGACCACCCACATGCGCGACGGCGGCTGGCACTTCCTGCCGTTCCTCGCCTACGTGCTGGCGGGCCAGAAGGAGCTGGGCGACCTCATCGGGCTCTCCTGGAACTGGTCGGGCCGGATCGTCCCCGTGCTGGCCGACCTCGCGCTGATCCCGCTGGTGGCCAAGCTCGCCGGCGAGCGCGGGGCGCTGCGGGGCTTCCAGTACGCGTGCGTGCCGCTCGGCATCATGGTGAGCGGCATCCACGGCCAGTTCCCGCCGCTCACCCTGGTCTTCGGGGTGGCCGCGTTGGTCGCCGCCCGCGCCGGGCGCGCCCACTGGGCCGGCGTGCTCATCGGCCTGTCGGTGGCCTGCACCAACTGGTCGGTGCTGCTCGTGCCGGGAGTGGTGCTCGCCGTCGCGGGGTCGCGCCGCCTGGTGGTGCTCGGCTGGACCGCGGCCGTTCCCGGGCTGTGGCTGCTCAGCAGCGCGGTGTTCCTGGACACGCCGGTCACCGGGCTCGTCGACCTGGGCAAGGCCATCATGTCGACGCGCCCGGTGGTGGGCGACTGGGGCTGGACCGCCCTGGTCACGGGCGGCGACCAGGACGTCTCGTCCGTCCTCGGCCGGATCGGCACGCTCGTGCTGGTCGCCGGGCTGCTCGCGGCCGGGTGGTGGTGGCGCGGGGCCGACCCGGTCGACCTGACCCTGGTCCTGCTGCTCGTCTTCCTCATCCTGACCTACCGGCTCGGCGCCCAGTACCTGATGTGGCCGGTGCCCTACCTCCTGGCCCGCGCCGGCCGCGCCACCTGGCCGGTGATCACGGTGACCAGCGCCTGGGCGGCGGCCGGCTACCTGCGCGTCCAGATGTTCACCGGGATGGGCTGGTGGCAGTTCCACAGCGTGTGGGCCCTGTCCTCGCTCGTGGTCATCCCCTTCCTGATCGCCGCACTACCGCCCAGGAACCCGCCCCGTCCCGGCCCCGCCGAGCCCGTCCGGCCGACGGGAGCCATGTCAGAGCCGTAGCCGCCCCCGCGTCAGCGGCCGGTGCGCGTGGACCAGAGCGCCTTGCCGCCCGACCTGACGTAGATCACCACGTTGCCGTCGTTCTGCACGGCCAGGAAGGCACCGGGCGTGGTCGTGCGGCTGTGCCACACGGCCTTGCCGGCGGCGTCGTAGATGACGAAGTTGCCGTCGGTCTGCATGGTGGCGAACGCGCCCTTGCGGGAGCCGGTGGTCCTGGTGCTCCATAGCGCCTTGTCCGCGCTGGTGTAGAGGACGAGGTTCCCGTCGCGCTGCATCTCCAGCCGGTAGCGGCGGTCGGTGGACCGCCGCAGCTGACCGGGCCGGAGCGTGTCGCCGGGGCGCAGCAGGTTGTCCAGGCCGGACATGCGGTCCCACACGGCGTCGCCCGCCTTGCTGTAGACGACCAGGTTGCCGTCGTTCTGCACGGCCAGGAACGAGCCCGGCCTGGTGGTGCCGCTGTGCCACACGGCCTTGCCGGCGGCGTCGTAGACGACGAAGTTGCCGTCGGTCTGCATGGTCGCGAACGCGCCCTTGCGGGAGCCGGTCGTCCTGGTGCTCCACAGGCCCTTGCCGGTTCCGCGCCGGTAAAGGACGAGGTTGCCGTCCTCCTGCATGACCAGCAGGTAGCGGCCGTCGGGGGAGCGCCGGGACTGGCCGGCTTTGAGGGTCTCGCCGGCCCGCAGCAGCTCGCCGGCGGCGGAGACGGTCGTGGCGGAGGTGGACGCCGTGGCGGCGACGGCGACAGTCGCCGGGGTGAGCGTCAGCGCGCCGCCGAGCGCCACGACGGCCACCGTCTTCATGGATGTACGCATGGGTGTGCCCCTTGGGGAGAGTGGTGTCACGACCGGTACGCACCGGTCGATGGCACAACCTAGGGAAGAGGCACGGGGTATTCGATCTTTTCGAAACCCGCCTAACAGTCAGCTCATCAAATCGACCAGGGCCTCGCCCCGTGAGGTCAGACCGATGCGCACGTGGCGGCCGTGCCGCTCGCGCTCCAGGAGGCCCGCCGCCTGCAACTGGTCGCAGTGGTAGCTGGCCGTGGCCGGGGTGCAGCTCAGGAGGCCGGCCAGCTCGCCCATGGTGAGCGGCACCCGGCCCGCCCTCAGTATCGTGGCGCGCACCCGGCCGACCGTCAGGGCCAGGCTGTCCTTCTCGTCGCTCTCCGCCTCGTGGCCGGACCAGAGCAGGCCCACGGCGGGCACGGGGTAGCCGATCCACGCCAGCCCCGGCCGGTCGAAGGAGAACAGGCACGCGCCGTGACCGGAGACGACCGGCACGAACGTCAGCTTCCTGCCGCCCAGGTCGAACCGCCGGCCCTGCTGGTCCGGCAGCCTGATGGAGGTGCCGCCGAACCTGAACCTGCTGTTCAGGCCGGTGAGCACGGCCTCCAGAGCGCCGGTGACCGCCGCGACGCCCACCCGCTCGCGCTCCTTGCCGAGCAGCCCGCCGGCGCGGTGCCACGTCGGCGCGAAGTCCTCCCACAGCCTGCGCATCAGCCGCGCGTAGACGCGGAGCCACGCCCGCGGGCGGTCCACGACGGGCTGCCAGTGGACCGGCGCCCCGGCCCCGAACTCGGCCTCCAGTTCCCTGATCAGGGTCGCCGGGTCCAGGTCCTCAAGCATCTCCAGATAGGTCTCGACGTCGCCCTCGACCATCGTGGCCGTCGCCGTCAGGCAGTCGGGGATGATCGAGCAGTACGGGTCGAACAGCGGCTTCAGCGCGGCCGCGTCCTCGCCGATCACGCCGGCCACCCCGCGCCGCCAGTGACCGGGCACACCGTGCGGCCGGCCGCCCACGCTGCCCGCGGCCAGCGACAGCAGGCTGACGCCGGGGTGCAGCGCCACCGTCGCCCTGACCTCGTCCAGCGGTCCGAGTTGCAGTTCCGAGTACCCGTTCATCGTCCCCCAGCCGCCGGTCGAGCCCGGCCGATGGCTATTGTGCACAGAGCCTGGGGGACGCGGTCATCCGCCCGCAATCACTAAGAGAATCCTCGAAACGAGGGCCGACGGGCTACACGCGGCCCGGCCAGTCGGCGTAGCGGATCTCGCCGAGCACCGCGCCCTCGCCCGGCACCAGCGAACGCTCGTGCAGCTCGGCCCCGAAGTAGCGCGCGTCCGGGTCGGTGACCACCTGGCGGGGGTCGCCCCAGGCGGCGAGCGCGTCGCGGAAGAACTCGTCCATCCTGAACTGCTCCGGCCCGGCGACCTCGACCCTGCCGTTCAGCGGCGACCCCACCGCGGTCCTGCCGACCTCCTTGGCGACCTCGTCGCCCGCGATGGGCTGGTAGAGCACCGGCGCGATCCGTACGGTGCGGCCGTCGGTGGAGGCGGCGTCGGCGATCGTCCGGGTGAACTCGAAGAACTGGGTCGCGTGCACGAGCGAGAACGGGATCCCCGCCTTCTCGATCAGCCGCTCCTGGGCGAGCTTGGCCTGGAAGTAGCCGCTGTCCGGCAGCCGCTCGGTGCCCACCACCGACAGCGCGACGTGATGCCCGACGCCGGCTTCGGACTCCGCGGCGAGCAGGTTGCGGGTGGAGGTCTCGAAGAACTGCATGACGGCGCTCTCCTCGAACGACGGGGAGTTCGACACGTCGATCACCACGGCCGCGCCGGACAGGACCTCGGCGAGCCCTTCGCCCGTGAGGGTGTCGACCCCGGTGTTCCGCGCCGCCGCCACCGCCTCGTGCCCGTACTCGCCGAGCCTGGTCACGAGCTTCGACCCGATCAGGCCCGTCCCGCCGATTACCACGATCTTCATGACAACGCCTTCCTTGTCCCCCGGTGAACCAGGGTTCCCGCCCCTGGGACAAGGCAAGCCCGCAGTCCGTGCCAACTCCGGGGAAATTGTGCGGTCAGGAGGGAAGGCGGTAGACCGACACGTGCGAACGCGACTCGGCGGTGAAGGCGGCGCCGGACCAGTCGGCATGCCTGCTCTCCAGCTCGAACCCGGCCAGCTGCGCCATGCGGGCGACGAAGGCCATGTCGGAGCCGTAGCGATCACGACGAATCTTCCGGACGTCCCCCGAGATCATGCCGGGCTCGTGAACCGGCGCCCTTGTCGATCGACGTGTTCCGGCCGGGCAGGCCGAGTCATTAGGCTGCCTCACGACGAGGGCCGCGTGCGGTGGGGGCGAGGTGACCGGTGTGGCGGAGGAGGCGGCACGGCTGCTGGTGCGGTTCGGCCGCCGTTACGCGGCCGCCGTGCGCCTGGCGACGCTGGTGCCGATCTGCGCTGTCGCCCTGTTCAGGGCGTCCCCGGAGCACTTCGCGGCCACCGCCTCGATGGTCGCCGTCGCGGCGGTGTGGACGTGCGGCTACGTATGGTGGCTGCGCCGGGGCCGGGGGGACGCGCTGCTCGCCCCCGACGTGATCGTCCTGCTGACCCTGACTGCGAGCGTCACCTGGACCGGCGCCCTTGAGGACACCAATTTCGGATGGTCACGGCTCCTGGTCACCTTCGCGTGCGTGACGTGGCAGTGGCACACCTCGCTGCCCGTGGGAGCCGCCGTGGCTCTGGTGGCCGGAGGCGGGGCGGCCGTCATCGTCGCCATGGCGGTGCCGGACCCGAGTGTGATCAGAGGCAACCTCTGGGCGGTGCCGGCGGCCGCGCTGTCCAGAGCCGCCTGGACCCTCCTGCGGCAGGCCGCAGACAGGGCCGACCGGATGGCGGCCGAGGCCGCCCGGGCGCGTGCCGCCGCGCAGGCGGCGGCGGCCGTCCGCGCCGAGGAACGCGAGCTCGCCAACGCCCTGCACGACACGGCCGCGACGACCCTCCTGATGGTCGGCACCGGGCAGGTGCGCTCCGACTCCGCCTGGCTCGGCCCGCAGGCCCGCCGCGACCTCGACAGGCTGCGTTCCGACAGCAGGCGGACGCCCCGCCCCACCGACCTCGTCGACCTGCTCAGGGCCGACCTCGACGCCGCCCAGCTCTCCGTGGAGTTCGACCTGCCGGCACGCTTACCACTCCCGGCGGGGGTCGCGGCGCCCATCGCCGACGCGGCGCGCGAGGCGCTCACCAACGTGCGACGCCACTCGGGCACGACACGGGCGACCGTCCGCCTGCGCGGGGACTCCCGGTCGCTGCGGCTCGACATCATCGACGAGGGAAAGGGATTCTCCCTGGGAGACGTCCCGGGCCACCGCCGCGGCATCCGCGAGTCCGTGCGCGGCAGGATGACCCGCATCGGAGGCACGGCCACCGTCGTCTCCGCCGAGGGCGAGGGCACCCGAGTGCGGCTCGAATGGCCGGCCGGCCATGACTGACGCCGCCGGGGAGCGGACCGGAGCCCAGCTCAAACGCGGCCTCCGGATAGCGACGCTGCTCGTCGCCGTGGCGATAGCCGGCGGGCTCGGCGGCGCCAACCTGATGCGCCACTGGGACGTGTACGAGTGGCCGGTCGCCCAGGTCGTGGCTCTCGCGATGCTGGCGGCCGTGCTCGCCTGCGAGGCCGTGCTGCTGGTCCGGCGGCGCCCGTGGAACCGGCTGCGCTGGGCCGCCGTCGCCGTGGTGCTCGCCGCGTCCGCTCTCTCGTACGCGACGCTGCCGGACGGGCGGACGTCCACCACCACCGACTGGATCTTCGGCGCGGCGAACTGGGCGGGCTTCACCGTGCTGCTCGACCGCCCGTTGCGGACCTCGGCGGGGTTCCTGGCCGCTCACGAGCTCGTCGCCCTGCTCCACCTGTTCCTGTTCGACGAGCCCGACCGGCAGGCCCTGGCCCGGTTCGCCACCGGCTCGGTGACCGTGATCGGCTTTCCGCTCTGCGTGGCCGTGGGCGCGGCCGTGCTCCGCGGCCTCAGCGCGGCGGCGACCACCGCCCAGCGGGAGCTCGAACGGGTGCGCGTGGTGGAAGCCGTCGCGGCGGCGTCGCACCGCCGCAGGCAGCAGCGGTTCACCGAGCTATCGGCGAGCACGATCCCGCTGCTGGAGGGGTTCGCCGACAACTCGCTCCGGCCGGACGACCCTGCCGTCCAGCGGCTGTGCGCCATCGAGGCGGCCCGGATGCGGCGGCTGTTCGCCGAGACCGACACCGTCGCCGACCCCCTGGTACACGAGCTGCGCCACTGCGCCGACGTCGCCGACCGCAAGGGCGTCGAGGTGGAGCTGGACACGCGCGGGCAGTGGCCGACGCCCCCCGTGGCCGTCCGGCGCGATCTCACCGAGCCGGTGCTGACCGTGCTCGCCACCGCCGCCTCCCGGGCCAGGGTCACCGTCGTGGGCAGCGCGGACCTGGTGTCGGTGAGCGTCGTCGCCGACAGCGGCGAGGTGGACGTGCCGGATCCGGCGACGCCGGGAGTGCTGGTCGAGACGCTGCGCAATGACGAAACGGTATGGATGGAGGTCCGATGGCAGCCCACCGCGCCGGCGACGAGGTGATCACCGCGGTGATCGTCGATGATCACGCGGCCATCTCCGCGGGCGTCAGCGCCTGGTGCGCCGAGGCCGCGCCGCCGATCGACCTCATCGACGCGGGGGAGCGACTCGCCGACGTGTGGACCGGGCCGGGCGCCGCCGCCGACGTGGTGATCTTCGATCTGGAGCTGGTCCCCGGCAGGCCGGACTTCGGCGAGCTGCGCAGGCTGGTCCACAGCGGCAGGCGCGTGGTCGTCTACTCCCAGCACACCGACGACGCCACCGCGATCAAGTGCGTCGACCTCGGCGCGCTCGCCTACCTGACCAAGCGGGAGGGTCCCGAGCACCTGGTGACGGCCATCAGGGCCGCGGCGCGGGGAGAGCCCTACACCGCGCCGTCGCTGTCCGGGGCGCTCGCCGCGGACCAGTCCCCGGACCGGCCGCGCCTGTCCCAGCGCGAGACCGAGGTGCTGCGGGCGTGGTTCGTCTCCTCGTCCAAGGACCTCGTCGCCGCGAAGCTCAACATCACCGTCAAGACCGTCGAGACCTACATCGCGCGCGTACGCGTCAAGTACGCCAACGTCGGCAGGGCCGCCCGCACCAAGAGCGACCTCGTCACCCGCGCCATCGACGACGGCGTCATCACGCTCGCCGAGCTCAACCAGACGCTCGACCACACGGAGGCCACGCTGTAGGGCGTTCGCCGGACACCGGCCCGCCGCCCGCCTCCCTAGAGTTGCGATCAAGCTGCGGCCGACACAGGGGGGCCCGGATGGCACTGAAAATCAAGATCCTCGGACCATGGGAGGTCACGGCGGATGACGAACCGGTCAAGGTGGCCGGTGAGCGGCGGGTCGGCTTGCTGGCCCGGCTGGCGCTGAGCGCCGGCCACGTGGTTCCCGCCGAACAGCTGCTGGCAGACGTCTGGGGGCAGAGCACGGCGGCGACGGCGGCCAAGCAACTGCACATCGTCGTGTCGAAGATCCGCGACCTGCTCTCCAGGCACCAGGAGAACGAGGTCATCACGACCGTCGCCGGCGGATACCGGCTGAACGTGGAGCGGGAGAACGTCGACGCCCATCTGTTCACGCTGCTGAGCGGCCGGGCGGGCGCCGCGCGGGCCCGGGGCGAGGCGGCGACTGCCGACAGGCTGTTCCAGCACGCTCTGGCGCTCTGGCGGGGCGGCGCGCTGACCGGCATCACCGCTCCGTGGGCCCAGGTCGAGGCCGCACGCCTGGAAGAGGAGCGCCTCATGGCGCTGGAGGACCACGCCGACCTCCGCCTCGCCGCCGGTGACCACCGCGCGCTGGTGCCGATGCTCACCGCCCACACCCTGTCCCACCCGCTGCGGGAACGGCCCCGGGCCCAGCTCATGCTGGCGCTGTACCGGGCGTCCCGGGCGTCGGAGGCTCTCGCGGTCTACCGGGACACCCGGTCTGTCATGGTCGGCGACCTGGGCATCGAGCCGGGGCCGGGGCTGCGCCGGATGCAGGAGGCGGTGCTCCGCCGCGACCCGGCGCTGGACCTCGCCTCCCCGGCCATGCTCATGACGCTCACCGAGCGCGTCATCACCACCGCCCGGCGCTGACCGGTCAGCGGTCGGGGATTCCGTCCCGGGCCGGGCGTGACGGCTCCGGCGAGATCGTCCGGAACGGATCCGCGGTCAGCCGGGAAGGCGGTAGACCGACACGTGCGAACGCGACTCGGCGGTGAAGGCGGCGCCGGACCAGTCGGCGTGCCTGCTCTCCAGCTCGAACCCGGCCAGCTGCGCCATGAGGTCGAGCTCGGCGGGCCAGATGTAGCGGTGCGGGCTGCGGAACAGCCGGGCCTGCCTGCTGTCGTCGAACTCGAAGTGGTGCGAGACGACGTGCTGCGCCGGCACGTCGTAGGTGTCGAGACCGATGTAGCCGGGCTCGCTGTGGAAGACCGTGGCCCGCTGCCCTGGCGGGAGCTTGCGCAGCTCGGGCACCCAGAGCTCGATGACGAACCGGCCGCCGGGCGCGAGGTGACGGGCGGCGTTGCGGAAGCACGCGACCTGCCCGGCCTGCGTGAGCAGGTTGGAGATGGTGTTGTAGACGAGGTAGACCAGCGTGTACGTGCCCGGGGCGACGGCCGTCGTCATGTCGCCGGCGATCACGGGGATGGTCTCCTCGTCCGCTTTCGTCCGCAGTTGGTCGATCATCGGAAGGGAGAGCTCGATGCCGGTGACGCTCACCCCCCGCTCGGCCAGCGGCACGGCGACGCGGCCGGTCCCGATGGCGAACTCGAGCGCCCGGCCGCCGCCCGCGAGCTCGGCCAGGCGTCCGACCGTCGGCTCCAGCACCTCGGGCGCGAACATGCCGGTGCCCGGCGTGTCGTAGCGCCGGGCGGTCTCGGCGTCCCAGATGTCCTCCTGTCGCATGCGGCCCACGATCTCCCGCTCGTCCGCGCGCTGTCCAACGATTTCTAGCGCACCCGCTCGGCCAGGAACTCCTCCCACGTGCGCTTGCCCAGCTCGGCCTCCAGCGACAGGTTGTCGCCCGCCCGGTAGGCGCGGCCCGCCTTGCCCGGCATCCGGACCCGCAGCATCGGCCGCCGCTTGCCCCTGGCCGCCAGGTAGCCGCGCACCAGCTCGCCCATCCCGTACACCTTCGGCCCGGCGAGATCCGGCACCAGGTCGGACGGCGGGCCGACGGTCAGGTCCGCGAGGCGGGCGGCGACGTCGCGGGCGTCCACCGGCTGGAACCTGAGCCCGCCGGGGACCGGGACCACGGGGAGCTTGGCCATCGGCGTCACGGCCTTGAGCACGAGGTCGTGGAACTGGGCGGCGCGCAGCATCGTCCAGGGGACACCCGAGTCCATCACGGCCCGCTCGGCGTCCCGCTGGTAGCGGAACCAGGCCAGCGGCACGCGGTCGGCGCCGATCACCGAGATGTGCACCAGGTGCCGCACCTCCGCGCGCACGGCGGCCTGGACCAGGTTGCGGGTCAGCACGTCGTCGTTCTTGGGGCCGCCCGCCAGGTGCAGGACGGTGTCGGCGCCGTCCACGGCGGGCTGGAGGCCCTCGCCGGTGAGCAGGTCGGCGGTCACGTCGCCGCCGCGCCGGCCGAGGACGCGCACCTGGTGGCCGGCGGACCGCAGGAGCGGTACGACGAGGCGGCCGAGCGTACCGGTGCCGCCGGTGACCAGAATCAGGGATGTCATGGTTTGCTCCAGTAGTCCATCGGGTGGGGTCTACAACGCCGACACCTCGCGGGGAAGGAATGTGACACGGTGAACGAGCGCGAGCTGATGACGGCGTGTTTCGAGGAGGAGCGCGGCCGTCTGCGCGCGGTGGCCTACCGGATGCTGGGCTCGCTGAGCGAGGCGGACGACGCCGTCCAGGAGACCTGGCTGCGGGCGAGCCGCGCCGGCACCGGCGAGGTGGCGAACCTGGCGGCGTGGCTGACCACGGTGGTGGGCCGCGTGTGTC
This sequence comes from Nonomuraea sp. NPDC050478, assembly GCF_044458265.1. NCBI lineage: Bacteria > Bacillati > Actinomycetota > Actinomycetes > Streptosporangiales > Streptosporangiaceae > Nonomuraea > Nonomuraea sp. NPDC050478. The sequence goes on along the minus strand of NZ_JBITHT010000001.1, from coordinate 60,545 downwards.
TCAACGTGCTGCGTTCGCGGCGGCGGCGCGACGAGGAGCCGCTCGGCGCGGGCATCCCCGATCCGGTCATCAGCCCGGAGTCGGGCGTGGACCCCGAGCACGAGGCGCTGCTGGCGGACTCGGTCGGGCTGGCGCTGCTGGTGGTGCTGGACACGCTGTCGCCGGCCGAGCGGCTGGCGTTCGTGCTGCACGACATGTTCGCGGTGCCGTTCGAGGAGATCGCGCCGCTGCTCGACCGGTCACCGGTGGCGGCCCGCCAGCTCGCCAGCCGCGCGCGGCGCCGGGTGCGCGGGCAGGCCCCGGTGCCGGACCCGGATCCGGCCCGCCAGCGCGACGTGGTGAACGCGTTCTTCGCCGCAGCCCGTGACGGCGACTTCGACGCGCTCGTCTCCGTACTCGACCCCGAGGTCGTGCTGCGTTCCGACGGCGGCGTGGCGCGCGCCCGCCACACGGTCGTCTTCCACGGCGCGGGAACGGTCGCGGAGCAGGCGGTCACGTTCGGGCGGCTCTCGCCGTTCGCCCGCCCGGCGCTCGTCAACGGTACGGCCGGCGTGGTCGTGGTGGCGAAGGACCGGCCGCTGTCCATCATGGCGTTCACCGTCACGGACGGCCGGATCGCGGCCATCGACGTGATCGCCGACCCCGAGCGTCTGGCGCGGCTGATCCCCGGCGTCTGACCCCAGGTCACGCGGGGGTTTCAGGTGCCCCCCGCCCATCGACAAGGAAATTAGGTGAGGCTAAGCTAACGCCTCATGAGACGTCCCCTCACTCTGACCGTGCTGCTCGCGAGCGCGTTGGTGCTCGGGCCGGCCGCCTGTGGTGGCGCGCCCGAGAGCGACTCCGCCTCCGGTGGAGACAAGAAGATCACCGTTTACAGCGGTCGCAGCGAGTCGCTGGTCAAGCCGCTTCTGGAACGTTTCAGCCAAGAGAGTGGCATCACCGTCGAGGCCAGGTACGGCAACACCGCCGCCATGGCCGGCCAGCTCCTGGAGGAGGGAGACCGCTCGCCCGCCGACGCGTTCTTCGCCCAGGACGCGGGTGCGCTGGGCGCGGTGGCCAAGCAGGGCATGTTCGCCCCGCTGCCCGACGACCTGACCGGCAAGGTGCCCGAGACGTACCGGGCCGGCAGCAAGGAGTGGGTCGGCGTCACCGCCCGCTCGCGGGTCCTGGTCTACAACCCCGACCTCGTACAAGAGGCGGACCTGCCCGCGTCGGTCTTCGACCTCACCGAACCGGAGTGGAAGGGCAAGGTCGGCGTGGCCCCGACCAACGCCTCCTTCCAGGCGTTCGTGACCGCGATCCGGGTCCAGCACGGCGAGGAGAAGGCCAAGGAGTTCCTGACCGGGCTCCAGGCCAACGAACCGCAGATCCGCGAGGGCAACGGCCCGATCCTGGAGGAGGTCGACGAAGGCAAGATCGCCATCGGCCTCATCAACCACTACTACCTGGGCGAGCTGGCCAAGGAGCGCGGCACCACGCCGGACACGCTCAAGGCCAAGCTGCACTTCTTCCCCGGCGGCGACACCGGCGCGCTGGTGAACGTGGCCGGGGTGGGCGTGCTCAAGAAGGCCGCCGAGGACCCCGACGTGCGGGCGTTCGTCACGTACCTGCTCGGCGCGGACGCGCAGAAGTACTTCGCCGAGCAGACGTACGAGTACCCGGTCGTGGACGGCGTGGCCCCGCCCGCGTTCGTGCCGCCGCTCGACCAGCTGACCGCGCCCGACGTGGACCTCAACGACCTCGACGAGCTGGAGGCCACGATCGCGCTGATCAAGGAATCGGGGCTCGTCCCGTAGTGATGCGCACGCGCACGCGCCGGCCGCTGCTGCTCGCCCTCTCGGTGGTGACGGTGGCGGTCGCGCTCGTCCCGGTGGCCTACCTGACGGTCAGGACGGCCGAGGCCGGATGGGCGCGGATCGCGGAGGAGGTGCTCACCGTCCGGACGGCCCGGCTGGCCGTCCTGACCGTGGGCCTGGCGGCCGTCGTGACCGTGGCCTGCACCGTCCTGGGCGTGGCGTCGGCGTTCCTCGTCGTACGCACCGACCTGCCGGGCAGGCGGCTGTTCGCGGTGCTGGCGGCGCTGCCGCTGGCCGTGCCCACCTACATCGCCGCGTTCGCCTGGCGGTCCTCGGTGGACGGGTTCGAGGGCTTCTGGGCGGCCGCGCTCGTGCTGACCCTCTGCTCGTACCCGTACGTCTTCCTGCCCGTCGCGGCGGCGCTCGTCAACGCGGACCCGTCGCAGCAGGAGGTGTCGCGCTCGCTCGGCAGGAGCGCGTGGCGCACGTTCACCGGCGTGACGCTGCGGCAGATCAGGCCCGCCTACGCCGGCGGGGCGCTGCTGGTGGCGCTGTACGTGCTGTCGGACTTCGGCGCGGTGTCGATCGTGCGCGCCGACACCTTCACCCGGGCCGTGTTCGTCGCCTTCGACCTGGGCTTCGACCGCACCGGCGCGCTGGTGCTGTCCACCGTGCTGGTGGTGCTGACCATGCTGGTGCTCGCGGGGGAGACCGTCACCCGCCGCCGCGGCGCCCGGTACGCGCACCTCGGCGGCACCCGCAGGACCGCGGCCAGGCAGCGGCTCGGGCGGGCCCGCTGGCCCGCCGCCGCCGCGCTGGCCGTCCTGGCAGGGCTCGCGCTCGGCGTCACCGCGCTCAGCCTCGGCCTCCGGATGCTCCAGGGCGTCTCCCGTCCGGGCGCCTGGGCGGAGGTGGCCGCCGCCATGGGCAACTCGCTCTGGCTGTCACTCGCCGGGGCCGCGCTCACCATGGCGCTCGCGCTGCCGCTCGGCCTGCTGACGGCCAAGGCTCCTGGACCTGTCGCGACTGTGCTCGACCGGCTCGCCTACGTCAGCCACGCGCTGCCGGGCGTGGTGATCGGGCTGTCGCTGGTGTCGTTCGGGGTCACGCTCGCGTACCCGCTCTACCAGACGACCTGGCTGCTGGCGCTCGGCTACGCCGCCCTGTTCCTGCCGCTCGCCCTCGCCGCCGTCGCCGGGGCCGCCGCGCAGGCGCCGCCGGTGCTGGAGGACGTGGCCCGCTCGCTCGGGCGCGGGCCGGTGGCCGTGCTGCGCACGGTGACGCTGCCGCTCGTCCTGCCCGGCATCGGCGCGGGCGCCGCGCTGGTCTTCCTGACCTGCATGAAGGAGCTGCCCGCCACGCTGCTGCTGCGGCCGACGGGCGTCGACACCCTGGCCACCGAGCTGTGGACGCACACCACCGTGGCCGCGTACGCGGCGGCGGCCCCTTACGCGGCGCTGCTCGTGCTGCTGTCATCGGTGCCCGCGTGGCTGCTCACCGCGCGCACCGGCATACTCACCGCGGAGACTTCACGATGAGCCAGTTGGACCTGCGGGGACTCGTCAAGCGCTACGGCGCGGTGACCGCGCTCGGCGGTGCGGACCTCGCCGTGCCCGGCGGCACCCTCACCGCCGTGCTCGGCCCGTCCGGCTGCGGCAAGACCACGCTGCTGCGGTGCGTGGCGGGCTTCGAACGGCTCGACGCCGGCGAGATCTCCGTCGACGGCCGCGTGGTCGCCGGGCCGGGCACGCACACGCCGCCCGAGCGGCGGCACGTCGTCACGGTCCCGCAGGAGGGCGCGCTCTTCCCCCATCTGTCCGTACGGGACAACGTCGCGTACGGGCTGACCCGCGAGGAGCGCCGCTCAGGCCGGGCCGAGGAGGTGCTCGACCTGGTCGGCCTGGCCGGGTACGGCGACCGGATGCCGCACCACCTGTCCGGAGGCCAGCAGCAGCGGGTCGCCGTGGCCCGCGCCCTGGCGCCGCGGCCCTCGGTCATCCTGCTCGACGAGCCGTTCAGCGCGCTCGACGCCGGGCTCCGCGCCGACCTGCGCAGGGACGTGCGGGCCGCGCTGCGGGCCGACAAGGCGACCGGCATCCTGGTCACCCACGACCAGAACGAGGCGCTGTCCGTCGCCGACCAGGTGGCGGTGATGCGCGACGGCCGCGTCCTGCAGAGCGGTCCTCCCGTCGAGCTCTACCGCGAGCCGGCCGACCCGTGGGTGGCGGCCTTCGTGGGCGAGGCCGTGTTCCTCCCGGCGACCGGCCCCGACCTGCTGACGCCGCTCGGCCCGGTCGCCGCGGACCGGGTCCCCGGCGGTACGGGCGAGCTGACGGTCATGGTGCGGCCCGAGCAGATCGTGCTCACGGAAGGGCCCGGCGTGTCGGCTACCGTGACCGGCCACGACTTCCACGGCCACGACGCCACCGTCGCGCTCCTGCTGGCGGACGGCACCCGCGTCACCGCCCGCGTGCCCGGCCACGCCGTCCCGGTCGCGGCCGGCTCGGCGGTGTCGGTGCGGGTCGAGGGGGCGTGCCGGGTGTGGCGCGGGGGTCACTTGGACAGGTAGAGGGTCTTCCAGGTGCCGGCGTACAGGCAGTTGAGTGACGGCTTGGACCGCTTGCCCTCGGCGCAGACCTTGAGCTCGACCTGGTAGACGTCGCTGTCGGTGAACGAGAAGCTCTTCGCCGTCCGGTACGTGCAGTCGCGGACGCTGCGGTGCTTGTGCGGCAGCTGGTTCCCGTCCCGGTAGGTGATGCGGAACACGGCCCAGCCGCAGACCTTGGACGAGGCGGCGTAGTCGTAGACCTTGCCGGTGATCTTCACGGTGTCGGCGGTGGGAAGGTCCGCGTGGTCCTCGCCCTTGGCGGTCAGCGTGCCGACGGCCTTGGCCTTCTGGCCGGGAGCGTAACGCGGGCCCCACGGGGCGGCGGCTTCGGTGGTGGCGGTCGCGGCCTGGGCGGCGGGGGCGATCGCGAGAAGGGTGCCTGCGGCGAGGGCGAGAACGGCGACGGGGCGGGAGAGCGACATCGGTGCGGTCCTTTCTCAAGTTTTCCTGACCGCACTGTGCGCCGCCCCGCTTTCAACCCCCTTGCCGGGTGGAATCCGCCGCTTTCAACATTCTTGCCCCCGTAGCGGCCATCTCCGTTGATCAGGTCCGGTAGCGTCCAGCCATGCTGAAGACGATCGCGTTGGTGGTGGCCGGTGCGCTGATGGCGCCCGCGCAGGCGCCCGCCATCCCGAAGGACTTCCTGCTGTACGAGAAGCAGGCGCGGCAGGACGACGAGCACTGGATCCTCGGCCTGGACGGGGCGGAGGACGTGTGGAACATCCAGTGCAGCCCCGTGATGCTCTCCGGGTGGAAGGAGAGCCGCGAGGTCTCGTACGACACGAAGATCGGCGGCGGTGAGCGCACCGACCGCAGGCGCGGCGAGCAGCTGTTCGTGTTCGCCAGTGCCAAGGGCGCGGGGAAGATGATGGACCGGATGCGCGCCCTGCTCAGGCAGTGTGGCAAGACGGTCAAGGTGGGCAAGCCCCGCATCGGCGACGAGGCGCTGCAGGCGGCGCGGACGATCCGGCCCACGAAGAAGGCGCCGATCCCGCAGACGCAGAAGTTCGTCGCCGTGCGCGAGGGCTCCGCCGTGGCGATCTACTGGGACATGCACAACGACGCCAAGCCGCTGCGCACCCTGGCCAGGCACCGGGCGGACGCCGCGAAGATGGCCGCCAAGATGGCCCGCTACTGGTCGAGGTAGGCCCTGCTGTCGTGACGGAAGAGGTGGACGATCACCCCGATCGCCAGGCCGAGCCCCACGATGGCCGGAAGGCTCAGCCCGCCGCCCGCGGCCAGGTTGGCAAGGTAGCCCAGGACGTTCATCGCCATGATCGCGATGAGGCCGAAGCGGGCCCAGCGCCTGCGGGCGGTCAGCTTGACCGTCAGGAAGGCCGTGAGCGCGAGGAGGGCGGCGCTCCACCCCGTGATCAGGTAGATCTGCGAGGTGTCCACCCCGGCCGGGGCGGACCCCGCGAAGAAGAGGATGAGGCCGGCGACCAGGGCCATCACCACGATGTAGATCCAGAGCAGGATCCGAGCGGTCCGAACCGGCCTGGGCATGGGGGTGGCTTCGTCCATGGCACGACCGTAGCCGCCCCGACCTCCCTCATCCGACGCTTCGCGAACGCTTCCTACTTCACGAACCTCGCCGCGATCCGCTTGCCCGCGCGCTGGGCGGGCGCCTCCACCAGCCGGTACGTCAGCGCCGCGCAGCCGAGCAGCGCCCCCAGCACCACCACGCCCAGCCCGGCCCGGTACGGCCACGCGACGGCGGCCGGGTCCGCCAGCAGCCCGTCCACGATCTCCAGCAGGATCGGGTGCAGCAGGTAGACCGAGTAGCTCACCATGCCCAGCCACGCCCACCACGCCGGCACCCGCCGCCCGGCCAGCAGCATCCCGGCCGCGAACGTGGCCCACGCCGCCACCACCGCGCTCACCCACGGCCACGGGACGCCGTCGCCGTGCCAGAGCGCCGCCGCCACCGCCGCGACCGGCACGCTCCCCGCCAGCGCCGCCGCCCGCCACGGCGCGACCTGCCCGTCCCGCACCCGGTACAGGGCCGTGCCGGCGAACATGGTGGCGAGGATCGTCAGGCTCTGCCAGGCCGGGATCCGCCCGTTCACCAGGATCAGCCCGAGCACCACCACCCCGAGCACCAGCGCCCCGGCCCGCCGCGCACCAGGACGCCCGCTCAGCACCCCCGCCAGCCCGCACCCCACCAGCGCTATCACGGCGAGCACGGTGCCGAGCGTCGCCCCGGCCCCGCGCGACAGCAGCACCGACGGCAGCACCCCACCCAGCAGCACGGCCGCGGCCCCGAACCCGAAGGCGACCTCCGCGCTGCGCCGGTGCACCCCGGCCACGTACAGGGCGGTGACCAGGAGGTAGAAGGCCATCTCGTACGAGAGCGTCCAGAGCACGTTGAGCACGTTCGGCACGTTGAGCAGGTCCTGCAGCATGGTCAGATGCCCGAGCACCGCCGACGCCGGCCGGTCGGTGAGCCAGACGTGCATCGGGTCGACGCCGGAGACGGCCAGCAGCAGGGCCGCCGCCACGGCCACCGCCCACAGCGGGTAGAGCCGGAAGAACCGGCCGGCCCAGAACCCGGCCACGCTGCCCCGCCGCTCCAGCGAGGCGGGGATCACGTAACCGCTCACCAGGAAGAACACCATGACGCCATAGATCCCTGCGTCGAACCAGGGCCCGGTGACGGCGCGCAGCTCCGGGTAGAGCGGGTTGAGCGCGTGCTCGTACACGACCACGAGCGCGGCGACGGCGCGCAGCGCGTCCAGCCAGCCCAGGCGGCTCTCGCGAGGAGGAACGGGCGCGAGGGTCTCCCGGGTCCCGGTGGAATTGGCCATCGAGGCCCGAGGCTACCGCGTGGTACGCCCCTTTTGGCCGGAACCGTAGAAGATCGAGCGAAGGGCGGGAGTTGTCCCGCCCATACCGATCACCCGTTCAGGGTCACATGTTGATCATGTGGCCGGCCAGGCCGTGGATCGCCTCCTTGACCGCCTCGCCCAGCGTCGGGTGGGCGTGCACGTTGCGGGCCACCTCGTGCACCGTCAGGTCCCACTGCTGGGCCAGCGTCAGCTCGGGCAGCAGCTCGGTGACCTCGGGGCCGATCAGGTGGGCGCCGAGCAGCTCGCCGTGCTCGTTGTCACTGACGATCTTCACGAAGCCGTTCGCGTCGCCCAGGCCGTGCGCCTTGCCGTTGGCGGTGAACGGGAACTTGACCACCTTGACGTCGTGGCCCAGGTCGCGGGCCTGCGCCTCGGTGTAGCCGAAGCTGGCCACCTGCGGCTGGCAGTAGGTGGCGCGCGGGATCATCACGTAGTCGAGCTCCATGGTCTCGGCGCCCGCGATGGTCTCGGCGGCGATCATGCCCATCGACTCGGCGGCGTGCGCCAGCATGAGCTTGGCGGTGACGTCGCCGATCGCGTAGATGTGCGGCACGTTCGTGCGCAGGCGGCCGTCGACCGCGATCGCGCCCCTGTCGGTCAGCTCCACGCCGGTCTTCTCCAGGCCGTAGCCGTCGACGCGCGGCTGGAAGCCGATCGCCTGGAGCACCTTGTCGGCCTCCAGCACCTGCTGCTGCCCGTCGCGCGACACGGTCACCTTGACCGAGGAGCCGGTGTCCTCGATGTTCTCCACCTTGGTGGAGGTGTGCAGCTCGATGCCGAGCCGCTTGTAGCGCTTGGCCAGCTCGGCCGAGACCTCCTCGTCCTCCAGCGGCACGATCCGGTCGAGGAACTCCACAATCGTGACCTTGACGCCGTAGTTGTGGAGCACGTACGCGAACTCCACGCCGATGGCGCCCGCGCCCGCGATGATGACGCTGCCGGGCAGGTCCTCCGAGAGGATCTGCTCCTCGTACGTCACCACCCGGTCCGACAGCGACGTGCCGGGGATCAGCCTGGTGGTCGCGCCGGCGGCGATGATGCAGTTGTCGAAGGTGATCGTCTCGTCGTTCACCTGGATGGTGTTGGCGTCGAGGAACGTGCCGCGCCCGTCGTACTCCGTGATGGAGTTCTTCTTCATCAGGTAGTGGATGCCCTTGACCCGGCCGTCCGCGACCTTGCGGCTGCGCGTGAAGGCGGCGCCGTAGTCGAACGTGACGTCACCCTGGATGCCGAAGGTCTTGGCCTCCTTGGTGAAGATGTGGGCCAGCTCGGCGTTGCGCAGCAGCGCCTTGGACGGGATGCAGCCCACGTTCAGGCAGACGCCACCCCAGTACTTCTCCTCGATGACCGCCGTGCGCAGCCCGAGCTGGGAGGCGCGTACGGCGGCCGTGTATCCTCCCGGGCCCGCGCCCAGGACCACGACGTCGTAGTGAGTGCTCATGGTTCGGACCATACCGCTCGCCGGAGGGCTCACCTGACCGTCACCCCCGCGGCTGGACGTCCACCTGGTAGGGCAGTGTCAGCTCGTCGGCGACCTTGCCCCGAATACCCCAGTTGACCTGCGGCATCTCGATGATTGTGATTTCCACGTCTTCTGGCTCGTACGGGAGCCGCTCGTAGATCGTCCGGATGAGCGCGCGCTTGGCGTCGTCGCTGCGGCCGGTGAAGCAGACGATCTCGATGATCAGGTACGAGCCGGAACGCCGCGGGCAGATGAGGTCGTCGGCGTCCAGCAGCAGGAACCGGTGGAACCGCTTGTCCTCCGGCAGCCCCCACGCCTCGACCAGGCATCCCTGGAGCAGGTCGGAGACCTCCCGCTGCCGCCCCGCCCACACCTCGCGCCGCCCGTAGACCTTCACCTGCGCCATGTCGGCCACTATAGAACCGTGATCCGCATACTGCTGGCCGACGACGAGGCCATGATGCGCGCCGGGGTGCGGGCCATCCTGGCGTCCGACCCGGAGCTCGACGTGGTGGCCGAGGCCGGCGACGGACGCGAGGCGGTCGACCTGGCGATCAGCCACCACCCGGACGTCGCGCTGCTCGACATCCGCATGCCGGTGCTCGACGGGCTGGCCGCGGCGGCCGAGATGCGCAGGGCGGCGCCGGGCACGGCGGTGGTGATGCTGACCACGTTCGGCGAGGACGACTACATCGCCAAGGCGCTGGAAGTGGGCGCGAGCGGCTTCCTGCTCAAGTCGGGCGACCCGCGCGAGCTGATCGCGGGCGTGCACGCGGTGGCCGGCGGCGCGGCCTACCTCTCGCCGAAGGTCGCCCACCGGGTGATCGCCCAGCTCGCCGGCGGCCGGATGGCGCGCGGCGCGCACGCCCGCGACCGGCTGGAGTCGCTGACCGAGCGCGAGCGCGAGGTGCTGGCCCTGGTCGGCGTCGGGCTGTCGAACGCGGAGATCGCCGGCCGCCTGCACATCGTCGAGGGCACGGTGAAGGCGTACGTGAGCGCGATACTCACCCGGCTGGGCGTCCGCAACCGGGTCCAGGCGGCGATCATCGCCTACGAGGCGGGATTGGTAGCCTGACACGTGATGTATCGCCTCGTGTTCACGCAGGTCTTGCGGCGGTTCGACGCCGAGGCCGTGCACCACCGGACCGTCAGGGGGCTGGCGTTGGTCGCCAGACTGCCCCTGCTCAAGCGCCTGCTCCACAGGGCGCTCGCCCCGCACGACCCGGCGCTGCGGATCACCGCGTTCGGCGTGCACTTCCCCGGCCCGCTCGGGCTGGCCGCCGGCTTCGACAAGGACGCCGCCTGCGCGGAGGCCGTGGCCGCGCTCGGCTTCTCGCACGTCGAGGTCGGCACGATCACCGCGCACGCGCAGCCGGGCAACCCGCGCCCGCGGCTGTTCAGGCTCGTACGCGAGCGGGCGGTGGTCAACAGGATGGGCTTCAACAACGCCGGAGCCCCGGCCGCCGCCCGCCGCCTGCGCCGCACCCGTGGGGTGCCCGCCGTGGTCGGCGTCAACATCGGCAAGACCAAGGTCGTGCCCGAGTCCGAGGCGGCCGCCGACTACGTCACCAGCGCCAAGGAGCTCGCGCCCCTGGCCGACTACCTGGTGGTCAACGTCAGCTCGCCCAACACGCCCGGCCTGCGCGACCTCCAGGCGGTGTCGCTGCTGCGGCCCCTGCTGACCGCGGTCAAGGAGGTCTGCGACAGCACGCCGCGGCGCACCCCGCTGCTCGTGAAGATCGCGCCCGACCTGGCCGACGACGACGTCGACGCCGTCGCGGACCTGGCGCTGGAGCTGGGGCTCGACGGCATCATCGCGACCAACACCACGATCGCGCACGACGGTCCCACCGGCGGGCTGTCCGGCCGCCCCCTCAAGGCCCGCTCGCTGGAGGTGCTGCGGCGGCTGCGCGCCCGCGTCGGCGACCGGCTCACCCTGGTGTCCGTGGGCGGCGTCGAGGACGTCGACGACGTCTGGGAGCGCCTCCTGGCCGGCGCCACCCTGGTCCAGGGCTACACCGGCTGGATCTACGGCGGCCCGCTGTGGGCGTCCCGCATCCACCGCCAGCTCTCCCGCCGCGTCCGCCGCCACCGCCTGACATCCATCACCGCCATAATCGGCCGCACGGCCCCTGCGGATTCCCGCCGTACGGACCCCGGATCCGGAGAGATCGGCCGCGCGACTTCCGGATCCGCGGCGACCGATCGTACGGACCCTGGATCTGGAGAGATCGGCCGCACGGCCCCCGACTCCGCGGAGGCCGGTCGTACGGTCTCCGACGACTCGCGGTGACAGGTCCGGTGGAGCTCGACGGCGGGGTCGTGCTGCGCCCGCTGGCGCTCGACGACGCCGAGCCGCTCGCGGACGCGTACCGTCGCAACCGCGACCACCTGCGCCGCTGGGAGCCGCGGCGGACGGAGGAGTTCTTCACCACGGCGGGCCAGGCCGCGCGGGTGGCGGAGATGCTCAAGATCCGCGACGAGCACCGGATGTTCCCGTGGGTGCTCGCCGACGGCCCGCTGATCGTCGGCATCCTCAACGTGAACGACATCGTGCTCGGCGCCTTCCGCAACGGCCACCTGGGCTACTGGGTCGACGCCGCCCGCAACGGCCGCGGCCTGGCCACCGGCGCGGTGCGGGAGGCCTGCCGCGTCGCGGCGGAGTCGCTGGGGCTGCACCGCCTCCAGGCCGGCACCCTCCTCGACAACCACGGCTCCCAGCGCGTGCTGCGCAAGTGCGGCTTCACCGAGATCGGCGTGGCCGAGAAGTACCTGCACATCGACGGCGAGTGGCGCGACCACCTGCTCTTCGAGAAGATCCTGCATGACGGCCCGCCCGGGTAGGACTGTCGGCACGGGCGGCTAATGTCCGAGCGTCGGATGCCGGACACGACGGCCGGGAGTTGAGTGGTGGCGCGCGCGAGACCCGACGAGGTCGAGGTCACGGTCGAGCAGCTCGTCCACGTCGGCGACGACGACTACACCGTCGCCCGGGTGAGCGCCGACGACCTGCCCTCCTTCATCGCCTCCGGCCGGACGCTGGCCGGGGCGCAGCCGGGGGAGCGGCTGCTGCTCGCCGGCGAGTGGGGCGAGCACCCCCGCTTCGGCGCCCGCCTGCAGGTCCGCCGGTGCGAGCGCATAGCGCCCTCGACCGTCCGCGCCATCGCCCTCTACCTCGGCTCCGGCCTCATCCGGGGCGTCGGGCCGCGACTGGCCCACGCCATCGTCAGCCACTTCGGCGAGGAGACGCTCAAGGTCATCGACACCGAGCCCGGCCGGCTGCGCGAGGTGGTCAACATCGGCGCCATCCGTCAGGCCCAGATCGTCGAGGCGTGGGCCGAGCAGAAGGCCGTCGCCGCCCTCATGGTCGCCCTGCAGGGCTTCGGGGTGAGCCCGCTGCTCGCCGCCAAGATCTACCAGGTGTACGGCGACGAGTCGCTGCGTGTCCTGACCACCGATCCCTACCAGCTCGTGGGCCGGGTGCGCGGCATCGCCTTCCAGAGCGCCGACCGCATCGCGCTGCGCTCCGGCGTCCCCGAGGACAGCCCGCAGCGCGTCAAGGCGGCCGTGGTCGACCGGATCGAGGCGGCCGCGGCCGGCGGCGGCCACTGCTTCGTGCCGCTGCGCGCGCTCGTCGCCCAGGTGGCCGCGCTGGTCGAGCAGGACGAGCCGAAGATCAGGCAGGCCGTCGACGCGCTCCACGCCGACCGCCGGGTGGTCGTCGAGGCGTCACCCTCCGACCCGGGCCGCCTGGTCGTCTACGGCAAGCAGGAACACAGCCGCGAGGTCGCGCTGGCCGCTCACCTCGCCCGGCTCGCCCGCGCCCCGTCCAAGCTGCGGCTGCGGCCCTTCCAGGAGGACGACCGGCTCCACGACGACCAGCGCGCGGCGGTCAACCTGGTGCTGACCAGCACGGTCTCGGTGCTGACCGGCGGCCCGGGCTGCGGCAAGAGCCACACGGTGGCCGCCATCGCCGCCACTGTGCGGGCGATGGGCGGCCGGGTGACGCTCACCGCCCCCACGGGCAAGGCGGCCAAGCGCCTGTCGGAGCTGACCGGGCTGCCCGCGATGACCGTCCACCGCATGCTCGCCCAGCAGCCGGAGGACGACGGCGCGCTGTTCCAGGAGCGGCCGGTCGAGGCCGACCTCATCGTGGTCGACGAGGCGTCCATGCTCGACCTGCAGCTCGCCACCCGGCTGGCGTCGGCCGTCCCGTCCGGCAGCCACCTGCTGCTGGTCGGCGACAGCGACCAGCTGCCCAGCATCGGCCCCGGCCGGGTGCTGGCCGACCTGCTGAGCGTCGAGGAGATCCCGCGCGTCCGGCTCACCCACATCTTCCGCCAGGCGCAGGGCAGCGGCATCGTCAGGGCCGCCCACCACGTGCGCGCCGGCGAGCTGCCCGGGCTGCCCGGCGGCGGCGGGTTCTGGTTCGAGGAGCTCGACGACCCGCAGGCGGTGGCCGACCGGGTCATCCACCTCGCCACCGAGGCCATCCCCCGCAAGCAGGGCATCCGCCCCGACCAGGTGCAGGTGCTCTGCCCGATGCGCAAGGGCGTCACGGGCACCGTCGAGCTGGGCCGCCGCCTGCAGGAGCGGCTCAACCCGCCGGGCGACGGGGTCGACGAGCACTGGTACGGCTCCTCGGTCTACCGGGCGGGCGACCGGGTCCTGCCCATCCGCAACAACTACGACAAGGGCGTCTTCAACGGTGAGACCGCCACGGTCACCGCCGTCGACCAGCGCGAGCGGCTGGTGGAGCTGCGCACCGACGACGGCCGCACGGTCGAGTACGCCTTCGGCGAGCTCGACGAGCTGACCCACGCGTACGCGATCAGCGTGCACCGCTCCCAGGGCAGCGAATACCCGTTCGTGGTCGCCCCGATCGTCGCCGAGTCGGGCGGCATCATGCTGCGCCGCAGCCTCCTCTACACGCTGGTGACCAGGGCCAAGTCGTGGGTGGTGCTGGTGGGCCGGCGCGAGGCCCTGGAGATGGCGGTCCACACCCTCGGCCGCAGACGCAACACCGCGCTGCCGCAGCGGCTGGCCCTCGCGCTGGCCTGACGGGTCAGATGCTGGGCCGGGTCGACTCGGGGTCGTGGGTCATGGCCTCGATGCGGTCCATCACCTCGTCGAGCCGGATGACGCCGGGGAGGTGCGGCCTGCGGCGCTGCCACGGGTGCGGCCCGGCCGGCGGGCGATACTCGACGCCGAGCGCGTCCAGCCGCCCCAGGTGGGCATCCAGGCGGCCGGGGAAGTCGTCCTGGGCGCCCCAGGCGATGTCGGCCAGCGCGCACGCCCTGGGCCACATCCGGTAGTCGAGGGTGCGCGGGTCGGGCACGCGCTCCGTCCAGAGCTGCGCCTGCACGCCGATGACCCGCTCACGCTCCCCCGGAGCCCAGTCGTCCGGGGCGGGGTCGAACGCGGCCACGTCGGCCACGGTGATCGTCTCGCCGATGGCCAGCGGCTCGTCGGGCGAGGCCGCCTCCGCGTAGTCGAAGTAGAGCGGGAAGACCGAGGTGGCCACCACGTCGTGGCCCGCGGCGGCGGCGCGGCGGGCCACGCCCTGCCCGCGCCACGGCATGACGACCGTGTCCGGCCGCAGCCCGCCGCTCACGAACGCCTCGTCCCACACCACCGCGCGGCTGCCCCGCTCGGCCAGCGCGTCGGCCAGCCGCCGCAGGAACCACGCCTGCAGGTCGTTGACCGTGGCCAGGCCGAGCGACTCGCGGTAGGCGTCGATCTCGGGCGAGGCGGCCCACTGGTCGAGCACCACCTCGTCGCCGCCGATGTGCACGTAGGGGGTCTCGCCCAGCGCCCCCAGCAGCTCGTCGAAGATCGTGGTGAGGAACTCGACCGTCGGCGGCAGCGGCGACAGGATGGCGGGGGAGATGCCCCACCGGTCGAGCACGTCATGCGGCTCGCCCGTGGCGCCCAGCGACGGGTAGGCGGCCAGGATCGCCGAGGCGTGTCCCGGCACGTCGATCTCCGGCACCACGGTCACCGCCCTGTCGCGGGCGTAGGCGGCGATCTCGGCCAGGTCGTCCAGGGTGTAGTAGCCGCCGTGCGGGATGCCGTCGAACGCCTCCGGCTGACCGTACGGGTGCACGGCCGAGCGCGGCCGGTGGGAGGACATCTCGTGCAGCAGCGGGTAGGCCCGGCTCTCCACCCGCCAGCCCTGGTCGTCGGCCAGGTGGAGGTGGAGGCGGTTGAGCTTGTGCAGCGCCATCAGGTCGACCAGCCGCATGACCTCCCGCTTGGGGAAGAAGTGGCGCGCCACGTCCAGGTGGAGCCCGCGCCACGGGAAGCGGGGTTCGTCCTCGATCCGCGCCCCGGGCACGGTCCACGACGTCGCGGCACCGTACCGGAAGGCCTCGTCGGGCAGCAGCTGGCGCAGCGACTGGGCGGCGTAGAACGCGCCCGCCCGGCCGCCGGCGGCGATCTCGACGCCGCGCGAGCCCACCGTCAGCCGGTAGGCCTCGCCGCCGAGCGAGGGGTCGAGCCGCAGGTCGATCGCGCCGTCGTCACCCGGCAGCAGGTCCAGCCCCGGCATCGCGGTGCGGACGGCGCCGATCAGGTCGGCCGGCCCCGAGACGGCGGCCCCGGCGGTCAGCTCGTAGGAGGCGGACAAGGGACGGCTGAGCTTCGGGCGAGGGATCATGACTTCAGATAGTGCTGCAAGCCGTTCGCCAGCGCCAGCGCGATCTTCTGGCGGAACGCCGGGTCGCGGAACTTCGCCGCCTCACCCGCGTTGCGCATGTTGCCGGCCTCGATGAAGACCTTCGGCACCGTCGACAGGTTGAGCCCGCCCAGGTCGCCCCGGTAGTCGAGCCCCTTCTTGCCGATGTAGGTGGAGTACGGCAGCCCGGTGCCCTCGCGGAAGGCGCCGCGCACGGCCTTGCCCAGCCTGGCCGAGGCGCCCACCACGGGGTCGACCGGGCCGCCGATCTTCTTCGGCATGATGACGTGGAAGCCGCGGTTTCCTGGGCTGGAGCCGTCGGCGTGGACCGAGATCGCGGCGTCGGCCTCGCTGCGGTTGCCGATCGCGGCCCGCTCGGTGATGCACGGGCCGACGCCGGTGTTGCTGGAGCGGGTGAGCTTCACCGTCGCGCCGCGGCTCCTGAGGATCTTGGCCATGCGCGTGGACACGTCCCAGTTGAAGGCCGCCTCGGAGTAGCCGCTGTTGGTGGAGGTGCCGGTGGTGTCGCAGGCCTTCCACTGGGTCAGCACGTTGACCTTGCGGTTGATTTCCTTCGGGGCGCGGGCGTTGCCTCCGTTGTGTCCCGGGTCGATGACGACGACCCTGCCGTCGAGCGGCCGCACGGAGGGGGCCTTCTCGGCGGGCCGGGCCGAGCCGGCCGACCGGGCGGGCTCGGCGGCCGTGGCGCTCGACGTGGGCCCGGCGTCCCGGCGCGCCATCTGGTCCGCCACGGGGGCACCGGGAACGGCGCCGCCGCACGCGGAGGCGACCAGGCCGCAGGCAGCGAGAAGAGAGGCGGGAAGCGCACGCATGCGCTCCAACTTACGGCAACCTCGTCCGCGGGGTGCGGAACGCCGCGAACCCGCTCACCACACGTGCTCGCCGACCTCCTGACGCTGGAGGAGGGCGGCCAGCTCCCGCGCGTCCTCGGCGTCCAGGCCGAGGACGACGCGGGGCCGGCCCCACGGGTGGTCGAGCGAGTGGGCGACGTAGCTGGCGACGGACTCCACGCCGACGTCGGTGCCCCGGCCCCGCCCGGCGCGCCACTGCGCCCAGGCGCGCTCGAGCTCGGCCGCGGCACGCTGGGCGCACGACACCAGTTCCGGATCACGCATGGCTGTCCCCCCGGATCAGATCGTGGCCGGACCGCAAGTCCGGCCACAATTAGCATGACCCTGGCGAGTTAACCGCCGGGCGGGGCGTCACGGAGCGTGTTGACCGACCTTTGACATCCTCTTAGGCAGGACCCGTGCTGCGCCGCACGATCAGCTCCGGTGTCACCTCGCGTAGCCGGGCGGCCTTGGCCGGCTCGGAGATGCGATCGCTCAGCAGCGCCGCGGCCGTCCGCCCCATCGCGCGCCGGGGCTGGTCGACCGAGGTCAGGGAGATGTGGTCCGACGCCGCCAGGTGGGTGTTGTCGTAGCCGATCACCGAGAGGTCTTCCGGCACCCGCAGGCCGAGTTCGGCCGCGGCGATCAGCACGCCGAGCGCGACCACGTCGTTGGCGGCGAAGATGGCGGTGGGCCTCGGTTCGCGGGTCAGCAGGGCGAGTGCCGCCGTCCTGCCGCCGTCCTCCGAGGCGTCCGCCGCCTCGACCATGATGTAGGGCGCCAGCGAGTGCCTGCGCATGGCCACGAGGTAGCCCTCGCAGCGGGAGGGGCGCGGGCCCTCAATGTGCGCGATGCGCTTGTGCCCGGCCGCGACCAGGTGGTCGATCGCCAGACGCGCGCCGTGCTGGTCGTCGTCGACCACGATGTCGACGCCGTCGAGCTCGATGTCACGTTCCCCGACGACCACCGTCGGGGTGTACGAGGTCGCCTCGATCAGGGTTTCGCTGGTGGGCGCGATGCCTAAGAGCACCAGCCCGTCGACCCGGAGTTCCAGGAAGGCCTCCACGGCCTCGTCCTCGAACGCCGGGTCCCACTGGCTGTTGCCGATCAGCATGCGCAGCCCGTCGCCGTGCAGGCTCTCCTGCAGGCCGTCGAGGAACTCGGCGTAGAACGGGTTGTGCAGGTCGGCGACGAGTGCGCCGACGAGGTGCGTGCGGCCTTCCACGAGGCTGCGCGCGACGGCGTTCGGCCGGTAGCCGAGTTCACGGGCCGCCTGCAGCACGGCCTGGCGCCGGTGCTCGCTCACGTGCGGGGATCCGCGCAGCACGAGTGAGACCAGCGATTTCGAGACGCCGGCTCGCTCGGCGACGTTGCGGATGGTGGGCCTTGGTCGAGGCAGCGCGTCTACCTCTCTCAGCTCGGTGATGGTCGATGACTTCACTGGCGGTCCTGGCATGTGTCTCCCCCGCGATGCGGATGTTGGGGCACCTGTACCACCAAACGATCGAGTTCGCCGCAGGGTACGGCCTGGGTTCCGGAAGCCCGTCATTGCCCGGATGTCCGCAGGTCGGCAAGGGATGAGGCCGGAGCGTTCAGAAGCTCGACGGCGTGCGACGACTGCGTTTCGACCGCGCGACGCTCAGTCGCGCATGGGTCCGCGCGCCTCGGCGGGCGGCGCGGGTGGCGTGGGAAGGAAACCGGGGAAGGATGGCGCCGGGCGGGCGGCGCCAACTCCCCTGTATGACGTCCGAGTCGTCACTGGGGTGGACCGGGCCACGCCGACCTGGCCCACCGTGAGAACCCCCCTGAGGTTGGTGACGACCCTGGTCTCACTCCGAGCGCTGCTGCGGAATCCCCGCCAGCAGTGCGCGAACCTCGGTCTCCCGGTAGCGCCGGTGACCGCCGAGGGTGCGGATCGACGTCAACTTGCCCGCCTTGGCCCACCGGGTGACGGTCTTGGGGTCGACCCGGAACATGGTGGCGACCTCGGCGGGCGTGAGCAGCGGCTCGGCCTCGGGTGTACGAGCTGACATTTGTGCGGCCTCTCCTCCGTGTGGACCGGCTTCGCGATCCTGCGACTGCCTTTGCGCGTGTCACGGATGTCCCTCTATGACCCAGAGCGTGCGGCTTTTCTGGGCCATATACGGCATCACCCGATGTGACCATACCGCCACGCAGAGCGATTGGCGAGCCCTTCTTTGACCCAACTGCCCGCCCCTGCGGCGATGTCACGCTCGGTGATTCTAGCGACACGTTTCGTGGTATCGCAGTGAAAACGGCAAACTACTCAGTTCGCAGAAGTGAGCAGCCGCGACTCATGACCTACTCATGCAGGTCAGACGGTCGTATTGGGGTTCAGTTGGAAGATTCCAGGAGTTGCATTGACTTCCAGCGAAGGATGACCCTCTGGTACATGGCATAGGCAAGCTCTTCTTGACCCGTGTCCAGCCCCGTCAGGGCCGCGGAAAGCTCCGCCACCGACTGGTCGGCCTGCAGCGCCTCGTCGTTCATCAGATGCACCAGGCCGCCGTAGTCGAGCTCCACCAGCGAGTGGGGGTGGAACTCCTCCAGCCACCGCGCCACGTCCTCCACGTCGAAGTTGGGCGCGGTGTCGCCGAGGTTGCGCCGCAGCACCTGCAGCGCCCGCGCGGCCCGCCTCCTGGCCTGGGCCATGGACGTGACGTAGATGAGGTTGCGCCCGGTGGCGGTCGTCACGTCCTGTCCGGGCACGGAGGCGCCGAGCACCAGCCAGCGCTCGTTGCCGTCGAACGGCACGAACCACGAGGGTGGCACGTGCCAGGCCGTGGTGCGGATGTGGGTGCGCAGTGCGTCGGAACCGGCGCCGCGCTTGTAGCGGTCGAAGTCGTCGGCCGTCTGCTCGGCGATGGCATTCGGGACGAACCGGTCCATCAGCTTCACAGGGACACTGCCCCGGAGCCTTGAGAAGGCCAGCCACGAGCGCAACCGGGTCTGCCAGGGGCAGACGTACAGACGGTCCTCGACACGCCGCAGGTAGGCGTTGGGGCTCTCCTGCGCGGGTACGACTTGAGGAGGCATGCCAAGCAGGCGCCTGACCGACTCCCCGTGCTCGGCTTGGAGCGCGTTGGCCCGGCGCGGACGGTCGCGAGAATCGGCATAGTCGGCCCAGACCTTGCGCTCGGATTCGGAGAACGCGGTCAGCGGCTCATAGACGCGGAGGTAGGCGGCATAGGGCAGCACGGAGGCATCGTGTCATGAAGCCAACCCGCCGTGCATCGTCGTGCCGACTACGCTTGAGTGATCTCCGCCGCGAAGGGGCGGCGGACCGGACAGGGAGTCACTACCGTGACCGACGTCTTCGGTGCGTCCCACAAGGACGTTCACGAGCAGGTCGTCTTCTGCGCCGACGAGCAGAGCGGCCTTCGCGCCATCATCGCCATCCACAACACCGCACTCGGCCCCGCTCTCGGGGGCACCAGGTTCTACCCGTACGAGAGCGAGCAGGCCGCCCTGGCCGACGTGCTCAACCTCGCCAAGGGCATGGCCTACAAGAACGCGCTGGCCGGCCTCGACCTCGGCGGCGGCAAGGCCGTCATCATCGGCGATCCCGCCCGCGACAAGAGCGAGCCGCTGCTGCGCGCGTACGGGCGCTTCGTCGAGTCGCTCGGCGGCCGCTACATCACGGCCTGCGACGTCGGCACCTACAGCGAGGACATGGACCTCATCGCCCGCGAGTCCCGCTTCGTCGTGGGCCGCACCGTCGCCCACGGCGGCGCCGGCGACTCCTCCATCCTGACGGCGTTCGGCGTTTTCCAGGGCATGCGCGCCTCGGCCGAGCGGGTCTTCGGCGCCCCGACGCTGCGCGGCAGGCGGGTCGGCGTCGAGGGCGTCGGCAAGGTCGGCCACCGCCTGGTCAGCCTGCTCCGCGACGACGGCGCCGACGTGGTGATCTGCGACGTCAGCGAGCGGGCGATCGACCGCGTCAAGCGGCTCCACCCCGAGGTCGACGTGGTCGCCGACGCGCGGGAGCTGACCGCGGCGGACATCGACGTGTTCGCGCCGTGCGCGCTGGGCGGCGCGCTCGACGACGCCACGGTGTCCACGCTGCGCGCCAAGGTCGTCTGCGGCGCGGCCAACAACCAGCTCGCCCACTCCGGCGTGGAGAAGCAGCTCGACGAGCGCGGCATCCTCTACGCGCCCGACTACGTCGTCAACTCCGGCGGCGTGATCCAGGTGTCCGACGAGATCGGCGGCTTCGACATGGAGCGCGCCCGCGCCAAGGCGATGGGGATCTACGACACGACCCTGAAGATCTTCGCGATCGCGTCGGAGGAAGGCGTACCCCCGGCGGTGGCAGCGGATAGGCTGGCAGAGCGCAGAATGTCGGAAGTCGGGCGGATTAGGGGCATTTGGCTAGGGCGCTGACGCCCCGCGCTCATACGACGTACCGAGCTGGGCACAAAACAGGTACGGTAATAGGCGAACGATAGGCTGACGCCCGATGCAAGGGCGGCGTCAGCGTGTGGTGCGTTAGCGACGAGGGGTCGGGAGACGACCCCACACGAGGGGGTCGAGCCAATGGGGCGCGGCCGAGCAAAGGCCAAGCAGGTCAAGGTTGCTCGCCAGCTGAAGTACAACAGCGGTGGCACGGATCTCGACCGACTTCGCGACGAACTCGGGGTCGGAGACTCCAGCAACGACGACGCCGACGACCTCAACGACGAGCTGGCGGATCGCTATGCCGATTACGCCGACGACTACGGAGACGACGACGGCGGACGATCGTCCGGCCGCCGCTAGCCGTTCTCACTCTTCCCGTTGACCGTGGCGAGTGCCCGGCATCCGCCGGGCGCCCAGCCCGAAGCGCGCAAGCCCCACGGGCCACCCGTGGGGCTTCGTCACGCTCGCGTCGTGCCGGGTGAGAGGTGTACGTGTCCGGCGACACGGGATGGCCGGGCGCGATCAACCGGTAGCGCCCGGCACACCGGAAGCTGTTCAGCGGTAGCGGGCGCGGCCCTCGCCGGGCACGACCTCGCCCAGCACCCACGCGGGCAGCCCGCGCCCTTCCAGCAGGCGGACCGCCTCGTCGGCGACCTCCGCCGGAACGATCGCCGCCATCCCGACACCCAGGTTGAACGTACGGTCGAGGTCGGCCTGCGCGATGCGGCCGTGGCCCGCCAGCACCTGGAAGATCGCCGGAGGAGTCCACGACGAGCGGTCGAGCACCGCGTCCAGATGGCCGGGCAGCGAGCGGGACACGTTGCCCTCCAGCCCGCCGCCGGTGATGTGCGCGTAGGCGTGCACCTCGACCGTGCGGGCCAGCTCCAGGCAGTCGAGCGAGTAGATGCGCGTCGGCTCCAGGAGCTCCTCGCCCAGCGGCCGGCCCAGCTCGGGCAGCTCCGCGTCGAGGGAGAGGTCGGCCAGCTTGAGCACGTGGCGCACCAGCGAGTAGCCGTTGGAGTGGACGCCCGACGACGCCAGCCCCAGCACCACGTCGCCCTCGCGGACCCGGTCGGGACCGAGCATCGCGTCGGCCTCGACGACGCCCGTGCCGGCGCCCGCCAGGTCGTACTCGTCGGGCCCCATCGCACCGGGGTGCTCGGCCGTCTCTCCGCCCACCAGCGCCGCGCCCGCCAGCCGGCAGCCCTCGGCCACCCCGCCGACGATCTCCGCGACCCGCTCGGGCACGACCTTGCCGCAGGCGATGTAGTCGGTCATGAACAGCGGCTCGGCCCCGCACACCACCAGGTCGTCGAGGACCATGCCGACCAGGTCGACGCCGATCGTGTCGTGCTTGCCGTAGCGCTGCGCGATCATGACCTTGGTGCCGACCCCGTCGGTCGACGTGGCCAGCAGCGGCCGCCGGTAACGCAGCAGCGCCGACGCGTCGAACAGCCCGGCGAAGCCGCTGGCGTCGTCGACCACCTCCGGGCGGCGCGAGCGGGCCACCTTGTCCTTCATCAGCGCGACCGCGCGCTCGCCCGCCTCGATGTCGACGCCCGCGGCCTCGTAGGTGGTCACGCCTTGCTCTCCAGGACGAACTTGCCGACGTTGTCTTCGTCGATCGGGATCGGGTAGGAGCCGTCGAAGCAGGCCCGGCAGAGCCGCTCGGCGGGGATCGTGGTGGCCTTGGTGAGCCCTTCGAGCGAGATGTAGCCGAGCGAGTCGGCGCCGAGCGAGGCCCGGATCTCCTCCACCGACAGCGAGCCCGCGATCAGCTCGGCGCGGGTGGCGAAGTCGATGCCGTAGAAGCACGGCCACGCGACCGGCGGCGACGAGATCCGTACGTGCACCTCGCTCGCGCCGGCCTCCCGCAGCATCTTCACGATGGCCCGCTGGGTGTTGCCGCGCACGATCGAGTCGTCGACCACGACCAGGCGCTTGCCCTCGACGACCTCGCGCAGCGGGTTGAGCTTGAGCCGGATGCCGCGCTGGCGGATCGTCTGCGACGGCTGGATGAACGTGCGGCCGACGTAGGAGTTCTTCACCAGGCCCTGGCCGTAAGGGATGCCGCTCTCCTGGGCGTAGCCCACGGCGGCGGGGGTGCCGGACTCGGGCGTCGGGATCACCAGGTCGGCCTCGACCGGATGCTCGCGGGCCAGCACCCGGCCCACCTCGACCCGGGTGACCTGCACGCCGCGCCCGGCGATGGTCGTGTCGGGGCGGGCGAGGTAGACGTACTCGAACAGGCAGCCCTTGGGCTCCGCCAGCGCGAACCTGCGCGAGCGGACGCCGCGCTCGTCGATCGTGAGCAGCTCGCCCGGCTCGATCTCGCGGACGAACGTGGCGCCGACGATGTCGAGCGCCGCCGTCTCCGACGCCACCGCCCAGCCGCGCTCCAGCCTGCCCAGCACGAGCGGGCGGATGCCCTGCGGGTCGCGCGCGGCGTAGAGCGTCGTCTCGTCCATGAACACCAGTGAGTACGCGCCCTTGACCTGCGGCAGCAGCTCGGCGGCGGCGTCCTCGACGGACCGGCTGCGATCCTGCGCGAGGAGCGTGGTGAGCACCTCGGTGTCGGTGGTCGCCCGGGTCGTGCCGGGCTCCAGACGCTGGGCCAGCGCCGGGGTGTTGATCAGGTTGCCGTTGTGGGCCAGCGCGAGCCCGCCCACGTCGGTCGAGCTCAGCGTGGGCTGCGCGTTCTCCCACACGCTGGAACCGGTCGTGGAGTAGCGGCAGTGGCCGATGGCCAGGTGGCCGCGGAGGGTGCCGAGCACGGACTCGTCGAAGACCTGGGCCACCAGGCCCATGTCCTTGTAGACGAGGATGCGGCTGCCCTCGCTGACCGCGATGCCCGCGGACTCCTGGCCGCGGTGCTGCAACGCGTACAGCCCGTAGTAGGTGAGTTTGGACACTTCCTCGCCTGGCGCCCAGACGCCGAACACGCCGCAGGCGTCTTTCGGCGCGCGGTCGTCGGGGTCCAGGTCATGGCCGAGCCGGCCGTCGCCCTTCAGCACGTAGTTCAGTCTAGGTCGGCCGGCTTCGTGCTCGCGCACCCGGGGTGCGTCCTCGCCGGACCGCGCCCGTTTGGACGGAAGATGACCGGGGGGTTACCCGTGTCGTCAGGTTTCAAGTGCCGCTCCTGCGAAAAGGTGAAGTATCCGGCATGCAGACCCCGTCGGGAGAGCGGAACGTGACCACACCTGGCGACCCGAACGACCACCCCGAACCGGACCGCCCCTGGTGGGCCGAAGGCGCCCCGGATGACCCCGCGGACGAGCGTCCTCAGGGGGCCGCCGGCGATGACGGCGGCCGGACGGAGGAGCCCGGCGAGGGTGAGGAACCTCTCGCTCCTAAGCCTCCCGTCGTGCCCGAACCCGACCGGCCCTACCGCCCCGAACCGGGTCCCATAGAACCGGAACCCTCGCCCGGTCCGGGTCCCGTGGAACCTGAACCCTCGCCCGGTCCGGGTCCCGTGGAACCTGAACCCTCGCCCGGTCCGGGTCCCGTTCCTGGGGAACCCTCTCCGGGGCCGGCGCCCGGGGGAGGGCCTGGGGAGCCGCGGCATCCGGACCTGCCCGAATCACCGGAGACGCCGCCACCCGCCCAGGTGCCCGACGAGAGTGACGCCGAGCGGACGGCGGTGTTCGAGGTCCCGCCCAGGGACGACGACAAGGGCCGCGCCTATCCCACCCCTGGCGGCACTCCGCCGTACCCCGGGTGGGAGGGCACCTCCGAGGACCAGCCCACCACCCCCGGTGCCCGGCCCCCGTCCCGCTACGAGGAGCCCGAGGACCGCACCCCGTCCCGCTTCGAGGAGCCCTCCACGGGTGAGCCCCTGCCGTTCGCGGAACCTTCGTACGAGAGCGGTCCCGACGTCCCCCGTCCCGGCCGGCCGGAGGGGGACGAGCCTCACGGCGCGCGTCCGGGTCGTCCGGAAGGCGAGTCCTACGGCGCGCACCGTCAGCAGCCCGGCAGCGGTCCGCAGGCCTACGGCGCGCACCGTGTCCCGCCGCCCGATGACACTCCCAGGTACGGCGAGGACTGGCCCGAGGGCGAAGCCGGTGCAACTCCCGGCCAGCGCCCCGCCACCGGCGAGGGGCCGGGCCCACGCGGGGCCGAGCAACCGCCGTACTGGGCGCACGGCGAAGGCCGCGGGGCCTTCGCCGACAGCGGAAAGCATCCCGAGAGCGGAGAACCCACCGGCGGCCGTCCGCCCTCCGAGGGCCGGCCCACCGCCCCCGGAGCCACCCCACCACACGAAGGAACTGCAGAAGGAGCCCCCGAGCCGCACGGCGGACCGGAGCGCGGAGCGCCGCCTCACGGGGGGCCGGAGGGCGCGGAGTCGCCGTACGGCAGACCGGAGGGGGCGGAGTCGCCTCACGGCGGGCCGGAGCGCGGAGGCTCGCCGTACGGCAGACCGGAGGGGGCGGAGTCGCCTCAGGGCGGGCCAGAGGGCACGGAGCCGCCGTACGGCAGACCGGAGGGGGCGGAGTCGCCGTACGGGAGGCCGGAGGGTGCGGAGTCGCCGTACGGGAGGCCGGAGGGTGCGGAGTCGCCCTACGGGAGGCCGGAGGGTGGGGCGTCGCCTTATGGAGGGCCGGCGTCGCCGTACGGGGGGCCGTCGCCGTACGGGGGAGCCGGGGGTGGGCCGTACGGGGAGCAGGGGCCGGTGCCGGGGACGTCGCCGTCGAGTCCGTACGGGGGGCCGCCGGGTGGGGGACCCGGGTACGGCGAGTGGCAGGCCGCGCAGCCCGGGAGCGGGCTGGCGACCGCGTCGCTGGTGCTCGGGGTGGCGAGCCCGTTCCTGGTGTTCGTGTGCTTCATCGGCCTGCTCACGGCGATCCTGTCGATCGTGTTCGGCATCATGGCGCTGGTCCGGCGGGTGGGCAAGGGCAGGGCGATCACCGGGATCGCCTTCAGTGTGCTGGCGTTGCTGGTGTTCGGCGCGGTGTCCCTCTGGTTCTGGGACATCGTGCAGGATTGCGGCCGGTTGCCCCAGGGCCTCGCGGACCGGTGCTTCGAGGAGCGGATCCCGTGGATGCGGGGCCCGCGCTAGACCGGCAGGTGGGCTGACAGGTCGGCGCGGGCGCCGCTGGCCGAGACGGTGCCGGCGGCCACCGCTTCCGCCCAGGTGAGGCGGCCGGTGGCCAGCTCGATCCAGGTGCGCGGGTCGGTCTCGACGACGTTGGGCGGGGTGCCGCGGGTGTGGCGGGGGCCGGCGATCGCCTGGACGGCAGCGTACGGGGGGACGCGGACCTCGACGGTGCGGCCGGGCGCGGCGGTGACGAGCCGGTCGAGCAGGTGACGCACGACCAGACGGGCCGCTGAGCGCTCGGGCTGGAGGCCGCGGTCGTAGGCGGCGAGCACGGCGGCGACGAGCGCCCCCGTGAGGGCGTCGGCGGGCCCGTCGTAGGGCGGCCGGTCGAGCGCGACGAGCTGGTCGTCGAGGGCGGATCTCAGCTTCTCGGGGTCGATTCTGCGTGGTGGCACCGCCCCATTGTCCTCTGACGGGCGACGGTAAAGCGTTCATCGAGGCGGTGGCGTTCGTTCATCCCGGGTTGGTGCGGTGACCGTAACGTCCCGGCGGGAGAACCGCGCAACCTTGGAGGACCCTGTGGCGAACCTGTCGCCGCGCCGGCTGCTGCCGCTGCTTTCCACCCCGCACAAGGGTGGCCGATCCGCGATGACCTGTCAGTTCCGATGCGGCAACCAGTGCGCGCACGACGTGGCCAACACCAGCGGCAACCCGTACTTCGGCGAGGTGGCCGAGCAGGCGCTGTCCCGCCGGGGCGTGCTGCGCGCCGGTGCGCTGGGCGCGCTGGTGGCCGGCGCCGGCGTGACGATGGGGGCGGCCCCGGCGATGGCCGACCCGGGCAGGTCCGGCCCCCCGCGTGGCAAGGGCGGGCTCGGCTTCGAGCCGGTGGCGCCCAACAAGGCTGACGCGCTGACCGTGCCCAAGGGGTACAGGTCGTCGGCGGTGGTGCGCTGGGGTGACCCGGTGCTGCCGGGCGCGCCCGCGTTCGACTTCGACAACCAGACGGCCGAGGCGCAGGCCATGCAGTTCGGCTACAACTGTGACTACGTGACGCTCTTCGAGATGAACCGCAACCGCGGGCTGCTGTGGGTGAACCACGAGTACACCGACGAGAACCTGATGTTCCGCGGTTACACCGGCGGGACGGCGGCCACCGAGGAGCAGATCAAGATCGCGATGGCGGCCCACGGCGGCTCGGTGGTCGAGGTGGAGCGGGTCCGCAACACGGGCGAGTGGAAGCTCGTCACCAACGGGCGCCGCCGCTACAACCGGCGGATCACGGTGTCGACGCCGATGCGGTTCTCCGGTCCGGCCGCCGGCAGCGACCTGCTGAAGACGGCCGCCGACCCCAAGGGCGTCAAGCCGGTCGGCATGCTCAACAACTGCGCCGGCGGCACCACCCCGTGGGGCACGGTGCTGACCGCCGAGGAGAACTTCAACCAGTACTTCGTCAACGGTGACAAGGTCCCCGAGGCGCAGAAGCCGTACATCACCCGCTACAGCATCCCGTCGGGCACCGCGGGCCGCCGGTTCGACCGCATCGAGGAGCGGTTCGACCTGGAGAAGCACCCGAACGAGGTCAACCGGTTCGGCTGGATCGTGGAGATCGACCCGTTCGACCCGGACTCGACCCCGATCAAGCGGACCGCGCTGGGCCGCTTCGCGCACGAGGCCGCGACGACGACGATCTCCCGTGACGGCCGCCTGGTCGCCTACATGGGCGACGACTCGCGCTTCGAGTACGTCTACAAGTTCGTCTCCAAGGGCCGCTACATCAAGGGCCACGACCGGCACAACCGCACCCTGCTGGACGAGGGCACGCTGTACGTCGCCAGGTTCACCGGCGACAGCCCGAAGGAGGAGCTCGACGGCTCGGGCAGGCTGCCGTCGGACGGCGCCTTCGACGGCTCGGGCGAGTGGATCCCGCTGGTGAGCGGCGACAGGTCGTTCGTCGAGGGCATGACCGCCGCGGAGGTGCTGGTCTACACCCGCGCCGCCGCCGACAAGGTGTCGGCCACCAAGATGGACCGCCCCGAGGACATGGAGCGCAACCCCGTCACCGGCGGCGTCTACATCGCGCTGACCAACAACTCCAACCGCACCCCGGCCCAGGTGGACGAGGCCAACCCGCGCGCCGCCAACAAGCACGGCCACGTGGTGGAGCTGATCGAGCAGCGCGACGACGCGGCGGCCAAGAAGTTCTCCTGGTCGGTCCCGCTGGTCTGCGGCGACCCGAACGACCCCTCGACCTACTTCGCCGGGTTCGACAAGACCAAGGTGTCGCCGATCTCCTGCCCGGACAACCTGGCCTTCGACCCCGACGGCAACCTGTGGATCTCCACTGACGGCAACGCCCTCGGCACCAACGACGGCCTGTTCGTGATGCCGGTCAAGGGCAAGGAGCGCGGTTACGTACGCCAGTTCCTCACCGTGCCGGTCGCCGCGGAGACCTGCGGTCCGCTGATCAGCGACGACCAGCTCAGCGTGTGGGTCGCGGTGCAGCACCCCGGCGAGGCGGACGGCGCGACGCCCGACCGGCCCGCCAGCCGCTGGCCCGACGGCGAGGGCAGCCAGCCGCGGCCGTCGGTGGCCGTGGTCTGGCACGAGCGCGGCAAGAAGATCGGCGCTTGACCTAAAGAGAGGTTCAGGTTTTAGCCTCCATGCCATGAGCATGGAAGTGACTGCCTGGCATCAGCTGTATTCACTGAACAACGAACCGGAGCGTCGCCAGATCTCGAAGGCGACGCTCCGCCGCGTGTGGGGGTTCGCCCGGCCGCACCGCCGGAAACTGACGCTGTTCCTGGGCCTGAGCGTGGTGATGGCGGCGCTGGCGGTGGCCCCGCCGGTGCTGGCCGGCCGGGTGCTCGACGCGATCGGCGCGGGCGAGCCGGTGGGCGTGGTGATCGGGCTGGCGGGCCTGATCGCCGGTCTGGCCCTGGCCGAGGCGGGGCTGGGGCTGGTGGCCCGCTGGCTGTCGGCCGGCCTCGGCGAGGGCCTGATCCTGGACCTGCGCACGGCGGTCTTCGACCACGTGCAGCGCATGCCCGTCGCGTTCTTCACCAGGACGCGTACGGGCGCGCTGGTGAGCAGGCTGAACAACGACGTGATCGGGGCGCAGCGGGCGTTCACCGACACGCTCTCGGGCGTCGTGGGCAACGTGGTGACGCTGGTGCTGGCGATCACCGTCATGATCTCGCTGTCGTGGCAGATCACGCTGCTGGCGCTGCTGCTGCTCCCGGTGTTCGTGCTGCCGGCCCGCCGGATGGGCACCAGGATCGCCCGGCTGCGGCGGGAGGCCGCCGACCACAACGCGGCCATGGGGTCCCAGATGACCGAGCGCTTCTCGGCGCCGGGGGCGACGCTGGTGAAGCTGTTCGGCCGGCCTGTCAGGGAGTCGGCCGAGTTCGCGGCGCGGGCCGGGCGGGTGCGCGACATCGGGGTGCGCACGGCCATGACCCAGTCGGCGTTCATCACCGCGCTGACGCTGGTCTCGTCGTTGGCCCTGGCGCTGGTCTACGGGCTGGGCGGCTTCTACGCGCTGGCCGGACGGCTGGACGCGGGCTCGGTGGTGGCGCTGGCACTGCTGATCACCCGGCTCTACTCGCCGCTGACCGCCCTGGCCAGCGCCCGGGTGGACGTGATGAGCGCGCTGGTCAGCTTCGAGCGCGTCTTCGAGGTGCTCGACCTGGAGCCGCTGATCAAGGAGAAGCCGGACGCGCGGGCCGTGCCCGAGGGGCCGGTGTCGATCGAGTTCGACGACGTGCGCTTCGCGTACCCGTCGGCCGACAAGGTGTCGCTCGCCTCGCTGGAGGAGGTGGCCGCGCTCGACACCCGCGGCGGCGTCGAGGTGCTGCACGGCGTCTCCTTCACCGCCGCGCCCGGCCAGACGGTCGCCCTGGTGGGCTCGTCGGGCGCGGGAAAGTCGACGATCGCCCAGCTCATCCCGCGGCTGTACGACGTGGACGCGGGCGCGGTGCGGATCGGCGGCGTGGACGTGCGCGACCTGGCCGCCGACTCCATCAGGGGGACGCTCGGCATGGTCACCCAGGACGGTCATCTGTTCCACGACACGATCAGGAACAACCTGCTGTTCGTCCGGCCGGACGCCGCCGAGGAGGAGCTGTGGGACGCGCTGCGCCGGGCCAGGCTCGGCGACCTGATCGAGTCCCTGCCCGACCGGCTGGACACGGTCGTGGGCGAGCGCGGCTACCGGCTGTCGGGAGGCGAGCGCCAGCGGCTGACGATCGCCCGGCTGCTGCTGGCCGGGTCGCGGGTGGTCATCCTGGACGAGGCCACGGCCGCGCTCGACTCCACCAACGAGGCGGCCGTGCAGGAGGCCCTGGCCGAGGCGCTCGACGGGCGCACCGCGGTGGTGATCGCGCACCGGCTGTCCACGATCCGCGCCGCCGACGTCATCCTGGTCATCGAGGACGGTCGGGTGGCCGAGCGTGGCACGCACGCCGAGCTGCTCGCCGCCGGCGGCCGTTACGAGGAGCTGTACCGCACCCAGTTCGCCGAGCCCGTCGTCGCCGTGTGAGCCCGCGGCTCAGCGGCGGGGGGAGCGGGCCAGGGCGGCCAGGGCGGCGCCGGCCAGGGCGACCGCGAACAGCACCGCGTACGTCCGCTGGAAGCCGGCCATGAGCTGGTCGAGCGCCACCGGTGAGAGCCGTGACAGCGTCCCCGCGTACACCTGGGCCCGGACCTCGGGGCCGACGGCGCTGCCGAGCACGCTCAGCGACAGCCCGACGCTGAGCACCACGCCGACGTTCATCACCATGAGCCGGAACCCGTTCACCACGCCCAGGCTCCCGCTCGGCAGCGCGCCCATCACCTGGGTGGTGTTGCCGGTCAGGAAGGTCCCGCTGCCGCAGCCGGCCACGAACAGCCCGAGCCCGATCACCCAGTACGGGGTGCCGGGGTCGGTCGCCAGCAGGAGCGCGCCGAGCCCGGCGGAGCTCATCAGGGCCCCGCCGATGCTCAGCGCGTACGGCGACACCCTGCGCCCGAGCGCGCCCACGATCGGCGAGGCCAGCCCCATGCCCACCGGCACAGGCAGCACGCTCAGCCCGGCCTCGAAGGGACCGAGTCCTCGGGCCGCCTGGAAGTAGAGCGCCACCACGAGGATCAGCGAGGCCCTGGCGACCGCGTTGCAGAAGGAGGCCAGGTTCGCGCAAGCCAGCATCCGCCCGCCGAACAGGCGCAGGTCGAGCACCGGGTGGGCGGCCCGCCGCTCCACGATCACGATCAGCGGCACCAGCAACGCGAACACGCCGGCCCCGGCCAGCACCACCGGGCTGGTCAGCCCGCCCGACCCGGCCTCCGACAGGGCCAGCAGCACCGCCGACAGGGCCGAGAACACGAGCGCGTTGCCCAGCGCGTCCACCGGGCGCCGGGGCCCGCGCGGCATCTTGCGCAGCGTGACCGCTCCCCAGACGACCGCGGCCAGCCCGGCGGGCACGTTGACCCAGAAGATCCACTGCCAGCCCGCGGTGGACGCGATCAGCCCGCCCAGCGTGGGCCCGGCGAGCTGGGCGACCGACAGGGTGCCCATGTAGACGCCCATGCCCTGGCTCAGCCGGTCGGGCGGGAAGGCCTCGGTGATGATGACGGTGCCGTTGGCCAGGATCATGGCCGCGCCCACGGCCTGCAGCACCCGCATGGCGACCAGGAACCACACGTCCGGCGAGAACCCGGCCAGCAGCGAGGCCAGGGTGAACAGGGCGAACCCGGCCAGATAGACCTCCCGCCGGCCGAGCAGGTCGGCGACCCGGCCGAAGAACATCAGGCTCGCGGTGTTCGTCAGGAGGAAGGCCAGCAGGATCCACCCCGACTGGAACGGGGTGGCGTGGAAGTGGCGCACGACGGTGGGGAGCGCCACGTTGAGCGTGCTGCCGGCCATGCCGATGAGGATCAGCCCCAGACTGGTGACCG
Source organism: Nonomuraea sp. NPDC050478 (assembly GCF_044458265.1). Lineage (NCBI taxonomy): Bacteria > Bacillati > Actinomycetota > Actinomycetes > Streptosporangiales > Streptosporangiaceae > Nonomuraea > Nonomuraea sp. NPDC050478. Next base: position 28,918 of record NZ_JBITHT010000001.1, on the reverse strand, counting down.
AGCACACACGCCACGCGTAACGTAACCGGGCCTGATCGGGGGAGACGGCGACCATGCCTTCCACTATGACGTACGACGTACGTCCGCGGTCAGCTGGGTGAGGGGTATTCTAGAATTCTGTTCACCGAGCGCGTTTGCGCAGTCCCTCCAGGTCGTGGATGACCACCCGGCGCCGCCCGGTCTCGATCAGCCCGCGGTCGCGTAACGTGCGCAGCGCCTTGCTGACCGCCTCCCTGGACGCGCCCGTCCACCCGGCGAGCTCGTCCTGCGACAGCGGCAGCGCCACCCGCACCCCGCTGTTGGTCTTCTCGCCGTAGCGCTCGGCCAGCTCGATCAGCCGGGTGGCCACCCGGCCCGTGGTGTCGAACGCGCCGTACTCGATGCGCTTGCGGTCGGAGTCGCGCAGCCGGTCGGTGACCATCCGCATGAGCAGCACCGCGATCCGCCCGTGCTCCTGGAGGAAGCCGGGGAAGTCGCGGACGACGATGCCGGAGATGGGCTCCAGCGCCGTCACCGTGGCCGAGCGGGGCGAGCCGTCGATGCTCGACATGTCCCCGAGCAGCCCGCCCGCCCCGCGCACGGCCAGCACCACCTCGGTGCCGCCGCTGGTGTGGGAGGACACCTTGACCCGGCCCTCGGTCAGCACGAGCACCCAGTCGGAGGTGTCGCCTTCCGACATGACCGTCGCCCCGCGGTCCCACCTGCGCGGCCGTCCGGCCGCGCGCAGGGCCTCGATCTCGTCGTCGGTGAGCATGGAGAGGAACTCGCCCGGCTCTGCCTTCATGCGCCCGATTATGTCCGTACGACGAGCGTCGTAGCTATCGCATTGACGTGAGAACGTACGCCTCGACGAGTTCCTGCTTGCCCTTCAGGCTCAGCTTGCCCAGCGGCCGCACGGTCACGCCGTCGCCGAGCCCCTTGAGCGTGGCCGAGCCGATCACCACCGTGCCGGGTTCGGCCAGCGACTCCAGCCGGGAGGCCACGTTCACGCAGTCGCCCATCGCGTTGAAACCGCGCAGTTCCGGGCTGCCGATGTTGCCCACCAGCGCCGGCCCGGTGTTGACCCCCACCCGGAACGTCGGCCACGGCTCCTGGCCGGTCCGCCGCCACGCCATCTCCTCGGCCACCTCGGCGGCGGCCCGCTGCATCGCCAGCGCGGCCGCGCAGGCGGCCCTGGCGTGCCCTTCCTGCGTGGCCGGGGCGTTGAACAGGGCCAGCATCGCGTCGCCGACGAACTGCACGATCGTGCCGCCGTTGGAGAGGACGCACGGCACCGCGGCCGTGTGGTAGCGGTTGAGCATCTCCACGATCTCGCCCGGCGCGACCCGTTCGGAGAACGAGGTGAACCCCTTCAGGTCGGCGAAGAGCGCGGTGACCTCCTTGACCTGGCCGCCCAGCTCGGCCTGGGCCGGGTCGGCGAGCAGCGCGTTCGCCACGTCGGGCGACATGTACTGCCGGAAGAGCGTGTGCAGCTCGCTGTAGAGGCGGGCGTTCTCCAGCGAGATGGACAGCTGCCCGGCCAGGGTGGCGGCCAGCGCCTCGTCCTGCTCGGTGCGGCCGATCGGCACCTCCAGCACCCCGGCCAGCCGGTTCTTGACGGTCAGCGGGAAGGCGATGCGGCCGTCCCCCCTGACGGGGACGTCGCCGGGGAACTCGTACGAGCGCGACCCGATCTGCGCCTGACCGTCGGACACCAGCCCGATCCGCACGTCACCGTACGCCTGCCTGACCCGGTCCAGCGCCGCGGCCAGCAACGCCTGCTCCGGCAGGCCGACGCGGGTCTGGGCGCTCACGTCGACGAGCGCGCCCAGCCGCTCGGACAGCTCGCGCTCGTCGGCCAGCGCCCGGCCCGCCCGGTCGAGCACCGCCGCCTGGCCCTCGCTCAGCCGGAACTTGCCCGACAGCCGGGAGGCGGCCAGTGGCTCGCCCCGCCGCACGTGCTCGACCAGCTCCTCCAGCGCGCGGTCGTAGTCGCGCTGGATGCGCCGCACGGTCGCCGAGAGCGCCACCGAGTCGAACAGCCCCGCGCTCGACCCCTCCCGCCTGAACTGCAGGTAGGCGCTGTAGGCGACGAACCCGAAGGCGAACGTCAGCAGGACGTGCCACTCCCACCAGGTCAGGTGCCAGTTGAGCTGCGGCATCCCGGCGATCATGCACTCGGCCAGCAGCGCGTACGCCGTGATCAGGCTGATCAGCATGGCCGACGGCCGCCGCCGGTGGAGTACGAACATCATCACGGCGGCCGCCGCGTAGAGCGCCAGCCCCGGCACCGACAGCCACACCACCCAGACCACCGGGTCCGTGAGCGGCGGCCGGCTGAGCGGGGTCACGTCCGGGACCAGCGAGGCCAGCCCCCACAGCGCCATGAACCCGAAGAGCACGCCGCGGATCACGTGCTGCGCCCTGAACACCTGGCCGGCCGCCCGCTCGTCCAGCGGCAGCGCCGAGGCGAACGCGAACCCGGAGGCGATCGTCAGCCCGACCGTCTGCCCCAGGTCGAAGCCGAGCGACCCGGTGGGCAGGATCACCTTCGGGGTGGCCAGCCCGTGCAGGAAGAAGAAGCCCGCGCTGCTGATGAACACCATGGAGACCAGGAACAGGCGGGCGTCCTGCCGCTTGCGCGAGGCCTCGCTGATGAGTGTGCCGAGCCCGACGTTCAGCCCGGCGACGATCACGATCATCCAGAAATGGCTGGGGTTGTGCTGCCACTCGACGTTCAGGTGCGGCTGCGCGAGCAGCAGCCAGAACCCGAGCAGCGGCAGCGAGAGGTGGATCACCCAGACGACCCCGCGCACCGGCTGGGTGGCGGGAGGAAGGTAAGGCGCGGGCGTCGGCACGCCCTGATTATCCCTGCGGGACCGGGCCTGCCAATGCGTCTTTTTACGCGCATCAACCTTCATGACAGGTCAAGTAACGTCAGAACATATTGTCACGCACTGTTTCGTAATCGACACGTTATGTGAGAGCTGTCATCCATTGGAACGGTTGACGCGTGAGAACCATGAGCAACATCCGTATCTGAGAGGGACCATTCGATGAAGATTCTGCGCGTGGCCGCGGTGGGCGCGCTGGCCGCCTCACTTCTCACCGTGGGGGGCGCCGCCACCGCCTCTTCCGCCACCACCACCGCCGCGGCCGCGGCCGCGGCCGGCGAGGTCACGGCCTGCGTGCACAAGAAGTCGCGGTACGTCCGGATCATCAACGCGTCCGGCAAGTGCAAGCCGGCCGAGATCCGGATGAAGATCGGCGGTGGCGAGACGGTGACCCAGACCGCGGTCACGTCCGGTCCCAAGGGCGACACCGGGGCGCAGGGCCCCAAGGGTGACACCGGCGCCCAGGGCCCGCGCGGCATGCGCGGCCCCCAGGGCAAGCAGGGCGCCCAGGGCCCGAAGGGCGACGCCGGGCCGCAGGGCCCGAAGGGGGAGCAGGGCGACAAGGGCCCCAAGGGTGACACCGGCCCGGCCGGTCCCAAGGGCGACAGCGGCCCGGCGGGGCCGAAGGGTGAGAAGGGCGACAAGGGCCCCAAGGGTGACACCGGGCCGGCGGGTCCCCAGGGCAAGCAGGGCGTCCCGGGCCCGAAGGGCGAGAAGGGCGAGCCGGGCAGGGACGGTAAGGACGGCGGCGGCAGCTTCACGACCTACACCAAGACCCAGCAGTTCTCCCGCAGCGGCGCCAGCGCCAACTGCAACCAGGGTGACCTGGCGACCGGCGGCGGCTTCGCCGTCAGCTCGGGCACGCAGGTCATCGCCAGCGCCCCCACCGGCTCCGGCACCTGGACCGTCACGATCCAGGGCCATGGCCAGACGAGCGGCACCGTCTACGTGGTGTGCCTGAAGAAGAGCTCCTGACACACCGAAAGGGCCGGTACGGGGCGCGTACCGGCCCTTTCTCGCGTCCGGTCTCAGCCGAAGAGCGCCGGCAGCGTGGCCGCGTGCGTCTCCCGCAGCTCCTCGACCGGCACCTCCAGCACGCCCTCGACCACCAGCGACGTCCCGCCCGTGACGCCCAGCCCGTAGCACGGCACGTCGTGCTCGGCGCAGAGCTTGGCCAGGTCGTCGAACGCCTCCGGCCGCACCGCGACCAGCGCCCTGGCCGCCGACTCGCTGAACAGCTCGGTGAACGGGTCGCCGGTGAGCGTCACCCGGGCGCCCACGCCGCGCGCCATGCAGGACTCCGCCAGCGCGATGGCCAGGCCGCCGTCGGACAGGTCGTGCGAGCCCTCCAGCAGGCCCCGCGCGGCCGCCGTCACCAGCACCCGGCCCAGCCCCTGCTCGGCCTCCAGGTCCGCCTCGGGCGGCAGGCCGCCCAGGTGGCCGTGCTCGACGTGCGCCCACTCCGAGCCGCCGAACTCGGCCCGCGTCTCACCCAGCAGCGCCACCCGCAGACCCTCGCCGGTGAACCCGGTCGGCACCCGCCTGGCCACGTCGTTGATCACGCCGAGCACGCCGACCACCGGGGTCGGGTTGATCGCCGTCGACCCGGTCTGGTTGTAGAAGGACACGTTGCCGCCGGTCACCGGCACGCCCAGGATCCGGCAGGCGTCGGCCAGGCCGCGCACCGCCTCGGCGAACTGCCACATCACCTCGGGGTCCTCCGGCGAGCCGAAGTTGAGGCAGTTGGTGACGGCCAGCGGCCTGGCGCCGGTGACGGCCACGTTGCGGTACGCCTCGGCCAGCGCGAGCTGCGCCCCCGCGTACGGGTCGAGCTTGGCGTAGCGGCCGTTGCCGTCGGTCGACAGCGCGATGCCGCGGGTGGTCGGCTCGGCCCCCTCGATGTCCTCCGCCACACGCAGCATCCCCGCGTCGGCGGGCTGGGCGAGGACCGTGTTGGAGCGTACGTACCGGTCGTACTGGCCGGTCACCCACTCCTTCGACGCCAGGTTGGGCGAGCCGAGCAGCCGCAGCAGCGTCGCGCGCAGGTCGGACGGGCGCTCCAGCCGGTCGGGGGTGTCGGCGTTCAGCGCCGCCTGCCCCGACGGCTCGTGGTAGGGGCGCTCGTAGACCGGGCCGTCGTCGGCCGCGGTGCCCGGCGGGATGTCGACGATGACCTCGCCGTTCCAGGTCATCACGAGCCGGCCGGTGTCGGTCACCTCGCCGATCACGGTGGCGGGGACGTCCCACTTCTCGCAGATCGCCATGAACGCCGGGATGTCGGAGGGCCGGACGACGGCCATCATCCGCTCCTGCGACTCGCTCATCAGGATCTCCTCCGGGCGCAGGGAGGGATCGCGGAGCGGGACCAGGTTGAGGTCGACGTCCATGCCGCCGGTGCCCTTGGCGGCCAGCTCGGTGGTCGCGCAGGACACGCCGGCCGCGCCGAGGTCCTGGATGCCGACGACCACGTCGGCCGCGTACAGCTCCAGGCAGCACTCGATGAGCAGCTTCTCCATGAACGGGTCGCCCACCTGGACGGCGGGCCGCTTGGCCGCGGACTCGTCCTCGAACGTCGCGCTGGCCAGCACGCTCGCGCCGCCGATGCCGTCGGGGCCCGTCGAGGCGCCGAACAGCACCACCTTGTTGCCCGGCCCCGGCGCGGTCGCCAGCTTGATCTGGTCCTTGCGCAGCAGGCCCACGCAGAGCGCGTTGACCAGCGGGTTGCCGATGTAGCACGGGTCGAAGACGACCTCGCCGCCGATGTTGGGCAGGCCGAGGCAGTTGCCGTAGTGGCTGATGCCCTCCACCACGCCGGGCAGCACCCGGCGGGTGTCGGCCTGGTCGGCGCCGCCGAACCGCAGGGAGTCCATCACCGCGATCGGCCGCGCGCCCATCGACATGATGTCGCGGACGATCCCGCCGACACCGGTGGCCGCACCCTGGTGCGGCTCGACGTACGAGGGATGGTTGTGCGACTCGATCTTGAACGTGGCGGCCCAGCCGTCGCCGATGTCGACCACGCCCGCGTTCTCGCCCATGCCCACCAGCAGGGCGTCGGAATGCGGGGCCTTGGTGGCGAACTGCTTGAGATGCACCTTCGACGACTTGTACGAGCAGTGCTCGGACCACATGACGCTGTAGATGGCCAGCTCGGAGCCGGTCGGGCGGCGGCCCAGGATCTCGCGGACCCGGTCGTACTCGTCCTGCTTCATGCCCAGCTCGGCGAAGGGCATCGGCTCGTCGGGAGTGACCTCCGCACGCTTGACGGAGTCGGTGCTCATGCGTCCACCAGCTTCTTGAGAATGGAGGTGAAGAAGCCGAGGCCGTCGGTGCCCGGCGCGCCGACCAGCTCCTCGACCGCGTGCTCGGGATGCGGCATCAGGCCGACGACGTTGCCCGCCTCGTTGCGCACCCCGGCGATGTCGTTGAGCGAGCCGTTGGGGTTGCCGCCCACGTAACGGACCACGACCCGCCCGGTGGCCTCCAGCTCGGCCAGCGTCTCCGGGTCGGCCACGTAACGGCCCTCGCCGTGCTTGACCGGCAGCGTGATCTCCTGACCGGCCGCGTACGCGTTCGTCCACGCCGTGTCGGCCGTCTCGATCCGCACCCGCTGGTCGCGGCAGACATAGTGGAGCGAGGCGTTACGCGTCAGCGCGCCGGGCAGCAGATGGGCCTCGCACAGGATCTGGAACCCGTTGCAGGTGCCCAGCACCGGCAGCCCCGCCCGCGCGGCGGACACGATCTCCTCCATCAGCGGCGCGAACCGGGAGATGGCCCCGCACCGGAGATAGTCGCCATAGGAGAACCCGCCCGGCAGGAAGACCGCGTCGACCCCCTTGAGATCCCGGTCGGCGTGCCACAGCGGCACCGGCTCCCCGCCCACGAGGCGCACGGCCTTGGCGGCATCCTGGTCGTCGAGTGTGCCTGGAAACGTCACTACGCCCACGCGGGCAGCGCTCATGACTGTCGTCCCCTCCGAGGAGTTGCGCAGCCGCCATCTCCGTGGCAGGCGGCGGTCACTTCAGGCTATCGGGTGCGCCCCGATGCTCCTCATCACCCTCCGCCCTTCGTACGCCCACCCAAGGCCCTCGCTCCGCTCGGACGCCCTCCCAGAGGGCAACCGCCCGACGCCCCACAAGCGGCCATAGGCATCAGGAGATCCGGGGCCCGGCGTCGAATGCGCGAGCGGACGAAAACAGCAGTTGATCATGGACGTTTCTGACATGAAGCGGGGGACGATCCTGATATTGCTCTGCGGACGTTTCCCGCCCAACGCGTGCAGAGCCAGGTCAGGCGGGGCTCCTCGGTGGACGTGGACTCGCTCGTACATCGCGATCTCAAGGACATCATTCGCCGACGTCCGGCCAGTCCCGGTCGTCGATCCCTGACCGCAAGAGGCGGTCGCTCAGGAAACCGGGGGTTGAACGGAGCTTTCTGCTGCTGCGGGTTAGCGGGTCTGGCGGGGGGCAGCCGAAGGGGGAGGCGTCCATCGAAGGAGGGGCATCATGGTCGTCAAGCCCGCTGAGGACGAGCACCCCAAGCAGTTCACCCTGCCCATGGTCGGCACGATCACCGTGCCGGAGTGCCCGCACCTCGCCTTCTACGTGGTCCTCGTCTCCATGGGCGCGCTGGGAGTCGTGGAATGGCCCGTCGTGGCCATCGTCGGCGTGGGCCATCTGCTGGCCAGCCAGACCCGCTTCCCCAGGCTGCAGCAGGCCGGAGAAGCCGTCGAGTCAGCGTGAGCCGGGCGGGCGCTCAGCCCACGTGGCCCAGCGCCAGAGCCACTCCAGAGGCCCTTGGCGGTAGCGGCGCAGCCAGAGGGCGGAGAACAGCCACTGGGCCGCCAGGACGGCTCCCGCGGTCAGGAACGCCACCTGAGAGGACTCGCCGATCGGCAGGCCGAGGAGGTGGGCGGCGGCCAGGACGAGGACCGTGGCGGTCAGGTAGTTGGTCAGGGCCATCTTGCCCAGCGGCGCGAAGACGACCCGCAGCACAGGTCGCAGCGGCGTTCTGAGCAGGACCAGCAGGGCGCACACGACCACGCCGGCGACCAGCAGATCGGCCAGGCCGGTCGCGAAGGACGGGCCCGCCCCGGGCCTCGTCCACAGTGCGGCGGCCGCCCCCGCCGCGAAGACCAGCCCCAGGAGGAGCGGCCACAGGGTGGACCGTTCGATGTGCTCGATCACCCCGTACCGGACCAGCGCCGAGCCCAGCAGGAACAGCCCGGCGATCAGCAGGGGCCCGCCCCCGGCGACCAGCGCCGCGGGGATGAACACGGCGGCGAGGCCCGCCACGGCCCACCGGGGCAGCCAGGAAGAAGGCAGCAGCACCAGCAGGCCGACGACGGCGTACTTGGTCAGGATCTCGCCCGGCCACAGCAGCATGTGCAGCAGGCCGATCGCGAGCAGCGCCGCGAGCCGGCGCAGGAGGACCAGCCACGGGCGGGCGGCGCGGTCGGCGGCGGAGTCCAGCAGCAACGAGAACCCGATGCCGAACAGCAGGGAGAAGATCGGCAGCCCGAGCCAGGGGTCCCAGTCGCCCAGCGGCTGGGTCACGACGGCGGTGCCGCCGGTGGCCATCAGCTGGATGTTGGCGAGCAGGATCTCGCAGAGGGTGAACCCGCGGAGCACGTCGAGCGCGATGATGCGGGGCCGCCCGGACGCGGGCGCCGCGGGCGTGAGTGGGTGGTCGGGAAGGCGTTCTGGGGGGAGTTCTGCGCTTGGCATGGGGCCTCATCCTGCAAGGCCACCGAGAGGACGACACCGGCCGGAAGCAGGATTCACGGCGTCCGTGATCATACTTTCGGCCGGTTCGGCGCGAGACGCCGGGCGCTGTCAGTAGCTGTCGCGCCAGCGGTACCAGTGGCCCCGCAGATGCTTGAAGGACGAGGCGACCGACGGGTTGGAGTCGTCCACGGGCGCCCGGTCAGGGCTCCACACGTAGCCGTACGGGTCCACGCCGGGCCCGTGCTCGCCCACCTGGAAATAGACCCGGTCATCCTTCCGGAAAACGGCCTGGAACCCGACCTCCCCGACCTTCCGCGGCCGGACCGCGTCGTCGGGACCGGTGGCCCGGGCCACGCGCTCCATCGCGGTGAGGGATCGTACGACGAGCTGGTCGTCGCCGTGCCCGCAGGACGCCAGGGACACCAGCGCGACGCAGGCGAGCGCTTTCCTCATGCGTTGATCGTAAGCGGGAGGGATCAGACCGCGGCGAGTTCGCGGGAGCGGGCGGGCTCTTCGTTCTCCCAGGCGAGCTGCTTGCGCAGGTGGACCGTCGTGCCCCGGCCCGGCGTGATGCCGAAGGAGATCTCGTCGACCACCGAGCGCATGATGAGCAGGCCGCGGCCGTTCTCGGTGTCGGGGGGCGGGAAGCGGAGCGGCATCGACGGCAGGCCGCCGCCGTTGTCGGCCACGCGCACGTCGCAGCGGCCGTAGCCGATCGACGCGGAGACCTCGTAGCGGTTGGCGGGGCCGCCGTGGCGCACCGCGTTGGAGCATGCCTCGGAGACAGCGAGCAGCATGTCGGCGATGCACGACTCACTCACGTGCAGCGAACGCATCGCATCGCCAAGCACTCGCCTGACCATCGGGATGCCGATCGCATCCCGTGGCAGTGCCAACGAGAACTCAATGTCCACCGGACTCCTCCGGGCTCCGGAATGTCACCTGGAGTAGGTTTCCCCGTGAAATCGGGGCTAACCGCAAAATCACGCGGTTGTTATTTACTGTTGGCATGCCCGTGGCATTGTGGTACGCCGGAATGCGGCTTTAGCCACGTCAGGCCCTATGTGAAATGTGCTGTCCTACTCTTCCACTCTGACCGTGAAGTCCTCGATCACGGTGTTGGCGAGAAGAGTCTCGGCCATCTTTCGGACGTCCGCAATGGCCGCCTCGTCGGCGGGGCCGTCGAGCTCCAGCTCGAACCGCTTGCCCTGGCGCACGGCCGACACACCGGAGAAGCCCAGCCGGGGCAGCGCTCGGGCGACCGCCTGGCCCTGCGGGTCGAGGATCTCGGGCTTCAGCATCACGTCAACGATCACGCGCGCCACTGCGTTCCTCCTGGGTACGGCGGGGTTGGCAAACCACAGCCTACCGGCGTGTGTTCGCCGCCAGAACGTGGGGAACGGGGAGGGCATGGGGCTTGCGCGAAGGACTGTGACGTCTGCCACCATGGCCTCAAGCGCGTACGAACCACCATCACACGGTCCGACGCACCCAAAGGCCGGTCAGAGGTGGAAAACCCATCGACACCGGTCCCGATTGCACAGGAGTGGCACGTGACCATCGACGCCTCTCGTGGTGCCGAAGCACCCCCGGAGCTCGTCCAGCTACTCACCCCCGAGGGCGAGCGGGTCCAGCACCCCGACTACGACATCGACCTGACACCGGAAGAGGTCAGGTCCCTCTACCGCGACCTCGTCCTCGTGAGGCGCGTCGACCTGGAGGCCGTCGCCCTGCAGCGCCAGGGCGAGCTCGGCATCTGGGCCTCGCTGCTCGGCCAGGAGGCCGCGCAGATCGGCTCCGGCCGGGCGCTGACCGACGCCGACATGGCCTTCCCCACCTACCGCGAGCACGGCGTGGCGTGGTGCCGCGACGTCGACCCGGTCAAGCTCCTGGGCCTGTTCCGCGGCGTCAACCACGGCGGGTGGGACCCGAAGGAGCACAACTTCCACCTCTACACGATCGTCATCGGCAGCCAGACGCTGCACGCCGTCGGCTACGCCATGGGCATCCAGCGCGACGACGCCGACGCCGCGACGATCGTCTACTTCGGCGACGGCGCCACCTCGCAGGGCGACGTGAACGAGTCGTTCATCTGGGCCAGCGTGTTCAACGCGCCGATCGTGTTCTTCTGCCAGAACAACCAGTGGGCCATCTCCGAGCCGCTGGAGAAGCAGACCCGCATCCCGCTCTACCGCAGGGCGTCCGGGTTCGGCTTCCCCGGCGTCCGGGTCGACGGCAACGACGTCTTCGCCTGCCTCGCCGTCACCCGTCAGGCGCTCAAGAACGCCCGCGAGGGCCAGGGGCCCATGCTCATCGAGGCGTTCACGTACCGGATGGGCGCCCACACCACCACCGACGACCCCACCCGCTACCGCGTGGCCAGCGAGCTGGAGGCGTGGAAGCTCAAGGACCCGATCGAGCGCGTCAAGGCCTACCTGTTCAAGAACGAGCTGGCCGACCAGGAGTTCCTCGACGCCGTCGAGGCGGAGGCCGACCAGCTCGGCGCCGACCTGCGCCGGCGCTGCCTGGCCCTGCCCGACCCCGAGCCGACGGCCATCTTCGAGCACGTGTACGCCGAGCCGCACGCCCTGATCGACGAGGAACGCGCCCAGTTCGCCGCCTACCTGGAGGGGTTCGAGCGATGACGGTGATGAGCCTGTCCAAGGCGCTCAACGAGGGCATGCGCAAGGCCATGGAGGACGACCCCAAGGTCCTCATCATGGGCGAGGACGTCGGCAAGCTCGGCGGCGTGTTCCGGGTGACCGACGGGTTGCAGAAGGACTTCGGCGAGGACCGCGTGATCGACACGCCGCTGGCCGAGTCCGGCATCATCGGCACCGCGATCGGGCTGGCGCTGCGCGGCTACCGGCCGGTGTGCGAGATCCAGTTCGACGGGTTCGTGTTCCCGGCCGCCGACCAGATCATCACCCAGCTGGCCAAGATGCCGATGCGCTCGCTCGGCGCGATCAAGCTCCCGGTGGTCGTACGGATCCCGTGCGGGGGCGGCATCGGCGCCGTCGAGCACCACAGCGAGTCTCCCGAGGCGTACTTCACGCACACCGCCGGGCTGCGCGTGGTGGCCTGCTCCAACCCCGCCGACGCCTACTCGATGATCCAGCAGGCGATCCGCTCCGACGACCCGGTGATCTTCTTCGAGCCCAAGCGGCGCTACTGGGAGAAAGCCGACGTCGACACCGCCGACACCGGCTGGTGGACCCCCATGGACAAGGGCCTGGTGGTGCGCCCCGGCACCGACCTCACCCTGCTGACCCACGGGCCGATGGTCAAGACCTGCCTGGAGGCCGCCCAGGCCGCCGAGGAGGAGGGCCGCTCCCTTGAGGTGATCGACCTGCGCTCGCTCAACCCGCTCGACCAGCCGCTGGTGATGGATTCCGTACGGAAGACCGGGCGGGCGGTCGTGGTGCACGAGGCGCCGGTCAACAACGGGTTCGGCGCCGAGCTCGCCGCCAGGATCACCGAGCGGTGCTTCTACCACCTGGAGTCCCCGGTGCTGCGGGCCGGCGGCTTCTCCACCCCCTACCCGCCGTCCAAGCTGGAGGAGCACTACCTTCCCGACCTGGACCGGGTGCTCGACGCCGTCGACCGCGCCTTCGCGTACTGACAGGGGGTTGTGCAGATGAGACGCGAGTTCAGGCTCCCCGACGTCGGCGAAGGGCTGACGGAGGCGGAGATCGTCCGCTGGCGCGTCCAGCCGGGCGACGAGGTCAAGGTCAACCAGATAGTCGTCGAGATCGAGACGGCCAAGTCCATCGTCGAGCTGCCCATCCCGTGGGACGGCGTGGTGGCGGCCCTGATGGCGGAGGAGGGCCAGACGGTGGACGTCGGCGTCCCCGTCATCGCGGTCGACACCCTGGAGGAAGCCGGCACCCAGGAGAGGCTGGCGGAGGACCTCGTCCCCAACCCGCCCGAGGAGGGCGCGGTCGAACCGGGCGCCCACGGCAGCCCCGCGCCCAAGGAGGAGCGCCAGGCGGTCCTGGTCGGCTACGGCGTCAAGACCGGCACCACCAGACGCCGTCCCCGCAAGACGCCCACCCCCGCCACGATCCCGGCCCCTCCCGTGGCCAACCCCGCCAGGACCGCCACCCCGGGCGCGGGCGAAACCGCCGAGGCCGAGGAAGCGGCGCCCACGGCGCCGGGCCGGGTGGCCGTGCTGGCCAAGCCGCCCGTCCGGAAGCTGGCCAAGGACCTGGGGGTGGACCTCGCCACCCTCGCCGGCACCGGCCCCCAGGGGACCATCACCCGCGAGGACGTGCACGCGGCCGTCGCCCAGGTGACCCCTGCGGAGACCCCGGACGAGGAGCGCGTCCCCGTCAAGGGCGTGCGGAAGATGACCGCCCAGGCCATGGTCGGCAGCGCCTTCACCGCTCCGCACGTCACCGAGTTCCTCCAGGTCGACGTGACGGAGACGATGACCGCCGTCCGCCGCCTGCGCGCGATGCCCGACTTCGCCGAGGTCAGGGTCTCGCCCCTGCTCCTGGTGGCCAAGGCCGTCCTGGTCGCGGCCGCCCGCCACCCGATGATCAACTCGGTGTGGGACGAGGCGAGCCAGGAGATCGTGGTCAAGCGCTACGTGAACCTGGGCATCGCCGCCGCCACCCCGCGCGGCCTGCTGGTGCCGAACATCAAGAACGCCCACCGGCTCCCGCTCCCCGCCCTGGCCCGCGCGCTCAACGAGCTGGCGGAGACGGCGCGGGAGGGCCGGACCCAACCGGCGGAGATGGCCGGCGGCACGATCACGATCACCAACGTGGGCGTGTTCGGCGTCGACACCGGCACTCCGATCCTGAACCCGGGCGAGAGCGCCATCCTCGCCTTCGGTCAGGTGCGGGACATGCCGTGGGTGGTCGACGGCGAGCTGGCGGTGCGCAAGGTGACGACGCTGGCCGTCTCCTTCGACCACCGGGTCGTCGACGGCGAGCTGGGCTCCCTGTTCCTGCGCGACGTCGGCGCCATGCTGGAGGACCCCCTCCACATGCTCGCCTGGAGCTGACTCCCGTCATCGGATCGCCTCCTCCCTCGCCGGTCTGAGCAGCGGCGGGTGGAGGAGGCGGGCGTCGCCGGCCCGGTAGAGCCTGGCCCGGGGGCCGCCGCGCGTGCCGCCGGTCTCGGTGGTCTCGCCGGTGCCCTCGACGAAGCCCGGCACCGAGAGGACCTTGCGGTGGAAGTTGCCCGCGTGCAGCCGCGTCCCCCACACGGTCTCGTAGATCAGCCGCAGCTCGGAGACGGTGAACGTGGCGCCCGCGAAGGCCGTGGCCAGCGGCGTGTACTCCAGCTTGGCGCGGGCCCGCTCGACCCCGTCGGCCACGATCCGCGCGTGGTCGAACGCCAGCGGGGGCAGGTCGTCGACGGCGTGCCAGCCGGCCGTCGCCGCGTCGGCCCCGGCCCGGGGGTCGGGCAGGTCGGGGGCGAAGGCGAGGTACGACACGGACACGACCCGCATGCGGGGGTCGCGCGCCGGGTCGCCGTAGCTGCCGAGCTGCTCGATGTGGGCGGGCCGGGTGCCGAGCCCGCGCTCCTCGGCCAGCTCCCGCGTCGCCGCCTCCGCCAGGTCCTCGCCGGGCCCGAGGAACCCGCCCGGCAGCGCCCAGGATCCCGCGTACGGCTCGGCGTCGCGCTCGACGATGAGCACGTGCAGCCGCCGGTCGCGGATGGTCAGCGCCACCACGTCGACGGTCACCGCGACCGGCGCGTGCGGCCGGGAGGCGAGGGAGTCTTCCATGCACCATCGTCTTTCTCAGTACGAGTAAATCTCGGAGTGAGAATAATCAGGCGGTCGATCGTTGTCGATAGGGTTCGCCCATGATTCGTCACGTGGTGCTGTTCACCTGGTCACCGGAGGCAACCGAGGAGCAGAAGGCCGCGGTCGCGGCCGAGCTGCGCGAGCTCCCCGGCCAGATCCCCGAGATCCGCTCCTACCTGCTGGGCCCCGACGCCGGCATCAACCCCGGCAACCACGACTTCGCCGTCGTCGCCGACTTCGACAGCGAGGACGACTACCGTGCCTACCGCGACCACCCGCGCCACCAGGCGGTGATCGCGGAGCACATCAAGCCCATCCTGGCGACCCGGGCCGCCGTGCAGTTCGGCTGTTAGATCTCCGGCGGGTGGTTCTCCCGGTGCATCAGCCGGCTCTCCGAGGTCTGGCCGCGCCTGGGCGCCAGCACGATGCTCAGCACGACGCCGACCCCGCCCACGATCATGAAAATGAGACCGATGACGTCCATGTGGACGCTGTCGCCGAACACGTCGGGCTCGATCGCGAACCTCAGAATGGCGCCGAGCGTGAGGAAGAAGATGCTGACCCCGACACCCATCACGACCTCCAGACGGCAAACAGTGCGTACGCCCACGGTCATACCCGAGTATGGGCGATCACTACCTCGTCTGGAAACGCGGGACGCCCGCTCCGTATCCGGAACGGGCGTCCTGGGCTGGAGATCCGCTAGAAAGCCTCCTCCGGAAGCTCCATGAGCTCCAGGCCGGTCCCGGCGAGCACGCGGCGCTCGACGGCCAGGCGCGGCAGCACCGTCTCCGCGAAGAACCCCGCGGCGGCGACCTTGCCCTGGTAGAACGGGTCCTCGCCGTCCGCCAGCTTGGCCAGGGCCACCTCGGCCTGGCGCAGCAGCAGCCAGCCGATCACCAGGTCGCCCAGCGCCAGCAGGAACCTCGTGCTGTTCAGGCCGACCTTGTAGACCTCCTGGGGCTTCTCCATCGAGCCGAGCGCCCAGCCCGCCATGGTGTCGCCCATGACCTTGACCTCGGCCGCGGCCTCGGCGAGCAGCTTGCGCTCCTCCTTGAGCCGGCCGTTGCCGGCCTCGGAGGCGGCGAACTCGTTGATCTCGGTCAGCAGCTTGCCGATGGCCGAGCCCTGGTTGCGCAGGATCTTGCGGAAGAACAGGTCCAGGCCCTGGATCGCGGTCGTGCCCTCGTACAGGGAGTCGATCTTGGCGTCCCTGATGTACTGCTCGATCGGGTAGTCCTGCAGGTAGCCGGAGCCGCCCAGGGTCTGCAGCGAGCGCGACAGCAGCTCGTACGAGCGCTCCGAGCCGACCCCCTTGACCAGGGGCAGCAGCAGGTCGTTCATCTCGTGCGCGTGCCGGTCGTCCGGGTCGATCTGGACGGCGTCCTGGAAGGTGGCCGTGTAGAGCACGAGCGCCCGCATGCCCTCGGCGTAGGCCTTCTGCAGCATGAGCTCGCGGCGCACGTCCGGGTGGTGGGTGATGGTGACCCGGGGCGCGGTCTTGTCGGCCTGCCTGGTCAGGTCGGCGCCCTGCACCCGCGACCTGGCGAACTCCAGGGCGTTGAGGTAACCGGTGGACAGGGTGGCGATGGCCTTGGTGCCGACCATCATGCGGGCGTGCTCGATGACCATGAACATCTGCTTGATGCCCTCGTGCACCTCGCCGACCAGCCAGCCGACCGCCGGGTGCTTCTCGCCGAAGGTGAGCTCGCAGGTCGTGGAGACCTTCAGGCCCATCTTGTGCTCGACGTTGGTCACGTACACGCCGTTGCGCTCGCCGAGCTCGCCGGTCTCCAGATCGACGTGGTACTTCGGCACCAGGAACATCGACAGGCCCTTGGTGCCGGGGCCGTGGCCCTCGGGCCTGGCCAGGACCAGGTGGAAGATGTTCTCCGTCATGTCCTGCTCGGCGCTGGTGATGAAGCGCTTGACGCCCTCGATGTGCCAGGTGCCGTCGTCCTGCCGTACCGCCTTGGCGCGGCCCGCGCCGACGTCGGAGCCCGCGTCGGGCTCGGTGAGCACCATGGTGGCGCCCCAGTTGCGCTCGATGGCCAGCTCGGCGAAGCGCTTCTGCTCGGGGGTGCCCACCTTCCACAGGGTGTAGGAGAAGCTGGGGCCGGCCGCGTACATGTAGAGCGCGGGGTTCGCGCCGAGCACCAGTTCGGCCGTCGCCCAGGCGAGGCTGCGCGGGATGCCGGGGCCGCCCAGGTGCGGAGGCAGGTCGAGGTGCGCCCAGCCGCCGTCGACCAGCGCCTTGTACGACTTCTTGAAGCCTTCGGGCAACGTCACCGAGCCGGTCGCGGGGTCGAACACGGGCGGGTGGCGGTCGCCCTCCTCGAACGAGTCGGCCAGCACGGTGGTGGACAGCCGGTTGACCTCGTCCAGGATGCTGCGCGCGACGTCCTCGTCGATCTCCGCATAGGGACCGCTGCCGAGGATCTCGCGGCGCCCGAAGACCTCGAAGAGGTTGAATTCGAGGTCACGAAGGTTGCTCTTGTAGTGGCCCATGGGTGCAGCTCTCCTTGAACCGGTGCGTTTCTCTACTGGCCAGTAACCTTACTAGGAATGCTACCCGCGGGTAACCAGAGATATGCATGGCATGCTCGACTCCATGGACGCCGATGAACTCGCCGCGCTGTGGCGAGAGCGCCTGGGATCCTGGGCCATTCCGGAGGAGATCCTGGCCGCCGCGCCGGCCGATCCCTGGTCCTATCCGCTGGCGCGCTTCACCAGCCGCACCGACAGGGCGCTCGCCGAGCGCGACGACGGCCCCACGCTGACCCGGATGTCGGAGGCGCTGCCCGCCGGGGGCACGCTGCTGGACGTCGGATCCGGCCCTGGAGCCGCGTCCCTGCCGCTGCACGAGCGGATCGGTCACCTGTACGCGGTCGACACCTCGGGCGAGATGCTGGAGGAGCTGGCGGCCCGCGCCGACAAGCTGGGCGTGCCCGCCACCACCGTCGAGGGCCGCTGGCCCGACGTGGCCGGGCGGGTGCCCGAGGTCGACGTGACGGTGGCCGCCCACGTGGTCTACAACGTGCCCGACCTCGACCGCTTCCTGCTGGCGCTGGACGACCGCACCCGCGGCCGGGTGGTGCTGGAGCTGCCGAACCGTCACCCGATGAGCTGGATCTCGCCGCTGTGGGAACACTTCCACGGCATCGTCCGCCCGGTGCGGCCCATCGCGGAAGACTGCGTGGCGCTGGCGGCCGCGCTCGGCTTCGACGTGCACGTCGAGGAGCGCGAATCCCCGCTGGAGCGCTTCGACTCGCTGGAGGAGCTGGCGGCGAGCGCCTGCCACCGCATCTGCCTGGAGCCGGCCAGGGCCGAGGAGGTCGGGCGGACGGCGCTTGAGCTCGGCATGTGGCCGCTGCCCCGCGACCGCTGGGTCACCGTCTGGTGGGACCGACCGGTTTGACGCGGTCGCCGGTGCCGCGATTGGGTGGACGACATGATCGAGCTTCAGTGCGTGAGCGTCGACTGTGCCGACCCGTACAAACTCGCCTCGTGGTGGGGTGAGGCCCTCGGGCTCCCGCTCGGCGAGGGCGACGTCCCGGGTGACGACGAGGTGATGCTGGAGACCGGCCGCTACCCGTTCCTGCTCTTCATCCGCGTCCCGGAGGGCAAGCAGGTCAAGAACCGGCTCCACCTCGACGTCAGCGCCACCGCGGGCAGCACCCGCGAGCAGGAGGTCGAGCGGCTGCTCGGGCTCGGCGCGACCGTGTACGAGGACCACCGCACCGAGGACGGCAAGGGCTGGGTCACGATGCTCGACCCGGAGGGCAACGAGTTCTGCGTGTGCCGGAGCCAGGCCGAGCGCGAGGCGTGAGAGGTCATCGCGTCAGGGCGCGCCCCTTGAGTGTCGTCGTCAGGATGCCCGCGATGACGTACACGAGCAGGCCGTGCCACCCGGCGTCGAAGAGCCCGCCGAGCCAGTGCGCGTCGTCGAAGACGAGCTGCACCGGATAGTCGAGCACCGCGGCCATGCCGGCGGGCATCAGCGCGAACTTCCACGGATGGTTCAGCCCCCACTGGCGTGCCTGGCGGGTCACGCGGTCGCCCTCGTTCGGCTTGGTCACCGCGCCGATGGAGGCGATGAGCGCGAACAGGGCGATGCCCAGGCCCAGCGCCCACGACAGGTCACCGCCGCCGGTGATGAGGCCGGTGCCGAAGCTCGCCGCGGCGATCGCGCCGCCGCCGACGGCGGCGGCCTTCCACGGGGCCCCGCGCAGCGCCGCGCCGGACAGGGAGACTTCATCGCGTCGGGTGATTTCGTTCATGTCCTCAGCGTGCCTTTCGGCGTCCCTTGCCCACATCGGGGATGCACCCTGATTTCGACCCTGGTACGACGGTGTTGGCATGATGCGGGCCATGAGCGAAGTCGTGATCGAGCGGTTCGGCGCGGACGAGTGGGAGCGGTTGAAGGCGGTCCGGTTGCGGGCGCTGCGGGACGCGCCCGATGCCTTCGGGTCGTCCTACAAGAGGGAGAGCGGGTTCACGCCCGATACGTGGCGGGAGCGGCTGTCCGGGTCGTGGTGGCGGGTGGCCGTCGCCGAGGGCGGCGACGTGGGGCTGGTCTGCGTGCGGGTCGAGGAGGGCCGGGCGCACCTGCTGTCCATGTGGGTCGCGCCGGAGGCCAGGGGCCGCGGCGTCGGCTCGCGGCTGGTGGACGCGGCGATCGGGCGGGCCCGGGAGGAGGGCCTGGACGAGGTCGAGCTGTGGTGCGTCGACCACAACACCGCCGCCAGGGCGCTCTACGCGGGCAAGGGGTTCACACCCAGCGGGAAGACCATGGGCCTGCCGTCCAACCCCGACATCCCCGAATCCCACTATGTCCTGTCACTGCTCTTCCGGACGGCCCGTGCGGACGACGTGCCCGCGATCGTGGCCATGCTGGCCGACGACCCGCTGGGGGCCGAGCGCGAGGGCGACCCCGGCGACCCGCGCTACCTGGCCGCGTTCGAGCGCATCGACGCGGACCCGTGGGACGAGCTGATCGTGGCCGAGCGTGACGGGAAGGTGGTCGGCACCATGCAGCTGACCTACCTGGCCGGGCTGTCGCGGCTGGGCGCCGAGCGCTGCCAGATCGAGGCCGTTCGGGTCGCCGCCTCGACCCGGGGACAGGGGCTGGGCCGGAAGATGATCCAGTGGGGGATCGACCGGGCCCGCGCCCGCGGCTGCGCGATGGTGCAGCTCACCTCCGACAAGTCACGCGCCGGCGCGCACCGCTTCTACGACGCGCTCGGCTTCACCGCCTCCCACGAGGGCTACAAGCTCTCGCTGAGCTGATCGAGCATCCACCTGCACCACTCGGCCCGGTGGCGCTCGTACCCGAGTCCGCAGCGCAGCGCCGCGTAGTTGCCCCAGCGCGGGTCGCCGAACCCGGGCGGCCCACCGATGGCCTCCTCCTCGCGCTCGTACTCGGCCAGCCGCGCCTCGTGCTTGGCGAGCTGGTCCGCGAAGAGCCGGCGCAGCGCCGCCGGGTCGGCGAGCGCGGCGGCGTACGTCTTGAGCACCAACTCGTCACGCTCGGGCCGCTCGCGCGGCGGATCGGTGATCCACCCGCGCAGCGCGGCGGTGCCCTCGCCGGTCAGGCGGTAGATCTTCTTGTCCTGCGGCCCCGGCCCGGCCTCCGTCTCGTACGACACCAGCCCTTCGGCCAGCAGCTTCTGCAGCTCGGTGTGGATCTGGCTGTGGCCTGCCGTCCAGAAGTACGACAGCGGCCTGCGCATGGACGCGGCGATGTCGTACCCGGTGCGCTCGCCGCGGGCCAGCACGGCGAGGATCGCGAATCCCAGCGTTGAGGTCATGGTCCGTCCAGGGTATTGTGCCGGACACTATGTCAGAACTGACATAGTTTCCGATGGAGAGGGGCGGCCATGCGGGTGATCGCGGGCTCGGTGTTACTCGTCTTGGCGTTGACCGCTTGCGGGGGCACGGACCGGGCCGCACAGCCGGCGCCGAGTCCGCCCGTGGCCTCTCCGACGCCCACCACGCCCGCGCCCACCCCCACGCCCACGAAGACCAAGGCCAAGGGGCCGAACGTGAGCGGCTGCTACACCCGCGACGATGGCGAGATCTTCACGTACGGGGACGGCCTGCCGGGCGTCATCACGGGCGACGGCGAGATCGGCGTGGTCATCTCCTACGAGAACAACGGCAACGTGTGCACCTGGCGCCCGCTCTCCGACCGGCTGGTCGCCGCCGGCTACCGCGTGCTGCTCTACGCCAGGAAGTTCGACGCCAGCCCCGAGGACACCGCGCTGGCCATGGCACGCAGGCTGGCCAAGAAGGGCGCCGAGCGGGTGTTCTTCGCCGGCGGCTCCATCGGCGCCACCACCGCCGTCCCCGCCGCGACGAAGTTCGGCGAGCGCGCGGCCGGGGTGATCGCCCTGTCCGGCGCCATCGACGCCGAGGACGCGGCCGAGCTCACCGTGCCGTTGCTCCAGATCGGCACCGAGAACGACGGCTACGGCGGCGCCGACGACCTCCAGGCGGCCCATGACGCCGCCACCCGCGCCCCCGACCGGCAGATCCATGTCATCCAGGGCGAGAGCGTGCACGCCTCAGAGCTGTTCCGCGGCTCCTACGGCGGCGAGGTCATCGACCGGATCGTCGCGTTCATGGACCGGCACAGGGGATGAGCTCCACCCGGTTGTCGTGGTAGACCGCGCCCCTGCCCAGGTCGGCGTCGCGCTCCTCGACCACCGCGTTCGCGTTCGCGCCGCCGGGGCTGAGCTTGGGCCAGCGCCCCTTGGGCGAGGCCACCACGCCGGGCGCCACCCGGTCGCTGACCTCCACGTCGGCCAGGAACTCGCCGAAGGCGTTGCGCACCCGTACCCGCTGCCCGTCCGACAGCCCGCGGGCCGCCGCGTCGGCCGGATGCACCAGCACCACCGGGTCCTTGGCCCGCCGCAGCAGCTCCGGGTTGTTCGCGAACGTGGTGTTCAGAAAGGTGTGCGGCGCCGGGGTGATCAGCACCAGCCCGCCGTCGGTCCGGGAGGACCGCGACGGGACGTACGCCTTGCCGCGCGGCGGGAAGCGCATCCGGCCGGACCTGGTCGGGAAGCCCTCGGCGAACGGGGTGAAGGGCTCGGGGTAGTTCATCCGCACCCAGCCCTCCTTGCGCAGCCGGTCGACCGTGATGCCCTCCAGCGACGGGTGGCCGCTCGACAGCAGGTCCTCGGCCAGCTCCAGGTCCGAGTCGAACAGCGACGGCTCGGTCATCCCCATGTGCGCGGCCAGCCGCCGGAACGTCTCGGTGGTGGACAGGCACTCGCCGGGCGGGGACGCCGCGGGCTCGTTCCACAGCAGGTAGAGGTGCCCGTAGCCGGCGTGCAGGTCGAAGTGCTCGGTCTGCATGGTGGCGGGCAGCACGATGTCGGCGTAGTCGACGGTGTCGGTCGGGAACTGCTCCACGACCACCGTGAACAGGTCCTCGCGGGCCAGGCCCGCCCGCACGGCGTTGCCGTCGGAGGTCGAGCCCGCCGGGTTGGCCGCGTACACCCACAGGCACTTGACCGAGTCCGGCTTGGCCAGCTCCGAGCCCAGCCGGGTCATGGTGAGCGTGCGCACCGGGCCGGGCAGCAGGTCGTCGCGGGTGTCGATGGAGAGGTGCGCGTGGCCGCTGGTCGAGTAGGCCACCCCGCCGCCGGGGTGGCGCCAGTCGCCGGTCACGCCGGGGATCGCGGCGATCGTGCGCAGGGCGGTGCCGCCGCCCGCGTGCCGCTGGATGCCCATGGTGGCGCGGATGGCGGTGGGGCGGGTGCGCGCCAGCCTCGTCCCCAGCCTGTGGACCGCCTCGGCCGGGATGCCGGTGATCTCCGCCACCCGCTCGACCGGATACTCCAGGATCTCCTCCCGGAAGCTCTCCCAGCCCTCGGTGTGCGCGGCCAGGTACTCCTCGTCCTGGGCGCCCTCGGCCAGCACCACGTTGAGCAGGCCGAGCGCGAGCGCCGCGTCCGTGCCGGGCCGGATCGCCAGGTGCTCGTCCGCCTGGTCGGCCGTGCGGGTGCGGATCGGGTCGATGGCCACGACGTGGGCGCCGTCCGCGCGCGCGTCCTGGATGAACTTCCACAGGTGGTGACCGCTGGTGAGCGGGTTCGTGCCCCACAGCAGGATCAGCTTCGCCTGCGCGAAGTTCTCCGGGTCCATGCCGCCGGGGGTGCCATTGGTCAGCGTCAGCCCGGAGTTGCCGGCGGTCGAGCAGATGTTCAGCCAGTGACGGGACGCGCCCAGCATGTTCCAGAATCGCCGCCCCGCCACGCCCTCGCAGCCCTGGAGGTAACCGAGCGACCCGGTGCCGAGGTAGGGCCAGATCGCCTGGCCGCCGTGCTCCTCGACGATGCCGCGCAGCCGTACGGAGATCTCCTCGAGCGCCTCGTCCCAGCTGATGCGCTCGAACCGGCCCGACCCCTTGGGTCCGACCCGCCGCATCGGGTAAAGGATGCGGTCGGCAGCCCTGGAGTGTTCCAGATAACGGTTGACCTTCACGCACAGCGCGCCGCGGGTGTAAGGATGATCGGGATTGCCGCGCATCGAGACGGCCTGACCGTCACGCACGGTGACCACCCAGGAGCAGGTGTCAGGACAATCGAGCGGACAGGCCCCCAGAACCCTCAATTCACCTGGCATAAGAGACAGACTACGGGCAAGAGGTCGGGTACCCGATGCCCGATCCCAGGTGACGATTCGGGACACTAAGGCCGCAAGAACGTACGGTCCCGCGAGGAAGGTGCAGAATCGCTGTCGGTGGCCGAAATCAATGAACACGAGGACGCGGAGGGATCTCCCGAGAGGAGCCCGTCCGCCGCCGGAGCGCGCGCCGAGCCTGACGTGTACGTCGTCGAGCCGCTCCTGCCGCAGCGCCTGCGCCGCCCCTCCGACCTGCTGCGCCTGCTGGCCACCCTGGCCGCGCTCGGCGCCGTGATCCTGCTGGCCCTCGTCGCCAAGCAGACCCTGTACGGACTGGAACGGGACGTCACGGAGGGCACCACCCTCGTCCCGCTGCTCAGCCGGATCGCCACGTTCATCGGCGGCGCCGCGGTGCTCATCGTGCCCGTCGCCTTCGCCGTGGAGCGCGTCTTCCACCGCGACGGCCTGCGCGTCGCCGAAGGGCTGATCGCCGCCATCATCGGCATGGTCGGCGCGTTCCTGACGGGCCAGTGGCTCCTCGCGGGCAACGCCGACGACCTCAGCCAGCTGCTCACCGGCGGCCGCAGCATCGAGCCGCTCAACACGCTGCTCACGTCCGTCCTCGCCTACACCACCGCGGTGCGCGTCTCCCGCCGGCCGACCTGGCGCGCGCTCATGTGGACGGTGATCGCGCTCTACATCCTCGCCCTCTACTCCGGCAGGCAGATCACCCTGCCGGGCGCCATCGTCACCGTCCTGGTCGGCATGGCCATCGGCTACGCCACCCTGTACGGGATCGGCAGCCCCAACACCAGGCCGCCGGGGAACGCGGTGGTGGCGGCCCTGCGCAAGCTGTCGTTCGCGCCGGTGTCGGCCCGCCGCATCGAGGACGACCACCAGGGCAGCCGCCGCTACTCCGTCGGGCTCGCCGACGGCGCCCGGATCGACGTCACCGTGCTCGACCGCGACCGCCAGGTGGCGGGCCTGCCGTACCGGCTGTGGCGGCGCTTCCGGCTCAGCACCGAGACCAGGCGAAGAGCCATCCGCTCGCTCCGCGCCGAGCTCGAACGGGAGGCCCTGATGGCGTACGCCGCGCAGGCGGCGGGAGCCAGCACGCCCAGGCTGCTCGGCACCAGCGAGATCGGCACCGAAGCGGCGCTGCTCGCCTACGAGCACATCGACACCCGCCCGCTCGACGAGGTGCCCACCGAGGAGATCGACGACGACATCCTCCACCAGATCTGGGAGCAGGTGTCCCTGCTGCAGATCCAGCGCCTCGCCCACCGGCGGCTCACCGGCGAGGGCATCCACCTCGACAAGGCCGGCCGGGTCGTGCTCACCGACGCCCGCAGCGGCGAGATCGCGGCCGGTGACCTGCTGCTCCGGCTCGACATCGCCCAGCTCCTGGTCTACCTGTCGCTGCGCGTCGGCGCCGAGCGGTCGGTGCGCGCGGCGAACGCGGTCATGGGGACGGAGTCGCTCGCCGCGGCCATGCCGCTGCTCCAGCGCATCGCGCTGACCCGCGAGACCCGCTCGGCCCTGGCCAAGGACAAGAACCTCCTCGGCGTCATCCGCGAGCAGATCGTCGCACTCGAACCCGAGGTCAAGGTCGAGGAGATGCGGCTGGAGAGATTCCGGCCGCGCACCCTGGTCACCATCATCGCCAGCACGCTCGCCGCCTACTTCCTGCTCTCCCAGCTCAGCCAGGTCAACCTGGTGCAGGTGGTCGTCCAGGCCAACTGGGCCTGGTCGGTGCTGGCACTGGTCGCCTCGTTCGTCAGCTTCGTGGCCGCCGCGGTCATGCTCAGGGGCTTCGTGCCCTACTCCCTGCCGCTGTGGCGGACCACGCTCGTGCAGTTCGCGGCCTCGTTCGTGAAGCTCGTCGCGCCCGCCGCCGTCGGCGGCGTCGCCATCAACACCCGCTACCTGCAGAAGCGCGGGATCGCGCCGGCCCTCGCGGTGGCCAGCGTGGGCGCCTCGCAGCTCGTCATGCTGGCCTTCCACATCGGGCTGCTGCTGCTGTTCGCCTACATCACCGGCTCCAACACCGCCAGCACCTTCACCCCGTCACGCGGCCTGGTCGTGGCGCTGCTGGCGGTCGCCCTGCTGGTCGTGGTGCTGCTGGGGGTGCCGCCGCTGCGCCGCCTGGTGACCCGGCGGATGAAGCAGCTGTTCTCCAACGTGCTGCCCCGGCTGCTGGACGTGCTCCAGTCGCCGCGCAAGCTGATCGAGGGCTCGATCGGCACCCTCATGATCACGCTCACGTTCGTGCTCTGCCTGTACGCGTGCGTGCACGCCTTCAACTGGGAGATCGGCTTCACCACCGTGGCGGTCGTCTACCTCACGGCCAACGCCATCGGCTCGGCCGCGCCCACGCCTGGTGGCCTGGGCGCGGTCGAGCTGTCGCTCACGGCGGGCCTGACCGTGGCCGGGGTGCCCGCGGAGCTGGCGACCTCGGCCGTGCTGCTCTACCGGCTGCTCACGTTCTGGCTGCCGGTGCTCCCCGGCTGGGCGGCGTTCACCTACCTTCAGCGGCACGAGGCGCTGTGATCGCGTCGATCGCCTTCAGCTCGTCCTCCGTGAACACCGGGCCCTCCACGCACGCCACGTTGTCCTCCAGCTGACGCACGCTGCTCGCGCCGATCAGCACACTCGTCACCCGCGGGTCCCTGAGCGTCCACGACAGCGCCATCTGGGCCAGCGTCTGGCCCCGCTCCCCGGCCAGCTCGTTCAGTGCGCGGGTCAGCTCCGCGTCGATCCGGTCAGGGCTGAGGAACCGGCTGGTGGCCGCCCGCGAGTCCGCCGGCACGCCCTGCAGATAGCGGTCGGTCAGCAGGCCCTGCGCCAGCGGCGAGTACACGATGCACCCCATGCCCGCCTCCTCCAGCACGTCCAGCAGCCCGTCCTCGATCCACCGGTTGATCATCGAGTAGGACGGCTGGTGGATGAGCAGCGGCGTGCCCAGCTCCCGCATGATCCTCGCGGCCTGCGCCGTCCGCTCCGCCGGATAGTTGGAGATGCCCGCGTACAGCGCCTTGCCCGAGCGCACCGCCCGGTCCAGCGCCCCCATCGTCTCCTCCAGCGGCGTGTCGGGATCCGGCCGGTGGCTGTAGAAGATGTCGACGTACTCCAGGCCCATCCGCTCCAGCGACTGGTCCAGGCTGGCCAGCAGGTACTTGCGCGACCCCCACTCGCCGTACGGGCCGGGCCACATGTCGTAGCCGGCCTTGGTCGAGATGATCAGCTCGTCCCGGTACGGCCTGAAGTCCCGCCGGAAGATCGCGCCGAAGTTCCGCTCCGCCGACCCGTACGGCACCCCGTAGTTGTTGGCCAGGTCGAAGTGCGTGACGCCCAGGTCGAACGCGCGGCGCAGGATCGCCCGCGAGTTCGACAACGGGCGGTCGTCGCCGAAGTTGTGCCAGAGCCCCAGCGACACCGCCGGCAGCCTGAGCCCGCTGCGCCCGCTCCGGTTGTACGGCTGCCGCTCGTAGCGCCCCGGATCGGCCAGATAGGTCATGCCGTGCCCCTCTCCACTATCCAGGAGAGCGCGAACGCCTCTTCCCGCCAGGCGTCGTAGCGCCCGCTGCGCCCGCCGTGGCCGGCGCCCATCTCCGTCTTGAGCAGGAACGGCCCGCCCGCGGCCGTCTCACGCAGCCGCGCGATCCACTTGGCCGGCTCGTGGTACAGCACGCGGGTGTCGTTCAGGCTGGTGATCGCGAGGATAGGCGGGTACGTCCTGCCGTCGACGTTCTCGTACGGCGTGTACCCCTTCATATAGGCGTACACCTCCGGATCGTGCAGCGGATCGCCCCACTCGTCCCACTCGATCACGGTGAGCGGCAGCGACGGATCCAGGATGGTGTTGAGCGCGTCCACGAACGGCACCTCGGCCACCACGCCCGCGAACTCCTCCGGCGCCAGGTTCACCGCCGCGCCCATGAGCAGCCCGCCCGCCGACCCGCCGCGCGCGATCACCTTCGAGCTCCACCCGGCCTGCTTGACGTGCCGGGCCACGGCCACGAAGTCGGTGAACGTGTTCCGCTTCCTGGTGAGCTTGCCGTCCTCGTACCAGCGGCGGCCCATCTCACCGCCGCCGCGCACGTGCGCGACCGCGAACACGAACCCCCGGTCGAGCAGCGACAGCCTGGGTACCGAGAACGCCGGGTCGATGGACGTCTCATAGCTGCCGTACCCGTAGAGCACCGTCGGCGCCGGGAGCGTGCTGTCCTTGCGCTTGACGATCGAGACCGGCACCTCGGTGCCGTCCTCGGCCGTCGCCCAGTCGCGGAACTGCTCGTAGTCGTCCGGGTCGTAACCGCCCAGCACCGGCCGCCGCTTCAACAGGATCAGCTCGCGGGTGGCCAGGTCGTAGTCGTAGACGCTGGCGGGCGTCACCATGCTGGTATAGGCCAGCCTGAGCCGGTTCGTCACGAACTCGGGGTTGCCGGCCGGCCCGACGTCGTACAGCGGCTCGGGAAACTCGATCTCGTACGGGGGCTCGCCGTTGTGCGGCAGCACGCGGAGCCCGGTCAGCCCGTCACGGCGGAAGTGCAGCACGGCGTGCCCGGCGAACGCGTCGATCTCCAGCAGGCGGGTGTCGTCGCGGTGCGGGACCAGCGGGGTCCACTCGCCGGGGTCGTCGAGCGGCGCGGTGGCCAGCTCGAAGTCGCGCGCGTTCTCGTTGTGCAGCACGTAGAAGAAGCCGCCCGCGTGGTCGACGCCGTACTCGACGCCGGTCTTCCTGGGTCGCACGAGCTGGAACTCGCCGGACGGCGTCGCCGCGTCGAGGAGGCGCACCTCACTGGTGATCTTGCTGCCCGCGCCGAGCACGAGGTAGCGCTCGCTGCGCGTCAGCGCGATGCCGACCCAGAACCGCTCGTCGTCCTCCTGGTAGACGAGGGTGTCCTCGCCGGTGCCCAGGGTGTGGCGGTAGACCTGGAACGGCCGCCAGGCGTCGTCGACGCGGGTGTAGAAGAACGTCGAGCCGTCGGCCGACCAGGCGCCGCCGTAGAAGATGCCCTCGATCTCGTCGGGCAACAGCTCACCGGTCCGCAGGTCCTTGAACCGGAGCGTGAACCGCTCGTCGCCGGTGAAGTCGGTCGAGTAGGCGAGCATCGTGCCGTCGGGGGAGACGGCGCTGGTGCCCATGGAGAAGAACGGGCTGTCGCCGGCCAGCTCGTTGCCGTCGAGGAGGGTCTGCTCGTGGTCCAGGCGCTCGCCGACGGTGATGTCCGGAGGCGTCTCGCTGTCGGCGGGCACCCGGCACGACACGGCGTACTGCTTGCCCTCCTCGGTGCGGGTGAAGTACCACCACGCGCCCTTGCGGCTCGGCACCGACAGGTCGGTCTCCTGGGTGCGGCCCTTGATCTCCTGGAATATTCGCTCGCGCAGCTCCGTCAGATGAGAGGTCTCCTGCTCCAGGTAGGCGTTCTCCGCCTCCAGGTAGGAGATCGTGTCGGGGTCGTCTTTGCCGGCCAGCCACGCGTACTCGTCGATCACGGTGTCGCCGTGATGGACGCGTTCAGCCGGGATCTTCTTCGCCACGGGCGGCGTGTAGCTGCTCACGTGGGGAGTCTATGGTCGGCCGTGATCGATTCGTGGCCTACGTGGCGGGTGAACGCGGCGTGAGCACTCGGAGGCGCTGCTAATCTTATGGAGTCGGCGCGTCCGGCGACATTCCTCCACCTTTAAGGATTCGAGTCAATTTGACACGGATTCGAGGGGGTGCGAAGATAAAGACGAAGCGAAACGCCCGCAAGCGTCCGTTTCTTGAGAACTCAACAGTGTGTTAAAAGCCAGTGCATGATGCACAACCCCGTCATGTATTTCTGTGACGGATTCCTTTTTGGTTGGGATTCAAATTCATTTTATGGAGAGTTTGATCCTGGCTCAGGACGAACGCTGGCGGCGTGCTTAACACATGC